>NZ_KB900703.1 GCF_000379185.1 Capnocytophaga cynodegmi DSM 19736
AAATATTTTTATTATTTTTTTTCTTGAAAAATATTTTTTATTACAAAAAATGTGTATATTTGCAACCTCAAAACGCTCATCACTTGCGGGTGTGGTGAAATTGGTAGACACGCCAGACTTAGGATCTGGTGCTTCACGGCGTGGGGGTTCGAGTCCCTTCACCCGCACAAACAGACGCTTTATTATGTTGAAAATAAACATTTTAAAGCGTTTTTTGTTTTTTATAAATTTCAACTTCTTTCTGTACATCAACTCTTCCATTTCATAAAAACAATTAATTAAATTGTTTGGTATTTCTTCATAAAACGAAAATTAACAAGAAAAAGAAATTGGGAAATTTTCATAAAAACTATTATCTTTGCCTTAATTAATGTGAATATTCATTGGATTTTTTCACTAATAAATTAATCTTCTGAAAACTAAATTACAAATGAAAACTCATAAGAACAAAGTAGTTACTATCACAACTGTAGGTTTTGCCTTATTCGCTATGTTTTTTGGGGCGGGAAATCTTATCTTACCCCCTCTGATAGGATTAAGTACTGGAAGGAATTGGGTAGAGGCATTAGTCGGTTTTTTTATATCGGCAATCATAGCTCCCTTTTTAGGAATTCTTGTGGTTACAAAATCAGGAACTTCATTTACCGACTTAGGAAAGAAAGTACACCCAAAACTGATTGACATCCTCGCTGTTCTGATAATTTTATGTATTGGACCTTTGGTAGCAATTCCTCGCACGGGAGCCACTACTTTTGAGGTAGGAATACGTCCTTCTTTTCCAGAACTAAGCAATGTTGTTTTTGCAATCATATTTTTCGCAATTGTTTTGGTTTTATCAATTTCTCGAACAACAATCGTGAATATTATTGGGAAATTTTTAACTCCAGTTTTATTATTATCGTTGTTTGCTTTAATCATTTTGGGAGTTTTGTATCCTGCAAAACCTATTGGGGAAGAAATAGCAGGATTTTACAGCCCGAGTGCATTCAGCGTAGGATTTACGGAAGGTTATCAAACTTTGGACGTTTTAGCTTCCGTTATTTTTGCAGGAATTATCATTTCGGCAGTTGTTAGTGATGGATATTCTTCTGTGAGAGAACGTGTAAAAATCACAATATCAGCTGGTATGATATCAACTTTGGCTCTGCTGATTATTTACGGAGGGTTGATTTATTTGGGAGCTACTTCAGATTATTTGGAGGCAACTGGAGTTTCTCCTTCTGAGATTTCAAGAACAAATCTCTTACTTCATATTTCAACTTCCATATTAGGAAAAGTAGGAACATTTGTTATGGCAATAGCCATCGCCTTTGCCTGTTTGACAACAGCCATTGCTTTGACATCTGCCACAGGCTCAATTTTTGAGAAAATGTCAAAAGACAAAATTCCGTACAAATTAGGAGTTACCTTGTGTACAGTTGTTTCTGCTTTCATATCAACAAATAGTGTTGACAGCATTATAAATTATGCTATCAACATTCTTCTTTTCATTTATCCGATTGTTTTTACACTTATTTTGTACATTTTGCTTTTCGGGAGAATTGTTGAATCGAAAAAACCTTTCATTGCGAGTATCGTTGTTACCGCATTAATATCGCTTATTTCGGTACTGAAAAATCTAAACTTAAATTGGAATTTAGACTTTCTATTCCGAATAAAAGAGCAATTGCCTTTAAATAGCTATCACTTAGAATGGCTATTACCTTCACTAATTACCTTTGTGATTTTCACTACTTTTAGTAGAAGGAAATAAAGCTCGATTATTCCTTCCAAAAGAAATGGTTTAATATTTTTCCCGTTTTGATTTCTAACAGATGTTGGTTTGTGGTTTTGCTATCAAGTCCGCCTAATGAGGGAATCCATTTGCCTGTTTTGATGTAATCCAAACGCTCCAATAATTGTGGGTATTTTCGAGCTACCTGCTTGATGTTTAAACCCGTGTAAAGTGCTGTTTTTAAATTCTTTTCTTTTGCAATCGTAATAAAATTCAGCAGCTGATCAATATTCCATTCTCCTCCCATAAAAAGCACACAACTGATAGTTCCCTCATACTTTTCGATGAGTTTTTCTAACAAACTAAGCGTTAAAGGCTGTCCAAAATTAGGATTCCAGATATGCTCAGAGTGGCAACCCTCACAAGCCAACGGACAACCTGTTATCGTGAAACAAAGCGAAATTTCATTAGAAACTTCCTGTAAAACAATATCATACTCGCTATATCGCAGTATTGCCATAATATCTTTTTTGGGCTTCCTTTTGTCTGTCTTTCGAGAAATTACTTACTTTTTTCAAATAACCGATGATGCGAGTAGCATAATCAACATCAGTGGAATGGCATTTTACACAATGGTCAGTGGTGTGTTTGTTGATATAACCACAACTATTACAATAAGTTACTTTTACATTGAAACAGAAATAATTACAACCCGTTTTCGCAGCTACATTGAGTAGTTTCAAAAATCCTTCTTGGGTTGGATATTCTTCCAAATTGCAGTGATATGCCGAGCCTCCGTCCAAAAATTGGATATATTCGTGTCCGTGCATAAAAAATTTATCTATTATATTAACAGATTCATCTTCAACTACATAAAAATATGAATTGTAGCAATCTCTCGGAACAAAAAGCCCATCAGATTTATCCCAATTGGCATTTTTCACACCCAAATTTTCAGCAGGAACAAACTCTGTATTAAACATATAGCCGTATTTTGCTTTGGCTTTCTTGTTCTTTTCGTAAATCAGCTTTAAATTTTTATTGATGAATGATTTATATTCCTCATTATCAGATATTTTTAACCCTAAGAATTCTGCTGCTTCCACCATTCCGTTGATTCCTATGGTAAGAAATTGTTTGTCAAGCGAAATAAATCCAGCATCATACACGGGAAGCATTTTAGCATCTTTATAATCCTGAATAATAGCACGATACGCAACCTGATATTTATGAATATTATCAATCATTTTTTCCAAAGAAAGCCCTTTTTGATACAATCGGTTCATATTAATGGTAATAACATTGATACTTCCCGTGGAAACGCCTCCCGCACCCAGCGAATAACTGAACGTATTGTCCGAAATTTCATTTCGCAAACGGCAACAACTCGCTAGAGAATCGGCATTATCGGACTGATAAATGAAAAATGCGTTTCCTTCGCTAAGTTCTTCGGCACAGAAGTTGGCAAAATTTTCATCGTGAACTCTTTTGTCCTTGGTTAGCATCGCCGCCGTAACCACAGGAAAAGTCAGAATGGCTTTTTTTCGTTCATTATTAAACCATTTCATAAAATATTTTTGGATTTTATCCAACGATTCATAAATTGGTTTACTTCCGTCGGGGAAAACAAAATTCCCGAACATCGAATCGAAATAAGGTTTGTCGTACAAAGAAATATTCCAAAAAACAGATTGATAACCACGTGCCGCCGCAGGTTGATTGATAGCATACACCACGTGTTGCATTTCGTTTTCTACTATTTTTGTGTGCGTTTTTAGATAATCATTCCCGTAGTCTTTTCGAGCGAAATAGTCAAAATACATCAAAAATTCAACCGTTGCTACAGCTCCTGCAAATTGAGAAGACACTGAAAATAAGAAATTTACAAACGAACCACAGAAACTCGCTAAATGCTTCGGAGCTTTGGATTCGCCACCAAGTTTCAACAATCCGTCAAGCAAAAGAGGATACATCGAAACGCTTACGCAATAAGGTTTCAGACTAGTTTCGTCGTGTACGTAAATTTCGTGTTCTTCAATTTGCCTGATGTATTCATTGGCTAAATCCTGACCAAAAAGTTGCGCAATCTTGCGTGAAACCAACATTCTATTCACCTGAATATTAATATCTTTATTCAGTTCGGCTTCCATCGTGGCTATGTTTTTGTTAGAAACATTAGCATTAGAATCAAACAAGGAACCACTCGCTGCATTTTGCGATGTTAGGTAATTCTCAATAAAATTACATTTCGTTTTTAGTTGTTCGGGTGTTAATTTTGTGAATTTTGACATAACTGAAACTATTTTTCACTCTACAGAAAACCGCAAAGTGCTGATTAAGAAAAATTAATTTTTAGCAAAAACGCTTGAAAGAAAAAGTTAGTAGAAAAATTATCGTATCTTTTGTTATTATTTATTTGTCAATAACTTATGAATTAGAAATGATACGAATTACTGAGCCACGAAGCTAAACAAATAAAAGACTAATAAATCCTAAAATAAAAAATAGTTATACACAAACTTATCAACATTGTACTAAACAAAGTTGATTTAGTAATTTACTTTATTTTTCGGATATAATGGTTTTCAGAGGCAATAACTTTTATTTTCTAAAAATAATCGACTCATTTTTACACATTCGTTAAATAAATCACTATTTTTATTTCTCTGTATAAAAATATTTTTATACCTTTACGGAAATTTTGTCTCTGTGTAGAATAAAAACATTTAAAGTAACTTAATAAAATTTTAACGATATGTCAAAATTTAGAACCGAATCAGATTTGTTAGGCGATTTACAAGTGCCTTTCGATGCCTACTATGGTGTACAAACTCAACGAGCTATTGACAATTTCTACATTTCAGGAAGCAAAATGAGTGAATTTCCTGAGTTTGTTAGAGCCATTGCCTATGTGAAACTAGCTGCAGCACAAACCAATCACGAATTAGGATTACTTTCTGATGAACTTTTGAAGTCTATCTCACAGGCTTGTAACGAATTGATTGAAGGCAAAATGCACGAACAATTCCCTGTAGATATGATTCAAGGTGGGGCAGGAACTTCTGTAAATATGAACGCCAATGAGGTAATTGCCAATCGTGCTTTGGAAATTATGGGCTATGAACGTGGTGATTATCAACATTGTTCGCCTAACGACCACGTAAATCTTTCACAATCAACCAATGATGCGTATCCGACAACCATAAAGTTGGCTATCATCCGAATGAATGATTCATTGGTAAAACATCTAAAACAACTTGTAGATGCTTTCCGAAAGAAAGGAAAAGAATTTGCTGATGTAATTAAAATGGGACGTACACAACTGCAAGATGCCGTTCCTATGACGCTCGGGCAGGAGTTTGAGGCATTTGCAGCAACTTTGGAAGAGGAAATCACCCGACTAAATAACCTTTCAGATTTGTTTTTGGAAATAAATATGGGAGGAACTGCCATTGGAACAGGATTAAACGCTCCTAAAAAATTCCCAAAAATATGTGCTGATAAGTTAGCCGCAGCCACAGGTGAAGCCTTCGTTCCTGCAGCAGATTTAGTAGAAGCTACGCCTGATACAGGTTCGTACGTGATTTATTCATCAGCTTTAAAACGTATGGCTGTAAAACTTTCAAAAATCTGTAATGATTTACGTTTGCTTTCCTCTGGACCACGTGCTGGACTGAATGAAATTAATTTACCTCCAATGCAACCTGGCTCGTCCATTATGCCTGGAAAAGTGAATCCAGTAATTCCAGAAGTAGTAAATCAAGTGTGTTTTAAAGTTTACGGAAACGACCTTACCGTAACATTTGCTGCCGAAGCAGGACAATTACAGCTTAACGTTATGGAGCCTGTTTTGTGCCAATCCATTATTGAATCCATTGTATTTTTGGAAAGAGCTTTGGACACACTCCGTGAAAAATGTATCGTTGGGATTACTGCCAATCGTGAAGTTTGCTTAAATATGGTTAAAAACAGTATCGGAATTGTAACTGCTCTAAACCCACATATTGGCTACAAGAATAGTACAAAAATCGCTAAAGAAGCACTCGAAACTGGTAAATCAGTTTATGATTTGGTTTTGGAACACAAACTGCTTTCACAAGATAAATTAGACGAAATTTTAGACCCGAAAAATATGTTAGGGATTTAATAATTCCAACATTAAAAAAGCGGAATTTCAGTAGAACTTCCGCTTTTTTAATATCTCATAAATTATTCAATTAGAATGATAGGGGACCAATGGAGAGAAGGTAACTCTTCTTTTTTCTTCCCATTTATTATTAGTTCCTCTGTTTTACTAAATGTGTCACATTCTGTTTCTACGCGTTTTGCTTTTATTTGTAAAATGTCTGACTTTCCTTTATTATTCAAATAGATAGTTTCTGAATTGCCTGTAACAAGTATGTTCCGAACAATATTTCTATCTAACTCTATCATCAAATACTCTTTTTTGCTATCTTCTATTTTTCCTATCCCTACTAATGTTTTATAAGGGGTTTTTGTGATATTGTCATTTGCCAACTTATAAAAATAAACCGACCTGTCTTTCTCTTTCTTTTCGTTAAGAAAATCTTGAGCGTGTGGATTTTCCATACTTATTGCAACAATAAACCTCTCAGGAGGAATACCTGTATCGAGACATTCTCCAGTATCTGTACATCCGAATCCTGTTAACAAAAGTACCAAATAAAAAGCTAATTTCTTCATCGTATGTTTTGTTTGATTGATGTCACAAAAGAAAGAAAAATAAATTGTGTTTCCAAATTTTAAGGTTATTTCTAAAGATGGCTGTTACAAATTTCTAGAAAAAAGAAAAGCGAAAGTTTTCTACAATATCAAACTTTCACTTCTTAATTTTCTATTTTCTTTATTATTTAAAAAACGAATGTGAAACAACATCGGTTCTTTCATCATTCTTTTTGCTGTATTTGCGTAACTGCCCTAACCAATATGCAAAAAATGCAATAGCAATCAGTATAAAAATCCAGCTTATTAAATTAGCCATCCACCAATTTTCAAGTTCCAAATTTCGTAAAAAATCTAATGGAGCAAATAAAATCTCTTCAAAAAAATATTGTATTGCTTCAAAAAATGCTTTCATAGCTTATTGTTTCTAATAGTGTTATTGTTGGCAAAGATATTAATTCTTTTTAGATAAATAAATTTTTTTGCCGATTTCTAACGGATTTTCATTCAAAAAATAGACATATTCATCATTTGACAAACAACAAACTAAAAAAGTATTTCCTTGAAAGTAGCAATTTTCAACAATTGCCTCCCAATCTGATTTTTCAGCAAGTTCTATCTGATGCGGTTTTAACAACAATGTTTTTCCGTTTTCAGTGTAGTTACTAACATCTCCAAAAAGTGAAGCTGTGTAAAAATCTGTATTCTGATTATAAACTATCAGCAAATCATCAAATAAAATAAGCTTTCCATCCCTCATAATAAGCACTTTATCAGAAAAAGACAAAGCCTCTTTACCATCGTGAGTAGCTACGATACAACTGATTTTTTTCTTTTTTAAATACGAAAAAAGCGTTCGCTGCAATCGACTTCGTCTGAAATTATCAATTTGGCTAAATGGCTCATCAAGTATCAGCATTTCAGGTTCTTGTGCCAAAGCCATCGCCAAGCCAATACGCTGCTTTTCACCTCCACTGAGCAAATGTGCCTTTCTGTCCGAAAAACGTTCCATTTCCACAAGCGAAAGTAGCTCACTTACACGTTGCTTTTTATAATCTAAATCAATGTTAGACAAGAATTTACCAATATTCTCTGCCACAGTATGATACGGACTCAAACCAAAATCCTGTGCTAAATACTTCATTTTTTCATAGCCTGGAACCAACTGACGTGAAGGTCCTACCACCTTATTCTCGTTGAAAAAAATGGTTCCTTCTTGTAAATCAAAAAGTCCGTAAATAGCTTTCAGTAACGTACTTTTGCCACTGCCACTTTCACCCATAACAGACAGATGTTCACCTTGTTGCAATTTAAATGAAATATTACGAAACCCAGAATCGGATTCACCGTGTGTATATGATATGTTATTAACCTCGAGCATCATTCAAAAAGAAAGCAAATATATAAGAAATAACCAAAACCACAATACTTACACAAAATCAACTATTTAGAAGTAAATTTTCTATTACAATGAAAAATTTTTTGAAAAAAGTTAGAAGAAAATTTTTTCTATTTAAAATTTGTTTCTACATTTGTAGTGTAAAATCTAAATTTGTAGAAAATGAAAAAATTATCAAATACAGAAGAACAGCTTATGGAATATTTATGGCAGAAACAAACTGCCTATATGAAAGATTTATTGGAGGCTTATCCTGACCCAAAACCGGCAAGTACAACCATCGCTACACTTCTTAAACGAATGATTGACAAGCAGATGGTTGGGTATCATCAGCGGGGAAATTCGCGTGAGTATTATCCGAAAATTTCTAAAAACAGCTATTTTTCCCAAAAGATGAAAACCATTATCAACGATTATTTTGGAAATTCAGCTTTTCAGTTTGCTTCCTTTTTTGCGAAAGAAATTTCGATGACTCCCGAGCAATGGGAAGAATTAAAAAAAATAGTAGATTCAAACCTTAAAAAGGAATAAAATGATACCATATCTTATCAAAACACTATTATGTGGTATGTGTTTCTACACATTGTATCACTTGTTACTATCGCGAGAAAAAATGCTGATATTCAATCGGTTTTTCTTGCTTTTAGCTTTGGTAGCTTCGTTTGTTTTTCCGCTGATTACCATTGAAATGCCTTTTCAACCCATATTTGAAAAAACATTCGAGCAAATAGTCGTTACACAAGAAATTAACAATTCCTCGATTTACGCAAATCCAACAACAGAGCAACTCATTACAGAAACTAAAGACTTTACAAATCTGATTATCATATGTTTATATGGAGTGATTGCGTTTCTGATGCTATTTCGATTCTTACGTAACTTGCTTAAAATCTTCAATAAAATCAAAAAGCATCCTAAACAACCTTATCAAGGAGCTTATTTGGTGATTTTGGAAGAAGAATGTGCACCTCATTCGTTTTGGAATTACATTTTTATCAATAAAAAAGACGCCTATGAACAAAAAGTTTTATTACACGAACTGACCCACATTCGGCAAAAACATTCTTTGGATTTACTTTTTGTCGAGTTTTTGAAGATCGTGTTTTGGTTTCACCCTGTGGTGCATTTGTTTGGGAAAGCTATCCGAATCAATCACGAGTTTTTAGCCGATGCTTGTGTGGTTTCTAAACACACAAATATTGCAGAATATCAAATGATTATACTCAAAAGAGCTACTTCTGCAAATGTCCCATTTTATAATTATTTCAATTTTTACAACACCAAAAAACGTCTGATTATGTTACAAACAAAAGTAAATCATCTTCGTAATTTATGCAAAATGGCGTTGCTTATTCCAACAAGTGTTTTATTCCTTGTGGTTTTTGCCGAAAAAAGCTACGCCCAAGAAGCGGAAAAACAAAAAGAAGTTTCTCCCTTACAAGCATCTGCCAAATATAAAATAATAAGAGTAGAAGGTGTAAGTTTTAAGGGAAAAGGAGAAAAAACAACTGTTACTCTGACAGATGAAGCAGGTAATGAAATTGTGGAGCAAATTACCAATAAATCAGAAAGAGAGGCTTTTACTAAGAAGTATGGCTTACAATTGCCGCCTCCGCCACCAACTCCACCATCTGCTATCAGAGTAAAAAAAGCTGAGGAATTACCACCTCCGCCATTACCTATCAACGAAGATCCAAAAATATATTTGCTTTCTTCTGATAAATACAAAATGATAGATATGGAAGTAGTGCCCAGTCGGAAAGACGGAAACACTATCATTGTCTTGGAGGATAAAGAAGGGAATAGAATTGTAGAAAAATTAGACATCTACAGCAAGGAAGAAACAGCTGCCTTTGCTAAAAAATATGATATGGAGTTGTTAGTTCCACCTCCTCCTCCAACATCTTCCAAAAAGAAGTAACCTATTCCTCTGTAAAGAAATAACAAAAAAAGCAAGTTTTAAAAACTTGCTTTTTTATTGTCATCCTAAAAAGAACTTTTGAACTGCTCTAAAAAACGGACATCATTCTCATAAAACATACGAATATCTCCAATTTGATAGAGCAACATCGCTATACGTTCTACTCCCATTCCGAAAGCAAAACCGCTGTATTCTTCACTATTTATATTGCAGTTTTTCAACACATTAGGGTCAACCATTCCACAACCCATAATTTCGAGCCAACCCGTTCCTTTGGTGATTCGATAATCAATTTCGTTATTCAAGCCCCAATAAATATCCACTTCCGCAGAAGGCTCTGTAAACGGAAAATACGACGGACGCAAACGAATTTTAGACTTCCCGAACATTTCTTTGGTGAAATAAAGCAATGTTTGTTTCAAATCGGCAAAAGACACCTCTTTGTCAATGTAAAGTCCTTCAACCTGATGGAATAAACAGTGTGAACGTGCCGAAATAGCTTCATTTCTGAATACACGTCCTGGAGAAATGGTACGAATTGGCGGTTGGTGGTTTTCCATATACCGAACCTGTACCGAACTAGTATGCGTACGGAGCAAAATATCAGGATTGGTTTGAATGAAAAACGTATCTTGCATATCACGAGCAGGGTGATATTCAGGTAAATTCAATGCCGTGAAATTATGCCAATCGTCTTCAATTTCAGGTCCTTCGGAAACGTTAAATCCAATGTTAGAAAAAATTTCCACGATTTGGTTTTTTACCAGTGATATTGGGTGTCTTGCTCCTAAGCTAATGGGTGTAGCAGGACGTGTTAAATCTCCATAAACGCCTTTGCTTTCTTGTTGTTGTTCCAAAGCATCACGAAGTTCTTGTACCTTGGCTTCTACCTTATTTTTCAGCTCATTGATAACTTGTCCGAAAGCCTTTTTTTCTTCATTAGGAACTTGCTTAAAAGCAGCAAAAAAATCATTTAAAATTCCTTTTTTTCCTAAATACTGGATGCGAAACTGTTCTAAATCCTCCTTCGTATGGGCTTTAACTCCCTCAATATTAATAATATGTTCTTTAATTTTCTCAATCATCTTTTGAATGAATTTCCTGTTAGTTTCAAGATAGCAAAAGTACAAATTTTAGGACAACGAACAAAAAACTAACTATCTTTTTATTCAACAAAGCAAACGAATTGATAAACAAAAAAGCTGGTAAATATTTACCAGCTTTTTCAAATTATTTCTATTTCACTTTCTTACTATTTTGCATTGGCAGCTATCAAATTTAAAGCACTTCCAGCCTTGAACCACTCAATTTGGCTATCGTTGTAAGTATGATTCGCCACGATAATATCTTTTGTTCCGTCAGCGTGAACAAACTCCAAATGCAAAGGTTTGTTTGGAGCAAATTCAGTCAAATCCAAAAAGTTAATTGTATCATCTTCTTGAATTTTATCATAATCTCCTTCATTAGCAAATGTTAAAGCAAGCATTCCTTGTTTTTTCAAGTTCGTTTCGTGAATTCGAGCAAAGGATTTCACCAAAACGGCTCTCACTCCCAAATGACGAGGTTCCATTGCTGCGTGTTCACGTGACGAACCTTCGCCGTAGTTATGGTCACCTACCACGATAGTCGGAATATTGTTGGCTTTGTACTGACGCTGTACCGCTGGTACTTCGTCATATGCTGCTGTAAGCTGATTTTTCACCGAATTTGTTTTCGAATTGAAAGCATTTAACGCTCCAATAAGCATATTATTTGAAATATTATCTAAATGCCCACGGAAACGCAACCAAGGTCCTGCCATTGAAATATGGTCAGTGGTACATTTTCCTTCAGCTTTGATAAGCAATTTTGCTCCTGTGATATTTTTTCCGTCCCAAGCAGGGAAAGGCTCAAGCAATTGCAAACGTTGAGAATCAGGACGTACCACAACTTGCACTGTCGAACCATCTGCCGCAGGAGATTGATAACCTGGGTCATCAACTTCAAAACCTTTAGTTGGAAGTTCTTCACCAAAAGGAGGTTTAAACATTACCTCTTCCCCTTTGTCATTCAGCAGCTTATCCGTTATTGGATTAAAATCTAATCTCCCTGAAATTGCTAATGCTGCAACCATTTCTGGTGAAGTTACAAAAGCGTGTGTATTAGGATTTCCGTCTGCTCGTTTGGCAAAATTACGGTTGAAAGAATGCACAATAGTGTTTTTTTCTTGCTTATCAGCACCTTCTCTGTCCCATTGTCCAATACAAGGACCACAAGCGTTGGTAAATACTTTTGTTCCCATCTTTTCAAAAGCATCTATAATTCCATCACGCTCAATGGTATATCTAATTTGTTCCGAACCTGGATTAATTCCGAATTCTGCCTTTGGCGTAATTCCCAATTCCAGAGCCTGTTTTACAATGGAAACCGCACGTGTCATATCTTCATACGAAGAATTGGTACACGAACCAATAAGTCCCCATTCCACTTTTAGAGGCCAACCATTTTCAATGGCAACTTCTTTCATTTTTGAAACTGGTGTTCCTCTATCTGGTGTAAAAGGCCCGTTGATATATGGCTCTAATTCAGAAAGATTTATCTCAATTAATTGGTCGAAATATTTTTCAGGATTTGCATATACCTCAGCATCAGCCGTAAGATGTTCAGCAATTTTATCAGCTGCAAGAACCACATCTTCACGCCCTGTGGCACGTAAATATCTTCTCATTGAATCATCATACCCAAAAGTAGACGTTGTTGCACCGATTTCGGCTCCCATATTGCAAATAGTTCCTTTACCAGTACAAGAAATGGCTTTTGCTCCTTCGCCAAAATATTCAAGTATAGCCCCAGTTCCACCTTTCACGGTAAGAATATCGGCAACACGCAAAATGATGTCTTTAGGAGCTGTCCAACCGCTGAGTTTACCTGTAAGTTTTACTCCAATGATTTTTGGAAATTTAAGCTCCCACGCCATTCCTGCCATCACATCTACGGCATCGGCACCTCCTACCCCAATGGCTAACATACCAAGTCCGCCAGCATTAGGCGTATGCGAATCTGTTCCAATCATCATTCCTCCAGGGAAGGCATAATTTTCTAAAACCACTTGGTGGATAATTCCTGCTCCTGGCTTCCAAAAACCAATACCATATTTATTTGATACTGAAGAAAGAAAATCAAAAACTTCTTTTGATTGTTCATTGGCAACTTGTAAATCCTTCTCTGCACCTACTTTTGCCTGAATGAGGTGATCGCAATGTACGGTTGTAGGAACTGCAACTTTTGATTTTCCAGCGTGCATAAACTGCAATAAAGCCATTTGGGCAGTTGCGTCCTGACAAGCAATTCGGTCGGGAGCAAAATCCACATAATCCTTTGAACGCTCGTAGGCTTTTTCGGGCGTTCCGTCCCAAAGATGAGAGTAAAGGATTTTCTCAGCAAGTGTAAGCGGACGTCCTACTAATTCACGAGCTTTGGTTACTCGTTCAGGCATACGCTCATACACTTTTTTTATCATTTCAATATCAAATGCCATAAATAAATTCTTTTGATTTTATGTACTCGCAAAGATATGAAATGTTTTTATCAAATAAAAGATATTCAATTAAATGATTATTTTATTATTCTATTAATCGCTTCAAACTATTTGTCATTTTACTAAAGTTGTGTTTTACAAAATTTCTTTTTCCTAAATAAATTAATCAAGTATTAGAAAACCAATACAAAACAACATATTTTAACAATTGAAATTTTCGCAATAAAAACCACTATTTATAACAATTCTATTTTACAAAGCAGGATTTAGAAAATATTTCTTACAAAAATCAGACAGACGTCTTTAATCAATTATTCCTATTTTTTTCATTAAAAAAGTGGCATTTTTGTTTTGGCAGACACCATCTCTGATTTTATAATCAAAATGAAGTTCATCATTTTCAATTTCTACTTCAAAACATTTATTTTGAATAATTTGCGGATATTTTTTAGCAAGTTGACACACCTCAATATCGTGCGTTGCGACAACCCCAAAGGCTTTCAGTGAAATAATTTTCTCAATTATCTTAATGGTTCCCAATTGTTTATCTTCTGAATTTGTTCCTCTCAAAAGCTCGTCTAAAAGTACAAAACAAATTTGATTTTCAAGCTTTTGTATAATTGTCTGAATTCGGCGTATTTCCGCAAAAAAGTACGATTTTCCATCATTCAGAGAATCAGATAACCGCATAGAAACCAATATCTTCATAGGATGAACGACTGCCCTTTTAGCACAAACGGGCAAACCAACTGCCGTTAAAAGCATATTTACACCCAAAGTCCGTAAAAAAGTGCTTTTTCCTGACATATTTGAGCCCGTTAAAATTACAAACGAGTTTTCTGTAAAAGACACCGAATTTGTAACCCTCTGTTTTTCAGCAATAAGTGGATGCCCAACTTCTTCAAAATATATTTGATAATCTGAATTTATTTCTGGAAAAACATATTTCGGATTGTTATATTTAAAGTTGGCAAAGCTAATAAACGCTTCCATTTCCCCGACAACATCTAACCAATCTTGTATTTGACTTACATACTGATTTTTCCAACGAATTAATCGACAATAGGTATGAAAATGATAAAAAGTGAAGCAATTTAGCGGAATTGACACTAAAACATTTCCTAAATTATCCAAATCATCTAACAAATTAGATAATTTTTGAATCAAAACACTTGCTTTTTCTTTATTCTGAAGTAATTTTTGCTGAATCTTAGTCAATTTTCCTGACTCAAAGTTTGAATTTTCAATAAAAACAATGCTTTTCTTATATGAATACAAAATTTTATAAGCTCCTTCAAAACTTATTTTGTTACGTTGAATAACTCCGAATATGTAACCAAAAATTATTAAATTAATCAGAAATAGTAATTTTGCCCAATTATGAAATGAAAATGTTTCCGAAACAAATCCTAAAATAACACAAGTCATTAATAATAAAGGAGATATAAAAGTAAAAATTTGTATCCATTTCGGAAAAGAAGTTTGCTTTTTTTGAGTCCAACTTTTGATATTTTCGTAAAAATCAGCAGAATCATTCACCTGTGATGTTAATGCAGAAAAATGTTGTCTCCAATCAATTTTTTCAGCCAACTCAGAGATACTTTGTTGATTTTCAACAATACTATTCAATTTAGGATTTAAAAAGTAAGAAGCCAAATACTTTTTACCAAGAAATGTTTTTGCTCGGTTAATATGATGAAATACAGATTTTTCACCAAAAATATCCAAATCATACGCATACGAATGTGACTCTTCCTGAAATTCAATCCCATTATCTGAAAAATACTCATTATTTTCCAAAAAACGGATTTCATATGTGTTGATTTCTATTTTGGATTTCTCTAATTTACGAGAAAAAGACACTTTTTTGTGCCAAATAACAAGAAACAAGAATAAAACTACTGAAAAAATAGCACTCAAAACAGATTTTACATCGAAATTTTGAAAACAAAAGTAAATCAAAACAATAGCAGATACCGCAACAATGAGCCTTAAAAAACTTATTAAATTGTATTTTTTAGTCAGTTTTTTATATTTGGTAGTTGCTTCTTGTAGTTTTTCCTTATAAATAGAAATCATATTTATTATCTCCTATGTTTGTTATAAAAAATATCTAAGTAAAATAATCATTACTTATTGGTAATAGTCACACCTATGTTAAGAGCAAAACGTTTATCCCTGTCGTGGAAATACTATTGATGGTAATATTTATACTTCAACCACTTCCTTACCTTCTTCATTGATTATTATCTTTTTCCCTCCAAACTTTTCAACCAACGCAAAACCATTGTAAAAAGGCTCTATTATTAAATAACGCTCTTTGTATAATTCACGTCCCTGCTTATCAATGTGAAACCAACCCTTTTTATCCTTTGCTGTTGCAAAGTTTTTATGAAATACTCCTAAATCAAAAAACTGTTTATCATTGATATAATTTCCTTCTGCATCAATATGTTTAAAATATCCATTTGGTAATTTCACGCACGCCACGCTGTCTTTAAAATCGCCTACATATAGATAATTTTCTTTATAGATTCGATTTCCATTTAAATCAATATGAAAATATTGTCCGTTTTCATCTCTTACAGCACACAAATTCTCTTGATAATTTCCTGTCCATAAATATGATCTTGGATAGATTCTTTCTCCTTTTTCATTTATATGGAACCATTGGTTGTGCTTATTAATAACTGATGCTCTATTACAATAATATCCGAAAGTACGTAGGTATCTTTTCTGGTACAATTCTTTTCCATTAAAATCTATGTGATAGGCTCCAGATTCATCTAATACAGGAGCTAATCCTGGTGAGTGAAATTTTAAAACTTCTATAAACTTTCTGCCAAAAATTAGTTCTCCTTCATAAAGAAAATGTGTGGCTCTTTTAGATACTTTTATTTCTTTCCAATTCATTATTTTTTATAATTTATGTAGTGTATTATTAATTACAACTGCTTGTAATTTCATTTGTTTGGCTGATTGTAGTGCGTTTTCCGATGTATGAACGATAGGCTCTCCTTGGGTATTGAAAGAAGTGTTAATCAACGCTAAAACATTGTATTTTTCGTATAAATAACTTAATAATTTGAAAATAAATGGATTATCTTCTTGTTTTGAAATTACTTGAATTCGTGCCGTTTTGTTTACATGAGTTACTCCGCATAAATCGTTTTCAAAATCTTTCTTTATAGTAAAATCTAGCAACATATATTTTGCTAAGTGATTCATTTTTTGAGTTGTAACTTTTTGAAATACTTTTTCCAACATAATAGGAGCAACGGGACGATACCATTCGCGTTTTTTTATATCTACACTTAATTTTTGAGCAATTTCTTTGTCATTTGCCAAAGCTAACATACTTCTGTTTCCTAATGCTCTTGGACCTACTTCGGCATTATCGTTACATACGGCTATTACACCTTTTTGCATAATTATTTCTGCTGTTTGCTCTATTGTTTTTTGTGTAATTTTATTTTTAGAAGAGCGTATTCCTACATTGTTTAAGTAAGGAGAATGCAGATGAATTTCATTACCTTTTTTCCACTCTAAAAAAGTGGCAGCTCCTACACTCAGTCCGCTATCATTGCAACAAGGAGGAATAAAGACATCTTTAAAAAAATTGTTTTCTACAATTTTTGAATTAGTAACAATGTTTAACGCACAGCCTCCACTGTAATATAAGTATTCGGCTTGAGTTTGATTTTGTAAGTTTCTTATTTTCATAATGATATCTCTTTCAAAAATATATTGAAAAGTTGCGGCTACATTTTGAAAGAAAGGATTTTTAGTATCAAAATTATCAATTTTAATTCCGAATGTTTTTTGAATTGAATTGAAAATAGCGTCTTGATTATTCCACGTTGTTCTGAAATAATGATGTTCTTTTAACCAATTTTCTATTTTTAAATCATAATTACCAAAACTTGCATACCCCATAAGCTTACCTGGCACACTGCAATGTTCGCTTGGTTTAGCTCCCAAAATCTGAAAAGACAGGGCGTTATCGTTAAAAAATTTGGAGAGATAACCCAATTCCCAATGGCATTCTATTAGATTCATTTTCCCTGTTTTGTAATGAAAAGCCGAAAAATTACCAAGGCTTGAACCACCATCAAGCGAAATGAGTAAACTATTTTCTTTAAATTTTCCAAAAAATGGAAGGCAAGAGAATATATGTGCCAATTCGTGAGGGCAATTGTAGGCGTTTATTTCTTTACTTCCCCTCAAATTATGCTGATAGGTAAAAAAGCCTTTTTGTAAATCGGTTGATAAATCTGTTTCTATGGACGACTCAAACCTAAATCGCCCATTTTTAGATATAAAAGCATTACCTACAAATGAATTAATGCTAACAAAATCAAATTCATCAGGCAAATCTATTTGTTTATTTTCAATTAGATCTTCTAAAAATAAGTCCAAACGATTGTCGTATTTTCGTCTTGTGAGCCTTTCCAACTGTAAATATTGCAAAATTTTTCCGTTTTGCATAAGGCAAAGATTATGATCGTGTGTAAATTCTGGATACAGAAAATCGTTGCGATCTTTTATTCCGTATATTGCCAGAGTTGGTTTACTCATTTTTTAATATTTTTTGCTTCAATTTTTGAATTTGTTTGTCAGATAGACTACAACTTCTTAGATAAGGAATAATGCCTCCTTCTTTTTCAATAATTTCTAAAAAAGCGTCTATTTTATTTTTGTTAGTATCAACTTCTGTTGCCAGATAGTCCGTATAAATGGTTTCTTTATCAGCTTCCGAAAGCAAGTGCAAGAGAGACACAAAAGCTCCTGTTCTGTCTTTTCCTGCAAAACAATGAATCGCTACAGACTGATTTTCAGCTAAAATAGCTTCAATTGCCTTTTTTATAGAGGACTTACCTTCTACCGCAAAAAAACGATAAGCGATTTGAATATCTGTTCCGTAATGGAAATTTTCTTTAAAATAATCTGTTTGTTTCCAAGGGTCAAAAGGAGTCCAACAATAATTGATTTTTTTTAATGAATTTTCGTTGTAACGCAGATTTTCATCTAATAATTCTCGGTCGGCACGTAAATCGATAACAGTTTTGATGTTTTTTTCTTTCAATAATTCATCAAAGAAAGATTGTTTTTGGAATAGCGTTAAAGTAGCCGTTCTGTAAATGATTCCTTCTTTTATTCGATTGTTATACAGGCTAATATCTCTGAAATTCCATAGATAATCGCGTTTGTAAATAGCTTCTAAAAAACTTTTAATTTCATTTATTTCTTGCTCAGAATGAATATTCAATCTTTCAAGAGCGGCATAGAAAAAATCTAGTAAGAATCGTTTTTTATCATTAGCTTTTTCAAGATTGGTTGTGGCGTTTAGTTTTTCTAAAAATTTTTCACCAGTCATTAGTATCGAAAAATGTTTCGGTAAATAATGTTGTTTGGTGTTTCCTAACGACAAATAATTGAGCTGAACAGCCATTTGTAAAGCTATATTATAGTGAAAATAAAAGCGATACGAATCGCTTCGGCTGTGTAAATTAGAAGTTGTTTCAAATTCGTACAGAAAATTATCAGTAAGGTTTTTGCCCTTTGTGATGATGTCTTTTTGGGGTAAAATTGCCTGTTTTTCATCAGATATTTTTTTCAGGTGATTTTTTACATCTTCTTGTAAATCAGGCAAAACATAAATAAGACTATAGTTTATGTCTGTTATTTCTGAACCTAAAAAATTTTTATCAATTTCAGAAAGATTTTTGTACCAAACGATTTCAGCCCTTGGACAATCTTCAAAATAGATTACAATTCTGTTTCGTAAGTTATTTTGTAAAATTTTCAATGCAGAAGGAAAGATTTCCTTCATTTTTTTACCAAGAATTTCTGGATTAAATAATTTTTCATCAATCCAAATCGAATAATCTACATCTGATTTTACCGTTGCTTCCTTTCTAGCAAAAGAACCAATGAGTAGGGCTGTTTTTATCCCCTCAATCTCTTTAAATGAAGAATTTATTTTTTTGATAATTTCTAATTGTTTCATTTTTTATGCTTTATAAAAATTGTAGATGCTTTCTATTATTAAAGCTAAAATTAGATGTTTTTTCAATGAAATCTTTCCCTATATTTACTATTTTGTTTTAACATTTCAAAATTCTTCAAATGTAAAAAATAAGTATTATCTGTTACTTGATTAAAATCACTTTCGTCCCAAATGTTTATTACCAAATCATTTAGCCAAAAATGCGGTAAAGAGCAAATATTTTCAGGTAAAACAGATTTCCATAACAATTCGTCATTAGGTTCAGAAACAACCGATTGAAAACTTCGCTCCATCTGAGGAATATAATCTTCATTCAAATAATAAACCGCACAATTCACAACAGCCCAATAATTTTCAATGAAGGTAAATTTAGGCACGTTAGAATCAAAACATTTGTTATAGAAAAAGTCATCAATTGACTTCACAGAATATGTATCCCAATCTATCCACACAACATCTTTGAATTCTTTTACAGCGTTTAGCATAATCCAATGTTTCATTTTATGAGCAGAGTCATAAATAATATCTTTTGGGGCATCATCACTTTATGAACATATAACCCTTTATTTTGCAGTATTTTAGCCATCTCTATTGAGTCTGCATAACAAATTAACTTGTCTTTATACCAAGTATTTATTTCTAAGGATTGTTCTATCTCAGGCACTATAGTCGGATAGTTTGTCTTACCGTTTCTTGTATAAAAATATAACCCCGAAACGAAAGTTATTTCTTTTTGTATCATATTTTTCTCATATTACAAGTTCTGCACAAATCAATTTTTTTGTAATTTTTCACAAGGTTTTGATAAATATCGCTTTGCAATACCTCTTGGATACTTGTGTTTTGAATGTTTCCGAAATTTCCTAATGTTTGCCGTTTTTCATCAGGGGCACAGCAAGGGGAAATATTGCCCGTTGCAGAAATCCAAAGTTCTTTTTCCAAAAACGGACAATCATAACTCTCTGGAATTTCGATGTTTTCGTTCTCTTGCAAAGGAACGATATTCTCTAATATTATCTTTTCTCCGTTGGCTTTGCGGTATTTTTCTTGTGCTTGGTGTGCTTGTTCTACATATTCGTTCCATTTTGATATGCTTTCAGGTGTAGCCTTCATTGACAGATGTTTTATTTCGTCAAAATGTGTCCAAAGTTGATGTCCCTTAACTCTATCCACTCCAAGCTCTGCGGCTAATTTTACAATGTCAGCCAATTCGTGCATATTGTTCTGCATAAATGTCAGCTGAAATGTAACACGACAATAATAGCCCGTTTCAGCAAAATGTTCGTCTCTAATACGGATAAACTCTTTAACGTTTTCAACGGCTTGATTGAAATCAATTTTGAGCATTACTTTTTGTGAGGTTTCTGCCGTTGCACCATTCCAACTTATTTTTACATCGGTAGTAATAGGAACGATGAGTTTTGCCCATTCAGTAACATTTTTTTCGGTTGTTCGCGGAAATGTGCCGTTGGTTGTTAGGTTCATTTTTATATCATATTTGTAACACAAGGCTACAAAATCAGCGAAATACTTGTATATCAGAGGCTCACCCATTGTGGAAGGAATCATTTCGGTTACGCCTATTTTTTTGGCTTGTTCAAAAATGGGTTCTAACCACTCTTTGGGCATTCTTCGGTGTTTTCCGTTGAGTTTTTCTTTGATATAAGTTGAAAATGGGCTATGTTCTTCACACATAGTGCAACTTAAATTGCAATCTTCTGGGTTTGTGTCAAGCGTAACACGCCAAAGTTTATATGCTTTCATCTGAAATAAATTTGCTGTAGATTTGTTCTAATTCTCTACAATGGTTTTGAATATCAGGAACACTTCCATCAAGTGAAAACAAATAGCCTTTTTTTCCCAATCGTTGCATTTTTTCAGGATTTGCCACTGCGTATTTTAATTGCTCTGCTAATGAGCTGACATCGCGATGTTTGAACAGAAGTCCGTTTACGTTGTGTTGGACGTATTCTCTCATACCGCCAAAATCAGCCGTAATTACAGGCACTTTACACGCCTGTGCTTCGTGAATAACAAGTGGAGAATTTTCACCCCAAATGCTTGGAACTACGATACAATCAACATTAGCAAAAACCAGATTTGTCAAATCTTGATTCATATATTCCCCTAAAAATTCTATTTTATTTTTTGAAGTAGAAGCCAATTCTTTCAGAGCATTGGTACTTTGTCCGTTAGGTCTGCCGAAAATCTTTAATGTGGCTTCTGTTTCAAGTTGTTTAAAGGCTTCAATTAACAGATTTACACCTTTTGCAGGAATATGCGTTCCAATGTAACCAAAAGTATAATTGATTTTTTCTTTTGATTTTGCTGTAGGCAAAAGGTATCCCGTTGGAAATCCGTAATCTAAATAAATTATTTTATGACTTGGAACTTCAAAATCATTGATGAATCTATCTCTCAGATAATGAGCAGGAGCTATGAACAAATCAACCTTGTCAATGATGGCTTTTGTTTCTTCCATTCGCTGATGTACCCAATGAGTCCAATTCTCTATATCCAAATTTTCGTTATCTTCTTTTCCACTGAAATAAACACGGTAACAGTTTGTTGCACATTTTGTGTCATCCTGTTTTTCACAAACTTGAAAATTATTGACCCTACCAATACTTCGTGTTAAAAATTGCCCACGCGGACACATCAGCCAAAAATCGTGAAGTGTGTATACAATGGGAATTTGAACTTTATTCAATTCGTCAATCAAACCTGTAGAAAGATGATTTACGTGACCTACATGAGCAATATCAGGATTGAGTTCTTTGACAAGTTCAGCAAATTTATCATCCATTTGCTTATGGCGATAACCATCTTTGCCCTGCGGGTTATTTATTAAATAAAGCGTTAGGTTTTCGTTTATCTTTTGCTCACGAATACTGAAACAAGGAGCATATAAATTTTCCCCTCGTGTAAAAACGGAAACCTTATGATGTTTAGAAAGTTCATTACAAATAGATTGACTATACACCTCTGAACCAGCATTATAATTTGGCGGATAGCCGTGAATGATTTTAAGAATATGCATAATTATTTTTTGGTAGATTAATAAATTAAATTATTTTTTAGCATCTGCAACATCTAAAAGAACTTTTACTTGTAATCAAAAAGAGTCCAAGTACCACACAACAAACTAAAAGAAAGTAAATTCTATATACATTGAAATTTTACACTCTTCAATTAAAAATTATGTTTACAGATATAGCACTATTTGGTGTACTAATGCTTTTGTAAGAATATAGTTTTTTCTTAATATTCACAAATATTACCTCCCCATATACACCAACAAAATGCTGATATCTGCGGGGGAAACGCCGCTGATACGTGAGGCTTGCGAAAGGGTTGTCGGACGGATTTTTTTCAGTTTTTCACGACTTTCAAACGAAATAGATGTCAGTTTATCGTAATTGAAGTTTTCAGGTATGCGAATGTCTTCCAAGCGGTTAAGTTTGTCGGCGTTGTTCTTTTCTTTTTCAATGTACCCTGCGTATTTTACCTCAATTTCCGTTTGTTCAATGATTTCTTTATCAATTTCATTAGCTTCTACGAATGATTTTACGCCCTCCAATTGTTGCAAATCGGCAATGGTAATGTTCGGACGCGAAAGTACTTTGAACATCTTGTCGCCTTGTTTCATTGGAGACGAGTCGTATTTTTCCAAAATCGGGTTCGCTTCTTCAGGTTTGATACTCGTTTCCTTAAAAAACTCCACAAAAGCATTGGTTTTTGCTTGTTTTCTTTCCAAAACGTCCATTCGTTTTTGCGATGCCAATCCTAATGAAAAACCAAGAGGCGTAAGTCGTGCATCGGCGTTATCTTGTCGCAAAAGAGTACGATATTCTGCTCGTGAGGTGAACATTCGATAAGGTTCTTCCGTTCCTTTGGTAATCAAATCATCAATCAAAACACCGATGTAAGCCTCATTTCGTTTCAGAATGAAAGGTTCTTGTTCACGAATTTTCTGTACAGCGTTTATTCCTGCCATAATTCCTTGTGCGGCAGCCTCTTCATAGCCCGTTGTTCCGTTGATTTGTCCTGCAAAATACAGATTTTCAACAAGTTTTGTCTCCAACGTATGTTTGAGTTGCGTTGGTGGAAAATAATCGTACTCAATGGCATACCCTGGTCGGAAGAATTTCACATTCTCAAAGCCTTCCACCTTACGAAGTGCCTCAAACTGAACCTCTTCTGGAAGCGATGTCGAAAATCCGTTTACGTAGACTTCCACCGTGTTCCAACCTTCGGGTTCTACGAAAATCTGATGGCGGTCTTTGTCGGCAAATCGGTTGATTTTATCCTCAATTGATGGGCAATAACGCGGTCCAACGCCTTGGATTGCCCCATTGAACATCGGTGAGCGGTCAAATCCTGTGCGGAGCAAGTCGTGTACTTCCTCGCTGGTGTAGGTCATATAACAATCCTTCTGAATTTGAAGCGGTTGTGTTTCTTCCGAAAAGGAAAATTTCTCAGGATTTTCATCGCCGGGTTGGGGAATCATTTTGGAATAATCAAGCGAACGACTGTCCACACGCGGTGGCGTTCCTGTTTTCATTCTTCCTGATTCAAATCCGTGAGAAACAAGGCATTCGGTAATCCCTTTGGAAGCCTTTTCACCGGCTCTTCCGCCTCCTAACTGCTTCATTCCTATATGAATAACTCCATTTAAGAAAGTTCCATTAGTCAGAATCACAGTTTGGGAATAAATAGGAATTCCCAAAGAGGTTTTTACGCCTTTTACCTGATGATTTTCGATAATGAGGTCGGAAACCATATCTTGATAGAAGTCGAGATTGGGCAATCTTTCGAGTTGCAGACGCCATTCTTCGGCAAATCGCATTCGGTCAGACTGAGCTCGAGGACTCCACATCGCAGGACCTTTCGATTGGTTGAGCATTTTGAACTGAATGGCAGTTTTGTCGGTGATGATACCTGTATATCCACCCAAAGCGTCAATCTCACGAACGATTTGCCCCTTGGCGATGCCCCCCACCGCTGGGTTGCACGACATCTGTGCTATATTTTGCAATTGCATTGTGATGAGCAAGGTTTTCGCTCCCATATTGGCAGCAGCAGCGGCAGCTTCGGCTCCTGCGTGTCCGCCACCCACTACGATAACGTCATATTTTTCTTGAAACATATTTCTATTTGGCTTTGAGCAAAAGGCATTAGGCAATAGATACTTGTGATTTTTGAGTTTTTTTGCTTAATACTTTATGCATTTTAGTGATTTCGTTCTATTTTTTTTAGATTATTTGACTTATTTACACGTGTTTTTGATATATTATTACTATTTTTTTGGATTCTATGATGCTTTTTCAACTCACTTTTGGTTTTTTCAACTCAACGGAGTGATTTTTATACTCAACGGAACTCTTTTTGGACTCACTCTTCGATTTTTTGAAGTTGACAGATTAATTTTTCAAACATTCTGACAGCTTTTTAATTAAGATAAGGACACATTCTCTCTTTTTGTTAGTTTGACAAAACGTCCGAAACGCTTCGACTATGCTCAGCGATACAGACGTTTTATCAGTGTGAACTTAGTTAAAGACAATTCTTTTCAAAAAATTGTATTAATTACTTTACAAATGGTTGCAAAAATACAATAATTTGGAGAAAAAGAACTAAGCTCTAAAAATGTCATTGATTCCTAACCACTTAACCTCTTTACAAATAAGGCAAAACGATTTTCTTCCACAGCAAATATCCTTCCGCCATTAGATGAAGTCCATCGTTGGTGTATTCAGGATTTAGTTTGTCAGTATTCGGTAGGATAAAGTGTGAATATAAATCCACATAAGTAACTTTGTATTTCTGACAAATTCGCTGAATTTCGGCATTAAGTTCGTGTATTTTTTCAGGCTGTTGATGATTTTCAAACATCTTAAAATCAGCATTTACGGGCAAAACACTTTGCAAATAAATTTTTGTTTTTGGAGAAACTTGTTGAATTTTCATCACAATTTTTTCAATGTTTTGTGAAGTGATTACTGTTGGAATTTTTCGGGCAATATCATTGACACCAATCAACAGAAATATTTTTTTGGGTTTTCCGTTTACGATATTGTCCAATCTTTCATAAGCTCCTTGCGAAATATCGCCACTAATTCCCCTATTTTTTATGTTTTTCTTTCCGAAAAGTTCCGCCCATTCGCATCCGTTAGTTATGCTATTGCCCAAGAAGACAATATCTTTCGATGTGATAGGAAATTTGTCGAAAAAATCGGCACGTTGGTAATAAAAATGTGAATGTTTTTGCTCTTGTGAAAAAGCAGTAAATGAGAGCATTACGGCTAAAAAAATAATTACTTTTTTCATTGTTATTCAGTTTAAATAGTTGAGTTTCCTTCAAAATAACTGCATTTTTTCCTCTTCTTTGCTTCGCATTTGGTTACTTTCAGCATCGGATTTGTCCTTATAGCCACACAGATGCAACACCCCGTGAGCCATCACTCGTAATAGTTCGGTTTGGAAATCAACATTGAAATCTTTTGCGTTATCTGCGACCCGTTCTACCGAAATGAAAATATCCCCCGAAATGGTTTGCTCTTCCGTATAATCAAACGTAATAATATCGGTAAGTGTATCGTGGTCAAGATATTGCACGTTGATTTGGTGCAAATAATTATCATCACAAAAGATGTAATTTAATTCACCCAATTCCTTTTCTTCGGAAGCGATAATTTTTTCAATCCACACTTGAAAAACAGTTTCTTGCTCAGGAAGCTCAAATTCAGTTTCGTAATTAAATGTTATCATAAAAAATATTTGATTTATGGAATGAAACACAAAAATACTTCATAATATTGATTTACTTCACATTCATTGCAACATTTTTTTGATACTGACTCGGTGTAGTGCCAAATTCTTTCTTAAATACTCGCGAAAAATAACTCGAATCATAGAACCCACAAAGGTCTGCTATTTCACCTAAAGTGATTGATGTGTTGTGAAGCATTTTCTTGGCTTTATTAAGTTTTACCTTGAGAATATATGAAGATGTTGAAAATCCCGTTATCTGATTGAGTTTTCTGCTTAATTGTGATTGACTTATTGACATTTTATCTGCTACAAAAGCGGCATTGAAATCAGGATTATTCATCTCAGAATGAATGATTTTAATTACTTTCTGCAAAAATTTTAGGTTTTCATCATTATGTAAGTGATGTTGAGGATTACCGCTTTCAATAACGCTTAAATACTTCTCCTTCAGTACTTTCCTGTTTTGCAAGATATTTTTCACCCAAACTAATAGTTCTTTGGAGGAAAAAGGTTTTTGTATGTAGGCTTCCACTCCATATTTCAAACCTTGTAGGCGGTCTTGTTCCGAAGTTTTTGCAGTGAGCATAATGATAGGAATATGATTTAATAACACGCTGTCTTTCATTTCCTTACATAAGTCATATCCATTTTTAACAGGCATCATAACATCTGTAATAACCAAATCGGGTACACATTTTTCAGCCAATTCTATACCTTCTTTTCCATTTTTAGCTGTAATAATAGTATAATTTGCCTCTAATAAAGACTTTATATACAAGGTTACGTCTTTATTATCCTCTACCACCAATATTTTAGGTAATTCACTATGTTTTATACTCTCACTATTTATTACCTCTTCTTCAATTTCATCTTTTGGAGTATTTGGAAGAGCCATTAATTCTTTTTTGATAGTTTTTATACTCGAAATATCTTTCAAATTTCTGTTTCTCAGTGGCAATGTGACAGTAAATGTTGTTCCTTTTCCAAGTTCACTTTCCACAGTAATTTTCCCGTGCATCTTTTCAACCAACATTTTCGTAAACGCCAACCCAATACCCGTTCCTGAAGTATTTCTTGCATTCGGATTTTGATAAAACAAATCAAAAATGTTTGTTAATTCTTCTTTTGGAATTCCCTCTCCATTATCAATGACACGAATGATAATTGTATTTGGTTTTGAACCTCTTACCACAATGAAATCAATCTTGTCGCCATCTTCAGTATGTTTAATAGCATTGGAAAGTAAATTACCGACTATTTTATCTATGTAGAAAGGCACAAAATCCATTTCTTGTTTGGCTACATCGGTGTAAAAAATCAGATTTATATTTCTTTCCTCAGCATATAATCGGAAAGTTTCTGCCGTCATTTGCAGGTAAGGAACAATATCGTCTCTTTTCCACTCTGGTTTTTCAGTTCCACTTTTCAGTTTTGTAATATCCAATAGCTGATTAACCAAATTGAGCAAATTGCTACTTTGCCGAGCGATAGACTCCATAAATTTTGATTTCTCTTTTTCGGAAAGGTCTTTTCTGCTTTGTAGCTGGCGGTTAAGCCCCTGAATTACAGTTAATGGTGTTCTGAACTCGTGAGTGAGATTTGTAAAAAATTCTGTTCTTGCTTTTTCAAGATTTTTGAGTATACGATTACTCACCGCACGTTGATAATACGCATAATATAAAAGTCCTAATATAAGTATACTTACCAGAATTATCGCCCAAGTTATTTTCAATATGAATTGCTTTTCCCTTTCCTTTATAATATTTGTAGCCTCAACTTGCTTAAGTCTGCGTGTATTTTGTTCTCTTTCATAATTTACACGCAAATCCATATAATGATTTGTATTTCTGATTCCCTGAACACTATCCCTCATTACCATACTTTTCTTGTAACTCTCTAGTGCATCTCGGAAATTATGTTGTTTTATTGCCTGATTATACTTTAACATATTTATCTCGGAAATATGTCCCATCGACCCAATTTGGTTTGCGACTTTCTCAGCAAGTTGAACGTATTTCGTGTATTTCTCAAAGCTACCTTGTTCCTGATATATGGTTGCAAGAGCAACACAAGCATTAAGCCAGTGCCACCTGTCTGCAAAACTCTCCATTAAATCATACGCCTTTTGATATTCCTTTTCTGCAAGATTGAATTTTTTTTCAATTCTATATAAATTTCCCAGATGAATGTAGCACAATCCTATACCTACTTCTGAATTAGCTTTAATATTCTTTTCCAATGAATGTTGATAATACACTCTTGCGGAGTCATATTCTTGTCGACTTCTAAACACAGAACCTATATTTGCATAATTTATTGCTTGTCCTAAGTCGCTTTTCAATGCTGTTTCTTCTGCAAGGGCTTCACGAAAATATCTTTCAGCATCAGATAAATAGCCAAGCTGATGGCTAATATTTCCTATTCCATTTAAAGCCATTACACGAGCCTTTCTACCACTATTTTTCACATCAGAATAGGCATCAGCATACCGAAGTGCTTCATAATGGTAGTTTGAAGCCTCAGACATCGCTCCTATGCGTCTAAAATCAGTACCTAAATCATTGAATGCCTGAATAATTTCAACTGTATCCTTTATTTTTAAAGCAAGTTCTAAATATTCTTGGTGAGATTCAATCGCTTCAGAGAACTTTGCATTTTCCCTCTGATTTTTTCCAAGATACTTATATGATAACATCACACCAACATCATTCTTTGCATCAATTTGCTTATGAAGCATAATTTGCAAAGAATCCTCCCTTTTTGAAAAACTATTTAGTATTTCCGAATATTCTTTTTTTAAATCATCTTTTTTTACTTCTTCCTTTTTAGGGGAACAAGCATTGAAAAATATAAAAACACATAGCAAGAAAAATGGCTTCCCTTTATTAAAGAAAATCTCCATAGGTTCAAAATTAAATAGGTGACAAAATTATGTAATATACTTGAATAATTTATGGAATTTAACAAAAAAATATAACGCGTTTTTCGCTGATTTACAGAATAAATATATTCTGTTTGAACATATTCAAAATCAACAGAGCTATCTTGTAAAATTTTTCCAACTATAATATAGTTTAGCAATAGAAACATTGATAGTTTTTCAAATTCAAAAAGACTTCGATTTTATTAATTTCTCATACATAAATAACACGATTATCTTGCTTATTAAGGCTCAGTTTATGAGCTTGACTTGTATTCATTAATAATTGATTACAAATAACTTACATATGAAATATGCGTGATTTGTACAAATTTTTGAAATGTTAATGCGTGATTTATACAAATAAAATTAAATTTTTTACAAGAGTTTGATTACTGATTGGGGTAGTTTTGTACCGAGAGATTGGCACTCAAATTTGAGTCGTTTTTTTTATAGAAATTGATTTTCACATTGCATAGATAAGTTCAAGGTTGTGTCTGGTAGTTTCAGTTCACAATCGTTGGCTGTCTGGGCGTTTATTAACTAATATTTTCGGAATTATGGATTTGCTTGGTAAAATTAAATCTCTCGAATTGAAATTTTTACATCGAAACATTGATGTAATAAAATGCACAGAGAACGAAAACAAATTATGGAACATTTTTTCATCTCCTGCTACGATAAAGAACGGAGCGAAGCTTGTTGTTGATAAAACACAAATCGCAGCTTTGGTAAGTGGAGGAAGATTAGCTGATATTTATGGGTGTGGACAGCACAAATTAGTAGCATCTAATATGCCAATTTTTGCAACAATGAAGGGATGGAAATGCAACCACAACTCATCATTTGAAGCAGAGGTTTATTTCATCAATACTGCTACGTTTAACAATCAAAACTGGGCAACGTTATATCCCTTTCCTCTCGAAGACGATAAACTGAAGTCTGTAGCTATCGAAACTTCAGGTACTTATAGTTTTTGCGTAAAGCCGAATCCTTCTGCTTTTATAGAAAATTTGATAAAAGACCAAGAAGTTGATTCTCAGGAAAGATGGTTTAACAACTTCATTATTAGAAGATTTAGAAGTTTTTTAGAAACATCAGGAGTTGATTTACTTAGTATAGTGAAAGAGCCCCAGAATTTTTCTGACAAATTAATGCCTTACCTCAAAAATGACCTTTTAGATTACGATATTGTTCTGTATGATTTTCAAATTGAGAAATTTATCGTTTACAAAAATTAAAAAAGTACAATTTAAAATCCATTCTTTTTAAACAATATTTTAATTCACTATTCAAGAAGATACCTAAGTGTATCTTCTTTTTTTGTAGAATATGAACCTTATAATACGCTTCTTATACTTGATTTTTATTTCTTCAAAATAGCAAGTCAAGATACTGACTATCAATCATATATATTAATTATTTTATAAAACACATTGTATCAGAGTGTTAATTTATTTCTAATTGTGTATCAATTTTTTGAAAAAAAATTTTTTGTGTAAAAGTTATTCATATTTTTGCCCCGAATAAGAAGATGTTTGAAAACATATACTATCAACAGAATGACTTTCATTTGATTGGAATGAAACCTAATAACAAAAATAAATCAACTCAAATATAGTAATGAAAAATACTAAACTCACTCAAAAAGGTTTAATTCACCAACAAATTCTGCTCAAACTTGTTTTTTTAACAGTAATTATTGCAATCGTTTCACTAACAAGTTGCAGAAAAGAACAGGAAGATTTAATTAATCCTATCACAAATTCATCTTCTTCAGGAGAAGGGCTATCAAATTCTGGAGAAGCTATCTCCAAACCTGAGGACTCAAATTTGGTTTTTGTGGAAGGAGGAACGTTTTTAATGGGTAGCCCTGCTGGTTCGGGCGATGGTGATGAACGTCCACAACACAAAGTAACCCTCAAAAGTTTCAAAATCACTAAGTACGAAATCACCAATGAACAATACGCTAAATTTCTGTCTGCAAAAGGAAATCAGACTGAAAATGGTGTAAAATGGTATCAGGGAACAGATTTTGAAATAAAAGGAAAAGTATTCACTCCTAAAAAGGGAATGAGTAAAATACCTGTACGATTCGTTAGCTGGAATGGAGCCGTAGCTTATGCCTCTTGGGTAAAAGGAAGAATACCAACAGAAGCTGAATGGGAATATGCAGCAAGAGGAGGTAAAAAAAGTAAAGGCTACACTTGGAGCGGAAGTAACAACATCAACGAAGTAGCTTGGTATGTAGGAAATTCAGGGCAACGATTACACAATGTAGGAGAGAAAAAACCAAATGAGTTGGGAATATATGATATGAGTGGAAATGTATGGGAGTGGACAGCAGATTGGTATGCTCCTTATTCCAAAGAAGCCAAAACAAACCCTAAAGGTCCCGCTAAAGGCAAAGCTCGCTCACGGCGCGGTGCTAGTGCTTTCTGTACATCACACAACAATCGTTCAGCAAATCGGAGTAGTAGAGCTCCTAATGGAGTACGTCACAATTTAGGTTTTCGTGTGGTTTTTGACGTAAAATAAAAAAATTAATTGAAAAAGTGAATGTTTTCTTACAACAATTTGTGATTTAGGCATTTGTAACTTATCGTAAAAGCAATAAGAAAGGACTTTCGAGTGCATATTTTAAACATTTTAACTTTTTTCATTGAAAGTTTACATCTTTTTTATGATTAAGTCGTCTTTAATGTAAAATTAATTTGTAACTTTGCCCCATTAAAATTAATGTTTTTGAAAATTGATTTCACTAACTACTAATTTATTAATTATTAATAACTCAATACTATTTACTTATGAAGAAAAACATTGTAAAGCTAACAAAAAGTATTTTAGCAACAACAATATCTCTAGTTACAATTTCGCTGGTTAGTTGTAACAAAAAAGATGAGGAAATAACACAAAAGCCAATAGAAGGAGTGCAAGAGCCTAAAACTGAATCACCTCAAACGCCAGGTACAGAAACATTGAACCCTTTCCTTAAGGAATTGGATGCTGTTTTTGTTGAGGGAGGAAGCTTCATAATGGGTAGCCCAACTAAAGACAAGGAAAGCCAGTGGGACGAAAGACCTCAACACAAGGTAACAGTAAGTGATTTTAAAGTAAGTAAGTACGAAATCACCAATGCTCAGTATGCTAAATTCCTAACAGCAAAAGGAAATCAAATTGAAGATAAAAAGAAATGGTACCAAGGTAAAGATATTAAGCAAGAAGGAGATACTTTTGTTGTAACAACTGGGAAAGAAAATCATCCTGTAACACTTGTTTCTTGGTATGGTGCAAAAGCGTATGCTGAGTGGGTAGGAGGAAAATTACCTACTGAAGCTGAGTTTGAATACATTTTAAGAGGTGGAAGTAAGAAAGTAAACCAAGATGGTATTTTTGCAGATGAAGATGGTAGTGGTAATAATATAGATGATTATGCTTGGTACAGAGCTAATTCAGGTGGTGTTTTACACCCTGTTGGAGAGAAAAAAGCTAATGAATTAGGGTTACACGATGTCAATGGAAATGTTTGGGAATGGACTGCTGATTGGTATGGAAGTTACTCAAGTGCTGACCAGACAGACCCTACGGGTCCTGAAAATGGAATTTATCGTGTTCGGCGTGGGGCAAGCTACACTTGTCTAAAAGATAAGTGCCGTATTGCTAATCGCGGAGCTTACGTTGCTCGTGGTGGACAAGGAAACATAGGATTCCGTGTTGCTTTCCCTGCAAAATAGTATAGCTTTAAATATAAATAAGAGTCTCAACATAGTTTTGTTGAGACTTTTTTTATTTCCCTCAACTTTTCTTATGTTAAAGAATATAATGATTTTTATATTTAAAAAATTTCTTCCATAGTATATTGTTAAATTTTTAGGATTAAATCATAAAAAAAAATCGTTTTTATTAAAAATATTTCTGCTTAAAAATATATTTCATACCTTAGCGGTTCAGTTTGAAATTAAATTCAGAATTTGTAAAGTGATTACTCAATTACAAGGAAAACTCGTTGAAAAAAATCCCACCTATGTTGTTATAGATTGTGGTGGAGTAGGGTATTTTGTAAACATTACACTACATACTTTTTCATCACTACCTAATAGTGAATTTATTAAACTATACACACATCTGCAAATCAAGGAAGATTCTCATACGCTTTATGGTTTTTCAACCAAAGCGGAACGAGAAATTTTTGTTTTATTACTATCTGTTTCAGGAGTTGGAGCAAACACAGCTCGTACAATGCTTTCATCACTTACAGCTTCTCATATACGGAGTGCTATCATAAATAGCGATGTAGTTAGCATTCAATCTGTTAAAGGAATTGGAGCAAAAACAGCCCAACGTGTAATTTTAGATTTGAAAGAAAAGATGGTCAAACTTCAGGATTTTGAAGATGTTTCACTTACTACTCCAAATACAAATAAAGAAGAAGCTCTTGCCGCATTAGAAGTTTTGGGATTTGCCCGAAAACAATCCGAAAAAGTAGTGGACAAAATTGTGAAATCAGCTTCGGGAGAAATTTCTGTAGAAGAAATCATCAAACAAGCATTAAAGAATTTATAAAATGATAAATTTAGAATCAATTGTCTTAAGTCACAGTAGGTATACTGAACAAGTAATGTTTGTAAGTGATGCAGTAAAAGGAAAAGTATCAACAAATAATAATCCTTTCAGCGTAGATACAAAAGAAGGAGATTTCTTGTACCTAACCAACAGAAAATTTGAGCGATATTCTTATTTATATGATAATTTAGAAGAAAATGAGGTTTATTATAACGCCACAATGCGTTTAGGCTATACGTCTCTTTTGATATGTCAAAAAATAGGTTATTTAGAGAACACAAAACTAAATTTTCCAAGAATAGAGAAAAGAGTGAGTTGTAATAGATTAAATGATAAATATTGTGTTTTTCAAAATCCATTGGATAAATTATTCGATTATGACCATAATGACATTATCGGCATTTATGAAGATTATGACACAGCACTAACATATTTCAATCTATTTAGTCGTCAAACATCTGTTTTATTGGCAAAAATAAAATCACATATTGATTGGCATTAACAATAAATACTTTTTCGAAGCACTAAAACAAAAGATTTATGTGTAAAAATCTAAAAAACATAACGCTGATATTATTTTTTTTGAGCTTAACTACTTGGGGTCAAGAACCTAAAAAAGACAGTATTGTCTTCAAAAATAATATCCCAAAAATCGGGCTAAAAAATCCTGAGAGTATCGTTCATAAATACACGTACAATCCACAACTTAATAAATACGTTTACACGGAAAAACTGGGTGAATATGACCTTTCCACTCCAATGTTTCTAACCGTGAAGGAGTATGAAAATTTAGTACTTCGTGAACGAATGCGGGCATATTACAAAGAAAAATGGGACGCCGTTGATACAAACAAATCAGGAGAAGAAAAAAAGAAAATACAACGTGATTTACTTCCGGATTTGTATGTGAACTCTGATTTTTTTGAGAGTATTTTTGGTGGAAGAAATATTGATATAATTCCTCAAGGAAGTGTAGGAATTGATTTAGGTTTACGCTATACAAAGAATGATAATCCTGCCATAACACCACGAAACAGAAGCACTTGGGGATTGGATTTTGACCAACGTATCAGTTTGGGATTGACTGGAAAAATAGGTACAAGACTTTCTCTAAACGCTCAGTACGACACACAGGCTTCATTTGATTTTCAAAACGTTTTCAAGTTAGAGTACGAACCCAATGAGGACGATATAATTCAAAAAATAGAGTTAGGAAACATCTCAATGCCAATGTCTAACTCTCTCATTACAGGCTCACAAAGTCTGTTTGGAGTTAAAACAGAATTAAAATTTGGAAGGACAACTATCACGGGAGTTTTCTCTGAGCAAAAATCAGAGCGAAAAACTGTAACAGCACAAGGAGGTGGAGCCATAACCGAATTTGACTTCACCGCGTTGGATTATGACGAAAACCGAAACTTCTTCTTAGCGCAATTCTTTCGAGATCAATATGATAAGGCATTAGAAAATTATCCATTCATCAATAGTAAAGTACAAATCACTCGGTTAGAAGTTTGGGTTACCAATCGCAATAACCGGACAGGAAATATTCGTAACATACTTGCCCTGCAGGATTTAGGCGAGGTAAAACCTGAAAATACGCGTATCAACCAAAACGCTCCCTCAGGCTTTTTTTCTTCGACCACAAACGATATGCCTACCAATGAAGCTAACCACTACGACCCAACACAAATTGGGAAAACTTCAGTACTTACTGAGGCTATTCGCGATGTAGCAACTTTGCAACAAGGATTCGGAAGTATTTCAGCAATCGTAAACCAAGGATACGACTATGCAGTAATTGAAAATGCTCGGAAACTTGAAGAAGGAATTGATTATAAAGTAGATACAAAGTTGGGTTATATTTCTCTAAATATTGCCCTTAGCAGTGATGAAGTACTTGCTGTTGCATATCAATATACTTACGGAAGTCAAGTATTTCAAATTGGGGAATTTGCCAATGATGGTATTTCTGCTACCAGTCATAACATTTCAGCAAATAATAATGCCATTACGAACAATTTACTGGTACTGAAAATGTTAAAAAGTAATCGGTTGAGTGTTAAAGATCCTATCTGGGATTTGATGATGAAGAACGTCTACGCATTAGGAACCGCTCAGTTAGACCCTGAAGACTTCAGAATGAATATCTATTACTCTGATCCATCGCCTATTAACTACATTACAAAAGTATCCGATGTAGGTTGGCCTTCGGGGTTGGAAGACAAAATATTACTGAATTTGTTTAATTTCGACCGATTGAACAAATACAACGACCCACAACCTGGCGGAGATGGATTTTTTGACTTTCTCCCTGGAATTACCGTTGATGAACAATACGGAAAGATTTTCTTTACCAAAGTAGAACCCTTTGGGGAATTTTTGCACAAAACATTAGGTGGAGGAGATTATTCAAATCCAAGTACTTACAATGAAAATCAACGAAAATACGTATATCCAAGTCTGTATTCCAATACCAAAACACAAGCCCAAATGGATGGTAATAAAAACAAATTCCAACTCAAAGGGCGTTACAAATCATCAGGTAGAAGAGGAATATCGTTAGGAGCATTTAATGTTCCACGTGGCTCAGTTACAGTTACTGCTGGTGGACGGATTTTGGTTGAAGGTCTTGATTATTTAGTTGATTATCTGTCAGGAATAGTTGAAATTACCAACCCAAGTTTGGAGGCTTCGAACCTACCAATACAAGTTTCTGTGGAAAATAATCTAATTTTTGGAGGACAAACTACACGTTTTATGGGAGTGAATATCGAACATAAATTCAACGATAAATTCATAGTAGGAGCCTCTGTGGTAAACCTTCGAGAACGTCCGTACACCCAAAAGACAAGTTACGGGCAGGAATCGGTAAATAATACTATTTTTGGTTTCGGAGGAACCTATTCAACAGAACTTCCTTTCCTAACTCGCTTAGTGAATCGGATTCCTACCATAAAATCAGATGTTGCTTCAAATCTCTCCTTGCGGGGCGAATTTGCTTACCTCATTCCAGGAACTCCTAAAGGGGACAATTTTGACGGAGAAACAACTGTTTACTTAGATGATTTCGAATCCTCCCAAATAACCATTGACATACGTTCGTCTCTGGCTTGGAAATTAGCCAGTACACCTTTGGAATTTGGTTCAGGAAGTGGTTCTCAACCTCAAAACTTGTATGGAACATCTCCTGATGACCCTGAAAACTTGAAGAACGGCTATGGTCGTGCCAAAATGGCTTGGTACACCATCGACCCTATATTCTACTCTACACAAAAGCCTTCGGACATTAGTAGTGACGAAATTTCAAAAAACAGTACGCGACGTATCTACATTGAAGAAATCTTCCCCCAACAACAAATAGCTCAAGGACAAACCCTCGTGCAAACAACTTTAGACCTCGCCTACTACCCGAATGCTAAAGGACAATACAACAATAACCCTGCGTTTGGAGCTACCAATGCCGATGAAAAATGGGCAGGAATTATGCGAGGAATGACCTATTCCGATTTCCAAGAAAGTAATATCGAATATATCCAGTTTTGGATGCTTGACCCGTACACCTCAGGAGAATATTCAGGAACAGGAGAACTGGTCTTTAACTTAGGAAATATCTCCGAAGATGTTTTAAAAGATGGTCGGAAACAATATGAAAACGGATTACCTGGGCTTTCATCATCATCAAGTGTTAATACTTCTTCTTGGGGAAAAACTCCTGGTGCACAATCATTACTATATGCTTTTGATGCGAGTAGCGAGAACAGAACCCTACAAGATGTGGGATTGGACGGACTTCCAAGCTCACAAGAGGCGAGTATATACAATAACAATACATCAGAGTCACCAAACGACCCCGCTCTGGATAATTATGAATACTATTTAGCTCGTAGTGGAGGAATTCTTAACAGATATTACAACTATAACGGAACAGAGGGTAACTCTCCAGTTGCAGTAGGCAATAACAACAGAGGTTCAACAACAGTTCCTGATTACGAAGATATTAATGCCGATTTCACGATGAATACGGCAAACAATTACTATGAATATCGCTTACCTATCAAGCCTAATATTTCACGTAGTGATAAATACGTAAATGATATCCGTAATGTATCTATTGAAGCTCCTAACGGAAGAAACGTATCAGCCCGTTGGATTCAATTTAAAATACCTATTGCAGAAGGTAAAATGGTACGTGAAGGATTCAGATTTCCTCTTAATCCTAACGACGAGATAGATATCATCAATTCCATAACCCATATGCGAATGTATATGACAGGTTTCCCTCAAGAAATGCTACTGCGTTTTGGAACATTGGACTTGGTACGTGGCGACTGGCGTTACTATAACTATACATTGAGTAGTGATTTGGACGATCCATCAGATGATAATACACATACTGAAATCAATTCAGTGAATCTCATTGAGAATGAATCCCGTACCCCTATTCCATACCGAATGCCTCCAGGAGTTCATCGTGAGCGAATCAATATGAATAACACCCTAATTGAACAAAATGAGCAATCGCTATCTTACATTGTTGATAACTTAGAGTCGTATGATAGTAGGGCTGTGTACAAAGTAATGAACCTTGATTTAAGGCAGTACAAGTACATCAAGATGTTCACCCACGCTGAGGCATACAATAACAAATCTCTGGATAACGGACAGATGGTTGCCTTTATGCGAATCGGAACGGATTTTAATGAGAATTATTATCAAGTGGAAGTTCCGCTACGAGTAACTCCTATAGGAACTACCTCTGAAGGGCTTATTTGGCCTAAAGAGAATGAATTGATTGTTCCTATGGAAGTCCTAACTAAGCTCAAGGCTATTGGGCTAAGAAATCAAACATTAAATAACGCTACGTATTACGATGCAAATCTTAATATCGTTACCGAAAACACACCTTACGTACTTGGAGAAAACCGATATGTAGTGAAAGGAAACCCTTCCTTAGGTAGTGTGCGTTCCGTTATGATAGGTGTTAAGAACGTGTCAGGACATACAGCAAGTGGCGAATTTTGGTTTAACGAATTGCGAGTAGCTGAACTCGTTAATAATGGAGGTTGGGCGATGGTAGGTGCATTAGATGCCAATGCCTCCGAACTACTAAATGTATCCGCTACAGGACGTATGAACACCGTTGGCTTTGGTGCAGTCGACCAAGCTCCTAACCAACGAGCCATCGAAAGTACTAAGGAATACGATGTGGTAATGAACATCAATGCAGGAAAACTACTTCCTCCTAAGTGGAATATGCAAATTCCTGTAACTTTGAATCATTCTCAGAAGTTATCCACTCCTGAGTACGACCCAGTTTATCAGGATATTCGCTTGGAAGACAGGCTTAGCGTAGCCCAATCTGCTGAAGAGCGTCAGTCCATTAAAGAACAAGCTGAGGATTTCACTCTTCGCAGAGGTATCAACCTAATCGGGGTGAAGAAAAATATGTCTGAAGGGCAGAAAAAAAGGTTTTATAATGTTGAAAACTTAACCCTAAACTATGCGTACAATGAGGTAAAACATCGTGATTATGAACTCAAATACGAAGACGAGCAAAGGGTACGTGCAGGTTTGTTGTACAATTATGCCTTTGAACCAAAAACATTAGAGCCTTTCAAGAAGATAAAGTACTTGGAAGGCAAAAAATACTGGCAATGGTTATCTGATCTAAACCTAAACGTGCTACCTGCGAGTGTAACTTTCTCTTCGAATATCACAAGGTCATTCTCAAAACAACTATTCCGAGATGTGTACATTCAAGGTATCGACATTACTAAACAAAAGGCTATGCCTGAGCTTCAGCAAAGAAATTACCTGATGGATTATCAATTTGGAGTGAATTATAACCTGACTCGCTCACTGCGTGTGAACTTCAATGCTACGAATAATAGTATCATCCGTAATTACTACACATACGATGCTAACGGAGAGGTTTCTGGCACACGCAAGGACATCACTTTATGGGATAATTTCTGGGATTTAGGAGACCCAGACCATTTCTTCTCTAAGTTTCAGGTAAATTATGAGCTTCCATTCTCTAAGTTTCCGTTCCTACAATTCATCAAATCGAACTACACGTATTCAGGTGATTTTGATTGGCAACGCGGTTCACAAACGCTGTTACAACTGGCTAAGCACGATATTAACAGGTTACAGAACGCTAACACACACAATTTTACAGCCAATATGAACTTCGACCAACTCTATCGATACATTGGCATCAAACCAAGTGCAAGGACAGAGAAGCAGAAACTATGGAAATCATTAGCTACGATGATTAAAAACATAGGTGTAAACTACGCTGAGACTAACGGAAAGACGCTCCCAGGTTACACACAAAGCGTTGGCTTTTTAGGAACCACCAAGCCTTCCTTTGGGTTTATGTTCGGAAGCCAGTCCGATGTGCGTTATGAGATGGCAAAAAGAGGCTACCTTACCAATTTCGTAGATTTCAATGACCAATTCTTACAATCTAAGGAGAGGGATTTGACCATCACAGCAAACTTGCAACCTATTCCAGACTTGCAAATTACTCTTAAAGCTGCACGGCAATATTCCGATAACTATACGGAAACCTTTGAAGTGAAGAACTTCGTATATAACAAACTCATAGGAAACCAAGTAGGTAACTTCAACATTTCAACCAACCTACTAGCAACAGCCTTTGACAAAGTAGACGAATACTATTCGGCAGGGTTTGAACGTTTCAAGCAAAACAGAATTACCATAGCACGACGCTTAGCTACTGAACGAGGCATCAACCTGAATGATTCCAATAACTTGGATAGCGAGGGATTCCCTAAAGGATTTGGGAAAACGAGTCAGTCTGTAATGATACCAGCCTTTTTAGCAGCCTATTCAGGGCAAAATGCTAATAGCGTATCTCTTGGAGCTTTCAAAAATATTCCTGTACCTGAGTGGAGCATCACTTACACAGGGCTAATGCGTCTGGAACCTATCAAAAAGGCATTCAGGAGGTTTACAATTGACCATAGTTATAGAGCAAGTTACTCCTTGAGCGAATTCCGAACTAACTTGGAATACGACCCGAATGACTTGAACAAGGTAAACGCTGCTGGTAACTTCCTAAATGAAAAGCTATTCACTAACGTTACCTTAGTGGAGCAATTTAATCCGCTTATTAGAGCTAATATGGAGATGAAAAACTCTATTAATGTACTTGCTGAACTAACACGCGACCGCACGGTATCTATCAGTCTGGATAACGATTACCTAACTGAGATTATCGGTAAGGAATATAAATTAGGGCTGGGATATCGCATTAAGGACTTGCGATTTGTTACTAAGGTAGCAGGAGTGAAAACCACACTGAAGAGCGACTTAGTCCTTAAAGGTACCCTCTCCTACCGCGATGAGTTTACTGTAATCAGGAATATGGAAGTATTCAACAATCAGGTTACAGCTGGGCAAACGAACTGGTTGGGGAACTTTACGGCAGAGTATAACTTAAGTAAGAACCTACTGGCTTCATACTACTTGCAGTATAACTTCTCTAAATCTGCTATATCCACTGCCTTTCCGATGACCACAATTAGGACTGGGCTATCCGTGCGATATACTTTCAATTAACAAAGTTATCAGACAATTGTGTAGAATCATTGTATAAAAATTCTCCCTTAAGTGCTTTACCTAAGGGAGAATTGCTTTTTATACCTGATACGATAGTATCACATTACTGGCATTTTATAAATTCTTATTATAACAAGTAACAGAAACACCTGTCAGTCTTCGACTCCGCTCATACTGACATTCTGTGGTACTTTAACATCACTTAGTCTACTAAAAGGGCAATGCCTTACTCACTTGCAAATATCTGCTCTAATATTTTTAGCGTTATCAGATAGGTAGGCTTAACGCCCGTAGTACCCAAACCTCCTGATGCTAATGTACTTCCTGTCTCCAACGGATTATCCGATGCATAGTAAGCATAACGTACCTTTACATCTTCACGAATACTCTTACGTATCTTCGATGCTGACTGAATTGCTTTTTGATAATGAACACCCTCCATCTCAAGTCCTACTACATTCCAAGTAGAGCGTAGGAAGTAATTTAATACATCTTTGTTCTGCAATGATGTACCAAGTACTGTAATCATAGTGCCTTCGAATACCTTCAGCCCGTTGTTCTCAAAGTCCTGCAGTGTTAGCTCATTCTTAAAAGGATAGTTATCAGATGTCCCTTCGAATATGTGTGCCGTAGGAATCATCAAATCCCCTTTGCCCCCTTCCAAGATACCAGCTTTCCCCATTATGGATACAGAATCCACATTCATAAAATGGGTCTCTCCATTTGTCCGAAAGGGTTTCAAGAGCTCATCGATGGTCTCATAGGCTTGTTCTCCGAATGCGTAGTCCATTACAAAAATGACCGGCTTCTCCTTTGAGCTTAGTGCATAGGGTGTTCCCGTTAGGTCTATCTTCTCGGTATCGAATATCTGCACATCTATGTTCGTACCTGAGGTATCTGGAATGGATATCATTCCGTTGCTGAGTGCATAGTCATTCACCTTTTTACGAAGTCGTTCGCTTTCAGGATTACTCAAAAGCTCAAAGATTTCCATTCGTGTCTTGCCCTTTACTTCCGTTTTTAATGCCTTTTCAGCAAATAAACTATTCATTACACTATGCATATTAGCACTGATGATATGTAACGGACGTGTTAGCAATCCATTTTTATATAAGGTGCTTTTAATCGTGTCTGCCCAGATTTCGCCGTGAAGATGATGACCCAATCGTTCGCGAAGGACTGTACTGAAGGTAATTACTCGTTTCTTATCTTCCAGTATTTCATCTAAAGCTAATTTTCCAAGCCAATATATAATATGTATGAAACGCTCAGGCTGTGAGGAAGTAGCAAAGGATTGATACACTTCTAAGACTTCTTCAAAGGTACGCCCTAATATATTCCCGATGTGTATGAGGGTAGATTCACGCTCTGCTTGGGTAAGTTTACTTTTATTGTATGCTTGTTCCAACTTTTCCCAGTCACGTGACAGACCTCCTGTTTCTTCTATCAACACATTTCTGGCAATTTTCTGTGATTCAATAAATAAGAAAGTTAAATGTGTAAGAGCATCATAGATATCCGACCTACCGCGTGTAATCTCAATATTCATCTGTTGGCTATCTATTCTGTAGCAATTACGTCTTCTTTTAGGCGGAATAATAGGCTTGAAGTGTGACTTTCGGTAGCCTTCATCAGAAATCAGGTTAATGTACGTGCATTGTTCAATACCTTCTGGTAAACGCTCAAGTACGTAGGACAGCCCATTGAGTTCTGCTTTGCTCTCGGCAATGGTACCATAAATTTCTGGACGAAGCAATAATAACGATTCACGTAAGGCTTCTCCTGATACACCCATCGGTTTGTAAAATCCTCGTGCAAAGAGATGACGCATTGTAACGTACATACGCTCAATGGCACTTGTGGACTCTTGGGCTCTGCTTCTTTCTTTTATCTTCATAGTTTACTGGCGTGTTGTTTCTTCTGTTTTATTCTCTGGTAAAGTAGGTTTTGCTGCATTCTGCGTAGTTCTTTGCTTATTAGCATTCATCGTATCTGTTATCAATTTGTTCAATAACGTTATGAAGTTAGCACTTTCGGCAGACTGAAATACAGCGTGGCTACTTGATGCACATCGCGTTACATACCGATATAACTTCGTTGCCTCTTTCCTGACCTTCTTAGTATTGATAGGCTTATTAGTAACTTGGCTTTCAGCACGTTCTTCAATGAGCTTTTGGCATTCTTTATTCACTTCTGTCAGTGAAGTAATCGTTTGGCTTATGCCCAGCGTATGGACGTACTTTTCAAACTCAGGTTTTGTGATATCCTTTAAGAAACCTTCTATTGTTTGCGATTTCTGCCGAAGTGGCAAAGCCTGAATCCCTGAATATCTTTTCATATTCTTATGAAGCATAGCAGCTGCCTCCCTTCGCTCTGCAATAGCATTTTTTTGCTCGAAGCGGAACGAGGATAGCAGGAATATAAGATAATCACATCGTTGCCTATCTAACTGAGTAATGTCTTTCGTTTCATTACTAAATCGGCTTTGTCTTGTAGCCTCTGTAAGGTTTTCGTGATAGGATTGCAATGCATCATACACCTCTTGCTCTACACTTAACTTCTCCAAAGAAGCATTCTGAACCAAGTTAAGAACACTTTTTACAAACTGAGCATACTCATCGTTATTAAGTTGCTCCAATTTTACGGATTTTACATCTAAAAATGTTTTCATATTCTTATAGTTTAAATGAATTAAATACTTCTACAAATATAAGAAAATAATTTCAATACGTCAAAAATGTTTACAAATAGCCTTATCTAATTAGTTTATCTATATAAAACTCCTATCCAGTAACACAAGACAATAACTTTAATACATCAAAATGGTTTTCTAGCAGTACAAGACAACAAGTCTTAAAATACAAAGCTAAAAGTCACCACAAGTTGCTTATACGTTTTTATTACTTATAAAAATTCCAGCACTACCAAAGAAACTTACTCTTACAAAAAAGAATGATTCAGTAGTACTGGAATAGAACTTGATAAATATATTACGAGTTTTATACCTTCGTTTCTTCTATCAATTTATGTTTTTTAACTTGTGAAATATTCTTTGCATTCCACTCTATCTTCTTTACAAAAGGTCTTTTACGTAAAGTACATTCTATAGTACATATTTCGCAAGAGAAAGGTTTGCAGTCGTCCATATGGAAATTAAATTCAACAGTTCTGTTGGTGTGTTCCAATAACAATCGGATAACTTTCTCCATTTCCTGATGTGCTTCCCTTAAAGAATAATAGTACGGAAGGGTGATATGTGCATCAATATGCAGATGAGAGCCAAACTGCTGCACTTTCATATTATGTATGTCAATCCATTCGGAACATCTATTCTCTTTCAAGACCTGCACGATGTTAGCTAAGAGTTGTTCGTCCCTCTCGTCCATAATGCCACCTAAGGCTTTCCGAACGATTTTATAACCAACAACCACAATGTACCCACCAAAAAGAAGAGCTACAATGGCATCTAACCAAAGCCAGTTCGTTATATAAACCAGTAGTAGGCTCAGTACTACCCCAATGGTAGATATCGTATCACTCTGCAAGTGCTTTCCTGAACTTATAAGCACAAGTGAATTTTCCCTTTCTCCCTTCTTACAGGATATATATCCCATTATATAGTTGATAAGAGCCGTTGCTCCTACAATGCCGATTCCCCAATCCAGCTGATGCAGCGAAATGCCTGTAAGCAAAGAATGAACCGATTGAATGATGATGAGTAGTCCTGCAATCGCTATCAATACACCTTCAATACCTGCTGTTACAAACTCTACCTTTCCGTGCCCATAAGGATGGTCATTATCTCTGGGCTTGGCTGCCAAGTACAATGAATACAGCCCCATAAATGCCGAGACAACATTCACAATACTTTCCATAGCATCAGAAAATACAGCGTCAGAATTAGTTAATTGCCACGCAATGAGTTTGCCGACAAATAAAACAATACCGACAAAGGCTACAACCTTTTGAAAGGAAAGGGATTTGTGCATCAATTCTCTTAAAACCTTTAGCTTTGTTTAGGATTGAAGTATTTGTTTTCCATTTCGGCTACCTCCAGCAAGAAGTTATGCATTTCATAATTGTACATAAATGGTTTTAGCTTCTCGCTTCCAGGTCCAAACATAGCCAATTCCACATAATCAGACGAGTGGTCCATACTTATCCAGCCCACTGATGTATGTTCTTTCTGTATCTCTGCCAATAACCTGAAAGGTAAGTGCTTGAAATTATAAAGCCCATCTTCCTTGCCTTTATCTAAGTAATATGCTTGTAATGCTTTTGCTTGTTCGTCAGTGAGCTTCATATTGCCAAAGTTCTCTGCCATAATATCTTTTATGAAACTTGTTGAACTATCAGGAGCAATATTGTTCAGCACCCATTCGTTTGTATGTTTGAAATGCTGAAGATTGTCGAAGTTGTTATTGCAATTCTTACCATAAATCAGTCCGGGGTTAGCATTACCGTGGTCGGTAGTAATCACTACGAGTGTGTTTTTGTCCTGTTTTGCAAACTCAATAGCCACGCCCACTGCTTCATCAAATGCAAGTTGGTCGAAAAGCAATGCTCCGATATCATTCCCGTGAGCTGCCCAGTCCACTTTGCCACCTTCTACTTGCAGCACGAAGCCCTGTTTGTGGTCTTTCATTTGTTCTATGGCTTTGCTGGTCATCTCAGCCAACGTCGGACGATTGTGTAATGCCTTGTCATACTTATAATCCAATGAATATGGAAGTCCTTGACTATCAAACACACCCAACAGGGGCTTACCTTTAGGAGCCTTTTGCATTTGTACTTTATCTCTGGCCACAGTAAATCCATTGTTTATGAACTCTTTGTACAAGTCTTCCCTATCCTTTCTATGGTCTGCACTGAAGTAATCATCACCTCCGCCCATCATTACATCGAATCGTAGTTGCAGGTATTGTTCGGCGATTTCAGGCTGAGCGTTTCTGGCTTTGCTGTTAACACAAAAACCTGCTGGTGTAGCGTGGGTTATCATCACGGTAGTAACACAACCTACCTTCTTTCCACTTGCTTTGAACTTCTGCAAGATAGGCGTGTACATCTCCCCGTTAGCTCCTACGTTAAGCCTACCATTCGGTACGCGATACCCGCCCCCCCAAGATGAACTTGCAGCAGCCGAGTCTGTAACCACAGAGTTAAGCGATTGCATATCCATAAATGCTTTCGTAGCTAAATTCTGCTGGTAGAGATTTATCCAGTTGGAAGGTTTTCCTAAAATTCGCCTTGAATACAAGTCTGCCATTGCAAGTGTACCCGAACTCATTCCATCACTCACCATATAGATGATGTTTTTGGCTTTTTTACCTCTAAATTCCTCTTTAACAGCATTAGCTCTTAAATCAAATGGGGATATCAATACACCTCCGAGAGTTGCTAACGCTCCTTTTTTGAAAAATGACCTCCTTTTCATAAAAAATATTTTTTGAGTAGTTTGTTTTTCAGTGGCTTTGCACCAAATTCACAACTAATTGTTTCTCATTAATTTAACAAATAATAAATCGTAACAGATAATAATTAGTTGCGAAAGGTACGGATTTTTTTTTAGTGGGCAAATAAGAATTTGTTAAAAAATTTCATTATGTTTGTAGCTGACTAATCCAGAAGAGAATTATGTGCAAAAAATTTCAGTTATTTTATCTGAAAGACAATATTATCAGGATTTTTTAATAAAATCAATATTTATGAAAATAGGTTTTGATGCCAAAAGAGCTTTTCACAACAATCGCGGATTAGGAAATTATAGTCGTGATTTAATTCGTATTTTGCAGGAGCAAAGTGATTGTGAGCTCGTTCTGTTCAACCCAAAACCAAAGAAGGATGAACGCATAAAACTTACTGAAAAAACGAAAGTAATTTCGCCAAAATCTTTCTTTTGGAAAAAGCTCAAAAGCATCTGGAGAACTCTGAAAATAAGTTCGTTATCTGAAAAAGAGAAATTAGATATTTATCACGGACTCTCGGGTGAAATCCCTTTAGGCATCTATAAAAACACGCGAACCATTGTTACCATACACGATTTAATTTTTCTTCGTTATCCGCATTTGTATTCCTTTTTTGATAGAAAAATTCATTATTGGAAATTTCTGTACGCGGCACAAAAGTCGCATCACATCATCGCAATTAGCGAACAAACAAAGCAAGACATCATCAAATTTTTGAAGATTCCTGAGCAAAAAATTTCGGTTGTTTATCAAGGTTGCCATAAGGCTTTCAAACAATTTTATTCGGAAGAAAAAAAACAACAAATTCGCAAAAAATATAATCTTCCAGAAAAGTTTGTGCTAAACGTAGGAGCTATAGAGCCTCGCAAAAATGCTTTAGAAATTGTAAAAGCTATTAAAGATTTGGATATTTCTTTGGTTTTGATAGGCAAAAAAACAAAATATTTCAACGAAATTGAGAAGTATTGCATTGAAAACAGAATGCAAAATCGTGTATTTGTACTGAAAAATGTTTCGATGGAAGATTTGGCTGTAATTTATCAATCGGCAAGTATTTTTTGTTATCCGTCTGTTTTTGAAGGATTTGGAATTCCAATTATTGAAGCCTTATTTTCAAAAATTCCAGTAATTACTTCCTCTGGAAATTGCTTTCCTGAAGCTGGTGGCGAACATTCCATTTATATTGATTTAAACAATGCTTCTGAAGAAATAAAACAAGCTATTTTAAGCATTCTTTCTGACGAAAAGAAACGAGAGTTTATGATTGAAAAAGGCTTTGAATATGCTCAGAAATTTACTGATGAGTCTGTTTTTAAGCAAATTATGAACGTATACAAAACAAAAATTTAATCAAACAATGATGAAAAATTTTTTTACATTTTTAGGGATTGTATTCAGCCTGAGTGTCTTTGCCCAAACAAAGCCTGAGCCAAAATCGTATGTAGCTTATCGAACTACTGAAAAAATAGAGATTGATGGCAAAGATGGAGAAAAATCTTGGAAATCAGCGGAATTTACAGACGATTTTATTGATATTGAAGGAAAAAAAATTCCATATCTTAAAACCAATGTAAAAATGCTTTATGACGATGAATATTTTTATTTCTTTGCAAAAATGGAAGACCCCCATATTTGGGCCACACTTAAGCAACGTGATACTGTTATTTATCATAATAATGATTTCGAAATTTTCTTAGACCCTGACAATGATTCGCATAACTATTATGAATTTGAAATAAATGCCCTAAATACGGTTTGGGATTTATTCTTAACAAAACCATATCGTGAGAGAAATAAGGTACTTGATGGTTGGGACATAAACGGCTTAAAAACAGCTGTTCATATCGAAGGAACGCTAAATACTCCTACCGATATTGATAAGTTTTGGAGCGTTGAAATAGCTATTCCGTGGGCAGCAATGCGAGAGGCACATATGCAGAATAACATTCCTACTGGAAAATTTTGGCGAGTCAATTTCTCACGTGTACATTGGGATTTCGAACTAAATGAGGGAAAATATCAGAAAAAAAGAGATGAAAAGGGCAAAAATCTACCAGAATATAATTGGGTTTGGTCCCCTCAGTGGAAAATCAGTATGCACGAACCTGAATTATGGGGATATGTGTATTTTTCAGAAAAAAAAGTAGGTGAAAAAGACCATTTTGAAGTTCCAAAAGACGAAAGCATCAAAAGATACTTGTATGATTTGTATCATTTCAGCAAATCAAATAAAAGATCAGTACTTGCAAAAAAAGTTAAAGAAGAAATCATCATTTTTAAAGAGAAAATAACCGCAACATTCAATGATAATCCATTTTTTTGGAATATCTCTGTAAAAAGCCCTTTTTCAGGAAAAACATTTGTAATTATGCAAGATGGAAAGCTGGAAGAATTTGAAAGATAAAAATATAAGCCTACTTACTATTTTTCAATAAGTAGGCTTATTGCATTTCCGCCAAATCCTACAGCGTTAATCAATACCTTTCTGATTTTGTGAGGTACACTTTTCTGGTTTTCAATATAAGGAACCCCATAGAAGGTTTGATTTTGTAGCATCAAAATTGCCATTTCGAGACTTAAGGCTCCACTAGCTCCATAAGTATGTCCTATTTTCCACTTATTATTAGTCAAAATAGGTGTTTTATCCGCAAAAACTTCACGAATTGCAGTGATTTCTGCCAAATCTCCTTTTATTGTTCCTGGTGTGTGTGTTACAACAACATCAATTTCTTCCAAACTTGTATTTTCCAAAGCTATTCGCATCGATTTTTGTAAACATTCGCCATTTGCCGAAAGAGAAACGCTATGAGTCAGTTTTTCAGTAGCAAATCCTAATCCTGTAATTAAAGCCAACCTTTGTTCTTTGGCTCCTTCTTCTAAGCAGAACACACCAGCTCCTTCTCCCAAAACCATTGTGTTTTGTTTTTTGGTAATATCCATCGCCTTACAAGGGAAATCATCTCTTAGATTACTATAAATTTTCAAGGCTTGAGCTTGAGCGATTGTAAACGGGGTTAAAGGATCTTCACTTCCACCAACCAAAAAACGATTTTCCATTCTGCTTTTAAGCCAAGCGATTCCATTCGCCACAGCGTGCAAAGCCGTTGAACAAGTAATGGAATGTGACATTTCAAATCCTGTAGCTTTCAAATCCTGCCCTACCCACGTGGCGATATTTCCGAGTGTAGTTGTAGGAGACGCTAAAGTCATACATTTCTGATTTTTAGAAAAATAAGAATAATGTTCCTCAAAAAGAGAGGTCGCCCCACGCGATGAGCCAATATTTATACCAAATTGCACATCTTGCCAACCAGCCTGAGAGACTGCCTTACGTGAAGCACAAATAGCATACAAAACAGAAGCATCTAAACTTTTATAACTTTCGATGGAATGTCTGAGATTTTCAACTTCCAAATGGCTACTTTCGGATAATCTTGCCATTGGAATTGAATTATTTACGGAAATATGTGTCTTGTTATTTTCATAGGATTGGGTGATTTCTTCTAAAGAATTTCCTAAAGCCGAAACCGATCCCATACCCGTTATGGAGATTCTTACATCAGAATTCAATTCCATTATCTATTTTTTTAAACATTATAATATTCCCATAATCGTCATCTATAACAATTATGGGAGCACACTAACTAAATTTTTTCAATAAACTGGTTTATCTTCGGGATATTTTGCCATAAACTCCTCTGCTTTTTCTACCATATTTACCGAACCACAGAAAAAAGGTACACGTTGGTGCAAAGTGGTTGCTTGAATATCCATAATTCGATTATAACCATCAGAGGCTTTTCCTCCAGCTTGTTCCGTTAAAAATGCAATAGGATTACACTCGTAAAGCAAACGCAATTTTCCTTGTGGCGTACGTGTTCCCGAAGGATAAATATAAATTCCTCCTTTTAGCATATTTCTATGGAAATCAGACACCAAAGAACCTATGTATCGTGATGTATAAGGACGATTTTCTTCCAACTCTTGGCAATACTTGATATAATCTTTCACTCCTTGCGGAAAATGGACGTAATTGCCTTCATTTATGGAGTAGATAGAGCCTTCTTTTGGGAATTGCATATTGGGATGTGAAAGATAATAAGTCCCGATGGAAGGGTCTAACGTAAAGCCATTTACACCTCTGCCTGTAGTGTAAACGAGCATAGTAGAAAGCCCGTAAACAATATAACCCGCCGCAACCTGCTGATTTCCTGGTTGTAAAAAATCCTCTAATTGCACTGGCGTTCCTTCTGGAGTAATTCTTCGGTAAATTGAAAAAATAGTTCCAACTGTCACATTTACATCGGCATTACTTGAACCATCAAGAGGGTCGATAAGCACCACATATTTGCTTAAATGGCTGTTTTCAGAAGCTTCTACAGGAATAAAAAATTCGTTTTCTTCAGAGGCAATTCCGCAAACTACTTCGCGTTGCGTCAGGGCTTTTATAAAAATTTCATTAGCGAAAACATCTAATTTTTTTTGAACTTCGCCTTGAATGTTTTCTTCACCCATATCGCCTAAAATGTCTTCTACTAATCCCGCTTTATTCACTTCTCGATTTACAGCCTTGGAAGCCAATCGAATAGAGCTCAAAAGTCTGGTAAGTTCTCCTGTGGAATATTTAAAATCCTTTTGGTTTTGGATGATAAACTCACCCATTGTTTGATACGTTTTTTTAGCCATTTCTCAAAGTTTTAAGTTTTAATTTTCATTGCCTCAAAGTTAGCAAAAAATAGTTATTGAAACAAAAAGAATTCAGTTTTTTAGACATTAAACTATCATTAATAAGAATTTTTGAGATTAAATTATTACAAAAAATAAGAGCTGACTTTATTGTCAGCTCTTTTATTTTAATAATTAAATTATCCTAATATTTTCTTCCACCAAGGTTTCTTTTGGTGTTTGTCCTGAAAATAACCATAACCATAGCTATCGTTAGCTTTAACAGTTGTGTCATTCAATAACACACACATATTAGGAAGTTTATTCTCCTTATGTAATTTTTGTGCTTTTTGAAGCATTTCCTTAGTTGTTTGATTCTCTCTTACTACATAAACAAATGCATCCGCATTTTTTGCCGTTAACAGAGTATCTGCAACTAAATTCACAGGAGCCGTATCAACGATTATGTAATCAAACTTTGTCTTCAGATATTCAAACATTTCTGCAAGCTTCGGATTCATAAGCAATTCTGCTGGATTTGGCGGAACTACTTTTGCTGGAATTACATATAATTCTTTGAAATCTGGAACTTTAACTATCACAGAGTTGATGTCTATATCACTTGATGCCAGATAATTAGTAAGGCCTTGTGAAGGTAATTTTAAATATTGACCTATTTTAGGATTACGGATATCCATTTCAATAAGTAAAGTCTTTTTACCAGAAAGAGCGAACGTCCCTGCAAGATTCATTGCCATAAAGGTTTTTCCTTCTTTAGGCAAACTTGAAGTTACAAATATAGATTTACTTCTGTTTTCCGCAATATTACCAAGAATAAAATCCATATTAGTCCTAATGATACGAAGTGCTTCAGCAAACTCGGAGTTACTATTAGCCTTAATGATTTTATCATCTGACTTGGTATGAGGTACATCTCCTAAATATGGAGCAGATAGATATTTCTCCACATCAGACTTATTCTTGATTTTATTATCTAATAAAGTACTAAGATATATGATTGTAAAAGGAATAACTAAACCAAGTATCAAAGCTGCTAGATAAATTATCATCTTTTTAGGAGATACTGGAATGTTTGAAGAGAACGCTCTATCAATTACCTTAGCATTAGGTGCTAAAGCAACTGTAGAAATCTCTGCCTCTTCTCTTTTCTCCAATAAATATAGATATAATGCGTCTTTTACACCTTGTTGTCTTGTAATTTCTCGGAATTCTCTTTCCAAAGTAGGTACTGAACTAACTCTACCACTCAATACTCTTTGTTGTCTACTAATATCTGATTTTTGTATATTCAAGTTAGACTTCAACAAGATAAGGTTTTCTTTGATGGCTTTTTTTAGCGATTTGATTTGCTCATCCATTTGTTTTATCCTAAAGTTCTCAGGACCTGCATTAACCGCTGATTCATTACGAGACAAAACTAACTTGTTGTGTTCATTAATTGCTGCTGACAATGCAGGATCTGCCGTAAGAGCATCTAACATAGGAAAAGTCTTCCCTGTTGTTTCCGTATCAATAAATCCTTTTATTACATTGTCAATCAACTCAACACGAGTGTTGACATCCAAGTATCTTTTCTCAAATTCACTCGTGTTTTGAGTATACAGATTAGCCTCAGAAACAATATCTGTAACCTGATTATCTTTCTTGAACTTTTCAGTAGTTTTCTCAACTGCATCTATTTCCTTAGTAAGAATGTCAAGACGTTGGGTTAAAAAATCAGAAGTGTTTTCAGATATAAAACGTCTGTCAGCAATCGCATCTGAATTATAAATTTCAACAAGAGTGTTCAAATAGTCTATTGCTTTCTCCTTATTTGAATTTGTTGATGAAAGCTCCAAAACGCTAGTATTTTTTCCAAGCAAATTTACATTCAATACTCTTCTATATATCTGAGCTGTATTTTCAACTCCATTAAGTTCTATAGACAAACCGAAATCTGGTTTGCTAAAATACAGCTCAGACTTGTTTACCACAAACTGCCCTATTTCATTTTTAACCGTTTCTCCATAGTTATATTTTCCCAGTAACTTTCCATCATTGTAAAAATTGTAGGCAATATCACTTAATCCTTTAACTTCTAAATTTAGAGGCATTTCTTTATCAAACCTACCCGCTATTTTCTCCAGTGTAATATTTACTGGAGATTCTTTGTATAAGTCCGGCTTTTTCTTCCCTAAAGGAAAATAAGAAACATTCAAATTAAGTTTTTTGACTACTTTCTCTGATAATGTTCTCGAGCGTAGTACTTCTACTTCATTTTCGACATTGTCTTTTACTCCAATATTCAAATCAGAAAGGATTGAGAATTCATTGACAGTCCCTCCTTTGTTTTCATCTTTAAGCATAATTGTTGTTGATGCTTTATAAAGTGGAGTTGCATACCTCAAATATAAAAAAGCAACCAACAAAGCTAAAAAGCCTCCAGCTAAAAACCATTTCCAACGGGAAACATATGGAGTTATTTGCTCCATAAAATTAAAATTTCCTGTCGTTTCCTCTGAGTTAAATTTTTCTCTATTATCCATAAAAATTATCTACTTATATTCACTATTAAAGCTACCACAGCTACAAGCACTGAAATAGACGAAATTATTGTGGTTGTATTAGGTCCCACAACTGAAGAATTAACTCTCGTTTTATTTGGTTCTACATAAACAATGTCATTTTGGTTTAAGTAGTAGTACTCGGAATTCATAAAATCTGTAGAAGTAATATCAATAGTTTTATAAACTCGTTGATTATCTTGCTCTCGTATGATCAAAATGTTCTTTCTTTTGCCATAAATTGTCAAATCTCCAGCAAGGCTCAAAGCTTGAAGAAGTGTTATTCTCTCCGATTCTATAGTGTAGGTACCAGGTCGATTAACCTCGCCTTCTACTGTTATTTTGAAATTCAAAATTCTCAAATTGATTGTAGCGTCCGTTATATAAGGCTTTATAGCATTTGTAAGCAAATCTACAGCTTCTTGCCTTGTTAGACCTCCCAACTTTATTTTCCCAATAGTTGGATAGTGGATGTATCCATCCTTATCTATCAAGTAAGTCTGTAACATCGACTGTGATACTCTTACTCCTGAAGAAGGCTGAAATCCTACTAACCCTTTGTTAAACTCACTAAGTAATTCTTCACTTTTGGAGTTCACTATGATACTCAACAAATCATCTGGCTGAAGTCTTGAAACATAGGATTTCAATGTCTCCACCTTGTTATTCTTAGCATTGGTAAAGTAAGCTACCTTATCCCTTGATGCACAAGAAAACAACATCAAACTTACACAAAATAAAATTAATACTCTTTTCATTATTTAGTTTTTATTTATAACAACTTTTAAACTTGAACTTTTTGCGCGTATTCACTCCTTTTCTAAAATGCTACATTTTTGGTTAGAATAATCAACGCCAAAAGTATAATATCAGCGTTAATTTTCCAAGTTTAAAATAATTCCTAACAAATATTTAACATACAAACATTATGTCAACAAACAGCTAGTCTAAAAGAAATTTCCTAACCTGTTCAGCTATTTTGTTAAATTCGGCATCTGTAAGCTTTACTTTTTCGTTAAAAGTCATCTCTTCCATCCTATTGATAGGAATCAGATGTACGTGAACGTGAGGCACTTCCAATCCTACGACCGCTACTCCTACTCTATTACAAGAAATAGCCTTTTCTAATGCTTTAGCTATCTTTTTAGAGAAAATCATCAACTTCAAGTACAGCTCATCTTCCAAATCAAAAATTTTATCCACTTCTTTTTTGGGAACACAAAGTGTGTGTCCTTTGGCATTCGGATTAATATCCAAAAAGGCTATAAAATCGTCATCTTCTGCAATTTTGTAGCACGGAATTTCTCCATTTATGATTTTTGTAAAAATTGTTGCCATAAGCCTTCTATCTGGTAATTTCTAAAATTTCCATTTTTAAAACTCCGTTGGGAACATTTATTTCTGCTATTTCCCCAACAGATTTACCCAATAGGCCTTTGCCAATAGGAGAACTTACAGAAATTTTTCCTGACTTTAAGTCAGCTTCACTTTCAGCAACCAAAGTATATGTCATTTGCATATTATTATTCAAGTTTTTTATCTTAACCGTTGAAAGCACCAACACTTTTGAAGTATCAAGTTGTGATTCATCAATCAGTCTGGCATTTGCTAACAGTGTTTCCAACTTAGCTATTTTCATCTCCAAAAGTCCTTGAGCCTCTTTGGCTGCATCATATTCGGCATTTTCAGATAAATCTCCTTTATCTCTTGCTTCAGCGATAGCTTGCGAAGCCTTAGGGCGCTCAACATCTTTTAGTTGATTAAGTTCTTCTCTCAACTTTTTTAAACCATCAGCGGTGTAATACGATACGTTACTCATAATTCCTTTATTTTTAAAAAAACGAAAAATCCTCAAAGCGTTTTGAGGATTCGGGGACAAAGATACGAAAAATAAGTTGAAAGCAAAATACAAAAGTCTAATTTTTAAATTAAGCACCCAGAATTTGCAATAAATTGATAATAAATATTTTATTTATTTGTAGAAAATACAAAACTTTACCAGCAATTCTATGGCAACGTCACAAAAAAAGAACTCGTTACAAAACTCTTGAAAAGTGAAAAATAAGTTTTGTAACGAATTCAAAAAAACTTCTAAATAACTAAACTATAAGTACTTATTTAGTTGGTCGAATAAATCTTGTTTATCACTAGGACGTTTGGCGGATTTCTCTTTAATTTTACCATCTTTCCCAACTATGATATAGTGAGGAATTGCCTTAACAAACTCGCCCAATTCCTTTTGAAGTGATTCACTGGCTCTGATATGAATACCTTCCAATTTCAGATTTTTAATCATTGTTTTCCATTGATTATCAGCACTATTTTTATCAATCGAGAGATAAACAGGAATCACGCCCATTGTTTCCAAAGTGGGATGATTTTCCTTAGAATATTGTAATTCTTTACGGCAAGGCACACACCAAGTCGCCCAAATATCAATGTAAAGTACTTTTCCTTGATATTTTGCAAAAAGTTCATCTAAAGAGTTGATGTTTTGATAGTTTTCTACAAAATTCACAGAAAAACCTTTCTCACTACTGTGATATTCAACAACCTTCTTTAAATAAGGAATAAGCAAATCCGTGAGTTTACTCCTCGGAAATTGTGTTTTAAATTCTTCGAAATTGGCAATCCATTCTTTTTCAAAATTTCCCTGCATCAGCCCTTCGTACATTGTATTTGCCCAAGCATACTCAACTAAATTTTGTGGTAAATTTGCTCGGAAAAAATCAATTTCACGAATGAAATAAGGCTTTTCAGATGATTCAAACTGCAAAGTTCCTGTATTTTTAATATCTTGTAGCATTCTGTAACGCGAAAGAAAGGCAGTTTGCCCATCATACGCCGATAAATCGGGGTTTTGAAAGGCTTTTTCGTAAATTTCTTCCCAAGAATTCAAATATACATCAGCAAATTCCTTATTTTTTTCGGGAGTTTGCTCATAAAAAAGTCGGAATGTGAAGAAAAAATCAGCAGATTGCAAGTCAGCTACTTTCAATGCTACCAGATTTTTCAACTTTTCATAAGCCACTTCAGAAAGTTGCAATTCTTCACGAGCTTTATCCAGAATTTCTTTTCTTCGCTGCAATAATTCAGAATAATACTTTACTTTACTCTCCAAGTTCGTGTGCTTTTCCACATCTACTGTGCTGCGAACATCAGCAAACAATTCCAAATCATTGAACAATTGAAACATCTTTTGATTATCAGAGTCGTAAGTAACTTCTTCGCCCTGAAAATCCACAACATATTGTTCTTGCTTATCTATAAACAAGTAGGCTGGAATAAAGTGATTGTGTAAAAAAACCATTCCTGCTGTTCCCTCAGGAATTTCAACAGAATAACTTCCGTCTTTTTTAATGTTGATTTGCTGATTATTCCCTGCAAAATATTTCCCGTCAATAGGCAAATTAACCGACAAATTATTATTGGCTTCTCCTGAAACTTTTCCCGAAAGTAAATTACCTTTTTTATCTGGCGTACCACAGCTAATTACCATAGTAAAAGCCAAAAGTATGCTTATTTTTTTCATCACATAAATTAATTATTCTTCCAAGAAGGGTTGAATTTCATTACTTGTGCAGGAATAGGTAGCACCAACTTGCCTGAATTTGGTTCAGCTTTGTAAGTTTCTCCCTGAAATTCCTTTACAAGCGTGGTTGCAAAATCAGGCTCCAAATTCATTCGCTTCACATCAAACAAGCGTAAATGCGATTGGAAAGTTTCTCGTCTTCGTTCCTCCAAACAGAATTTTATCAAATCTTTATCTGACGAAAAATCAGCAGATTGCAAAGGTGTGTAATTTTTGAGGCGTTTTTCGCGTAACGTATTCAAATCGGCGATTGCCAAATCTTTTTTACCCAAACGAGCATAACATTCAGCACGAGTTATGTACATTTCACCCACAGAAGGAGCCGCATTGGGTGTAACTTGGTAGGATATTCTTCCCTCACCATAGTTTGGATCAACCTCATAGAACTTGTAATAACGGGCATCGTCCGTAGTGCTTAAAACAGTTTTCAAATTATTAGATAAACTACCTCCATAACCTGCAGTTGCACCAAAATAGCGAATGGAATATTGTTCAAAGCTATAAGCTTCTTCCATTTTTGTTTCATCAAAATTTACATAATCCTGCAACGTAACATTAGAAATTCCTATTGCTTTATTAGCATATTCTAAAGAATTTTGATAATCTCCCTTATAAAGATACACTCTTGATAACAACGCGTAGCCTGAACCTATATTCGGACGAATATGCGCTTTTGATTTAGCAGGAAGATATTCTAACGATTTTTCTAAATCATTGATAATAAAATCATAAACCTCTTTAACTGTTGCTCTTGGTAAATTATATTGTGTTACATCAGCCTTAGTAACTATGGGAACAGAAAAATCTCTATCAGCTGAAGATGAATAGGCTTTAGCAAAAATGTTTGCCAAGAAAAAGTAGTCCAATGCTCTGTTGTAATAGGCTTCGGCTTGTATTTTAAATTTATCTTCTTCCTTGAAACTCAGTGAAGGATCTGATTGTATTACCTCATTGATGATTTTATTGTTGATATAGATATTACTATACGATGTGTTCCAAGCCAAAACAGGGTAGGTTATGTTATAGAACCGAAAATCGCCCCACGAATACAACTGAAAATCTTGGTTATCTGGACTTTTTACATCTATCGCCTGTGACGAATTGAAAGTATAAAGATTAAAATCATCAGCTGTAAGTGCCAGAACATCTTCATTAGAAGTGCTATGTATTCCATTAAGGAGCAAATCGTATTCTTCCACCGTACGAGGAATAACGGAGCCTTTTGGTTCAATATCCAAATATTTATCACAGGAAACAATGGCTCCTGCCAGTATGCTTAAAAAATATAACTTTTTCATTTCTTCAAGATTTAAAAGATTAGATTAATCCCCATCGTGTAGGTTTTGGGCAGTCGAGGAGTTCTGATTCCTAACCCTTGTGTTTCAGGATCGATACCTTCTTTATTTTTAGTCCACAACCACAAATTTCCTGCTCTCATATTTACTGTCAATTCTTTGACTTTAAGCCCACCTAAGAGACTGGTTGGTAAGGTATAACTTAAAACTACATCCCTTAATCGGATAAAATCAGCAGGTAACACATTCTTAGTTGAACCACTAATGATGCTACTATATAATGCCGAATTAAGCTTAGGAATATCAGTAAAAGACTCATCACCAGGTTTTTGCCAAACTCTTTCAGTATCTTTATGCATTAGTGAAACTCCATTTTGAATTGGAGAACCATTATAGCTATCTTTGAGCATAACGTGTCCTCCTTGATACACAAATAAAAATGAAAGTCCCACCCCCTTGTATGTAAAATTGTTATTCATTGAAGCTGCGTACTTAGGTATTACTGTTCCCACAGCTTTCAAGTCATCATAATTGAAAAGTTTGGGAGTACTATAGCTATACTCTACTTTTACTAGACTACCATCTGCCTTACGGATTTGACCTTCTCCAGTATCACTAACCCCAGCATACTCAAATACATACAAAGAGTTAGGTTCGTTACCTTTCATATTGTGTACTTTTCCGGAAAAATTGTGTGGTCTTCCTGTACTGGTATCAAAACTTGCTTCAGTAATCTTTGATTTATTATATCTGAAGAAGAGTTGAGTTTCCCAAAGTACATCTGGTGTACGAATATTTCGGGAAGTGAGCATTACTTCATACCCATTGTTGATTAAAGAGGCATCATTGCGATAAACAAAATCAGCACCAAAAGTGGGATCTGAATCTATTTTTGCCAAAGCATCTGTTGTCTTTTTACGATAATAGTCCAATACTAATTCTAAACGATTGTTGAAAAAAGACAAATCCGCTCCAAAATTGGCAGTTTCTGACCTTTCCCATCTTAAATTGTTGATTCTATAGTTTGTAATATTTAAAGCAAGTATGTCTCCTGCTCGATACTCGAATCTCCTTTCTGCAATATCAAAAGGTCCGTATTTATTAGCGATATTTCCATTAACTCCATAAGAAACACGTAAATCAAGTTTCATATTTTTATCCTTTAGGAAAGCCTCTTCTCCCAAACGCCAACGACCAGCCAACGACCAGAAAGGTTTATATCGATATTTAGGGTCTGTTCCAAAAAGATTAGATTGGTCGATACGTATGCTTCCAGAGAGTACGTATTTATCGGTGTATAAGTACGAAAAGTTAGAATATGCGGCAATATATCTGTTTTGAAATTCTTCAAAGCCCTCATCAAAACGAATACCACTGGCAATTCTTTTGTTAGGATGATAAACATTATTTATATCATCACGTAAGGTTTTATAATCGGTAGGTAAATACAAGTTTGACTTAGGGTCATATCCTAAACGATCTATTTGGGTTAGTTGTATTTTATCCTCCTGAGCTTCAGCCCCTGCGAGTAAATGTATGTTATGTTCACCAAATGTTCTATTAAATTCAAGTTGGGTGCGGAACAAATAATCAATAGATTCTCCACGAGTTTCTCTGAAACGAGCTCCGTAAGGAATTATCAAATCTCTGGCATTTCCACTGAATGACAATGGTGTGGTATTATTGATAAGACTTTTCATATACCAAGAGTCCGCAGCTGATGTGTTATTTGTGCTAAAGGCTTTCTTCCTCAATTGTCCTCCTATTTTAGCAACTAACCCTTCATTGAGTTCGATGTTTAAAAGTCCTTGAACGTGTGCTGTCCAATCGTTTTCTTTAGTTGTGTATTTACCAAAGTCAAGTGCTGGGTAATAGGTTTCATCTAAAAGCCCATTAGCTACTAATCTTTGAATTTCATAGGGATCTTTTCCACCAAAAAGCCCTCCAGAGTTTGTCCCTACATTTCCTCCAGGTTTAAAAACAGATAATGGATTTCCTTTTTCGTCAAAAAAGCGGTCATATGAACCAATTTTAAAAATGTCGCTTCGTTCCAAACTTTTCTGTTGATCTTCTATGAGTTTGTAAGAATTATTGTTTGATGTTAAACTAGTTTGAAAATCTAAATTCACTTTTGGACTAAATTTCAAATTAGAGATAAAATCAAATATAACTCTTTGGTTCTCATTATTTTTAACACCTTTCAAACTATGTGTGTAGTTCAATGAAGTTCGATATTTGAATGCTTCTGAACCACCTGATACTGATATGTTTTGTTGATTAGTAATTGGGCTTTGCAAATACAAACGCTCAATATCTTTCGTGTTATCATACAAGCGAAGTTGAGCTATCTGCTCATCAAAATCTTGTTCGGTAATATACCCATATTTCTTTAATCCATAAAGATAATACACACGATTTGAATTTGCTGCATAGTATGAAGCATAAGGGCTATTCGCTTCAAAAAGTTTTTGATAATTTTGTACAAAATTGTGATTTTCCTTAGCATACTGATGCTGAATATCCACCAATTTAGACGAAGAAACCCGATTCATAATATACCCCAAATCCATTTTATCTTCAAAAGTAAGATTGCTAGTATAACGCACTTGTGTTTTTCCTTCTTTACCTTTTCGAGTTGTAATTACGATTACTCCGTTAGATGATTTTGCTCCATAAATAGAAGCCGAAGCAGCATCTTTAAGCAAGGTAATACTTTCTACCTCATACGGATTGATGTCTTCAAGTCTCCCGCCGTATTGAAATCCGTCCAAAACAATAAGCGGACGAGAATCTCCAGAGAGTGTAGAAACCCCACGAATGGAAAATTCCTTAGAACCTGTCGGGTTATTCGGATTGTTGGACAAAACCAAAGAAGCCGAAAGCCCTTCTATTCCTGAAATAATATCGGGTGTTCCTCTTCGCTCAAAGTTTTTAATGTCAATTTTAGTATAGGAAGTAGCCACTTTAGTAGGGTCAACTGTCTGATAACCTGTAACAACCACCTCATCTATTTCCATCAAATCCTCTTCCATTACAACAGAGATAAAAGCTCCGTTTTTCATCACTTTTTTCTCCTGCATTTTGTAACCAATTGCCGAAAACACAAGCACATTTCCTTCTTTGGCTGACAACACAAAATTACCTTCAAAATCAGTAGAAACTCCTTTGCTAGTTCCTTTGATAACGACATTCACCCCTATAATGGGTACGCCCTGCTGGTCTTTTACCACTCCTGTAACGTCTTTTTGTCCCCAAACCACAACGGTTAGTAAAACGAAAAATAATACAAGTCCTTTTTTCATACGAAGCCAGTTTTTATGTTAAAAAAATAATGATATGCTACACTTTTCTGGAAATAGATATTTATTCAATAAATTTTTATCATTTATAAAAATAAATTCAATAAATATTACCGACAAATATAACATAAAATAATAAAAAAAGCAAATAATTTAGCTTTTAATTGAATTTTTTATATTATCATTTATTTTTAAAATCAATAGAAGTATGCACTATTATGCCTGTGCAATATTGGTAACCCTATGTAGAACTACTTTTGGACGTCTTTTAAAATTTTACAGCGAATCCAATTCCCATTCCGTTGGAAATTAAATTAAATTCAGGATGAAATCTGTATGAACTATCTTTATTTAAAGAAGAATTGTATATCTCGACAGCCTGTTTTGAATATTTATTTACATTTGAATTTAGTTTGATTGCAATCCCTGTTAATCCAGCTCCTATTCCTGCCACAATCCAATTCGGTTTGCCTCCTGAGATTAATTTACCTAAATTCCAACCAATCAAACCACCTCCCCCAATAGAAACAGGTATAGCTATGTTATTGTTTTGTCTGGCTTTTTTCATAATTAGTAAAGCTTCCTGATTGTTTTCCATCAATGTAATTACATCTTTCATATACAGACGCTTTCCATCTTGGTAAAATCTATTTTCACCAAATACTTTCTTAATTTCAATCTGCTGAGAATATGAAAAAGATAATGAGGTAAATGCAATGAGCAATACTAAAAACATTCTATTCATAATATATTAATTTTATGGTTAATTTATTTTAAAAATAGTATTTCTGTTTATCAAACGAAGAAACTAAAAATTAGTTTACCTTATTTGACAAACAGAAATACCCTAAATTTATTTGCTTAATTCCTGAATTACCTTTAATTGTTCTTCTGTAATTTCAGGACCATCATAAAAGGAAACTCCTGTAGCTCCGTTATCTTTAGCAAACAGAATCGCCTTTCTTAATTCATCTGCTGAAATTGGTGGCACATAAATACCTGTATGTAATTCGGTGTTATTATTTTTTAAATCCTCAACTCCTTGTTTGGTTGCAAATCCTACCCAATCAGTTTCTTCATTATAGAAGTTATGATATATCATCGGATATACGCGGTCTATATTCCATTTATCCCAACGTTGTCTTACCATATGGTCAGCCATTTCGGGATAAGGAAATACGGCTGCTGTAATTTTTTTACCCTTTTTATGTACTATTTCTGAAGCCTCGTTAACCAAATCACGTATTTTATTCAAACGAAATTGCTTCCATTCCATATCAATAGCCGGATTTGAGAATGATTTTGGGTTCTTATGATGTAATTTCTCGAATTCAGAGGTACACGCATCACAATAACAGAAATCAAATTGCGGTAATTCTTCTTCCTGAACAAGATTATAATTTGGTAATAGCCCTATCGGGAGATAAATATCAGGAAAACGAATATAATCCAAGTGAACACTCTCTATACCTTCCACTTCTGCAAGTTGGCTAACCAGATTCAGGATATGTTCTCGGGATTCTGTACGTGTGGGGCATAACCACTGATAATAATCAACGTAAGGACGAACATCGTGGCACGATTTGCCTTCCCTACTGACCATATACCATTCAGGATGTTCCAAAGCGACCTTATCTCCAGGGCGATTTACAGTCATTATCCACGCGTGGAGTTTAATTCCTTCTTGTTTTGCTATCGGAACAAGTCGTTTGAGTGCCTCTGCATTGGCTTCTGTATTTACTAAAACCTCAGTAATGCCGTGTTCTTTGTATTTTTTAAATTCTTCGTGATAACTTGTGTTTGTTTTTTCCCTGTCATAAGTTATCCAAGTCGAAAAAGTAAATGTTTTTTGTTTCTCAGGAATTGCATCAGCCTCTTTCGAAGTACTTTTTTTCTCCTCACAACTCCAAACAAGCAAAGACGTTAGTCCTGCTAACAATATTTGTTTTATTTTAATCATAATGGTATTAAATTAATAATTTATCGTATCAATGATAGGCTAATTAGGCATTCAGATATAGCTATTTTCTATTTAAATAAACAAAAAATGAGCTTCAATCTATGATTTTACATTTCAGTTTTATCTTGTTTATTCTCCTTTTTGGTATCTTTCTTTTTCGTTCTTCGAGAAAGGATAGTGTCAGCGAAATATCTGCGTGAATTATTGATAATAACTAAGGTATCTTTATAAAAATTATCTTCTCTAACCTCAGCAATGGCATAAACATAGTTAACTAACTTTCTGTAATCCTCTAAGATAGACTTTCTGATGATTTTTGTATCATAATTTTGCTTTTGGGAACCCTCAAAAGAGCGTTTTGCAAAAAGTTCATCAAAATGGGTATTTGAATTCTCCAAACGAGTTACAAATTTCTCAATTGAAAGCTCCTTTATATGCTTTTTATAAGTATCCGACTTCAAACGTTCAACCAAATTGACAATACGGTTTGTTTGTACCTCATAACTGCTACTTTCTAAGCCTTTATATTCCGAAAGAACCAAATTAATAGCATCATATGCCTCTTTTTCATTTGCTTCTTTTGTACTCTGATAGGCTCTTAAGGAATTTTTTAACGATTTGAAAGCACTTCCTCGTTCATTATCGGCGTTTCTTATTTTAGAAGAGTCATTATTAGCTCTTAATTGATTAGATGCAGCATTAAAAATAGGTAATTGAGTTTTTAATGACTCAATTAATCTTTTAAAATCCCCATCTTTTTCCAAATCCAGATTGCTTTTAAAAAAATCGTCTAAAAAACGACTCATCAACTGATATAACTCTACATTATGTAGCTTAGACATATCTAAGGCTACCAAATTATTATTTTTCATAACTTAGAAATTTAGTTTAATTATACTCATTTATTTTTATTTTTTCTTGAAATTATTTCTTTATTATGTTAATATACTCTATTTATCCCCAAAAGGAAGATTAAATCAGCTAATTCAATTTTAAAAACACTAAAATAAACTACCTTTTTAAGAAAAATAATTTTATTTACATCAAATCGGAATTAAAAACTAAGTTAAAATAAAACATTTCGCTTCAATCATACTAACAAACAAAGCAAATATAAAATTAAAATCCTAATTCAAATCCCCTTTTTAGGATAACTAATTTTTAAAATGATAAATCAAACTTCCTTTTAAGTCTATTTTATTTCAATTAAACAAAAAAGGAATTCCTTTTTTAGTTGACATATATTATTTATCCAGAAATAAATTTTCTTTTTAGGGGATTTCATTTTAATTATCCTTAGAAGTTAATTCAAATGATTTGTTAGTTCTGCAAATACCTTTTTTGCTTTCTTATTTTCATACAAAATATGATACACTGCATCTAAAATGGGAGTACGACTTCTTCGAAAATGATTATTATTGATTTCATAAGCACTTTTTACGGCGTAATACCCTTCAGCAACCATATTCATTTCCATAATTGCACTCTTTACAGTATATCCTTTGCCAATCATATTTCCGAATGTCCTGTTTCGACTAAAAAGAGAGTAACTCGTAACCAATAAATCGCCTAAATAAGCTGAATTATTGATATTTCGTTTTATTTTATGGATTCTTTTAATGTATCTACGCATTTCACGTATGGCGTTACTCATCAAAACACTTTGAAAATTGTCGCCATAACCCAATCCGTGGGCAATTCCAGCTGCAATAGCGTAAATGTTCTTTAACATTGCAGCGTATTCAATTCCAATAACATCATCTGATAGCTTCGTTTTGACATAATAGGTTTTCATTGCCTGTGCCATTGTATTTGCTTTATCCTGATTGAAACACGCTATGGTTAAATAGGATAGCCTTTCGAGGGCAACTTCTTCTGCGTGGCACGGACCGGCAATTACACCGATGTTATCGTAAGGTACTTGATGTATTTTGTGAAAATATTCACCGACAATCAAACCACTTTGGGGTTCGATGCCCTTAATGGCAGAGAAAATAGTTTTATCCGATAACGGAAGGTGTAACTTTTGAAGCTCTGAACTTAAAAACGCCGACGGAATGGCAAAGACTAAGTAGTCTCCATATGCAACAGCCTCATTAATATCATCGGTTAGCTTCAATTTATTTATATCGAACTCAACATCGGTTATATAATTAGGATTATGATTTGTTTTTTTGATATGTTCAATTGCCGAACTATTCCGCATATACCAACATACCTGCGAAAGGTTGGTAGTTAGTATTTTCGTTAATGCCGTTGCCCAACTTCCTCCTCCAATGACCGAAATTTTTAACTCTTTTTCCATAGATAGAAGTCCTTTTTAAGGTAGCTAAATTATGAAAGATTTTTCAATACACAAAATAGTTTCAAATCATATTTGGTTACGCAAAAAGGTAACCATACGCAATAAAAATTTACAAAAACAGCATAAACGTCCTTTTAACTAAAAACATATTATTCTGATTCAAAACATTTCGCAAAACAATTAGATTGAAATTTTTTTAGTTAAATAATTCGCTTTTCAATATGCAATATTCCTATTATATTTATCATAAACAAGAAATATAAACAGCAAATTATTGATTTTATCAAAAAATAGTTATATAATTGCCGAAGAAATCATAATACTTGAAAGCAATGAGCAAAGGAAGATTATCGTTATCAAGATTTATCCTGATGATTGTTTTAGGTATTTTCTTTGTTTATCAGGTTGGATATTCCATCGGGAAGTTTGTAGCTAATTATCAAAACTCAATTAACAAATAAACTTAGTTTAATTTTACAAATCAAAATCAGAATGTTATGAAAGAGAAGAAAAAATGGTCTGTATCTAAAGTTATTTTCATCATCTTGGTTACCATTTTTGCCATTGTTAAATCTGGTGACGCTATTGAGAGATTTGTTGAGGGCTGGAATTCAGTTGAGTGCGACTGCAAGAAAAAGTAAACCATAAAATTTCGACCGACTTTAGTAAAAAGAAAAAGATGTTATTCAAAAATTTGGACAACATCTTTTCAATTTAAAACTATTTATTATGAAAAAATTTACTCGTAAATAGCCTGAATTCCTGGTAGTACTCTACCTTCAAGGCTTTCAAGCATCGCTCCACCTCCTGTAGAAACGTAACTTACTTTGTTTTCAAAGCCAAATTGTTTTACGGCAGCCACAGAATCACCTCCACCTACAAGTGAAAATGCTCCGTTTTTGGTAGCTTCGGCAATGAAATTACCCACTTCAATGGTTCCTTTGGCAAAAGTAGGCATTTCAAACACGCCCACAGGTCCGTTCCACAAAATGGTTTTTGATTTTAAGATAACTTCTTTGAAGTTTGCCAAACTTTTTGGTCCAGCATCAAGTCCTTGCCATCCGTCAGGAATATTAGTAACGTCAACTACTTGTGTTTTAGCTTCATTATTGAAATCGTCAGCAGCAACTACATCTACCGGCAAATGCACCTCAACGCCTTTGCTTTTAGCCTTAGCTAAGATATCCAACGCCAATTGTAACTTATCGTCCTCACAGATAGAATTTCCAATTTTTCCGCCTTGTGCTTTCACAAAAGTGTACGCCATTCCTCCACCGATGATTAAGTGGTTTACTTTATCCAAAATATTTTCGATGATGGTAATTTTTGAAGAAACTTTAGAACCTCCTAAGATAGCCGTTACTGGTTTTTCGCCAGATTTCATCACTTTGTCGATACTTTCAATCTCTTTGGCAAGCAAATATCCGAAACATTTGTTATTTGGGAAGAATTTTGCCACGATAGTTGTAGAGGCGTGTGCCCGATGTGCCGTTCCGAATGCATCATTCACGTAAATATCACCCAATTTTGCCAATTTCGCTGAAAAATCTTCATTCCCTTTTTCTTCTTCAGCATAAAAACGTAAATTTTCTAACAGAATTACGCTTCCACTTGGAGCTTGTGCTACGGCTTTTTCTACGCTTTCGCCCACACAATCATCAACGAAAATAACAGGTTTTCCTAATTCTTTTGAAACCTCATCAACGATATGTTTAAGCGAATATTTCTGATTTTTTTCTCCTTTTGGGCGACCTAAATGGCTCATCAATACCACGCTACCGCCATCATTTAGTATTTTTTCAATCGTTGGTTTGGCAGCTTCAATACGTGTATTGTCGGTTACTTTGAAGTTTTCATCTAAAGGCACGTTGAAATCCACACGGATAAGTGCTTTTTTGTCTTTGAAATTAAAATTGTCAATGGTTTTCATCATAATATGTAATGAATTAAATTATTTTTCACTTCTTTTCGAGCTTCAAAATTACAAATTATTTCTGTATTAGGAAATTTTTACTATCAAAATTTTCTGTGAAATGTTTACAAAGTATCATACCACGTAGTTACAAAAAATATTTCTGTAAATAGGCATTGTTTTCTAATAAATTTAATAGTAGATTTGCGTCTTTCATTAATAAAAAGTCACATTATGAAACCATACCAAATACTATTCATCATCTTTATTTTCTGTTTTTACAACTCTGCTGCTCAAACTGTCACTGCTGAAGACTTTAAAAATCATGTTGATTATCTCGCCTCAGAACAACTCGAAGGAAGAGGCTTAGGTACAAATGGAAAAGATTTAGCAAAAGAGTACATAAAGGAACAATTCATATCCGCAGGTCTGAAACCTTTTGACAATGACTATTTTCAGGAATTTTCACTGAAATTTTACTTAGCAAGAGTAAATGCTACCAATATCATTGGAATTGTAGAAGGCACAGACTCCGTTTTGAAGAGTGAATATATCGTAATAGGTGCTCATTATGATCATTTAGGGTATGATTTATCAAAAGAAAAAGAGAAAAATATCTATCCAGGAGCTGATGACAATGCATCGGGTACCGCGGCACTCATTGAATTAGCAAAATATTTTGCAAAACCAGAAAATAATCCAAAAAGAAGTCTGATATTCATTGCTTTCGATGCAGAAGAAAGTGGGCTTCGTGGCTCCCTTCACTTTATAAATAATTTAGAAAAAGACATCTTGGAAAATATAAAAGCAATGTTTAACTTTGATATGGTTGGTATGCTTGAAGCTAATAAAAAACTAGAACTCAAAGGAATAAAAACCATTGAAAACGGAGAAGAAATCGCAAAAAAGCATTCAGGAGATATTACACTTTTTAATGTAAATAGCAAAATTGAGGAAAGAACAGACACCCACTATTTTGGAGAAAAAGGTATTCCATCTGTTCACGTGTTTACTGGGATAAAATCTCCTTACCATCAGTATGGAGATAAGGCAGACCTGTTAGATTATGAAGGAATGGTTAAAATAAATAACTTCATAGCCAGGGTAATCACAGACCTTGCAAATCAACCTAATGATATTGAAGCAATTGCTACCTTAAAGAAAATCCAAAAAAACAACAAAACTCTTACGAATCGTTTTCGAGTTGGAGCCATTATGAACTTAGGTATGGGAAAACATTTGTATAGAGATGAATTTTTTGATTCCAAATCAGCATTTGCATACAGCACAGGACTTCACTTCAACTATAAAATAACGGAAAAACTTCACCTCAGTCTCGAAACATTATATGATTACAATACAGGAAAATCTGCAAACGGAATTTTTAAAAGACATTCATTCACTTTTCCTTTAAATATAGAATTTGGGTCACCTACAACTTCAGGAAAAAACCAACAGCGTTTGTTTATTTTTGGTGGAACCTATTACAGAAACAATTTTAATACAAAAGATGGAAACATTTCCTTAAACGAAAGCCTGAAACAAAATGAATGGGGATATAATCTTGGTTTTGGTCTGGAAGCACTAAATACAACAATTTCCATTACAAATAGAGGTTCTTTCAATTCGATTTTCACAAATAAGAAGGTCTACCAGTCAGGGACTTATCTTACAATTATTTATAAGTTTTGGTAAAAAACTGATATTTAGTCATTGATAGATATACAAAAAAATAAGCCATAAGTTTACAAGCTTATGGCTTATTTTTATAATTTTATTTAATCCTTTCTTTTTAAAATATATTACCTGAATTATTTTAATTTCTCATTATTATGATGGCGATTATGGTCACGTTTAGTTTTTTTATCCATTTTTCGGTCGAAGGCTTCCTGTAAATCAATCCCTGTTTGATTGGCAAGACAGAGTACTACAAACACCACATCGGCAAGTTCTTCACCCAAATCCTTATTTTTATCGCTTTCTTTTTCAGATTGCTCACCATATCTACGAGCGATGATACGAGCCACCTCACCTACTTCTTCAGTAAGTTGAGCCATATTTGTCAATTCATTAAAATAGCGAACTCCGTGTTGTTTAATCCAGTTATCTACTTCTAACTGAGCATTTTTTATATTCATTTTAAAAGAAAATTTATAAAAATAGAATTAGAAAAATCGGTCGTGTTTTAAAAAGTATGATGGTATAAAAATTCGACAATCAGGGAATAAAGTTGTATTTTTGTTGAATGCTAATAACAATTAAACTCCACTGCCCCAATTGTCAATGCACAAAGATAGTCAAAAATGGGAATAAAAAGAACAAAAAACAAAACTATCTTTGCAAAACCTGTAAACGCCAATTTATCGGTGACCATAATCTGACCTACAAAGGTTGGGCTTTGCATATCGCTGCGAAAATTCTCTTGCTTTTGGCAAGAAATGTAGGTATTCGTGATATTTCTGAAATTGAGAAAGTTAGCATCAAAAAAGTGCTTTCGGTTTTGGTAAATTTCAATCGAGAAATCAAACCCAAACAAAACAAATACAAATCGTTACAAGTTGATGAACTTTGGACTTTTGTGGGAAACAAGAAAAATAAAAAGTGGTTGATTTATGCTTATTCTGCTGAAACAAAGGAAATTGTAGCGTGGGTATGGGGCAAACGAAACATAAAAACAGCCCAAAAACTTCGTGAGAAATTAAAGAAATTGGGTGTTAGTTTTGATGAGATTTGCACAGATAACTGGGAAGCTTTTGTGTCTGTTTTTCAAGAATATACACATAAAGTAGGTAAAAAATACACTACTGATATTGAAGGAAGCAACACACTTTTGAGACATCGAATACGCCGAGCGGTAAGGAAAACTTGCTGTTTTTCAAAAAAGTTTGAAAACCATATAAAAGCCTTTGAAATTGTGTTTTTCTACATCAATTTCGGGTGGATTTGAGTATCATACTTTGGAAAACACTGCCAATCTACTTTATCAGGATATTAAAACTAAAAATCATTTTTGGGACAAAGGTAACAAAATTTCTGGGTTATAAAAACTATCTAAAAAGTCTTGTAAATACTATAATCTATGCCTACTGAATGCAATACAGTGCCAACTCCCGTTCGACTGTTTGGCGGAAACTAGTAGGTTCTCTCTCTATCAATCCGATTAAATCTTTACTTTCTCCTGTAAAACCATTTTTGTTGTAATGGTCGAACATTGTCTTTATCATCAATACGGCTTGGGTACGCAGTTTGACAGCTGCACCTATTGCAACAATTAGAGACGGTAGTCTGACAGGTTTGATGTCTTTCCCTGTTGTTTGTCGGATAATTTCTATCATTTTGCTCAGCGTCAATTTTTCGTTGCCTGCTAGTTCGTACACTTTCTGATGATGCCTATCGCTTATAAGGATATTGGCAACAGCTTCACCCAAATCTACCAAATCTATAGGTGTAAAAGTTTTGTTCATATCGAACCCTGCTATTATACGAGTTTTGTCTGCATTGAGAAAAGACAATGGTGTTTGTGAATACATAGCAGGTTGGACAATTGTCCATTTATCAATTGTCGATTTCTTGATAAGCTGTTCTACTTGGTATTTATTCCAGTGATGTGGCATTGTTGGCGTATTGGAGTGCATAACAGAATGATATACCAATCGTACTTTGTGCTTTTGTGTCACCGCTATCACATTTTTGCCAAATGCAACTTCCTGCTTGGAAAATACGGGAGGAATATAGTAAACACTTTCCAATCCTTCAATGGCGCAGGCAAGTGCATTCCAATCTGAATTATTGGCTACAATAGTCTCTATATTTTCAGGTAGTTTTTCTTTTTGGCTTTCGTGTCGAATAACGGCACGCACCTGTACACCTTTGCTGAGAAGACTTTTCAAAACCGCCACACCTGTTTGACCTGCAGCACCTATCACACCGATTGTAGATTGCTTGTGTATATTCATTGTCTTTCCTTTTTTAAAATATTCTAATTTTCAAAATTCATAATATTTAAAAACTTTACTAAGTTTTCAGTGCAAAGGTAGAAAAATTTTTGAATGACAAATAGTTAGTAGCTTAAAAATATATTGACAAAAATTTCTATTTTTTTGGGTCGTGTTTTAAAAAGTATGATGGTATAAAAAATTGACAATCAGGGAGTAAAGTTGTATTTTTGTTGAATGCTAATAACAATTAAACTCCACTGCCCCAATTGTCAATGCACAAATGTAGTAAAAAACGGAAAAAAATCCTACGGAAAACAAAACTATCTTTGCAAAACCTGTAAACGCCAATTTATCGGCGATCATAATCTGACCTATAAAGGTTGGGCTTCGCATATCGCTGCGAAAATTCTCTTGCTTTTGGCAAGAAATGTAGGTATTCGTGATATTGCTGAAATTGAGAAAGTTAGCATCAAAAAAGTGCTTTCTGTTTTGGTAAATTTCAATCAAGAAATCAAACCCAAACAAAGCAAATACAAATCATTACAAATTGATGAACTTTGGACTTTTGTGGGAAAAAAGAAGAATAAAAAGTGGTTGATTTATGCTTATTGTGCTGAAACAAAGGAAATTGTAGCGTGGGTATAGGGCAAACGAAATATAAAAACAGCCCAAAAATTTCGTGAGAAATTGAAGAAATTGGGCGTTAGTTTTGATGAGATTTGTACAGATAATTGGGAGGCTTTTTCCTCTGTGTTTCAAGAATATACACATAAAATTGGTAAAAAGTACACTACCAACATTGAAGGAAATAACACACTTTTGAGACATCGCATACGCCGAGTGGTAAGGAAAACTTGCTGTTTGAAAACCATATAAAAGCCTTTGAAATTGTGTTTTTCTACATCAATTTTGGGTGGATTTGAGTATCATACTTTGTGTAACTCTACCGAAAAATCAATCAATTATCTCTAATTCCTTGGTTATTAAATAGTTTATTACTGTAGCAGCAGCGTGTAGCCCAAAAGCAGCGGGCATATAACTAATGGTTCCATAAAAGGACTTTTTATAGTTCGTGCCATCAGTTTGTTGCATTGTATCTTTCGGGGCAATTTCGGTGGAAAAGACAGCTTTAAACCCTGAGGTAATTCCTTCTTTTTTAAGGCGTTTACGAATATTTCTTGCCAATGGACAATCACGCGTGTTCTTAATATCAGACACTTTTACTTTGGAAGGGTCTAATACACCACCAGATCCCATACAACTGATGAGTTTTACTTTTTTACGGCGAGAAGCAATTATTAAATTTAATTTTGGCGTAATACTGTCAATGCAATCAAGAACATAATCAAAGTCAGGAGATATTAACTCAAAAGCTCTTTCGGGAGATAGAAATTCTGTCAGAACAGTAAGCTCCAAATCAGGATTAATATCTTTCAAACGAGAGGCTAAAACCTCTGCTTTGGGTTTACCGATAGTAGTTTGCAAAGCAGGGAGTTGCCTATTAATATTCGTAATATCAAATACATCGCCATCAACAATGGTCATCTTCCCTACTCCACTTCGAGCAATGAATTCCGCAGCAAATGAACCCACGCCTCCAAGTCCTACAATCAGTACATTTGCCGATTTAAGTTTCTCAATTCCTTCTGATTTTACCAGAAGTTCTGTACGTTCCAACCAATTTTTCACCATTCTTAATACTCTTTGTGAAACTGCTCTTGAAGCTCTCTACTAAGCTCCAAATCGTTTATTACTTTTTCTTTTGTTGGCTTCAACGTGACGAAATACAATAGTAAAAACCCTGAAATGAGTAGAAAGTATATGTTTTGAGTAAGCGAAGCAAAAACAATGCAAGTAATTGAAGCTCCTTCAATTAAACCATACTTTACGATACAGACACTTTGAAAAGTAGCCAATTTTTCAGAAAGTGATTTTTTACTTTTCACTTCTTCAAGACCTTTTTTGTAGAATACTTTATGACCTAAAAGTGACGTAAAAACAACTGCCATAGCTACCCAAAAAAAGTGGTTAGAAGAAGGGAAATGATATTGCCAAATTTCCCTATTCAAAAAATAGACAATTACCCCAAAAAGCACCTGTCCTATAAGTAATGCTAAATGAATTATAGTCAGAGATTTAAAAAAAGATGGCTTTGAATTCATTTTACATACAACTTATTTTATTAACTCGATTGGTATGTCTTCCACCCTCAAAATCGGTATTTAAAAATGTTTTTACGATTTCAACAGCTTGTTCAATGGCGGTAAAACGTGCAGGAATACTTACCACATTGGCATCATTGTGCTGACGTGCTAACGCTGCAATTTCTTTTGTCCAACACAAAGCACATCGGATTTCTTTATATTTATTAGCTGTAATGGCGATTCCATTACCACTTCCGCAAATTACAATTCCTAAATCGGCTTTACCAGAAGTAACCGCTTGTGCTACTTTATGCCCAAAATCAGGATAATCAACACTATCAAAAGTATCTGTTCCAAAATTCAGAACCTCAATATTTTGACTTTCTAAATACGCTACAATGGCTTTTTTATAATCAGGACCTGCGTGGTCATTTCCTATGGCTATTTTCATTTTTGATTGTTTTTTGATTGGCAAAAATATGAAAAATCAGAAAGATAAAATACGAACAAAAAAAATTATTTTTGCTTACAATGCAACTCTTTTTACAATTCTATCGTCTATACAAAAAAAGAAAAAAACGAATGTTAATATCTGGAAAATATTTCAAAAAACAGATTTAAAAACGTTTACTTAACTTTTCCTTTTCATCTTGAATATGACTTTGGCAAGAAAAGTAGAGCTGAATATGGCGATTACTATTTTGAAAAAAATTCTATTTACATTGGCATAGGTGGATTTATTGGTACTCACCTAAAAACCAAGAATTTCTTCCAGAAAGGCGATGACAGAATTTTACAAGAATACAACTTTAATACCTCTAATTTTGTATACGGACTAAGCGGTTACATAGGCTACCACGAAGTTTCTTTGTATTTCAAATACGACTTAAATCCATTATTTAAAAACAATGATGAAAAACAACATATATTTTCCTTAGGTCTACAGTTGGGATATTAATTTTTATTTCATAACTTTGGGGAAAATACTTATTGAATATGAACTTAATAAGTCTAAAAATAACGAAGTTCTTTATAATTTTCTTTCTCTTATCGTCTTGCAAAAGCACCTACACTAAAATAGGCAGCGAAAACGCCAATTATATTCCTTACTTTTCAAAAATGTATGAAGCAGATAGCTTGTATTTAGCAGAAAATTATCAACGAAGTTATGAAATATTAGATAGCTTATTTAAGAAATATGAACCTATAAATTCAGAAGATGAATATTTTACATATGTCGCTTGTAAAATAATGCTCAATAAAAGTGAAAAAGAAGTCAAAAAAGATTTCGTATATATGTTAGAAAACTTTGGAAATCAAGATGATCATATAGAACGTTCAAATGAAAAAGTAAAAAATCTCATTGTAAAAATAGATACTTTTGGCATCGACACTAAAAAAGCTATAGAAAAATATAAAAAAAGCATTGATATTCCGTTACGAAATCTTGTTATTTCAATGAATCGAAAAGACCAAGAGCCAAGAGGAGAACATTCAGACTTTGAAAAGATGAAAATTGTTGATGAGGAAAATACAAAAATACTTGACAGTTTACTGAAAATCAATAAATATCCACATCAAAGAATTGTTGGGAAAGATGATAAAGATGGAGAGAATAGTGATATTGGGGGGATTATGATTCATACTTCTCAAGAGTATAAGGAAAATTTTTTGATGGAAAAAGCCTATGATTTGTTAAAAAAAGGAAAGATTACGCCTCACACTTATTCAACAGTTTATGACAGATATAGCCTTCACATCAGTGATGATGAATACTATTTCACAAAACATAGAAATGCAAGTCCAGAAGAAAAGAAATTAAAAAATGAACGAAGAAAAACTATCGGCTTATATAGTTTAGATTATATTTCTTGGAAATATAAAAAAAGTATAATTACGAATTTTAATTGTTTAAACATACTAATAGAAAAATAGCGGGATTTTTAGACAAATCTCGCTATTTTTGTTATTTCTGCTAAAATTCATTTATTTAATAAAAAACTGCCATAGTGTTCACAACCACAGCAGTTCATTATATTACTTTTCTTCCAAACGTACCTCAAAATCACTCAAAACGTTCATATAGTTGATAAACGCCTCATACGGAGAATCATATGGAGTGAAATACTTATGATAATCCGAAGTAGAGAAGAGTTTAGTCCGCATATGATAAAAGTGTTCACTCGCTTGTAATCGTCCGTAATCGTCGGACAATTCTGCGTTCTTTTTCTTCTTTACAATAGACTGAATCCTAAATAATTGGTTGAACGCCTCTTTCTGTAATTCATTTCCAAGCCACGAAGTAATGTCACGTTCTTCGTCTGTCCACGAAATAGGGAAAGGAACGGGCAAAACATCTTTCGCGCTGTGTTTTTTAACAACTTCTTTCGGAAGAAGAAACTGATACTCATCGTCTTCCATCATATTTTTTACAAAATACTCCAAAAAGTCGAAAATGCCACTTTCTTTGCGATTGTAATGACCGATAACATCGTAATTCATAAACAGATTAAGCACTTCGGTTTCTGCCAAACTATGTTTTACCCACGAAGCATATTTCTCGGAAGTAAGCGGATATTCGCCCCATTGTCTGTCAGAAAATCGAATGGCAATATCATCACTTAATTTGCTGTTTTTCAGTAGTAAATTTAGATTTTCATCCATCGGATTTTTATACACAAAGTTCGGACTTTTCCAACCCAAAACGTGTTTTGCTCCGTCGGTAAGCATCGTTTTGAAACCAAGTTTGGCTACTCGTTCTCCGATTTTGTCAGAATAAATCAAAGACGTATTTCGGAACGTTACGGGCTTCTTCCCAAAAAGACTTTTTACCACATTTACGTGGCGTTTTACTTGTTGTTCAAACTCGTCCGAATCCTCTGAAAGAGAAGCCAATGAATGCGAATAGGTTTCCGCCAGAAATTCCACATTACCAGTTTCAGCAAGTTCTTGAAACGAGCGAATAACCTCAGGAGTATGCATATTTAATTGGTCGATTGCCGAACCCGAAATCGAAAAGGCAACCTTGAATTTTCCGTTGTATTTTTTGATTAAATCCAACAGCAATGCGTTAGCAGGGAGGTAGCAATTTTCGGCAAGTTCTTCCAATTCAGAACGATTGGCGTAATTGTCAAAATAATTATGTTTCTTTCCTATATCAAAAAAATGATATTTTCTAAGTCGTTCGGGGTGATGTATTTGGAAATAAATACAGACTGATTTCTTCATATCGTTATGTGTTTTTATGTTGATATTTTTTGATTCTTTTTTATTTTCTGCCATTTTATCGTTTCTCTAATGTATTGATTGGTTGTTTTTTATCATTTCACGAGCTTTTCGTAAATGGTTTTGAGTTTCAAAGAGGCATTTTCCCATTTGAGCTGATTTACCTCATCATAGCCTTCGCGTGACATATATTCGGCAAGAGTAGGATAGGAGAGGATTCCGTGAATGGCATCTGCCAGGGCTTCAATATCCCAATAATCGACCTTGATGGCGTGGTCTAAAACCTCAGCCACACCCGATTGCTTCGAAATGATAGTAGGCACACCCGAACGCATCGCTTCCAAAGGTGAAATCCCGAAAGGCTCTGAAACCGAAGGCATTACATAAACATCACTATAACGGAACATTCGTTGTACTTCGCCACCTTTTAAGAAACCTGTAAAATGAAATTTCGTTCCGATACCCAGTTGTGCCACACGTCGCACCAACGGATTCATCTTCTCGCCACTTCCTGCCATTACAAAACGTACGTTGGGAGTTCGTTTGAGTACCTTAGCTGCGGCTTCAACGAAGTATTCCGGACCTTTTTGCAGGGTAATTCTTCCTAAGAAAGTTACGATTTTCTCCTTGACGCCTCGTTCTTCCTTTTCGGTAGTTTCAGCAGAAAAATCAACCGCATTATGCACCGTGATAACCTTTTCCGGATTAATGCCGTACTTCTCCACCACGATGTTACGCGTCCAATTACTCACTGTAACCACAACGTCAGCAGCTTCCATTCCGCGTTTTTCGATATCGTACACCAATGTATTACGGTTGTGTTCGCCACCTCGGTCGTACTCGGTAGCGTGTACGTGAACCACCAATGGTTTTCCTGATAGTTTTTTGGCAACAATTCCGGCACTGTACGTGAGCCAATCGTGAGCGTGGATAACATCAAATTGGTGATTTTTAGCCACCGTTCCGGCAACCAACGCATACCGATACACTTCCTCCATCAGATTGGCACCATATTTACCCGAAAATTGAAATTTATTTCTGAAAGAAATAGTTTCTTTGTTTTCACCCGTTTTCAGATAGGCTTCGCGTTCACGAGCAAAGGTTTCAGGATCTAAATACGGAACTAAATTCGAACCGATTTCCATAAAGTTGATGTTCTTCCAAAACTCCTCAATATTTTCCATATTTTGGAGCATTTCCACATCACTTGCGTTTATAATCTGTGCGACGGAACTATCCTCATCACCCCCTGCTTTTGGCATCACGAACAAAACATTTACGTTGTGCTTTGCTAATCCTTTGGCGATTCCATAACAGGCTGTGCCAAGCCCTCCACTGATGTGGGGCGGAAACTCCCAACCGAACATTAGTACTTTTACACTCATATCATTCTTACTTATTTGGCGTTTCTATTTAAAATTTTATTGATTTTTTTATTCTATTTCTTTGCTATTATCCTCCATTTCGTTTCTTTCAAAACTCTCGTTCGTATTCATCTTCTATCCGGATAAATAGCTCATAATAAACACAATTTTATTGTTATTTCGTTATTTTTCACTACTTATTCTGTTAATTATCTCTACAATTCGGTTTGCTTTTTCATCTTCATTTTTAGACTGATAAATCCAATCAATTAGTTTTCTTCTTTTTGTTTCAGAATAGCTCAAAAATGTTTCCCAAAGATGTTTTTCATCTTGTAAGCACATTTTGAGTTCGTTAACAATTTCTGACGGAACGTTATCTTCATACAACACTATATGCACATTATCACCTGCTTGTTTCTTTATCTTCTTTCTGATTTGAGCATTCAGTGGCAAAAACAAATTTCCATTTCCCATCGATTGCAAATTGTACTTTTCGATAGAATGTCCATCAATAGTACCGAAAACTCGTACCCAACCAAAAGGGGCGTTTTTGTTGAGTTTAATTTCAGGAATCCGAACGAACGTCCAACCGCCTTTGCCCTCAAATTTTTCAATACGATAGATTTTATCAGTTAATAATTTCATTTTTTAATAAACTCATCTTATTGAATATCAATATTTTTATAAAGACACACATTGCCTGTGATTCATTTCGAACATATTACAAAACAACTTCGTATTTGGTGTATTGCAGACGCCTCTACAATGTAATACCCGTTCTACAAAAGTAAATATCGTTTAAATTTTTGTTCAAATATCGTTTCCGAAAAATTATTTTGAAGATATTTATCCGTAAATTCCCAAATCAAATCCACCACATCTTCATCTTCTTTTATGATACCCTCGCCTTCATCTTCAAAAATTTCTCCCTGTGAATAAATATACTTTCGGTCGAGACGCCCATTGGTATATTTCTCAAAATAATAGGTATCCGAAACCTCCGAAACGATAAATAGTATGATTTCACCTTTGAAATTTGAAATATCAGGCTGAGCTTCCATATCCATAAAAATCAAAGCCCCTTTTTCGGTTTGTAATACATCAATGGTATTTTCATCACGAAAACTACTTGTAGCATCTTCAAAATCTACTTCATCAGAATACGCAATTTCGTTCTCTATAAGATGACAAATTTCTCGTTCATCAATTTTGCGATTGATTAGCAAACCAGCTATATTCCATCCCATTTTTTTGTAATTTTAAATTTTGTTTTTTCACTCGTTCTGTTAAGGCGAAAAATGTTTCGCCCCAACATTGGTCATTCATTTATTGTGGAAGCGTATTGAATACACCTTCACATTGATGTTTTTCGTAACTACGGAAGGGATATATCCCTTCCCTACATTGTGCGACCTTCATCGCCTATCGTTTATCCTCAAAACCAAACTCTCGCCAACGTTCTTGTGGTTCGCCCATTTTGATGTATTTTTTCAAAAAGGCATATACCTCTTCCGTTTCGGCAATATGTTTTTCTAACTCGGCAGTTTTTTCTTTGAGTTGGGCTTTGAGCTTTTCCTGTTCTACATTGACTTCCGCCGCTTTTTGGTAGGCAGTGTTTAGTTTGTCACGCATTTGAGCGGTAACACCCACAGGCAAATTTTCACCTCGTTCGGTGAGGGCTTTTACTAATAGTTGTGCCGATGTGATGATTTCGGCAAATGACCTTTTTCTCATCTTAATTTGTCTTTTATATTATAAAAATAGTTATTCTTGTTGATTTTTTAATAAAACAGATGTAGAATTAAAATCTTCTTTAGTAGAATTTTTATATTCTAATAAAGAATTAAATAATTCATCAGAATAATCATAATATTCATTAGTAGAAATATTTTCTTCATCAGAAGATTTTGTTTCTTCACGTGTAGAAGTATTTTCTTCTTATAAAGATAAAGATTCTACGTATTATCTGTTTTATTTTTTATTATTATCAATTGATATTTATACATTATCGGTTACATTTTATCGTAGAGGCGAAAAATATTTCACCCTTACATTTTACAACTCATAACTCATTGTCAGTTGTTTGGCTCGAAGGATTTCGGCTACATTTCGGGCTTTGGAAATGCAACCTCGCGAACGGAATGGCGGATTTCCATCATAAATTGCCGAAATGGTACTTACGCCGTGTCCGCTTAATTCTTCCTCGAAATCAGCTAAAATTGCTTCTGCATCAGGGATATAGGTTTTTCCGTAAATTTTTAAATGAGCTTCTATGTAAAATCCTATAAACCAAGGATGTACCGACCCGTTAAATGTAGCTCGGTCACGGTCGTACACATTGCCAATACTTACGCTTTCATAACTTTTATTTTTAGGCGATAACGAACGTAATCCTCTTGGAGTGAGCAATTCTTGTCTGACAATGTCCAAAACGCGTTTCTTACTTCGCTCATCAAGAGGAGAATACGCCAACGCACAAGGTATCAACTGATTGGGGCGAACATCACGATTTTGATGAGCATAATTCACATAATCTGCCAAGTATTTTTTGTCAGCAATCCAAAAGGTTTGATTGAAATTTTCAGCAATCATCGTAGGTAAATCGCTCCATTCTTTCAGAAAATCTTTATCCTTTGAGGCTTCTGCCAAAACAAGTGCATAACAAACAGCATTGTACCACAACGCATTAACTTCCACTACATAACCATTTCGCGGAACAATGGCTCCGCCATCAAATTGAGCATCGACCCACGTTAGCGGACGGCTAATATCTTCCGACCAAATCAGTCCGTTGTTATCCATTCGTATGGATTTATGCTGTCCATTTTTGTAAGTTTCCAAAATGGTTCGCATTACCTCGCCAAACTCTTTCCAAAGTTGTTTTGGCGTTTTTTTAGTGTATTTTTCATATTGCTGAATTGTCCAAAAAAACCAAAGTGATGTATCGGCATCGTATTGAGGTTCAGCTACGTGCGTACTTACTGTTTTTTCAAAAAGTCCATTGGAAAAATATTTTTTAACTGATGTAAGTACCTCATCGAACGTCTTTTGAGTGTTTTCTGCCAAAGCAATTCCCGGTAAAGCGATGAACGTATCGCGTGTGTTACTATTGTACCAATGATAACCTTCTTTCACGCGAATTTCTCCTGCTTTCTGAATTAGAAATTGCGTAGCAGAATAGTTAAGGCATTCCTCAAACGAGTTTCGTTCGCGACGCTGATTGATAAGTCGGGTGAATTTCTGTTTGAGTTGTTTGCTGTTGTTTTCCTCCGTACTTGCCGAAAATACGACGCTTTCGCCTTTTTTGATATTCAACTCGAAATAACCAAGCGTGAGTAAATCTTCCGTATAATCGTATCCGCGTTCTTTTTCTTTTTTATAAAATATATTACAATTCCAATTCGGTTGGTATTCAAAATCAGTATCTTGGCTTAATTGCAAATGCAAATACGGAAAATCAGGATAAAGTTTGGTTTTAATTCCGCCTTCAATTTTCTCAATATTTTTGTTTGCTAAATCATTGACTTTACTTAGTGAATGAATATCACGAAATGCCAATAACGGATTCAACCTCAACTTAGTAGGGGAGTGGGCTTCGAGCAAGGTGTAACGCACCAAAACCTGAGGTTCGTTATGCACCATCAGAATTTCTTTTTTGAGCGTTACGCCCCCCACCTGATAGATAACGGTAAAGGCTTTTTCGTAGGAAACATCCACGATATATTTATGTCCGCGAGGTTCGTACGTTTCGGGATATTGATGCACGGCAAAATTGAAATCGCGTCCGTGTTGAATGATGGTTTCATCAAGCGAAGACAACAAGATGTGATTCTGCCCTCTGAAATTTTCGAGTGGAACTACCAAAAGTCCGTGATATTTTCGTGTATTGCAAAAAACAAGGGTAGAAGAGCTGTATCCGCCCCCGCGATTGGTGCCAAGAAACTCTCTGTCAAGAGAATATTCCAAATTGATTAATTCTTTCTTTTTGAATGTTAAATAACTCATACTATTTTTATTTTATCAAGTATTAATAAAATGCTATGTTGAATTCTGTTTGGTGTTGTTTTTTATTTGAAATTATTCGTGTTATTGGTAGATTTATCATTTACAATTGTTTGCGACTTTTCACATACTGATTTTTCTTCCGCTCGTTGGATAATGATTTTTGCTTTTTCTCGAAATGTAATTTCACTTTCCAATAATGTTTCTCCTCCAATATCTTCTCCCATACTTACCCAAAAACCATTACAATTATAAAAATATCGTATGCCATATCCAAAATCATCAATGTATGCATCATTTACAATTCCGGCAATTTTATCCTGATACACAAATATTTTTTCTATATTAATATTCAATATTTCATCTCTTTTTGAGTCGTTAATTCCATCTTTGTCTAAAATCATTTTTTTCGTTTCAGAAATATATGCAGTCAAAGGAGTTTTTATATCACTTAAAGTTAATAAATCTTTTATTTTTTTATTAACTAACTGATTTGTATAAGAATTCTCAGGAATTGCATTAGGTCTAAGAACAATTTTTGAATTCATTTTGACTGACTTTACATCTCCTTTTTCAGAATATACGTGATAACAATTATGCATATCACTTTGACTAATAAAATCTACTGCCTTTCCATTTTTGAAAAGAATTCCTGCCAGTTCATCTGTGGCATATCCCGATTTGATTTTATTTTCCCTTATCATTTGATGATAGAGATTTTGCCTTTCTTTTTGTGAATAATGAGGACAATTACTATAAGGTAAAAAAGCCAATCCATCAACTATACTCAAATTAGTAGGACGCGAATCGCTAACTCCATTTTCAAACCAACAGATGGAACCTGCACTGCCTCCCGCCAAAATAATTCCTTTTTTCAACGCTTTTTTTAGTACATCATCAATTTGCTGAGCTTTCCAAATTCCAATCATATTCAGTGTGTTACCTCCACCTACAATGATAGCATCACAATTGAGTAAAATTTCTTCAAACGATTGATTTTTGTTGGAAGAACTAACCCATACATTCAGTACGATGGTTTCTATCTTTAATTTGTCACAAATATTTTTCCAATATTTAATGTTTTCTGAGTTATCAGCACTTGCAGTGGGTACATAACATATCTTAGGATTTTTTTTATTCGTTAACCCCATTATGTACTCGGTGAATTTCAAATTAATATCACCTCCCCAAATGAAAATAATCTCTTCTTTCTGTGTTTTATGTTGTGCCTTTAAACCATTTATAAAACCAAGAGAAAATATAACAAACAAATAAACTACTCGAAATCTCATCACTCTACAATTAAAAAACTACTCATTCATTTTCAAAATAATAGCTAACCTTGACGGAATATATAAACTGATTAAATTCTTCTCGTGCTTGTACTGTGTAAAATGCTCGACATTTTCATCGATACGATTTTGCCCTCCAAAGTTCGGATTGTCCGAATTTAAAACATAGGTGTATTTTCCTGCTTCTACCTCAAATTCATAATTATTAAACGACTCGGACGGATTGAAATTAAACACAAATAAAAATCCACCTCGCTCAAAAGCTAAAATCTGACGTTCGTTATCGCGAACCAAAACGTTAGGTATTTCTTCGAGTAAATTGTTCTTTTTCACAAAATGAATCATCGCCCTATCAAAATTATTCAAGTATTTGAATTTCAGGTTTTCATCATCAAGCAAACTCCACAAACGACGCGCGTGGTTGTAGCTCCAACCATTTCCTTCACGCGGAAAATCAATCCATTCAGGGTGTCCCCATTCGTTCCCCATAAATGCCAAATAGCCATTTCCTGCTGTGGCAATGGTTACCAAACGAATCATTTTATGCAAAGCGATGGCTCTGTCAATCACCAAATTTTGGTCGAAAACGCTCATTCCTGAATAAATTTCCTTATCCGCCAAACGGAAGAAAATCGTTTTGTCGCCTACTAAGGCTTGGTCGTGGCTTTCGGCGTAACTGATGGTTTTTTCTTCTAAACGTTTGTTAGTCAGCTCGTAATAGATGTCGCCCACGTGCCAATCTTCGTCTTTGTAATCTTCCAAAAGTTTAATCCAATAATCCGGAACGCCCATATGCATTTTATAATCGAAACCCATTCCGCCTCCTTCAATAGGAAACGCCAAACCCGGAATTCCGCTCATTTCTTCGGCAATGGTGATGGCTTTTGGATGTATTTCGTGAATAAGCTGATTTGCCAAAGTCAGATATGTTATCGCATCAATATCCTGATTTCCATCATAATACAAGGAATAATTAGTGAAGGCTTTTCCTAATCCGTGGTCAAGGTAAATCATACTTGTAACGCCATCAAATCGGAAGCCATCAAACTGAAATTCTTCCAACCAATATTTACAATTAGAAAGCAGAAAATTAAGCACTTGTGGTTTTCCGTAATCGAACAAACGCGAATCCCACTGCGGATGTTTCCCCCTTTCTCCCGAGTGGAAATACAGATAATCCGTGCCATCAAAATAGCCCAATCCTTCGGCTTCGTTGCTAACCGAATGCGAATGCACAATATCCAAAATGACTTTAATTCCTAATCCGTGAGCTGTGTCTATCAACTCTTTAAGCTCTTCAGGCGTTCCAAAACGAGAACTCACAGCGAAGAAATTTGCTACCTGATAGCCGAACGAACCATAATACGGATGTTCCTGAATTGCCATAAGTTGAATGGTATTGTAGCCCAAAGAAGCAATTCGAGGCAACACGAACAGACGGAATTCGGTAAAAGAAGTCACTTTTCTTTGTTCGGAGCTCATACCAATATGAGCTTCATAAATTAGAGGAGAATTCGTTTGGGAAGGTCGAACATTTTTCCATTGATAGGGCTTTTCAGGCTGCCAAACTTGGGCGGTAAAAACTTTCGTATATTCGTCCTGAACTACTCTTTTTGCGTGTGAAGGAAGTCTTTCTGCTCCACCGCCTTGCCATTCTACGTACAATTTGTACAAATTGCCGTGCGAAAGTTCCAATTTTGGCAAACGAATTTCCCAATTTTCGTGGTCTATTTTTGTAAAAGCATATTTTTCAGTTGGTTGCCAATCGTTTTTGTCAAAAAGTAGATATATTTTTGTTGCATTCGGAGCCCATTCTCTTAAAATCCATTCATTTTCCGTAAAATGCAATCCGTAAAACAAGTGAGAATTTATATTATCAGACAGACGGGCACAATTTCCTCGCATTGTTTTCTGAGTTTGCAGGAAATGATTGTATCTTTTCTGAATTTCACTTTCAAAAGGTTTTAATAAAGGGTCATTTTTTAGAATGGAAAGCATACGCACAAGTACCGACACGAGTAAGCAATTCCAATTTTTCAGTAAAAATGTATCAATTCTAAACTAAGAAATATAAAAAATAGTTGATTTTATCAATTATAATTCATCATTCTTCAAAATCGAAAAGACCTACAAATATCATTAATTAGCTGGTTAATATTATTTTACAAAAATCTATTCATAGAAAAAATTAAGTTAATTTTAACTTTGTTTTTCGTGGTTAAAGTTACTATTTTTTTTCGAGAAAATCACCAACTATTACCAAATTATTTTTCTTTCATTTTTTCATAAAAAAGAAAATTAGCAAATACAGCTTGGTATAATTTCATAACTTGCAATCTTCCAATAAAATGAAACAAAATTTGTGTATAAAGATAGTATTTGATGAGATTTCAACACCCTTGTAAATAACTTTTATTAACTTATTGAAAACAAATTACATCGGAAAATGTTAAATTGTGAATAACTTTTTAAGTAAAAAACAACTATAAAACTTGCAATTTTTACAGATTTGTACATACAACCTACTTAACCAAAAAAACAAATTTATTTGTAGAAAAAATATGCATACTTTTTCTGTAGTTATCAACAATTCTTGAGTCTGAAACTTATCAAAAAAAGTTGTTCATTTCAAAAATGAGTTATTAACAATAATATATAAATAGCTGATTTTAAATATAATTAAATAAATAAAAGTTGTTAATAACTATTTATAAACTACTAATACTCGAAAAAGCAAATATTAGATATTTTATTTTTTCATCATTTCAACAGGATAATAATAATAACCCATTTTTTATTAAAAAAAATATTTTTTTATTCTTTAAATTGAATTGTTGAAAAACATCAAAAAAATAAAATTTAGAATATGTTAAAGATAATTTCAAAATTGTAGTTTCTATTTTTATTTTTATCTTTGGAATCAATTCTGTTTGAAATACAGAACGTAATTTTAAAGAGCAAAATTATTAATTATTTATGTCTAAACAAAAAAAGAAAACAGCTAAAGCTAAAAAACACGACCTTACCAAAGGCATCTTTTCTGTATTGGAAACCAATCAGAATGAGAGTTTTAACTACAAACAAATTGCAGCAAAATTGAACATTACCGATGCCTCCGGACGTAATCTACTCATAAAAAGATTAGTACAACTCAAAGAAAAAAAGAAAGTCCTTGAAGTTGAACGCGGAAAATACAAAGCTATTCCAAGTCAGAATTATTATACAGGAATAGTGGATATTACCTCTCGTGGAAATGCCTATGTTGTTGTAGATGAGTTAGAAACAGATGTGTTTGTTCCTTCTAATATGCTCAACAAAGCCCTTCACGGAGATTTGGTGGAAGTTTATATTTTCCCTCGATTCCGAAAAGGAAATAAATTAGAAGGCGAGGTTACAAAAATTATTGAGCGTAAAAAAATGCGTTTTGTGGGCGTGGTGCAAATGCAGAAAAATTTTGCTTTCGTCTTGCCAACTGACCACCGAATGTACACTGATATTTTCGTATCGAAAAATGACATTAACGGAGCTGAAAACGACGATAAAGTCATCGTTCGTATCGAAAAATGGGAAGGAAAATCCAATTCGCCTTTCGGAGTGATTGAGCAAATTCTTGGAAAACCCGGTGAACAATCTACCGAAATGCATTCCATTTTGGCAGAATATGGTTTGCCTTACGAGTTTCCGCACGAAGTGGAAGCCTTTGCAAAACAATTGGATACCTCAATCACCGCTGAGGAAATTGCCAAACGCCGTGATATGCGTAACGTGCTGACTTTCACTATCGACCCGAAAGATGCCAAAGATTTTGACGATGCACTTTCGTTCCAAATTTTGGAAAACGGAAATTACGAAATTGGCGTACACATTGCCGACGTGTCGCATTATGTCCAAGAAGGAACTATTTTAGATGAAGAAGCCTACAATCGAGCCACTTCCGTGTATTTGGTGGATAGGGTAGTGCCAATGCTTCCTGAAGTGCTTTCTAATTTTGCGTGTTCGTTGCGTCCGAATGAAGAAAAGTACACATTTTCAGCGGTTTTTGAGATGAACAAAAAGGCGGAAATTTTAAATACGTGGTTTGGACGAACCGTAACGCTTTCTGACCATCGTTTTGCGTATGAGGAAGCTCAAGAAATCATCGAAAATTTTGCAGGAGTAGGAGAGAAGCAAGAAAAAGTAGAAATATCTGATTTTCAAATGCCTTCTGAAATTTCAATTCGTAAAGAAGGAAGTTATTCTGTTCCAAAAGATGTAGTTCAAGCCATTTTACTTATGGACGATTTGGCTAAAAAACTGCGTACCAAACGAATGCGATTAGGAGCGATTTCTTTTGACAAAATTGAAGTAAAATTCCATTTAGATGAAAACGATAATCCAACGCACGTATATTTCAAAGAAAGTAAAGATGCTAACAAACTCATTGAAGAATTTATGCTTTTGGCAAACAGAAAAGTAGCCGAATTCATAGCTAAGCAGAAGAAAACTTTTGTGTATCGTGTTCACGATGAGCCTGATGACGAAAAATTGATGCAGCTCAACGGTGTGATTTCTCGTTTTGGTTATGGCATCAATATGAAGGATAGGAAAAGTATTACGCATTCGTTAAATTCTCTTTTGGAAGAAGTAAAAGGTAAGAAAGAACAGAATTTGGTGGATACACTTGCCATTCGTTCTATGGCAAAAGCCTCATATTCAACGGAAAATATTGGTCATTATGGTTTGGCTTTTGATTTTTATACGCATTTTACTTCGCCTATTCGTCGTTATCCTGATGTGATGGTACATCGATTATTGCAGAAATATTTGGATAATCAACCTTCTGAAAAACAAGAAGTTTATGAAACGAAATGCAAACATTCTTCACAGATGGAAAATTTGGCTTCGTCTGCCGAGCGTGATTCTATCAAATATATGCAAGTGAAATTTATGGAAAATCATAAAAATCAGCATTTCAGAGGAGTCATTTCAGGAGTTACTGAGTGGGGTATTTATGTTGAAATTGTGGAAAATAAATGTGAAGGTTTAGTCAGAGCTCGAGATATTAAAGACGATTATTATATTTTCGATGAGAAGCAATACGCTTTGGTTGGAGAAGTTACTAAAAATATGTATCAACTTGGTGATGAAGTAGTTGTTCGCGTAAAAAATACGGACTTACTCAAAAAACAATTGGATTTTGAGTTGGTGGGAACAAATTAGAAAAATTGATTAATAGAAATTGCGAGATTATCGCAAAATTTCGCAATTTTTAGTATTTTCACATTAATTAAAGTTGTATTATTATGAAAACGATTGTATTACATTCTACTAAAAGTCCTATGTTTCGGTATAGAGACGGAAAAATTTTTATTGATGGAAGTTCTTATCAGAACTATTATGGTAACGAACGCAAAGTTTTTCAGGTTCCTGACCAATCAAAAACAATTTCTGTTACCATTGGTAGATTTACATCTAATGAATTTGACATTAGTAAGTTACAGGAATATAATATTAATGTTTTCAGTAAGATAAGTAATTTTTGGTTGTTTTTATCTTATCTGATTTATCTTTTAGTAATGTTTTCGTTATTTTTTGATTTACCAAAAATTTATCGTTATGTAGGAATTTTAGTACTTATCCCAACAATTTTTGTCCTTTTTATTGAATTTTTCAAACGAAAAGGCCTTGTTGTTTTAAAATCAAAAGAATAATTTATATTATGAACGATTTAGTGACTATTAACCAAATTCCTGATTATGAAAAAATACCATTAACCAATCTGCATTCTGACTATAAAAAAATAGCTCAAATGAATGCTCTTATTGCTTTAGGAATTGGATTTGTACTTCTGTTAGTAATTTTTTTTGTTTTTGATGCAGTTGAAAAATATTGTGCTATTGTTGGTCTTTTTCTAATTTTTGTATTTATAACTTTATATATTTCAATAAGTTATAGATATAAAAAATATGCTTTTCGTCAGCACGATGCTGTTTATAAATCTGGTATTGTTTTTCAGGTAACACAGATAGTTCCTTATATTCGTTTACAGCATATTACTATCAAGCAGGGTTGGTATGCTAAACGTTTGGGAATGGCTACTTTGTGTTTGTACACGGCTTCTTCCAATGGTGATATTTCTATCCCTGGATTGTCTTTACAGGAAGCCGAACGCTGGAAGAGTTTTTTGTTAAATCGTATTGAAACTACTGAAAATGAGTATGATGAATTATGATTTTTCAATTCCGAATAAACTTTCAAAAAAGGCATTTTGGTTAGTTTTAGCGAAATCTTTTTGGAGTAATTTTAAAATCTTTTGGGGTGTTTTTGCCTTATTTCTTTTCAAAAAAGTGAATAATTCTGATGATAAATTTCAATTTTTCTTAATTTTTTTAGGTATATTTTTAGCAATCAGTGTTTTTATCTTCATTTTTCAATATATAAAATATAAATATTTTTCATATCAAATTATTGGAGATGAATTGATTATCCGTGAAGGTTGGTTGAACAAATCGGAAACGGTGGTTAAATTTGATAAAATTCACGAAGTACATTTAAATCAGAAGTTTATACATAAAATTGTAAGACTTTATAAAGTGGGTATCGACACGGCAGGAAGTGATAAAGTGGAAATATCAATTAATGGTATAGATTATCATAAGGCTTTGGTTATCAAGGATATTTTGACAGAAAAGCAAATTCTTTCCGAAATTAGAAAAGATAGAATTACTGATGAAAATTTGGAAGCAAATGACAATTTTACTTCACTGAGAATAAGTATTTTAACTTTATTCAAGATTGGAATTACTCAAAATTATTTATACACATTGTCGTTAATGTTTGCTTTTTCATATCAGATAATTGACTTTATTACTGATATATTTTACGAAAAACGTTCCTATTTTGTCAATCAGATATCTGAATTTTCAAATACAGTTTCAACCATATTTTTCTGGATTTTTTTCTTGTTCATTTTAATACTTTTTGTTATTGGTTTTAATTTAATTCGCACATTATTAACGTATTATAGTTATGAAATACAAATTAAAAATAATAGATTATTAGCTTCCTACGGATTTATAAATTCGCACATTGTGGCAGTTCCACCGAAAAAAGTGCAGATGATTCATTTTCAGCAGAATTATTTTCAAAAGTTGATGAATTTGTTTGAGGTACGAATTTCACAAATTGATTCTTCTAAAAACGAAGAGAAAAAGCGACAAGGTTTATTAATTCCTGGTATCAATGCTTTGGAAATGAGAAAATTATTTCGATTTATATACGATAAGGATTTTCAAGAAGTAAAAGAATTTTATCGTCCGAGTTTTCGGAAAGTTATTATTAGGGCAATGTATTTGTTTTTTGCTCTTTTGATGATTATTATATCGATGTATTTTATTGATTTATTGCAGTTTGTGTGGATTCCGATATTTTTGTTTTTTGTTGTTTTGTTGCTAATTTATATTTCATACAGAAATGAAAAACTTTTCCTGAAAGATGATTTTATTGTACTAAAAAGTGGTATTTGGGATTTGACAACCACCTATTTACAAGTAGATAAAATTCAGGAAGTAAAAATAAAGCAATCTTATTTTCAAAAACGTAGAAGTCTGGCTTCTATCAAGTTATCTACATTTTCCGAGAGTTTACGATTGAACTTTTACGATGAAAAATTACTTAAAAATTTGGTGAATGAATCTGTCTATAAAATTGAGTTTCTTTGTAAATAATTAAAATAGAATAGGGAAGAGGTCAAAAACTTCTTCCTTATTTTTTTGATTTTTTTCCTTTTTTCTTTATTTTTGTTAGCTCATTAACTGAAAATAGTTATATTTCTGGATTTCAGATGTATAATTTCAATTTTTTCAAAAGGAATAAAAATGTTTGCAGATATATTACTTGCTTTGCCTTTAGGAGTTTTGTTAGCTTTTACTATTGGTCCTGTTTTTTTTGTTTTGCTGGAAACGGCTATAACTAAGGGATTTAGAGCTGCGGTGGCTTTTGATGGAGGCGTGGTTTTGGCAGATGTTGTTTTTATTTTAATAGTTTATTTTACAACCAGTAGCATACTTCAGCGAGTGAAAGATGACCCACTTTTATTCATTGTTGGTGGGCTGATTATGATTTCATACGGAATTATTTCTTTCATAAAACTTAAAAAAGATTTTAATAAAAAGATTGATATTCAAGAAGATGAAAATCAATGCCAAAAAACGAATTATTTAGCACTTTTTTTTAAAGGATTTCTGTTGAACTTTATAAATATTGGAGTTTTAGGTTTTTGGTTAGGAATCATCATTGTTTTTGCTCCGAGGTTGGATATGGATACAAACAGAATTATTGTTTTCTTTTCTTCAATTGTGATTATTTATTTTTTGGTTGATGTAATAAAAATATTGATAGCTAAGCAATTAAAAAATAAACTTACTGCTTTTCATATTTATAAAATAAAACGAACGATAAGCATTATCCTTCTAATTTTTGGCATATTTTTGTTGGCACAAGGCATTTTTCCTGAAGGAAAAGAAAAATTAAATGAAATTTTTACTGAAAATCCTGAATTGAATTAGAATATAACCAATTTGGTTAAAAAGAAAATCCCAAAGATTTTATTCTTTGGGATTTTTTAAATTGTGTTATTTTTTGTAGTTTTCATTGAGGTGTTTAACTACTTCGTTTGTGATATCTTTTTTGTCATCTCCATACAGAACGCTTCCTCCGTCATTAGCTCCCAAAATGAAAGTATATCCTTTTTGTTTGCCATATTCTTTCACTGATTTTTTTACTTTATTGAGTAAAGAATCCATTTGACTTTGGCTTTCCATTTGAATTTTTTGCTCTTCTTGTTGTAGATGTTGTTGCAAAATTTGACTTTTTTGCATTAATTCATTGTATTTTTTTTGAGCTATGTTTTGTGATAAATTTCTTGCTTCTGCATCAAATGCTTTAGCTTCTGCCTGAAATGCTTGAGAAATACTATCACGTTTTTTTTCGTATTTGCTGATTTGTTCTTTAAGTTTACTTTCAATATCTTTTTTTTCCTGATATTCATTAAGTAGTTTGCTGTTATCAACAAATGCAATTTTATTTTGTTGGCACGATACCAACCCGAAAAGGACAAAACCTCCAACGATAATTTTTTTCATTTTTATAAATCTGTTAAGTACCAAGGGCAAAAGTAATAAAGTTTTATTTCAAAATCAAAAAGTGGAATATCTTTATTTATTTTGAATTATTAGATTTTTTTATTCTTTCGTTTGCAATTATAAAAATAGTTTATAAAAATCGACCTTCAGAAATGGCTTAAATTTTTATTTTTAAAAATTTTCCGTATAAAGTTATATTTCTACTCGAGATAATTAAAAAAATAGGCTTAAAAATCATTTTTTACTTTTTGGAGGATGTAAATATGTGATGAAAACTCTTTTTTTCGCATTCCATAGAGGTTTGAACGCGTTCCGTTGATAAATCCTTTAATGAAATTCTTTTTTCCAGTTTTGTATTGTTCTGAAAGTATTGACACGTAAAAAGCGTCGAAAAGCATCGGTTTGATTTCTAAAAGTTGAAATCCTTTTGGGATAAAAATTTTTTGAATGCTTGTTTTTGAAAAATGCCATAAATGACGGGGAACATCATACGCTGCCCAAAATTGTTTGTAATGCTGGGCATCCCACGATTTGTAATTGGGTACGGCTACAATCAAGATTCCGTCTTCTTTTAAGAGTGAATTTATTTTTTGGATTTGGTTTTCTAAGTCGGGAATGTGTTCCAGTACGTGCCAAAGGGTAATCACATCAAAGGATTTTTCTTTTAAATCATCGTAATTCTCAAGCAAACGGATTTGTTTTTTTTCGGCTAATTGTCTTGCTTTTTCATTAGGTTCAATACCTGTGGTTTCCCAATTCATTTGTTTTTTGCAACTCAAAACGAAATCACCAGTTCCTGCACCGATATCCAATAATTGAATTTTTTCTTTTTTGTACTTAGAAATGATGCGTATTTTACTTTTTAAATTGATGTTTTTTACCGCTTGATAAACCTTATCGAACAGCGTTTTTTTACTATCGGTGTGTGAAATATATACATCACTTTCGTAGTATTTGCTTAATTTTTTTGGTATGGGTTGTGTTTTTAAAAGTTCTAAGTTTGAATTGTAGATTAGTTCAAATTCTTCTTGTGAGATACTATAATCTTTTATTTTCATTATGAAATACAAAAATATATTAAGCAAATATACTATTTATTTGTAAAACAATTTATTTTCTGTTGTTTTTTATGTTATTATTTTGAAAATCAATTTATTAATTTAGTTTTTCATTATAAATATATGTTCCACGTGGAACATTATTAAATATTTATAGTGTTAAATAGTTTCTTTTAATAGATTAATTATAATTATCTTTATNATAATTATCTTTATTATATTAAACCGCTGATTATTTTTTTATTCTTATTAGTAATTGTTCCACGTGGAACTTTTTTATCTATAAAGAAAAATTTTGTAATTTTAGTTTTGAAGTATTTTTTAGTATTTCTGTTTTTTATAGATGTTCCACGTGGAACGCTTATCTGAGAAAATTAAATAGTTTTCTTTCTTTTAAGTAATTCAGATTTGTTTCGTTTTTGTAGGCTTCTCTTTTAAAAATGATGTTTTTGTATGCAATTTCCCATTTTTTGTATTTGAAAAGTTTTACCATAAAATCAATTGCGTACCAAATATAAAATGGTAGAATTAGTAATTCTTTTTGTTGCTGCAAATGGATTCGCTCGTGATTCAGAAAATAGGGGTTTTTGAGAGTTTTTTTATCGGTTGCAAAAATAAAAGGAAATAGCGTTATTCCTGAATATCCTTTGGGAACTGAATAATGATTTGTAACAATTATCATTTTGTTGATTTTTTAAATTTGTAAATAAAATAATTTTTCTGATATTGATTAAAAAAAAGAATTTAAAAATTAGATTATTTTCTGAATAAAGGTAAGCTTAAATTTACTATTTTTGCACTTCAGTTTTTAAATAATTCTTTATTGTATGGTTTTATACACTAATTTTTTCGCTACGTACGGAAATCAAATTATTGCAACATTAATTGCTATTGTTGTATTTTTTATTGTTAGATTAGCCACTGATACTATCATTAAAAAATTTTCGAAGAAATCAAATTTCTCGGAAGCTCGTACAATTTTGGTAAAGCGTTATATCGATTATTTAATTTTTATATTATTTTCTGTAATGCTAATTTCTATTTGGGGAATTAAGCGTGAACAACTATTATTGTTCCTCTCTTCGGTGCTTACTGTAATTGGAGTTGCGTTTTTTGCACAATGGTCTATTTTGAGTAACATAACCGCAGGAATTATTGTGTTCTTTTCATTTCCTTTTCGAATAGGAGATAAAATAAAATTTGTAGATAAGGAATTTCCTGTTGAGGGAGAAATAATAGGAATAAAAGCTTTTTATACGTTGGTAAGAAATAGTGAAGGTGAAGAAATTTTATTGCCTAATAACTTGCTATTACAAAAAGGAATTGTAATACTTAATAGTAATTAATTGTAGAGTAGGAGAGAAGTAATTCTTTCAAGTTGATATAAAAAAATCCTTTGCTTTTTAGCAAAGGATTTTTTTATTTTAATTTAGTATGATGATTATTTAAAAATATTCATTTCTTCGTTGTAGATAGGGCTATCTATTGATAAAAAATTTAGTACACTATGAAATACGTGATTTTGAGACAGGCTTTCGAATGATTTTAATTGTTTGGAATTTTCTGAAATCCAAACAATAAATGGAATTTCATATTGTTCTTTTGGTGCTAAGCTCATCGGAAGTCCGTGCATATACAGATTTTTTTCACCTAAAGATTCCCCGTGATCAGAAACATAAAGCATCGTGCTTTTGTAATCTTTTAATTTTTTCAGGTTTTCAATTACTTTATGCAATATGTAGTCTGTATAAACAATTGTGTTATCGTAGGCATTCATAAGTTCTTCCTGAGAACATTTTGCAAGTTCTACACTATTACATACAGGTTTAAAAACTTCGAATTGAGGCGGATATTTTTTGTTGTATGTAGGTCCGTGACTTGTGCTGGTATGTAAAATAATCAATATTTTATTTTTATTGCTTGATGTGATTTGTTCTTTTAGTCCATTAACTAAAATTTCATCATAATCACAACCTTCGCCTTTGCAATTTTCTTTTAAGAAACTTCCCGTTTGATATTTTTCAATATGGATTGGTGGCTCTCCTGAATTGGTAGTTCTCCATATTACTTCAATATCGTTTCTGTATAAATAATTTGGAAGAATTTCATATAAATCGTTCGTGTTTTGATGTTCTAAAATACATTTTACACCTGCTGTAGTGTACGTGGCACAGGAATTAGCCAGAAAATGATATACGTTTTTGGTTTTTGAAAGTAATGGATTTGTATTTTTTGAATAGCCATATAACGAGAAGTTTTGACTTCGTGCTGATTCACCAATTACCAAAACTACTACTGATTTTTCATTATCTCTTATAGTAGCATCAGGTAATAGAATTTCCTTTCGGTTTTCTTGATACTTGTGGATATAAAAAAGAGAAGTATTCACAGTATACGACCAAGGCATTGCTAATCCTCCTAATTGTTTTGAATTTTTATCAATCCATAACCAACTGCTTCCATTTGCAAACGCCAATATAATCATAAATACTAAACTAAGTGACAAAGTAGTAAAAAATTTCTTTACACTTGGTTTAATTATTTTTGCTTTTGTGATATAAATACTCGGAATAATTCCCAAAAAAATGACGTATAATACCATCTTAAATGAAAAGAAACTACTTGATTCTTCGTAATTGGTGTTGAGTACATTGCCAATCATACTTTCATCTACAATAATGCTGTACGTATTGATAAAGTAAACCGCAATTGCATTAAGAATAAAGAAAACAACTAACAGAAATTTACCTACTCTTCTGGATAAAAAGAATATTAAATAGAAAGTAAAAAAGTTTGCAACCAGCATCAAAATTACTAAACTTATGATGGTTATAATTCCGCTGAAACTTTTGGAATCAATATTTTCAAATACAAAATTGAAAAATGGATAATGAAAAAAAACAAAGTTTAGTAAACTCATTAACGCGGCAAAACGCGCGAGACTTAAGCTATTTTTTAAAATTTTGAACATACGATTTTGTTATTATAAATAAAGAAACAATCAAACTAAGCAAAGCCAGATAAAAAACAAACAAATTTTTATCAATTATTTTGGTAATTATAACTATCAAGCAACCTAAGAATATCAGAATGAATATCGGATAAAACTTTTTGTTAGCTATCCAAGTCCATATTTTATATTTTCTGGTTATGAAAATTCCTAAGAGTCCTGATATAAATCCAAATGTGCTGCCAATAATTACATCAAATGGATGATGAGCTCCAACACCTACACGAGTAAAAGCAATAAGCAATCCTAACAGAACCAAACAAACAAACCATAAATATCTGTACGTTCTTTTTTTCGGAGCAAAAGCAAACATACATACAGTAAGCAGCGTGAAAGTAGTTATTGAGTGCCCTGAAGGTAAGCTGGAATAACCAACCAAAGTTTCACCAATGATGTTGAAACTATCATTATCAAAAATTGTTGCGGGTCGGGGAATGTCGAAAATTTCTTTAAATGTTTTTGAAAAAACGAGAGATACCAATGAAGCCGACAACAACGCTTCCCACATTTTTGGAGTATAAATAATTAAAATACTCAACAGCGACATTCCAATAAAAGCATCACCAATTTGCGTTAAGTTATCTTCCAAAATAGGAAATTGAGATAGTTTTCCATTCAAGAAATAAAAAACATTTTTCTGAATATTTACATATCCCATAACGTTTAACGCGTTTTGTGAGTAGAGTAATCCAATAATCGCACCTATGATAAATATGGGTAGAAGTAACAAATAGAATGAAACTTTTTTATAATTATCAGTAATGTAGTCGTTCATTGCGTTTTATTTACAAATTTCAAGCCACAAATATACAATTATTGTGCAGTTATCTGTAAATTACATAATTTGATTATTTATTTTTTATTGATAATCATATTGTTATATTTTTATTTGTACTAAAAGATTTAAAAAATAACTGATTTTTAGTAAGATAGTTACAAAAATATTACTTTAGATTTGGTTATTTCAAATCTGAAAAAGAAAGCATTTTTGTTTTTAGTGTTTTTAGATTTACTTTTGCGTCTTCATTTTTAAAATAAACAATGGAACAAACGCAATCCAAAACAAGTTATTCTATCCTTTTTGCCATAGCCATAGCTCATTTATTGAATGACTTGCTTCAAGCAGTAATCACGGCAAGTTACCCGCAGTTGCGGCAAGAGTTTGGACTAACAATGGCACAAGTGGGAATTATTACGCTTTGTTATCAGCTTTCTGCTTCTATTTTTCAGCCTTTGGTAGGAAATTTTACTGACAAACGCCCAATGCCTTACTCACAGGTTTTTGGAATGTTGTTTACTACTTTAGGAATTATAATATTGTCATATTCAACAAGTTATGCTTGGGTACTTACCGCTGTTTTTCTGGTTGGTACAGGCTCTTCTATTTTTCATCCTGAATCATCACGTGTTGCTTTTTTGGCTTCGGGTGGAAAGCGAAGTTTGGCTCAGTCTATTTTCCAGTTGGGAGGAAATTCTGGAACAGCAATTGCTCCACTTCTCATCGCTTGGATTGTCATTCCTAACGGAAAAATATATGTACTTTGGTTTGTAGTTTTTGCTGTTTTGGCAATCGTAATTCTCTCATATATAGGCAAATGGAGAAGTAATTTCTTGAAGAATTATAACAAATCAGTTAAAAAACAGATAGTTATGCCTGATTTAACACCTCGTCAGGTTACAAATTCGGTGGTAATTTTGTTAGTTTTAATTTTCTCTAAATATTTCTATACTGCAGGAATTACTAACTATTTTCAGTTTTATACAATGCATAAATTTGGTTTGTCCGAAGTTCAGGCACAAGTTTATTTATTTTACTTTTTGGGTGCTGCTGCGTTAGGAACGTTGCTTGGGGGTATCTTTGGTGATAAATTTGGTCGCAAGTTTGTGATTTGGTTTTCTATTTTAGGTGCTGCTCCTTTTGCGTTGTTACTTCCTTATGTGAATCAGCAATGGACAGCTATTTTGATTGTCATTATCGGACTTGTAATCTCATCGGCTTTTCCTGCGATTTTGGTGTATGTGCAAGAATTGCTTCCCAAGAAGATAGGTATGGTCTCTGGACTTTTTTATGGTTTTGCTTTCGGAATGGGCGGACTTGCTTCGGCTGTTTTAGGAAAAATTATTGATTTGACAGATATCGAGTTTGTATACAAATTATGTTCTTTCCTGCCTTTGCTGGGATTGATTGCCTATTTTCTGCCCAATCTAAAGAAGAAAGTAAAGGTTGATTGAATTCCTTCAACTTATAAGAAGTAATTTGATTTTGTGCTTGGCTTAATTTATTTCCAAAAAAAATCTATTATTTTTAGCTTTTCAAAATAAGATTGTATATTTGCGAGGTAGATAATATATCTTCAAACTGATGTTTAATTTTAATATTTGAAAAATCATCTGTTCAGAATAAATGATGATGTAAATAATATGCAAAAGATAGATAAAAAAAGTGTTTTAGAAGCATTACGCAAAATTACGGTTCCAGGTGAAGGAAAAAATATGGTTGATAGCGGAGCTGTACAAAATATCGTTGTTTTTGGTGATGAAGTAGTTGTAGATGTGGTAATTAACAATCCGAGTTTACAAGCCAAAAAACGTACTGAAGTCGAAATTATGAAAGCAATTCATAGTGAAGTTCACGAAAAAGCAAAAGTTTTTGTAAATGTAAAGGTAATTGCTCCAGAACGTCCTGAAATTAAAGGGAAACCCATTCCAGGAATTAAAAATATTGTTGCAGTAGCTTCAGGAAAAGGTGGTGTTGGAAAATCAACCGTTACGGCTAATTTGGCAGTTTCATTGGCAAAAATGGGCTTCCAAGTGGGTTTGTTAGATGCTGATATTTACGGACCTTCAATGCCTATAATGTTCGATGTTGCTGATGAAAAACCAATTTCGGTAAATGTAGATGGAAAATCAAAAATGAAACCCATCGAAAACTATGGAGTGAAAGTACTTTCAATAGGATTTTTTACAAACCCAAATCAGGCTGTTATTTGGCGAGGACCGATGGCGGCAAAGGCTTTAAACCAAATGATTTTTGATGCAGATTGGGGCGAATTGGACTTTTTATTGTTGGATTTACCTCCAGGAACGGGCGATATTCACTTAAGTATTATGCAAGCGATGCCTGTTACAGGAGCTGTAGTGGTTAGTACGCCACAAAAAATAGCTCTTGCCGATGCACAAAAAGGAGTAGTAATGTTTCAGCAGGAAACCATTAATGTTCCTGTTTTGGGAATTGTAGAAAATATGGCTTACTTTACTCCTGAAGAATTGCCAAATAACAAATATTATATCTTTGGAAAAGAAGGTGCAAAACATCTCTCGGAAGACTTAAACGTACCTTTTTTGGGAGAAATTCCGTTGGTGCAAAGTATTAGAGAATCGGGTGATGTGGGCAGACCTGCAGCGTTGCAAGAAAATACCCCACAAGCCAAAGCTTTTGTAGAACTTGCCCGAAATGTAGTGCAAAGTGTAGCGGAACGCAACAAAAGTTTGCCACCTTCCGAAGCAATAAAAATTACAACAATGGCAGGGTGTAGTAGCAAAAAATAGTATTCAAAAAATAAATAAAATGACATCAGAAAATGTAAGAGAAAATGTTTTGAAAGCCTTAAATGAAATTCGACCATTTTTACAAAGCGATGGTGGAGATATCACTTTGGTGGAAATTCAGGACGATAAGATTGTAAAAGTTAAGTTAGAAGGCAATTGCATTGGTTGTAGTGTAAATCAGCTTACACTAAAAAGTGGTGTTGAGATGACTATAAAAAAATATGCTCCTCAAATTGAGCAAGTTATAAATATTGTGTAATTTTTATTAATCAAAAGTTAGTTTTCTGAGAGTTTGTATCAGTTTTCTAACTTTTGATTTTTTAATATTCAAACGCGTCTAAAAAATCTTTGAAATGAGTTCGGCAAAGGAAACCAAAAAGGAATATATCAAACGTAAATTACTGAGTAAGTATCGCTTAGTGTTTATGGATGAGGAAACTTTCGAAGAAAAGGCTTCTATGCGTTTGAGTAGGCTTAATATCTTTGTCGTTGGCTCACTTTTTTCATTATTGGTAATTACTTTAACTACTTTACTTATCATTTATACTCCTCTGAAACAATACATTTTGGGCTTTTCAGAAGTGAAAAATAAACAAGAAACCATTAATCTAGTATTCAAATTAGATTCACTTGAAAATGAAATGAAGAAGAATGAAATGTATTTGGCTTCAATCAAAAAAGTACTTACAGGCGACATTCACCACGAACAAATTAAGAAGGATTCACTTTACGAGGCTTATAAATTTGACCCAAAATCAATTGATTTAAGCCCAAATAAGCAAGATTCATTATTACGCCAAGAAGTCGCTGAGGAAGATCGTTATAATGTTTTTGAGAAAGCTCTTTATCAGAATAAAGAAATTTTGTTATTTCCGCCTGTTTCAGGAGTGATTTCTAACGAGTATCGCCCACAAGCACATCACTATGGTATTGATATTGTGGCTCCTGAAGGAACAGCAGTGAAGTCCGTAGCTGACGGAACCGTTATTTTTGCTGAATGGACGATAGCTACAGGAAACGTTATCATTATTGAACATAAAGGAAATTTGGTATCAGTTTACAAACATAATGCTTCAATGGTAAAAAAACAAGGTGACCAAGTTAGGGCAGGGGAGGTAATTGCCACTGTTGGTAATACAGGTGAACTAACCACAGGACCGCATTTACATTTTGAACTTTGGAGTAACGGATACCCAATGAATCCGAAAAGTTATATTGAGTTTAAGTAGTTCAAAATAGGGAGATTAATTGTAAGATAACTGCTTGAAGAATGTCACTAAAATCCTTTTTAGCCAAAATATTTGCCGCTTCGGTAAGGAAGAAAATCGACCAATGGGCAAATCGTCCTGTCGAGACCCAAGAAAAAGTCTTTCAAGAACTTATCCAAAGTGCCAAAAATACCCAATTTGGGAAAGACCATCATTTTCAAGAGATTATTTCACATTCCGATTTTGTGAAAAATGTACCCATTCGCGATTATGAAGCCTTAAAGCCTTACATTGAGCGAGTTGTGGCAGGAGAAGAAAACGTACTTTGGCAAGGAAAACCCATTTATTTTGCTAAAACTTCAGGGACGACCAGCGGAGCGAAATATATTCCCATTACTAAAGCCTCAATGCCTTATCATATTCAGGCTGCTCGTGATGCTATTTTATGCTATGTTCACCAAACCCAAAAAGCTGATTTTGTCAACGGAAAAATGATTTTCTTACAAGGAAGTCCTGTTTTGGAGGAAAAAAATGGTATCAAATTGGGGCGTTTGTCAGGAATTTCGGCACATTACGTTCCTAAATATTTGCAAAAAAACCGAATGCCTTCGTGGCAAACCAACTGCATTGACGATTGGGAAACCAAAGTAGATGCCATTGTTCAAGAAACTCAAAATGAGGATATGACGGTTATTAGTGGCATTCCGTCGTGGGTTCAGATGTATTTTGAGAAACTTCGGGGAAAATCGGGAAAAAATGTAGGTGATTTATTCAAGAATTTTCATCTTTTCATTTACGGAGGTGTAAATTACGAGCCTTATCGACAAAAATTTGAACATCTTATTGGAAGAAAAGTAGATAGTATTGAACTTTTTCCAGCTTCGGAAGGTTTTTTTGCCTATCAGGATAGCCAAACGGAAAAAGGAATGCTATTACTGCTGAATTCGGGTATTTTTTATGAATTTATCAAAGCAGACGACTTCTTTTCTGAAAATGCAAAAAGATTGACTATCAAAGATGTAGAGGTTGGGGTAAATTATGTGATGATTATTTCAACCAATGCAGGATTGTGGGCGTATAATATTGGCGATACGGTGCAGTTTACTTCAACCAAGCCGTATCGGGTGGTAGTTTCGGGTAGAATTAAGCATTTTATTTCTGCTTTTGGCGAACACGTTATCGCTAAGGAAGTTGAGGAAGCGATTCGTAAAGCTACAGCAGGAACAGATGTTCGCATTACTGAATTTACCGTTGCTCCACAGGTAAATCCCGACCAAAACGAATTGCCTTACCACGAATGGTTTATCGAATTTGAGAATGAACCTGCTGATTTAAAGTCGTTTGCATTGAAAATTGATGCTCTGATGCAAGAGCAAAATTCGTATTACTTTGATTTGATTCAAGGCAAGGTGCTTCAACCACTGAAAATCACTAAAGTAGCAAAAGATGGTTTTTCCGATTATATGAAATCGTTGGGTAAACTCGGCGGACAAAACAAAGTACAACGCCTTGCCAACGACCGAAAAATAGTGGAAAAATTGAAATTGGTATAGAAAGTGAAATATTGGTGATGTATTGAAATTTTCAATCTATCTTACGGAAAAATACCTAACAATATTTTAAACCAAAAAAGATAAATAAAAAACCTCAGAAATTTTCTGAGGTTTTTTATTTAGTATTTTCGAAAATTTTTACTCTTCTAAGACTGAAAATTCTGCTCCTGAAGCAAAATCTTGATTGTAGAGCTGTGTTAGTGCCGTAAATCGGATATAACGGGCTTTGACAGGTTTTTCCAAAAGTACTCGTTTGAGTTCCGCACTGGAATCAAATGTTCCCTTCTGAATTTCAGTCCAATTTTTGCCATCTGTGCTTACCGAAAAGCTGTATTCTTTCACTTTGCTACTCCAACTATCGTAAGGCAAATACGTAAATCCTTTAATGGTACGTATTTCGCTCATATCAAAGTCCACCCAATGCGGATATTTTGCCACTGTAACTGAGTACATCGTGTGCCATATTGTATTCGGATTACCATCAACTAAGTTCTGAGCATCACCTTCGCCTGATTCCTCACTACTTGCAGAAATTACTCGGATAGGAATATTTTCTATACGGTTGAAATTCATTTCTACTTTTGAGTCTGGCTTTCCTTCAAACCAAGCGGTTACTTTTCCTCCTTTTCGTAGTGGAATGGGTAGATTATATTTTGAAGGTTTTCCTTTTCCATCAATGGTATAAACGATTTTAGCAAACTCGTCTGCTGAATTAATACTCACATTTCCAAAATAATCGCGTGAAATGGAAATAGGAATTTCCCCTGACGCCTTTACGCCTACCATTGCTTCGATATTTTCGCTACGAACAGGACGAATCATAAAACCTGTGATATGCGAACCTCCGGATAAAACACGATCTTTTGAAAGAGGCGCTCCTTGTCCACAGCTGTTTCCGCCTAAGCCTGTTACAGCAATATCTAAATTAAGATATGTGTCCTTAGCCTCAGGCAATTCGTGTGGATGTCCTGCTAAAATCATATCTTTTGCTGTGTATTGCAATGCAGAAGCCGACATTGGCTCATTCGGAATGAAAATCGCTCCATTTCCTTGATTGTCAGTAAGCGAAATCCAACGTACTTCTTCGTGATTGCCCATATCTTGTGGTTTTGGGAAATGTACAAACTCGTCCTTCACTTTGCCTGAAAATTGCTCAATAAAAGCTCCCGTTTTTCGGTCGTTATAGTTATCGTGCTTTCCACGTCCGTAATAAGTTAAGTTTTCGTACTTCTGCGGAATAGTCATCACGTACCCTAAGCGTGGTAACGTCAGCCACAAATCGTTAGACGTAATAGCCGATTGCAACTCTATACTTCCGTCAGGATAAATCGTATATATCTGATTTGTAATAAATTTGAAGTCTTTTTCTCCAAATTTTCTATCGGTTAATTCTTCTATTTTATTTTTACCCGAGCTGGTTCCTCCGTGAATTTTCGCTGCATTCGGAGCTTGTGAAACCACTGTGAAATATACGGAAACTGAGCCATTTTTGTTTTCAACTACTTTGTTGGAAGTGGCATTGTGTTTCAAATTATGTAAACCTTTTTCAAACCACTTTTCATAAAACCAATTATCGTTATTCACGAAAGCCCGTTGTGCATTGATTTGTGGTCCGTTGCCGTCAGTGATAATACTTTCATTTCCGTATTGCAGACTAAAAATACTTCCTGTTTTGGTGTCGAATTTTGCCATAAAATTGCTGTTTTTCAATACTTTCAGATTTCCTTCATCAGAAAGTTCAATTTTCCCGCCTTTGGCAATTTGTAAAATAGAAGGTCTTTGTGTTGGTGATTTCAACAAAAATTGTTCTTCTGCCTGAACGTATCCTTTTTCTGCCCAAGGTTTATCTTCTTTCAATTTGAATTGAATTTTTAAGAAATATTCCGAAGTGGGTTTTAAAAGCGATTGATTATAAGGTACTTTTACAGATTTTCTGCTTCGTGCCGGAATGTTGCCAATGGCTAAATTTCCTTTTTCAATTGATTTTCCGTCTTCAAACAAAAACCACTCTACATCATAATCCGATAAATCCTTGAAATAGTTTTTGTTAAAGATTTCAATTATTTTTCCGTTTTTAACTTTGCCTCCGTCTAACGATTCTAAAGGCTGAGAAATAACTTCTTGTAAATCTTTAATTGTAACTCCAACATATTGATACACTTTTTTCACTTCGTAATATTGCGGTTTGGGCGTCATATCCGCAAAAATAATTCCATTCATAACAAACTGACCATCATTCGGATAGTCGCCAAAATCACCTCCATAAGCAAAGTAGCGTTTGCCGTCTTTGGTGTAGTTGTACATCGCTTGGTCAATCCAATCCCAAATTGCACCACCGCAAATGAAATTGCTCGATTCGATAGCTTCCCAATAATCCACTAAATTTCCAACGGCGTTACCCATTGAGTGAGCGTATTCCGAAATGTGGAACGGAAATTTTTCATTAGTTTTTCCTTCTGCTCTTAACTTAACTTTACTAACGGCAGGATATTGGTCTGAACCCATATCAACAATATCGTTATTTCGCTCATACTGAACAGGTCGCGAAGCATCAAATTTTTTCAGAGCGTTGTAAGCCGTAACGAAGTTTTCGCCTGGTCCTGCTTCATTTCCAAGCGACCAAATAACAATCGAAGGGCTATTTACCGTAGCGTGAGCCATTTCCAACACCCGAGCAACGTGTGCTTTTTCCCATTCCTTGGGGTGCGAGAGCGATTCTTTTCCGTAGTAATACTGATGCGATTCGATGTTCGCTTCATCTTCCAAATAAATACCATATTTGTCGCACAAGTAGTACCAATATGAGTCGTCAGGGTAATGCGAATTTCGTACGTGATTGATGTTCGCTTTCATCATCAATTTTACTTCGTCTTCCATTTGTTGGCGTGTAATGGCGTGACCCACAGACGGATTGGTTTCGTGACGGTTTACTCCTTTGAATTTCACCGTTTTTCCGTTTACGTAGAAATATCGTCCTGCTTTGCCAAACTCGTCATCTTCGGCTTTGGTGTCTTTAATTTCTACTTTTCGGAAACCTGTATAAGTCGAAATGGTTTCTACGACTTTTCCTTTGGCATCTTTGAGCTGAGCCACCAAAACGTAACGATGCGGAAATTCACTCGACCATTTTTTCGGATTTTCTAACGGAAATTTCGTTTTAATGACCGATGATTTTTGAGAAGAAATATCAAATGAAGCAGAAAAAATAGGTTTTCCAACTTCTTTATTTTCATCAGAATAGAGTTTGTTTTCGTATAATGAATATTCTATTTTGTAGCCTTTGGCTTGTTTTTTGTCCAAATTGCGGATTTCTGCCGAAATGTTCAATTCTCCGTTCAGGTAGTTTTTATCTAAATCAGGAATCACTTGCAAATCAAGGATTTGTACTTTTGGAACGGAAGTTAAAGCCACCGTACGGAAAATTCCCGCCAAACGGAACATATCTTGAGCTTCAAGGAACGAACCATCGGAATTTCGGTACACTTCCACCGCAACTGTGTTTTTGCCTTTTTGCAGATATTTAGTAATGTTGAACGAAGCCAAATTGCGTGAATTTTTGGAAAAACCAACGTATTTTCCGTTTATCCACAGATAGAAAAAGGAATCCACACCATCGAAATTGATAAAAACTTCACGATTTTTCCAATCCTGCGGAATGGTAAATTCGCGTCGGTACGAGCCTACTTCGTTGCGGTATTCATAAGTTGTCCAATTTGTTGGTGGAGTTCGCATTACGCCTTTTCGCCAATCGTCCACTTTACGTTCGTGGTAGAAAATCACAGGCTGATTGACGTAAATTGGTATGCCATATTTTAGGGTTCCATCTTTTTGAATGCCGTAGATATTCCAATTTGAAGGCACAGGAATTTCCTCCCACGCAGTTACGTCATAACTCGGTTTGAAGAAATCTTTCGGACGCTTATCGGGTGTTTTTACCCAATGAAATTTCCAATTTCCGTTGAGCGATTTCCAATATTTGGAATTTTCGGGCAATACTTTTCGTGCCGACTGTTTATCAGCAAACGAGAAAAAATAGGCTTTGGGCTGTTCTTTGTTAAGTGAAAGTTCCTCCACTGACTCCCATTCCTTGCCTGTGGGAGCTTGTTGGTCACCATAAGCATAGCCAAGGAGAGGCTGCTGTTGAGCGAAAATAAAATTGGAAAACACCAATCCTACAATCAAACTTACTTTGTTAATGTGTTGTATCATAATTTTAGTTGAAAAAACAATTTGCACAAAGGTAATGAAAAAATTGACGGTTTCCAATGAAAAAAAGACAAAGCCCAAAAAAAATGGGCTTTGTCAAAATCCTATTTACTTAATTTAAAACTTATTGGATAAACGAAATTTACTGCAATATTTTTACCTTTGTGTTTTGCTGGAATAAGTTCAGGTAGCATTTCTATGAGACGTTTTGCTTCTTCTTGAAGTAGCTTATCGCCTCCTTTTAACGATTTTACAACAACCTTTCCTTCAGCGCCTATGACAAAAACCACGGTTACCTTACCTTGTAGATTATTTTTTAAAGCAGCCTCTGGATATTTGAAATTACGTGCTATGTGTGCGTCCATTTTTTTTCTGAAGCAATCTAAATTTTCACTTTCAGAAACATTCTCACACTCCTTAAAGCGAGGTGTTTTATCTACTTTCGTAAAGGGAAGTGTGTCATTCACAACTTGATTGTTTGTAAGTTGAGGTTCAGCCACTGAAATTTTTGGAAGGTTTTCCGATAGATTGTTTTGCGGAGCATTACCTGCCGAAAGCATCAGCACTGAAACTGCCAATGCAGGGATTGCCAATAAGTATTTTGACATTCCTTTTGTCGATTTTTGTTTTTGTTGTAACATACTTAGTCTTCGTTTGATAAGTTTGGGAGCAGACCAATAACTGGTAAGTAAATCAATCTTGGTTCCCAAAGCTTGGTTAATAAGTGTTTGATAATAATAGTTTTGAAACTTAGGGTAGGTTTGTTTATCGGCTTCAAATTCGTGTGCTTCTACCAATCGTTTCTGATAGAAATACAACAGCGGATTAAACCAAAAAACAATCTTCATCAGTTCCAAAAACAACAAATCAAGCGAGTGCCACTGCTTTTGATGCACTTTTTCGTGTTCAATAACACAAGTTTCTTCCGCTTGTTCTTTGCCTACATAAATGTTATTCATAAATGTGAAGGCTTGGGTCAAATCCTCTAATAGGAAAATACGAGTTCCGTTCAGAACCACCCGTTGTGAACGGTTCAATAGGTGGTTCAACCGTATTATTTTTATGATGAAAAGCAATCCGAAGCATACTGCCCCGATACCGTAAATCATTTCATACCAATTGATAATGTTTGTTTTGGAAGCTTTTGCTATATTTTCTGAAGTTGTATTGGCATAGGCGACAAATTCTTCCAAACGGATAGCGGCTGTAATATTATCGTTTGCCAAAGAAATCGGGAAAAAAGGCAATATTAATGAAAGTGCAATTCCCGATAGCAGAAAAAAGCGATTTATCCTAAAATAAGGCTCGTTTTTGAAAAACGCTTCGTAAAGCAATAAAAACAAAAGCTGTACGAACATCGTTTTAACTGAATATATTAAAAAGTTTTCCATCACTTTTCCTTTTTAAGTTTTTGCAATAGGTCTTCTACATCTTTTAAGTCGATGTCCTTTTTTTCAACAAAGAAGGAAAGCATCGATTTAAAAGAACCTTTAAAATAATTTTCAGCCAAGTCTTTGAGTGATTTGTGACTGTAAATTTCCTTCGATACTATTGGAAAATAGATAAATCCTCTACCTTGTGGCTCGTGACTGACAAATCCTTTATTTTCCAATATCCGAACCACTGTTGATACCGTGTTGTAGGCAGGTTTGGGGTCATTTAGTTGTGCAATGATATCATTGACAGTGCCTTTACCTAGCTGCCACAATACTTGCATAATTTCTTCTTCGGCTTTAGTAAGCGTTTTTATAGATTGAGACATTAACTTATTATTTTTATACGACAAATATACAAACTATTTTTTTAGTTACAACTATTTTTTTAGTTTTATTGTATAAAAAAATTTGGTTCTAAAAAAATAGAATCAAATTTTATGGTTATTAAAAATTAATTTACAATTACTTATGGTTTATAAAGTAATTAATTTTATTTGTTATAAAAATGTATTGCTTAAATTTTTCCTGCAATACTTCTTGAAATAAAGGCGGGTTTGCTTCCTCCTACTTTTTGTGCGTAAAAATAAGATTCTACATCTTCTGAATTTGGGTCGACTAATTTATGTTCACTTACATAGCCTTCTATTTCATCATTAAAAAAAGTTTCAGATAAAAAATTAATATCATATTCTTTAATGATGTAGTTTTTATTATTCTCCAACGAAATCATATCCAAAGCCCATTGGGTGTACTTAACGTTATTTACGTGTGAGTTCACATCTAAATCGCTAACTTTTACTTTGAATTTATTTGATAATGTCATTGATTCAGGCAACGTTACACGTTCTGTTCTAAAACCGAGTCCTCCATCGGTTCGAGGCATAAAAATATGCTGAGTTTCGGAAATATCAATTGGCTTTCGCGATTGTATATCAAGTGTTATCCAAGTACTTGCACATTCTCCTATTTTTCTGTCATTAGAAAAAAGTTCGAATTCACGAAAAGCATACACACCTTGCACAGGTAATGACCACGTTTTGATGGTAACTTGTTCATTCCATTTAGGATAATAAAACATTTTTAATTTCTGTTGAATTAAAGCCCAAAAGAAGCCTTTTTTCACTAAATCTTTATATCCGAAACCTAAATGAGAAGCGTGCTCAGCAGCAATATCTTGTAACATTCCTAAAACACCATACAATCCTAATTGATTGTTTAAATTGATTTGTGTGCTTCGTACTTTATAATTTTCCGTAAAAATTTGCATTTGTGTAGAACTATTTTTCAAATTTTGGACGCAAATTTAAGATAAAAAAGCGATTCTGTATATCTATTTTTACAAAATTGCGTAATTCCTAATTTCTTATTTTGTATTAATCATAACGTTAAGGTAATAAAAGTGAAAGATTTTTCTTCTGAATAAACAGATTGATGATTTTTCTAATAAATAAACGCTCCACAATCGGAGCGTTTATAATTCTGATTTTATTTATTTTTTAATCCCACTGATTATTCGTGGATAGAGCGTATTTTCCACCGCCCGTAAAAGCTAATGACAAGGCTCCGAAGAGGAACAATCCTGCAAGTTCTGCCACCCAACCGCCGTGCTGCGTGAGGGCAAAAAGGTTGTCGTATCCTAAGAACAGAATCATTAAACCTGTGGCTGCCAATACCAATGCCGAGATACGCGTACGGAAACCAATTACGATGAGTAGCGGTGCAATGATTTCTCCCACAAAAACACCATAGCTGATAAACGTTGGTAATCCTTTGGCTTCCAAAAGCGACTGAATGTACCCTAATGCTCCTGAGTTCAGTAATTTATGGATTCCGTGTGGAATCATTAGCAGTCCTACGGACAGACGAAGAATTAAAAGTCCTAAATCTTTGTTTTGAAATATGTTCATTTTATTTTAATTTTTTTATGGCAATTGCATTGGCACTTCCATCAACAGAACTTGTGAATCTTCAAGAGCTTGTAAATTAAATTCTGAAGTATCGTAAATTCCGTAACCATCTCTTTGGTCTAATACTTGGTCGCCTATTTTTGCTTTCCCTTTGATAACGAATACATACACTCCATTACCTTCTTTATTTAGCTTGTACGTTTTTGAGTTTCCGGAGGTAAAGTTCGCCATATTGAACCACGCATCTTGGTGAATCCATACGCCTGCGTCATCAGGGTTAGGCGATAAAATTTGTTGGAAATCGTTGATTTTCTTATCTTTTTCGATATTGATTTGATCGTAACGAGGTTTAACTCCTCTTTGACGAGGCAAAACCCAAATTTGCAAGAATTTCACAGTCTCACCTTGGTTGCCGTTCATTTCGCTGTGCATAATTCCCGTTCCGGCACTCATCACTTGGATTTCTCCTTTACGAATAATCCCTTCATTACCCATACTATCGCCGTGTTTTAGGTCGCCCTCCAAAGGAATACTGATGATTTCCATATCGCGGTGTGGGTGTGTTCCGAAGCCCATTCCACCTTTTACGGTATCGTCATTTAATACACGAAGAACACCGAAGTTCATTCTCTGTGGGTTGTAATATTCTGCAAAGCTAAAAGTGTGGTAACTGTTTAACCATCCGTGGTTTGCGTGTCCTCTGCTGTCTGCTTTATGATAAACTGCTTTCATTTGTTTGTTGTTTTTATTGTTTGATTTTGTTTTTTGTCCGAAACTGTAACTGCTCAAAAGAGCTACACCTAAAAAGAATAAAATTTTTCGCATCGATTTAATTTTTTTAATACTTCGTTATTGATGATGCAAAGATACTACGGACATCCACCTCCAAACATTGATATAAATCAAGAAAGAATATCTTCTGAAATAACTTATTCCTTCAGTATTTTAATATATTGAAATATAAATAATTACTTATTCACTCTAAAAGAATAAAATCTGTATAAACAAGGCAAATGTAGAAGTTTTATTGATTATATGCAAGGGGGTGTTTTAAAAACAAAAAAGTCGGTTTTTGACCGACTTTTAAATTTATAAACTTTACGAAAACCCAAACTTATACGATTTCGGTTTGTATTTCTATCTGATTGGTAAGTAGCTTGTGTATTGGGCAAGATTCTGCTACTTTGTGCAGTCTTTCGATTTGTTTTTCGTCCAGATTGCCTTTGAAATGTATTTTTCGGGAAAACACCGCTTGGCATTCGGTGGCGTTGTTTTCTATATCTACATCTATTTCAATGCTTTCCACTTCCCATTCCTTCCGATCCATAAATATTTTCAAAGTGGCAGCGGTGCAACTTGCCAATGAACTCGCCAATACTTCCAGCGGGTTAAAACCCTTATTTTGTCCGCCCAAACTTACAGGTTCGTCGGTAATTATCTTATTTTCACCTGCTACAATTTCCGTATAGAAATTGGTTTTTCCTAATGTTGCTTTTACACTTGCTTTCATTTTTCTAAGCTTTAAGCTATATGTCGTAAGCAATAAGCTAGTTATTTTAACTATTCTTATTATTTTCCTTGCCTACAACTTATCGTAAGCGGGGAATTTCGGACTTACGATGCGTTTCCATTCGGGATGTTTTTGGATGAATGCAAACACATACGGGCAATACGGCATCAGTTGTTTTCCGCTTTCTTCGATGTAGTGTAGCGTTTTTTCTACCAATGCTGCGGCCGTTCCCGTTCCTGCCAATTCCGCTGCCGCTTCGGTGTGTGTCAGGGCAATAAAACTATCTCTTTCCTCGAAATCGATAAAGGCAAGATGACCGTTGTTTTCGAGTTCAAAACGATTTTTTTCATCGTTTTTTACCAATGGTAAATGTTCTAATTCGGGTTTCACTATTGTGCGATTTGTTGTTTAAAGTTTTCTATCGTGTTGATATGCTCTTGTTTCAATTCAGGATTGGTAATTCCTTCATTGGCATCGAAATTCTGTCCGAACTTCGGCAAAGAGAATACCCCTTTGATATTTCCGCCGTAGTGAGGAAGCGTTTTTTGAGCCACATCTAAAACATTTTTACCGCCGTATCCGCCCGGTGAAGTTGCCATAATTAGCATCGGTTTATCTTGGAAAACGCTCTTATTGATACGCGAAGCCCAGTCGAAAACATTTTTGAAAGCTGCTGCAAAATTTCCGTTGTGTTCTGCAAACGAACAAACGATGGCATCAGCTTCTTCTATACACTGCAAAAATTTATGTGCCTGTTCCGGAGTCCCTTTTTTCTCCTCATCGGAAGAGTAAATCGGCATAGAATAGTCGTTTAAATCCAACAAGTTGATGTCGCTTTCCCCGAAATGCGTTAGGGTGTGTTCTACTAATTTTTTGTTGATGGAAGTAGAAGATGTACTTCCTGCAAAAGCTACTATTTTCATTGTTTTAATATTAAATTTTCAGGGTGTAAAGGTATTTCTTTTCGTTAGATTTTTCATTGATATGGGTCAAGAAAGTTTTTAAATATGGTATTGTTCATTTTTTTAAATTTTCATTACAAAATTAAGTTGATATTGGATAATTATTTCAAATTATCCCGTTTCATTCCTACTCTTCTCATTGGTTCATCATTTTTTTCTTCTGATAGTGATATAAAATCATCTAACATCATCCGTGTCCGTCTATACCTTGAATATAAATCCTTTCGAAAATTGGGTAATGAACTCATGCCTTCTTCTATAAAATATTCCAATGGTTTATGTAAATCTTTGATACACTCAATTAATTCGAAATTTCTTGTTTCATAAGCTACTTGTGTCAATCTTTCAACAGAGTTAATCATATCTTCAAAAGCTCTTGGATTGAATTCTCTTTCTCTTTCAAATCTTCTATTAATTGATAACTCTCTAGTTAAAGAAAGGATTTCTTCAATCAAATCTCTTTCTGTTCTTAGCCCTTTATTCTCTATACTTTTTGCACTTTCTTCTACTTCTTTAATCTGCGACTCCAATTTTGTCCACCACATATCAAAGACGCTATCAATGACATCAGGAGATAACGAGTTTTCCCCTAATTCTGAATTAATCATATTAACAACTTTTTTCATTTCTGTTTTTGAAAATTTAGCTGCTTGAAATTGAACTAAGGGACCTTGTATATCAGAGGGTTCAACACCAAAAAGTAGCGGTACAACTTTTGATTTTTCAATATTCTTGGATAAAGCTCCTGCTTCAAACATTATCCAGCTACTATCTAAGTTATCTTTTGTAAGGCAAATTATGCCAATTTTTGAGGCATCTAGTTCTTTTGATATTTCTGTACTCCAACGAGTTCCTTTAGTTATATCGTCAGGAGAATAGTAGGGTTTAACTGCTTGGATAACACCAGGTATCCATTGTCTGAAAATTTCGGCAATATTTTTTGAAAGTTCTCCTGACCAGCTAATAAATATTTTCATTTTATTCATAATTTTAATTATACCTTAATTTTTATATCTGTCGCAAAGATATAATTTTTTCGTACCAAAAAAACTTCAATATTATAAAATGCACCAAAAATTAAAAAACCATCCCTTTCAGGACGGCTTTTAGTTAAAATTATTTACTTTTCAGCGGATAGGTAGGCAGTGGCACGAAATCGTCTTCATCGTCAATGACTTTTGGGAAGGCTTCGTGGTTTTGTTCTTTCCAGTTTTGTTTAGCTTTTTCTATTTTTTCTTTGTCGGAGCTCACGAAATTCCAAAACATAAATCGTTCTTCAGGAAAAGGCTCTCCACCGAAAATATACACCACCGAATTTTCACTCATCTCAAACTCGCATAACTTACTGTTTTTAGCCACTAACAATTGTTTAGAGCCATAGTCGTTCCCCTCAATGTTCACCGTGCCTTCCAGTACATACATTGCCGCTTCTCCGTAGAGGTCTTCGCCGATGTGGAGTTTGGTTTTCTCCTTGGCTTTCAGTTCAATGAAAAACAACGGGCTATGCACAGGTACGGGCGATTTTTTCCCAAAAGCCTCTCCAGCAATCAGTTTTACCTGTACGCCATTTTCCTCCCAATGCGGAAGCTCCTCCGCTTCGATATGATGAAAACTAGGGTCGCAATCTTCCAAATGTTTCGGTAGAGCCACCCAAATTTGGAGTCCGTGTAGTTTTTTCTCCGTATTTCTTAGATAATCAGGTGTTCTTTCGGAATGCACCACGCCTTTTCCTGCCGTCATCCAATTGACCGCTCCAGGCTGAATTTCCATTTGCGAACCGATGCTATCTCTGTGGAAAATAGACCCCTCGAACAAATAAGTGAGCGTAGAAAGCCCAATATGCGGATGCGGTGCCACATCCAAATTCTGATAATCTTTCAGGTCGGCAGGTCCCATATGGTCGATGAACGCGAAAGGTCCTACCGCTCTTTTTTCGCGAAAAGGAAGTAATCTTCCTACCAAAAAGTTGCCGATATCTGCTGCTTTTTCTTCTAATATAATTCCGATGTTTGACATATTTTTTGATTTTAATTGTTCTATGATGCAAAAGTAGCGTATTTTTTATTCCTAACTATTGACATAGGACAATAACGAAATTATATTTTTAAACCACATAGAAACATAGGTTTTTTCTATATTTCTATGTGATTTTTATTTCTACGAATTTTTCTATTTCTTAGCTTGTTTAGCTCTGATACGGCTTAGCGTTTCAGGAGTTACCCCCAAAAAGGAAGCGATAGAATACTGCGGAACGCATTGTACCAATTTGGCGTATTTTTCCAAAAATCGTTCGTAGCGTTCTTGTGCGGAGAGTGCCAATACAGAATAAATTCGCTCCTGATAATTTTGCAGATGTCGTTCTAAAAGTATGCGATAGGCTCGTTCCAATTGAGGAATATCTTTGAGGAGCTGTTGTTTTTTGTTATAAGAAATGGTGTAAACTTCGCTATCTTCCAAAGCCTCTACAAACATTTTACTCGGGGTACGACGATTGAAACTTTCAAAATCACCAATCCACCAATGCTCTATGGCAAAAGACAAGATAATTTCATTGCCTTGAAAGTCGATATAATAATTTTTAAGACAGCCCTTTTTTACAAAAAACTCAGATTCACAAACCTCTCCCGAACGCAACGGAAAATCTCCTTTGGAAAAAGATTTTAATTCAAAACTATTATCTATCAAGTTTTTTTCTTCGATAGAGAGTTCCACCAACTTTGAAAAATATTCACTAACCATCATTGCCTATCAATTTTGGAGGTAAAGATAATACAAATTTGGTTAGAAATTTTCTGTTGAAACAAAAAATCAGAGCTTTTACAATCATTGTAAAAGCCCTGAGATTAGTTAGTGATTGAGTTTTATTTATTTTTAGTTTTGTTTTGCAAATTGCAATTCTCCTTCGATTCTTACTTCATCGCTTACCAAAACACCTCCTGTTTCCAAAGCGGCATTCCAGTTAAGTCCGAAATCTTTTCTGTTGATTTTTCCTTTTACAGAAAAACCTAATTTTTCATTTCCCCAAGGGTCTTTGCTTACCCCTCCGAAATCTACCGCTAAAGCTACTTCTTTGGTAACATCTTTTATGGTAAGGTTTCCTACCAAAGTGAACTCGTCACTTGATTTTTTGGTAAGAGAAGTTCCTTCAAATTTCATTTCTGGGAAGTTTTCTACATCGAAGAAATCGGCACTACGCAAGTGGTTGTCTCTGTCTTCGTTGTTAGTAAAAATAGAAGTAGTTTTTACCTGTGCATTTACTTTTGAAGTAGCGAAATCTTCGCCAAGAATTTCCACTGAAAAATCTTTGAAACTTCCTTTTACATTAGAAATCATAAGGTGTTTTACCTTGAAATTCAATTCACTGTGAGCGGTATCTAATGACCATTTTACTGTTGACATATCTTCTTTAGTTTTAAATTCGGGGCAAAGGTAAGCGGTTTTTTACTCTCCGTCATTGATGTAAGTCAAGAAGTGATTTTTAGGCTTAAATTCGAAAAAATAAGTATATATTCTTCGTATTAAAAAGCTAATTGATTTATGTGAATAAAAAATGGAGAACTCAAAGTTGAGTTCTCCATTTTTTTATTATAATTATTTTTGAATGAGAGTGTTGATAAAATTATCTTCAAACTATGTATCTTAAAGACTTCCGCTTTCCATTTTCTTGAGAGTTTGTTTTATTTCCTCTTTCAATTCTTGTTCGTAGTCTTCTTGGCTGTTTTCAAGTATTTGAAACGCTTTACGTTGTGTTTCAATTGCTTTTTCTTTGTTGTTTGTGAAATAAAGCAAATGTGCGTATGTGTCTAAATAATGAGGATTTTCGCTCTCCAATTCTAAAGAGGTTTTGGACCACTTCAGAGCTTTTTCTAAAAGTGTTTTATTATTTCTATATTTTTCAACGATTTGCCAAGCGATGTTGTTACATTCATTAGCAAAGTTATTTTTGTAATATATCCAATCGTTGAATTGTTGCTTTGTATTTTGAGAATATACTTTGTCAAGAGACAGAATGATATTGGAAGCATCAGCAGAGGTCATCGTTTGATAGTAATCCTCAAAAAGGGTTATTTGTTCTTCGGGATAAAATTCTTCGAAGAATGGTTTTAGGTTTTCATAATCAAATACCTTTTTTTGTTTACCTTCAATGTAAGTTAGTTTTACTTTTTCGCTAAGTTCTGGTGAATCTTCCGCGATTTTGTTTAACACCGAAGTGACGATATCTGTATTAACGTTAATTGTTTCTAAGTTGATGTAATCTTCTTTTTTGTACAGATTATCGTTGTATGTTTGTATTTGCTCATAAAATTTGATTAAATACTGAGTTGCTTCCAAATCGGTTTTATCGTTTTTTCTCTTTATATCAAATAGTTTTTTGTAGTAGTTTTCGTGGTCGTAATATAAGCTGTACGTTTCATAATTCTTGCTCAACAAAGTTGCAAACGGAACATCGAGCTGGGTGTCTTTTTTATGAGCGTCTATTATTCTTTTCCAATGTTTGTCCGCTTGTTCAGGTGTTGATTTGAACTTGTACAAATTCTTGATGTCTTTAAAATTTTCAAGATATAATTCCCAATCTTTTGAATCTTTTTGTTCTTCATCATTGCTTTTCTCTCTGTAAACGTACAGAGGAATACTATTCGATGCCAGAGCTTTTAAGAAAACATTTTCTATTTGTGAAATGGTTGCTTTTTTGTTGCTGAAAACGTCATCAATTGCTTTGGCAATAAAAGCTCCTTCCAAAACTGAAATAAAAGAACTTCCTGCGTAAATATTATTTTTGACATTGCTTACTGTGTTTGGCTCGTGATATAAGATTTCGCCATTGTCGTTCAGACAGATAAACTGATTTTGCGTTTTGATATTCTTCTTTTTGAACCACTTTTCGTCTTTTTTGTCAGCAAAATAGAAATCAACGATATCATATTTTGAAAATTCATATTCATTGTAATAACTCAAGTCCGATTCATATTGTGAAATTAAATCATTGAACTCTTCTTTTGCTTTTTCGGTATTTTCGGGCTGATAGAAAACCAAAAGTAATTTGCTGTGTTTTTTGGCAGATTTTAGAGCGTCAGCCAGATTGTCCTTCACATCAAGTTTTACCTTTGTTTCCACAGATGAATAGATGGAATCCGATGGGAAATTCTCATCTTGTGAGTATGTTATATGTTCCCAGTTTTTAACTTCATCGGCAGAAGTCTTGTTTATATTTTTTCCATCGTTACGTTTTGATTTTTTTTCAAAGAGAACGTCATATTCACTATAAAAATCAAGTAACTGAATGCTTTGTTGTTGCTTGTTATACTTCCCTGCAATTTTCGGGACAGAAGCGTAAAGTCCCGATAAGGTAAAGAATACATCAACAGAAGAAATATCTTTTTTAATGGGAAACTTTTCGATGATAACACTTGCTTTTTTTTCCGAACTTGGCATTTGGGTAGCATTGACCAAATACAGGTTTTCTGTTTTAGGAATTTCAAAAGTTCCTAAGGAATAAATTGTTTCTCGGTTTTCAGTATATGCTTCTTTTGTTGTTTCATTGGCTGAAATTTTATCATACAGATTTTCGTATTTCACTTCGTTGTTTTCATCTTCATAACCAATGTACAAAAACTTCAGGTCGACGTGTTCATAATTTGAATTTAAGGTAACTTTCAGTGTGTTTTTGTTCCCTTTTTCTTTTTCCCGAACCACAAATGTAGATACGTTATCGAATGCAAAATCGATAGCGTTGTCTTTCCCCAATTCGTATTTTCCTGAAAGGATTACGATATCAAAGGTTTTATCCTCATTTATTTTTAATTTCAAGTCTTGGGTAAGTGAATTTGAATAATACGTTCCTTGTACGTTTTCAGTCTGTGCAATTGCCCCGAAAGACATCAAAATGCAGAATAATGTAAGTATTTTCTTCATAAAATGATTTTATTAGTATGACAAAACTACATAAAAATAAACAAACAGCAAAAATATCATCAGTAAGTTGATTAATAAAAAAGAAGTTATGAAATCTCATAACTTCTAAAATTGTTTTACTTTATAATTTTTCCATTTTTAAAATTCTGATTACTCGAAAAGGTTTTCCGCCCCTCCCGCAGAGATAATGAAAATCGGTTTGCAGGTAATACACTTTTACTTTCAAGTTATTTTCTTTGAATTTTTCATTAAAGTTATCCATCGCAAAAGTGTTTTCATCTATTTTGATAAGCCAACCACAACCATCTACTGCAGGACTTCCCCAATCAGTGATTTCTCCTTGTGCTATAAGTGTATCTTTGGGAAACACTTCCTCTTCTTTCTTACAGCACCCCATTACCACTAATAATAGCAGTATTAAAATTGTTTTTGTTTTCATTATGTTTTTATTTTCTTAAAATTATATTCTTTTCACGCTTTGGGGTTTTTACAATATGATATGGCTGATTCATTACAGCTCCATCTTTAATCGTTTTATTGATAAATACTTCAATATAATTCTTCAGTTCAACTATTTTTGTTATTGTTATATCCGAAGGACCTGAAGATTTAACTTCATCAAAAATAGCAATGATTTGATATTTTGAAAAATCAATCTCTTTCTCTGTTAAAGTATCAGATATGTTATTAATTTTACTCATATTAGATATTAAATCATTGAAATCACTTTGTGAAGATATAACAAAATTACTTTTGGTAATATATTCCTTTTCGTTGCCATACAAAGTTCCTTTTGCGATGGTCGTAAATGTTATATTTTCAATAGTCTCATTTATTCTTTTCCCACACGCTATTACCACCAGTAACAGCAGTATTAAAATTGTTTTTGTTTTCATTTTTTTTCGAATTAAAATTAATTGACACAAAAATACGAAATTATAAGATTAAAAAGGAAAATATTTATGTTAATTTTTTATAGTTATTATGCTATGCTTGATGTGTGATTTGTACTAAAGTTATTTTCTATTTTGTGAGTATTTTTGGGGTGGGGGATTGCAATCTACTTCGGTACGTTATATTGAATATGGCTTTTTTGCAAAATTCTAAAGCTAAAAAGAAGAAATATGTTTAGCAATAGGGTAAGAGTGATTGTAATATTAAAGTGTAAAAGTCAATAGCTATTATGAACAAAAAAACCGAATAGAAATTTCTATTCGGTTTTACCTTATGGTTTTCCTTTTTATGGTTTTTCTAACTTATATGTTCCTGTTTTGTTTTTTTCGTCAAGCGAAACAGTAACATTGTAAGTCCCTGCACTTGATTTGATGTTTTTTCCACCTAAGACAAGTTTTCCACTTTGTTCAGTGGCAGGTTCTACAGCAGAGTCTGCTCCGTAATTTTTATCCCATTTGTTATTCAATCGGAATTTGATTTGCCCATCTTTAAGAGTTACATTTTCAGCTTTCCAACTATTAGTACCTCCATCATAAAAAAGTTGAATATCTGTACCCTTGTCAGCATCCCAGCCATTGGCTCCATCACCAACTATTCCCCAAGAGTACTCTTCAATACTATATGTTTTAGCTTCTACATTCAAAAGAATTCTGTATGTACCTGCAGTTACTTTTATGTTATCGCCTCCGTCAGAAAGACTTCCATTGGCACCTCCTAAATTAACGTCCCATTTGTTATTTTTACGGAATTTAATATCTCCGTCTTTTAGAGTGATATAGGCTACATACTGAGTATCATCTCCTTCCAATTTCCAGAATGGAGTATCAGGTCCGTCCCAACCATTAGGTGTAGCACTTCCCACTACGCCCCATTCTGTTGGTGAGATAAGGTCTTTATAAGCAATTACTTTGAGTTTTTTTTCCGTAAAGCCTACGTGTTGATTCAAACCTAATTTTCTTTTAACGGCTACTGAAATTTCAGTTTCTTCACCTGTTTTAACATTGATGCCAAGCATTATTTTGTTCAGTTGAGCAACAGTAAACACAACAGGGGATTTTGAAGCTGTTTCCACCGCTGATTTTTTGCCATTAGTAAACACAATCTCATATATTGGTTTGGCTACATTTACATTTAGAGATGTACTTTCCCACGAAACAGTTAGTGCGGTCTCCTCTTTTTTATCCTTATCTAATGTAACACTTTCAGCAGAAAGGGTAGTGGTTACCTTTGCGTTGCCATCATAAGTGATTTTCTCATCTTTTTCGCAGCTTACTAACGTTAATGTTAGCAAACTCATAAGGTATATTATTTTTTTCATTTTTATATACGTTTAAATAAGTTGCCCGAGGAAAGTAATTACTCGGACAACTTTATGATGTTATTAATATCCAGCGTTTTGTTTTAAAACTCCTTTTGAAGCCAATATAATATTGGTAGGGATAGGGTACAAGTTTCGGTATGCGTCTACTCCCGTTCCGTTGGCTACTCCACCTTTAAATGGCCACACATAAGTTGATGAAGTGAAATGTCCGTAACGGATAAGGTCAGTACGACGGAAACCTTCCCAATAAAGCTCTCTGGAACGTTCATCAAGCACGTTTTCAATTGTCAAATTTGAAAGAGCGTTCGCTCCTGAACGTGTACGGAGTGCATTCACGTATTGCAAAGCATTTGCCTGATTTGTCCCTTTACGAACCGCAGCTTCAGCATAATTTAGGTAAATTTCACCCAGACGGATAAGTGCTACATCTGTATCTACAAATTGCCCTCCTGGGTCTTTCCCAAATTTACCTGCTGAGGTTAAGTTTTTGAACTTCATCACAGCATAACCTTCTTTAAAGTCCGAAACATTTGCGATTTCATATTTTTGTCCGTCAGTGAAGAACATTGCTCTTTTATCCGTCCAAGAAGTAGGTGGATTACCTGCACCTGAAAATTTTTCAACCAATGATTTGGTTGTGCGGATACCTGCCCAAGCACCTCCACTAACGCCAAAATCAGTTAGTTTCATTTTACCACCAATCGCAGCGTGAACAAGGAAAGTACTTCCAGCCCAAGTTTGTGAGTTGACTCCATCAAAATTAGCTGTAAAGATATTTTCATTTTGTGCTCCGTTAGTGTCATTATCAGCCAAGAACAAGTGTGAATAGCTGTTGTGTAACGCATATCCTGAGTTGATAACTTTCTCGCTATATGTGATACAATCATCGTAACGCTCTGTACCTGTGTATACTTCAGCATTTAAGTACAAACGTGAAAGCAATGCCCACGCAGCTACGACATCAACACGTCCGTATTCGTTACCTTTAGCAGGTTTTAGTTCACTTTCAATGGCTTTGAGTTCACTTTCGATGAATTCAAAAACCTCTTTACGAGTATTTTGCCCAGTAAGATTGTCTTGTACTTGAGTAAGAACAGGTACATTACCAAACAAATCCATCAAATGGTAATATGCATACGCTCTGATGAAACGTGCCTCAGCTACGCCATACTTTTTCATCTCTTCATTGGAACTATTTTCATTATTGGCAATGAATGAGTTAGCGAATGAAACGGATTGTGCCAATCGGTAGTACATCGCTTCAATAATTCCGTTGGAAGAAGACCAGTTCATATTGTGGAAATCAGGAACTCCAGGGTCAGACCACGCAACGATAGCATTGTCTGTTGGTAATTCTTGCATATAGAATAGCAAACGTGTGAATTGTGATGTACCTTCATCAAGTCCTTGAATGTCAGCTGCTCCGATAGGTCCTTGTTGCCCTGTCAAAACTAATGAGGCATATACCTTTGCTAAAGTTTGTTTAGCATATTCAGGATTAGTTTGTACTGAACTTGAGTTGATGCTATCGGGGTCGATAGATGGGTCTTGGTCAAGGTCTTTCATACAACCACTTAAGGTTAAAGCCAGTGCAAGACCAAAAATTTTATATGTACTAAATTTTTTCATCTTCTAAAAATTAATTTTTTGTTTAGAAATTTACATTGATACCCAATAGATACGTTCTTGGACGTGGATATACGTTGTTGTCAACGCCTCCAAATACTTCTGGGTCTAAACCTTTGTAATTGGTCAGTGTCAGAACGTTTTGTACTGTTCCATATATACGAATACCATATTTATCTTTAGGGAAGTTATATCCCAGAGTTACATTGTCAATCTTGAAGAAGGACCCATCGTGTAGGTACATATCGCTAAGTAGCGTTTCGGTAGTAGTTGCAGATAATAAAGTATCGTAGTACGATGTTGTAGTGTTACGTAAAATATTGTCGCTATACACTCTACTTAAAGCAGCTCTTGATGAAGATACGTTATCGTACACATAGTTTCCTAAACTAGCACGTGTAGCGATGTTCAAATCCCAGTTTTTGTAGTTCAGATTGGTGGTAAGCCCCATTGTTACGTCAGCATATGGTGATTTACCCATATAGCGGTCATCTTCAGTGATTTTGCCGTCGTTATTTCTGTCCACATATGCTCCTTCAATAGGGAATCCTTTATTGTCATATACCTGTTGATATAGGAAGAAAGTGTAAGGAGCATATCCTTCCTGATGGCGTTGTACGGTGTTTCCAGTACCGCCACTAATTCCTCCTACGTTTTGCAAGTTGGTAAGGCGTGTGATTTTATTATCGTTGTAGGCAATGTTGTAGCTCAATGTCCAATTAATATCATCAGTGCGAACAGGAACAACGTTCAATAAGAATTCAATTCCTTTATTCTCCATATCACCAATGTTGCTCGAAATGCGGCTTCCGTAGTTGGTAAATGGAGCTACGTTGCTTTCAGCGATAAGGTCTTTAGTAAGTTTTCGATATACATCAATGCTACCTGATACACGATTTTGCCAGAAGCCATAATCAATACCTGCATTAAGTGTGTTACCTACTTCCCAACGTAAGTTTTTATTCAAACTCTCAGGACGAGCTGTTGGTACAAACTGATTTCCGAATTGATAGTAAGCCCCTTGATTCACACTTCCTACATAACGAGTAAGGAATAGATAATCTCCCAATCCGTTTACGTTACCTACTTCTCCGTATCCCAAACGTAATTTCAATTCATTAACATTTTCGCTTTCTTTTAGGAAAGATTCATTTTTAGCATTCCAAGCCAAAGCCACTGAAGGGAAGTATCCCCAACGGTCGTCAGGATTTAGCTTTGATGAAGCATCGGCACGAAGTGTTGCAGTAAGCATATAACGATTGTCAAAGCTATAGTTGGCTCTTCCGAAGAAAGAAATTAGAACATTTCGGCTTTTGTCAATTACAGGAATAATCAAATCATTTTTGCCTTTAAAATATTGTGTTTGATTTGAATCATTGGTAAACTCAAATTTTTGGTATGAATGCCCAGCCATAAATGAGATTGAATGTTTGTCCAAGTCTTTCATATAGTTGGCATACGCATCAAAAAGCATATTAACGGCTTTGTTTCCGTAGATGGTAGTAACTCCGTTAAAATCAGTTGAAGAGTTTGGCATTTTAGGGTCGGTAATGTCTTTTCCGTCACTTTTGGTTATATCAACCCCTGCATTGATAGTAGCTGTAATATCCTTAAAGAAAGGTAACGTATAATCCAATTTCAAATTGGAAATCAATCGTTTTACATCGGCAGTATTGTTTCTTAGGTTTAATAAAGCCATTGGGTTTACTGGGGCCGTGTTGCTCTGTGAGCCACTACTTGCGTCTAACCAAGAAAAATATCCATCGTATTTAGTGGAATTGATGCGAACAGGTTGTGTTGGGTCGAATTCTATAGCCGAACCAATAGCACCTCTTTCAGCAAAGCGGTTTTTTACAAATGAACCTGAAACGTTCAATTCTGTTTTTAATGAATTGTCAAAAAATCGTGGTGTTAGCGAAAGTTTGGCTGTTCCACGTTGGAATTTATCTGTTTTCAAAACCCCATCAGCATAGGTGTGTCCTAACGAAAGACGATATGGTATTGAGGCTAAGTTTCCTGAGATGCCCACCGTTGTGTTTGTAGTTGGAGCTACTTGGTAAATTTCCTTTTGCCAATTAGTTGAAGCATTACCCAAAATAGCTTTTTGGGTTGCATTTCCTGTTTTGTTTACCAATGCACGAAATTCATCTGCTGAAAGTAAATTTACGTAGTCAGAAACTTCTGAAATTGAAATGCTTGAATTTACAGAAACTTGTGTCTCTTGATTAGCTCTTCCTTTTTTGGTAGTAATCATAATAACCCCATTGGCAGCACGAGAACCATAAATAGCTGTTGATGAGGCATCTTTCAAAACGGTCATACTTTCAATATCATCAGGATTGATGTCATTTAAAATATTTCTCGCTCCTCCGATAGCTCCGTCGTTCATCGGAACACCATCAACTACCACAAGTGGATTAGAGTTTAACGTCAAAGACCCCGTACCACGAACGCGAATGTTTTGCCCATCACCAGGAGCACCACCTCCCGAAGTAATTTGAACACCTGCAACCTTACCTTGCAATAAATCACCAGCAGAAAGGTTTTGCCCTTTGTTGAAATCTTTGGTTGTTACCAAGTTTACAGAACCAGTAACATCTTTCTTCTTAGCAACTCCATATCCGATAACGACTACATCTTCAAGTTGTTGTGTGTCTTCTTGTAAATTAACATTAATAGTTTGGTTTTCGCTTTTTACCAAAACTTCTTGATTTTTAAAGCCAATATAGGAGAATACCAATATTTGCCCCTTTTCAGCTTTAAGTTCATACATACCGTCAAAATCTGTGGCTGTTCCGTGCGTAGTCCCTTTCACAACGATACTTACTCCTGGTAGAGGGTCGCCCGTAGCAGCGTCTTTGACTGTTCCTTTTACAATTTGTTGGGCATACAACCCTACAGAAACGAAAAGAAACAAAAACAAAGTACATACATTTGATACTTTCATAAATAATTCCTTAACAATTAAACAAAATATTATAACAATTCTACTTCTCGGTTGTAAAAGTACAACTTTTTTTATTCCGAAAAATTTCTTCTCGAAACAAATCGAAACGAAAACGATTTAGTGTGAATAACTTTTGCTCTTTTTAACGTATTGTACTGATGTTTTTAAATTACTAAACTGAGCTTAAAATATTTCCTTTTTGGACTTACAACAGAAACAGCTATCTTTGCGATTCTAATCAAAATTAAATTTCAATGAATAAATACATATTTGCAGTATTCCTTTTGGGAGTTTTTACTTTTTCAAAAGCTCAAAACACTTCATATTGGCAACAACAAGCCAATTATGAAATGGAAATTGATATGGACGTCAAGAATTTTCAATACAAAGGAAAGCAAAAACTTACTTACACGAACAACTCTTCTGATACACTTCAGGTGGTTTTTTATCATCTTTATTTGAACGCCTTTCAGCCAGGTAGCGAAATGGACGCTCGTTTGCAATCCATCACAGACCCTGACCGCCGAATGGTTGTTAACAAAGGAACGAAAGAAAATCCGATATATGAAAGTAGAATAGCTTCACTTAAGCCTAATGAAATAGGATATATCCACGTGAAATCACTTACACAAAACGGAGAAAGCGTTTCACACAAAACGGAAGGTACAATACTGAAAGTAAATCTGAAAAATCCTATCTTGCCTAACTCAAAAGTTATTTTTGATATGGAGTTTGAAGCACAAGTGCCTGTAATGATTCGCCGTACAGGAAGAAATAGCAGAGATGGTGTGGCTCTTTCAATGGCACAATGGTATCCAAAAATTGCTGCTTACGACTACAGAGGTTGGCACCCAACAGAGTACATTGTTCGTGAATTTTATGGTGTTTGGGGAAATTTCGATGTTAAAATTACCATTGATAAAAATTATATACTTGGAGGTTCGGGAGTGTTACAAAACAATAATGAAATTGGGTTTGGTTACGAAAACGAAGGAGTGAAAGTTCCGAAAGCCAAAGGAAAAACAAAAACTTGGCATTTTGTAGCTAAAAATGTACACGATTTTACGTGGGCTGCTGATATGGAATTCAAGCACGATAAAGTTGCTTTGAAAGATGGAAAAGTATTTCATTTTCTTTATAAGAAATACGATGAAAATTGGCGAAAAATGCAACCAGAGTTGGTGAAAGTTTTTGATTTTTTCAATGAGATTGTAGGAAAGTATCCTTGGGAGCAATATTCATTTATTCAGGGGGGTGATGGTGGAATGGAATATGCAATGTGTACATTGGTCGCTGGTGGAGAAAAATATGAATCTGTTTTAGGAACTTCTATTCACGAACTTGCTCACGCTTGGTTTCAACATTTATTAGCCACTGATGAAAGCTCATATGCTTGGATGGATGAGGGTTTCACTTCCTTCATAGAAGATTTGGCTATGCATAGTATAATATCACCCGATAGTAAGGGGAATCCTTTCCAGAATTCCTATACAAGTTATTACGAATTAGTCAAATCAGGATTGGAAGAACCCGCTACCACACACGCTGACAGATTTGATAAAAACTTTTCTTATTCAGTTATGGCATATAGTAAAGGTTTGTTGTTTCTAACTCAATTAGGATACATAATGGGTGAACAGAATGTTATCAAATCACTACAAAAATTTTATAAAGATTTTGCATTTAAAAACCCTACACCGAATGACTTTATTCGTGTAGCTGAAAAAGTATCAGGAATGCAATTGCAATGGTTCCTAAATGAATTTATCGGAACAACTCACACAGCTGATTATGCTATTGAAAGTGTAAAACCAAAGGGAGATAAAACTGAAATTACTTTACGAAGAATAGGTAGATTGCCTCTGCCTGTGGATTTGTTTGTGATTGAAAAAAGTAAAAAAATACACTACTATCACATTCCGCTGCGGATGACCTTTGGAAATAAGGAAAACCCTTATAAATCTTATCAACAACATATACTATCATCTTGGGGTTGGGCAAATCTGACGTATACCTTTGAAGTTGATTTACCTATGCAAGAACTTGAAAGTATAATTATTGATCCTTTTAATATTTCAGTTGATATTAACAAAGAAAATAACGTATTTAATAATTAGTATTTGTGTCAAAAAGCAACGACTTTTCTTTTCCTAAATCGGAAAAACTATGTAAACTAAAGTACATTCAACAATTATTTTCAGAGGGAAAAAGTGTGCAAAATTATCCTCTGAAAATGATTTACTTTCCGCTTGAAAATGATTTAGATTCCCAATTTCAGGTACTTATCAGTGTTCCTAAAAGGCAATTCAAAAAAGCTGTCCATCGAAATCGCATTAAACGGCTTATTCGTGAAAGTTATCGTTTGCAGAAACATTTCTTGAGTGAAGCTACTTCTGAAAAATATGTTCTGGCACTAATTTTTACAGGAAAAGAAATGGCAGATTATCAAACCATTTATAAGAGTGTCTCTGCTTGTTTTGAGAAGTTTGGAAAAGCTATTTTACCAGAATAATAAATAAAAAATCACCCAAAAACAGGGTGATTTTTTATTGTTAATTTTGAATATAAACTTATGAAAACTAATATCCCTTAGCTTTTTGAGCTTCCTTTAATTTAGGATTTCTGTCAATAGCAGAAATAGGGAAAGGTAAACGAACGTACTTGTCTTCCCAACGACGTTTTTGAGCCAATTCTCCCTGAATGCTATGAATATCTTTCATTACCTGAGAAGAAATTCCCCAACGACGAATATCATTCCAACGATGTCCTTCACAGGCCAATTCAATACGACGTTCATTACGGATAACGTCACGCATTGCTTCTTTTGATAGCCCCGCTGTTACATCTGGCATTCCTACTCTATTTCGGATTTTGTTCAAAGCATCATAAACACTACCATCTGCCCCAACTATTTCGTTTTCAGCTTCGGCATACATTAGTAGAATTTCAGCATAACGAATAAGCGGAAAATCATTTGATTTTCTGTATATAGTTTCATTGGGGTCAACCATTTTTCTGTAATTATAACCTGTTTTAGAGGTGTTGTTGGCCTTTCCATTGTTTTGCCAAACAAATGTGTTATCACCTAAAACGGAATTCCAAATAGCTCCTGGATACAGAATAGAGGCATACAGACGTGTATCACGATTTTTGAATTCCTCTAAATATGCAGAATTAAATTTTCCATCATTATAGTTGGCTTTTCTTTCGCTGTCTGTTGGAGGGGTAAAGCTTGTTCCATCTGCTTTCCAATAAGCATTTACCATATCTACTGTAGGAGTGATAGAACTCCAACCACCACCAGCATTACTTGATAGTAAGTACAAACTTATATAATTAAAATTATCTTCTATGAATTCTTGATTTAAAATAACTTCTTCGTTATTCTTGTTTTCGTCCCAAAACAATTTTTCGTAACTACGAAGCCCATCGTAGAATTTCTGTTTGTGAGTGTTATCAGTAAATGTTATAAAAGTTGAATAATCATCCTTTTCTTCACTAAGATTTGCTTTTAACTTAAATAAATCATACCCCATATTCATAATGGCTTTGGTAGCCTCCACAACTTCTGCATATTGCTCATAGAACAAGTGTACACGTGCTTTGATTGTGTAACCAGCAGCTTGTCCCAAACGGCTTTTTACAGAAGGAGCAGTTGGTAAATCAGGAATGCTTTCAGTAAGCTCATTGATTACGAAGTTAATAACTTCTTTTTCAGAAGTTGGGGCTACTTGTCCTTCTTCAGTTTCAGAAATATAGTTTTTAATTAGGGGAACATCTCCAAATTTGGAAGCTAAATTAAAATAAAACCACGCTCGAAGTGTACGTACTTCTGCTTTTGTTTGTTTTTTTAGAGCATCAGAAACGGGAGCGTTGTCTATATTTTCCAAAAAATAATTAAAGCGACGAAGACCTATAAAGCTATATCCAAAATCATCATTATCAGTGATATCTCCAGCAGATGCTATTGTAGCTTTACTTTCCCAAGGATATTGGCAGTATGAGTTGTCGGCATAACCATCGTTATAGGCATTATACACACTTGCAGGAATGTATGCATAACACCCCATCAAGGCAAGTTTTACATCATTTTCTGATTTCCAGAAACTATCTGAAAAGATTTTATCTTGAGGTTCTTTATCTAAATTACAACCTGTGGCGAACAAGGCTATAAATAAAGGTATTATATGTTTTAATTTCATAATGATTCTTTTTAAAATGATACATTTACTCCGAAGATAATATTCTTCATATTAGGATATGTGCCACGTTGTGAAGGAGCTTCTGGGTCAAAGTCTTTCAGGCGTTTGTCAGCTCGGAAAGTAATTAGGTTTGTTCCTGATAGATAGAAACGCACCTTTTGGAAACCTATGAGTTGGCTTACTTCTTGTGGCATTGTGTATCCTAAGATAATACTTTTTATACGGAAATAATCCGCATCATACAACCAAAATGATGAGGTTCTGGTATTATGATTGTTAGCTGAGGTAATAAGTAAACGAGGATAATTAGCATTAGGATCAGGATTTTGCGTTGTCCAACGTCCTAAGTGATATTCTTTTGCTCCTGCTCCATTAAAAAATGCTTGTGATGCCTCTTCTGATAGATATACAAGCACATCTCTTACCCCTTGTCCCTGTACTGAAAAGTCAAATCCTTTATAGGAAACATCAAAACCTAACCCATAAGTAAAATAAGGTACATCGTTTCCTAAAATTGTGCGGTCATCGGCATCAAACTTGCCATTTTTGTCAGTATCTGCGTATTTTATATCTCCAGGTTCAGTTGCTGCATCTTGTTTCACGTGATTTTTGACATCTTCACTATCTCTGAATAGGCCAAGAGCTTTGTAGCCGTAAAAAGAACCAATAGCTTCACCTTCTTTAAGAATAAAATTACCATTTACTTGGTTGTCTTGTCCGTTTAAATCAATAATTTTGTTCCATATTTTGGAAATATTTCCAGAAATACCATATTTGAAATCTCCAATACTTCCTCTGTAAGAAACCAAGGCTTCAATACCTTTGTTAGAAACCTTTCCTGCATTTTTAGCTGCCCTTTCATCTAAATTTCTATTGGTTAACAAGCCTAATTCATAAGGTTGAGGCATTTTAAGCAAAATGTCAGTAGTTAATTTGTCAAAAACATCTAGCTGAATGTTCAATGAGTTTTTAAAAAATGAAGCATCAAGTCCTAAATTGGTCATTGTAACAGTTTCCCAAGTTAGATTTTTGTTTACTTGAATGGAAGGCCAAACTCCATCATTTTTCACTCCATCAGTGACGTATGCAGAACCAACTCCAAGAGCATCATAATAATCGTAATAACCCACATTGTCAACATTTCCTAATTTACCCCACGAAGCTCGTAATTTTAAATCAGAAAGCCATTCAATATTCTTCATAAAACTTTCTTGTGAAATGCGATATGCTGCTGAAAATGAAGGAAAAACTCCTAATCTATTTTCTTTTGGAAATTGCGAAGATTGGTCAGCACGAACGTTGGCTTCAAATAGGTATTTTCCATCGTAATTGTATTTTAATCGACCAAAATACGATAAGAAGGCACGTTCTTGGATTCTTCCGTCATTACCTAAATTTTCCGCTTTTCCTGAACCTGAATTGATGGAGTTCAAATTGTTATTCGGGAAATCTTTCCGTGATGCTTCAAGCCACTCATAACGGTAGTCTTCGTATTGTGTACCACCCATCAGTGAAAAATTATGATTGTTCAAAGAGAAATCGTAATTGGCATATACCTGTGAGGTAAGATTTTTTACGTGTTCCCATTTTTTTGTCATTTTATTGATGGTCTGACCATCGGTTCCTTTCATAGGCTTTTTAGAGATGAAACCTGTGAGCTGTCCTACTTTATTTTTAAATTCGGTGTCTCTCTTGTCAAAAGTTCTGTATGAAAGCTGTCCTGTGATATTTAAACCTTTTATGGGCTTCCATATGGCGTTGATTGAGCCGTTAAATCGAGTTGCTATGTAATCCTTACGACCGTATTCTGCGGCTTTTCTAAGTGGGTTGTTTTCTGCTAACACTGTACTTTCGTTACCTCCAGTTACGGTTCCCCAGCTTCCATCAGTATGACGAGCTACGGTTAGTGGCGTCATTCTGTCCAAATCTGTAATGGAGAAATTACCATCTCTGTTAAAGTAATCCTGTACATATGAGATGTTTGTGCCTAAGGTGAATTTGTCAGTAAAATCACGTTCTGTATTAGCTCTAAAGCTATATCTGTCCAACAAACGCCCCTTCACTACAGACTCTTGCTCATAGAAAGTTCCACTAACAAAATAACGTGTTTTCCCACCTCCAGAAATATTGATATTGTGTTCTTGAATAGGAATATGTTTTCTGAAAACTAATGAATACCAATCGTTATTTGGATATAAATCAGGTGAATCTTGAGCTACAATTCTGTCAATAGCTTTTTGGTCATAAATTGCGTCTTTACCTGCGTTAATATTAGCTTCATTAAGAAGAGTTGCATAATTATATGAATTTAGTTTTTTCGGAAGAATAGTAGGTGATTGGAAACCATAATATCCATTATAAGAAATACTAGCTTTTCCTTCTTTTCCTTTCTTAGTAGTTACTAGAAAAACCCCGTGAGCTGCTCTTGCTCCGTAAATTGCTGACGCTGCGGCATCTTTCAATACACTGATACTTTCAATATCTCCTGTATAAATTCGTTGAAAATCTCCTTCACTTACTGGAATACCATCAACTATATACAAAGGTGCTGCAGTTCCTAAGCTACCTCGTCCGCGCACATTGATGTTCCCCATATCATTGCCGATGTCACCAGGGCGAGAAATAATAGTTACCCCTGGGGCAACTCCTTGAAGTGCATTGGTAAGCGATGTGGTGGCTTTCCCTTCAATGGTTTCTGCTTTAACCGTATTTACTGTCCCCGTAAGATTGGCTTTCTTCTGAGTTCCGTAACCTATAACTACAACATCATCAAGCTCTTGTGCATCTTCTTGTAGTACAACGTTAATGATTTGTGTTTTTCCTCCCGTCACTTTTTGAGTTTGGGTTTGAAAACCTATGAAACTAAATTCGAGTATATCACCCTGCTTAGCTTCAATTTCGTAGTTCCCATCAAAATCGGAACTCACTCCTTTCGTAGTCCCTTTTACCGTAACATTGGCTCCCGGTAACGGACTATTCATTCCATCTGTAACTTTTCCTGTTACTTTCACTTGTGCTGACATTGGTAGAGCTAAAATCAACACAAGTAATGTGAGTAAATGTCTGAACATACCTTGATTGTTTTAATTTGTTGATTAATAATATATGTTTTTCGTTTTCAAAATACGACAGACAAAGCTATGAAAAATTTTCTTAAAAAAATTATTTTGGTTTCTATTTTTATGAAAAAAGTAATTGTTTAGAAACAAAACGAAATTTTAAAGTTTCGATTTAGAAACTTTTCTTCTGTTTCTAAGAGAAAATTTCATCAAATTTGTATGTTTCATTGAGTCGTACACCAACTTCGGTTCGTTTTACTGTGCAGATTTCGTGATGGGCATCGTGTTCCAAAAATAGATAGTATTCGTTTTCAGCAGCTTCTTTTAGGAAAAGTTCTTTTTCAGCAATGGTCAATAAGGGGCGTGTGTCATATCCCATAACGTATGGCAATGGAATGTGACCTATTGTTGGTAGTAAATCGGCTACAAAAACTAATTTTTTTCCTTGATAATCAATGTATGGGAGCATTTGTTTTTCTGTATGACCATCTACAAAAAGGATATCAAAACCTAATTCGCTATTTTGTAAAAAAGTTTTCTTTTGATTATCAATAAAATGTAGCTGACCACTTTCTTCCATTGGTAAAATATTTTCTTTTAGGAAAGAAGCCTTTTCACGAGCATTGGGTTTAGTTGCCCATTGCCAATGTTTTTCATTTGTCCAAAATCGGGCGTTTTTGAAGGCTGGTTCGTAACCTGTTCGGTCTTTATTCCATTGGATTGACCCTCCACAATGGTCAAAGTGCAAGTGTGTCATAAAAACATCAGTGATATCATCACGATGAAATCCTACTTTCCTCAATGAATCATCTAAATTGGCTTTTCCCCAAAGTGCATAATATCCAAAAAATTTATTGGATTGTTTGTTGCCCATTCCTGTGTCAATCAAAATCAGTCGATTACCATCTTCTATAAGCATACATCGAGCAGATAAATCAATTTGATTATTAGCGTCTGCTGGGTTTGTTTTTTGCCAAATAGTTTTAGGAACAACACCAAACATTGCTCCTCCGTCTAGCTTAAAATTCACTGTTTCAATAGGATATATTTTCATAATGGTGTGTTTAAATTTGAAAAATTTTTTATTTCAACAAAGAAGCAATAATTTTAGGAAAATGTTCATATTCAAGCTGATGTATTTTTTCTGCCAATGTTTCAGGTGTATCGTTTGCTGACACTTCTGTTTTGGTTTGAAAAATAATTGTGCCTTCATCATAATTTTCATTTACATAATGAATTGTGATGCCACTTTCTGGTTCTCTGTTTTCGATAACTGACTGATGTACAAAGCCTCCATACATTCCTTTTCCGCCATATTTTGGTAATAATGACGGGTGAATATTGATAATTTTATTAGGAAAATTTTTAATGATATTTTCAGGAAATTTCCATAGAAAACCAGCCAAAATAATTAAGTCAGGATTTTGACTTTGGATAATGTCAAGTACAATTTCCGAATGGTAAAACGCTTGTCTGTCAAAAACAATCGACGGAATTTGCAAACGTTTAGCCCGTTCCAAAACACCAGCTTTAGGGTTGTTGGAAAGTATCAAACTTACTTGAATATTTTTATCATCTTTAAAAAAAGTTGCTATTCGCTCCGCATTACTACCTGAACCAGATGCAAAAATGATGATTTTTTTCATATGTACTTAATTGAAAATCAATAGTGAAATTATCTGATATTATTTCTCTTTCTGTAAGAGAAACGCATACGAACACAAAGGTATAAAAAGATATTAACAAAACATAAATCTGTGTAAAAAATAAGAAGATAATTATATATATTTGCAAACCTATAAAGCACCTTATTTTATGCCAAGGATATATTACAGAAGTAGACAAATACACGGTGAACCTCTTCAAAATAAGAAAATTACAAGAGAAGCTTTTGCTAAAATTATGATAAGCACTTCTTTCATTGAGAAAGATGTATTACATATTTTTGAATTGCCTCAAGAGGTGTCTATATTGTCTTGGAAAAAGAAAGACAAAGGATTCAAATATGCTGTGGTATGGAATCACGATAAAATTCATAATACTGCTGAATATGGTGATTTTTATTTGCCCCGAGCTATTGTATTCTTTGATGTGAAAGATGCGTATTTCCCTTCCGAATATTTCTTTGTTGTAAATATTGACGATAATTTGGAAATCAGCCATTGCCGTGCAGGAGCTGACACTTCGTGGTATCAACAACCTGAGCTACGACGCGAAGTTACCGATAATAAAATCGTTAGGCGAATGGAAAAATCAGTTGTTGAACTTCAAAAAGTGTTGGGAATACTTCCTAAAAAATAAAAAGGAATTAAGTGAGTTCTTAATTCCTATCTTCCGTTGTTAAAAATTTTCAGGTCGGTAACGCCATAACATCGTATATTGCCCTATAGCCATTTGGTTTGACGCTTCTTTTGCTCGTTGGGCAACCACACCTTCAAACATTTTATCGATTGTTTCGTGCCAGAGGCTTACCCATTGGTTAAAATGCTCTTGTGTAATGCCATAGTTCAGATTTTTATCCACTTCGATGTGCTTTAACGAAGGACTTCCTTTGAATTTTTGAACCCCGAAGAGGATTGTTTCCCAAAAATCGGTGAGTTTTTCCAAATGCGGAGGCCATTGTTCTTCTGCGATGTGGCTGTTAAAGATGGGACCTAGCAAGTCGTGCTTACGTATCTGAATGTAGAAGGCTTTTACCAATCGGTTTATATCTTCCCTTGTTTCGATTTCCTTCATACGTTAGTTTTTTTCAGATTGTTTAACAACTTCTTCAACCCTCGAAATTTTATCTTGCTTGGAAAGTGTCAGACGCACAATGCTATTCTCCAGAGCTTTTAAATCGTGAGGAACATTTCCTTCCAATGCAATGATATCTCCCTTTTTCATTGTATGAACACTTCCGCCAACCCCAAAATTGATAGTTCCTTCCAGAATATGAACCACAATAGGGAACTTAGTTTGATGTTCTTTCATTAGTTGTCCTTCAGACATTGTAATACGGATTTCTTTCGAAAACTCAGATTCTAAAACTACTTGTGTATGTATCTTTTCTGGTGAAAAAACAAGGTTCTTACTGAATGAACTTAACTTCATAATGTAATTTATTTTGAATTAAATATTTTTAATAGAATGCAACCCACTGCGTAGCAAATAATATCTTCCCAAGAGAAGTAATTCCCCATTAAGATGTAACCAATACTACCTTTGGAGAAGCCCAGCAACTCGGCGATTTTGAAAAATTGCAAGATTTCAATAGCAACTGCAAAAAGAAATATACAGACAAGCAACTTATCTTTATTTTTTACTTTCAGAAATGATAAAACAAATGTATAAATAAGCATTACTACTAAAATATCTCCTACATAAGCTCTCAGAAAATAAATTTTTCGGAAAATAGTAGCTATTAAAACTTCTATAAGGAATAAAGATACCGCCTGTAGGAAATATTTTTTATTAAATTGAAACTTCATACATTTTATAAAAGCAATGTTACAACAGAAAATTTAATTTTACTCATTAAAAAGTGATTCTCCATTAAGATTTGTTGTTAGGGCAGTGGTCATAAACTCAAAAAACGGACGCATAACTTCAAAAGACTTTACAACTTTTTCCGAAAAATCAGGTCGTAATGCTTCAGTTGTTGTAAAATCACGTTTGAGCAAGAATTGTTTCTTTCGGATATAGGTAATCATTGGGTCATTTTTGTCGAATTCTTTTGGGGCAGTCTTCAGTTCTTCTCCCCAAAGTTCTCCATTGTAATAATCCCGAATTCCTTTGGATTGCATCACTTGCAGAAAGCCTTGTGCATCGAGCTGAATTTCCTTGCGAATGCGAAAAAGGTCTTCTTTATTAGGAGCAAAAAAGCCACCACCTACAAAAGTTTCTTCAGGTGACAGATGTACATAATATCCACCGCGATGATGAGGCTGTTTTCGTGGAAAATAAAGTCCAAAATGAGTTTTATAAGGTGTTTTATCTTTTGAAAAACGTATATCTTTATAAATTCGATACATTTTCATCTCTCCAACAAAATCATTTTGAGCTATTTCTTCATAAATGGCACGAAAAAAAGCCTCAGCTTCTGCCTTTGCCTCCTCAAAGGTATGTTTATTCTCTGCAAACCATTCACGATTGTTATTTTGCGATAGTTGTTTTAAGAAAGCAAATATTTTTTCCATATATTTTTAATTTTTTTATAATTAGTAAGGCTAAAATTTTCTACAAGCAGAAAACTTTATCCTTACTTTGCTTTGTAGTAATCATTAAATTCTGTAAGTAAATTAATTATTTGCTTACTTTTTTGTTACGATGCCAAGAGCTTCGAGGGTTTGGTCATTCTGAAATAGAACTTTGCTGTATGCAACTAACTCGCTATATATCGGATAGAGCTTGTCAAAGGCTTCATCACGCATTTCAGTAGCTTTTTGAGCCTGACCAGCTTCCTTAAGTTGATTTTCTTTCAGCTGAGTAAGCTCGGAAAGGGCAGAGATTTGTGCTTTTAGGTCACTTTCTTGAATGTTAATAGTTTTTACTTTCTCCAGAAACTCATTGTTTGATAAAATCTGTCCGTAGAAGTTATTTACTTGCTGAAACCAAGAAGCATATGCCTTTTTTCTTCCGCTGTTTATCTCCAAAGTGCTAATTGCTTGAGTGTTGTTCTTAAACAGAATCTTACAGAAAGCTAAATGACGCTTGTAGATTTCATCAATCTCTGTACGTTTTTTATTGAGCTTTTCTGTTTCAGCATATTGCTCACCATATTCTTTCTTTTGCAATTGCGATAGTGCTTCTAATTCAGCAACTTTTTCTAAATACTCATTTAGTTTTTCTTCCGTATAACCTAAAGTTTGCAATTGTGGCAAAATATTAGGCAATTTTGCATTAGCAAAAGTTATTTTCATTTGCTGAATAAGCTGACCAGTTGAAATATATCTGCTTTTTGATTTTTGTGATGTGTTATTTTCCATAAGATTTAGAGTTTAGTTATTTATTTTTAATTTTATTGATTCCAGAATGATTATTTTAAGTTGCAGAAATGATTGGACAAACTTGTCAGGCTATTTCTGCATATTGCTTAAGCATTTCTGTAGTAAGAAAATTCATTTCTATATAATGATTTTGAATTTCTGAAAACTGAAAAATAACTTCTGTATTTTGACAGCTAATTTATACAGATACAAAATCAATTTCTACTAATTACTAAGTCTAATATTAATTATGGTGTGTGTTTAATATCAATTACTTATTTCTTTATTTAGAAAGAATATGTACAAATGTACGATAATTAATTTAAAAAGCAATTCATTTAGAGAGAAAATTAGAGGTATTACAAAAAGTATGATGATAGTTATTCATTTTGAGCTAAGTAAAATCACGAAAATGAGTATTTAAGCTAACTTTTTTCATTGTCAGGCTGAGCGAAGTCGAAGCCTGACAAAATATTTTTGTTTTTCTATTTCTTATTTTTCTATATTCACTCGCAAATGATAATGAAAAATCCTTACTGAGGAAAAACCACCCGAAAACCAACGAAGATTTGCCCCAATGCATTGCGATTATCTCTTCTGGCTATGCGTATATTCATTTTTTGCTGATTGTAATGCCCTCCACGTGTAACTTTATCCTCTGGATACGAGTGGTTGCTTGGTGTCTTGCTCATTATTGCCATAAAAAACGCACTAAAAACTGAAGGTTTTTCTTTTTTCTCTTCTGTATTCCCGAGTTTATAGTCATACGACGTGAAATCATCTTCGCACCACTCTGAAACATTGCCATTCATATCATAAATACCGAGTTCATTAGGTTTTTTCTTACCAACTGGCTGAAGATAATCCGTATTCTGCCGATGCCAAGCTACTTCATCAAGCGTATTACTCCCCGCATAAGTGTACTTTTGAGTTTTACTTCCTCCACGAGCTGCATATTCCCATTGTTCTTCCGTAGGTAATTTGCCTCCAACCCATTGAGCGTACGCATTTGCTCCGTACCACGATACCAATACCACAGGATGCTGTTCATATCCCTTTTTGGCGATGTACTTGCCGTTTACTTTTTCAATCTGGCTCCAACCTTCTTTTAGTTCTATGTAAGGAATGTCGCCATTCATCTGATTGCCTTTTGCATTTAGGAATTCGGCATATTGTGCATTGGTGATTTCGTATTTGCTTATCTTAAAAGTTTGTAAAAATACCTTATGTTGCGGATGCTCAATGGTTTCTCCTTCCGATTTTGGGCTTCCCATCAGAAAAAAACCTCCTTCTACCAAGATTTTATCCTTTTCTGGGTAAGTTCCTTTTGTTTGTGCTTTTGTCATTGTCGCAAATGAAACAAGAAAAATAAAAAATATTTTGTGATGCATAAATTATTATCGGTTTTTTACAGAAAATAATTACTTCTTTATAAAAAAGTAGAAAGGACAAGTTAGTTCTTGCCCTTTAATTATTTTTCCAAAATTAGTTCTATTTTTGAAAATAGTTCCCTGACACATTCTTCTATGGTTTTATGCGAAGTATCAATCTGTATTCTATTTTCAGTCCAATTTTCGTAATGATATTCTGATATAGCTTCCCAATTGGGTAATTTCAAATTTTCTATTTCAGATATTTGATTAAAAACTCGCCTATGGTGTTCCTCTTTATCTGAACACACAATTTCAATGTTAATTAGAAAAGAATTTGTGTTATGAGCTATATTTTTCCATTCATCACGAGTTAAGGTGATTGGGTTGCAACAATCAGCAACTACATTCATTCCTAATAGTAAATTGTCTTTGGCGATTCGATATGCCATTCGATATCCTTCTCCTTCTACATTAACATTACACAAGTCACGAAGCCCTTGCTCAATGGTATCTATACGAAGATACACTGCAATAAATTTTGATACTATCCATTTGGAGAGTGTTGATTTTCCAGAAGCAGGAAGTCCTGAAAAGACAAATAAAATAGGATGCATAACTCACCAAATTAGTACGCTCTATCTTTTTTCCCTTCATAAAAGTTGATAAAGGCTCTGTTTACTACGCGGTTTCCGCCATCAGTGGGGTAATCGCCTGTGAAATACCAATCGCCCAAGTTCTGCGGACAAGCCTTATGCAAATTTGCAACCGATTGGAAAATAATCTTCACGTTGATTGAATAATCTTTCGGTAGTAACAATTCCGTGATTTTGTCGGTGATTTCCTCATCGGTAAAAGGCTCATAAATTTCCTTGACATAGTTTATCACTTTGTCATCGCTCAAATGCACCTGTGCGATACATTTTTTATACACTTCTTCGATGATGTTATATGTGCCTCTTTCTTTGTGCAGTTGCAAGGTAGCTTCAAAAGCAATCAAGTCCTCCAATCTTGCCATATCGATTCCGTAACAATCAGGATAGCGGATTTGCGGAGCGGAAGAAACCACTACAATCTTTTTCGGTTTTAGGCGTCCCAAAATGTTGAGAATGCTTTTCTTCAAGGTCGTACCTCGAACAATACTATCATCGATGATTACCAGATTGTCGCCCTTTTGCACCGAACCATAGGTGATGTCGTACACGTGAGCCACGAGGTCGTCCCGAGAGCTGTCCTCCGTGATAAAGGTGCGGAGTTTGGCGTCCTTAATGGCTACTTTCTCCTTTCGGATTTTTTGGGATAAAATCTCGGCAAGTTTTTCCGAAGAAATGTCTTTTTCGGCTAAAATCTGTTGGTGTTTGAGTTTGTTAAGATAGTTGTCGGCTTCTTCCACCAACCCCAAATATGAAGTTTCTGCCGTGTTCGGAATGTACGCAAACACGCTGTTTTTTAAATCATTATTGATAGATTGTAACACCTCGGGAAGTAATAATGCTCCCAGTTTTTTGCGTTCCAAATAGATTTCTTTATCGCTTCCCCGAGAGAAGTAAATTCGCTCAAACGAACACGCCTTTCGTGGCAACTGCGGAATGATTTGCGTAACGGACGTACTACCATCTTTCTTGATGATGATACCTGAACCTGGCTCCAATTCGTGGATTTGTTCAAACTCCAAATTGAAAGCCGTTTGAATAACAGGGCGTTCCGAAGCGATGACCACTACTTCCTCATCTTTGTAATAGTACGCCGGACGGATACCTGCTGGGTCACGCACCACGAAAGCATCTCCGTGACCTAAAATTCCTGCCATTGCGTATCCGCCGTCCCATCTTCGAGCTGATTTTCGTAATATTTTTGCCACGTCCAGCTCATCGGCAATGCGTTTGGAGGCTTCTACCTTTGAAAGACCTTCTTCTTTAAATTTCTGATAGAGTTCTTCCACTTCTGTGTCCAGAAAATGCCCAATACGTTCCATAACCGTAACCGTGTCGGTATTTTCTTTTGGATGCTGACCCAATGCCACCAGTCGCTCGAAGAGTTCTTTAGCATTGGTCATATTGAAATTTCCTGCTACAATTAGGTTGCGTGATTGCCAGTTGTTTTGTCGCAAGAAAGGATGTACATTTTCGATGCTATTCTGCCCGAAAGTTCCGTAGCGCACGTGTCCTAAGTACACCTCACCAACGTATGGAAGGAGTTTTTTTTGTGCTTGTATGTCTTCTTTTAAATCGGGATTTTCTTTTAAGAGTTCGCTAATTCGCTGATTTACCTGCGTGAAGATATCTTGTATAGGTTGCGGTTGATTGCTTCGTACACGACTGATATAGCGTTCACCAGGTTGCATATCGAGTTTTATAGTTGCCAGTCCAGCACCGTCTTGCCCTCGATTGTGTTGTTTTTCGAGCATCAAATACATTTTATTGATGCCATAGAAGGTTGTTCCGTATTTTTCTTTGTAAAAACTTAAAGGTTTTAGCAGTCGCACCATCGCGATGCCACATTCGTGTTTGATGTTGTCGCTCATTGTTTTTTTAGTTGTTATTAAATAGCAGATTGTCAGTGTTTTTTGTGAGAAATCTACCAAATAGTGTTGCAAAAATATAAAATATTATGCAGTCAGTAACTATGATTTAGGAATTTTTTGTGGTGAGTAATAGGTACAAAAAAAAATCTGAAAGAACAACTTTCAGATTTTTTTGATATTTTGTTGCAATTAAGGTTGTGCCATAATTCTATCAGCATATTTTGACCATTTTGGATGTGTTTTGTATATGTCTACACTACTTGCTGGAACATTAATTCTCTTTGTAAAATCTTGAAATAAATGATCACTTCCCATAGTAGGAGGATTGATGGGTTCCAAATTAATGACATTCAAGCTTCTACATCCGAAGAAAACACTGCTTCCCAAATATGTGACATTTTTAGGGATACTAATCGTTGGTAGGTTAGGACATACAAAAAAAGCTGAGTCTCCGATAGAAATCAACGAATTTGGCAAACTAACGCTCTCTAATTTTCTGCAATTGTTAAAAGCACTTTCCGCAATGTTGGTAACGCCTACCTATCACCAAATTACGTAATGAGGAATAGCCAAAGGCCTCCTTTCCTATGTTTTTTATACTTCCTGGTATAGTGACAGAAGCCAAATTACTGTTCGAAAAAGCTTTTTCTGCTAAATTTATTACACTATTAGGTATAAAAACTTCTCTTATTCCTGAAAATACAAAAGCTCTGTTACTAATGGTTGTTACCTTATCAGAAATGATTACTGAATTTATATTTGAATGATGGGCAAAGGCTTCTACTCCAATAGTTGTAACTTTACGAAGTTTTATATCTTTCTGCATATCTACCGAAGTAGTTTCAGCGTTGAGCCATTTTTCCAACACTTTTCCGTCAGCGCTTAATTGGTAATCCGAAGAAGGATATAATTCTTTTTCTGAATCCTTTTTGCAACTGTTAGCAACCATCACAATTGATAGTATTGCCACTAAACTAAATAATTTTTTCATATATAATAAATTTATGAGTTACAAGTGTACTTATTAAGTGATTTTCATTTCGAATTGTGTTAATTCCTTGAATTGTAACAATCTTTTAGAAATTTCATCTTTGGTTACAGAAAGCATTCGTTCTGTTCCGAATTTTTCTACACAGAAAGAAGCCAACGTAGAGCCGTAAATGATGGCATTTTTCATATTCTCAAAAGACATATCGCTCGTTTTTGCTAAATACCCCACAAATCCACCAGCAAAGGTATCTCCTGCTCCTGTTGGGTCGAATACTTCTTCCAAAGGTAAAGCTGGAGCAAAGAAAACTTCATTTTGATAGAATAGCAAAGCTCCGTGTTCTCCTTTTTTGATAACCACATATTTCACCCCCATTTGCATAATTTTTTGAGCTGCTTTTACCAAGGAATATTCGCCCGTAAGCTGACGTGCTTCTTCATCATTAATCGTGATAACATCTACTTTAGCAATGATTTGCATCAGTAAATCCCAAGTGTGTTGCATCCAATAATTCATCGTGTCGAGTACTACTAATTTTGGTTTTTGTTGCATTTGCTCCAACACTTCGAGTTGAACTTTTGGGTGTAAATTCCCTAACATCAGCACTTCTGCATCTTTGAATTTTTCTGATATTACAGGCTTGAAACTGGACAATACGTTGAGTTGTGTATCCAAAGTATCGCGCGTGTTCATATCGTTGTGGTATTTTCCACTCCAAAAGAATGATTTTCCTCCTTTTATGGTTTCTATTGCTGAAATATCAACATTTTTTTCTTCTAAAAGATTTAAAAAAGACTTCGGATAATCTTCCCCTACAATTGATACGATGGCAGAATTTACGCTGAATTGTGATGCAGCTATGGCAATGTAATTGGCTGCTCCTCCCATTGTTTTTTCTATCTTTCCAAAAGGTGTTTCAATGGTGTCAAAAGCCACTGTACCAACAATTAAGAGCTTACTCATTTTATATGATTCATTTTAAAAAGGCAAAGATAATTATTAATTGAGAAATTGACATTGATATGAAAAAACTTTTATTGATTCCAAGCTAAAAATTTAGGCTGAACTTGTAATAACTTTGGCTTTTGAGTATTGAGTTTTTCTCCATCAAGTATGCGAATATATTTCTCCATATAGTTTTTTGCCATTTGCTGAGAATTGAAATGTTCCTTTGCATACTGATGACACACTTTTGAATCATATTTTTGCCAATGTTGCATAGCTTCTTTTAGCTCTTTTCTGCTGTTGCTTAAAAATCCTACACCTGGAATAATGAGTTCTGGTAAAGAGCCGTAAGGAGTTCCAAATACTGGATTTCCAAAATATAAACTCTCAATGATAGCTAATCCAAAAGGTTCGTGCCATAATACAGGGAATATGAGTCCTTTGGAGTGAGGTAAGAATTCTTTTTTTGTGTCGTTGTCTATCAATCCAAAAAAACGGGCTTTCGGCGTGAATGTAAGTCGTATTCCCATATTAAAATTGAAGCGAACACCACCAAAAACATACAATTTTTCTTTCGGGATTTTTTTGACCAATTCAATGGCTCCTCGCAAATTTTTCACACGCCAAGCTCCATTACCCAAAAAGTGAAAAAATTTCTTATTAGCACTTAAATCTACACTTCCGTAATCGTTCCAGTCTAATCCATTATGTGCGTACGAATTTGAATTGTACCTATTTGCGTGATTTTTAGAAACAAATATGGTATTTTCGTCTAATTCTTCGAAATGATTGATATTACCGTGCATCGTAAAGACTTTTGGAATAGTTACCTTTTCAATTCCTTGTATGTGAGCGTGCGAGTGAACGATATCTACATCTTTGGGAAGGATTGTTGAAATGTCGGTAATATCCTCAAAATGGAATAACATTAGCAAAATCACATTTCGAACCTCTCCCAGCTACAAAAGTAACTTTATGTCCCATCTTCACTAGTTCTTTTCCTAAATACCAAATTACTCTTTCCGTTCCACCGTACTTTTAGGTGCTGGTAAAATTCTATCGTGTACGATTACTATGTTCATAAGTTAAAAATTAGTAGGTATATTTATTGAGAAGAACTTTTATGCATTATTCTTATTTTCATTCCAATAGAAACTATCTGGGTAAATGCGTTCCCCGAAAATAGCAGTGCCTACACGCACAATTGTTGCTCCTTCTTCGATGGCAATTTCTAAGTCATCGCTCATTCCCATTGAAAGTTCGTTTACTTCAACATTTGGAAGTTGCAAAGATGCAATTTCCTGTTGAATTTGTTTTAGCAGACGAAAGCATTTTCGAACCTTATCAACATCGGAACTGAATAATCCTATTGTCATTAATCCTTTGATTTTAAGTGTATTGATCTGAGATACTTTTTTTACCAAGTCTATTGCATTATCAGGATGTACACCGAATTTACTTTCTTCTCCAGAAGTATTTACTTGAATAAAAACTTCAATTGTTTTGTTTTCGGAGGATAGACGTTGATGCAACTTTTCAGCCAGTTCGTATCTGTCGAGAGATTCTACACAACTCACATCACATTTTAGAATATCTTTTATTTTATTGGTTTGCAAATGTCCAATAAAGTGATTTGTATGAGGAGTGTCTTTCAAATCGTTATATTTTTCTTTAAGTTCCTGCACTCTGTTTTCAGCAATAAGTGTGTAACCTGCATTTAAAGCAATTTTTATTCTTTCGGCGGAAACTGTTTTTGTTGCAAGTAGTAATTTTACTTCATTGGGCTTTCGATTACTTTTTGCACAAGCTAAGTTTATTCGGTTTTGTATGATTTCAAGATTTTTTAAAATATCCATAAAATTTCGCTGTTTTTGTTTTCTTGCCAAAAATATTAATTTTATTTATCTAACCAAAAAAATCATTTTTTAAAACTAGTACTAAAAAAAGTTTGTTATGGTATGAAACTATTGATGTGATAAGAAAAGATAATTATTTTATAATAAAAAATTATAATAATCATTGTTTTATGTGGGATTAATTTACTAACTTTGCAGTCTAATAAATAGTAAAAATTTTAGAAAATGGCTTTAGAAATAACAGATGCTACATTTGAAGAAGTAGTTTTGAAAAGTGACAAACCAGTTTTGGTTGATTTTTGGGCAGTTTGGTGTGGTCCTTGCCGTATGTTAGGTCCTGTAGTTGAGGAAATTGCCAAAGAATACGAAGGAAAAGTGGTTGTTGGAAAAGTAGATGTAGATAACAATCAGGAGTTTGCGAGTAAGTACGGGGTAAGAAATATTCCTACAGTTTTAGTTTTCCAAAACGGAGAAGTTGTTGGTAGACAAGTAGGTGTAGCTCCTAAAAAGACTTACACAGACGCTATTGATGGTTTGTTGTCATAATTTATTCCTTGACATAAGAAGAAATATCGCGTATTGCCTTGAAGCAGTACGCGATATTTTTTATTTTGATGATACTGAGTAGTCTTCCTCAGGAATCCATAAAAGTTTTTCAAAATTAACAACCTGATTGTCTTCTACTTCGATACCTTCACTTTCCAATAGTTGCTCCATTAGGTTCGTGCCTTCAAAATGAAATTTGCCTGTAAGCATTCCTTTGCGATTTACAACTCTGTGTGCAGGAATATCCTCCTTTCCGTGTGATGCATTCAGAGCCCAACCCACCATTCTTGCCGATTTTTTAGCTCCTAAATAGTTGGCAATTAGCCCGTACGTAGTTACTTTTCCGTATGGGATTTTTTTTACAACTTCATATACCTGCTCAAAAAAGTCCATTTGCTGTATGTTTTTCAAAAACAGAAAAGTGATAGGAGTAAACAACAAATTCTCTGTAGAAAAATGTTCCTATCACTTTACATTATTAAAAGTAGTATTCAATGATTACTTAAAAAGCCATTTATAGATATCATTTCCGTTGGCATATAATACCAATCCAATCAAAATAAAGAATCCTACCATTTGAGCATATTCCATCACTTTTTCACTTGGTTTTCTACCTGTAATCATTTCGTAAAGTAAGAAAACAACGTGTCCACCATCTAAAGCAGGAATAGGTAAAATATTCATGAAAGCTAATATGATGGAAATAAATGCTGTGGTCGACCAAAAAGCTTTCCAATCCCATTTGCTGGGGAACATATTTCCGATAGCTCCAAAACCACCAAGCTCTGTAGCTCCTTTTTTAGTGAAAATGAATTTGAATTGAGAGATGTAATCACGCAAAATCCAATATCCGTATGAAAAACCCTCGCTCAAAGCAGAAGAAAAATCATATTCTTTATGAACAACGTCAATTTTTCCTTCTCGTTGTGATGCTATAAATCCAACCTTTCCCTTACCATCGGGAGTGACATTGATTTGCTCTGTTTGCCCGTTGCGTTCTACTTTAAAAGTTAGTGTAGAACCTTGAGGATAAGAAGCCATTATAGGAGATACATCTGAATAGTACTCAACAGCTTCGTTGTTAATTGATATTATTTTATCTCCTTTTCGAAAACCTGCTTTGTCGGCCGGAGACCCTACCAGAACGGAATCCATAATTGGCTTCATTTTAGGACTGAAAGGACTCATTTCTCCTCGAAGATATAACATTTTTCCAATAGAATCAGGAAGTGACAAGAAACGCGTTTGACCATCTGAACCTTTCACTTTTAGGTTGCTCACATCGCGAAGCATTACATAACGATTGATGTCGAGTACATTTTCCAAGGGTTTTCCGTTTACCTCAGTAACGATGTCTCCATTTTGAAATCCGTATGACTTCATCGTTTTGCTAACCGCGAAACCTCCTTCAATGCCATTTTCTTTCACTTGATTTTCACCCCAAACGAACAAAATCATCATATAAATTAAGAAACCTAAAATAAGGTTTACCGTAACTCCGCCAATCATAATAATTAGGCGTTGCCACGTAGGTTTTGAGCGAAATTCCCAAGGTTGGGGCGGTTGAGCCATTTGCTCTTTGTCCATACTTTCGTCAATCATTCCGGCAATTTTGACGTATCCTCCCAGCGGAAGCCATCCTATGCCGTAAACCGTTTCTCCTATTTTCTTTTTGAAAAGAGCAAATTTGACGTCAAAAAATAAAAAGAATTTCTCAACTCGTGTTTTGAAAATTTTTGCAGGGATAAAATGCCCTAATTCGTGTAAAACGATTAATATTGAAAGACTCAAAATTAATTGAGCCGCTTTAATCAGAAATGTTTCCATTATAAAATATAAAATTTTCGGCAAAAATAAAATAATAATTGAGAATATTAAAGTTTTATTTCTGCCGTTATGTAATTAAATCAATTTACTTTTCAATAAAATATCTCGTAAAATTTCCTGAAGTTTCTTTGGCTTCAATACCTAAGTCGGAAAGGTTGCTGAGCATCAAATCCGAGAATTGGTAATGTAATTGCCAATCAAAGAGTTCAGCGGTAATGTTTTGTGTGTTTTTTATATTTATGGGAGTTTCCAAAATATCTGAAAGTTTGTATAGAAAATCATTTACAGAAATATTGTCCGCTGAAAACTGACTTTCATCTACCAAGAATTTTGGGTTTTTTGTTCCCCAGTCTATTTGGTCTTTGTTCCAATATGCTGAGGTTGATTCGGGTAAGTGAATTTCGAGGATTTTTCCGGCTCTAACTTCTGTTTTTAACGTGTAACCCAAATCTTTCAAAATTCTATGTGCAATTTCTTTTTCTTTCCACGAATGATTAAAGTTCTTTTGAATAAGTAACTGATATTGTGTAAAGTTATCCTTTAGTGTTACTTGTTTTTCGCTTACTTTTAGCAGATACGCAATAATTTGAGGTAGAGAACCTTTCACGGAAGTAATATCATTAATTCTTTCAATCACAGGAAAAGAATTTGCAGGAATGTTTGCTTCTCGTATTTCAAAGTCTTTATCAAGAGTTGTAGTTATTTCTTCTTCATTTTCGTAGGATGAATATTTTAAAAAGTCATAAATAGGGGTTGTTTGCTTATTTTTTGATGCAAAACTTCGAATCATTCTTGAAGTAATGTTGGCAGGATTTCCTTTCCAAAGAATTTCTCCATTGGCGTTGAATAAAATTCCATAGGGTAAGGCTCTTACATTATGTTGTTTGAAATTTTGACCTTCATAGTCAATACTTACGGCGAGTTTTGTTGGATGTCGTTCTAAAAATGAACGTACTACATCTGAACGTTCTTGCGTGAGTGAAACGATGTATAAATCTTCGCGAAATTGCTCCTGAATAGTGTTCAAATAACTGGAAACGTGAACGCAAGGAACGCACCAAGTAGCCCAAAAATCAACAAAAAACAGGGACTTATCTTTTGGAGTCGCTAATTCAGAATATTCTACCCGTTCTGAAAAAGTCATTTGAGCTAATCCAGATAAGGAGATAAGTGAAAATATGATTAAAAATATGTTTTTCATAGGAAAATAGTTTATGATGTGTTGAGTAATAGCAAAAATGTTGCCAAAATTTTCCTTTTGAAATTTTCTAAATTCAAAAAAAAACGCCAGAAAAAGGACGTCTTTATGAGTATTTTACTTATTTGTAGATGACTAATTTCTGCCCCACGTGAATATTATTTCCTTTAATCCTATTCCAGCGTTTCAGGTTTGAAACAGTTACACCATTTCGCGAGGCTATTTTCCCTAAAACATCTCCTTTTTTTACGATATAAACTATTTTTTTACCAGAACTTCCTGCGTAATCTCCTTTCACTAATTCAGGAAGAGCTTTCTCTCTTTTGGCATTTTCTTCGTTTAGATAGGCGTAAATAACTTCTTCATTCGCCACGAATTTGCCAATTTCTTCAATAGGCAATCGCAATGCATAATTTTTTCCTTCCACAAAAGGAACAATATCCAATTGATATGATGGGTTGAAAAACTGAATTTCCTTGATATCCATTCCTGTTAATTCAGCAATATTTTTGAAAGGAACGGCTTGTTTTACTTGTACAGTGTCAGTTACAAAATAGTGATTTTGACGCCTTTGAGGTTTAAATCCGTGTTCTTTTGCATATTCAAAAATGTAGAGTGTAGCCAAAAATGCAGGAACATACCCTGCAGTTTCGCGAGGCAGGTACGGACGTAAATTCCAATAATTTTGTTTTCCGTTAGAACGACGCATCGCTTTGGTAACATTCCCAGGGCCAGAGTTGTAAGCAGCCAGAACCAAATCCCAATCTCCAAAAATTTGATGCAAATAACTCAAGTATTTGGCAGCAGCTTTGGTAGAACGGACAGGGTCACTACGTTCATCAACATAATTGCTAACCTCCAATCCGTAACTTTTTCCTGTAGCATACATAAACTGCCACAAACCAGTTGCTCCTACTCGCGAACGAGCCTTAGGGTTTAAAGCAGATTCTACGATGGCTAAGTACTTCATTTCCAAAGGAATTCTATGGTTGCTCATTTCTTGCTCAAACATAGGGAAATAGTAATCACTTAGGCTCATCAATCTTTCCAAAGACGAACGACGATTTTTTAAAAAAGATTTAATAACACGCTCTAAGATAGGATTATATTCAATGTTGAAAGGTGTTTTTTGATTCAGTTTTTCCAAACGTTGTTTTAGCACTTCGGTAGGGAGTTCTTCGTATGTTACATCAGTAACAGATTCATTTTGAATTTCTTCACTCATTTGGAAAAACAAATCGGAATTGGAAAGTTCCTTTAGCCATTTTTTGTCATAGCTTTCCGCTTTTGGGTGGTCCTTCAAAATGTAAATTCCTTCTCTCTTAACACCCGTAGGTGGCGTTTGCTGTGAATTATTAAAAATTTCGTTGGATTGTTGCTCTATTTTTGAAATGGTATCATTAGAAATATTTGGCTGTACTTGAGCCATCATACTTTCAGCTGAAAGACAAATAAATATTCCAAGACCACATTTTTTCACAAGTTTATACATAAAGTCACAATTATTTCAAACTACAAAAATCAAAATTAATATTGATATGGACAAATTTTGGCGTGTTAAAAGATGCCAAAGTAATAGTGATGAGAATACATAACAAATTCAAAATCCTCAAATTGACTTTTATTTTATTATCTTTTTAACAAAAATAATGCCGAATTCATTCTTATTTCAGGAAAAAAGCTAACTTTGCAGGTTCAAATAAAAAGGATATCAGATTACTGATTGTTTAAAATTCGATAGAATAACATATGAAAGATTCACGTAAAAAAAACGAAGCATTAGATTATCACGAGTTTCCCCAGCCAGGGAAAATAGCAATTATACCAACTAAAAAACACGCCTCACAACACGATTTATCACTGGCGTATTCGCCTGGTGTTGCAGAACCTTGTTTGGCAATTGCAGCAGATAAAAATAACGTATACAAATATACATCAAAAAGTAATTTGGTGGCTGTAATTTCCAATGGAACAGCTGTTTTAGGTTTGGGTGATATTGGTCCAGAGGCATCTAAGCCTGTAATGGAAGGGAAAGGATTGCTCTTCAAGATATTTGCCGATATTGATGTATTTGATATTGAGGTCGATGCCACTGATGTAGATAAATTTGTTGAAACTGTAAAGGCAATTGCTCCTACTTTCGGGGGAATTAATTTGGAAGACATAAAAGCTCCTGAAGCCTTTGAGATTGAACGTAGATTAAAGGAAGAATTGGATATTCCTGTAATGCACGATGACCAACACGGAACTGCCATTATTTCTGCGGCTGCACTAAAGAATGCTTTGGAAATTGTTAATAAGGACATTAGTAAAGTGAAAATAGTGGTTAATGGGGCAGGAGCTGCAGCGATTTCTTGCACACATTTGTACATAGCTTTAGGAGCAGACCCTAAAAATATTGTAATGTGTGATAGCAAGGGAGTTATCCGCAAAGATTCGCCTAATTTGACTCAGCAAAAAGCAGAATTTGCCACTGACCGAGATATTCACACGCTACAGGAAGCAATGCAAGGAGCAGACGTATTTATTGGGCTTTCAAAAGGAAATGTAGTCAGCCCTGAGATGCTTCTTTCAATGGCTAAAGATGCAGTAGTTTTTGCAATGGCAAACCCAACACCTGAAATTGATTACAACTTGGCAATACAAACTCGTCAAGATATTATTATGGCAACAGGGCGTTCCGATTTTCCGAATCAGGTAAATAATGTATTAGGATTTCCGTTTATTTTCAGAGGAGCTTTGGACGTTCGTGCAACGAAAATTAATGAGGAAATGAAACTTGCCGCAGTTCACGCAATTGCCGACTTAGCCAAAAAAACAGTTCCTGAGCAAGTAAACCTCGTTTATGGAGCAGAAAATCTTTCTTTCGGAAGAAATTACATCATTCCAAAACCTTTTGACCCTCGTTTGATTTACGAAATTCCACCAGCAATTGCTAAAGCTGCAATAGAGTCGGGTGTAGCTCAAAAGCCAATTACCAATTGGGAAGCTTATCGAACTGAGCTAATGGATAGAATTGGCAACGGAAGTAAAGAAATTAGAATGCTGCAAGATAGAGCTAAGCAAAATCCTAAACGTGTGGTTTTCCCTGAGGCAGACCATATCGAAGTTCTTAAAGCAGCACAGCGTTTACACGAAGATGGCGTAGCTATTCCTATCCTATTAGGGCGAAAAGACATTATAAAAGAACTAAAAGAGGAAATTGGACTTACTGCCGATTTACAGATTATTGACCCTAAGAGTGATGAGGAAAAAGCACGTAGAGAGGAATTTAGCAGAGTTTATTGGGAAAAACATCAACGTAAGGGAGTTATCCGTTTGACGGCTGAGCGAATGATGCGTGAACGTAGTTACTTCGGGACGATGATGGTTAATATGGGACAAGCCGATGCGATGGTTACTGGACGTACACGTTCTTACCCATCGGCAATTCGCCCGATTCTAGAACTAGTTGAAAAGGAAAGAGGTGTTGATAGAATTGCTTCAACCAGCATTATGTTTACCAAACAAGGACCTTTGTTTTTGTCTGATGCTACTATCAACGTAAATCCAACTGCTGAAGATTTGGCCAACATTGCCTTAATGACAGCAAAAGCAGTGAAGATGTTTGGAATTCAGCCCTCTGTAGCGATGCTTTCATATTCGAATTTTGGTTCAGCAGATTCTGAAAGTACCCGAAAAGTATGTGATGCAGTAGCATATTTGCATGAAAATCACCCAGATTTGGTAGTTGATGGAGAAATTCAGGCTGATTTTGCTATCAATCCTGAAAAAATTGCAAGGTCATTCCCTTTCTCAAAATTGAATAATGGAAAAGGTGCTAATGTTTTGATTTTCCCAAATCTGGAATCGGCGAACATAACTTATAAGATTATGAAAGAAATTGAGAAATTTGAAACGGTAGGTCCTATTACATTAGGATTGACTAAAGCCATTCACGTTACTACATTGGGGTCAACCGTTGATGAAATGGTAAACTTAGCAACACTTGCAGTAGTTGATGCTCAGGAGAGAGAATATCGAAGTAAGTAGAAAGTAATTGAAAAAGGCAAGAAATTAATTTCTTGCCTTTTATTTTTTTAATGAAAATAGATAGTTATACTTTTCTATCAACTTAATTGTGCTTAAAATTAGTGTGATTTTAGGTAGTCAGAAACTCCGTCTCTGTTTGCATTCATTGCATCTTTTCCTTCTTCCCAATTCGCAGGGCAAACCTCACCATATTTTTGCACGTGAGTGTAAGCATCAACTAAGCGAAGGTATTCTTTCACATTGCGACCTAAAGGCATATCGTTCACACTTTCGTGAAATACTTTTCCTTCTTCATCAATCAGATATGTAGCACGGTATGTAACATCATCACCTTCTAAAAGATAATTTTCAGCTACTTCATCGTAAATTTCTCGTGAATCCAATATTCCTAAAGCACGAGCCAAATTTCGGTTTGAGTCGGCTAAAATAGGATATGTAATTCCTTCGATACCTCCCTGACTTTTAGGAGTATTGAGCCAAGCGAAGTGTACTTCAGCAGTGTCGCACGAAGCTCCTATGACGATAACATTTCTCTTCTCAAACTCAGCCAAAACTTCTTGAAAAGCGTGTAATTCTGTTGGGCAAACGAAAGTGAAATCCTTTGGATACCAGAATAGAAGTACTTTCTTTTTGTTGTTTATTGCTTCTGAATATACATTTATTTTGAATGTATTTCCAGAAGTGTTCATAGCATTAACATCAAAATTTGGAAATTTTTTACCTACTAAAGACATAATTTTATTTTTTTGAAAATTCTGGTGCAAGGTACGATTTTTTTCTGAAATAAATAACTATAACTTTTTTTAGAATATTTATGGTACGATAGATTTTGTTCTTTGTTAGGAGTGGAAGTTTTTTTGAAGAACTCTTTTTAATTTTCGTTATCTTTGCCGAAAAAAACTATGAAAATTAATAGCTTTTTTGGTGTGTTTTTGCGATATTTTCTGCAAGGAATTCTAATTGTAGGTCCTTTGAGTACCACAGTTTGGATTATTTGGTCTATTTTTTCAAGTATTGATAATCTCGTTCCTGATATTTCAAAAAAATACCCTGGTGCAGTGTTTGTTTTACTTTTTTTAGGAACAACATTCATTGGCTTTATTGGAAGTAAGTTCTTTTTAGGCAGATTGTTAGTAAGCGGATTGGATTACTTGTTAGAGCGAATTCCAGGTATTAAGTTCATATATTCTTCCATTAAAGATGTGCTAACTTCATTTGTGGGAGACAATCGCAAGTTCAATAATCCGGTTTGGGTGAAGGTACAAGATGCTCCTGAAATGTGGCGTATAGGTTTCTTAACACAGGGAAATATGGATTTTACCAATATGGAAGGAATGGTAAGTGTTTATTTACCTCATTCTTATGCCGTTTCTGGTTGGGTGATTGTAGTTAAGACTGAAAATATAAAACCAACGGAAGGATTATCGGCTCATAAAGCAATGGAATTTGCATTGAGTGGCGGTATGGTTGGAGGCATAAAAGGTTCTTAAACTTTTGTTATATCTGAAAAAAATGTATTACTTTTGCTCTACAAAAAATAATTTTATATGAGAAATCACGTACCAAAGTATCAAAAACCGATAAAAAGTGTGAGTGATCCTATCGTTCAGGTAGAAAGTTGGCACGATGCCATTGATGCATTTGATGAAAAGGACTATGAAAAGTCGTTACGTAGCCTATTTCAGTATATGAATCCTGAAGTGGCTAAAAAAATTCCTGCTACAGGCGATTTTTCAATAGAATATCCGCAGGGTTCTTCACGAGTTACTTTCGGATTGAAAAACGGAATATTCTTCATAGAGTCTCCTTTCGTGAAGATGACCGAAAATACTAATAAAGTGGCAATGCTTCGTCACGCAAATGAATTGAATTTTAGTTTCTTAACAGTTCCTCAAATTCATCTAATCGACCAAACTCTTTGGTTTAAGTTTGAAACTCCATTACATCTTTGTCAGCCTAATAAAATTTATGATGCCTTGCGTGAAATTTGCGTAGCAACCGATGATTTTGATGATGAATTTATCGAGAAATACGAAGCGGAACGCATACAAGAACCTGTTGTTCAGCAACTTTCCGATAGCGAAAAAACAGAAGCTTGGAATCAAATTCAGGCTATTCTTGCTGAATATCGCCAATATATGGACTATTTCGAGGAGAAACGTTGGGAAGGTAGCCAGTGGGATATCATTATGCTGAGCCTTTTCCAATTAGGAAATATGCCTTACATTCAGGGGATTTTACGTACTGATTTACAGGAATATATTCAAAATATAAACAACAATCGTATTGATTTTCACTTCCGTATAGACAAAGGTAAAAACTTCTTCAAGCAACTTTGTGAAAAGTCACAGGACGAAATAATGAAAGATGTGTATTACACTTATAACCTGATGGGGCTGAAATGGCGTTCTTCTGGAAAATTCCTGCAAGAAGAAGCTTTGGAATATGAGGAGCAAGTGCGTAAATACAAGACTTCCAATGATTATTTTAATATTTGTTATCATCTGTACTATCTGTACTTGTACATCTTGTACCACTATAATTTAGACCAAGAATATCGTAGTTTCATCATAGGCACTCTCGAAAAAGCTTCTGGGCAAACCTATGAACAAGCATCTAAAATATATTTGGAGTCATTTGAACATTTGCTAAAGGAAACTCTTCCAAAAGGATTTAAAATAGAACAAAAAGTTAAAAAAGGTTTTTTTGCTCGGTTATTCGGATAAAAGGTTTCAGTTAGTAATGCAAACAAAAAATAGAAAAGATGGAACAACATAAAAAATATATATACAAAGTAATTACTTCGGAAGGAACAGGAAGTGGCTTTGCTGTTAAAGGACATAACTTCTTGATAACGAACTATCACGTTGTTGAAGGTACAAAACAATTAGCAATTGAAGACCAAGAACGCAATCGATATTTGGGAGATGTGGTGATGGTAAATCCGCAGTTGGATTTGGCTTTTGTACGCGTTGATGAGCTTCCTCTTTCCGATTCTTCAATCACAATTGATGATGATTTGGAAATTACAAATACACAAAAAATTTTCATTAACGGATTTCCTTTTGGAATGCCTTTTACCATCACTGAGGGGATAATTTCTTCCACAAACCAACCGATGAATAATCGTCACTATATCCAAACAGATGCTGCGGTAAATCCAGGTAATTCGGGCGGACCAATGCTAAATCAAGCAGGTGTTTTGGTAGGAGTGACGACATCTAAATTCAACAATGCTGATAACGTTGGTTTTGGTATTCGTTTCAATGAAATTATCAAAGAAATTAATGATTTTAACTTTTCGGATAAGCTTTATCGGGTAAAATGTAACTCGTGTGATCATTTTATTGAAACACCTACCAAATTTTGTCCGCATTGTGGAAATAAAATAGATATTTCTGTTTTTGAAGAGTTTGAAAAGTCTCCTTTTGAAGAATTTATCGAATCAGCAATTGAAGGAATGGGTGCGAATCCTGTATTGTGCCGTGCGGGGCGTGATACTTGGGAGTTTCATCAGGGGAGTGCATTAATCCGTATGTTCGTGTATCAACGTAATTATCTGATAGTTACTTCTCCTTTGGTAAAACTTCCAAAGCAAAATCTGAAAGTTATTTATGAGTATATGTTGTCACATCCATATGCTCCATATCATTTCGGTGTGTCGGATAGTATTGTTTATATCTCTTATCGCGTACATATGTCAGATGTATTTTCAGATGATGCTGAAAGGATTAAAGGTTACGTTCGCGACATACCACAATTGGCTGATGATTTGGATAATATGCTTGTAGAAAAGTATGGTTGTGAGTTTTCCATTGACGCAAAAGTAAATTAGATTTTTAAGTTGATTTTAGTTTGAAATGTAATGCAGAATCCAGAATGTATCCAACCTCATTTTGGATTCTAATGTATAAATATTATGAATATTATTGACGTTTTAATTGTAGTTCTTTACATTGTTTTAACAGTTGGTGTGGGTGTTTGGATTTCAAAACGAGCATCAAAAGGGTTAGATTCTTATTTCTTGGGAGGAAATTCCATCAAATGGTATTACTTAGGGCTAAGTAACGGTTCGGGAATGTTTGATGTGGCAGGAACGGCTTGGATGGTCGGGATTTTATTCCTCTACGGGGTAAAGAGTTTTATGTTTATGTGGATTTGGCCTATTTGGAATCAAATCTTTGTGATGATTTTCTTGGCGGCTTGGATTCGTCGCTCGAACATAATGACGGGCTCTGAATGGATTTTAACTCGTTTTGGAAATGATAAAGCCGGAAGGGCCTCGCACTTAATTATTGCCATTTTTGCCATTATTACTTCTATCGGATTTATTGCTTATTTCTTTGAAGGAGTTGGTAAGTTTATGACAATCATTCTTCCTTGGGATATGACTTTGGCTTTTGGCAATGCAACCATACTGACTTCCGAGCAAAGTTACGCACTTATCGTTATTTTACTTACCACGATTTATACCATCAAAGGAGGAATGTTTTCGGTGGTAGCAACCGAAGTTCTTCAATATGGAATTATGGTACTTGCAGGAATTTTGATTGCAGGATATGCTTTCTTCACTATTAGCGATGCAGAAATCACTTCGATTATTCCCGAAGAATGGGAAAATATCTTTTTTGGTTGGGAGCTTACTCCTTTTTGGAACGAAAAATATCAAGCTTTCAACGATTTGATTGATACACAAGGATATAAAATGTTTGGAGCTTTCATAGGAATGTCGCTTCTGAAAGGATTTTTTGCCAGTGTTGCAGGTCCTACACCAAGTTACGATATGCAACGTATTCTTTCTACCCGAAATGTGAAAGAGGCATCTTATATGAGTGGCTTTACAAATCTTATTTTGTTTATTCCCAGATATTTGCTTATAGGAGGGATTGTTGTGATAGCTTTGGTACACATTGCTCCTGAAATGTTAGGAGGCGTGGTTACTAACAACGATTTGGAAACAATCTTGCCGAAAGTTATTAATTTTCATATTCCTGTGGGAATCAAAGGATTGCTTTTAGCAGGGCTTTTAGCGGCTTTTATGTCCACATTCTCTGCGTTTGTGAATTCAGGTCCTGCGTATATTGTAAATGACATTTATAAGAAATACTTTAAGCCAGAGGCTTCTGTTAGGCATTATATTAACGCATCATATTGGGCTTCATTCGGAATTGTTATTCTGGGAGTGATTATGGGTTTTTTTGCAGAGTCTATCAACTCCATTACTTTGTGGATTACCAGTGCTTTATACGGAGGTTATGTGGCAGCTAACTTTCTAAAATGGGTATGGTGGCGTTTCAACGGTTGGGGATACTTCTGGGGAATGCTTGCAGGATTACTTATAGCCACACTTCAATTTATTTTGGACGGAAATAAGGAAAACTTCACACCAGGTACTTGGCTTTATGACTTGGCTCACATTCCACCAATATATTTGTTTCCAATATTTTTTGTGTTTTCACTGATAGGTTGTTTCTTAGGAACGTACCTTTCTAAACCAACAGAAATGAGCGTGTTAGTGAATTTCTATAAGAATATTCGCCCGTGGGGTTGGTGGCACCCAGTGTACTTACAATTGCGAAAAGAGGATAATACAGCCAGTAAAAATCATAATTTTTGGAAAGATATGGGGAATTGTGTTATTGGTGTTGTATGGCAATCCAGCCAGATATTAATCCCGATTTTCCTACTGATTCGCGATTATCCAAAAATGTGGTGGTCGATTGGTGTGTGTGCAATCACTACCTTAGTGTTGAAGTTCACTTGGTTAGATGTAGTAAAGAGATATAAAGATTGATATTATAAGAAATTTAGATATTAAAAAAGGGAGAATTTATATAAATTCTCCCTTTTTATTTAATCCTTTAAAGAAAGAAGTCTTGCGAAAGCGGAGGATGTTTTTTAGATTTTACATCCCCCTAACCCCCTTCTAAGGGGGAATTAGTACGACAAACTATTTTGGGTTGACTATAAAACTCAAAATACAAATCTTATCCCTTGTCACTTTTAACTTGTTTCTTGACACTTTTAACTTTATCCTTTCTACTTTATCTTTTTATCTTTCTACCAGAATTGTATTTCCCTCTTTATCTTGTTTGTAAACCTTTCCAAAGCGATTTGAAAATTTTGAAGTCAGGTAGAACATCACCGGAACGACAATCAGCGTAAGGAATGTTGAAAATACCAGTCCGTAGATAACCGTCCAAGCCAATGGTCCCCAGAAGATAACATTATCTCCCCCGAAATAGATATTCGGATTTAGTGAATCAAATAGCGTAAAGAAGTTAATATTAAACCCGATGGCAAGAGGTATTAGTCCCAGTACGGTGGTAATAGCAGTAAGCAAAACAGGACGCAAACGAGCTTTTCCGCCCGATACGATAGCATCGTAAACCGACTGATTATCAATTTTGTCATACACACTCAAGCCCATTTTTTCCTTTTTGCGGTCAATAAGTAGTTGTGTATAGTCGAGCAGTACCACACCATTGTTTACCACAATTCCTGCTAAGGAAATGATTCCCATCATCGTCATCAGAATAACGAAAGGCTGTCCTGTAATAATCAGTCCTAAGAAAACTCCCGTGAAACTCAGTAATATCGTAATGAAAATCAGCGTTGGTTTCACTATTGAATTGAATTGATACACCAAAAGGAAAACAATCAGCCCCACAGCGATAAGAAGTGCTGTTGAAAGGAAAGCCATTTCCTTGTTTTGTTCTTCAATCTGTCCCGTAAAATCAATTTTGATTTCTTGCGGAAGGTCGAAGTTTTTCATCTCTTGCTGAATTTGCCGTACAATAGCACTCGCATCGCTAAATCCAGGGCTTAAAGCCGAATACAATGTTACTACCCTATCGGTTTTGTTGTGTTTTATCGTACTGAACGACGAGGTATTTTTATATTTCGTTACAGAAGATATCGGAACGTGTCGCCATTCCCCAGTATTGGCATCTCTAAAGATGATATGTTGGTTGAACAAAACATTGGTATTGTAGCGGTCTGCCTGATTAAAACGAACGTAAATATCGTAGTCGTCACCTTTTTCTTTGTAAACCCCTGCTTTCTCCCCAAATACGGAACGACGCAACTGATTGGAAATCTGCCCGACAGAAACCCCTAATTCCCCTGCTTTTACGCGGTCGATTTCTACCTCTATGGCAGGTTTGTTTTTGTTGACATCTATTTTCAGCTCATCAATTCCTGCTATGTTTTTCTGTTTGATAAAATCACGCATACGCTCGGCGGTAACAATCAGTTCATTGTAATCTTCGCCACGAAGTTCGATGTTTATCGGATGCCCAGCAGGAGGTCCGTTTTGGTCTTTTTCTACCGAAATGGAAACCCCAGGGTAAACACCCCTTAAGTCGGATTGAATTTTCGCACGAAGCTGCTCTGAATCTTGTCCTCGACGATATTTAAACTCACGAAGCGTTACCGTCACTTTCCCTCGATTAGGCATTTCAGCCGACGAAGCCCCGTCGGTATAAGGATTTCCTGCTCCTTCACCCACTTGAGCCACAGCCGATTCTACCATAAAGTTGTAATCACCATCGCGGTATTGGTCGCTATTGAGTAGCGTATATATTCGTTTTTCAATGTCTTGAGTTACTGCGTTGGTTTTCTCAATGTCTGTTCCTTCAGGATATTCGATGTAAACGATAATTTGATTGGGTTTGTTATCAGGGAAGAAGTTTATACTTGTACGCCCTGTCCCAACCGACCAACCAAACAACACAAACGACACAACAAGCAACGCCACAGTGGAAACAACCATTATATACGGATTTTTTCCGCGAAGTGTAAAACGAAGTGTTCTTTCGTACATATCCTCCATCCAAGTTAGGATTTTTCGTTGGAAGTTATCCGCCAATTTTTTGATGAAATATTTGTACGACCAAAGTAAAAAGATAGTGAAATAAAGCACCGTTCCTAAGCCTCGAACCGCTCCTCCAATAAGTAAAATGAAGGTTCCAATAACGAAAAGCAAAATACTGATTTTCACCAATTGCTTAACGCTTAATACTTTTTCGTTGATGTCCATAAATTCCGATACCAACATCGAATTGAAGAAGATAGCAACAAAAAGTGACGACCCCAACACAATGGAAAGCGTCAGTGGGAAGTACATCATAAAATCTCCCATAATGCCAGGCCACATTGCCAAAGGTAGAAATGCCCCAACGGTGGTTAAGGTAGAAATGATGATAGGCACGGCAACCTCTCCGATACCTGCTTTGGCGGCTTCGTATCTGCTCATTCCTTCTTTTTCCATCAGTCGGTAAACGTTTTCAACCACCACAATTCCGTTATCGACAAGCATTCCCAATCCCATAATCAGTCCGAAGAGAATCATCGTGTTGAGCGTGTAGCCCAAAGCATTGATAATCATAAAGGACATAAACATCGACATCGGTATGGCAAATCCTACAAAAAGTGCGTTTCTAAAGCCCAAAAAGAACATCAGTACGCCCACAACGAGAAATACCCCGAAAATGACGTTATTGCTCAGGTCACTTACCATATTTTCAGTCTGTTGAGATTGGTCGTTGGCAATGGTTATCGATAAATCTTTCGGAAAATCGCTTCGCATTTCGGCTACTAATTCTTTGATTTTCTCACTTGCCTGAATCATATTTTCGCCCGAACGCTTTTTCACGTCGAGCATCACCACGCCCTGACCAAATTCACGAGCATACGTAGTTTTGTCCTTATCTCGGAAAGAAACTTCGGCAATATCGCCCAAGAATACGATGCCTTTTTCCGACTTTACGATAAAGTTTTTCAAATCAGAAGGTTGCTCAATTTCGCCCACCATTCGTATGGTACGTCTCTGCCCCGAAGCGATGAGATTTCCGGCAGACATTGTTACATTCCCTCTTCCAATGGCGTTAATCACATCGTCGATGCTCACCTTCGATGCCATCATTTTGTACATATCAATGGCAACTTCTACCTCTTTTTCCTGAGCTCCGCGAATGGTAGCTTCTTTTATTTCGGGCAGATTTTCAATTTTCTTTTGCATCTGCTCGGCAAATTCCTTGAGCTTAGCGGTAGGGTAATTTCCGGCAATGTTTACATTCAAAATCGGGATAAATTCCGAGATGGTAATGTCAAACACATTGGGTTCCACTTTCGCTCCGTTGAAGGTAGGCCAATCCTCGTTGGATACTTCTTTATCCACCTCATCTTTTACTTTTTGCAATGCACTTTCGATGGTGATTTTCTCGGTAAATTCGAGGGTTATCATTCCGTAATCTTCCTGTGAGGAGGATTGTATTTTTTTGAGATTACTTACCCCTTTGAGTTTCTCTTCCAATGGGTCAATAATCAGTCTTTCAATGTCTTCGGCGGTATTGCCCGGATAGACAACACTGACGTAAATCGCCGTATCTTTAATTTCCGGAAAGCTCTCGCGAGGCATATTCATATACGCCAACATTCCGGCAAGGAAAAAGATAAAAATCATCACGTAAATGGTGAATTTGTTGTCAATTGCCCAAGACGACATCTTGAACTCTTTATCTTTGATATTACTCATAGTATGATATGGGTTTTATTTCTTAATTATGTTGATTATTGTTGTGACTTTAGCTATTCGTATAGCATTGCACCTTTAAAAATATCGGCAAAAACGCTCCAATTAGGAATATCTGCATCAATATGCTGATTGGTGTTGATGTAATACTGCTGAACATCTTCTGTATATCGGCTTAGGGCGTCCAGAAAATCAGGTAATGTGGTGTTTTCCCAATCCTGCGGATGATGTTCAAGATTATTTTTAAGCATTTCCAAAAACTTTGCGAAATCCTCACGGGTGTTTACTTCTATTTGATGAATATTTGAGTTCATATTCTACATTTATTTTTAGAATCATCGTTACCAATTCTATTTTTACCTGATATAAATCGATTTTTGCCGCTCATCAATAAATTTTTACCAATAATAATTGAATATTTACTTGTCAGAAATGGATTTTTACCGGTCAGAATTCATTTCCTGTTGGTCAGAATTCATTTCCTGTTGGTCGGAATTCATTTCCTGTCGGTCAAAATCGATTTCTTGTTAGTCAGAATTCATTTCCTGTCGGTCAAAATCGATTTCTTGTTAGTCAGAATTCATTTCCTGTCGGTCAAAATCGATTTCTTGTTAGTCAGAATTGATTTCTTGTCAGTAAAAATTGATTTCTTGTCAGTAAAAATTCATTTCCTGTCGGACGAATCAAAAATCTGAACCTTACAAAGTCGAAACACGTTGTCCTTCTTGCACACTTCTCGCTCCTTCGCGAATAACTTTATCTCCTTTTTGAATTCCTGACAGAATTTCGGTAAATCCGTTTTGCGTTTTTCCGGTAGAAATCACAACACGCTCAGCAACGTACTGATTTTCATTATCTCCCTTTTTGGCAAGAAAAACATATTGTTCGCCCTGTGCATTTTCCGAAATGATATCCGTTGGTAGCAAGATAGCTTCTTTGTTCTGATAATCATTTACTTGCAAACGAGCCGTCATATTAGGTTTGATAGCGTTATTTTTGTTAGGCAAACGGATTTCAACCTTAAATGAACGATTTGCAGGATTGATAAAATTGGAAACTTGGCTTATTTTGGTGTCGAGCTGTTCGCCCAAAACGGAAATATCCACTTTGGCTTGTGAACCTTTTTTTACGTTAGCGACGTACTGCTCAGGCACTTCCGATTCCAAATACATATCCGATAAGTTTACGAGTCGAAGTACGGGCATTCCAGGGGCAACCACCGTTCCCACGTCGGTTATCACGTCGTCGATTACTCCCGAAAACGGAGCATAAATGTTGGCTTTGGCAACTTGTTTTTGCATCTGTTCCACGGCACTTTGTTGCGTTTCGTAAGCCGATTTGGCTTGTAAGTATTGAATTTCCGACCCGATTTTATTCTCCCACAATCGTGATTGACGCTCAAAAGTAGTTTTTGCTAGTTCGGCTTGGATTTTTAGTTGAGCCAGTTGTTGGGAAATTCCACCATCTTGAATTGATGCCAGGAGTTGTCCCTTTTGTACGTTTTGTCCTTTTTGTACGTGTATTCTTTCCAAAACGCCTCCGAATTCCGCATTTAGGGTGATATTTTGAGTGGTTTTTATCGTTCCTTGCAACTCCAAAAAGTGGTTGAAAAGTGTATCTTTCACTTCCAAAAGCGATACCAACACCTGACCCGACCCCTCTTCGGGGAATTTGCTGAGGGAAGCATCAAGGGAAGCGATTTGCGTTTCAAGCTCTTTTATTTTTGCAGAAATTTCATCTCTTTTCTGACGGATTTCCGTTTTTGAACCCTTCCCGATGACCTCTTCCACCGACGGATTTTTGGTTTCTCCGCACGATGCCAACAACACCAAAGCGGAAACGATAAGTTGAATGTTAATGTATTTCATTATATCTGATTTTATTTGTTGTTTGAATTATTTTTGTTTTGTAACATTTTTTTTGCACTTGCCAAAGAAACTACTTTTTTGCCTGTTCGGGCTTCAAGCTCTTCCCGAGCAACTTTGGCAACATTACCATCCTGCTGAGCCACAGCAATATTTTGCTCAAAGGTTTCGGGTTGTGTGACTTGTGAAATATCTTTGGTAGAGGCTTCGGCTAACATATTTAAAATAAGCTCCGTGTTAGTCATATTATCTCGCAAATTTTCTTTTTTCAATCCTTTAAGAACTTTGTATTCTTTGGTGGTTTTGCCTGACCAAGTTTTGGTAATAATATCGGTTAGGGTAGCGAATTGTTGTCCTTCTTTTACACCTCGTTTTTTCCACTCGTCGGTAAGTTCTTTACGAATTTCAATGCTTTTTAGCCGTTGGTTAATCCAATTTTCGGAATACCCGAGTTGAAGATATTGCTGTAAAGCTCGGTCTATGGAAATTTCGGGGTCTTGCATTTCGTCCAAACGTTCGCTACCTACCTGAGCCAACCAAAGTTTAAAAGGTTCGGCTTTGGGTGAGGGTACGGATTGGATAAGTCTTAGCAATTGTTCAGTATCAGCAACATCGGTTACACGCATTTTGCCATCCCGTGCTTCCATTTTCAACGTGTGACAATTCGTCACGGTTTCATTTCCTTCTTCTTTTAATCGTTGTTTAAGTTTTCTCCAATAAGCTGACGCATCAATACTTTCTGTTAAAACCTCAATCACATCAACGATGGAAAACCACCACTTTTCTTGTTGCTCGTCCCACTGCGAACGCACTTTTTTCTGTTCAAATATTTTTATGTTATTTTCCATTTTTCGTTTCTATTTTTTTGAGAAATTAAATTATTATTCCTAAAAACGGCTTCTCAATACGTTGAATCAATGCTATGAAATTGCGTTTGTAAAATACTTATCTTGTCTTAACCTCAATCTGTTCTCCACGAATGCAAATTGCTTGTGAATTGGTAATCGGGTATAAATCAAGTGCGTTGCCGTAAGTTGTTATAATTTTTTCAACAGCTTTTACAAACGGAAAGTTTGTGTAATGTGGTACAGGATAGAAATCAATCACATTAAGTGCTGAAAATGATGATAATTCAGGTGCTTCTTTAATGCTATCCATCTTTGCAACATATTCAATATTAGGAGAAAGAATCATAGAACCTGCTGACTCGCCAATGTAGGTCTTTCCTTTTAAAATTTCTTCCACGATGATTTTGTCTGCTCCTGATTTTTTCAATTCTTGAAGCAGAAAAAATGTATTTCCACCAGTGACATATATCAAGTCATTCGTTTGAAGTTTTTGTTTAATTTCGTCAGTTGTTGCGGTAGAGATTTCCAATTTATCAATAACGAATCCCATTTTTTCTAATGCTTTTTGACCAGCTTCAACATAAAAAGTTACTTTCTCCACCAAACTTGCTGTGGGGATAAATGTTATTTTTTTGCCTTCATTTCCCAAACCTATAAAATCCTCAAAAACAGAAGCTACATCCTTAAAAGATGAACATAAAAATATATTTTTCATATTTTCTAACTTTTTAAATATTGAACTTTTATATTGTGAATGTCTTGCGTTCTTTTCTTATGGCGGAATGGATACATCCATTCCCTACATTTTTACACCTGATGATATATCTCTTCAAACGGAACGCGGAATCTTTCGCCCCAAATGCCGCCCTCTTTTCGGATGCCACAAGTGATAATCATATTGATTTCTGTGTCGGAAGGAAGTTTCAACGCTTTTTTAACCAATTTGCTATCAAATCCTTCTAACGGACAGGTATCGTATTGTTTTTCAGCCATTGCTATCATAAAAGTTTGTACTGCCAATGCACAACTTTTATGCACAACGGTTCGTACTTCGGCTTCGGATACTTGCCTTACTATCGGGCGAAATAGTCCGATGCTGAGCACCATTATTTTGCGAACCCAACCTAACAAACCGAAACATCTGCGATATAAAAAAGGCATCAATTTACCATAATAGGTTTCTCGGTCTTTTATTCTCTTGGCTTGTCTTTCCGAGGGGCTGTTGCGTTGTACATTGCCTTTTTCAAACTCCAAAATGGCTTTGGCTCTTTCTTTATATAAATCTTGCCGAGTGACGAAAACCACCATTTGCTGAGCCGTTTTTGCAGCACTTTGCGACAAACAAGCTTCGGTTAGTTTCGCCAAAACGGATTTGTCGGTAACGTGATACGCCTCCCACAATTGCATATTGGAGCTTGTGGGAGCGAGCTGTGCAAACTCCAAACATTCGCGGACTTTTTCCGTTTCGATGGGTTGGGTTTCGTCATACAAACGCACGGCACGGCGGTAGTTTAATATATCTTTTAGGTTCATAATTTTTGTAATTATGTTTTATTTTTGAATTTCAGCCTAAGAATTTCGCCGGGCAATCCGTCAAAATCCTTATATTCCTGATGTTCAAAATGATTGTTTGTTAATATCTTCCTTGAAGGAATGTTTTTAGGGTCAATAATAGCAAAAAGTTCCTCTATTTGCGGATGATTTCGGGCAAAATCAATCAATCGTTTGGCGACTTTTCCTGCAAAGCCCTTGCCCCAAAATTCGGGTAAAATCATATAGCCTAATTCGGCTTCTTTGCTATCCGATGCTTCAATCTCTAATTTTGCAAATCCTACAAAAGATTGATTTTCAGGATTTATGATTTTAAAAATTCCAAAATCGTGATGTATTTGGTTTTTCGTCAATTCCTTATCAAAGTCACTTTTCGCTTCCTCCAACGGAATGGCTCGTTCGGTAATCATCTCCATTACACGAATATCGCCAACCAATTGAAAATAATGCTCAAAATCTTTATCTTCAAATTTACTTAAAATAAAATCCATAGTTTTTACAACAATTTTTCTAATTCGCTTTCTAAATATTGATGTTGCATCGGAAGGTTCAAAAATTCTAAAACATAAGGGTCTTTCAGTATGTCTTGAGGTTTGTGTATTTCTTGTCCTTTTTCAGCCAATTCCAAAATGCCCTTTTTATCTTTACTCAATGCTAAGCGATGAAAAAGCATACTTTTCATTTGTCTTTTAAGTTCCCTTACACTCCAATTGTCTTTTTCAGCCTGAATGGTATAGAATTTAATCGCCAAAGGCTGTTCCGCTTTCAGAATTTCAAAATAATGAGACCAACTCAATTTGTGAGACAATGTCTCACTATTTGGGAAACTTATATATAATTTTCTCATATAAAATAAGTTAGATCTGCTAAATCCTTTCCCATACACAGCAGTTAAGTCTTTTGATAATCGTTCTAAAAGTTCACTTCCATAAGTTGCTTTTTCTTTTCCTTTTTGTTCAAACTCCACAATATATCTACCTATCAACCAATAGGTATGTACCAAAATTGTATTAACAGAAGTAGCGGCTTGTTCTCTTCCTTTTTTAAGCAAGTTTCCTATTTCTGAAACTAAATTAGTATAATTTGTAGGTTCGATATTCATAATTTTTTCGTTTTCTTAATTAACCTGCAACGACTTTAAAACCTCTTTTTTATTTAACAGATTAACCATTGATTGCAGAAATTCTTGTTGGGCAGCATAGAGTTGCAATTGAGCTTGACGCAGGTCGAAACTCGTTGCCAAACCTTCGGTGTATTTGATTTGATTTTTGTTTTCGATTCGTTTTGCCAAGTCCAAATTTTCACGCAAGGTTTGATGTTCTTCTATGGAGAACTGCAAGTCACTCAATGCTTTATCGTGTTGCATTTGCAATTGTTGTTTGGTTAAATTCAAATTGTTTTTTGACTTTTCTAACTCAATTTGAGAGCGTTGCACCTTACTTGAACGCATAAATGAACTGAAAATTGGGATTTCTAAACTTACACCAAAAAGAGCACTCCCGAACCATCTTTTGTTCGTGTCGAAAAACGAAAATTTGTCGTCAAAAGCGTTGTATGCTCCGTTGAGGAAAGCACTCAAACGAGGCAAAGATTGACTTTTTTCAAACTTTACTAACAATTCCTGCGAACGTACACTATTGGAAGCAATTTTAAAATCAATATTCGATTCCAAATTGAAATTTGTTTCATTTTCAATACTTTCGGCTATGGTTTGTGTTGTGAGTTGCTCCAAATTGTCTTTTAGTTGCACTTGGTCGTCCAAATTTAAACCCAAAGTGATGTTGAGCATTTTTTTGGAAAGTTCGTACAAACGCTTGGTATTGTTTAAGTTATTGTTGATGTTCGCCAATGTGATTTGTAGCTGTTCCACATTTTCTTCTTCGCCCAATCCGTTTTCAAAAATGGCTTTGGTTTCGTTCAAATTTTTCTCCAAAACACGCTTATTTTCTTCTAAAATTCGGATACTTTCTTCCGAAAGCAGCACATTGGCATAAGCATCAACAACGGTTTTTCGCAATTCGATGTCGCTTTTCTGTTTGGAAAGTTCTGAAATTTGTAAATATACCTTAGCACTTTGTAAACCAACCAAATAAGAGCCATCGAAAATCAATTGCGAAAGTGTGGCAGAAGCATTTACGTTTTGCTTCGTTCCGAAAGTGGCTTCGGCAAATTCGCCTTTCTGTCCTCCGAAAAATTCCGCAGGAATAAGCGTAACTTGTTGTTTTAAAAAGTGTTGATAATCTACTTTTGCGTTGATTTGAGGCAATCCGGTAGCGGTGGCTTCCCATTTCTTTTTTCGGGCAGCCTCAATGTCTGCTGCTGCATTTTTGGATTTTAAATTGTTTTCAATGGCAAAAGCAACGGCTTCTTCCAATGAAAATCGATATATTTGAGTCTCTTGCGAAAATCCTGACAATCCGCAGAAAACCAGTAAAATAAAAATAAATTTATGATTCATTGTATTTATTATGAATTTTTTAATTATATGATTTTTAGTTTTTTAATTCTTTTTGTTTTTTCTTAAAATCTCTTCCAACGTGGTAACGCCTTTCGGGGTGGCAATGGCTCGAATGTGGAATTCCAGATAATTTGCCGAAATGATGTTTTTGTCATAATCCTTGAAAAAGAGTAAATCATTACCCGATTCAATCATAATGTGCAAGTATAATCGCATTGTAAAATCCAAGTTGATATCTTTTCGGTACATTCCCAATTCAATACCTCTTTTTAAGTTTTCCAGAATTAATCCGCCAACTTCTTGCAATTGTTTGTTTTGTAGCTCTTTGTATATTTTGGGGTAATATTTCTGTAGCTGTTTTTGGGGCGAATTATTCACAATTACAGGCTGACACGAAAAGAAACGCTCCACTTCGTAAAGCTGCTTGATGGGACTCTGTTCATTGGTCATAATTGCTTTGGTTTGTTCGTTGAGTTCCTTACTAACGTATAGAACCACTGTTTGGATAAGGTCGGTTTTATCCTTAAAGTGATTGTAGAGCGTTTTTTTGGAAACTCCCGCTTTTCGGGCAATATCGTCCATCGTAACGGATTTGATACCTAAGTCAATCAGAAGGTCACGTGCTATTGTAATGAGTTGTTCTTTTGCCATCGTTTTGTTTTTCGGTGCAAAAATAGCAAGGAAACTGAAAAAACCAAATTAGTTTCCTTGTTTTTATGATATATTTAACTTACTTGATAAATTTGATTTTTCTGAAAATAACATTCGTTTATCATTTGTTTTTTTACCTTTGTCGCTAAAGATTTTTTAAAAAAGTAATTTATGCCTACATATAAGTGTATCTTTGAGAATAATAAAAAATGGGTGGAGAGAAAAAGAGGAGAAAATATGAATTTTTTCAAAGAATTGGCTAAAAATCAAAATCCAGATTTTTTGTACATTGGGTGTTCAGATAGCCGTGTAACTGCCGAAGAATTAATGGGTTTGGGTCCTGGAGAGGTGTTTGTACATCGAAATATTGCCAATGTGGTTAATACTCTTGATATGAGTTCAACAGCTGTAATTCAGTATGCGGTGGAGCATCTGAAAGTAAAACACATTATCGTTTGTGGGCATTATGGTTGCGGTGGAGTAAAAGCAGCGATGCAGTCAAAAGATTTTGGATTGTTAAATCCTTGGCTTAGAACCATTCGTGATGTGTATCGTTTGCATCAAACGGAATTGGATAATATTAGCGATGAAGAACTCCGCTACCAACGTTTGGTAGAATTAAACGTTTTAGAGCAATGCCTAAATGTTATCAAAATGGCTTGTGTACAAGAAAGTTATCTTAAACATAAATTTCCAACTGTTCACGGTTGGGTTTTTGATTTGAAAACAGGACGTTTGATTGATTTGAATATCAACTTTGAAGAAGTTTTGAGCGAAGTTCAAAAAATATACAACCTTACAGGACAGGAAAAGTGCAAGGATTAGAAAATAGGATTTTGTCTTTTTATGAAAGAATGATATTTTATGGCTCTGAAAATCATTTTTTGGTATAATAAAAGTAATAAAAAACGGCTATTGTTAACGATTTGATAACATATATTATGTTCGATTAGCGGATATTTGCCTCAAAAAAGAATAAGTATGGAACAAGTGTACATCTTTATGCTCTTCGTTTTCTTTGTCCTTGCTGTTGTTGATTTGACGGTGGGGGTGAGTAACGATGCAGTAAATTTTTTAAACTCGGCAGTGGGTTCAAAAGTAGCAACCTTACGAACTATTATGATTATAGCCAGTATTGGTGTGGCTTTTGGAGCTATTTTTTCAAGTGGAATGATGGAAATTGCCCGAAAAGGAATTTTTAATCCAACAGAATTTTATTTTGATGAAGTGATGGTCATTTTTATGGCAGTTATGCTCGCCGACATATTACTTCTCGATCTTTTCAATACGTTAGGATTACCGACATCAACTACCGTTTCTATTGTATTTGAATTACTTGGAGCTGCGGTTTGTTTGGCAATTATTAAAATCAGTACGAACGGAGAATCACTTACAACACTTGGGCAGTATATTAACACAAAAGAAGCAACCAAAATAGTAACGGGGATTTTTACATCAATTGTAATTGCCTTTACAGTGGGGACAATTGTTCAGTATTTAGCTCGATTGGTTTTTTCTTTCCGTTATGAAAAAAATATCAGATATGTAGGAGGTATTTTTGGTGGAATTGCTTTAACAGCACTTACTTACTTCATTATTTTTAAAGGATTGAAAGGAGTTGCTTTCGTCTCAAAAGAAGCAATTAACTGGATGGATACAAACATCGTCTATATTTTGCTCGGATGTGTTGTTTTTTATTCAGTACTTTCTCACATTTTAATTCAGCTAAGAATTAATATATTCCGAATAGTTATCTTGAGTGGTACGTTTGCCTTGGCGATGGCTTTTGCTGGAAACGATTTGGTTAACTTCATCGGGGTTCCTGTGGCTGCTTGGCAATCGTTTGAGTTATGGCAACATTCAGGAGAAGAGCATAATAGTTTCTTGATGTCTGGCTTGAGTGAAGGAATGACGGCACCAACATCTTTGTTGCTTTTGGCGGGGTCTATAATGGTTCTGACGCTTTGGTTCTCTAAAAAAGCACGTAATGTGATGGAAACAGAGGTAAGCCTTTCACATCAGGGCGATGGAGATGGAGAAGAAAAATTTGCTTCGAATATGCTGTCTCGCCTTATTGTCAGGATTACGGTATTCATTTCCTACGTGGTTAATGCTGTTATTCCAAAATCGTTGAGCAAGAAAATAGACAAACGTTTTGAGAAGCCAGAGGAAGATTCAAAAACTCGTAAAGAAGATTTACCCGCATTTGATTTGGTTCGTGCGGCAATGAATCTGGTTGTTTCGAGTAGCTTGATAGCGATGGGAACTTCTTTAAAACTTCCATTATCAACAACTTATGTTACTTTTATGGTGGCGATGGGTTCTTCTTTGGCTGACAGAGCTTGGGGGAGAGATAGCGCCGTTTATCGTGTGGCGGGAGTAATCAGAGTTGTTGGAGGCTGGTTTATGACTGCAATTGTTGCCTTTTTCGGAGCGTTTATTGTTGCTGCTGTTTTGTATTATGGTGAGATTATCGGATTAATTTCTCTGATTTCGTTTGTTGGATTTTTGTTATTCCGCAGTGCGATGAGTTACAAGAAAAAACAAAAAGAAAAAGAAGAGAATAAAAGAAATATGTTCGAACAGGCTGATTTAGCGACTATTAGTGGAGTTATCAAAGAAAGTTCAAATTATATAGCAACTACAATTTCGAAGATTGAAACTGTTTATGGTGAAGTTGTTAAAAACTTAGGAACTCAGGATTTGGGCAATTTGACTAAGGACAAAAAAACAACTAAAAAGTTAGAAAAAGAACTCGATGGTTTGAAAGGAAACGTTTTTTACTTCATTAAGTCTTTGAATGAGAGTTCTGTGGCTTCGAGTAAGTTTTACATAATGATTTTGGATAACTTACAGGATATGGCACAATCGCTACACGCCATAACTACGCATAGTTACGAACACGTTAATAATAATCATAAGAATCTAAAATTTAATCAGTTAAGAGATTTGAAGTGGATTTCAGAAAGTCTTGAAAAATTACTTCAAAACGAAGCGAAATTGTTCACAGGAGAAAATTACTCGAATCTAAATCAAATCTTGCAAGAAGGTATGATTTTGAAAAAAGATGTTTCGAGAATGGTACAAAAGCAGATTGATAGAATCCGAACCTCTGAAACAAGTCCGAAAAATACCAAATTGTATTTCAACTTGTTACTCGAAACGAATGCTTTAGTACGTGCAAATAACAATCTCTTATTACAATTCAAAGAGTTTCAGGAGGAGCAAAAGAAAGTGAAATAAAATATTAAGACAACAAAGTGAAACTCCAAATTTCGTGAAGAAGTTTGGAGTTTTTCCTTTTTTTAAGATTAATTATTTGTTTTCTTAGCAAAAAGGCATATCTTTGAGGAATTATTAATTAGTAATTTCGGATTTTTAAATCTTTGTTTCATCTGCATATTTATGAAAATTTTATTTACAGAACAAATACAGCAGGCATATAATCAAACTATTAAAAAACAGAACATAACTTGCAAGAAGCTTATGGAGAGGGCTTCTAGGCAGGTTTTTTTGTGGTTACAAGAGAACACGGATTTAAATAAAAAAGTAGTAATTTATGTTGGTGTGGGCAACAATGGCAGTGATGGGTTGGCTGTTGCTCAAATGCTTTCCAAAGCCAAGAGAAATGTAGAGGTTTTTATAGTAAATTTTAATGAAAATCCAACAGAGGAATTTTTGAAAAATTTAGGTACACTTGTCCGAAATAAAAAAGTAAAAATAAATGATTTGTATTCCTGTTCGGAAATTCCTGAAATTCCATCAGATGTGATCGTTGTAGATGCTATTTTTGGAGCGGGTTTTAATCGATATGTTTCCGATTGGATGCAATGTATTTTTGAAAAAATCAATGAATCAGGAGCTTATGTGGTAAGCATTGATATTCCTTCAGGTCTCTATTTGGATAGAATACCGATGATGGATGAAGTTTTTGTTCAACCTAATGTTGTGCTTACATTTCAAGTCCCAAAATTGATTTTCTTACTGCCCGAAACAGGAAAATATATTCCCAATTGGCAAATGTTGGACATTGGTCTGGATACATCTGTTATAGATGAAATAGATTCTGATTACCAATTTGTTACTGATGAGGATGTTGCCAAAATATATAAGCCGAGAGATAAATTTTCACACAAAGGTTCGTTCGGACACGCTCTACTAGTTGGAGGAAGCTATGGTAAAATGGGGGCAATGGTTTTGAGTGGAAATGCAGTGTTAAGGTCAGGAGCAGGTTTGTTGACGATGCTCTCGCCCCAATCTGGATATGAAATCTTGCAAACCGCTGTGCCTGAAGCAATGGTAATTACCTCAGAGGGGAAAAAATATCTTTCTCCTACAAAAGTATTTTTTGAACCCTCTGCAATAGGGGTAGGAGTGGGTATGGGAACTCAGTCGCAAACAGCGGAAACCTTGTTTGACCTATTTGAACAATATCCTAATACACCATTTGTAATTGATGCCGATGCACTGAATATTCTTTCCGAAAACCCAAAAGAATTTTCTAAAATCCCTAAAAGTGCTATCTTGACACCACATCCTGTTGAGTTGGAACGACTTATTGGTTCTTGGAAAGATGATTTTGATAAGATAAAGAAAGCAAAAAAATTCGCGAAAAAACATCAAGTAATTGTAATTATAAAAGGAGCTTATACAATGATTACCGATGGATCTCATTTTTGGGTGAATTCTACAGGTAATGCTGGAATGGCAACAGCAGGTAGTGGCGATGTGCTTACAGGAATTTTGATAGGATTACTATCTCAGGGATATAGTTCTTTGGAATCAAGTATTTTAGGTGTATATTTACACGGAAAGGCAGGTGATAAAATTGCCTCCGAAAAAGGGCAAGAGAATCTCATTGCAAGTGACTTATATAGAGAAATAAAATTTAACTATTTTTTAAGATTGTACAATTAAACGGAATTAAAATTGTGGTGTTTCTTTTATTTCCTTACCTTTGCTCGGTGCAGATACTAATATGAAAGAATTTACTTTTTTACAAAGTCCAGAAATAACCGCAATTTGGATTTTTGTGTTGTCGTTTGCGGTCTGTTATTTGGCAATGCCCAGTATCATATATGTTGTGAGGCAGAGAAATTTGATGGATAATCCCAACGAAAGAAGCTCTCATTCACAAAAAACACCAACAATGGGAGGTATAGCCTTCTATATCAGCTTGATTTTTACCCTCTTTTTCATTGGTAGATATGATGTTAATTATACGGGAATTAATATCGTTTCGGGTGTTAGTATTATGTTTTTCTTAGGACTTAAGGACGACTTAACAGGAGTGAATCCAAGCACTAAAGTTGTAGCCCAGATTGTAGCCACTTTCATATTACTTTTGTTCGGAACAGAATTGAGAATATATTCTTTGTCTGGTTTTCTGTGGTTTGACGAAATTCCCTTCTGGTTTTCAATGCTTTTCAGTTGCTTCGTTGTAATGACTATTGTTAATTCTTTTAATTTGATTGATGGAATCAACGGTTCGGCGGCAATGGTAGGTATTGTTATCTTTGCGTGTTTTGGTTGTGTTTTTTATCAATCTGAAGATATATATTATTTCTTATTTTCGATTTTGTGTATTGGTTTTTTATTGGCTTTTTTAAGATATAATTTATCTTCCAAGAAGAAAATCTTTATGGGAGATACTGGCTCAATGGTTGTGGGTTTCATTATTGGTATTTTGGCATTAAAGTTTCTCTCGTTGTCTTCCACAGATTTGGAAAAAGCATACATCAATCCGCTTAATAAAATATGGGTTTTATTGGCTATCGTTTTTATTCCTTTCTTTGATACCACACGTGTTTTCATTGCAAGAACCATTCGAGATGGAAAACCCTTCAAAGCTGACCGAAATCATATTCATCACGTGATGATTGATTATATGGCACTTTCACACGGGAGAGCAAGTCTTTTGTTGGCTACAATCAATTTGGTGATTTTTCTTATCGTTATGTTTCTAAATACAATTTTTTCGCCTATTCACCTGTTTGCTTCAATATTTCTGATTTTCATAGGATTGGTGATAACATTGTTTTATTTTAACAGAAGTTATATAACAAGAAAAAGCAAACATAAGATTCGAAAAATATTAAACTCATCAGGATTAAACAAAATCAATAAAAAACAAAAACACAGTGACAAAGCAGACTAAGAAAGAAACTCCCTTAATGAAGCAATACAATCAGATTAAAGCAAAATATCCTGATGCGTTGTTGCTTTTCAGGGTGGGGGATTTTTATGAAACGTTTGGTGAGGACGCTGTAAAGGCTGCCCAAGTGCTTGATATTGTGCTTACCAACCGAAATAATGGTAGCGAACGCACGGAACTTGCTGGGTTTCCGCATCATTCGATAAACAACTATTTGCCAAAATTAGTCAAGGCAGGTTATAGGGTTGCGATTTGTGACCAACTTGAAGACCCTAAAACTGTGAAAGGCATCGTGAAACGCGGTGTTACTGAGCTGGTTACCCCTGGTGTGGCTTTAAATGATGATATTCTTCATTCAAAATCGAACAACTTTTTGGCTTCCGTATGGTTTGCAAAAAATATAAACGGAGTCAGTTTTCTGGATATTTCCACAGGTGAATTTTTGGTAGCACAAGGAGATAAAGCTAACATTGATAAGTTATTACAAAACTTCAAGCCGAGCGAAGTTCTGGTGGCGAAAAAGCAAAAAAAAGAGTTTACAGAAAGCTTTGGTGATGATTTTCATCTTTTCTTTTTAGAAGATTGGGTGTACAAGGAGGATTACGCTCGTCAAATTCTAACGCAACATTTTCAAACCAATTCTTTAAAAGGATTTGGCGTAGAGGAACTTACAGAATCTTTATTAGCTGCGGGTTCTATCCTTTATTATTTGACTGAAACACAGCATAATAAATTACAACATATTACTTCCATTCAGCGGATTGTGGAAGATGCTTACGTGTGGTTGGATAAGTTCACTATTCGCGATTTGGAGCTTTATACAGGAACTTCCAGCCAATCGGTAACGCTTTTGGACGTCATTGACAAAACGATTTCCGCAATGGGTAGCCGAACCTTAAAACGCTGGTTAGCACTTCCGTTGAAGGATATTGCCAAAATAAAGCAACGTCACGAGGTGGTTTTGCACTTTATGGGGCATATTGATATGTTGCAAAAGATTAAAGAGCATATTTCAAAAATAAGTGATATTGAGCGACTTATTTCAAAAGTTGCGACAGGGAAGATTACGCCTCGTGAGGTCGTTCAGCTGAAAAATTCACTGGAAATGATTCCTCCGATAAAAGAAATATGCAATCAAGCTAAAAATCACGATTTGAATGTTTTAGCCGATAAATTGCATTTGTGTGAAGAGCTTTGTAATCAGATTGCTGTAACGCTTAATGAGGAAGCTCCCGTCAATATTCTGAAAGGAAATGTTATAAAGGAAGGAGTTTCTGCGGAATTGGACGAACTTCGCAAACTTTCTGTTTCAGGGAAAGCCTATTTGGACGAGATGCTCAAAAGAGAGACCGAAAAAACTGGAATTTCATCTTTAAAAATCGATTATAACAACGTTCACGGATATTATATTGAGGTTCGTAACACGCACAAAGACAAGGTTCCGCAAGATTGGATTCGTAAACAAACCCTCGTTAATGCCGAACGATACATTACGGAGGAATTAAAAACTTACGAAGCTAAAATTTTAGGAGCAGAAGAGAAAATAGCACAACTTGAACAAGCTATTTTTGCCGAATTGATTATTTCGATAGGAAATTATATTGCTCAGGTACAGCAAAATGCAACGCTTATTGGTCAGTTGGATTGCCTCTGTGGATTTGCTTCACTTGCTCTTGAAAATAATTACAATCGCCCTGAAATGGACGAATCTTTCGTTCTGGACATCAAAGATGGAAGGCATCCTGTCATTGAAAAACAGTTGCCTGTGGGCGTTCCTTATATCGCCAATGATGTATATCTTGACCGTGATTCACAGCAAATTATAATGATTACAGGACCCAATATGTCAGGTAAATCGGCGATTTTGCGTCAGACGGCACTCATTGTTTTGTTGGCACAGATTGGAAGTTTTGTTCCAGCAGATTCAGCACGAATAGGCATTGTAGATAAGATTTTTACGCGTGTTGGGGCTAGTGATAATATTTCAATGGGAGAATCAACTTTTATGGTTGAAATGAACGAAGCAGCCCTGATTTTGAATAATATATCAGAACGAAGTTTGGTTTTACTTGATGAAATAGGCAGAGGAACAAGTACTTACGACGGGATTTCTATCGCTTGGGCAATAGCTGAATATTTGCACGAACATCCATCAAAGGCAAAAACCTTATTTGCAACACATTACCACGAACTTAATGAAATGACTGATAGTTTCGATCGGATTAAAAACTTCAACGTTTCAGTCAAAGAAACTAAGGATAATGTACTGTTTATCCGAAAGTTAGTTTCTGGGGGTTCTGCTCATAGTTTTGGTATTCACGTAGCAAAAATGGCAGGAATGCCTCAATTTGTTATTCAGAAGGCCAATAAAATGCTTAAAAAACTGGAAAGTTCACACGCTTCGCAAGATACTTCACAAAAGTTAAAATCGGCTCAAAAAGAAATGCAACTTAGTTTTTTCAATATGGACGACCCACTTCTGGAAGAAATAAAGTCAGAGATTTTGCAGTTGGATATCAATACATTAACTCCCGTTGAAGCATTGATGAAACTTAATGAACTTCGAAGAATGATAAGTCAGTAAATTTAAAATGTTTCTGTGAAGTATTTAAGTTACGTCATATCATTTTTGTTTCACCCAATATGGTTTCCCATATATGGAACGATACTTTTTTTGCTAGCGGTCCCTGTGTTTTTGCCTATTGAAGAAATGAAAAACACTTGGACACTGTTAGTTATCGTTTCAGTGGCTGCTCCTACTTTGTTATATCTTATTTTGTACACGATAAATTGGATAGATTCTCCGTTTGCAGTTTCGGCTGAGAAGCGGAAATGGGTTCTTTATGGTTATATTTCTCTTTTGGTGATTATTGCTTTGAAAATCATAACAATAGATAAATATCCCATATTGTATCTGTATATAATAAATCTGGCATTAGGTTGCTTTATAATTATATTTATGCAATTTTTCAAGCTATTAGGAAGCTTGCCTGTAATGTTGATGGGAGGAATTACAGGTTTTGCAGTATTTTTAAGTATATTTTATAATATTGATTTATTGTATGTAATATCAACTTTGGTTTTTATCAGTGGGTTGGTAGCTTCTTCACAAATCTATCTGTTTGGAAAGACGCTTTTGGTTTGTTTTCTGAGTTGGATTATAGGTTTTTTACCGCAAATATGTCTACTTTGGTTGAAGTTTTAGATTAGTTATCTTCAAGTACTTTTTTGTATAAATCCAAATATTTTTTTGCCATTATTTGATAATCAAACTGTTTTGCCCAAAGTTTAATTTTTTCACTAAAATCATTCGGGTTTTGGTTGAATGTGTCTATTCCCTTTTTATAAGTTTCAACCATTTCTTTTGGATTGAAATTGTCAAAATAAAAAGCTAAACTACCACCTATTTCAGGCAAACTTGTCTTGTTGCTTAAAAAGACAGGCTTCCCGAAGGCCATTGCCTCAATGGGTGGAATACCAAATCCTTCAGCGATGGACGGATGACAGAGGGTCTTACAATTCTGTATAATTGCATATTTCTCTTCTTCGGATACATTCTTTAGAAAATGGACACGGTTTTCCATTCCCAATTGCTTAATTCTTTCCTTCAGTTCGCTTGTATAAGGTTCTTTTTCTTCGGAAGAAATTGATACAAAATCCTCCTCTATGTACGGAAGCATCTCAATGAGAGATTTTTGATTTTTCTTCTCAAACAAAACCCCTATGTTCAAAATATATTTTTTATTCTTCAAAAAGTTGTATTTTCCTAACTCGTAGGTTCGACTCTCTGGAAGTTCTATTCCATTATAGATAACAGAAACTCCTTTGAGTTTTTTAAAGTTGAAAAGATGTTTGTTTTTTAAGAAATCGTCTTTTACAAAATTTGATATACATACCAAGTAATCTACAGTTTCAAAACTTTTATTTATTCTGTTGTATATTCTCTTTTTTTTAGCTTCTGTAAGGTTTTCATACAAGAAATTCAAATCGTGAAGTGTTAGAATTTTAATGGTATTTGTGTAATTTTTCCTAAAGTGAGGCGTTCCTTGATTACTGATGTGAATCAATTGAAAATTCTGACTGAAGTTCTCGAAATATTTGTGCCATTTTCTGTAGGGCACGATATTATTTCTGTTGATATATTTTGCTAACTCATCTTCAGGGCCAAAGTAATGCACCTCAAAAGGTTTGTTTTGAGTTTCAATGCCTTTAGCTATATTTCTAAATACATTGGCGAGTCCTGAATTTGGATAACGAAGTCTTTCTAAATCTATGAGAATCATTATGAACTTAAAAATCGATTAAAAAATTTTTTTTCGGTGGCTAAATTATGATTTTGGCTGAAAAAGTCAAAGGCTAATTGCTGTTGATGTCTGTAATAATCATCATCAGATATTAATTGATTAATAGCTTCTGCAAACTTTTGCGGACAATCAGCCACAACACACCCATTGTCGGATTTGTTAGATAATCCATCAACACCTCTGCGATTAGTTACTACAGGGATATTGTATGATAGTGATTCTAAAACTTTGATTTTGATTCCAGTACCACTTAGCATTGGACAAATAGTAATTCGGCAGTTCTGATAAAAATCTGTAATATCATCTACCAAACCGTGTATTGTTACATTGTGATAAGGTTGTTTAATTTCTTGTCCTATTCTACCGATGATGTGTACTTTATGTTTTGAATCAATCAAAGGCAAAACTTCGTTCAGGAACCAATTAATTCCTTTGATGTTATGAGGATTTCTACTTGCCACATAAATTATATCGTATTTGTAGACAGATTTTTTTACCAAAGGTTGGTGTTCAAAAGCAATAGGCTGATGCACTACTTTTTTATCTGAAAATTGCTCAAAAATATACTTTTCCTCAGAAGAAAATGTCCAAATTTCGTCAAAACGATTTATTATGTCTATTTCTGTCTGAAAATATTTGCCTATTTTTGACTTCTTATTCCGATTCTGAGCTGTTATAAAATCGTGTGTGTCTACTATTAAATAAGATTTGTACTTAATATCTTTAATCAAACTTCCCCAAGTAGCATAGCTTATAATGATTTTGTCGTAATGTTTTGAGTTAATAATTTTGGTAAACTTCCTATGAAGGAAAGGATTTGAAATATCTATACTTGTTCCTCGCAATAACTTTGGAATAGCATTGGGAATTTTATACAGAAAAATAGATTTTAGAACCTTCTTTTTGTCTATTTTTCTCGGTAAAAGGATAAGATTGATATTTGGATAAACAGTATTGAATTTTTCTATGGTATCAGAATTCCATTCGCCCCAATCACTAATAGAAACAAAATCTACCTCGCACGACTCAGATGCTTGGTTCAGGTAACCGAGCATTTGTTTAAACCGAGTGATGTTTCCAGCAGCACCAGCCACAGGGCAATCAGGTACAAAATAAAGTATTTTTTGTTTCATTTTTTACTTCCGTTAATTACTTCAGAAACTAATTCCTCCCATTGTTCGGCTATTTTTTCTGGATAAAAGTCTTTTACAAATTCTTTTCCTTTGGCACCCATCAATTCGCGAAGATTACTATCCTCCATAAGTTGCACCAAATATTCTTCCATTTCTGACTCATTATTAGCTAAATAACCATTTTCTTGATGTTGTACTAGTTGGTTTACTCCCGAACAGTCTGTAAAACCAATGACGGGTAGTCCAGTTGACATAGCCTCCATAAGAGCGAGAGGAAAACCTTCGTACTTACTGGGAAAGATAAAAATATCCGCCTCTTGTAACTTCTGTAGAGGTGAGTCTGTAAATCCGTGTAAGAAAATTCGATTGCTAAGATCTTCTTTCTCTATCAATTCTTTCAAATACAAATAATCATTCCCTTCTCCCCAAAAGTGTAAATCCCATTCTGGATATTTTCTTGCATTTTTTGAAAAAATTCTTATAGCTACATCCTGTTGTTTACAACTTATTTGTAACGATGCGATATGTATTATAATTTTTCTTTCTTTATTTGGTGGAGTAATTTTATCTTCTACTTTCGGAGCAGGATTTCCGATAACCTTAATGTTACCTCGAAATGTTTCAGGTAAAAAATCTTTATAATTGTCAAATAGAATTTGAATAGCTGTCAATTTTTTATACGATTCCTTCAAATGGAAGATATCTATTTTGCTTCTGTGCCAAAGTAAATCTGTATAGTCGTAGTCTGGACGCCCATTGGTGGAATTGATAATAGGAATATCATATTCATTTTCAAAAGTGATTTCTAATAACGAACCTATTGACATTGTGATGATTAAATCCGGATTGGTAATTTCAATATATTTCTTCCAAGCTTTGGCTCGCTGTCTTAAATTAAACTTGTACAATTCATCCTCGCCACCCACTTTATTTAATATTGTTTTATTCAGAAATTTAGCCTTTTTCTTTTGGAATTTATATTTTAACCACAAAAAAGGATTTTTTCCTTTATAACTATATATAGGATTAAGGGTAATTTGCTTTATATCAGTAGAATATATATTTACAAGTTTAATTTTATTATTTAATGGATAAACTTCTTTCCCTTGTATATTTTCATTGGTAGCAACCTCTACATCATATCCCAAAGAACAGAAATGATTTGCCAGAAAGGAGCAAATTTTTTCTGTACCTCCTCTGCCATTGATAAATGAAGTATGCTGAATTAAAACTATTTTTTTCATAATTCGGGGCGATTGCGCATAGCAGAGCGTATTTTTTCTCTTTTTTGTTTTCGAATTTTTTTTACAGGGACAAATTTTAGCAAAAATAATTTTATTTTTGTTTCTATCCTAAAAATGCACTCTTTTGTCTGGGTAAATTTTGTATATCTTTCAAAAAATAAATCAAACTTCTTATGATTTTCAGCCTTTATAAAGTGACGAAATGGTTTGTTTAACTTTTGAAATTCTTCTTCCGTAATGTATGGAGCAACATTTTTATTGTAAAAATTATTTATTGTCTCAAAAAGTTGTTTTTTCTGTTCTTCTGTAAAAGGCATTTTAAGATACCTATCAAAGGGCTCATATTGTAAAAAAAGAGCTAAATGCAAACTTTTTTGCTCAAATAACTGTCGCTTTACATAGAAATTATTCAAAATGCTTAGCCATAGTGGGATGTCTGTTAATATTTTAGTTGTTTGTTGAATTATAGTTTTATGATTTTGATTTTCGTGCATTCGATAATGGTATATTCCTTTCGGATTAAAACCAATTTTATTTGTTAAAGCCAAAAGTTGATGTGAAAAAATGCCATCTTCACAAGGTTGAATTCCTTCTGGAAAACGAATGTCAACAAATTTTTCTAGTAAACTTTTCCTTAAGAATAGTGCACAAGTTGGGAGTAAAGCCACATCTGGAAATCGCCTACCATAATATTCTCCTACTACTATGATGTCATAATGCCCTTGTTCTGCTACTTTTACAGATGTTTTAATAAAATCTTTTTCTATAGTATCATCAGAATCTAAAAAGTAAATGTAATCTCCTTTTGCTACTTGAATTCCTCTGTTTCTTGTAACAGAAACTCCTCTATTTGTTTGTGATATAAACACTACATTGTGTTCTACGCTGTATTTCTGGCAAACCTCAGTGGAGCCATCCGTACTACCATCATCTATCAAAATTAATTCTATTGCTGAGTAACTTTGTTGAAGAACACTAAGGATAGTTTCTTCCACAAAATTCTCTACATTGTAAATAGGTATAATAACAGATACTAATGGATTCATTTTCAATTATCAAAATATTTTTCCAAAACCATCAAACTGCACAAATCTTCAATATTTTGATTCCAAAATTGTTCACAATGTTTGTGTGCATTTTTTATAATTTCCATACATTTTTCAGGGTGAGAAATATAAAAATTTAGCCGTTCTTCTAAATCCGAGTAATCAGGTTTTATTTCAATATAATGTTTTCCTCCGATAAGAGTGCCTTCCATAAACCAAGTTTCGATGGTAGGTCTGGGCATCACTGCAACTGAATTAGAAGACATTATCCACTTTAAGTTTGTTGCTACATCATTGCCTTGCAAACTTAAAATGAATTTATAATCTAAGTGTTCTTCAATAGAAATTTTAGGTTTAAGCCATTCGCTTTCAGTTATTCCAACCTTGCCTACAGCTCCCAAATCACAAAGTGGATGACCGAAATATTTTTGATAAAAATCATATCGATGTTGTTGATAAATTGCTCCTCTACCAATCAATAAATTTTTCTTTTCATAGAAAGGTTTGTCATTTTCTATCCAAACAAAATGTCGAGCTTTGTCCAAATTTAGCAAAACACTATTTTGATTATCATCGGAAATCGGACGGCTTTTCACGATAGAAGGTGTATCTGGGATGTGTGTAACATCACCAAAGACAAAGTCAATCGGTTGGTTTTTATCAAAAAAACGGGCATACTCATAAGTGTCAAAATAATAAGCCTTTGGCGTTTGAGGCGTTCGTAGGTCCTTAATAGATCTTTTTCCTGACAAAAAAACAGAAGCATTACTGGTTTTGCAGTAATAATTCAAACGACTTTCTACATTTTTGAGCTCTATTTCAGTTGCTTTTGATTTTAAATTTGAAATTTGTCTTTTATAATCCCCACCGCGATTACCAAAAAAACACAATCCATAATTGCGTATATAATACCAAAACTTAACTTGTTTGTTAATTTTCATAACTTTATGTTCACCAAAAGTCCTTTCGGCAAAAATACAGAAATAATTTTAAAAATACTTTATCTCTCTTTTGTTTTACAAGAAAATATTCATACATTTGCCCCAACAATTTTACTTCTCAAAAATAATTAAATCAAGGGTTGGAGTTTATCTGTAGAATGCAGAGGATTCTCCAGTGTTTTTCTTTTGTTTCTTGATTTATTTAAGTTTTATCCTTTTTTATTTTTAGGTGTTTTGAAAATCTGATTGTAAAGTATATCAGGTTTTGATACAATTAGGTCTGTTATGGAAAAACGAAGATTAAGTTTTTGGGAAATATGGAATATGAGTTTTGGTTTTTTGGGTATCCAATTTGGGTTTGCCTTACAGAATGCCAATACATCTCGTATTTTTGAAACATTAGGAGCCAAAGTTGAAGATATCCCAATTTTGTGGATTGCTGCTCCTGTTACTGGGCTAATTATTCAGCCTATTATTGGATATATGAGCGACCGAACGTGGACGCGATTGGGTCGCCGTCGTCCGTATTTTTTAATCGGTGCGATTCTCTCTTCTATCGCATTGTGTATTATGCCGAATTCGCCTTCACTGTGGATTGCCGCTGGAACACTTTGGATTATGGATGCCTCCATCAATATTTCAATGGAGCCTTTCCGTGCTTTCGTAGGTGATAATCTGCCTGATGAACAACGTACTACTGGATTTGCAATGCAAAGTTTCTTCATCGGAGTGGGAGCGGTGGTAGGTTCAGCCTTGCCTTATATTTATACGAATTATTTGGGAATCAGCAATACAGCTCCCGAAGGGGTCATTCCCGATTCGGTAAAATGGTCATTCTATGCAGGAGCTATCGTTTTTCTGGTGGCTGTACTATGGACGGTTTTCTCTTCTAAAGAATATTCTCCTGCCGAGTTGGAAGCCTTTGAAAAGAAAGATGTCAATACCTACAAAAACGAAGTTTCTTCCGAAGAAAAAGCAAAAAAACTAAACTTTTATGGAGCAATTTTTGCTGTCGTGGGGGTTATTTCAACAATTTTTCTTTATTTTTTCAAAATGGAAAAAGAGTTGTACATTTTGGCTATCGGACTGGCAATGTTAGGATTTTCGTTCTTGTTTACGTCTTATCTGCATAAAAGGAAGGTGAAAGAGAATGGCTTTATTTCTATCACTACCGATATGCTTTATATGCCCAAAACGATGAAACAACTAGCTTTGGTTCAGTTCTTTTCGTGGTTTTCGCTTTTTGCAATGTGGATTTACACTACGGCAACGGTAACGGGGCGTATCTATGGAACTACGGATACTTCCTCTCCTTTGTATAACGAAGGAGCAGATTGGGTTACGTTGCTTTTCGCTGTGTACAATGGGGTAGCAGCATTGGTGGCATTCTTGCTTCCTGTTTTGGCAAAAGCTACTAGCCGTAAGGTTACTCACTTTATCTGTTTGTTATTGGGAGGATTAGGGCTTATTTCGGTGTATTTTATAAGTGACCCAAATATGCTTATCGTTTCGATGGTTGGTGTAGGAATTGCTTGGGCGAGTATCCTTTCGATGCCGTACGCAATTCTTTCTGGAGCATTACCTTCGGATAAAATGGGGTATTATATGGGCGTATTTAACTTCTTTATTGTACTTCCACAGATAGTTGCCGCAACAATTTTGGGAGTTATCGTACACAATTTGTTTAATAACGAACCTGTATATGCGTTAGTTGTAGGAGGTGTAGCGATGATTTTATCAGGATTTTTGACTCTTGGAGTGAAAGATTCTATAAAGTAGGCAATAGAAAATAGGCAATAGGGATTAGTGATTAGTAAATAGTGGTTAGTAGTTAGCAAATAGTGATTAGCAATTAGCAGATAGCACTTGCAACTTTATCCTTTCTACTTTATCCTTGTAGCTTGGTACTTGTAACTTGTTCCTTTTTACTTTATCCTTTATCCTTGTAACTCAGTACTTGTTTCTTAAAACATTTAAATTTATACTTAAAATGAAAGCATACATATTTGATTTAGATGGTGTTATTGTCGATACAGCAAAATTTCACTTTATAGCGTGGAAGAAAATTGGACAAGAATTTGGGTTTGAACTCACACACGAACTCAACGAACAGCTTAAGGGCGTAAGCCGTGTTGATTCGCTTCAAAAAATATTGAATTGGGCAGGTGTTTCTGTTTCTGAAGAAAAATTTGATGAGTTAGCAACACGCAAAAATGAAGATTATTTAAGCTATGTAGCTCAGATGAACGAAAACGATATCTTACCTGGTGTAAAAACATTTTTGGAACAGGCAAAGCAAAAAAATATAAGGATTGCTTTGGGTTCGGCAAGTAAAAATGCTCGTCCGATTTTGCAAAAGCTCGGAATCATTTCGTATTTTGATGCCATTGTTGATGGAAATGACGTTAGCAAAGCCAAACCCGACCCCGAAGTTTTTGTGATTGCAGCTCAAAAATTAGGTGTTCAAAATGAAAATTGCGTGGTTTTTGAAGATTCGGAAGCAGGAGTTCAAGCGGCCAAAACGGCAGGAATGAAAGCTATCGGAATTGGAAGTGCAGACGTGCTACATCAAGCCGATGAGGTTTTTTCCGGTTTTGAGGAAATATTACGTGTGGAAAAATAGAAATCCTATGTTTTTTAATTTTAAAACTTATAAATATGTATATTACAGGTAAATACTGGAATAACTATATTGGTGATACAGATGATAGTTTGACATTAGTGGATTATCTTTTAGACAAGCAAAAGGAAGAAATTACCTTGAGTGAAATCTTCTCTGATACACGTTTAGAACGCCTGAATTGGAATTTTCGTCAAACAGATACTTTACTTATTTATACGGATAAACAAGGAATTGAACGCGAGTTTTATTATGCAATTGATTTAATTACTGATTTAGCGGCATTACTTTTGGAATGCAAAAAGAATGGAAGTGTTAATTTGAGCGAACTTTCTGAAGGAAATTTTGATGCTACTTCATTGAATATTAAAATCATTTCAACTCAAGAGGAAAATAAACAAATGAATAAAGCTTTGAAAGATTTTGTAGCAGAACCTTTATCATACGATTTGAGTGAAATGTGTCCGGAAGAAGTGATGTTGGAAATAGCAGAAATCTGTGAAGAATTAAGAAAAGAACTTTTTGAAGAGTAAATTTATCAGTAAAAAATAAAATCCTGTCGATTTAAGTTTTTAATCTGATGGTATAAAGCTATAAACCATATATGACCGATGAAAAACATTGTGAATATACGTCCGATGAATCCGAGCGAGTATTCGTTATTGCAGGATTTTTTGTACGAAGCCATATTTTTGCCCGAAGACGTTACACCGCCACCGCGTGATATTGTCTTTCACCCCGAACTACGCATCTATTTTGCTGATTTTGGTTCACAAAAAGGTGATGTAGCCGTAGTGGCAACAGCTTCGGAACGGATAATTGGTGCGGCGTGGGCAAGAATTATCAACGATTACGGACATATTGACGACCAAACTCCCTCACTTTCTATTTCGCTTTATTCAGAATATCGAAATCAAGGTATTGGTACAAAATTATTTCAAAAATTGCTTGACCAACTTGCTGAGGAGGGCTACGAAAAAGCTTCATTATCTGTGCAGAAAGCCAATTATGCAGCAAAAATGTATTTGAAAATGGGGTTTTATGTCGTCAAGGAAAATGACGAAGATTATGTGATGGTGATTGATTTGAATTCGACAAACACACATTAACAATTGAACGAGATTTGAATAAAATGTCAGAATTACAATTACTTATGGTGTTGCTTCCTGTGGTATTTATGGTGCACGATTTTGAGGAAGTTGTAATGTTCGAGACGTGGCTTTCCAAAAATCGAGATGAATTGAGGCAACGTTTCCCGAAACTGGAAAAATTCCTGACTCGCAATAATTTTTTTGCATATTCCACAGCCGATTTCGCGGTAGCAGTAGCCCACGAATTTTTATTGCTTTCAGTTGTTTGTTATTTGTCGGTTTGGTTTGGAAGTTATGGTTGGTGGTTTGCTGGATTTATGGCGTTTTTCATTCATTTATGGATGCACATCGTGCAATGGCTTGTGTATGGAAAGTATGTCCCAGTGATAATCACCTCCCTACTGTCGCTTCCATATTGTTTTTATACATTTTGGAAGTTTGTTGAATCTGATATTCTGTCTTTTGAAGAGATGTTTTGGTGGACAGTCGTAGGAATTGTAGTAACTATTGTAAGTTTTCCGTTAGCATTCTTTTGGGCGTCGAAATTTCATAAGTTTCGTAAGAAAATGTAAATTTGTTTAAGGAATTATGTTTGAAAATGAAAAATTTTTAAACGAATACTCAAAAAAATAAATATTTTATAAGAATTAAGTGAAAAAATAAAATCATACATAGAATGAATCAAGATTATATCGTGCCGGATAATTGGTGCATCATAGAAGAAGGATTTGAAAAAGACCGCGTAATGCAGTCCGAGAGTTTGTTCAGTTTGGGTAACGGAGCGATGGGGCAACGTGCTAATTTCGAGGAAGATTACTCAGGAAAAACCTTTCAAGGAAGTTATATCGGAGGGGTCTATTATCCCGACAAAACCAAAGTAGGTTGGTGGAAAAACGGCTATCCGGAGTATTTTGCCAAAGTGTTAAACGCTCCAAGTTGGATAGGTATTCGTGTGAAAATCAACGGAGAGGAATTGGATTTGAATATGTGCAAATCGGTCAGAAATTTCAAACGTGTGTTAAATATGAAAGAGGGTGTTTACACGCGTTCGTTTGTGGCGACACTTCCAAGCGGAATGGAAATTCAGGTGAACGTAACTCGTTTTCTTTCATTGCAATACGATGAAGTGGGTGTAATTCGTTATGAGGTTACTCCTCTTAGCGAAAAAGCTACTATTACGTTTGAGTCGTATTTGGATAGCTCTATTGAAAATCACGACACAAACTGGGAAGAAAAATTCTGGAATACTCTCGATGTCAAACAAGTAGGAAACAGAGGCTTTATCGTGGCAGAAACCAAGAAGACAGCCTTTCGTGTTTGTACCTTTATGGAAAATCGGTTGGAAGTAAATGGCGTAGTTTCTAACATTCAAAAGGTAAATCAAAAAGAGAACTACATCGGTTTCGTATATGAAACTTCGGCAGAGAAGAATCAAACCGCTCAATTTGAAAAGTACGCAGGATATGTAACATCATTCAATCATCCGAAAGAAAAATTGATTGAAGAAACGGAGCAATTATTGCTGAAAATTACTGCTTTAGGCTTCAACGAATTATTGAAAAAACAGAAAGAAGATTGGGCTGAGGTTTGGCAAATGGCGGATATCACTATCGAAGGCGATGTCAAAGCACAACAAGCAATTCGTTTTAATATTTTCCAATTGAATCAAACGTATTCGGGTAAAGATGCTCGTTTGAATATTGGTCCGAAAGGATTTACAGGTGAAAAATATGGCGGAAGCACCTATTGGGATACCGAAGCCTATTGTTTGCCTTTCTATATGGCGACCAAAAACGCCGAAGTGGCTCGTAATTTGTTGAAATATAGATATGACCAATTGGGGAAAGCCATCGAAAATGCTGAAAAATTAGGCTTTAAAAACGGAGCAGCGCTCTACCCAATGGTAACGATGAATGGCGAAGAATGTCACAACGAATGGGAAATCACCTTTGAGGAAATCCACCGCAACGGAGCTATTGCGTTTGCGATTTACAATTATGTGCGTTACACGAATGACTTTGCGTACGTTCCTGAAATGGGCTTGGAAGTACTTATCGGAATTGCACGTTTCTGGCACCAAAGAGCGACCTTTTCAAAGGATAAGAATAAATACGTAATTCTCGGAGTAACAGGTCCTAACGAATACGAAAATAATATCAATAACAATTTCTATACGAACTACATCGCTCAATGGTGTATCAAATATGCTAAGGAATGTTTGTATAAAGTGAAAACTTCTTATAGTAGTGATTTTGAGCGAGTTTGGAAGAAAACCAATCTTTCCGAAAACGAAATAGAGCAATGGTTAGCGGTTGCCGAAAATATGTATTATCCGTATTCGGAAGAATTGAATATTTATCTGCAACAAGATGGCTTTTTGGATAAAGAACTTATCACAGTGGCAGAGTTGGATAAAAAAGAACGTCCTATCAATCAGCATTGGTCGTGGGACAGGATTTTGCGTTCGCCTTACATCAAACAAGCCGATACATTGCAAGGTTTCTACTTCTTTGAAGACCATTTCACGAAGGAAGAATTGGCTCGTCATTACGATTTTTACGAACCTTTTACGGTACACGAATCGTCACTTTCTCCGTGCGTACATAGCATTTTGGCGGCTTCTTTGGGAAGAATGGAACACGCTTACACGTTCTATTTGCGTACTTCTCGCCTCGATTTGGACGATTACAACAAAGAAGTTCACGAAGGATTGCACATTACCTCAATGGCAGGAACGTGGATGAGTATCGTGGAAGGCTTTGGCGGTTTGCGTATGCGAAACGGAATGTTACACCTGAATCCGCAAATTCCATCGCAATGGAAAAGTTATTCGTTTAAAGTGAATTTCCGAGGGCAAATCCTTAAAGTTTCAGTGTCACCAAAAGAAACAAAACTTTCGCTCGAAGGAATATCTTTACAATTGAGCATCAACGGAAAAGATGTTACTGTTGAAAACGGAAAAGAAATGATAGTGAGCTTGTAATACATAAAAATAAAAGGCTACTTTACTGAAAAGTAGCCTTTTATTTTTATGAAAATTGTATTAATATTAATCCCTTGAAGAGGCAAAAACTTTCAAAGCCCAGTAAATAAGAGTTGCTAAAGAACCTAAAGCTGCTACTAAGTAAGTTCGAGCTGCCCATTTCAGTGAGTCTTCAGCTCCTTTGTATTCTTCCTGAGAAACCATATTTTTGTTTTTAAGCCACGCTAAAGCTCTGTTACTTGCATCATACTCAACAGGTAATGTGATAAAGCTGAATAGGGTAGCAAGAGCAGACATAATAAGTCCTGCAATAGCTACATAAATTCCGAATTTGGAAGCAGCCATAAGTGCTAATCCTCCAATAATTACCCAAGTTGATAAATTTGACGAAATACTAACAAGAGGTACTAATTTTGAACGCATTGTAAGCCACTTATATGCTTGAGCGTGTTGCACGGCGTGTCCGCATTCGTGTGCTGCTACTGCCGCTGCCGCTGCATTTCTTTCATTATAAACAACATCGCTTAAGTTTACGGTTTTATTCATTGGGTTGTAATGGTCCGTAAGCATACCTGGAGTTGAAATAACCTTAACGTCATAAATTCCGTGGTCGTGTAGCATTTTTTCGGCAATCTCAGCACCTGACATATTGTTGCGTAAACGAACATTTGAATAATGCTGAAATTTTCGCTTTAACTGCCAACTTACAGCCATACTAATCAAACCAAATAAACCAAGAATAACATAATATCCCATCATAATGTTTTGTGTTTTTAAAAGTTACTTTCTATTCTCAGCAAAATCTTTGCCAAATTTGATGCAAATATATTCTTTTTTGTAACAAGTAGAATTTCTTACAGAATTATTTTTTATGGAATTTCTTTGTTGATGGTTTTTAAATATATTTGTCAGCTAAAAAACACAATGTATGCGAAAGAACATTTTCATTTTTCTGTTTCCTTTCCTTTGTTTTGCACAAAAGCAATATAGTTATGAGAATATACAACTCAATAGTCCCTATCTTTTTTATGAGGATAAACGTGAGGAACAAGAAATTATTTTATCACTCATAGATGCCTATTTTTCCAAAAATCTTTCCTTACAAGAGAAAACTACCTTTTGGAAAATTCCCAAAAACTCTGTTTTTTTGAGAAGCTACGATTTGTCCTGGATTCAACAAGAAGCTAGCATAAGAGGAGACTACATACCTACTATCTTGTCAATGTTATATATTGATGAAAAATATCAAATTCGAATAGCTTGGGTGGGAAATACTCCCGAAGATGACAAAATATTAGCTACTTACAATTTTTTAGTAAATAAAGATTATCAGTTCGAAAATATGTTTGATAATCAGTTCGATACATTTACAAAAAGAAAAATTAAAAATCTGACATTTTATTACAAAAACTCGAAACTTTTCCGTAAAGAAGATGTGAAAAAAGCTTTGAAATTTAACAAGGAAATGGCTGATTTTTTTGAGCTACCCGAAATTGATTTTTCGTGTTTTATTTTTGATAATTATTTCGAGCAAAAAAATTTGAGAGGTTTTGATTTTGATACAGATATGAGGGTAGGGCGTGAAAAAGGAGGCGTGGCTTTTCCTTATTTAAAAGTTATTTTCTCGGGAAATGGTACGGCTTATTATCCACACGAAATAGCACATCTGTACACTCGCTAAAAGGCAAAAAACGAAAATTCATATCTTGATGAAGGGATAGCTGTCTATTTTGGTGGTTTAGGGGGACTCTATTTTCCTCAAATTATGCGAGAATTATATTCATTTTTACAGCAAACGGATATTGATATTTACCAAATTATTGAAACAAAAGACAATCTGTTTGTTAAAACGGATATAGACTTTCATTATGCTTTTGCTGCTTTGTTATACCACACTATTTTGGAACATCACGGCAAAGAAAAACTCTTTGAGTTATTGGATTCAGGCGATAATTTGGATGTTTTTTGGGACAAAATCAAAGCCACTTTTAGCCTGAAAACGGAAGAATTTCATAATTTCTTTTTGAAAGAATTGGAGAAATATGTAAAAAGTAAACCATAAAATAACTCTGTGACGATGTTAAAATATTTGAAAATCATTTTATTAATCCCTTTTCCTGTCTTTTGTTTTGCACAAAAGCAATATAATTATGAGAATATACAACTTAATAGTGCATATCTTTTTTATGAGGATAAACGTGAGGAACAAGAAATTATTTTATCACTTATAGATGCGTATTTTTCTAAGAATCTTTCTTATCAAGATAAAACAACCTTTTGGAAATACAATGGAGAGGAAATAGACATTAGAGGAGGAGATTTATATTTTATAGAAGAAAAGGCAAACATAGGGAGTTACACCCCCACCATTTTATCAATGTTATATATTGATGGGAAATATCAAATCCGAGTGGCTTGGATGGGAAATACTCCAGAAGATAATAAAGTATTATCCACCTATAACTTTTTAGTAAACAAAGATTATCAGTTCGAAAATATATTTGAAAATCAAATAAAAACATTTACAAAAAGAAAAATCAGAAATCTAACATTTTATTACAAAAACCCGAAACTTTTCCGTAAGGAAGATGTGAAAAAAGCCTTGAAATTTAACAAGCAAATGGCGGAGTTTTTTGAGCTGCCCGAAATTGGTTTTTCGTGTTTTATTTTTGATAATTATTTGGAGCAAAAAAATTTGAGAGGTTTTGATTTTGATACGGATATGAGAATAGGTGAAGCTTATGGAGGCTTAGTTTCCACAGACCAAAAAGAAATTTTCTCAGGAAATGGCACAGCCTACTATCCACACGAAATGGTACATTTATATACAGCTGAAAAAGTCGAAAACAAAAACCATCTAGTGGATGAGGGTATCGCTACCTATTTTGGAGGTGCACGAGGACTAAACTTTTCTGAACTAACGCAAATTTTTTATTCATTTTTACAAAAAGAAAATGTTGATATTTACACGATGCTTAATAAAGGAGAATTTACTGTCATCAATACAAAGGTTGATTCATATTACGCTTTCTCGGCTTTATTATGTCACACCATTTTGGAACATCACGGCAAAGAAAAACTTTTCGAACTACTTGATTCAGGTAACGATAGGGAAGAATTTCTTTGCAAGATTGAAGAAACTTTTAATATACAACCTTCTGAATTTCATTCGTTTTTTATGAAAGAATTAGCAAAGTATGTTCAATGTAATAAATAAGCAGAAAGGCTCAGAAATTTTAATTTCTGAGCCTTTCATACACTGAAAAAATTTGTCTTAATTTGATTTTTTACGCATTCGCATATTCAGGAACTCAACTCCTAACGAGAAGGCAATTGCGAAATACAGATATCCTTTTGGAACGGCTCCCACTTCTTGTCCTGCAAGTACAGCGTGTGATAAGTGCATACTTTCCGTGATAAGCATAAATCCAATCAAAATCAAAAAGGCAAGTGCCAAAATTTGAATGGAAGGATTGCGATTTACAAAACTTCCAACAGGATTTGCAAACAGAATCATAACTCCTACAGAAATTACTACAGCTGTAATCATAATGTACAACGCACCTTCCAATCCATTGGTCATTCCCACAGCAGTTAGGATGCTATCTACCGAGAAAATGAGGTCTATTATCAAAATTTGAGCGATGATATTACTGAAAGAAGCTCCTCTTGATTTTTCTGCTTCTTTTGAGTCGGTAACGTGGTCAATATGATTTACTTTTGAATGAATTTCTTTAGTAGATTTATACAATAAGAAAATACCCCCCACCAACAAAATGAGTGCCTGTCCGTTGAAGGCTGCCTTGAACCAACCCCAATCGAAACTTATCCAAGGCTCTTTGAGTTGAACAAGCAGTGAGATACTGAAAAGCAAGGCAATACGCATAAACATTGCCAAAAAAAGCCCCAATCGAGTGGCTTTTTTACGTTGTTGTTCAGGAAGTTTTCCTGTTACAATTGAAATAAAGATAACGTTATCTATCCCCAGAACTATCTCCAGAAAAGTTAAAGTAAGTAATGCTACGATGGCGTCAGCTGTGAATAAAAATTCCATAGGTAAAATTTATTATTTAGTGTATTAGATTGATTTTTAGTTTTTATTTTACTTGTTTTTCATCGCTTTAAAAAATGCGGCTCTACTTAAAGGCTCATAAGAATCTTGCTCTCCTAACATATACAAATTCTCATCGTTAGATTTTCTATAACTGAAATGAGCTAAGTTGCCAGTACGTGTACAAACAGCGTGTACTTTAGTCACGTATTCGGCGGTAGCCATTAATGCGGGCATAGGACCAAAAGGCTTTCCTTTGTAATCCATATCCAACCCAGCAACGATTACACGCATACCTCTGTTAGCCAAATCATTGCAAACATTCACAATTTCGTCATCAAAAAATTGAGCTTCATCAATGCCTACAACGTCACAACCATCGGCTAAGAGCAAAATATTTGTAGCTGCAGGAACAGAGGTTGATTGAATTTCGTTGGAATTATGCGAAACTACTTTTCCTTCGTCATAACGAGTGTCGAATGCAGGTTTAAAAATTTCTACTTTTTGTTTTGCAAATTGAGCTCGTCGAAGTCTTCGAATTAATTCTTCCGTTTTTCCGGAAAACATTGAGCCACAGATAACTTCTATCCAGCCAAATTTTTCCGAATGATTTGTAGTATTTTCTAAAAACATTTTTCAGTTTAGTGATTTTCTAGTTAAGACTCAAGAATATGATTCCTGAATTTAAAAAGTGTACGAAAGCCCAATTCCTAAAACCTGCTTCAATTGAGTTCTTGCTCCGTATTTGTGTGTTTGTCCGTTAGTGTCCTTGTATGAGTAGAATTTTACATCATCGTCGTATTTTATATGTAGCCCAATTCTGGCTTGTACATAGCTATTGACTTTGAAGTTAAGGTTTGCTTCCCAGTCTAAATCAATATTTCCAAAGTTTTTAAGATAATCTCCATAGAAGTTGAAAATATTTTCCAAACGAATATTTTCTGCAATTTTTTCATTCCATCTTCCTGAAATAGAGAAACCAAGTTCGGAATTCGATTTTTTTCCAGATTTAATTTTTCTTCCGTCAGAGGCATACACAGCTCCTTCAACACCAAAAAAACCTTGGTCAGCCAAGTTTTTATCCAAAACCAGAGTTGTTTTCATTGTTAGGGGAGAAAGAAAAAGATTGAATCTGTTTTTTTTAGGAGCATATTCAACCCCCAATCCTAAGTAAATATACGCGGGAGCCAAAAGTTTGGAAATTGGCTTTTCTGTATTGGGATATGAATAACCATTACTGAATTGAGTAAGAAATTGAAAACGAGCCGTGTAATACCAAAAAGATTGAGCATTTCCTCGATAACCTAAAGCAGAAATTAATGACAATTTGTCATCTGTTTTACGAGGTTCTCTCCCTTTTTGGGCATTTACTCCATAATTTATTTCTAATTCATTGTCCCAGAAATAAGTACGCTCAGAATACCTACGACGAAATTTCGCATTGAATAATGCTGAAATGGAATTTTCACCCCCAGCACTCCAATTTGAAAAAGCTACTTCACTAAGATTTAGGTTTAATTGGTTGAATTTGAACCACTTTTCCTGAGTTTTGTTGAAGCGATTGAATGTAAATTTTAAAGCCTCTTCATTTTCTTGTACCCTGATGGTGTCTACTTTTGCAGGTAATTCCACCCCCTTTGCACGACGAATCTGTGCAGAGATTGTTGTGAAACCTGTGATAACTGTAATGAGTAATAGTAATGCGATTTTCTTCATTTATATACTGATTTTTGAGATTCAAATATCTTTATTATTTAATATTTCACTTATTGATATGTGATCTAAAGCAATCGTTTTTTGTAATTCATTAATACTTCCGTGAGGAATGAATTGGTCAGGTATGCCTATGATTTTTAATGGTTTGTTATAACCATTTTTCGAAGCAAACTCAGCAATGGCACTTCCTAAACCACCTTTTTCCGAACCTTCTTCAACGGTAAAAATAATTTTATAGGTCGCAAAAATAGTGTGTAAAAGTGATTCGTCCAAAGGTTTTAAGAAACGTATATCAAAATGAGCATAATCTTCGGGATTTTTTAACAAATGTATTGCTTTTGTAACATTATCTGAAATATTTCCGATGCTTAGTATAGCATATTTTGAACCTTCTTTGAGTTGTTCTGCTGTACCAATTTTAATTTCCTGAAAAGGCTGTTGCCAATCCATTTCATTACATCTTCCTCTTGGATAGCGAATTACAAAAGGAAAATTTACGCCAAGTTGTGCCGTGTATAGCAAATTCCTAAGCTGAGAAGCATTTCGTGGAGAAGCAATTACTAAATTGGGAATAGGCCGTAAAAAAGCCATATCAAATACTCCGTGATGTGTGGGACCATCTTCTCCTACCAATCCTGCACGGTCAATACAGAAAATTACAGGAATATTTTGTAAAGCCACATCGTGAATAAGTTGGTCATAGGCACGTTGCAAAAATGTAGAGTATACAACACAAAATGGAATGAAACCCTCCAAAGCTAATCCTGCAGAAAATGTAACTGCGTGTTGCTCAGCAATTCCTACATCGAAGACGCGTTCAGGAAAAGATTTTTGCATAAAAGTAAGTGAACTGCCACTTGGCATTGCAGGTGTGATGGCTACAATTTTTTGATTTTCTTGAGCTAACTCGTTGATTGTTAATCCAAAAATATCTTGATATTTTGCAGGAAGAGAGCTGTCTTCCGATAATTGTTCTCCTGTGATTTTGTCAAATCTTCTCGGTGCGTGGTATGTAATTTGTTCTTTTTCGGCTTTTTCAAGTCCTTTTCCTTTGGTGGTAATTACGTGTAATACTTTTACACCTTGTTCATTTTTAAGAATATCAAACGCATCTATTAATTCAGTAAGGTTGTGTCCGTCAATTACTCCATTGTATTTAATATTCAGATTATTGAAAAAAGTTTCATTCTCTCCCTTTTCGGATTTCATTTTAGCGAAATAATCTTTTAAAGCTCCGACCGAAGGGTCGATTCCTATTGCGTTATCGTTCAGTATGATAAGTAGGTTAGCTTGAGTTGTTCCTGCGTGGTTCATTGCCTCGAAAGCCATTCCACTTACGATAGAAGCATCGCCAATAACAGCAATATGATTTCGGTGGGGATTCCCTTGTAAAGTAGAAGCGATAGCCATTCCTAAAATAGCTGATATTGAAGTAGATGAATGCCCTGTGCCGAAAGCATCGTATAGGCTTTCATCAATTTTTGGAAATCCGCTAATTCCTCCAAACTCTCGATTAGTTTGGAATTGTTTTTTTCTGTTTGTCAGTATTTTATGAGCGTAAGCCTGATGCCCCACGTCCCAAACAAGTTTGTCATCGGGGGTGTTGAAGACATAGTGTAGGGCAATGGTAAGTTCTACCACACCTAAACTTGCTCCTAAGTGTCCTCCTTTTTCAGAAACTACATCAATGATAAATTCACGTACTTCCCTTGCCAAAGAAGGAAGCTCTTCTTTTGGGATTTTACGTAAGTCATCGGGTGAATTTATATCGGATAAAAACATAGGGCAAAGGTATGTAAAATTTAAAAACTGAGAATAAAATATTTCTCCTTTCAATATAATACGTATCACGTGGAAATGTCAAAAAAGCCAAAGTTTAACTTTGGTGCTTCTGTTGTTTAGGATTAAGTTTACTTCACTTCTGTGAACAGGAAGGATAATTTGGAAACGGAAAAATAGTTATCTGATGTAACTCTTTTTTGTTTTTCAAATAAAAAATTAATACCTTCGTTGCAAAAATTGTTGTATGGCAAATATAAAGCAATTTTGGATTCTACTGTTTGTTTTTATTTCCTGTAGTGAAAAGGAACTTTTACAAGAAGATTCTAATAAGATTAATGTAACTAAGTTTGGAGCTACAGGCAATGATAATGAAGATGATACAGAGGCTATTCAAAATGCGATTAATGAAGCTTCTAAAAAAGGAGGCGGAGTTGTGTACATTCCTGAAGGTACTTATCTCATTGAAGCAAAACAATCTCTGGTAATTCGTAGTAATGTCACATTGCAATTAGCAGCAAATGCCATCTTAGAAGCTAAAGCAAACACAAATGAACGATACGACATTCTATATATAAAAAATGTAGAGAACGTGAAAGTTGTAGGGGGAACTATAAAAGGAGATAGAAATATCCACATTGGTAATAGAGGAGAATGGGGAATGGGAATAGGTATTTATGATGGAAAAAATATTGTCATTGGGAATGTTTTAGTTAGAGATTGCTGGGGAGATGGAATTTATATTGGTAAAAATCGTAGTAGAAGTGAAAATATCATTTTAGAGAAAGTCAAATGTATAAATAATCGTAGGCAAGGAGTGTCCATAACAGCAGCTCACAAGGTAACAATCAATCATTGTGTATTTTCGCAAACTAATGGAATTCCCCCACAAGCAGGAGTTGATATAGAACCAAATGCTACAGATACTGTTTCAAATGTTGTAATTAAGAATTCTATTTTAGATAGTAATGAAAACTCGGGAATATTGATTTATACAGGAGCAGAAAGAAGTTTTGTGTCGGATGTTTTCGTAGAAAAGTGTTTTTTTGTGGACAATCGTAATTGGGCAGGATATATCATTGAAAAAGGAGGATTACCAAGTGTCAAGAATATTCATTTTTTGGATAACAGATTGAAAAACAATATTCAAAAAGCAACAAAACTTTCTGCAAATGAATTTGTTATCAAAGGAAAATGCGTTGAGTGTGTTATGAAAAATAATATCGTAATCAAATAAATAGAATTTTCAAATTAAGAAAGACTATGCAAAAAAGAATAATTCCTTTAGGATGTTTACTTTTGATGGTGGCTTGTCAAAAGACGCAACAATCAGAAGCTGTTAAAGTTACGTATCCTGAAACTAAAAAAGTGGATAGTGTAGACGTTTACTTTGGTACAGAAGTAAAAGACCCTTATCGTTGGTTGGAAGATGACCGAAGTGAGGAAACTGCTAACTGGGTTAAAGCTCAAAATGAAGTTACTTTTGGGTATTTAGCACAAATTCCATACAGAGAAACAATTAAAAAACGTTTGGAAAAGTTATGGAATTACGAAAAAATAGGAGCTCCTTTTAAAGAAGGAGAATATACCTATTACTATAAAAATGATGGATTGCAAAATCAGAGTGTGCTCTATCGAAAAGATAAAGATGGAAAAGAGGAAGTATTTCTCAATCCTAATGAGTTTTCAAAAGATGGAACCACTTCGTTGGGAGGGGTTAGTTTTTCAGAAGATGGGTCTTTGGTAGCCTACTTAATTTCAGAAGGAGGAAGCGACTGGCGTAAACTCATTGTAATGAAAACCCAAAATAAAGAGATTGTGGGTGATACGTTAGTGGACATCAAATTTAGCGGAGCTTCGTGGAATGGAAATGATGGTTTCTATTACTCAAGTTATGACAAGCCCAAAGGAAGCGAACTTTCTGCGAAAACAGACACACATAAGTTGTATTATCACAAATTAGGGACTTCACAAAAAGAAGATAAACTAATCTTTGGAGGAACACCAGAGCAAAAATATCGTTATGTTTCAGGGTACGTTTCTGATGATAAGAATTATTTGTTTATTTCAGGAGCAAACTCTACTTCTGGTAACAAGCTATTTGTGAAAGACTTGAGAAATCCAAAATCTGATTTTGTGGCTATCACGGAAGATTTCAACAATGATACACAAGTGGTAAATAATAAGGGTTCAAAATTCTTTCTAGTTACGAATCTAAACGCTCCAAACAAGCGTTTGGTAAGTGTAGATTTTTCAAGTCCTAAGCCTGAAAATTGGAAAGATGTGATTCCTGAAACTGAGAATGTTTTGTCTGTTTCTTTGGCAGGGGATTACATTTTTGCTAAGTATATTGTTGACGCTGTTTCAAAAGTAAAGCAATACGATTACGATGGAAAACTAATCCGTGAGGTAGAGTTGCCTGGGGTAGGTTCGACTGGAGGATTTTCTGCAAAAGAAGAAGATAAGGAGACTTATTTTTCATTTACAAATTACAGTACACCAGGTAAAATCTATAAAATGGATTTAGATTCTGGTAAGTACGATTTGTATTGGGAACCTAAAATCGATTTGAAATCAGAAGATTATGAATCCAAGCAAGTTTTTTACACATCAAAAGATGGTACAAAAGTTCCAATGATTATTACCTATAAGAAAGGAACTAAGTTAGACGGAAAAAATCCTACTATTTTGTATGGTTATGGAGGATTTAACGTGAGTTTGACACCTTCTTTTAATACTTCAAACGCTGTGTGGTTGGAAAATGGAGGTGTTTATGCGGTAGCAAATCTGCGAGGCGGTGGCGAGTATGGTAAAAAATGGCACGATGCGGGTACAAAAATGCAAAAACAAAACGTTTTTGATGATTTCATAGCAGCTGCAGAATATTTAATCGCTGAGAAATATACATCTTCTGACTTTTTAGCAATTCACGGAGGTTCCAACGGAGGGCTATTGGTTGGAGCAACAATGACACAACGTCCAGAATTATTTAGAGTGGCATTGCCTGCCGTTGGTGTTTTGGATATGCTTCGTTATCATACATTTACAGCGGGTGCTGGTTGGGCGTATGATTATGGTACAGCTAACGACAGCAAAGAAATGTTCGAATATTTGAAAGAATATTCCCCTATTCATAATGTTAAAGAAGGTGTTGCGTATCCCGCTACGATGGTAACTACTGGTGATCACGATGATCGTGTTGTTCCCGCACATAGTTTTAAGTTTGCAGCGGAATTGCAAAGCAAACAAACAGGAAGTAACCCGACACTTATCCGTATTGAAACTAATGCGGGACACGGAGCAGGAACTCCAATAAGTAAAATTATAGAACAAGCTGCTGATATGCAGTCATTCATTCTTTGGAATGTGGGAATTAAGGAGTTAAAATAGTAAAAATTTGAAGTGATTTGAGCAAAAATAACTAAAAATGAAAGATGTTTTTCTGAATATCTTTTCTGAGAAAAAGTTAAATTTACAATGAAAAGATATTCGTTATTTCTTGCTTATTTTTCTGTTAATAAAAACTGCTTTATTGTTGAAAAATAGTTTGTAATGCTGGTTTTTAATCCTGAAAAAATTTTTTTAGATATGGTAGGGATTAGTATTAAAGAATTCTAAATATAGTGTTAAACTTAATTCGACAATATTAAATAAAAATGAATAGTTATTGCAGGTTTCAAAATAATTATATACGTTTGCAACCTGAAATAATGTGAATTTAAATAATGTTTATGGCAAGGAAAATATTTGTAATGCTACTAATGCTTACTGTAGTTTATGCGTGCGGCCGTGGTGGAGATAACAAAGGAGAACTTGTAGGCGTTAAAGGAAAGAGTTGGAAACAACCAAGACCTTATGGAATGACCCTTATTCCAAGTGGATCTTTTATTATGGGTAGCTCCGACGACGATAAAGCAGGAAGCTTAAATGCACCTGTCAAAACAGTTAGTGTGGGCTCGTTTTATATGGATGAAACAGAAATTACAAACAGCGAGTATCGCCAGTTTGTTAATTGGGTGCGTGATTCCATAATCCGAACAAATCTCGCGGAATTGGCTGACGAAACGGGGCAATCTCAAGGGGGGGGAGGAGGCATAGGAGACTATGCTTATCTGGATGCAAATACTGAAAATATGAGTGCATACGAACAGTACTTGCAGAATACTTATGGAGATGAACGTAAGCGTAAGTTAAACAGAAAAGTGCAATTAATTTGGGATACAAAGAAATTTCCAGATGAGTACTATTCTGAGGTAATGGATAAAATGTACCTGCCAGAAGAGGAATCTTACAATGGTAAGCGCATTATGGATGTTGAGAAGTTTGTTTTCAAGTATCAGTGGCTAGATATGGAGAAAGCTGCTCGTGCCAAAGGCAACAGAAAAGATTTCTTTAAAGAAGAACTTATAAAAGTATATCCTGATACAACAGTTTGGGTTCGTGATTTCAATTATTCGTACAATGAGCCAATGCATAATCAGTATTTTTGGCATGAAGCTTATGGTGATTATCCTGTAGTTGGTGTTAATTGGATGCAGGCAAAGGCATTTTGTGAGTGGAGAACCTTAAATAAAAATACGTATCAAAAAGCTAAAGGGCAAGATGAAGTTAATGCTTTCCGTTTGCCTATTGAGTCTGAGTGGGAGTATGCCGCCAGAGGAGGTCTTGAGGGAGGTACATATCCTTGGGGAGGACCTTATACGACGGATGATAGAGGTTGTTTCTTAGCAAACTTTAAGCCGTTACGTGGTGACTATGCCTCAGATAATGCATTGTACACTGTTGAGGCTAAGTCCTACGAGCCTAACGGATACAATCTCTATAATATGGCGGGTAACGTATCTGAATGGACAAACACTTCGTATGACCCGAATTCGTATGAATATATGTCAACAATGAATCCAAGTGTTATTGATGAGAAGAATAAACGTAAGGTAATCAGAGGAGGTTCTTGGAAAGATGTAGCATATATGTTACAAGTTAATACTCGTGATTTTGAGTATCAGGATTCTGCTCGTAGCTACATTGGTTTTAGAACGGTTCAGGATTTTATGGGAGTTAGTGAGGGAGCGCAAAGCAAAGGAGTAAGAGGTTTCAGATAAAAACAAGTTAATTTAGTAAACAAAAATATAATTAAATAAACATTTAAATACTTAATCTTATGGCAAAAGGGAATAAAGGAAGAAAAAAAATCTTCAACGCAGTTTACAGTCTTGGAGCATCAGTTGTAATTCTTGGTGCATTATTTAAGTTAACTCACTGGAGTTTTGGGCCTCTTAACGGAACTGTTTTGTTGGCTGTCGGTCTGATTACAGAAGCAATTATATTCTTTATAGCTGCTTTTGAGCCAGTTGAAGAAGAATACGATTGGTCATTGGTTTATCCTGAATTAGCTGGAGGTATGGCTCGTCAAGGAGTTGCAAAGTCAGCTCCTGTTCAAGAAAAAGAGGATAAACTACTTAAAGAATCTTTGTCTGAGAAATTAGATGGTATCTTGGCAGAAGCTAAGGTTGATGCTAATTTGATGCGTACATTAGGTAAATCAATTGAGAATTTTGCAGGTGCTGCAAAAGAAATTACTCCGGTTGCTAATTCAATGGCTGCTACTCACAAATATGGAGAAGAGCTTTCATTGGCTGCTACTCAGTTGGAATCATTAAATAGTCTTTACAAATTACAATTAGAAAGAACAGAAAATCAAGTTACTGCTCAAGCTGGAGTTGTAGATAATTTGAACTCTTTGAATGAGCAAATGTTGTCTTTCAAGAACAACTTGAAATCGTTGAATACTGTTTATGGGGGAATGCTGTCTGCTATGGGGAAATAATTTAGTTTTCTAATTAATAACTTAAAAAAATAGTACTATGGCAGGAGGAAAATTAAGTCCCAGACAGAGGATGATTAACCTTATGTATTTGGTCTTTATCGCAATGCTTGCATTGAATATGGGTAAGGAAGTTTTAAATGCATTCGGATTAGTCAACGATAAATTTGAAGCATCGAATATTAAAGCTAATGAGGATAACTTGGCTGCAATGCAAGCTTTGCAAGAAAAAGTAAATGAAAATGGTGCATTGTGGAAAGAAAGTCACGAAAAAGCAAAACTTATAAAAGAGACTTCAGATGGTTTCTACAATCATATCCAGCAAATCAAAGGTGGATTAAATGAGGAGGTAGAAAAAGCGAGAGACCCTAAAACAGGAAAGATTGACTATCAAAAATTGGATAAATCAGAGTACACTGATGGTATATTCTTCAAGGGAGAAGGATATGCTGATGGAGGTAAGAAGTTTATAGAGGCAATAGAAGCTTATAAAAAATCAATGGCAGAAATTTTGGGTAATGATCCAAAATACAAGTCTATTGTTGATAAAATAAATAGAGAATTCAGTACAGCAGATGAGAAGAAAACAGATGGGACTACTCAAAAATGGTTAAATTATAATTTTGAAGGTTTCCCTTATGTAGCATCACTTGCTAAACTTTCAATGATGCAGTCTGATGTTCGTTCAGTGGAGCAGAACTTTTATGAAGCTGCATTGTCAGGAGCTTTGAAACAACAAGTTTCGATGACGAATTATACAACCTTGCTTGAGCAATCAAAAGGTGCATACTATCAAGGTGAAAAATTTGATGGAGCGATTGTATTAGGAAGAAAAGATGCTACTACACGTCCAAATTCTGTTGAATTAAAATTAGATGGACGTACATTGTCACCTTCTGATTATACAATTGAAGATGGTCGTGTGAAGTTGAATGTGGGAGCAGGAAATGCAGGTGAGCATAAAATCACAGGTAGTTTGCATTTTGACCAAGATGGTGAAAGAATTTCTGTTCCTGTTGAACAATCATTTTCAACGATTCCGAAACCTAACTCTGCGGTTATTTCTGCTGATAAGATGAACGTAGTTTATCGAGGAGTTTCTAACCCAATTACAATTTCAATGCCAGGTGTGCCAAATAATAAAATTTCGGCTTCTGGTGCAGGTTTAAGCAGAAGTGGTAATGGTTGGGTGATGAATCCTGGCACTGGTAGGGAAGTAACAATCAATGTTTCAGGAGAGATAGACGGACAAAAATTTAGTTCTTCAAGATTGTTCAGAATTAAAAATATCCCTCGTCCGCTGGCATCAATAGGTGGACAAGTAGAGAGTGTTAAATTGCCAAAATCGAACTTAGGTGCTGCTACTATAACAGCGAAGTTTGAGGATTTCGATTTTGACTTGAATACAAGAATTACTTCATTCAAAGTTTCAATTCCTGGACAGCCTACAATTTCCGTACAAGGAAATAAAATGAATGATCAAGTAAGAAATGCTTTAAATAGAGCAAGAAAAGGGGATATAGTTAATATATTCGATGTAAAAGCTGCTATTGTAGGAAATTCGGATTATAAAATGCCAACCGTTATTCCTATAAATGTTGAAATAACAAATTAGAAATTGTATTATTATGTTTAACTCGAAAAATATAGGCTTATTAGCTGTTGCAATTTTTGCGTGTCAAATGTCTTTTGCTCAATTTAATATTTTGAATGCAAAGGAAGTTGAGGAAATTGGACAGAAAAGTGAAGCCCAAATAGAGTCAGATAACGACAAACCATTGCCTTATGGATATGTAGATGATAGGGATATCCTTTGGTCTGTGGAAGTCTGGGAAATCATTGACTTAAATGAGAGAATGAATTTTCCACTTCTATTTCCTACCGACACGATGGACGTTGATAAGTACAGACGTTCTTTGTATGACGTTTTGGTAAAGAATATGAAGAATGGAAGATTAAAAGATACCTATGCTGATTCTTATTTTACAGAAAAAAGAACATATGATCAGCTAAGCGGTGCCCTATCTAAAATCGACACATTGTCAGCAGGTTACGACCAATTGAATGCTGGAGAAGCAATTGACCCTGTGAACATAGCCAAGAGGGATTTGACTGCAGGGGACATAGTTCAATATCGTATCAGAGGTCTTTGGTATTTTGACAAACGACAAGGAGAGTTAAAGTATCGTTTATTGGGAATTGCTCCTGTAGCTCCAGACGTACATTATGTTGACTCTGAAGATGCTCAAAATAGATTGGTAGAACTATTCTGGGTGTTTTATCCACAAGCAAGGGAAATTTTGCATGAGGCGAAGACGTTCAACCGAAAGAACAACGCAAGACCGATGTCTTTCGATCACTTGCTAAATGCGAGATTGTTTAGTGCGGTAGTTTACAAGGAAGCCAATGTATATGGCGACAGGAAAATTAGGGACTATCTGCCTGATAATTCACTCTTCCAGCTTTTGGAATCCGATAAGATTAAAGAATCTGTTCGTGATAAAGAGCAAGATATGTGGGCAAACTAATTTAAATTCACAGAATATTTATATAACTGTTTTAAAGCAAGTAATTGTTTTAAAACAGTTTTTTATTGTAGAAATATAGATTATTTTTGCGTACAATTTTATTAATTTGTATATGTTTGATTTTATCATTGTTGGTGCTGGTTTGGCAGGAGTCACTTTTGCGAACATCTTGGAGAAAAATAATAAATCATTCTGCATTATTACTGATAATTCTCAGATTGCGAGTTTAGTTGCCGGAGGTGTTTATAATCCTGTTGTTTTGAAGCGATTTACGCCTGTTTGGAGAGCTAATGAGCAAATGGATTTGTTGCATTCTTTTTATGATGAAATCGAGAAAAAAATCAATAAAAAGATTATAATCCCAATTCCTATTCTGAGAAAATTTGCTTCAGTAGAAGAGCAAAATAATTGGTTTTTTGCCTCTGATAAGCAGGTTCTTTCCTCGTATTTGAGTTCTGAAATAATTTCGGAAAAAAATAGGCACATTCAAGCTCCTTTCGGATTTGGAAAAGTACTCCAAACAGGTAGGTTGGATGTAAAAACTTACCTGCAAGAGTGTACAAAACTGTGGAAAGATGAAAGCATATTTCACCAAAGGAGATTTAATTATGAGGAGTTGAAAGTAAGCTCAGATAAGATAGATTATCAGACTATTTCTGCTAAAAATATCGTTTTTTGTGAAGGTTATGGAATTGTAAAAAATCCGTATTTCAATTATCTACCAATGAAACCTTGCAAGGGAGAAACTTTAACGTTTTATGCACCCGATTTGTGTCTTGAGGAGATTGTAAAAAGCGATGGTGTAATCTTACCAATTGGAGATAATTTTTATAAAATAGGAGCAACATACGAATGGGAAGATTTGAGTGATACAATCACTGAAAAAGCAAAAAATGAGTTGTTGGAAAAACTCAATAAATTGATTTCCTGTAGATATGAAATCGTAGAGCAAGAAGCCTCTGTTCGCCCAACAGTTGCTGACCGTCGTCCGTTGGTTGGAAAACATCCTGATTATGATAATATGTGGATTTTGAATGGTTTAGGTACACGTGGTGTAATGAATGCTCCCTTTGTGGCAAAAAATCTTTATGAAATGGTTTATGAAAATAAGCTGATAGACAGAGAGATGAATGTGGAAAGGTACAGGAAATATAAAATTTAATATTAAAAAGTTTTAAAGATACAAGATATGAAAATACTTCATTTGGATACAAATCATCCACTGATGATTTCCCAACTTGCGGAAAATGGATTTGAGAATTATGAAGATTATACAAGTTCTAAAGCTGAAATAGAATCGAAAATACATTTGTATGATGGAATAATAATTCGAAGCAGGTTTTCGATTGACAAAAATTTCATACAGAAGGCTACAAACCTGAAATTTATAGGAAGAGTAGGAGCAGGATTGGAAAATATTGATTGTGAGTTTGCTGATAGTAAAGGAATTATGTTAATTTCTTCTCCTGAAGGAAATCGAAATGCTGTAGGAGAACACACTTTAGGAATGTTGTTGGCTTTGCTTAATAAATTCAAAAAAGCAAATAAGGAAATTGAGCAAGGAAAGTGGCTACGTGAGGAAAATCGAGGTTGGGAATTGGATTACAAGACAGTGGGAATCATCGGTTATGGGAATATGGGGAAATCTTTTGCGAAGAAATTAAGAGGATTTGATTGTAAAGTGATTTGTTATGATATAAAACCCAATGTAGGAGATGAAAATGCCACGCAAGTTTCATTAGAAGAGTTTTTTAGTCAAGCAGAAGTAGTAAGTTTGCATACGCCTCAAACTCCATTGACAATGAATATGGTAAATACGGATTTTATCAATAAGTTTTCAAATCCGTTTTGGTTGCTGAACACAGCACGAGGCAAAAGTGTAGTTACAGATGATTTAGTAAAAGCTTTGAAATCAGGAAAAATACTTGGGGCGGGATTAGATGTTTTGGAATATGAAAAATCATCATTCGAAGATTTTTTTACAGATGATAACCTTCCTGAAGCATTTAGATATCTATTAGAGTCTGATAATGTTATTCTTACGCCACATATTGCTGGTTGGACTATGGAAAGCAAAGAGAAGTTAGCTCAAGTTATAGTGGATAAAATTATTGAAAATTTTAAAACGAGATAGAAAGTAACTAAAAGGTGATAAGGTGAGAGTTTGCGTTATCACTTTTTTTTATTAATGATTGTGTATAAATCCACCCATATCAGCAAGATAGATTAATAAAAGTGACAATAAAAAGGAAATGATAGGGGCAATCATCCACATAGTGAAAAAGCGTTTTACTTGGGTTTTATTAAAGATGTTCTTTGGTCCCATTTTTGCGACTCCAATTCCTAAAATAGCTGCTATGTTTACCTGAACCAGCGAGGAGGGAATTCCTTTTGTTACAGAAGCTAAAAGTAGCAAACTTCCTGAAATAAAAGCGATTATAACTGCTTCAAATTTTCCGAAGAGGATAATCTCTTTTCCTGTATTTTTCACAATTTTATGACCAAACAAAGAACTTCCAATACCAAAACAAGGAGCAACAATTAATGATGATAATATAAGAATTACCATAAAATCATTTTCATTTTGTAATCCTAATTCATTGATAGTCATTGCTGCAATAGGTCCCGCACCATTGGCTACGTTGTTTGAACCAATGGAGAAAGAAACATAAATAGACATTACAATCAGAATGGTATTCCAAACAGGGTTAAGATTTTCATTCTGAGCTCGTTGCATAGTGAACCCTCTCTTCCGCATTGGTTTATAGATATATTTTCCGCATAAGTAACTCAAAATAAATGAAATAATAGGGAGAATGAACCAAGTAGGAATAATTTCGTAAAATAATTTTCCTGAGTCTAATTTATTGAAATATAGGGAGGGAGCAGCAAATGCAAGAACAGCAGCCTGGCTTGTTGACTGAGGGATTCCTGAAATATTAGCTATCAGAAGCGTAATCGCAACAGAAAGTAGAGCTACAGATACAACTGTGAAAGTCATATAGTTAGCAGGTAAGATGCCATTTCCCATTGTGGTTGCTGTATTTTTACCAGCAACAAAAGCTCCTAAAAAAACTGCAATGCCGAAAATACCTGGAATTAAGCTCCTTCGTATAACATTTGCTCCATAACTTGCAGAAAATGCAGGTGCTGTACCACTTCCTCCCATAGTTATAGCAAGTGCCATAGCAATGAGATATGGAATTAGTAATTGGTTATAAATGGGCGACATCTTTCTACTTCAAAATGTTTAAATAAATATTAAATGTTTGGTAGGTTTAAAGAAAATAGTTTAAGGAAATTATTGAACCTAAATGCATACTTTCGTGTATATTATTGAAGTTTATGGCGTCTTCAATACAGGTAAGTTCAAAGCCATAACTGGTCATATATGTATTATACTGCTGAAAAACTCCTTTTTCGTAATCTGATTTGAGTTGTTCTTGTGTTGAAATTAATAATTCTTTTATGTTATTAATTTCTTCTTTTGTAGGAAGATATTCTTTAGGGAAAGTACCTTTTCGATATGTTTCGATGAATTCATCGGTAACTAGAGGAGTGATGTTTCCAAGTTTGTAGCATAAAAGTTGTTGAGTTACAATGCAGTGAGCTATGTTCCATAGTACGTTGTTGTGAAACCCATTAGGGACTTTTGCCAATTGTTCGGGAGATAATTTCTCTAAAAAATCTACAAGTCTAAGGCGTGTAGCTTTATGTAATTCAAATGTTTGTTTTGTAAGTAACATTATTTTTTCTGATAAAATATTGTCGCAAAAATAGAAAAATTTAATGTATAAACCTTGTTTTCGGATTAAAAAATAGGAAAAAGAATACCAAAAAATGAGTGGTTTGATATATCATTATTTTTTCAAATTGATTGCGTTTTTGTTGTTATTTTCTTTTTCATTACTTTTACGGCTTAAAAATTATTTCTGAGATGGCGAACATACGCATTACTAAAAAGTTTGAATTTGAGGCGGGACACGCTTTGTATGGTTACGACGGGAAGTGTAAAAATCTGCACGGACATAGCTATAAGCTGCACGTTACCGTAGTTGGTAAGCCTATAAATGACCCCAATAATGTAAAATACGGAATGGTGATTGATTTTGGTGACTTGAAACGCATCGTGAAGCAGGAAATTATCGATGAATTTGACCACGCGATGATTTTCAATGCCAATTCACCACATTTGGAGTTGGCAAACGAACTTAAAGCCAAAGGGCATCATATTATCTTGGTGGATTATCAGCCTACGAGTGAAAATTTGGTTGCTGATTTTGCCAATCGTATCAAAAAATATTTACCCGAAAATGTAACTTTATTTTCGCTTCGTTTGCAAGAAACCGAAAGCTCTTACGCTGAATGGTTTGCTTCGGACAATTTGTGATAGATTATAGACATTAGGCAATAAGCTGTTATTGTTCATTGTTAATTTCTTTCCCTTATAACTTGTAACTTGGATTTTTCCCCTTTATACTTAAAATTTTGAATTTACAACTTCAACCAAATAAAAAGATTTATTTCGCTTCTGACAATCATTTGGGAGCACCTGATTTCGTGGCAAGTCGTCAGCGAGAATTGGCTTTTGTGAATTGGCTTGACCAGATTGAAGCAGATGCAGGAGCGATTTTTCTGTTGGGTGATTTGTTTGATTTTTGGTTCGAATATAAAACAGTCGTTCCAAAAGGATTTGTACGTGTTTTAGGGAAATTGGCAGCTCTGACCGATAAAGGAATTCCGATTTATTTTTTTGTTGGAAATCACGATTTATGGATGAACGATTATTTCCAAAAAGAATTGAATATTCCTGTTTTTCATAAACCGCTGGAATTTGAATCTTGTGGGAAACGCTTTCTGGTGGGACACGGCGACGGACTCGGACCAGGCGACAAAGGTTTTAAACGGATGAAAAAAGTGTTTACCAATCCAGTAGCAAAATGGTTTTTCCGATGGCTACATCCTGATATTGGAGTGCGACTGGCACAATATCTTTCAGTAAAAAATAAGTTAATTTCAGGAGATGAAGACGTGAAATTCTTAGGGGAAGATAACGAATGGCTGGTACAATATTGCAAACGCAAGTTAAAAACCAAACATTATGATTATTTTCTTTTCGGACATCGGCATTTGCCAATGGAAATTGAGCTTTCGAGTAATTCCAAGTACATAAACACAGGCGATTGGATTCACTATTTTACCTATGCCGTTTTTAACGGGAAAGAAGTAAACTTATTGAAAATCTAATTTTTATCTATAACTCACCCAATGTTAAAAAGAATTCTCAGTTATATTATTCCTATTACAATTCACAAACGAGAATCGTCTGTTAGTAAGTCAATTGAAGTGGTTTTTCGTGATGGACGTTTGGTTTTGGATACGCCCAACACAAACTATTCTTACGGAAGTTTACAACGGATTTTACGAAAAGGCTTGAAAAAAATAGGTTTTACAGAAATACAAAAGATGGAAAGTATTTTAGTTTTGGGTTTGGCTGGAGGTAGCGTTGTAAAAACTTTGGTTGATGAAATTTCATACAAAGGAAAAATAACCGCTGTTGATATTGATAAAGAGATTGTTGAAGTTGCGAAAACATATTTTAATCTTGATGAAATTGAAAATTTAGAAATTATTGTTGATGATGCACAGCAATTTGTGCATAAATCAAAATCAAAATATAATTTGATTATTATTGACGTTTTTCAAGATGATAAAATGCCTGAGTTTTTGTTCTCCCCAGAATTTGTAAATAGAGTACTTTCTTTGCGGACATTTAATGGAAAAATATTGTTTAATACAATGAAAAACAATAAGAGACAATCTGAAAGGAATGCAAATTTTATCAGATTTTGCGAACAAACTAATTTGGTAAAAGTAATTCCAAATGTGGAAGGAAGCAACGAATTAATAATTATTTCAGAGAAAGAAAGTAATTTTGCTGAATAGAATTTATTGTCTTTGAAGTTTATTTTTTTTTGAGCAAAATTTGTGAGTTTCAGAAAAAAAATGCATATTTGCAGCCCAAATGAGAGGAGGTGTGTAGATTATGTTAATAATACCAGTAAAAGACGGCGAAAGCATCGACAAAGCGTTAAAACGTTACAAAAGAAAATTTGACAGAACGGGAGTTGTTCGTAAACTTCGCGAAAAGCAGCATTTTACAAAAAATTCTGTGAAGAGAAGAAATGAACTACAAAAAGCTCGATACATCCAATATTTGAGAGATCAAGAGGAAGTATAGTCATTTTAAAGATAAATTAAAAATCCGTTTCTAAAACAGAAACGGATTTTTTTGTACAAATTTTACAGATTGATAAAAGATAGTAAGTTCAAGCAGAGATTTTTCTCTGCTTTTTATTTTTCTTCTTTTTCCTTTGCACTTTTTTCGTATCTTTGCCAATTACAACAAATTGAAAACAAGAGAAATGAAAAACATACGCAATTTTTGCATCATCGCACACATTGACCACGGAAAAAGTACGCTGGCTGACCGCCTTTTGGACTTTACCAAAACCATCACCGAACGCGAAAAACAAGACCAACTCCTTGATAATATGGACTTAGAGCGTGAACGAGGGATTACCATTAAAAGTCACGCCATCCAAATGGAATACGAATACAAAGGCGAAACCTATATTCTGAACCTCATCGATACGCCGGGTCACGTGGATTTCTCTTACGAAGTGTCGCGTTCCATTGCTGCTTGCGAAGGAGCATTGCTTATCGTTGATGCGGCACAAAGCATTCAGGCTCAGACGATTTCAAACCTGTATTTAGCTTTGGAAAACGATTTGGAAATCATTCCTATCTTAAATAAAATCGACCTTCCTTCGGCTAATCCTGAGGAAGTGAAAGACGATATCGTGGACTTGCTTGGCTGTTCACCTGATGATATTATTCCAGCTTCTGGAAAAACGGGCTTAGGCGTGGAACAAATCCTCGAAGCTATCATCGAACGCATTCCTGCACCGAAAGGCGACCCCGAAGCTCCGTTACAAGCCCTGATTTTCGATTCGGTTTATAATCCGTTTCGTGGGGTGGAAACGTATTTCCGTGTGATGAACGGGAAAATTTCCAAAAACGACAAAATCAAATTTATGTCTTCCGACAGGATTTACCAAGCCGACGAGGTGGGAACGCTCAAACTCAATCAAGTACCTAAACCTTTCGTGGGTTGTGGCGATGTGGGCTACCTCATCACGGGGATAAAAGACGCTCGTGAGGTAAAAGTGGGCGACACCATTACCACCGCTCAAAATGGTTGTACCGAAGCCATCGACGGATTTGAAGATGTTAAACCGATGGTGTTTGCTGGAATCTATCCTGTTGATACAGAGGATTATGAAGAGCTTCGGGCTTCAATGGAAAAACTGCAACTTAATGATGCGTCGCTCGTTTTCACGCCAGAAAGTTCGGCGGCGTTAGGCTTTGGTTTCCGTTGTGGTTTCCTTGGGATGTTGCATTTGGAAATCATTCAAGAGCGATTGGAACGCGAGTTCGATATGACGGTAATTACCACCGTTCCGAACGTTAGCTACTTGGCTTATACGAAGAAAGACCCTGAAACGCCTATCGTGGTAAATAACCCGTCTGACCTTCCCGACCCATCGAAATTGGACAGAGTGGAAGAGCCTTACATCAAGGCGTCGGTGATTACCAAAGCAGATTTTGTGGGGCAAGTGATGTCGCTTTGTATCGAAAAACGCGGACAAATTACCAATCAAACATATTTAACTCCCGAGCGTGTAGAACTGAATTTCGATATGCCATTGGCGGAAATCGTGTTTGATTTCTACGACCGATTAAAAACAGTATCAAAGGGTTACGCTTCGTTCGATTATTCGCCAATCGGAATGCGTGCCTCAAACTTGGTAAAAGTGGATGTGCTTATCAATGCCAATTCGGTGGATGCCCTTTCAGCTTTGATTCACGCCGATAATGCGTATAACATCGGGAAGAAAATGTGCGAAAAACTCCGCGAACTGATTCCGCGTCAGCAGTTTGACATTCCAATTCAGGCGGCTATCGGAGCGAAAATCATCGCTCGTGAAACCATCAAAGCCCTCCGCAAAGACGTTACCGCAAAATGTTACGGAGGTGATATCTCCCGTAAACGTAAACTCCTTGAAAAACAGAAAAAAGGAAAGAAACGTATGCGCCAAATCGGAAATGTAGAAGTGCCACAATCTGCTTTTATGGCGGTGTTGAAACTGAATGATTAGCGGTGAGCTACTGTAGATAAATTGTTGATTAATTCTAAGATAGGGATATGTTTAATTTTCAGTTTGGAGACTTTTATAACTCAAGTCCTAATTGGTTTGATTGGCTTAACTTTTTAGGAACTATTGTTGTGAGTACATTTTCTATTTTTTTTGCTTATTGTTTAGGTGAAAGAAATTACAAACGAGATAAGAAAGAAAAAGCTAAACAAGAGGAAGAATTGATGATCTCGGAAAATAATCTTTTTAGAGAAAACCTGAAAGAGTTAAAAAAACAAATTTCGAAACAGGAAAGCTATTTTAAAAAATATTTAACAGAAAAAGAGTTTAATCAACTATGTGTTAATTCATCTGTCCAAGTAAACTTTTTGAAAAATATTGATGTGAAACAACTTTACAGAAAAGTTAAGAATAATAAAAATAAAGTTGAACAAATAAATACTTTATTTTCTTATTTGTATGGTATATCTAATTTTGAAAGTGCCATTCAGGATGAGTATAGAACATTTGTAAAAAGGTATAATGAGTTGGAGATTATATTCAAGAATAATTATGGAACTGTTTTTTACCATCTTTTTCATCAGATAAATAACAAGAGAATTGTTAATTATCCGAAAGTTAATGGGGGAATAGGGTGGGAATATGATTCAAAGGATGAATTTATGCTTGAGTATGTTCAACTTCGTTCAAAGTTTATAAAAGAGAATAAAATTAAAGTTGATAGGAAACGAATTTCTGAGTTATTGAAGGAGATTGCAGAAAAGTCAAACAAATATATACCCAAAGATTTTGATGCAATTCAAGTAAATCATTTTGCAAATGAAGCATACTGTGCTTTCGTTGATATGGAAGCAAAAAGAAAATCTCATTATAAAGTTATTGATTCTTATTTGAAGGTTTTAGAAAAATTAAAGAAAAAAATTGAGGAATATGAGGAGCTAGTAAATGTGACATAAAGATTTACTATTCTTGTTCCCAAGTTGTTTTAATGAGAAGACGATTGCTGGAAAATAATGAATTAATTTTGTTGGTTTAAATGTTTGATTTTTGTTAGTTAATGCAATGAGTTTAACAATCCTTGAATAAATAGACATCTTTCAGTGGCAGGGTAGACCAAAAACTTTAAAACTAGCTACTCCCACAAACCTCCAAACCACGGAAATAGAAAACAAAAGAGACGGAAAAAATAGAAAAACAAATCAGTTATGAAAAAACCTCCGTATCCGTACACCAAAAGTATGTTCAGGAAACGCCGTCCTTTAAGAACAGCCGTGTTTACCGCAATGTTGAAATGTGTGCATATTTACGAGATTCGGGATACGTCTTACCAATCGTTCAAAAATCCTAAATCGTACGAAGATATCGAGTTGATGACGCTTCTTATCAACGAAATTTATGAAGGCAATCTTTCGCAAGATGAGCTTTCCCCTCCCGAAGATGTTATAGTAAATCGAATCATCGACTATACCAATGCCCCCACTCAGCTTAAAGAAGCAATGCGTGAAGGGCTTTGCATTGAAAAGGAATATGTGGAATATTTCACCGAAAAAGCTAAAACGTAGGACGAGTTATATAAATCTATTCGGTAAATTGGGGGGAGGTTTGCTCCATATATGAGGTGATTTGACAATATGAATAGACTAATTTACAAAGGAAGAATTTGAAGAAAAGGTGCAGTCCTTCGTGCATTATAATCCAGTGCAGGAAATAACAGCAACCAGACTTCGGCGAATGTTTGAGTAGTTTTATAATACAGATGTGAATGCTCCTTTCGTTGAAGATGAGCCTTTAAGTTAGAGGTATACCACCGTCATAATAATCGCTGAGCAACATTTGTTTTCTTGCGAAAAATACGTACCTTTGTAAAGTTGAATTCAAAAAAATAGAATAATGGCTGAGATAGAAAAAGTAAAATGCCTTATAATAGGTTCAGGACCTGCAGGATACACTGCTGCAATTTACGCTTCACGTGCTAATATGCATCCTGTGTTATATCAGGGGGAACAACCTGGAGGACAGCTAACTACAACAAACGAAGTTGAAAATTTCCCTGGGTATCCTAACGGAATTACTGGTACAGCAATGATGATGGAGTTACAACAACAAGCTGAACGCTTCGGAACTGAAATACGCAACGGATGGGTAACAAAGGTTGATTTTTCACAAACTCCTCATAAAGTGTGGATTAATGAAGAAAAAGAAATTCACGCACAAACAGTAATTATTGCTACGGGAGCTTCTGCTAAGTATTTAGGATTACCTTCAGAGCAACATTATTTGAAAACAGGTGGAGGCGTTTCTGCTTGTGCTGTGTGTGATGGTTTCTTCTACAGAAAGCAAAAAGTAGCCATTGTTGGGGCGGGAGACTCAGCCTGTGAGGAAGCGTTGTATTTAGCGAATATCTGCGAGAAAGTAACGATGCTTGTTCGTCGTAATGAATTCCGTGCTTCTCGAATTATGAAAGAACGTGTGTTAAAAGCAGAAAATATAGAAGTACTTTATAACACTGAAACAGAAGAAGTTTTAGGTGATGGACAGGTAGTTACAGCTTTGAAAGTGCGTAATAATAAAACAAATGAAGTTTCCGAAATTCCTGTTACAGGCTTTTTTGTAGCAATAGGGCATACACCTAATACAGCTGTTTTCAAAGATTTTATTTCTCTTGATGAAACGGGCTACATCAAAAATGTGCCAGGAACATCTCTAACAAATGTGAAAGGTGTTTTTGTTGCGGGTGATGCCGCTGATAGTCGTTACAGGCAAGCAATTACGGCTGCGGGTTCGGGATGTATGGCAGCATTGGACGCTGAAAGATATTTAATGACTTTGGAAGATTAATAGTTTAATACAGATATTTTAAAAGTCTTAATTTTTGCTAAAAAATTAAGACTTTTTTATTAATAAAATCTTAAAGAAAAAGTTGGATTTTATTCTAATTTTCGGTTGATAATTCTATCCATATAATCCTGAATGAAAGCCTGTAAGTCTTTAATGCCTTTTTCTATTTCTGGATTATTTTCTTTGCCTATTAAGTTGTTTTTCAGTGCTTCATCTTCTTTTTGAAAAATTCCATTTACGCTTCCATCTTCATTTAAAACATAAATGTAATTTCCTTGCATTAGCCTATAAACGTGTGAATCAGAAATATATGCTCGAGGGGTTTCTTCTTTATCAGAGAACAAACTACGTCCCCACGAACGAAAAGGTTGATTGTAACCAATTAAATCAACAACTGAAGGATAAATATCTATTTGCTGAGCTATTTCTGACGAAATTCCTTTGCCAACCAATTCAGGATTAGGGCTATAAAAAATTAGAGTAGCTCCAGTAGTTGTGATGGGCTGTTTGTAAAGGTCATAAAAAATTTGATTTGGGTGGTCGTTAGTAAAAACAAAAATAGTATTGTTGTACCAACTTTCTTTCTGAGCTGACTCAAAAAACTTTTTCAGAGCGTAGTCTGTATACTGAATGCATTGGTGCATTTCAACATTTCCTTTATCGAATTTACCTTCATATTTTTCTGGAATTTTGAAAGGATGGTGTGATGAGACGGTAAATATTGTTCCTAAAAAAGGCTGTTGTTTTTTGCTTAATTCATCGTTCATAAACTGAAGGAAAGGCTCGTCCCAAATACCCCATACACCGTCAAAATCAGCATCGTTATTATATTCATCTTTTCCAAAGTAATTATCAAAGCCTAGAATATTTGAAAAACCTAAAAATCCCATAGAACCATTAGGTGCGGAATGGAAAAATGACGTGTTGTATCCCATTTTTTTGGCAATTGAAACAACAGATTCAGTAGGTTGTTGCACATAAGGAGAGGAGGTATAAGCCACCTGAAAGGTAGGGATTCCTGCGTAAATTGACGACATTCCGTGAATGGATTGTCTTCCGTTACCATACGCATTGTCAAATATATAGGAATGCTGAGCTAATGAGTCCAAAAAGGGAGTGTACGATTTGTAATTAGGAATATTTCTTGAAGAGTTTAGGCAACCTACATATTCTCTTCCAAAACTTTCCAAAATGAAAATTACGATATTGGGCTTGTTGGTTACTTTTCTGTTATATTGCTTTATTGGAAGAATATTTTTCTGAATATACTCGTCTGAAACGAATTTATATTCTTTAAATCCTTTGTTTTTTCCGATGGTTCGAATAAGCGTGAAAGGCGTATTGAGGATAACATCAGCGTGTACCGAATTGGTTGCGTGCCGACTGGCATCCAAAATGTTTATCGGACGTGATGAATGTGCCAAACTTCCTCCCCGTATTCCTGCCAAAACACCTATTCCTATTCCTAAAAATAATAAAACAGACCATACAACATACGGAAGAGGTCGAATTTTGAAACTTTTGATGTTGATTTTTTTATAAAGGAATATCCAAAGAACGATTAGACTAATAAATATCAGTACTAAATACCAGTAATTTGCTAAAAAGATGAAAAATAATTCGGTTTTGTTTTGCTCATTTTCTACTACGGCAAACGAAGCGGTGGTTAGACGTGATTTGCTAAACGGATAGTAAATCATATCCACAAAATTGGTTGCATAAGCAATTCCGTTTGTGATGAAATAAATCCAAAAGAGTATTTTTTGGTAAGTTTTATGCGTATTTACCCATAAAGGAAACAAACTAAGCAAAATGAATAGTAAATTGACGTACAGAATAGCCGTTGTGTCGAACTTAATTCCCAAAAAGAATAATTTCAAAAGCTGACTTGTGCTAATTTCTCCTATGATTTCCGTGTTAAAAAGAAAAAATAAAAGTCGTGCAATGAAGTAGAAAATATAAACTAAAAAGATTCGGTAGAAAAAAACACCATATTCATTGGTTCGGATAAGTTTGTTCATAAAACTTTGATGTTGCAATTTGTAATGAGAAAGCAAAGATACGGATAGTTAAAAAAATACCAATATGTAAAACATCGGAAATATATATTGGTATAATCTGAAAAAGAAAAATCATTAAAGCTTCTTTAATAAGTGTTAAAATTATGCTCTTGATGGTTAAAAATATTAAATTTGAATCTGTAATTCCTTTAATATTAACTATGTATTAGGAAATAATATTTTCTTTTCCTATAAAATGACTATTTTTGCACCCGCTAATTTTAAGCAGAAATTGTTTCACTTTGTGAAAGTATCGTAAGTCTTAAAGAAACTAAATGAAAATGATTAATGCAAAGAGGAGGTATCTTTTTACAATTTTGGGATTGCTTAGTTTTGTTTGTATGTGTTTTACAATCAGCGATGAGCAAATCAAAGAAATTCAAGTTCACAGAAATTTTGTTGTAGAAAAACCTCAGTTGGCAACTGTGTTGCCAGTACAAGAAAATGAAAAAAACAGTACTTTAAATCCGCCACTTATTGGCAAAACGTTCATTGGCTTTAAAGAAGCCTTAGCTTACAGAGAATCCCGAGGTAACTATTTTATTGTAAATCAATACGGTTATATGGGTAAGTATCAGTTCGGGAAGTCAGCTTTGCAGTTTTATGGAGTTAAAAATGCAGAAGAATTTCTGAAATCTCCTGAACAACAAGAACGACTTTTTACCCTGAGTGTTAAGAGAAACAAATGGGTATTAAGAAAAGAAATCAAACAATTTGCGGGTAAACGTATTAATGGTATTTATATTACCGAATCAGGAATTCTAGCAGCAGCGCATCTTGCTGGAGCTCAGAATGTTAAGAATTATTTTAAAAGTAGAGGTGGTTATGCTTTTGCTGATGCAAACGGGACAACTTTGCAAAATTATTTGAAAAATTTTGCTGGTTATGAAGTAGAACACATTATTCCTGAAAAATTACCAAGATTTTAACCATATTATTTATACATATAAGAAGTTATCCAAAAAAGGGTAACTTCTTTTTCTTTGCAATAAAATGCATATATTTGCAAGGAAAAATGTAGGTAAATTAATGTGATTTATCGCACAAAGAGTTAAAAAGAATGCAGTTGTATTATCATACACATAATGAGGCAGGTACAGATGAAGCAGGGAGAGGTTGCCTTGCAGGTCCTGTTACGGCTGCTGCGGTAATTCTTCCGAAAGATTTTAAGAATGATTTGCTGACAGATTCTAAGCAACTTACTGAAAGACAGCGATTATTTTTAAAACCCATCATTGAAAAAGAAGCAATTTGTTATGCGGTCGCACACGTTTTTCCTGCTGAAATAGATGAAATCAATATTTTACGAGCGTCTATTTTGGCAATGCACAAAGCTTTGGGGCAACTCTTCAAAAAACCTGAATTTATTGCTGTTGATGGGAACAGATTTGCTAAATTTGGTGATATTCCTCACGCCTGTGTGGTGAAAGGAGATGCTAAAATACAAACAATTGCTGCGGCTTCTGTTCTGGCTAAAACATATCGTGATGCCTATATGGAGCAGATAGATGAAGAGTTCCCAATGTACCAGTGGAAGAAAAACAAAGGATACCCTACAATTGCCCACCGAAAAGCAATTGAAAATTACGGAATTACACCTTATCATAGAAAAACATTCCAGTTGTTGCCTTCACAGTTGAAATTAGAATTTTAAAATAAATTAGCGTTTTAAAAATACGATATGAAAAAATATTACAATTCACTTTTTGTTACATTTTTGTTGTTAATGTTGCTAAAAGTACAGGCACAAGAAAAGAAATTTATGGTCAGAACAATTGCCTTTTACAATGTAGAAAACTTATTTGACACAATTAACGACCCTCGAAAGTTTGATGATGACCGCACCCCTGAAGGGGCAGACCGCTGGACTTCAAAAGTTTACAATGACCACGTCCAGAAAATCGCAAAAGTAATTTCGGAAATAGGAAGTGATGTAACTAAACAAGCTCCCGATATTGTGGGATTGTGCGAGGTTGAAAATCAAAATGTTATAACTGATTTGATAAACACGGATTATCTTAAAAAGTACAATTACGGTATTGTTCATTATGATTCTCCTGATAGTCGAGGCATTGACGTAGCTCTAATCTACAAAAAAAATATATTCAAACCGACCTCAACTTCAAAACATCATTTGGAAATTTACGAAGTAGATGGCAAACGTAGGTACACACGCGACCAACTTTTGGTGAGTGGAATGTTTGATGGTGAACCGATGCATCTTATTGTAAATCACTGGCCTTCAAGAAGTGGTGGAGAGGCCGCAAGTCGTCCTAAGCGGGAAGCTGCGGCAACGCTGAATAAAAAAATAATTGATTCACTTTTGGCAGAAAATCCTGATGCAAAAATCTTGAGTATGGGTGATTTTAATGATGACCCAACCAATACAAGTTTCAAAAAAATACTCAAGACTGAAGGAAAGAAAGAAAGAGTGAAATCTGGAGGGTTGTATAATCCAATGGAAGAAATGCTTAAAAAAGGGATTGGTTCTCTGGCATATCAAGATGGTTGGAATTTGTTCGATCAAATTTATTTCACACAAGAACTTTTAAAAGAAGATAAATCAACCTATCGATATTGGAAAGCTGGTGTGTTTAATAAATCTTATTTGGCAAATCAAAAAGGACGATATAAAGGGTATCCTTTCCGGAGTATGTCCAACGGAAATTATACTTGGGGCTATTCCGACCATTTTCCTGTTTACCTTTATCTAATTAAAGAAAAGAAATAAGCTAGAAGAAAGTTCAAAATATAGAAATGTTTTTGAACTTTCTTTTTTTGGAAAATTTTAATGTGTAAAATATTTTTATTGGAAAAATATTTTGTTTTTATGAAATAACATATATTTTTGTACCTTGAAATTTTATTCCGTATTAGATGGCTTTTAAAAAAGAAATTGGTGTTATTTCGATTATCCCTCTCTTGGTTTTTGTTGCAATTTTCTTGGGCGGAGGGATTTACCTCAATGATTTTTACTCGTTACGAACGCCTTTGGTAGCTTTGGTAGGTGTTGTAGTAGCACTATTGATTTACAAAGCATCTTTTACAGAAAAAATAAACATCTTCTTCAAAGGAGCTGGAGATTCTAATGTGTTGACAATGTGTGTTATTGTCCTTTTTGCAGGAGCCTTTGCTACTGTTGCAAAAGCCTCTGGAAGTGTGGATAGCATTGTCAGTTTAGGAATATCATACATTTCACCACAATATTTTCCGATAGGTGTATTTGTAATAGCTTCATTTTTATCATTTTCAACAGGAACTTCTGTAGGTACAATCACAACATTAGCTCCTATTGTGATTAGTCTGGCAGGACAAAGCGATTTGAATGCTTCTTTGTTAGGAGCTTCCTTACTTTCTGGTGCAATGTTTGGTGATAATCTTTCATTGATTTCCGATACAACCATAGTGGCCACACAAACAATGGGTTGCAAAATGAATGAAAAGATGAAAGCAAATGCACGAATAGCATTTCCAGCAGCAATACTGACTATAGTTATTCTATTGTTTTTAGGAAATTCTCAGGCAAAAGAGATAATTATTGAAACACAAAAGGATTTTAATGTTGTTTTAATATTACCTTATTTGGCTGTGGTTGTATTGTCGCTTTTGGGTGTAAATGTTTTTGTTTCCCTGTTTTTGGGTGTTATTTTTTCCGGAACGCTGGGTATAATCTACGGGAATTTTAGTTTTCTTGGGTTTGTAAATCATACATATCAAGGATTTACGGATATGTCTGAAATTTTTCTTCTGTTCTTTTTTACTGGTGGATTGGCGGCATTGGTGGAACATTTTGGAGGAATTCAATTTATGATGAAATTTATCCAAAAGCATATCAAATCGCCAAAGACAGCATTGCTTGGAATGGGGACTTTGGTAGGTACAACCGATTTTTGTGTGGCAAACAACACAGTTTCAATCCTGATAGTTTCAAAAGTTTCTAGAAAGATAGCCAATCAATTTCAGATTTCAGGCAGAGATGCGGCGTCTGTTTTGGATATTTTTTCGTGTTACGTACAAGGTATTATTCCGTACGGAGCACAAATTATAGCATTAATTGAACTCAGTAAAGGAGCAATTAGCTATCCCGACGTGGTTGTTTATGCTATTTATCTACATTTGTTATTGCTTTCTGCTTTGGTGTATATTTTTGTCAGAAGATATGAAAAAGTTTGATCTTGAGTCTACATTCTCGGATTCAAATGTCTGGTAATTATTATTTTTATAAGAGGTAAATATTTAAAAACAAAAACACGAGATTTTATCTCGTGTTTTTGTTTGATTTAAACTCTATTTTATGTAGTTTTCAACTTCTCTTAAAGCCTCATCAATACCTGCTGGATTTTTACCCCCTGCTGTGGCAAAGAAAGGTTGTCCGCCTCCGCCTCCGTGAATGTATTTGCCCAACTCGCGAACTACTTTCCCTGCATCTAATCCTTTTTCAGAGACTAAATCTTTGGATATGTAGCACAATAACAGAGCTTTGCCGTCTTCTTGCTCAGAACCAAATAAAATAAAGGCGTTGGGCACTTCATTTCCTAATTGGAAAGCAAGGTCTTTTAAATTGGCAACGTCTAAATTCACTTTTTGCGACAGAAAAGCTATTCCGTTTACCTCCTTAAATTCATTTTTTAGGTTAGATTTGAGGTTTTTAGCTTGTTCTTTCTTTAAATTTTCAAGTTCTTTTTGCAGACGATTGTTTTCTTCTTGCAGATTTTCAACAGCTTTAAGCGGGTCTTGTGCGTTTTTCACTAATTGACTAAGTCGGCTTACTATGGCTTCCTGTTCTTTGAAGTACGCCAAAGCTGCTTCTTGCGTAATGGCTTCAATTCGGCGAATTCCTGAAGCTACTGCTCCTTCCGACAGAATTTTAAAATACCAAATATCTACCGTATTTTTCACGTGTGTTCCTCCACAAAGCTCTTTGCTTTCGCCAAACTGAATCATACGAACCTTATCGCCATATTTTTCTCCAAAAAGAGCCATCGCTCCAGCATCCATCGCTTGTTGTATAGGAATGTTGCGGTGTTCCTGCAAGTCTATTTTTTGCTGAATTCGCTCATTGACACGTCTTTCAATCTCTGTGATTTCCTCTTGAGTAAGTTTCTGAAAATGAGAAAAGTCAAAGCGAAGATGTTTTAAATCGACCAACGAACCTTTTTGCTCCACGTGCGTTCCTAAAACCTCGCGAAGTGCTTGATGCAAAAGGTGTGTCGCTGAGTGGTTTGCTTGTGTAAAGGCTCTTCCTAACGGATGTACTTCCGCTTTGAAAGGGTCGTTGAGATTATCTGGCAAAGTCTCAGAAATATGGATAATCAGGTTGTTTTCTTTCTTAGTATCAACAATATAGGTAATACCACCATTTGCCGATTGTAACGTACCTTTATCACCTGCTTGTCCTCCTCCTTCTGGGTAAAAAGGCGTTACATTGAAAACCAATTGATAGAAAGTTCCATCTTTTTGGCTTTCTACTTTCCGATATTTTACCAAACGAACGATAGCCTCCAACGTGTCATAGCCAATGAATTCCTCTTCTTCATCGTCACGTAAAATTACCCAATCATCGGCTTTTACCTGTGCAGCAGCTCGGGAACGTTCTTTTTGTTTTTGAAGATTTTCCTCAAAGCCTTTTTCATCCAGCGTTAATCCTTTTTCAGAAAGAATGAGAGCCGTAAGGTCGATGGGAAATCCGTAAGTATCGTAAAGCTCAAAAGCCTTGCTTCCAGAAAGTTGATTGTCCGAAATATTGTTTATCATCACATCAAGCATCAACAATCCTTGTTCTAAAGTACGCAAAAAAGAGGCTTCTTCTTCTTTGATGACATTTTCTACCAAAACTTGCTGTTTTTCAATCTCTGGGAAAACTTCACCCATCTGTAAGGCTAAAGTTTCTACCAATTTGTAGATGAAAGGCTCTTTTTGATTTAAGAAAGTGAAACCATATCGGATAGCACGACGCAAAATACGACGAATAACATAACCTGCTCCGTTGTTGGAAGGTAGCTGTCCGTCGGCAATGGCGAAAGAAACGGCACGAATATGGTCGGCAATTACACGAATGGCAATATTGATTTGGTCTTCCTCAGCGGAAACATTATTTCCTTTGATGTATTTGTGTTGTGTGATTTCTTCAATTCGTTGAATAATAGGAGTAAAGACATCGGTATCGTAGTTAGATTGCACGCCTTGCAAAACCATACAAAGTCGCTCGAAGCCCATTCCTGTATCCACGTGCTGAGCAGGTAACTTTTCGAGTGAGCCGTCGGCTTTGCGATTGAACTCCATAAACACATTATTCCATATTTCGATGACCTGAGGGTGGTCTTGATTGACCAAATCACGCCCCGAAATTTTGCTTTTCTCGCTTTCCGAACGTAAATCCACGTGGATTTCAGTACACGGACCACACGGACCTTGATCGCCCATCTCCCAGAAATTGTCTTTTTTATTTCCAAGAAGAATGCGGTCTTCAGTGATGAGTCCTTTCCAAATATCGAATGATTCTTGGTCGAAAGGAACATTGTCTTCTTTACTTCCTTCAAAAACAGTTACGTATAAGTTTTTCTTTGGAATTTTGTAGACTTCAGTTAGCAATTCCCACGCCCACGCAATCGCTTCTTTTTTGAAATAATCGCCAAATGACCAGTTGCCCAGCATCTCAAACATTGTGTGATGGTAGGTGTCTTTCCCAACTTCTTCTAAATCATTGTGTTTTCCAGATACGCGAAGACATTTTTGAGTATCGGCGATACGTTTACTTTTGGGTTTTCCATTACCTAAAAAATATTCTTTGAATTGGTTCATACCTGCATTGGTGAACATCAGTGTGGGGTCGTTTTTGATAACCATAGGTGCAGAAGGTACAATCAGATGCCCTTTGCCCTCAAAAAATTTCAAAAATTGCTTTCTGATTTCTTGTGAAGTCATAAATTTACATGTGTTTTTTTTAAATGTCTTGATTTTTCGTGCAAAAATAGAAATTATTTACAAATTATTTTGTAATTCAACAAAATGATTTGATGAAACTGAGGCTAAATAAAGATTGATTTTACTTGCTTTTATATATCCTGTCGGCTAATTACATAAGGTTGCGACATAGCATTAATCCAGAAGTCGTCGCTACATCTCACATTTACTGCTTCTTTACCTTCATTGAAAAGATAGTCATACCAAGGCATAAAGTAAAGCCAACGTGTGCCATTTGTCCATTGCTCTTCAATTGAAGCTTGTTTTTTAATGATTGTTCTTCCAGCCAGTAAATTTCCACATTCGCTAAGGCTTATCATTTTTTTTGTATGTGAATTTTTTATTTGCAACCAATTGCTGTGATTTTGAGAAGCATTCTTCCCATAAAGATCTTTTCCTATGATATCGACATAGTCGTCGCCTGGGTACCAATTATAATCATAACTCTTTTCGGTAGTCCAAACCCATATCAGGTTGTGGATTCCTTTGTTCTGAAGATAATTGTATGCGTATTTCCACAAACGGACGTACATTTCTGCACCTTCTTTTCCCCACCAAAACCAAGCCCCAGATGCTTCGTGGAAAGGTCGCCATAGAGCAGGTATGTTTGCAGATTGTAATTTGAGTAATGTACTACAGACTTTATCCAGTTGTTCGTGGAAAAAATGACTCTCCCAAGTGTTTGATAGAAAAATATTAGAAATTTTGAACTTGGTATCCGCTTTGTAAGTGTAAGTTTCAGAGTTTTCAGATGTGGGGACATAAAAATGCCACATAAGAGCAACAATTCCTCCTGCATTTGCCCAGTCTTTTACGGGAGTAATATTCGAATAATCAATCCAATCCGAGGGAGAATGGTGAATATGAATGAAATCGAAGCAGTTCATCGCAGGGTATTTTCCAGTGAGTTTGTAAACGTTTTCGGCTTCCTTTGTGTTCCAATTAACGTTTGCCATTGTTGAAGAAAGTATCTTTTTTCCATATATGGAGCGAAGATATTTGTATAAGGCTTGAGTTTGTTCAGAGGCTTGGTTATCAGAAAGGTTGGGGGCTATTGTTTCTGTGGTTTCATTGCTGATATTTTCTTTAGAACAAGATTTTAAAAGAAATGATAATAACATAATGATGAATAAATAAATTATTAGTCTCATTGTGGAAATTTGTCGCTTTTATATTTGACAAAACTACACAAAAATCTTTAAATATGTTTGATATTAAATTCTTTAAAATTTAGGTGATGAACATTTCTTTTGGAAAACAAATCTTTAATTTCTTAAAAAAATTTTTTTACCTTTGCCTAATCTTGATATGTTTTTTAGCATAAACAGATTGTTGAATTTGCATCACGACTAAGAAAGATGAAAAAAATTAAATATTATTACGACCCAGAAACACTTTCCTACAAGCGAATTATCAGTAGGAAACGCACCAAAGTTCGGAATGTCCTTCTTTTTTTGACGGCTTCGGCGCTTTTTGGAGGTATTGCAATGTTTTTGATGGTCAATACGCGGTTTCTTTACACTCCTCGAGAAGTTTCCTTACAACGAGAAATAAAGCAATATGAAACCAATTTTCAGATTTTAAACAAGAAAATGGAGCATATGGAGGAGGTTTTGGCAAATATCCAAGAACGCGATAACAATATGTATCGGCTCTATTTTGAGGCAGCACCTATTCCAGAAGAACAAAGACGCAGTGGGTTTGGCGGTGTAAATCGGTATGAACATCTGGAAAATTACGATAATTCGAAGTTAATTATTAGCACAACGAAACGACTTGAAATACTTCAAAAACAATTGGTTGTTCAGTCAAAATCGTTAGATGAAATAGCCGATTTATCCAAAGAAAAAGAAAAATTCTTGTCTTCAATTCCTGCGATACAACCCGTTGATAATAAAGATTTAACCAGAATGGCATCTGGGTTTGGTTGGCGTAACGACCCGTTTACCAAAGCTCGTAAATTTCACAACGGAATGGATTTTACAGCTCCGCAAGGGACACCCATTTATGCTTCGGGCGATGGGGTGGTTTTTCGTGCTGATGATGCCTCTTCGGGTTACGGAAAGCACGTGCGTATTGACCACGGCTATGGTTATGTGACTCTATACGCTCATTTGCACGAATACAAAGTGAAAGTTGGTCAGAAAGTTAAGAGAGGGGATATGATTGGTACTGTGGGAAATACGGGACGTTCACAGGCTCCGCACTTGCATTACGAAATCATCAAAGATGGAGAACACATCAACCCAATTCATTTCTATTACGGAAATTTAACTCCAGATGAGTACGCTGAAATGATTCGTGTTTCTACACAAGAAAATCAATCGATGGATTAACAAATGGAAATTAATTTACCTGATAAATTGTATTACACCATAGGTGAGGTTGCAAAAGCTTTCGATGTAAATGCTTCTTTAATAAGGTTTTGGGAAAAAGAATTTGAAATTATAAATCCTAAAAAAAATGCCAAAGGAAGCCGAAAGTTTTCCCCCGATGATGTGAGGAAATTGCAACTAATCTATCATTTGGTAAAAGAGCAAGGACATACTTTGGAAGGAGCCAGACAAAAACTTCAAGAAAATACACAAAAAACATTTTCCAACTACGAAATTGTTGAAAAATTGGAGCGTGTTAAACAAATGTTGATATATCTGAAAGAGTCTTTTTAAATGAATTATTATTTTAAAATCAGTCGTTTTGAATAAAATATACTACCTCAGCACTTGCGATACTTGCAAACGAATCTTAAAAGAATTAGAACTTCCTAAAGATATTCATTTACAAGATATTAAAAAGAATCCAATTTCGGAAAGTGAGCTTGACTTTCTGAAAAATACTATTGGAAGCTATGAAAAACTTTTTAATAAACGTTCACAACTTTATAAGCAGCGAAATTTAAAAGACCAAAATCTTACTGAAAATGATTACAGAAATCTAATTTTGGAACACTACACTTTTTTGATTCGTCCTGTCATAATTATTGATAATCAGGTTTTTGTGGGGAATTCTCCGAAAGTAATTTTAGAGGTAAAAAATAAACTTCAAAGTTTACATAACCAATAAGTTACAACCTCTTATATCAGCATTGTCAAATCTTCCTAAAATTTCAAACGTGTTGTCGTTGTACACCTTTCCTAAATCTTGGGTAGCAATGAAACTACACGAATGTATATTGGCTAAGTCGATGATGTTCACACCACCACTTTTTCCATTTGGGAGGAAAGATAAAGCATCGTTGGTATCTCGAATTAGAATTTTAAGCCAAGGAACGGTTTTGAAAATGCCTTTTCCAGAGGAGTATCCTTGCGAAAGTAATTCTGTCATTCCGTATTCAGAATGAATCTGTTGTGTGCCAAATCCATCACACAAAATTCGATGTAATTCCTCTCTGATAAGTTCCTTTCGGCGTCCTTTCATTCCGCCAGTTTCCATTACAATTGTGTTTTTCAATTGAAATTGATGTTTTTCAGTCAAATCCAACAACGCAAAGGAAACGCCTATTAGTAATGTTTTCTGTCCTTTTTCGTCTAAATCATCAAGAATTTCAGCTAATTTGTCCAATTCGTACAGATAGAATCCGCTATTTGTGTTGTTTGATTGCTTGATGAGGTCTTCCACCATATAAATTAACGAAGAACCAGACCGTTCCAAATAGGAGGGAAGAAGAGCCAAAATTACATATTCTGATGGCTTTCCGTAGAATAATTCAAATCCTTTCCGGAAACTTTTTTCGTAAACAGAAATATCTTTCACAAAATGTTTGGAAGTGTTACTACCTGTGGTTCCGCTACTTGTAAATATTTGTTGTTCTGTGTTCTTTCCGCAAAAAATTCGTTTCGATTTAAAAAATTCAATAGGTAAGAAAGGAATGTCATAAACAGAATGCACATTGGCAGGATTCTTTTTTAAATAAGAACAGAATTCTTTGTATACTTCATTGTTTTTGAATTGATAATCAAATATTTCTAAAGATATTTCATCAAATTCTTTATTTGTTTTAATAGAAAAAATGCGTTCCTCAAGTTTCATTTTTGGTTTGAAAAGAATTATTCTTTTGCAAAGATAACAGAGATTTACGTAAAAAGACAACCCGAAAATAAAAAATCTTCGGGTTGTACAGAAGTTAGAATGCTATAAGAGATTATTGCAGAGAGAAGGTAATTCTTGTTTTGATATCAGCTGATGAACTTCCTATAAAGGCTTCAAATTCACCTTTTTCGGCTACCCAATCGTGTTTTTTCTCATCGAAGAAAGAAAGAGCTTCTTTGTCGATAGTAAATTTCACTACTTTGCTTTCCCCTGCTTTCAAATACACTTTTTCAAAGCCTTTGAGTTCTTTGTACGGACGCATCACAGATGATTTTACATCGCGAATGTATAATTGAACTACTTCGGCTCCGTCTCTATTTCCTGTGTTTTTCACACTAACAGAGAAAGTTATTTTATCATTGGCTGACATTGTTTTTTTGTCGGCAGACACTTTTCCGTACTCAAATGTGGTGTAGGAAAGTCCGTGTCCGAAAGCAAATAGTGGCTTGATTTTTTTGGTGTCTGCCCAGCGGTAACCTACTAAAATTCCTTCGTGGTATGTTTCATTCTCGCCTCCAGGGTATTCGCCCATAGCGTGAGCTCCATTATCTTGTAATTTTACAGGAAATGTAAAAGGAAGTTTACCAGAAGGATTAACATCACCCGCCAAAATATCTGCTAAGGCATTTCCTGCTTCTGAACCTAAGTACCAATTTTGCACAATTGCTGGAACTTCGTTTACCCAAGGCATTGCCACAGCATTTCCTGAAATCATTACTACGATTAGGTTTTTGTTGGCTTTTGCCAAAGCACTAATCACAGCATCCTGCCCATAAGGTAATCCGTAAGATTTTCGGTCATTTCCTTCGCAATCTTGTCCATCGTGTTTGTTTAATCCACCGATGAAAATCACATAATCTGCACTTTTAGCTACATTTACAGCTTCGGCAATCATTTCAGAGGCAGGGCGTTTGTCTGTAATGTTTTGTCCTGCACTAAGTCCGTCTTGGTCTTTGTAATCGTCACTGGCATAGCCTCTTGCAAAAACAACTTCTGCCTCGTTACCAATGCGCTTTTTTATTCCGTCGAAAGGAAGAATTTCGTGAACAGCTTTCAAAGAAGAACTTCCGCCACCAACGGTCATCACTTTAATGGCATTTTCACCAATGATGGCGATTTTTTTAGCTTTTTTCAAGTCTAAAGGCAATACATTTCCTTCATTTTTTAGTAAAACGATTCCTTCCTGACCGATTTTTCGAGCTACGGCAAAATGTTCAGGCGAAGCGAACGAACCAAACGGACGATTTGGAGCCATATTGGTGCGGAACACCAAACGCAAAATATTTCTAACTTTTTCATTAACAACCTCTTCTTTGATTTCTCCTGATTTTAATTTCTGTAGAAAAGGTTGCGCCAGATAGTAATGGTCGTAGGCGTTAGCTTTGTTTTCTGTAAGCCCGTCTGTCCAAGTACCAAATTCCATATCTAAGCCGTGATGTGCAGCGTGGTCGGTGTTGTTTACAGCTCCCCAATCGGATACTACCGCTCCGTCAAATCCCCATTCATTTCGAAGAATATCAACAAGAAGATATTTATTCTGACTTGTCCATTGGTCTTTGTATTTGTTGTAAGCTCCCATAATTGACCACGTTTTTCCTTCCTGAACAGCAGCTTTGAAGGCAGGAAGATAAATTTCGTACAAAGCACGGTCGCTTAGCTTGACATTCACCGTATGGCGATTGATTTCCTGATTATTAAGAGCGAAGTGTTTTACACAGGCAGCCACCCCGTTGGACTGAACTCCTTGAATATAAGGAACTACCATTTTTGAAGCGAGGTAAGGGTCTTCGCCCATATATTCAAAATTACGTCCGTTTAGTGGTGTACGATAGATGTTTACACCAGGACCTAAAAGCACATTTTTATTTCGGTAACGGGCTTCTTCCCCGATGGCTTTTCCGTAGAGTAAACTCATTTCAGGATTCCACGAAGCAGCAAGGCAGGTTAAGGCAGGGAAAGCTGTACAGGCATCGTTTGTCCAACCCGCTTGATTCCATTCGTCCCAAAGCACTTCAGGGCGAATGCCGTGTGGCCCGTCGGTCATCCAATTCTCAGGGATTCCCAATCGTGGTACCCCTGGGGAACTGAATTTGGATTGTGCGTGACACATCGCCACTTTTTCTTCCAACGTCATTCGTGAAAGAGCATCTTCCACTCGTTTTTCTATAGGTTGTGAATTATCTAAATAAATAGGTGATTTTTCTTGAGCAGAAAGAAATCCTATCGCACAAAAAAGAAAAATCGTTTTTATAGTTATCTTTTTCATTTTGAGAATATTTTAATACATTTTTTGCATACATTTTTTTGCCAGTTCTGCAAGAGAAGAACTTAAAGATAAGTCCTTACTCTTACATCACTGGGACTACTAACCCTAAATTTTACACTAATTATGAAAAAAATTCATTCTTTATTTTATTAAATAAGGCTTAATTACTTCTGTCCAAAGCCGATATCCTTCGGCGTTGAGATGTAATTTGTCTTCTACGAAAATATCTTGTCGTAAATTTCCTTCGGTATCGTACATCACTTTTGTAATATCAATGTAAGTGTAATTTTGTTCTTTAGCATTGGCTTCCAGAAAACTATTTACTAAAAGTTGGTCTTTGATTTGGTCGGCTTTATGTTCAGATGGCTTCAATGAAACCACGTAAAGCGATGAATTTGGATAATCTTTTTTGAGTTTTGCGATAAAAATTCGGAATAAATCAAAACATTTTACCGCTGAAACTCCTTCTTTGTGAGACCCTAAGTCATTTTCAACATAAAGCAGAATTTTCTTAGGATTGTATCCTTTGGCAATCACTTTGTAATTGTAAATCATATCACGAAGCGTAGAACCTCCGTACGAACGACGAATAACTTTCAATGGAGCAAAATCCTCATAGATTGTTTTCCAGAGGTTTATGGACGAACTTCCCAGAAAAAGTACATCACATTGTTTATTGGGTAAATTTTTGTTTTCTTTTTTGTATTTATCAATGTCGTGCTGATAACGTTTAATCCAAGCAGTTTCATCGGATTGCTTGAAAGGAATTTTTGTTTTGATAGTTGTGGTTTGACTCCAAGAAATGATTGAAATTAAAAACGTTATGATTAAAAATATTTTCTTCATTAGTTTAAATTTTTACTTTAATTATTCCATAAAAAAGATGCCACACTACGTGCCGGAATACTATATTTAAAATGTTTTTTGTTATCATTTATTGTAATTTCTTCATCGGAAGAAGCTCTATTTAGAAGTACTAAAGCGTAACTTCCGTCAGAATTTTTGAAACTTGTACACAAAATGTTTTTGTTATTGGTTTGCGATTGAATACGCACGGCATTGGGTTTTATAACCGATGACAAATGCCCAATAACATAATAATGTGAGTTTTTGGTGATGGTTTTGTAATCACTTGATGAAATATCGACCGCTCCGTAGCAAGTTTTACAACCTCCTTCCCGATTGGGAGCACCTTTTTCGTCGAGCATCAAATTCCAAACAATAACGGCTTTTCCCCAATTATTGAGGATTCCGATGCCAATATGCTCCATATCATCTAACAAACGTGCTGATAAATTTCGTCCGTCGTTCCATTCTCCGATAGAAGTTTCGGTGAAAATGAGTTCTTTATCGGGCTGTGCTAAATGTATTTTTTGAAGTTCATCGTAATGCCCTCCATAATTGTGATAGGCAGCTCCTGCAATGTAACTCGATGCTTCTTTGTCGCTGTAAATATGGAGCGGATAATCCTTCTGGTCTGCCATATTGTCGTAGTTGAAGTTATGGTCGAACAGGTAAATTTTGGTCGTGATTCCTTCTTGTTTGAAACGTTTCCCTAACGATTTTTTTATGAAATCCAACTGTTCTTGCCAACCCATAAATAGTGAAGCAGAATTTCCTCTGTTAAGTGGTTCATTCTGAATGGTAACTGCATCAACTTCAATGCCGTGACTTTTCATTGCTTGAAGCCACTTCACGAAGTATAATGCGTAATCATCATAGTGTTTTGGGTTGAGGTGACCACTAGTCCATTCATAATGGGGTTTTAAATCCTTCAGGTTGTTTACCTTCATCCAACGTGGTGGTGTCCAAGGCGAACCGATGATTTTAACGTCAGGATTTATGGTTAAAATTTCTTTCAGAATAGGGATTACGTATTCTTTTTCTTCGGATTGTAAAGCGAAATTTTCAATTCCTTCTTTGTCACAAAGGGTATATTCACTCATTGAGAAGTCGGAGCAACCGATAGAAATTCGCACATAACTTTGCCCTAAACCTTCAGTGGTTGAGAATGTTTCTTTTAAGAAAGTAGTTCTGTCGGAAGGTTTCATTTTCAGTAGATTGTAGCAAGTTGACCCCGTTATCGCTGACCCAAATCCGTAGATAGACTGATACTTTTCGGAAGGATTTAGCGTAATATCAGCCTTTGTTTGGGCGTCATTCATCACCAAATTGATTTCTTCCTTATGAAAACTCTTTTCGCTATTTGCTGTGGTGATTAAAACTGTAACACTTTCATTATCAGTTTCAGGCGAATTGGACTTTTGGGCAGTACACGAGGTTACTGCCCAAATTCCAAGAACTATATATGATAGAGAAATGCGTGTCATCTGTTTAATATCCAGGATTTTGAGTTAATTTTGGATTAGCTTCAATCTCGGATTGAGGTACAGGATATAACGTAGTTTGTTCTGTGAAAGGCTTCATAGTCAAACGTTTTGGGTCTCGTGAATTAAGAGAATTCATTATTTCAACCACTTTTCCTGAACGTAAAAGATCAAACCAGCGATGTCCTTCGAAAGCCAATTCCAAACGGCGTTCTTTCATAACCGCAGCCATCATTGCATCAGAAGAAGACGTTACATTTGCAGGAAGAGCAGGTAATTTCACTCTGGCACGTACTTGATTTACTAAGGTAGCTGCATCATTTAAGTTTCCTGTAGCAACTAAGGCTTCAGCTTTTAAAAGCAAGATATCCGCTAAGCGTAACTTGATGATACTATTTAAGTTAGAACGAAGTTTATACACAAAAGGATAATTTTCTTTAGGATAGTAATGATCATAAGATACTTCTTCATACACAATAGATTGCGATTTTCGAATAACATCGCCTTCGGAGTCAAAATCAGCAATTAAATCACGTGAAGGAGCTACCCATCTTGCCCAAGAGATTTTATCCTTCGGGTTCAGGTAATTTTTGCCAACAATACCTCCAACCCACATATAAGCCCCTTGGTAGGAAATCTCGAAAATAGATTCAGCAGAATTACGAACTTTTACATCATTTTTAGCTTCATTAAGTTGAAATAAATCAGCATAATCGGGTAATAATGAAAATCCGTTGGCGATAACAGCATCACAATGAGCGATGGTTTTAGCGTAATCACGAACTGGAATCTCTGCATATACTTTGGCTAAAAGTGCATTGGCTACAGCACTACTCAACAAAAATTTGTTTGAACTATTGATAGCAGGAGCATTCTGAACGGCTTCTTCTAAGTTTTTGATAATGTCGTTATAAACTTCCTGAACGGAATTTCGTTCACGATAAAGCAATTCATTTACTTCGTCGAAAGAAGCTATTGAAGGTACATTTACGGCAGGTAACAAAGGTACTTCGCCCCAAAGACGAACCATATCATAGTACATCCACGCACGAAGAATCTGAGCTTCGGCTTTCCATTGTTTTCGTTCTAACTCGGTAAGGGAAGTGTCAGGTACCTTATCAACATTTGCGATGATAATATTTGCACGAGATACAGCCGCTAGATACCCCTTCCAATCTCTTGTTATGTTACCATTAGAAGCATCTTGTATATTTCGTTCAACGGCTACTACAGGAAAATCGGTTGACCCTGCGTACGCATTGTCAGAACGTGTTTCAGAATTTACTTCAAAGTCAAGACCCCAAAACTCCTGTCCGTTATTTTTGATGTAAGTGTACATATTGTCATAGGCGGCTTGCATTTCGGTTTTAGTGGTAAAGTTGGTTGTCCCAGTATTACCACCTACCGTAACTTGACTGTAGTCGGCAAGAGGATCTTGATCTAAATTGCAAGCAGTAAGTAACATAACTGATGCAAAAAAAGGTGATATATATTTTTTCATTGTAATCAAGTTTTAAAATTCTACATTAAGTCCGAAGATAAAGGTTTTCGTTTGTGGATAAGTTCCCCAATCAATACCGAAAATAGGTTCATTTCCTGTAAATTGGTTTACTTCTGGGTCGAAACCTTTGTAGTTGGTAAAGGTCAACAAGTTCTGTGCTGTGAAATAAGGCTGTATTTTTCGAATACCCAATCTTTCTAAACTTTGCACTGGTACGTTGTAGGAAAGTGTTACGGATTTTACTCGTAAGTATGAACCATCTTCCACCCAACGTGACGAAGCGAAGATATTATTTGTTCCTCTAATAGCTCGAGGAATATCGGTTATTTGACCAGGTGTTCTCCAACGATTTAGTACTGCTGTTGATTGATTTTTACCATCATACATACCTTCCATTTCAATGCGAGAAGCATTGTAAATATCATTTCCGTAGGAACCTTGTAGAAAGATATTTAAGCTGAAATTTTTGTAAGTAAAATCGTTAGTCAAACCGAAAGTGAAGTCAGGATTTGGGTCACCAATAAATGTTTTGTCATTTGAGTCAACATTGCCATCGCCATTAACATCACGATAAACGATATCTCCAGTATCAGGGTTTACACCTTCACTAATGCGTCCCCAAAATTGTCCCAAAGGCATTCCTTCTTGCATTCTTACTACGTACTCATTAGTTCTTTCAGAAGTTCGAGCGTAATAATATACTTTCTGAAGTGTCAGTTTTTCTAATTTATTTCTGTTGAAAGAAATATTGAAGGAAGTGTTCCAATTGAAGTCCTCACCTACAAAATTTCGACTATTGATGCCAAATTCAAGTCCTTTGTTAGTCATTTCACCTTCGTTTCTGTACACAAACGGATAAGGTGAAGTTGCAGGAAGCGGTACATTCATTAACAAATCAGTAGTTCTTTTCAAATATGCATCTGCAGTTAAAGCAAGACGATTGTTAAACAATGCTATATCAATTCCAATGTTACTTTGCGTAGTAGTTTCCCAAGTTAAGTCAGGATTTGAAAAGCTTGTAGGGCTTATTGTTACAAGAGCGTTCGTATTGTTGCTGTCCCACCAGTCTTTTCGAGTGATACTATATAGCAATAAGTGTCCGTAAGGTCCGATACCTGCTTGGTTACCTACCTGACCCCAACCTCCACGGATTTTTAAATCAGAAAGCCAAGCCACATCGTTCAAGAAATTTTCTTTAGAAAGTCTCCAACCTACTGAAATTGAAGGGAAGTAACCCCAGCGTTTGCCTGGTGCTAATTTTGAAGAGCCATCGGCACGGAAATTAGCCGTCAACAAATATTTTCCGTCATAGTTGTAAGAAATTCTTCCTAAATACGACATCATTGTCCATTGTGAAGCATACGTTTTTGTGCTATTAGGGTCAATTTTATTGGCAGCATTCAAGGTTTTGATATCTGAAGAAGCATAATGAGAACCTCTTATTTCACTTTCGTCATATTTTGAAGTTGTTCCAGAGGTACCTGCCAATAATGATAATGAATGTTTTCCGAAATTTTTGTCAAAAGTTAGAAGATTATCAAAAGTTAGTAACGTCACGTTTGAACGAACATCAGAAGCACTTCCGAAGTTTTGACGTCCCCAAGCTGTTGCCTCTGGGTCAAGCCAACTTGTGTGTTTATGAGCTAATCTATCAATAGCAAAAGTTGATTTGAACTTCAGTGCATCTGTAAAATGAATTGTAGCTGAACCACTACCAACAAAACGATTGTTGTTGGTTGAATTGTCTGCATTACGAGAAATATTCTCAACTGGATGGGTGATGTTTACTCCATAAAAATTGTTATAATATTGCTTCGGATTATCACTCCAAATGGGGGCATACGTTGGAGTATTTATAACAGAAAGCACTACACCCGCACGGTTTGAGCCTTGTCCAGAGATAATATTATTTGATGAATAGTCAGAGTAGGAGATGTTAGCTCCTAATGTAAGCCATTTTTTGGTTTTGTTTTCTAAATTCAAACGAACATTGTATCTTTCAAAGAATGAGCTACGGATAATTCCGTCATCTTTAGTGTAACCTGCTGAAAGGTAGTAATTCGTTCTTTCGTTAGCGTCCGAAACTGAAACTTGATAATTACGGTTGAATCCAGTTCTGTACGTCTCTTTGTGCCAGTCAGTTACATCAGTCAATCCATTTGGAATAGTCGCTGCTTTTGTTTCGTCCATCAACTCTTTATATTGAGCATAATTAAGGGATTCAATCTTATTAGCAATGTTCGACATACCAATATAAGAATTGATTGACACTTTCGCTTCTCCTTGTCTTCCTTGCTTTGTTGTGATAAGTACTACACCGTTAGCTGCACGTGAACCATAGATAGCTGATGATGACGCATCTTTCAAAATTTGCATATCCTGAATATCGGTAGGAGCAATATTGTTGATGTCCTGTACAGGAACGCCATCTACCACATAAAGCGGGTCGTTTGAAGCACTAATAGAGGTATTTCCGCGAATGCGAACCGATAATCCTGCACCTGGAGCCCCATTGGGCTGAACCACCTGAACCCCAGCAGCTCGTCCTTGAATAGCTTGTGCAGCTGATGTTACAGGACGCTGGTCGATGTCCTTTGTGCTTACAGAAGTGATGGCAGTGGTTACGTCACCTTTTTTCTGAGTACCATAACCAACAACAATAACTTCATCTATTTCTTGCATTTCCTCACTCATTTTTACGTTAACTATTGTTCCTGTAACTCGTACATCAATAGTTTTGAAGCCTACGTAAGAAAATTCCAGTATAGCACCCTGAGGGACATCTTTTAGTTCATATTTTCCGTCAAAATCAGTTGAAATACCTTTTGTAGTTCCTTTTATGATTACAGAAACTCCAGGAAGAGGTACTCCTGAGCCATCTTTTACCGTTCCTGTTACCTGACTGTAGTTTTGTGCTTGAAGTGAAATTACAATACTAAATAACAAAACGAAACTCAATACGTATTTTTTTAGTACTTTCATAAATAATAAAATTAGTTATTAATCTTCATTTGCTTAAAAAGGTATACTCCTTTTTTCAACCTCAAAGTTATTATAAAAAAATGCTATGAAATTTTTCTGCAATACAAAAGTACTAATTTAAAAAATTATTTATCTGATTATTAGTTTTTTAAGGTTTTAAAGTAATAAAAAAAAGTACTTAAATATGAGCAAAAAATAAGTCGAAACATACTTTCTTTCGACTTGTTTCGATTGTTTTCGATTCTTTTTTAGTAAATTTTCTTCTTTCAGTAAGAGTTTGAAAAACGAAATTATTTCACGTTCCATTGCCCAATGGTTTTCACTTTTTCTTCAAATTCATCGCGTTCCCCCTTGGCTTTGTTTCGTACTTTGGTGCGGTAGTTGTAGACGGTTCGTAACGAGTAACGCAAAAATTCGGCTATTTTGTTGCTGTCAGTAATTCCTAAACGAATTAGTGCAAAAATTCGTAATTCAGTATTTAGCAATTCGCCTTTTTTGGGGACTATTTTTTCATCATCTAAGAGCAGATTGTTAAACTCATCAACAAAATTGGGATATATACTTAGGAAAATTGTATCCAAGTTTTTATACAACTCTTCTATTTCTTTTTCTTCTATCGTATTCGATTTCAGTAGTTTTAGTAGTTCGTCAAACTGATTTCGATTTGCTTTCTTGTACAGGAATTTTCGATAATTCTCAATTTTATCAATATAAGCCGAACACAAACTGAAAAAATGAGCAATATATTGTTCCTTGATGTGATTTACTTCTTGCAAATTTTGATTCATTTCCAAAAGGTCGGCGTTAAGTTTTGCAAGTTGTTCGTTGCTGTAATGGAGCTCTTTACGTATTTTTATCAGTTTCTTTACTTGTTTGTAAACATATCCTAAAGCGACGACTAAAGCTATGGATAAAATACTGATTAGAAGTAAATATTTCTGTAGTGTTTTTTTTTGTTTTTCTTCTTTTTGTTGGTACGCAGTGTTAATAATGGTGTAAAATGAAGTCCCTTCTTCGGCTCTGTGGCGTACATTGCAGAAAATAGCATCTTCTATCGCCATTTTTATGAATAAATATGCCATATCAAGGTTACCTGTTTCATAATGAGTTAGAGCAAGACTTTGCAAGGAAGCATTGTTTTTGATTGCATTTTGAATATCTGTAATTGCAGAAACCGAAAAATAAGCCTCTTGCATATCAATATTGCCTTTTTCTTGATGAATTTTACCTAAAAAGTATGCAATTAAAGCTCTCTCTGGATTTTTATCGGTGGTTTTCGATAATAAATTTAGAAATTGGCTTTCCGAAAGTTCTTTTTTCTGAGTATAAAAGTTTTTAATAGCACTTTCTATCTCGAATTCGATACTTTCAGATGGAAGATTGAGTAAAAGTGAATCGCGATATCGGTCACTTTGGTTGAAATAATCAATGTTGTTGGTGCTTTGCCCATAATGGCTATAAAAGGAGTAATATGAATCGTAGTATTCACATAGCATTTTCTGGTTCAAAACCGATTTATCGATAGATTTTAACAAATCCAACGCCTCAACGTACATTCCTTTGATAGAGAAAAGCCTTGAAAGAAGGATATTTACCTCATTCTTTAAAATAGGTTCGTTGAGTGTTGTTGCGATTTTCTTATTTTTAAGAAGATAAGTTACAGCTGAATCTACTTTGTATTTCTGATATTCTTCATAGAGCTTCAAATGAATGTGATAAATCTCGGAAGTAGGCAAACTTTTGTCTGATAATAATTCTTTTAAAGAATTAATTTTTACTTCTTTCCTATTTGTGTATATTTTGCTGTTTTCTATGGTGTTAGACAGATGTTTTACAATAGAATCTTTGTTTTGTTGTGCATAAAAATTATAACAACAAAAAGCCACAAAGAAAATTAGCAAAATATGTTTTTTCATAGTTATTTCTAAAAAATTAAAATTCTAACTCTGTTTGACCATTGTTTTCATCATTATCCTCTATAATTTCATCATCACCCAAATCTTCTTCAGTAATTTCTACATCATCTTGTTCTTCATACGGAAGAGACTCTAAGCTGATGATTTCCTTCACTTTATCGGTAGTGAGTTGGTTTCCAAGTGCTTTTATTCCTTTTATGGCGATAAATTCTTCTAAATTTACCAATATGTTTTCTTTCTCAGGCTTTCCACGTTCTTTAGTGAGAATTACTTCCGCCATTGGTCGCCAATCGGAAGAAATGAACAACAAGTGTGATTTCGGATGTTCTGTGATGATTAGTTCCTCTTTATTCTCATTTTCAATTAGAAAACGTTTTACAAAGCAACGTTCTTTTTCGCCATCGTAATAAATTGCAGAAATGGGTTTTTCAGGAATCCATTTTTCCATAATCAAAATGTTATCATCGAAATGCAGACTTAGGTCAGGGATAACTGTTTTGATATTGCCATCTTTTGTTGCCAGAAGTAATCGGTCGCTACCTTTGAAAGCTCCGAGAAGTTTCCCTCTTTCTTCTGTATTTAAGCGTTTTACAATGTCGTCAAACCAAATTTTTCGGGGTTTTAGTGTGGAAACGCCTTTTTCTTTTAGTTCAACACGCTTAATTGGATATTTTGAAACAAGATTTCCTTTTACGCCACGCCCCTTTATGAGTGTATCAGCAAAATTAATATCCCATCTCAGTTTACGAACGCTACCTACCTGACGCAAATTTATGGTTACAATTTCTGCTTCTCCGTTCGGATTTGCACTGAAATATAGTATTTTAGAATTTTTGTGGTTTGGAATAAGTTCGTATTCTTTGTCGCGAATAACGCCCGTTACGCTAAAACGTTTGATGTACGAAAATCCAGTTTGTCCATCTTTGTAAATGAGGTTGTAGATGGTGCGTTTGTCATCTTTTTTGAAAACAGCAGCGTGAATGATATTTTTTTCAACATAAGTTTTGTCACTTACTTTCACCACTTTCATTATTCCGTTTTCAGCAAAAACAATTACATCATCAATATCGCTGCAATCGCCTATGTAGTCATCTTTTTTGAGTGATGTTCCTACAAAACCTTCTGCTTTATTGACGTATAATTTTATGTTTCGGACAACTACTTTGGTCGCTTCAATATTATCAAACGGACGGATTTCAGTTTTGCGTTCTTTTCCTTTTCCGTAAGTTTCTTTCAGGCGTTTGAAGTGATTAATTGCATAATCAATAAGATTTGCCAAATGAATCTTAATTTCTTCAATATCAGCTTCGATTTTTAGCATATTTTCATCTGCTTTGAAGGTGTCGAATTTGGTGATACGAATCATCGGGATTTGCGTAAGTCGTTGCAGATGCTCGTTTGTGATTTCTTTGATTAGCTGCTCTTTAAAAGGCTCAAAACGATTGCGTAGATACTGATAAAGTGCCTCTCTTTCAGAATATAACTTAAAGTCGATGTACATTTCTTCTCGGATAAATATCTTTTCTAAAGAAGAAAAATGCCATTGTTCTTCAAGTTCGCGTAATTCTACCTCTAATTCTTTTTTTAATAGTTGAACCGTGTTATCGGTAGAGCGTCGCAGTATTTCTGAAATCGTTAAAAAATGAGGTTTATTGTCCTGAATTACACACGCAAGTGGAGAGATTGATGTTTCACAAGCAGTAAAGGCATAGAGGGCATCAATGGTTTTGTCGGGCGAAATTCCAGGGGGCAGATGAATGATAATATCCACATTTTTAGCCGTGTTGTCATCAATTTTTTTGACTTTTATCTTTCCTTTGTCATTGGCTTTTAAGATAGATTCAATGAGTGAACCTGTGGTGGTCGAAAAAGGAATTTCGGTGATGCGGAGCGTACTTTTGTCTACTTGTGAAATTTTTGCTCGTACCCGAACACGTCCACCACGTTGCCCGTCATTGTAATTGCTTACGTCCATAATTCCCGCCGTTGGGAAATCAGGATAAAGCTCAAAAGGCTGATTTTTCAAATATGAAATGGAAGCATCAATAAGCTCCAAAAAGTTGTGTGGTAATATTTTAGTAGACAGACCTACTGCAATTCCTTCTGTACCTTGAGCCAAAAGCAAAGGAAACTTTACAGGCAGATTCACAGGCTCTTTTTCTCTTCCGTCATAACTTACTTGCCACTCGGTTACTTTCGGACTAAAAACGACATCTAATGCGAATTTGGAAAGCCTCGCTTCTATGTAACGTGAAGCGGCGGCGGCATCTCCCGTAAGTATGTTTCCCCAAGCTCCTTGCGTATCAATGAGTAACTCTTTTTGTCCGAGTTGTACCAACGCGTCGGAAATACTGGAATCACCGTGTGGGTGAAATTGCATTGTATGACCTACAATCTTGGCAACCTTATCCAAATGTCCTTTGTACAACTCCCTCATAGAGTGCATAATCCGACGTTGTACAGGTTTGAATCCGTCTTCAATGGCAGGTACGGCACGTTCCAAAATAACGTAGGAGGCATAGTCCAAAAACCAATTTTGGTACATTCCTGTAATTTTGATGATGCTTTCGCCTGATTGTTGCAAACTTTGTGGTGTGTTTTCTTCGACTGACATAAGGTAAGGATTTTGATAGTTTGCAAATATATAGAAAAATTAGTAAATCTCAGAAAGTTGATTTTTGTTTTCAGTCTGAGCAAAACATCTGTAAGAAGTTAAAAGTTAGTAAGTTTCTTTATCCATTACCATTAACAAATATTTCTACATATGAAGCGAAAGTTTTATTTTAAGTATCCCAACTCAACCCATCGTGACTATTAAGTATTTGCAATCATTAGAGAAAAATCATTTAGTTATTAACTCCTTTGTAATAATTTGACCAAAATCTATTTAGTCATTACTTCTTTTACGATAATTGAAATGAAAAGTATTTAGTCATTTGTTTCTTTATAGTGATTTTAGAAAAAATCATTTAGTCATTGGTTCAGTAATAACCATTAAAATAAAAAGTGTTTAGTTATTAGTTTCCTTAGGATGATTTGATTAAAAATTATTTAATAGTTACTTTCTTACAATAATTACAAAAAAAATTTAGTCATTATCTGTTTTATAATGACTTAACTTTTATTGAATGCTATTCCTTTCGGTAAGGCAAACTAGCGTTGATTGGCAATGAAGAATGCGAAATTTTAATATGAGTAAAATCTTTCATCTGGTATCTGAATATTTCTACTTTTCTTTTCTGGTTAGTTTTTTCGTAATTTGTTCCTAAAATTACCTCATCTATCATATTAGTTATATCTGAGTAAGGTACATAAATAGAATTTGATTCTTTGCAATGCTGTATTTTGTCAGAATCCATTTTTTCTATTTGCATTAATCGGAATTCTTCTTCATCACGGAAGGCAAAATCTTTAAACAAATAACGAATATACTCCAATTTATTTCTATCTTCTTCTGATACACTTTCTACTTTGAAATATTTCATCAGATTAATCAAGGCTTCCTCCAATTTTTTCTTGCGTACCTCGTGCCATTCTTCATTATCACCGACCTTGTTTAATAATACTCCAAATCTTGAATCGTCAGTTAATTTAATCTCACACTTACTCTCTTTAATGTATTCGTCCAAGTAAGCAATATAAGCAACTTGATAGAGAGGTAGTTTTAGTGATTCCTCTGATTCAAATTCATTATCTGGTACGAGTAACTTTTTTCTCCCGTTTACTAATGGACGATAGGATGAAGCAATATAAGTATCTTGTAACCAATCCCTTTCTTTGTTCAATACCAAACAGCAACCCGATGCTTCCACACCATCTTCCTTTCCATATAATCGGAATTGATTTAAGTCATTGACCCTTGTAGAAAAACAAGTAAAAAAGGCATTATAAGGAGATAATTCACGTTTATTATCTAACTCTAAATCTTGCTGGTTTAACAATTCTAATAAAACATCACCCTCCGTCGGGTCATTCATATAAGTGGAACTTCCCATACGCATATTGCTTCTTTCTTTGCCTTTCAAACCAAACAAATTTTCACAAACGATTGGACTTGTGTAATGTGCTAAAGGGATTTCACGTAATTCTCTTGGGAAAACATTTAGCACAGCAAGAATTGAAGCTATATGATTATCTATTGGATTTTCAACATCGAATGATAACTCTTTCAAAATATAAGTCTTTTTTTTATCAAAATATTCATCATATTTTTCTAATGGGAAAAGAGCCGAAATAAGTTTTTCAATCCATTTTTTTCTATCGTCTTCACCTAAATGCTGACTATTTATCAAAGATTCTATTTTTGCTAAATCTTTATATGCTTTTTCTTTTAAAGTTGTATCTTTCTCTTTTTTGCCTTTAAAAAAAAGTCGCTCCTGCAATCCAATATGACGCAAGTAATTGATGATGAGTGTTTTTTTCTTTTTCTGCAAGATTTAATTCTTTTATGTAGCTTTCAATAGCACTATCAAAACTGTCTTGTTGAAAATAAGCATTTCCAATCCAATCCAGAGAAACTAATTGTTCTGTTATTTTTCGCTCATTTTCTGCAATAACCAATCGTTTAGAAAAAAAATCAGTTGCCTTATCAAAATCTTTTTTTCCAAAATAACATCTTCCCAGCCAATACAATACACTTAACTTCTTTTCGATGTTGATTGATTGCTCTAGTACTTTTTGAAAGATCTCGATAGCCTCTTCATATTTTTTATTCTTGAATAAATCAACTCCTTCTTTTATTATCTTATTTATTTCATTCTTATCCATAAAATTGTAGATATTATTAAAAAAGCTAAGGGCGAAAAAATTTTTTCGCCCTTACATTGTCAATTATTTGTTTGTCGGTGCTACCGACCCCATTACGAATTTTAACTCTCCGCCGTTTTTAAGTTCTTCATCAGTGATAAAAGTGCGGTCGAGTGGTTTGCCGTTAAGTGTTGCCGACTGAATGTACATATTTTCCGCAGAAACATTTTCGGCAATGATGGTAAAGGTTTCTCCGTTAGGCAGATTTATTTTCGCTTTCGGGAACAACGGACGCCCAATTTCGTACTCACCCGAAACAGGATTCATCGGATACAAACCAATGGAACTCCACACATACCAAGCCGACATTTGTCCGCAATCCTCATTTCCTGAATATCCGTTCGGCGTGGTGTTATATTGCGTTTTCAAAATTTCATTTACCCAATATTGTGTGCGATGTGGCTCTCCCGCTTTGTTAAACAGATACGCAATATGGTGGCTCGGTTCGTTGCCGTGAGCGTACTGCCCAATCAGTCCCGTAATGTCCGCCGAAACGTTATCGCCCGTAATTTCAGAACTTTCGGTAAATAGTTTTTCCAAATGTGTTGTGAATTTCTCTTTTCCTCCGAAAGCCTCAATAAGTCCTTTCGGATTTTGCGGAACAAACCACGAATGTTGCCAAGCATTTCCTTCAGTGTAATCAGTAGCTTCGCGGTGGTTGGAGTGTTTCGGGTCGAAAGGCTCACGCCATTTTCCACTTGCCGATTTGCCTCGCATAAAGCCTGTTGTGGGGTCAAATAAATGTTTGTATGCTTCGCTTCGTTTCATAAAAAACTCATAATCATCGGTTTTCCCTAAGGCTTTTGCCATTTGTGCTACACACCAATCATCGTAAGCGTATTCCAAGGTAATGGTTACCGATTCGTCCCATTTGTCGTACGGAATGTAGCCGTATTGTTTGTAGAATTTCAGTCCGCGTTCGTCTCCCATCATCGTTTTTTTCATCATTTCGAAGGCTTTTTCGGCATTGAACGAACGAACGCCTTTCAAATACGCCTCAACAATCACAGGGATAGAATGATAGCCCGTCATACAATCGGTTTCGTTGCCGTAGAGCGTCCAAACGGGAAGTTTATTGATAACGTCGGAATACGCTAACATTGAGCTAATAATATCCGAAGATTTTTTAGGTTGAAGCAAAGTAATTAGCGGATTTTCAGCGCGGAATGTGTCCCACAATGACAAAGTAGAATAGGCTGTAAAATCCTTGGTGGAATAAATTTCATCGTTTTGCTGACGGAATTGTCCGTTCTTGTCAGAAAACGTAACAGGAGCTACTTGCGTGTGATACAAAGCTGTGTAGAAAATCGTTTTAAGCGAATCGATAGGCGTTTCAATTTCGATAGAAGAAAGATGTTTTTCCCAAGTGTCGTGAACTTTTTGGCGTACTTCGGCAAAGGTGCGTTTGTCGTATAAATCCAAATTATCCAAAGCATTCTCTTCACTTACAGAAGAAACCGCTACACGCACTACCAATTCTTCCCCTGTGGAATTATCAAAGAAGAATTGCCCTGATGAGATTTGTTTTCCACTGTTTTGAAGTTGTAAATCTTTAATAGGTTTGGAAAATGCAATAGCGAAGAACACTTTTTGATTTTTCGCCCAACCTGTACTGAATCGGTAGCCTGTGATGATGTTTCCTACGTTTTGTCCATCCAATTTTTGGTCGCTTTGACGAATGCTCATCTCGGTCGGGTTGTCCCAATTGATGGCAAATCCTAAATTGAGAATCACAGATTGTATATCGCCTTTTTGGAAAGTATATTTATGTACTCCAACATATTGGTCGGCAGTAAGTTCCACATTTACTTTCGGGTCTTCCAAGAAAACTTGATAATACCCTGGTTCGGCTTTTTCATTTTGGTGTGAGTAACGTGACTTGTACGTGACTTGATTGCGGAAGTCCAAAGCAGCCTTCGGATATTGGTCTTTTTTTCCAGTGGAAAGTTGCGATAAATCGTATTCTTTATTGACAGGCATCAGCAAAATATCGTTCAAGTCACCGATACCTGTTCCACTGAGCGATAAATGCCCAAAACCGATGAGCAACGTATCGCTGTGGTGGTAACCCGAGCACCAATCCCAACCGCTGATGCCGTTCACGGGGCTTACTTGCAACATTCCGAACGGAACGGTAGCTCCAGGGTAGGTATGTCCGTGTCCGCCCGTACCGATGAAAGGGTCAACGTACGTGGTGAGTGGTTTGACTTCAGGCTGCTTAGTTTCCTGATTTTTTGCTACTTCATTTTTACAAGAAGCTAAAAGTAAAATGCTTAACGCTGTAAAAGTAGTGTATTTTAATTTCATTTTTATTGATTTGTTAATTAGAAGACTCAAAGGTACAGATTTTTTTCGATTTCTGAACTATTTTTGGTACTTTTGCCCTCATTAAGTCCAAGAATTATGATAGTTAAAATTAGAAATATTTCGCAAAATCCGATACCTTGTTACCAAACAGAAGATTCAGCAGGAATGGACATTCGAGCTTCTTTGGATAAACCTATCGTTTTGAAACCTTTGGAAAGAATTGTGGTGAAAACGGGCTTGTTTTTGGAAATTCCTAAAGGATACGAGGTGCAAATTCGCCCCAGAAGTGGTTTGGCGGCCAAACACGGGATTACAGTTTTAAATAGCCCTGGAACTATTGATGCTGACTATCGTGGTGAAATTGGCGTGATTTTGGTAAATCTTTCTAATGAGCCATTTACTATTGAAAATGGAGAACGAATAGCTCAAATGGTTTTTGCTAAATATGAAAAAGCAAAACTTGAAGAAACTACAGAACTTTCTGATACTGATAGAGGAACTGGAGGTTTTGGAAGTACAGGAAGCAAATAAAAATCTCCATTAATTTAAATTGAAATAATGAAAAAAATAATTACTTTTTTAACAATTTGTTTGTTTTTAGTAGCCTGTAAGTCGAAAAAAAATGTAATCTCTTCCGAGGAAGTAAATACAAGTTTAAAGGCTAAAGAAATTGTGGAGTTGCATAAACGTTCTTTTCCTGAGTTTGAGACCCTAAGCGGAAGCGTTTTCGCTTCTTACGATGATGGAGATGGAGCTCAAAGCCTCTCACTTAGTTTTCGTATGCAAAAGGACAAGGCTATTTGGCTTTCTGCACCACTGGGAATTGCAAAAGTGTACATAACTCCACAAAGGGCAAGTTATTACAACAGACTTGAGAATGTCCATTTTGATGGAGATTTCTCTTACATCAGTAAATTATTAGGATTTGAAGTAAATTTCGAAAATTTACAAAACTTGTTGTTAGGACAATCTATCTACCCGCTGACAAGAGAGGCAAAGTTATTACAAACGGACAATCAACATTATCTTTTGGAAATACAAAAAACTCCAAATATCAATGTTGTATATGGAGTTAATCCTGGAAATTTCCGTCTTGGTTTTTTTGACGTTTTAGAAAAAGATTCAGCAACTAATGGCAAAGTACAATTTTCATACCAACAAGTTGATAATGTTTTAATTCCTAATACGATAAAAATAAATACTTTACAAGGGAATCAGAATATAACTATTGAGCTTGATTTTAACGGAATGAAAGTCAATGAAAAAGTAAATTTTCCGTTTAAAATTCCCCCAGGAACAAAAGAAATTAAATAATATTGAAAATGAAGCAACTAAATTGTTTTCAAACTTGCAAATTTCGTCATTCAAATATTTGGAATTTTAACTTTCAAATACTTGGGTTGTATCGTTTTCAAATATTATTTCTGTTGTTTCCCTTTTTTCTTTCTGCACAAACCAAACAAAAGGACTTGGAAAATCGGAAAAAAGCTATCATTGAGCAAATTAAGCAAATGTCTGAATTACGTGCCCAACAAACCAAACAACGCAAATCCACCATTTTGCAGATTGAAGAAGCTAATGAAAAAATTCAGGCACGAACAAGACTTATCCAAATTACGCAACAACAAGCAAATCTGATTTCTAAAGAGATAGATGATAATGAAAAATCATTAACAACTCTGCAAAAGGAATTAAAATTTCACAAGCAAGAGTATTCGAAACTCATAAAACAATCCTATAAGAGCAAATCTTCACAAAACCGATTGATGTTTTTGCTTTCGTCCGAAAGTTTTTGGCAAGTTTACAAACGATTTTCGTATATGAAACAATATGCTGAGTACCGTAAAAAACAAGTAAATGAAATTCAAACAAAATCAGAAAAAATAAAACAAATTAATAATGAGCTTGTTATACAGCGTAATGAGAAAAATGTTGTTTTAGAAGAAAACAGAAAAGAAGAGCAAACACTCTTGCAAGAAAAGAAAGAATTGGAAGTTTTGGCAACCAATATACGTCAAAAAGAACGCAATTACGAAAAGCAAATCCGTGAGAAACAAAAACAAGCTGATGCCATTGATCGTGAAATTCAGAAACTTATCCGATTAGCTATCATTGAAGCCAACAAAAGAGAAAAAGCTCTTAACTCAAAAGGAAAAGATAAAACGGAAAGCCAAGCGATGACTTCAGGCGAGATTTCTTTTGTGCTAACTCCTGAATCTAAAAAAGTAGCTAATAATTTTGAAGCCAACAAAGGAAACTTAGTTTGGCCTGTGGTAAAAGGGTATAAATCACAAGGTTTTGGAACGTACAGCGATCCCGTATATCCCGATGTGAAGCATTACAACAATGGTGTTACCATCGCTACGGAAAAGGGGGCTGAAGCACGGTCTGTTTTTGAAGGAGAAGTGTCTGCCATTCAGTCTATTCCAGGAAGTAATAAAGTAGTGCAAGTGCGTCACGGAAATTATATTTCTATTTATTACAATCTAACAGATGTTTATGTGAAAAAAGGGGATAAAGTGAAGACAAAAGAGGCTTTAGGAAAAATTTTCACAGATAGCAACGGGAAAACAGAAATGAAGTTCTTTTTGTACAAAAATACAACTCGGCTTAATCCAGAATATTGGATACACAGAATGTAATTTTATAAAAATAAATCTATGGAAATATTTTTTCTTGAGAAGACAAATATAACATCATCAATTGAAAAACAGATACAAGATTTGTTTTCTGAACTCTCTGATATACAAACAGTTTCTTTGGAGAAACTTTTTAGTCTTGCCCAAAGTCCGTACATCGCTTTATGCTCTGATGAAAATAAAATCGTTGGAATGGCTACAATGGCTGTTTATGATGTTATTTCGGGTCGAAAAGCTTGGATTGAAGATGTGGTAGTTTCGTCAAATTACAGAAAGAAAGGAATTGGTGAACGTCTTACACAATTTTTAATTGAAAAAGCTAAGGAATTGGAAGTTAATATGCTACTCTTGTATTCCAATCCAAAACGTGAAGCGGCTCATCGTTTGTACAAGCGAATGGGATTTTTGGAGAAAGGCAGTACACTTTTTGCTATGACTATCAAGTAGTTAAGTTCAAAGTATGTTAATTGTTTGAAATCAACACGATAACTTTTTTGAATTCTTAATTCTTCTTTTTCAACTTAAATCATTTATCTTTGCCATATGGAAAGTAACAGACAAAAAAAAATAGCGGGTATCATTCAAGAAGAACTTGCCAAGATATTACAGCAGTCAATTCGTGATGCAGGTCAGCATAATTTACTCATTTCTGTAACTAAAGTGAACATTACAGTAGATTTATCTGTGGCAAAAGTTTATTTGAGTGTATTCCCAGAGGAAAAAGCTCCTGAAATTCTTAAAGGGTTGGTATCCAATACACCAATGATTAAGCACGAACTATCACAAATTACAAAAAATCAATTCAGACGTATGCCTGATTTACTATTTTATGTAGATGATTCTTTGCAATATATTGAAGGTATTGAGAAATCGCTCAAAGGTGAAGAAAATCCGATAGAAAATCGTGATTTGCTTTACAAACGAAAAAAATCATAAGTTTTTGAAGGCTGTCTTTCACATAGCAAAACGCTATATGATTGCGAAAAGTTCGCAAAATGTCATTAATATCATCAATCGGGTTACGGCTTTAGTGGTGGTCATTGGTGGGGCGGCTTTGTTCATTGTTCTGGCGGGATTTGCTGGTTTGAAGACGTTTACGCTTTCGTTTTCCTCTGTATTTGACCCTGATTTGAAGATATTTCCGAAAATAGGAAAAACCATTACAATTTCTGAAGAAGAAATAACAAAATTAAGAAACACTAAAGAAATTGCAAACTTCAGCCAGATAATTGAAGAACAAGTCTTTCTAAATCATAAAGAGAAAAATCATATTGCTTATATAAAAGGAGTTGATGAAAACTATTCCTCTGTAAATGAGGTTGATAGTATTCTGGTTTTGGGAGCTTGGGATGTTAGTCCGCCCAGTGTTGTGATTGGTGCGACAATTTTTAATCATTTGGGATTGGCTTTTTTCGATGGTTCTTCTCCTTTGCAAATTGTTGTGCCTAAGGCAGGTAAAGGAAGTATAACGCAGGAAGCAAAACCTTATCGCGAAACATTTGCTACAATTTCAGGAATTTATCAAATAACAGAAGAATTAGATAAAAAATACGTATTTTCTTCATTATCAGAAGCTCAGTATGTTTTGGGTTTGCAATCAAATCAAGTTTCAGCCATTGAGGTAAGATTGCCGGAAAATGTAGCCGAAGAAGAAGCTACTGAAGCGATTCATTCCATTTTCGGAGATAAAGTCATTGTAAAGAACAGAGCCCAACTCAATGATGCATTATATAGAATGTTAAATACTGAAAATATTGCTATCTATCTGATTTTCATATTGGTGCTCATCATAGCTTTTTTCAATTTGGTTGGGGCTATTATAATGATGATTTTGGATAAGAAGAAAGACTTAAAAACGCTATACGCCTTAGGAATGACAGAAAAACAAATGCAGCAAATATTTTTTCTGCAAGGTACAATGGTTTCGGTTATTGGTGCGTGTGTTGGGGTTGTATTGGGTATTATTATAGTCTTTTTACAAAAGAAATTTGAGTGGATTATGATAAGTTCTACACTTCCGTATCCTGTTGAAATTGAGTGGGTAAATATTTTAATTGTTTTCGGGACAATTGTAATTTTAGGAGTTTTAGCTTCGTTTTTGGCTTCTTCAAGGGTGCGAATTGCTCAAAAATAAAAACCTAAAAATAGAAACAATGATTGATTTGATTGGTTATGTTGCCTCATTTTTTGTTGTGCTTAGTTTTCTGATTAAGGACAACATACTGTACATACGTTTCACCAATTTGGTTGGTTGCATTCTTTTTGTTATTTACGGATTTTTGATAGATAGTATTCCGATTATTTTGCCCAATGCTTTTTTGGTTTTTGTGCAAGTTTTTTATATTTTGAAAAAAAACAAAGAGAATCAAAACAAAAAATAAAAGTTTTAGTCTTTTTAACAGATACAAGTTTTTATTCTTTGTTTTGATGTGGATTACAGACCTAAAAATTTTAAATTTTCCCCTCAACAAGCTGAAAACCTTCATCACGTAAAGCAGGCCATATTGCTTGTAACCAATGGGATTCTCCGTAAAGTAGTAAGATTTTCTTATCTTCACTATTAACCAAAAGTTGCTTCAAATGCTTGTTGCGAAACTCCTGTGTAAAACCATATCTGCTATTGCTCCTGCGTTTACCCAGTATAGGGTTGCATTGGTAAGGAGCATTTAAAGGTGTGCTGTAATCGCACTCATCCAACGGAATTTCTCCGTATGTTGCTTCATAACGGGCAATGATTTCCTCAAAACGTAAATCGGCATTGGTGTCTGTTCTTTGTGAAACGCCTGTGTTATCCAAGGTTTGTCCTACATATTTTTTATAACATTTAGGCATAGACTTGTTATTTTCGTCGCTATAATTAGAAAGATGAAACCCTAAAAGTTTCCTACGTTTTAATCGCAAGGTGTCCAACTGCCCTTTTCGAAGGGCGACAGTGTCTGTCAGCACTGCTTCATAATAAATCTTATAACCTTGTTTGCGTTTTTCTGTAACAAAAGCTTTGACTTCATCATAATATGCTTGTTTGCCTAAGTGAGCCATTGGTATGTAAATTATCTCTCGGTCTCCCTTAACCATTACACGTTTGTGTTTTAATGCTGATTTAGTTACTGCAAAAGTTTTCAGTAATAAGCACTGGCAAGAGCTGATTGAGAAAGCTAAAAAAATTATTAAAATAAATTTTTTCATAAGAATATTCCTTTTTTAAAACAAAACCAATTCGGATGTTTTGAAAAAACGTATTAATTATCAGATTCTTATATATCCAAATTGGTTTACAAGTTCCTCTTCCTTTTTTCTTATTTCCATTCTCGTCTGTATACTTGTCATTACAATTTTAAATACACTCCGTACTGGTAGCTTCTGTATAGATTTCGGAGAAATTAGTATTCCTTGTTGCAAGGGTTTGTGCCATTTGTTGTTCGGCTGTTAATTTAGTTCTACCTGATTTGAGTGTGCTACTTGTTTTTTGCAAATATAGAGAGTAAATATTAATATCCAAGTTTTTAAGTCTGTTTGTTTAAAATATTTTTAATAAAATGAATTTTTTGTTGAAAAAATGATAAATAGGGAATGTTAAAAAAATACGAATAATTTAAAAGTTTTGCTATGCAATGATGTAAAATTAGGGTTAAAACAATAAAAACAAATAATTGTTAAATTTTTTAT
>NZ_KB900704.1 GCF_000379185.1 Capnocytophaga cynodegmi DSM 19736
ATTTCACACAAAAACTTTCAAAATAGAATTTTAAACTTTAACATTTTATTTATATTCATATTTCTTATAAAGTTTACTTTTGCATTATTAACAATTTAATTTATTTAAAAAAGATGAAAAAAATTATTTTATTATTCGGATTGTTTGTGTCTTTTATGACAACGATGTCAGCTCAGGGCTCATTGGAAGTTAATAATTTCCAAATAAATGGAGGTTTTGGATTTTCAGGCTGGGGTGTTCCTGTTTACGTAGGTGTTGATTATGGTGTGGCAGATGATTTCACTGTAGGAGGCGAAATTTCGTTCCGTTCTAGTTCTAAAGAAAACGTAAAATATTCAGGATTAGGGATTATGGCAAATGGCAACTATCACTTCAACAGAATACTAAGAATTCCCTCAGAATTCGACGTTTACGCTGGTGCAACTATTGGTTATTATCATTGGTCACACAATTACAAACATCCGTATTTAGAACCATATTACTCTTCTGGATTAGGATGGGGATTGCAAGTAGGTGGACGCTACTTTTTTAACGATAACTTCGGGGTAAACCTTGAATTAGGAGGAGGACACGTTGTTAACGGGAAATTCGGAATCACATACATTTTTTAACAAATTAATAAAGGTTCCAAGCTGATGTACATTGAAAATGCATATCGTGGAAAAAGCCCAAAATGGCTGTATATAATCTGTCCTACACTATTTTTTGGTTTAACTGGACTAAGTTTTTTAGCTTTGTCGGTTGTCGACACTAGCGAACTCATCAAAATATCTATCGAAAAGAAGGGAGAATTACGTTTTTTTGCAGAAAATTTGGCATCTTTCGCTTTTTTCTGTGTAGCTTTACTACTTTGGGTTCGTTACGTACACCAACAACCACTATTACATTTTCACACATCACGAAGTAAAGTAGATTGGAAACGTTTTTTCTTTTCTTTTTTTCTGTGGGGAGGTATTGTAACAGCGGTTACTTTTGGTAATTATATGGTATATCCACAAGATTTTGAATGGAATTTTCAACTTGAACCGTTCTTGATATTGTGTGCAATTTCCATATTACTCATACCCTTTCAGGCAGGATTTGAGGAATATTTTTTTCGAGGATATTTAATGCAAAGTATAGGTATTTTCGTTAAAAATCGTTGGTTTCCTTTGTTATTTACTTCCGTAACCTTTGGATTAGTCCACGCTGCTAATCCTGAAGTATTAAAATTAGGATACTGGTTGTTAGCGTATTATATCGGAACAGGTTTTTTCCTCGGGATAATTGTTCTGATGGATGAAGGGTTGGAATTGGCATTAGGTTTTCATATTGCAAACAATCTTTTTTCTGCTATTTTAATGACGAGTAGCTGGTCTGTTTTTCAGACACCCTCACTGTTAAAAGACGTGTCAGAACCATCACTCATAGCAACGATGCTATTTCCTTTATTGTTCTATTTTCCGTTAATGTTATTCATTTTTTCAAAAAAATATAGTTGGAACAACTGGAAAGAAAAATTATTCGGTCGGGTATTATCTGAAAAAGAATTCTTTGAAAATCAACAATAAAAGAGAGCTAAAAGCTCTCTTTTTCTTTTTTAAGATAACAATAAATATCGTATCCAATTAAAACTTTCAATTCGTACAAATATATCAAAAAAAATTGTAACTTTGTCCTTTGATAACACAAAATAGTTATGACAAATACTACCCAAGAAAATCTAGAAATTGTTAAAAAAGTTTTTACCAAATACTTGGAAGAAAACGGGCACCGAAAAACTCCTGAACGTTACGCAATCGTTCGAGAAATTTATGAAAGTGGTGAGCATTTTGATATTGAAACTCTCTACATCAAAATGAAAAATAAAAAATATCGTGTGAGCCGTGCTACACTCTATAATACTATTGAACTTTTATTGGAATGCGGCTTGGTTCGTAAACACCAGTTTGGACAAAATCAAGCACATTATGAAAAAGCGTATTTTGACCGCCAACACGACCACGTAATTCTTACCGACACTGGTGAAATTATGGAGTTTTGCGACCCTCGTATTCAAGGAATTAAGCAAACTATAGAAGAGATTTTTGATATAAAAATTGACAATCATTCACTATATTTTTACGGGGTGAAAAACAAAAAAGAAAATACAAATAACTCAGAAACAAACAAATAGCTAAAAATGGCAGTAGATTTACTTCTCGGGCTTCAATGGGGCGATGAGGGAAAAGGAAAAATAGTTGATGTTCTAACTCAAAAGTATGATATAATCGCTCGTTTTCAAGGAGGACCAAACGCTGGACACACTCTTGAATTTAATGGAATTAAGCACGTTTTACATACAATTCCTTCTGGAATTTTCCACGAAAGTGCAATAAATATTGTAGGAAATGGCGTTGTTATCGACCCTGTGATCTTCAAAAAGGAAATTGACGCTTTAGAGAAATTCAATATTGACCTGAAAAACAGATTATTAATATCAAGAAAAGCCCATCTGATTTTACCCACACATCGCTTATTAGATGCAGCTTCTGAAGCTTCAAAAGGAAAAGCTAAAATAGGTTCTACTTTGAAAGGAATAGGTCCTACATATATGGACAAAACAGGAAGAAATGGGCTTCGTGTAGGTGATATTGAGTTAGATGACTTTGAAACCAGGTATAAAAGTCTGAGGGACAAACACGAAGAAATGATTTCTCACTACAATATTGAAATTCAATACAACTTATCAGAATTAGAAGCTGAATTTTTTGAGGCTATAAAAACATTAAAATCACTACAATTTATTGATAGCGAAGAGTATATATACCAAGCTATCAAAAATGATAAAAAAATACTAGCTGAAGGAGCTCAAGGCTCATTATTAGATATTGATTTTGGAACGTATCCTTTTGTAACTTCCTCAAATACAACTGCTGCTGGAGCTTGTACAGGATTAGGAGTGGCTCCGACAAAAATCGGTGAAGTTCTCGGAATTTTCAAAGCTTATACAACTCGTGTTGGAAGCGGTCCTTTCCCTACTGAATTATTTGACGAAGATGGGGAAACAATGGGGCGTGTTGGACGAGAATTTGGTGCAACTACAGGACGAAAACGCCGTTGTGGTTGGCTTGATTTAGTTGCATTGAAGTATGCTGTTCAAATAAATGGAGTTACACAACTTATGATGATGAAGGCCGACGTACTTAGCGGTTTTGAAACTTTAAAAGTGTGTACCGCTTATAATTACAAAGGTAAAGAAATTAGTCATTTGCCTTATAACATTGAAGAACAGAATGTAACTCCCATCTACACAGAACTTAAAGGTTGGGCTCAAGATTTAACCTCTATAAAAGATGATAGCCAGTTACCGCAAGAATTATTGGATTATATCACATTTTTGGAAAAAAAATTAGAAACTCCCATAACTTTGGTTTCTGTAGGTCCTGACCGAACGCAAACCATTATGAGAAATTAAAAAAATTGAAAGGATAAAAATATGTCTGTTGCAAAAAAGAAAGAATACAAACGCGTAACAACAAAGTCGTTAATTGATATGAAATCTCGTGGAGAGAAAATTTCAATGCTAACGGCTTACGATTATACATTTAGCAGAATTATAGACGGAGCAGGAATTGATGTAATTCTTGTTGGAGATTCGGCAAGTAACGTGATGGCTGGACACGAAACAACTCTTCCAATTACTTTAGACCAAATGATTTACCACGCCTCATCGGTAGTTAGAGGTGCAGGGCGTTCCTTGGTTGTAGTCGATTTACCTTTTGGTTCATATCAATCAAATCCGAAAGAAGCTTTGCGTTCGGCTATCCGAATTATGAAAGAAAGTGGTGGACACGCTGTAAAATTAGAAGGAGGAAAAGAAATAAAAGAAAGCATCAAACGCATTTTGAATGCAGGAATTCCCGTTATGGGACACTTGGGTTTAACTCCGCAGTCTATCTACAAATTTGGTTCATATACAGTACGAGCTAAAGAAGAAACCGAGGCTCAAAAGCTAAAAGAAGACGCTATTATGTTAGAGAAAATGGGATGTTTTTCTATTGTTTTAGAAAAAGTTCCTGCAACTCTGGCTGAAGAAGTAGCAAAGAGTGTCAGCATTCCAGTTATAGGAATTGGAGCAGGAAGTGGCGTTGATGGTCAAGTTCTTGTACTCCACGATATTTTAGGAATGACAAACGAATTTCACCCAAGGTTTTTGCGTCGCTACGCGAACTTGTATGATGAAATTACATCGGCAGTTTCCCGTTATGTAGAAGATGTTAAGAACGTTGAGTTCCCTAATAAAGAGGAATCTTATTAAAAAGTAAAAAATCAGATTCAGGAATTTATTTTCTGAATCTAATTTTTTTATGATCAGGTTCATTATAATGTTTCGGCATCAGGGAAAAAATAGAACAGCAAAGAATAATTTACAAATTGCTGTAGTGTTATCATTTGTTGCGGGTATCGTTAATGTTGTTGGTTTTTTGTTCTTAGGAAAGTTAACTACCAATGTAACAGGGCATTTTGCACTTTTCATTTACGATGTTTCCATAATGGAATTTTGGAAAGGGACTATCTATTTTCTATATATTTTCTCATTTCTGGCAGGTTCTTTTACTTCAGGTTGGCTCATCGAAACGGCAAATTATTACAAAAAACACAATATTTTTGTAGCACCTACATTGGTTGAGTGTTTTCTACTATTTAGTGCGATTGTTTTAAATTATTTTTTCACAGACTTCCCAACAGATATTACTGCTTGTATATTACTTTTCGCGATGGGAGTTCAAAATTCTTTTGTGACAAAAATTTCTAACTCTGTGGTAAGAACCACGCACCTTACAGGGCTATTTACTGATTTAGGCATTGAACTTTCCCAATGGATTTACTTAAAAAAGAACAACTTAGAAGTTCTGTTAAAGAAAACTAAATCGAATATCAAGCTACGATTATTTATTATTATTTTCTTCTTTTTAGGAGGATTAAGTGGTGGTTTTTTCTTCATTAAAATGGAAATGGCTTTAAAAACCTTGTTTATTCCTATTATTGTTTTACTTTTGGGGCTATTTTATGACGATTTCCGTTTTGTATATCTTACCAAAAAAAGAAAATATGAAAGTAAAATCCAGCGTAGAAAATCTGCAAATACTTTACGAAGACAATCATCTGATAATCATAAACAAAAGAGCAGGAGATATCGTTCAGGGCGACAAAACAGGCGACTCCCCGCTCAGTGAAATATTAAAAACATACCTAAAACAGAGATACAACAAACCAGGAGAAGCCTTTCTGGGAGTGGTACATCGTTTGGACCGCCCGACTACAGGTATTGTAGTTTTTGCCAAAACATCGAAGGCTTTATCTCGAATGAATACATTATTTTCTGACAAACAAAATGTTGAAAAAATTTATTGGGCAATTACGGAAAACAGCCCCTCTCCTACCGAAGGCTCTTTAACACATTGGCTGACCAGAAATCAAGAAAAAAATAAATCAACAGCTCATAAAAAAGAGGTAAAAAACAGCAAAAAAGCCATTCTAAACTACAAATTACTAAAAAAATTTGACAATTACTATCTATTAGAAATTCAGTTAATTACAGGACGACATCATCAAATTAGGTCACAACTCTCTGCCATAGGTTGCGTTATAAAAGGAGATTTAAAATATGGCGCAAAACGCTCCAATCCAGATGGAAGTATTCATCTTCACGCACGAAAATTAAGTTTTACCCACCCTGTTAAAAAAGAAAAAATTGAAATTACAGCTCCCGTTCCGAATGATAAATTATGGAACGCTTCTAATGATTTATCTTGATAGTTTTGTACTAATTTTAACTTTTTTCTAAAAAATAGCTCCAACTCCAAAACTTATACCCGATGCTTTGCTTCCTGCCAGATTAACATACTGATACTTAACTCCTATGTTATAATTTCGGAAATAGAATTTGGGTCCGATTGAAAAATGGTAAACATCACTATTCCTGGAAGAACTATATTTCAAATCCGTGTATAAAGAAAATGGCTTGATGAAAATTTCATTTCCTAACTCAGTTGCAAACCCAAACTGATTGATTCCGTTAGCAATATAACTTGCTCCAAGTCCCCAATGAAGAGAAACTATCGGAGTTCGTATACGGAAATATTGACCCGTTAACGTGAATATATCCAATTTACTATTTTTACTTACCAACAATTTTTCCCAAAAATGTAAATATTCAGTTTTTATAGCAAAACGACTCCCTAACCTGATTCTTAAATTCAAGTCATTCATAAAAAATCTACCTTTTTCAGAAAAATAATAATTAGAACCTTCTAATCTCCAAAAAACATAATCGCTTGACTTTGTGTACTTATAGTCTCCCTTAGCTCCTGCATAAAACGGATAATGATTTAACGTGGCGTTATACATTCTACCTTGTTGTTCCAGAGGAGTTTCGAAAGCTACATAATATGCTAAAAACACGGTCAAATCTAACAAAATCCCCGTAAACATCTCTCTTCCAAAGGAATATGAGTCGGAGGAAGATGTATAGCTTCCGTCAGAATTTGAAGCTGCTCTACCTTGAATTGGTAATTCTTTAGATAAATTTTCTTTTGCCTCTTCTATTTTACTTTGAGCTGAAATAGAAAAAGTTAGCATTGAAAAAAGAATTATATAAACAAATTTCATCGTAGCTAATTTTATTCATTGTTTAAAACGCTACAAAAATACTAAAATTACCTTATCACAGCAGAATATCACTTTTTTTGATTATAAAACTTTTTTACCAGAAATAATCCTGCTCAACTATGCAGAAGGTTTACTCTATCATAAAAAGCCTTTTCAATGTTTTATAAAAGTGGAAATACAGGTAAGTTATTAATAACTATAAATTTTAACACGAATACGCAATTAATATTTTGCTCTTATCTCTTTTTTATTGTACATTTGTAACCGAATTAAAAAGAAATAAATATGGCAAGTATCAGAAATTTAAAAAAAGAGATTAATTACGTTTTCGGAGATATTATAGATAGCGTGTTTCATTGGGAATACACAAACGGAAATACGGGCAAAGGTTCAGAACTTATTCAAGAAATCTTGGTTACTTATGACGATTTGATTGAAAAAATTTATCACCGAGATGTAGAGAAAAGAGGTGCTCATTTAAAACAAGTTAGAAAAGATTTTGAGCAAAAAGCAGGAACTTTTATTGGGAAGTTAAATAAGTTGGGATAATTTTTTTCATAAAAAGATTTGCAAATTAAAAAAAAGTTACTACATTTGCACCCGCAATAACGCCGATATAGCTCAGTTGGCCAGAGCACGTGATTTGTAATCTCGGGGTCGTGGGTTCGAATCCCTCTATCGGCTCAAGGACAAAGCCATCTTTATTGAGATGGCTTTTTTTATTGAATTTATCTACAAATTTCATAACTTCATAATGACAAATATTCAGTATATTCAAAATCAGAATAATACCTTTCAGAAAAATCAAATTGAAAACACCCTATTATTGCTTTCCGAAGGTTGTACAATTCCGTTTATTGCCCGTTACAGAAAAGATAAAACGCAAAACTTAGACGAAATAGCCATTGAGCAAATTTCGAAATGGCAAACCGAATATGAAAACATTCTTAAAAGAAAAGAAACCATCTTGGCTGCCATCGAAGAGCAAGGAAAATTATCCGATGATTTGAAACAAAAAATCGAATCCTGTTTTGTTCTAAATGAATTGGAAGACCTTTACTTACCCTACAAAAAGAGAAAGAAGACACGTGCCGACATTGCTAAAGAAAAAGGATTAGAACCTTTGGCTAAAATTATTATGTCGCAAAAAGTAAATGATTTGGAGTTTACTGCATCAAAATATATCAGCAAAGAAATTCCCACAGAAAAGGAAGCCTTACAGGGAGCTTCCGACATCATCGCCGAATGGATTAGTGAAAATATTTTTATTCGGAAAACTTTAAGGCGTATGTTTCAACGCAATGCAAACATAACTTCGCAGGTGGTTAAAACGAAATCTGAGGAAGAAGAAGCTCAAAAATTTTCGATGTATTTTGATTGGCAAGAAAATCTTTTAAAAACGCCCTCTCATCGTATTTTAGCAATGCTTCGAGCCGAAAGTGAAGGTTTTGTTCGTTTGAAAGTTGAAATCGATTCGCAAGAAGCAATTGATTTTATAGGAAAAACCATAATTAAAACCAAAGGGGAAGTAGCTGATTTTTTATACGACACGATTGCGGATAGTTACAAACGCCTTTTAGCACCTTCCATATCAAATGAAACTTTACAAGAAGCTAAGGAACAAGCTGATAACAAGGCTATTCAAATATTCGCTGAAAATTTAAAACAATTGCTATTGGCAGCTCCTCTGGGAGAAAAAAGAATTTTAGCCATCGACCCTGGATTTAAAACAGGCTGTAAGGTTGTATGTCTGGATGAAAAAGGAGACTTGTTGTACAATGAAACTATCTTTCCGCATCCTCCGCAAAAAGATATTGCTATGGCAACAAAAAAAATTAAATCGATGGTTAATTCCTACAAGATTGAGGCCATTGCTATTGGAAACGGAACTGCTTCACGCGAAACGGAATTGTTCATTAAAAACATAGCTTTTAGCTCTCCTTTACAAGTTTTTGTAGTAAATGAAGCGGGAGCATCGGTGTATTCAGCCTCTAAAATAGCTCGGGAGGAATTTCCAAACTATGATGTTACAGTGCGAGGAGCCGTGTCGATAGGTAGACGCCTTTCAGACCCGTTAGCAGAATTAGTAAAGATTGACCCAAAAGCAATCGGAGTGGGACAATATCAGCACGATGTAAATCAAACAAAACTAAAAGAAAACCTTGATTCTGTAGTAATTAGATGTGTAAACTCGGTAGGAGTAAATCTCAACACAGCAGGAAAATCTCTTCTTTCGTATGTCTCTGGAATTGGGGAAAAAACGGCAGAAAATATTGTAAAATATCGTTCTGAAAAAGGAGCTTTTACAGAAAGAGAAGAACTTTTGAACGTTCCCAGATTGGGTTCCAAAGCCTACCAACAAGCAGTAGCGTTTTTGCGTATTCACGAAGGAAAAAATCCGTTGGATAACTCAGCTGTTCACCCAGAGGCTTATCCAATTGTTGAAAAAATGGCAAGTGATTTGGGGATTTCACCTGAAAAACTCATCGGTAATAAAGAGGCTATAAACAAAATAAATATCAATAAATACATTAATGATAATGTAGGAGTTATCTATTTAAAAGATATTCTTAAAGAATTAGAAAAACCTGGACTAGACCCACGAAAATCTGCTAAAATTTTTGAATTTGACCCTAATGTAAAAACATTTGATGATGTAAAAATTGGAATGATTTTACCTGGGATTGTAAATAACATTACAGCTTTTGGTTGTTTTGTTGATATCGGAATAAAAGAAAGTGGACTTATTCATATCTCTCAACTAAAAGATGGTTACGTAGCTGATGTAAACGATGTGGTAAAAATGCATCAACATATAACCGTGAAAGTAGTTGATGTTGATATTCAGCGAAGAAGAATTGGATTAAGTTTAGTGAGTTAAGAAAAAATCTGAGAGAAATCATAATTTCTCTCAGATTTTTTCTCATTTAGCATTCTTATAATGGTTCATTAATTTTCTGTGAAATTCCTTTTCAGCTTCTTTTAACGAAAGTAATTTTTTTGCTGAAATTATCTTCAAAAGTTCTTTATCTTTTTCCTTAATTACTTGTCGTATTTCATCGCTAAGTTCACTATCTTTTTTTAGAATCTCAAGAGCCTCTTTTTCTGTTAAATTACTCTTTTTATCACAACCTTCTTTCCTACAAGTTTTTATTTGGCTATGTAAATTGTGTAATTTTTCGTTATATTTTTCGTAAACAGGCCAGAAAACTTTTGCTTCATCTGGTGTAAGATTTATTTTGTCAGTAATATATCCTATTTTTAAAGTTTTTATTCTCTCATAATTATCCTCTTTTTGAGAAAAAACAGAAAAACTAATAAAGAAGAACAAAATAATAGTAAAAAATGCTCTCATAATTTTATCTTTTAATAATTTTCATCTAATTTATAATCATATTCTTGTAAATAATCATCAAGATTTTCCATATTCTGATTTTCATTTACAATGGAATTTAAACTTACTGCTTCTAACTCTTCCAAAATTAAATATGTTTTATCTTCTAAATAACTGTCATTCAGATAATCTTGTATCTCTGCTGAAGTTAAATCCGAAAAATAAACATTTTGTGAAGTCTGAGAAGTATATTTCCAAACTACAGAAACAAACAACAAAATCAAAACAGAAGCAACAGCATACCTAATTATTGAGAAATGAGATATTTTTGTTCTTTCTGTAGTTGATTTCAAAATAGATTCCTTTGAATGTTCAAAATAATTCTCTGGAACTTTGAAGCCTTGTTTGTTTTCTATAAACAATTCAGCATCAATAGTTTTTTTCAGATTTTTTTTGAAATCATCAAAGTACGTTTCTGGAACTTTCATTCCTGATTTTATATTTAATTCACTTCGTTTCATACTTCCTCGTTGTAAGACGACAAAATCAGTAAAAAGTTTAATGCGTTTCCAAATAATTTTTGATTTTTTGCACTGCGTGATGATATGACGCCTTTAAAGCACCTACCGAAGTATCCAATATTTGAGATATTTGCTCATATTTAAGTTCTTCAAAATATTTCATATTAAATACAAGTTGCTGTTTTTCAGGAAGAGTTGCAATAGCTTTTTGAAATTTGATTTGTATTTCATCTCCTTCAAAGTAAACGTCAGTTTCTAAATGTATACTTCTATCATATTGCAAATCCTCAATTGAATAATTCCGCTCATTGGCTTTTTTCTTTAAAAAATCAAGGGCTTGATTGGTGGCTATTCGGTAAACCCACGAGAATAAAGAACTCTCACCTCTGAATTTATCAATGTTTCGAAAAATTTTAATGAAAGTTTCTTGTAACACGTCATCAGTATCTTCGTGTGAAATAACTATTCTTCGGATATGCCAATAAAGCCTTCTTTGGTAGGTATCTACCAGATTTTCAAATGCTTTTGAACGTGTTTTTGAATTTTGAAGTAATGTTATGAATTCTTTTTCTTCCAAATTTATGATTCAAAAGATTGCATTTCAACTAATTTTTTATACATACCTTGCTTTAACAAAAGCTCATTGTGTGTTCCTTGCTCCACAATGCGTCCCTTCTGCATAACTACTATTAAATCAGCTTTTTGAATTGTTGAAAGACGATGAGCAATCACAATGGAAGTTCTGTTTTTCATCATATTTTCCAGAGCATTTTGAACCAAACGTTCACTTTCAGTGTCAAGAGCGGAAGTTGCTTCGTCCAAAATCATAATTGGAGGATTTTTTAAAACCGCACGAGCAATACTTAAACGTTGTTTTTGCCCACCGCTTAGCTTACTACCTGAGTCTCCGATATTTGTATTAAACTGTTCGGGTAAATCCTTGATGAATTCATAAGCATTTGCTACTTTGGTTGCTTCCAAAAGTTCTTGTTCACTCGCATTTGGTTTTCCTATCAGAAGGTTATTTTTAATAGTATCATTAAAAAGAATTGAGTCCTGTGAAACCACTCCTATCAAACGTCGTAAAGAGCTTATTGTTAAATCTTTGATATCAATTCCATCAACTTGAATTGTCCCTTTGTTTACATCATAAAAACGCGTAATTAGGTTTGCGATAGTACTTTTTCCGCTTCCTGATTGCCCTACTAAGGCAATAGTTTTTCCCTTAGGAATTTCTAAAGAAAAATCTGTTAAAACCTCATTATCACTATATCCAAATGTAATATTTTTCAACACGATTGAAGACTTAAATTCCTGTATATCAAAAGCATTTTCCTTTTCTTGAATAGGACTTTCATAATCCAATATTTCAAATACACGTTCAGCTGCGGCATTTCCTCTTTTTAAGTCATAAGAAGCTTTACTAATAGCTTTCGCTGGAGTTAAAATATTGTAAGCCAACCCCATAAAGGCAATAAAAGCAGCTCCGTCCAAAGTTTTATTAACTAAAACCATTGTTCCACCAAACCAAAGTAGAACAGCAATCATCAGAATTCCAAGAAATTCACTCATTGGTGAAGCTAAATTTTGTCTGTTTGCCAAATTGTTAGCTAATTTAAAAAAACGTGAAGTAGAATCTTCAAATTTGTTTTGAAAAATCTTTTCAGAATTAAAAGCCTTAACAACTCGCAGTCCGCCAACAGTTTCTTCTATAAGAGATAAAAATCGCCCTTGTTCTTGTTGTACTTTAGTGGATTGCTTTTTCAAAGATTTTCCAATTTTGGAAATAATCCAACCTGAAATTGGGATAAAAACAAAAGTAAAAATGGTTAATTTTACGCTAATTCCCAACATCATAACAATCGAAAAAATAATTGTAAGAGGCTCTCTAACAATCAATTCCAATATTGAAAGAAAAGAATGTTGCACTTCTCCTACATCACCCGCCACACGAGCAATTATATCTCCTTTTCTTTGTTCAGAAAGATAAGAAAGAGGCAAATTCGTTATTTTTTTGTAAAGTGCATTTCGTAAGTCTTTCAGTACGCCATTACGCAAATGTGTGATAAAAAACACAGCAGTATAATTAAACGCATTTTTAAGCAAAAAAAGTACAATAACAAGAGTAATGACAATTGTTAAAGCGGCAACGGAATCTTCTCCAACAATATTTGATATTCTATAATTTAGTACATTTTTACCATAACTTACCAAATCTGAAATTTTTCCTGAAAAAACAGGCTCCTCAACGATTTTTTTGGTATCCTTTCCAAATAAAATGTCCAACATCGGGATAAGTGCTACAAACGAAATAGCACTAAATAAAGCATACAAAATATTAAAAAAAATATTCAAAAAAGCATATTTCTTGTAAGGAATTATATAGGGTATAAATTTCTTTAAATACGGACTCATCGGGTTATTAAAATTGAATAAAGCTCAAAATCTTTATTTATATTATTGATTTTGAGCTTTTATGTTTATCCTTTGTATTTCTTTACAGTTTCTTTACGTTGAATTTTTCCGTTACCAGTAAGTTCAAATTTTGGCATAAAATAAATAACTCTGGGAACCTCATATTTTAAAATTTCTTTGTCTACATATAAATCGTGAGATAGACTTGGATAATCTTCTTTATTGCCCTCTACGTACAGAACAGCTCTTTGTCCAAGTTCATCATCGTCTTCACCTATAATGAAGTAATTATTTTTAATGTACTTCTTAATTTTACGCTCAACACTTTCAGGGAATACTTTAAATCCTCCTGAATTGATTACGTTGTCCAAGCGACCTAACCAAATAAATTCAGTATCGGAAATTAACCTTACAATATCATTAGTAATAACCTCGTGATCAGATATTTGAGGAGCATTAATTACCAAACACTTTCTCTCATCTTGGCGGAATGTCACACCTGGCAACGCTTTGTAACTATCTTCGTGCGATTCCGTATGATTAACGTGTCGCATTGCAATATGCGAAATAGTTTCCGTCATTCCATAAGAAGAATACACCTCCGTTGAAACATTTTGTAGTTTGGCTTCCAAATCGTTATCAATTGCGGCTCCACCGAGAATTAATTTTTTTACACGATGCAAATCATACAATGATTTTGATGCTTGAAGCGGAATCATTGCTGTGAAATCATAGTCTCTATTCGTTAAAGCCAGTGGCATTGATGAAGGCTGAATGATATCCAAATGCAATCCTAATACAATAGCACGAATTATCATCATTTTTCCAGCAATAAAATCAGCTGGTAGACACAATAACGCTGTGTTTTTAGGAGATAAATTTAAGTGTTTTCCCGTAGCCAAAGCCGAATTTACCATATGTTGCTTTTTCAAGCGGATTACTTTGGGAATTCCTGTTGAGCCTGAAGTAACTGCCTCAACGTAATCATTATCATCGAGCCAATTCAGTAAAAAATTTCCAATAGATTTTCGGTAAGGTTCACCATCTTTGATGTATTCCATCGCCAAAATAACCAAATTCTCTCTATCAATAGAAAAACCATTGATTTTTAAATGCCTATGTACAAAAGTATAATCTACTTTATCCATTTCTTTTTCTATCATTTTTCCTAAAACTAAAACAAGTTGCAAATGTACAAAAAAGATTTGAAGTCTAATAAAAATTTATATTTTCAAAAACAGAGTTTAATGAATTGTTAGTAATCTTCCGTTAGTCAATTTCTTCGTAGTAGAATTTAATCAATTTTAAAAATCACAAATTTTTGAATAATCAATTAAAAATCAAATGAAAAAATATTGATTCAAAAAAAACACATTGTTTTCTTTTAAATTTAAAAAGAAATTTAGTAGATTCGCAAAAAAATAAAATTATGGGAAATTTAGAATTTAATTTAACAATAGAAAAAATAAAAGAGAGTCGCATAAATCAAGTAGACTTTTCAAACTTAGCATTTGGTCAAACTTTTTCTGACCATATGTTTGTTTGTCATTACAAAAATGGAAGTTGGCAACAACCTCAAATCAAGCCTTATGCACCTATTTCGTTAGAACCTTCAGCAAGTGTTTTTCATTACGGACAGGCAATTTTTGAGGGAATGAAAGCATACAAAGACGACAATGATAATATTTTTCTTTTCCGTCCACAGGAAAATTACAAACGTATGAATAAATCAGCTGTGCGTTTAGCTATTCCTGAGTTTCCTGAGAATTGGTTTGACGAAGGGCTAAAAGCATTGTTAAAAGTTGATAGAGATTGGATTAAGAAAGGAGTTGGAAATTCATTGTACATTCGTCCGTTTATCATAGGAACTTCTACAGGAATAATGGCTTCTCCTTCAAAGGAATACATTTTTTTCATTATTACTTCTCCAGTACAGGCTTATTACGGAGGGGATGTGAAAGTAAAAATTGCTGATTATTATAGCCGTGCCGCTAACGGAGGTTTTGGAGCAGCAAAAGCAGCAGGAAACTATGCAGGGCAATTCTATCCGACGCAACTAGCTATTCAAGAAGGATATCAACAAATTATTTGGACGGACGATACAACTCACGAATTTTTAGAAGAAGCTGGAATGATGAATTTGTTCTTTCGAATAGATGATACGTTAATTACTTGTCCCACCAGCGACCGTATTTTAGATGGTGTTACACGAAAAAGTGTACTTGCTATTGCAGAAAAATTAGGTATCAAAACAGAGGTCCGACCTATAAAAGTACAAGAATTATTACTGGCTACAGAAAACGGTTCTCTTCAAGAAATCTTTGGAAGTGGTACAGCAGCAGTTATCAGTCCAATTTCAGGATTTGGCTACAAAGGAAAAGACTATAAGATTAATCGTCCAACAGATTTATACGCTTCGAAAATTAAAGAAACCATCTTAAATATTCAATATAACAAATCAGAAGATCCTTTTGGTTGGAGAGTTGAAGTTATTTAGCATACTGAAAATAAGCTATTAGCAAAAAAGTTTATTATTTTTTATAAAAAATATTTGGAGATTTAAAATAAGTTTGTATCTTTGCAACCGATTTAAAAATCAGGCCTCGTAGCTCAACTGAATAGAGCACTTGATTACGGCTCAAGAGGTTTCAGGTTTGAATCCTGACGAGGTCACAAAACATAAAATAACTCTCTGATAAACAGAGAGTTATTTTTTTATAGATAAATACAAAGGAAAACTCCTAATATATAAAAAACAACTTACTAAAAACAGAAAATAAATCTGTAAAATTTTATATTTTTGGATTGTCTTTTATCAAAAATCAATTGAAAATTCTATTAACGTTTTTCTTTCTTCTTGAAATAATTTTCCCTGAAATTTCTTCCTTGTCGTTTGTACAATTTATCCCGATTCTTTCTATCATTCCAGAAAATAAGTAAAAAGAATACAGGAATAGCCAATAATCCCCATAACCACCACATATATCTATTTTTTAAAATTACTCTTTCCTAAAATCACTATCTATTAATCCGTCACGCAAACGAATAATACGATGTGCGTGTTGTGCAATATCTTCCTCGTGCGTCACTAATATAACTGTATTTCCTTTCTGATGAATTTCATCAAAAAGTGCCATAATTTCGTATGAAGTTTTTGAATCCAGATTTCCAGTAGGTTCATCTGCCAAAATGATAGAAGGGTGATTCACCAAAGCCCTTGCCACAGCCACTCTCTGCCTTTGACCTCCCGATAACTCGTTAGGTTTATGCATCATTCGATCGCCAAGACCGACAAGTTCAAGCACTTCTGTAGCTCGTTCTCTTCGTTTATTTTTTTCTATTCCTGCATAAATCATCGGTAAAGCTACATTATCCAATGCTGTAGTTCTGGGCATAAGGTTAAACGTCTGGAAAACAAATCCAATTTCTTTATTACGAATGTCAGCAAGTTCACTATCAGAAAGTTTACTAACATCTCTTCCGTTAAGAATATATTCCCCCGAAGTAGGTGTATCCAAACATCCTAAAATGTTCATTAAAGTAGATTTTCCCGAACCCGAAGGTCCCATAAGTGCCACATATTCTCCCTTTTCGATTGATAGCCAAATACCTTTCAAAACGTGAAGAACTTCATTTCCCAATTTAAAATCACGTTTGATATCTCTAATCTCTAACAAACTCATATTTTCACAAATTAAACAGCTGATACTCTCGCAAGTTTCCAGCAGATAAAATTCTAACTATTTTTTGCGAATGTACTAAAAATCACTATAACTTGATGTAAAAAACTTCTTTTTTTTGCTCCTTTCGTATAAAAATGTAGCCTTGTGTAAACGTGTTTATACAAGCAGTTGTTTTTGAATGTTTTACCAAGTTTTCCCAATAATTTTTATTCTTTTTTTTATGTATATCATTAATTATCAAAACACTATCATTATGCATTTTTTCTAAGAATGATATAATATTCAAATTTTTAGTATTCTTGTTTATGAAAATGAGGTCGTATTTTTCTGTTACGGAATCGGATAGTTTCTCTGTTTCAACAAAAATATTTTCTTTTGAAAGTTGCAAGATTTTTTTTAACTTTTCATCATCTACAAAAACATATTTTACATCAAAATATTCAATAAATTGTAACAATAATTGCAATTTTCTTTCAGAAATTCCTATTTCTCTGAAATTACATATTTCCTCAATTTGAATTTTATTTTTAGAGCGTAAACAATTGTTAATCAAACTAAAAACAAAAGGAGAATGCACTCCGTGAAGATGAATTGATTTTACAAAAAATAAAATATAGTCGAATATAAATTTCATTCGTTTTTTGGCAAAAATAGAAAAAACAATTTACAAATTTCTTGTATTCAAAAAAAGTTATATATTGCGAAACTAATTAAAAGTACAACAATTATTTTCCATTTTTGGTTTATGAAGAAAAATATAAAAATTGCGTTACACTGGCAAATCATTATTGGTATGCTTGCAGGGAGCTTATTAGCCCTGCTGATGTTACAATTTTCGTGGGGGAAAAACTTTGTGTTAGATTATATAAAGCCTTTCGGAAATATTTTCATTAAACTACTTAAAATCATAGCAATACCTCTAATTTTAGCCTCTCTCATCAAGGGAATTTCCGATTTGAAAGATATTTCTAAATTCTCCCGAATTGGTACTCGAACAATTGTTATATATATGTTAACAACCGTTTTAGCTGTTTCCATCGGATTGACAGTCGCAAATATTGTTCAACCAGGAAAAATGCTAAAAGAAGAAACGCGTGTCGAATTGATGCAAAGCTTTAAATCACAAGCAGATATAAGCATAAGTATTGCCCAAAAACAGAAAGAAGCTCGTCCCTTAGATGCTATCGAAAACTTAGTTCCAGATAATCTCATTTTATCAGCAACCAACAATGCCAATATGCTTCAAATTATTTTCTGTGCAATATTATTTGGATTTGCAATGATTTTAATTCCTGAAGAAAAAACTAAACCTGTCAAAGATTTTTTCAATAGTCTTAATGATATTATTTTGAAAATCATTGATATGATTATGAAATTTGCTCCCTATGGGGTTTTTGCTCTCATCGCTGGATTAATTGTAGAAGTTCCCAATTCTGAAGTACTTTCTGCTCTGTTAATCTATGCTTTATGTGTATTTGGTGGTTTAACAATACTGATGTTAGTGTATTGCATTTTGGTGTGGACTTTTACCAAGAGGACTCCCAAATTTTTTCTTCAAAAAATGGCTCCCGTACAGCTACTAGCTTTCTCAACAAGTTCAAGTTCAGCGACAATGCCTTTAACTATGGAACGAGTAGAAGATGAATTAGGTGTAGACGAGGAAGTCGCTAGTTTTGTAATTCCGCTGGGAGCAACCATAAATATGGATGGAACAAGTCTGTATCTGGGAATTGCAACAATTTTCATTGCACAGGCTTCAGGAATGGACCTAAGCTTTGTAGCTCAGCTCGGGATTGTTGTAACGGCAACATTAGCTTCTATAGGAACGGCTGGTGTTCCTGGTGCTAGTATTTCTATGCTTGTCATTATCTTGGAACAAGCAGGTATTCCCGAAGCAGGATTAGCGTTAATTTTCGCCGTCGACCGCCCATTGGATATGATGAGAACTGTTGCAAACGTTACAGGAGATGCTTGTGTGGCAATGATAGTAGGAAAATCAGTCGGAAAACTACACGAGGTAAAAGGAAAAGAATAACCAATATCTATTTTAATTTTATTTATGAGAAATACTATCTCCAGAAGAGTACACGATTTTTTAAAAAAATATCCTCCTTTTGATATTATTGATGAAAATAACTTACTCAATTTATCAAAGGAAGTTGTCGTCATTTATTTAGAAAAAGGTAAAATCCTCTTCAAAGAACACGAAGAAGCTCATCAATATCTCTACATTGTTAAGGAAGGAGCCATCGAAATGAAACAAACGATAAATGATAATTCAGAAATGGTTGATATTTGTGACGAGGGTGATGTTTTTGGTGTTCGACCGATGATTACAAACACACCTTACCAAATGACTGCCATCGCTCAAGAAGAATCTATCATTTACGGAATTCCAGCAAATGAATTTCGCCCACTTATTGAAAGTGATACAAAAATAGGCTTATATCTTATTGAAATTTTTGCATCGAAAACAAGAAATCCATATTCTGTTGACTATACCAAATTTTTGTATCAAAATTTCGACAGAAATATGCTTCAAAAAGATTTCTTTGAGCTACAACCTGCAATTTATGTTCGGAAAGTAGTGAAAACCAATCCAGATGAAAATATTCAACAAGCTGCTTTTTTGATGACCGAAAAACGAGTTAGTAGCATCGTTGTAGTAGATTCAGAAAAAAAACCTTTAGGTATTGTTACTGATAAAGATTTGCGAAAACAAATAGCAACGGGTTGTTTTTCATTAGATATGAAAGTATCACAGGTAATGAGCAGTCCTGTTAAAACGTATCCGAAAAAGATGACAATCGCACAAGCTCAGTTCGAAATGATTAAAAGTAATATCAATCACCTAATAATCACAGAAGATGGTAGCAATAAAACTCTTGTATGTGGCATAATGACACAACACGATATTGAAACGGTGAAAGGCGATAGCATTCCTGAGCTAATGAAAGCTGTTAAACGTTCAAAAAAATCAAAACATTTAAAGAGAATCCGAAAACAATCACTTAACTTACTGAAAGGATATGTATTACAAAATATTCCATTGGGATTAATTACCGATTCATTCCATCAACTATTCGAAGCAATCATTTCCAAAGCTATTGAAATATGTATCAAACGAATGCCTACTCCCCCACCCGTTCGGTTTGCGTGGGTCAGTTTGGGAAGCCACGCTCGAAAAGAACAATTTTTGGTAACTGACCAAGATAATGCAATTGTTTTTGAAAATGTTACAGAAGAAAATTACGAAAAAACACAGCAATATTTTTTACAATTAGCTGATAAAATCAACACAATGCTCAACAAAATTGGGTATGAGTATTGCCCTGCAGATATGATGGCAAGAAACCCAAATTGGTGCTTGAGTTTAGAAAGATGGGAAGAACAATTTCAGAAATGGATTTCTAACGCAAATGATGCTGACCTTTTGATGTTTTCAATCTTCTATGATATGGCTTTTTCATTTGGAGAACCCACTTTGGTTGATAAATTAAGTGATAAAGTATTTGAATTAACACAGAATAACGAGCGTTTTATGGCTTTGTTAGCAAAAAGTGCATTAGAAAATCCATCTCCTCTTGGTTTCTTCAGAAACTTTATCGTAGAACACGATGGAAAGTATAAAGACCAATTCGATTTAAAAGCCAGAGCTTTGACAACAATTAATGATAGTGCAAGATTGCTTTCATTATCTTACAAAATCAAAGAAATAACCAATACTTCTGAGCGTTTTGAAAAACTGGCTGAGTTGGAACCTCAAAATAAAGACATATACTTAGCTGGAGCCTATGCCGCCAAAGCATTGTTAAAATTCCGTATAAAAAGTGGATTAAAAAATGATAACAATGGTAGATATCTGGATTTAAACAGCTTAAGCAAAGAAGAGAAAACAAAATTAAAACGTTGTTTTAAAGCTATTGCAGGAGTACAAGAATTAATAAAGCTACGTTTTAAAGTAAGCCTTACTTACGTTTAAAATTATTGAAATTGATTTTAGAAAAACAAAAGAGAGAAAACATTAAATGTTTTCTCTCTTTTTCAGTTTAATATAAATCTCTATTATGAACGTTCTTATTTAAGTGAGAATTCTGTCTCGCCTATAGATTTCAATTTATCGTCAAAAACAACAACTCTGTAAGTTCCTTTTTCGAATTTAGCACCTGATTTTGAAACGAAATCACACACATCTATATTTTTATTCTCATAGATAAATCTAGTTGCAACACTATAGTTAACAGTATTATCACCTACTGAAGTGGTTCCATTTTCTCCTAAAGTAATACCGTTAGGGTCTACTAATTGTATGTAAAAATGTCTTGTTCCTGATTTAGCAATTCTGTTTGCAGCAACAGTAAAACACACACGAATTTTGTCAGCGGCTTTTGATCTACTTGTTTCAACTAGCCTACCACTCGAACGCTCCTTAACAGCCTCAGTAGTTAATTTATTGATTTGTAGCTCTTCTCCACTTTCAACTACTTTTCTAAGTTTCGTATTTTGTTGTACTAATGAGTCTGCATATGAAACTGTCGTTTGCAGAGCTCCAGCAACACTATCACGTTCCTGACGAATTAAAGCGTTAGATCTTCTCAATGAATCGTTAATTGCTAATAAACGCTCACGCTCCTTAGTTAAGGTAAAAACTTGATTTCTGTACTTTGTCAGTGATGCCATTGACATTTTCATTGTTTTTAAGGAATCAATGTACATACTTACCTTGTTACGAGCATCAATAAGATCCTGATTAGTAGTTTTGTTCTCTTCAACAGCTTTATCATAGCTTGTTTTCAAAGCACTTAACTCCTTAATTATCTGTTCTTTTTGCTCATTTAACTCAATCTCATTTTTATCCTTCTGCTCACGAAGCGAATAAGCGTGATAGCCAACAAAACCTGTTGTAATAGCTAAGACTCCTATCAAAATCTTAGAAATTATTCCGCCTCCTTTTCTGGGTTCATTTGCATACCCTTCATCGAATGTAAATTCTTCTTTTTGAGAAGAATCATCAAATTTTTCTGAATTTATCATAGCTTTTTTCTTTTTGTTTGCTGGGCAAATATATATAAAACTTTATTATCCTCATAATATTTTACATTTTTTTATGTTTTTATCACATATTTCATTTTCCTTAAGTTATCATAATACACCTTTAACCAAATACTTATAAGAAACACAATTAAAATACAGATTTTCATTTTTTTTGCTACAAAAAACAAATATATTTTCAAAAACTTCTTCATTTTTATAAAACGAAGTACCTTTGCGACAAATTTTTTAATATGTTAGTTCGATATTGTGCTATAATTTTTGGTTGTTTAGCCTTGGGGGAGCTGATTGTATTTATTACTGAAATACAATTTCCTTCAAGCATCATTGGTATGTTTCTTTTGACACTTTTTTTACAATTAGGTTGGATCAAATTACACTGGGTAAAAGCCATTTCGGATTTGTTATTAGCAAATTTGGGACTTTTTTTTGTTCCTCCAGGTGTCGCAATTTTGGCTCATTTTAACCTAATAGCTACCAACTTTTGGTCTATCGCTGTCACAGTGATTATCAGTACAATTATTGTGATTGTTGTAACAGGACATAGTTATCAAATTTTACGAAAAAAGATTAAAAAACAATGAACACATATTTAGAAAATCCTTTACTACTTTTGGGACTTACTTTCGTTATTTACTATTCGGCTCAAATGTTGCAAAAAAGATATAAATCTGCTTTTCTGAGTCCTGTTCTGGTAACAACTGCTATTCTTATAGGATATTTATCTATTTTCAACATATCTCATAATAAGTATGAAGAAGCGGGAACTTATATTGAATTTTGGCTCAAACCCTCTATTGTTGCACTTGGTGTACCTCTATATTTACAAATTTCGAAAATAAAAAGACAATTAATTCCATTGTTTGTATCTCAGTTTTTTGGTAGTTTAGCGGGTATTTTTTCTGTCTGTTTGGTTGCAAAATTGTTTGGAACAGATAAAGAAATTATATTGTCATTAGTTCCAAAATCAGTAACAACACCTATTGCTATTGAAATTTCAAAAGTTCTTGGAGGAATTCCTCCTCTTACAGTAGCCTCAGTGATAATTACAGGAATACTTGGCAGTATTTTTGGGTTTAAAATTCTTGATTTTTTCAGAGTTAAAAGCCCTATGGGCAAGGCAATTGCTGTAGGAACTGCTTCTCACGGATTAGGTGTCATGGCTGCTTTCGAGCTTGGTGAAAAACACGCTGTTTATGCCAGTTTAGGAATGATACTTAATGGCGTTTTTACAGTGATTTTAGCTCCTCCAATAATTCAATTAATTGAACCTTGGCTATAAAAAAAGCCTTGTAAATTACAAGGCTTTTTTTATATGTTCAAAATTTTTAGTCTGCAAAAGCGTGTCTGTACTCTTTAATTTTATTCCAAGCTCCACGTGTAAAATCAGGAATCTCAACAGGTGCACTTCCATTTTCAAGTGAAATTTTTGAAAGAGGCACTAAGCAAGACCATTCTGCCAAATCGTACACATCCATATCCAACGGAAGTCCATTTCTTAAACAATAAACTAACCGGTAATCCATTATGAAATCCATTCCGCCGTGTCCACCTACTTGTTTAGCTTTCTCTTCCAACTCAATATGAATTCGATGTTTGTATTTTTTCATAAGAGCTTCTTTGGCTTCTTTCGGAACAAACCCGTGAGAACTTAAATTCTCGTGATTGGGAACATCATCTTTTGAAACATTTTCAGGTTCTACCGTGTAACCTTCTGTTGGGTATTTATTAGCAAATCCTTTTGTTCCAGTAAGTTGATACATACGTGAATACGGACGAGGAGTCATTACATTATGCTGAATTTGCATTGTTTTTCCCTTCTCTGTTTTAATCATTGTCATCGTATGGTCTCCATTTTGGAAGTTATCCCCATTCTTACCTGTAACTTTTTCGTAAAGTTTTTTACCTTTGAAAGGTTTTGTATCGAATGAAACCAAGTAATTCATTTTATCGCCTCGGTGAATATCAAGTGCTTGACAGGCAGGTCCCATTCCGTGTGTTGGATACACATCTCCACGATGTTTAGCGTTATAGTCCAATCTCCAGTTATTCCAATAAGCTGTCCAAAAATCGTCCAATGCGTGTATGTACGAACCTTCAGCGTGAATAATCTCACCAAACAATCCTTGTTGAGCCATATTTAGTGAAGTTAATTCAAAATAATCATATACACAATTTTCAAGCATCATACAATGCAAACGTTTTTTCTCAGCCATATCAATTAACGACCAGATTTCTTCCATAGTCATTGCACCAGGCACTTCAATAGCTACGTGTTTACCTTTTTCCATAGCATACAAAGCCATAGGAACGTGTGATTTCCAATCAGTTACAATATAGACCAAATCTACATCATCGCGTTCACAAAGAGCTTTCCAAGCATCTTCCGAACCACTATAAGTTGCCGCTTTTTCAACTCCTGCTTTTTCCAAAATTGTTTGAGCTTTCTCAACTCGTTCTGGACGGATATCACAAAGAGCTGTTACTTTAGCTCCTGGAATATGCATAAAACGTTGCACTGCACTAGGGCCACGCATTCCTAATCCGATAAATCCTACTCGAACTGTTTCTAACTTTGGAGTTACTAAGTTTACTACGTCCTTCTGACCAGCGGCACGTTTTGGTGTATGAACCTTAATCGGCTGATACATCGTTGTTTTTTCAGTAACGGGATTATTTGCTTTTTGTACAGAATTACAAGCCACAAAGCTCAAGCATAATATCCCTCCTAAAAGTACTTGGTTAATTTTTCTTAACATATTATTTATTTGTTTAGAGGTTAATTACAAAATTCCGAGCAAAGGTACTTATTTTAAGATTAATTACAAAAGTATTTACATTCGAATATTTTAAAAATTTTCACATTACAAAAAGCATTCGTTTAATTTCCTAATCACAAACATTAAAATCTGAAATACTTTTCATAAATTTGCAACTTTGACAAAATTACGAGAATAGCAATTTTACGAGATTAATAAAAATGAGTAAAAACTTAACAAAACGCGGAGAAGATTATTCAAAATGGTATAATGAATTGGTGGTAAAAGCCGAATTAGCAGAAAATTCTGGTGTTCGTGGCTGTATGGTTATAAAACCCTATGGATATGCTATTTGGGAGAAAATGCAAGCAGAACTCGACCGAATGTTCAAAGAAACAGGACACGTTAATGCCTATTTTCCACTTTTCGTACCAAGAAGTTTTTTTGAAGCAGAAGAAAAAAATGCTGAAGGATTTGCCAAAGAATGTGCTGTGGTAACGCATTATCGTTTGAAAGCTGACCCTAATGAAAAAGGGAAATTAATGGTTGACCCAGAAGCAAAATTGGAAGAAGAATTGGTTGTTCGACCCACTTCGGAGGCAATCATCTGGAATACATATAAAAATTGGATTCAATCATATCGTGATTTGCCTATTTTGATTAATCAATGGGCAAACGTGGTTCGTTGGGAAATGCGTACTCGTTTGTTTTTACGTACAGCAGAATTTTTATGGCAAGAAGGACATACCGCACACGCAACCAAAGCAGAAGCCATTGAAGAAGCTGAAAAAATGATGCACGTTTATACAGAATTTGCTGAAAATTTTATGTGCGTACCTGTTATTAAAGGATTTAAAACTGAATCTGAGCGTTTTGCGGGAGCTGACGAAACCTATTGTATTGAAGCTCTGATGCAAGACGGAAAAGCTCTACAAGCAGGAACTTCGCACTTTTTAGGACAGAATTTTGCTAAAGCCTTTGATGTGAAATTTGCTTCAAAAGAGGGAACACTTGACTATGTTTGGGCTACTTCTTGGGGAGTTTCAACCCGACTGATGGGAGCCTTAATTATGACTCACAGTGATGACAATGGATTGGTTCTTCCTCCAAAATTAGCTCCAATTCAAGTAGTTATAATTCCCATTTACAAAGGAGAAGAACAATTAGAAGCCGTAAGACAACGTGTATTACCTTTAATGGATAAACTGAAAAAACAAGGAATTTCGGTAAAATTTGATGACCGAGACACACAAAAACCTGGTTTTAAGTTCAATGAATATGAATTGAAAGGTGTTCCTGTGCGTTTGGCTGTAGGACAACGTGATTTAGAAAATAATACCTTTGAAGTGGCTCGACGTGATACACTTACCAAAGAAACCATTTCAGGAGATGTGATTGTTGAACATATTGAAAAATTATTGGTTGAAATTCAGCAAAATATCTACAAAAAAGCTCTTGATTACCGAAATACGCACATTACCGAAGTAAATTCGTACGAGGAGTTTAAAAATGTTTTGGAAAATAAAGGAGGATTTATATCCGCACACTGGGATGGAACTGCTGAAACTGAAGCAAAAATTCAAGAAGAAACCAAAGCAACTATCCGTTGTATTCCGTTGGACGCTGAGGAAGAGCAAGGTGTATGTATTTTTTCAGGAAAGCCTTCAACCAAACGCGTATTATTTGCTAAAGCGTATTAATATTAATTGATTAACTAGAAATTATGTAAATTGAGACTTGGAACTTCCGTGTGATTTTCAAGTCTCATTTTTTTATGATAAAAAAGACAAAAAAATATCAAAAAACTATTTTATGTCTACTAAATTTAGTAATTTTGTAGGGCTTAAAAACTTAGAAAAAATTGTTTAATAACATAAAAATAGAATAAAATGAGTTACAGAATTGAAAAAGACACTATGGGCGAAGTGAAAGTTCCTGCCGATAAATATTGGGGGGCCCAAACTGAGCGTTCACGTAACAATTTTAAAATTGGAGCTCCTGCTTCAATGCCAATTGAAATCGTAAGAGGTTTCGCTTATTTGAAAAAAGCTGCTGCGTATGCCAACTGTGATTTGGGTGTACTTTCAACTGAAAAGAGAGATGCAATCGCACAGGTTTGTGATGAAATCTTGGCAGGAAAATTAGATGACCAATTTCCACTTGTAATTTGGCAAACGGGTTCAGGTACGCAATCAAATATGAACGTTAATGAAGTAATTGCCAATCGTGCGCAAGTACTTGCTGGTGGAAAAATAGGTGAAGGAGAACCTGTTTTAAAAGCAAATGATGACGTAAATAAATCACAATCTTCAAACGATACTTTCCCAACAGGAATGCATATTGCTTGTTATAAAATGGTGGTTGAAAAAACTATTCCAGGAGTAGAACAGCTTCGTAATACTTTAAAAGCGAAAGCAGAAGCCTTCAAAGATGTAGTAAAAATTGGACGCACTCACCTTATGGACGCCACGCCACTTACCTTAGGACAAGAAATTTCAGGATATGCAGCTCAATTAGATTATGGACTCAAAGCCTTGAAAAATACATTGGCTCACCTTTCTGAATTAGCTTTAGGTGGAACTGCCGTAGGAACAGGACTTAACACTCCAAAAGGATACGACGTGAAAGTAGCTGAATACATTGCTAAATTCACTGGACATCCATTTGTTACAGCTCCTAATAAATTCGAAGCATTAGCCTCACACGATGCTATTGTGGAAGCACACGGAGCTCTAAAACAATTAGCAGTTTCATTGAACAAAATTGCAAATGATATTCGTATGTTAGCATCTGGTCCACGTTCAGGAATTGGAGAAATATTAATCCCTGAAAATGAACCAGGTAGTTCAATTATGCCAGGAAAAGTAAACCCTACACAATGTGAGGCACTTACAATGGTTGCTGCTCAAGTTATGGGTAATGACGTTGCTATTTCCGTTGGAGGAGCTCAAGGTCACTACGAGTTGAATGTCTTCAAACCTTTGATGGCATCAAACTTCTTGCGTTCAGCAGAATTATTAGGAGATGCTTGTGTGTCATTTGACGAACATTGTGCACAAGGAATTGAACCTAATCACAGACGTATCAAAGAGTTAGTCGATAATTCTTTAATGTTGGTTACCGCTTTAAATACAAAAATAGGATATTACAAAGCTGCTGAAATTGCTCAAACAGCACACCGAAACGGAACTACTCTGAAAGAGGAAGCCGTTCGTTTGGGATACGTAACCCCTGAAGATTTCGATGCTTGGGTAAAACCAGAAGATATGGTTGGAAGTCTAAAATAATGATGTATAATAAAAAAGGCTGTTTTAAAACAGCCTTTTTATTTTTCTATCCTCGAAATGATTATTTTTTCTACTTCTGCAATTTGATTTTGAATATTTTCTACTTCAATTTTTATTGGCTTATGAACATAGAAGCTGATTTTATTACCTATGCCTACAGGAAAAGAACCATATTTCAAAATCTTCCAAGAATTGTTTATTGTAATTGGTACAATATAACCATCTGGCATATTTTTCATAATAGCCTCTAATCCCTTTGTTTTAAATTGTTTAGGCGTATTCCCTCTACTTCGAGTTCCTTCTGGGAAAATTAATCCCGAGTCTTTATTCTGTTGCAATGATTTTCCAAATTCTTCTAATTGAGGAATTGCATCTTGAGGTCTGCTACGATCAATCAGAACTGAACCATTATGTCGTAAATTGATGGTTATACTCGGCGTTCCATTTCCCAATTCTTTCTTTCCAACAAAACGAACACTATACTTTCTTAAATACCAAATAAGAGGAGGAATATCATAGATACTTTGATGATTTGCTGCAAAAATCAGAGGAGTGTTTTTAGGAAGAGGAACCTCAAAACTAAACTTCACTCGATTACCCGTAATTAGTAATGATTTAATGATTAAGATATTCAAAAAATCAACTAAATTCTTATGCGTTTTTCTACCCAAGAAATGAATGGAAATCCACTGTAAAGGATGAAAAATCAATAACAAAGAACTCAAAACAACATAGTGAAGTATGCTCAGAGGGTATGCGAGTATTTTCATTGCGATATTTCGTGTGATTAAAAATTTGCCAAAGTATGTGTACTTTGGCAAATTAAAATATTTTAGCAAAATTCGTCATAAGCCTGTTGAAGATTTTCAGCGATAGTTTCTGCGTATCTTCCTTCAATATGATGACGTTCAAGCATATGGACTAACTCTCCATCTTTAAAAAGAGCGATACTAGGAGAAGACGGCGGGAAAGGCAACATAAAACTTCTTGCTTCTTCAGCAGCCTCTCTATCCACACCAGCAAATACTGTTGTTAAATAATCTGGTTTTTTTGCATTTTGAAGGCTCATCAGTACTGCAGGACGTGCATTTCTTGCTGCACAGCCACAAACAGAATTCACAACAACTAGCGTTGTTCCCGATTTTTTTAATGCTTCTTGAACTTCTTCAATTGTTTTTAATTCTTGAAAACCAACCTCAGTTAGTTCCTCTATCATAGGTTTTACCAAATCTGGTGGATACATAATATTTTGCGTTTTTAGTTAAGCCACAAAGATAGAAAAAATAATTTAATGAAAAGTAAAATTAGAACTAAACCAATCTTTTTTGAAAGTTTACAAATATCATTTTTAGTGATAAGAGCCTGAAAATTTGAATTTTCGAAAAAAAAATGTAACTTTGAAACCTATTAAATGCATTCTACAATAATAACTAAATTTTTGAGCATATATGGCTATATACACAACCGCAGAAGAAGCTCTAAAAGTAGTAAAGAGCAACGATTTTATATATATACAGGGAGGGGCTGCAGTTCCAACACATTTAGTAGAAAGCTTAGTTGTACGAGCTCCCGAGCTGAGAAATGTAACTATTGGACATATTCACGTTGAAGGAGATGCTCCTTACGCCGATATTAAATATAAAGATAGTTTTTTCACAAATTCTTTTTTCCTATCGAAAAATGTCCGACACGTAATTTCGGCTGGAAATGGAACTTTCACGCCCGTTTTCCTAAGCGACGTGCCTTTGTTATTTGACAGAAAACACGTATCTGTTGATGTTGCATTAATTCAAGTTTCACCTCCAGACAAAAATGGATGTTGCTCTATGGGTGTATCAGTAGAAGCCTGTAAAGCAGCAATGAGAAATGCAAAATACGTTATAGCACAAGTTAATAAGTATATGCCTCGTGTTTTTGGAGATGCAATGCTTCATATAAATGAAATTGATTATTTGGTAGAATATGATAAGCCTCTATTCTCCGTAAACGCGATTACAACCAATGAAACAGAAAATCAAATAGGAAAACACATTGCAGGATTAATCGAAGATGGTAGTACAATACAATTAGGAATAGGCAGCATTCCTGATGCGACCCTCTCACAGATGTTCCATTTAAAAAACTTAGGCGTTCATACAGAGTTACTTACTGATGGTGTTCTGAAATTAATTCAAAAAGGTGTTGTAAATGGTTCTCAAAAAGGAATAGACAAGGGTAAAATTGTTGCTTCTTTTATGATGGGGTCGCAAGAGTTTTACGACTTTGTTAATGATAATCCGTTTGTAGAACTCAGAGAGTGTTCCTACACAAATGAGGTGTCTGTCATACGGCAAAATCCAAAAATGATTTCCATCAACTCGGCTATTGAGGTTGATTTGACGGGACAGGTTTGTGCAGATTCCATTGGAACTCAAATATATTCAGGAGTTGGCGGTCAAGTAGATTTTGTAAGAGGGGCTTCATTAAGCGAAGGAGGAAAATCTATCATTGCTCTTCCTTCTGTAACTAAAAGAGGCGAAAGCAGAATTGTTCCTTTCTTAAAAAAGGGAGCAGGAGTTGTTACAACTCGTTCGCACGTACAATATGTCGTTACGGAATATGGTGTGGCTGAACTGCATAGCAAAAATATTCATCAACGAATCAAATCAATGATTGAAATTGCCCACCCCGACCATAGAGAAAATTTGGAAAGACAATATTTTGAAGAATTTCATAAAAATAGAATTTAATTTTTTAATAAAACCAAGCTAAAAAATGGGGATACAAAAGATTATAGCATACATTTTGGTTTTGATTGCTGTTTCTTTTTTAATTAAAAAGTTTTTTCTAAAAAATAACAAGAAAAAAACCTGCGGAAAGGACGATAACCAATGTAAATGCGGATAAAATAAAAAAAGAGTATTGTTATCGCAATACTCTTTTTTTATTTTATTAACCTGACAAATATTCAGTATAAAATCTATTTTACAACCATTCCGTTGGCAATACTCTCATTATCAGGATTCAAGAAAACAAATTTCCCTTCTGAATTTTCAGTCATCAGAATCATTCCGTGACTTTCAACACCTCTCAATTTTCGTGGAGCAAGATTCGCCAGTACAGTAACTTGCTTTCCTACAATATCTTGCGGATTAAAACTTTCTGCAATTCCTGAAACTATGGTTCGAACATCGATTCCTGTATCCACTTTTAAGATAAGCAATTTATCCGCTTTTGGCATTTTTTCGGCTTCCAGAATAGTTCCAATACGAATATCCATTTTCGTAAAATCATCATACGAAATTAGTTCTTTTTGTGGCTCTACCGACATTTTTTCTTCTTTTTTATTCTGAATTTTAGTATTTTCCAATCGTTCTAATTGTTTTTCGATAGCTTCATCTTCTATTTTTTGAAAAAGAAGCTCTGATTTACCTATAATATGCCCTATTGGAAGAATTTCATAACTTTTTTCTATATCATCCCATAGCTTTTTGACTTTTAAATCATCGAAATGAAGCATTTTCTTTAATTTTTCAGAAGTAAAAGGTAAAAAAGGTTCACTAAATATGGCTAGTGCTGCTGAAATTTGCAAAGCTACATACATTTGTGTTTTTACTCGTTCAGGATTTTCTTTGACAATTTTCCAAGGCTCTTCATCAGCCAAATATTTATTACCCAAACGGGCCAAATTCATCAATTCTTGTGAAGCTTCACGGAATCGGTAACGCTCTATTGAATTGGAAATCAGTTCAGGAAAAGTTTTCATTTGAGCCAAAGTTTGCAAATCTGTTTCTGTAAACTCATTAGGCTCTGGAATAACACCATTGTAATATTTATGAGTCAGAACCATTACCCGATTGATAAAATTTCCGAAAATGGCTACCAATTCGTTGTTATTTCGAGCTTGAAAATCTTTCCAAGTAAAATCATTGTCTTTGGTTTCAGGAGCATTCGCTGTCAGAACGTAACGCAATACATCTTGCTGATTTGGAAAATCTTGCAAATATTCGTGCAACCAAACTGCCCAATTTTTAGAGGTTGAAAGTTTATTCCCTTCCAAATTTAAAAATTCATTAGCAGGAACATTATCTGGCAAGATATAACTTCCTTCGGCTTTAAGCATCGATGGAAATATAATGCAATGAAATACAATATTATCCTTTCCTATAAAGTGTACCAATTTGGTATCTTTATCCTTCCAATATGGCTTCCAATCCTTGCCTTCACGCTCCGCCCATTCAATAGTTGACGAAATATAACCAATGGGGGCGTCGAACCAAACATAAAGTACTTTACCTTCAGCACCTTCCACAGGAACAGGAATTCCCCAATCTAAGTCGCGTGTAACGGCACGAGGTTTCAACTCATCATCAAGCCACGATTTTACCTGTCCATAAACATTTGGTTTCCAATCTTTTTTATGTCCTTCTAAAATCCATTCTTCGATAAATTTTTGATAACGATTCAAAGGCAAAAACCAATGTTTAGTTTCTTTAAGTGTAGGTTTGGTTCCTGTGATAGTTGATTTTGGATTTATTAAGTCAGTAGCATTCAATGAAGTACCACATTTTTCACATTGGTCACCATAAGCCTCTGGATTGGAACATTTTGGACAAGTTCCCGTAACAAATCGGTCTGCTAAAAACTGCTGAGCCTGTTCATCATATAATTGTTCAGAAACTTCCTCGATAAAATCACCTTGCTCGTACAATTTTCGGAAGAAATCAGAAGCTGTTTTATGGTGAACAGAAAGTGAAGTTCTCGAATAATTATCAAACGAAATCCCAAAATCTTCAAATGATTTTTTAATGATTTGATGATATTTATCAATAATCTCCTGTGGTGTAACTCCTTCTTTTTTAGCCTTTATGGAAATAGCAACACCGTGTTCATCGCTTCCACAGATAAAAGCTACATCGTTGTTTTTCAATCGTTGATAACGAGCATAAATATCCGATGGCACGTAAACTCCTGCTAAATGACCAATATGTATGGGTCCGTTAGTATATGGCAAAGCTGCCGTAATGGTATATCTTTTTGACATTTTATGAAAAATAAATGAGTCGCAAAGATAAGGTCTTCTTAGGAAAATTAAAAATTATAAAAGTTGTTTTCCTTTTTAAAAAATCAACAATTTTGTAATCAATACTCTTTTTGATTGAATAATCTCTTCAATAAAAAAACTTAAAATTCTAATAAACAACAACATAACAATCATAAAACATACTTTTTTAATATAACTCAGTTAAAGTGATACGGAGAAACGTTTACGAATTCTTCTTATCACAAACAATTATATAGATTGACAGACATTGTTTGGCATAAATATTGTGACTTAAAATGTGAGAAGTTTATGGTTAAGAATTTCTCAATTGTGTCATTCTCAAATTTTATAAAAGAGTGAATGCATCTTGAAAAATTAAATTTGAATTTTTAGAATTAAAAAATTATTAGCTATGAAAACGAATAACAAACTCCAACGAAATCTGGCAAAATTTTTGGGAATATTTGCCTTGACCGCTTTACTTACTTCTTGTGGTTCGTATTACGTTTATTATAATGACGGAATTTATGGAGAATTGCCTCCTGAACGTGTTACTATAGTTGAACGTTATGACAATTATCCTTCAAGAAATACTTCCGTTCCGCAAAGTAAATACAGAGACTATTTCAGAGAAAAAGCACTACAATATAGTGACACGCAAGAGAGTTTTACTCACTTTACTGATGTAGATTCTTACACTTCTGACTTTTACACAAATCCTGAAAGAAAGGCTTATGCTGGTTGGGGTAACAACCCTACTCAAGTAACTGTAAATGTTTACGATAACAATTGGGGATATCCATATCACAGGTATAATTCATATTGGGGTTATGGAGCTTGGTATCCTTATGACAACTATTATTATGGTTATTATCCTTACCATAGAAATCACTTTAACTGGGGGTTTTCAATAGGTTGGGGAAATTACTACAATCCTTACTGGAATTGGTATGACCGTTATGGATATTATGACAGAGGTTATTATCCTTATTATGGATATGGATATTATCCTTACTATGGCTATGGTAGAAGATATTATTCCAGAGATTATTACTATTCTCCCAACAATTCATACAATCGTGGTTACAACAATCAATACTATGACAGAAGGGGTCGTGCAATAGTGAGAGATAATTCAAGAAGGGGTGACGCAAATCGTTACTACAACTATGAAAATTCAAGAAATTCACAAGGATATTATAACCGTGAAACAGCTCCTTCAGGAAGATATGAAAATCGTTCAGGAAATTATAATAATCGCAATAATAACTATAATAATTCAAGAAACGACCTACCTACACGCGGATATGAAAACCGAAATTATAACAACTCTTCAAGAAGTTACGAAAACAGCTCCTCAAGAGGGTATAATAATTCAGGAAGCAGCGGAAATTCGGGAAGTTCAGGAAGCGGAGGAAGCCATCGAAGCTCTAACCGCAGATAATTAAAATATCTATATAAATAATTGTTGAAAAAATATGAATAAGTTAATATACTCATTGATTTTAGGTACTCTGTTAACAACAGGAGTTCAGGCACAAAATTACACTGATGCTTTACGTTATTCTACCGAAGATTTAAATGGTAGTGCTCGTTTTAAGGGAATGAGTGGTGCTTTCGGAGCTTTGGGAGGTGATATGTCTGCAATGAACATAAACCCAGCAGGGAGTGCTATTTTTTCAGGTACGGAATTTTCTTTCTCTGTGAGAGATGACAGACATAAAAAAAATGTTTCGTTTTTAAATCAAGAAACAGTGAACAAAGATTCTGATTTTGATTTGAACCAGTTTGGAATTGCTTTTGTTATACCTAATGTTTCAGATAATTGGAAGAAAATAAGTTTTGGATTTAATTTTCAGCAAACTAAAAATCTTGGCAATTCAGGATTCACATACTTCGGAAATAACAATATTGGTATAGATGATTATTTCCGTCACTTTGCACAGAATGGAAATGTTAATGGAAGTGGTTTTCCTTTATCTACATTCGCTGACGGAAACCTTCCGATTGTTAATCAAAATGCCATTGGAGAGTTTTACTTAGGATTGAATGATTGGAACGCAAGACGTGCCTATCTTGGGATAAAAACTGAATTAGTAATCCCTGAGTCGCCCAATGCCTCGGAGACAAATTACATAGCAAATGCTGACAGAACTTTGCGACGACAAAAATATGAAGTGATTCAAGATGGACAAATCAATAAATATAACTTCAATTTTGCCTCACAATTCGGGAATAATATTTATTTAGGTGTAAACCTCAATTCACATCCAGTTAATTCTAACTCTCTATATAGTTTGCGTGATGACAATTTTGAGAATAGTTCACTGGTAAGATATGCTAATCATCAAGTGAGAGTCAATACCACTGGAAACGGATTTTCTTTTCAGTTAGGAGGTATTGCGAAGATTGGTAATCAGGTTCGTTTGGGATTAAGTTATCAGTCCCCAACGTGGTACAAACTTGAAGAACAATCACGAGAGGTTTTGTATTCAACAATTTTCAATAAACAAACAAATAGAAATGAAGATAAAGATGTTGACTTACTAAATCAATATGGTGACGAGATTTGGTTCGAACGAAACTATAAATTCCGAACACCAAGTTCTTGGGTTGGAAGTGTTGCTTATGTTTTTGGTAAAAAAGGTCTAATTAGCTTTGACTACATATACAAGGACTACGAAAATATTTATTTTACTAGTGATAATTTGAAAGGTGAAAATACCATTATTCAAAACACATTGAGTGGTACTTCTTCGATACGTGTAGGTGGAGAATATCGTATAAACGCACTGAGTTTACGGGCTGGTATGCGTTATGAACAAAGTCCCTACAAAGGAAGTTCTAAATACATTGGAGACCTTAATGGATATTCTTTCGGAGCGGGTTATTCTTTTGGAAGTATACGCTTAGATGTATCTTACGATATTGCTAAACAAGATAATATGTTCCAAATGTATGAATCTGTTTTAACGACTCCCGCAAAAATTTCATCTACAAGAAGTAATTTGTTGTTTACTTTATCAGCGAAATTATTCTGACAAATTCTATCTACTAACCTGTACAATTTAGGCTATCCGCTTTAGGGTAGCCTATTTTTTTAGATTTTTATAAAATAATCCGCTATATTTGCAACAATTCTTCTTAACTAAAATTTTTATTCTAATGAAATACAATTCTTTCTACAAAAAGATAGGAAAAGGGAAAACAATAGTTCTATTACACGGATTTTTAGAAAGTTGCGAGGTATGGAATGACGTAGCTCAAGAACTCAAAAAAGATTGCCTATGCATTATTCCTGACCTTCTCGGACACGGAAAAACTCCCGTAATTTCAAAAATTCATACAATGGAAATGATGGCGGAACACATCAATTCCATTCTCGAAACTGAAGAAATTGAGGAATGCATCTTGGTTGGGCATTCAATGGGAGGGTATGTAAGTTTGGCTTTTGCAGAAAAATATCCGCAGAAAGTAAAGGGGATTATATTAATGAATTCAACTCCCCTACCCGATTCTGACGAAAAAAAAGCCAATCGGGAACGAGTTGCCAATGCAGTTGATAACGACAAAACGTTTTTTATTCGTAATTCTGTAACTAACTTATTTAGTGAAGAAAATAAAATATTGATGAAAGAAAAAATTGAAGATGTTATCAAAATTGCCGCTCAAACTCCTAATGAAGGTATCAAAGCAGCCTCTTTAGGAATGAAAGAAAGACCCGACAGAACCTTCATTCTGAAGTCATTATCAGTTCCAAAACACTTCATTCTTGGCAAAAAAGATGCATTAATCCCTTACGAAGAATTAGCTACTTTAGCAAAAGAAATCGGAGCGACATATTCTTTGCTTGAAGGAGGACATATGTCATACATCGAAAATAAAACAGAAACTATAGCTATCTTAAAGAATTTTTTTGATGAAATTTAAATATTTTCTTCCCCTATTTATCTTTTTTCTTACTACTAGTTGTGGTGAAACTTCTTCAAAATCAGAAAAGAAGGAAAACACCATTCAATCAACTGGAACTCAGAAAAGAATATCTGAAAAAGAAGAAAAGAATGAAAAACCCATTGAAACGCTGAACACGCAAAGCGTCATTCCTTTCTTGTTTGATTATGAAAAAGAAAATAAAGAGCGATACGTTCGTATCATTACTGATTACGGAAATATTGATATTGAACTATTTAACGAAACTCCTTATCATCGGGCAAATTTCATTTTCCTAACGAAACAAAATTATTTTGATGGTTCTGTTTTTCATAGAATTGTTAAAGATTTTATAATTCAGGGGGGCAATTCCGATGGTTGGGATATTCGCAAAAAACGCCAAAAGATTGGCTATTACTTACTTCCTCCCGACACTAAAAAAGGATTCAAACATCATCGGGGGATTGTTTCGATGCCAAGCAGTGATATTGACAACCCACATCAGTTTGCCTCTCCTTATGAGTTTTTTATTGTGGTGCAAAGCCCTGGTGCCTATCATCTGGACGGAAATTATACCGCTTTCGGGAAAGTTATTGCAGGAATGGAGGTCGTCGATAAAATAAATCAGGTAGAAACTGATGAAAAGAGCGAGTGGCCTAAGCGTGATGTAAAGATGAAAGTTGTTCTTCTTGATAGATAATCTTCAAGGCAAAAAGTGACTTTCAACAGAAGTTTAATAACGAAAAAGTTTTTCTCCCAAACACATTATAAAAAAACTGACGTCAAGGCGAAAATTTCTTGACGTCAAGAAATTTATTTTCTCACGGGAAGAAATTATTTTTCTCCCGTCAAGATTTCTCGGCTCTGAACTATCTCGCTAGATAACAGGATGTTACCATTTAGTGATGGGTGGATAGGTAACGATTTAGAAATGAGCGGACTGCTTTAAGGCACACTGTTTTGAATAACCAAAGAACGCTCACTATTATCACTTGCAAAGGTACAGATTTGCGAGGGAAAGTGAGCGTTCTTGTGTGATTTTCTTCTTGAAAAGTATTGTCGGAGCTGAAATACAACGATGAAAGAGAAAGGGGATTTTCGGTTTTACAGCCGATGTAAGCGGTTACGGTTGATAAGCTGTTTCCATTTCTGCTCGCACCAATCGGCAATGGGAAGTCCGTTGATGGTCAAAAGCGATCGCTTCTTCTCGTCTTTGATAATACGGATTTCGCTGTCCTCTTCCGTAAACTCTCTCTTGTATAATCCCGAATAGGCTTTTGCCGTGCCTCGCTGGGGAGTTTCCGTGCGATACATCTCCGCGATTTTGTCGTCAAAAGAATCTATCTTTCTGATCATCAGACGGATATTCAAGAGCTGGTAGAAGCTGGAAAAGCCACTTTGTCCCAATCTACGATAGTTTTATAGAATAGAATTCCTGCCAAAATGTCACCTCTTTAATTCTGGCACACTACTTGCGATTTTATTTTTTGAAATAATAATGATAGTTATGGATTTTTTGAAAGACAACTCAGTATGGATAACTCCTCTTCTTGTTGCTATTGTTGGAGGTGTTATTAGTGGTATTTTTTACCTGATTAAAAAAGGTGGAAAAAGTAGCAAGCAGACAATTAAAGGTGTTCATAATAGCACTATAAATCAGGTAAACGGCAATAACAATGAATTTCGGGAATGATCAGGAAATAGAAAGTGTTAATCAATCCACCATAGTACAAGCAAAAGGTGACATTAACTTTAATGGCATTACAGCTGAAACTGCTATGGAAATCTGCAAATATGTAGTAAAAGCAGAGTTGGCTGTTTATACTCAGGATGCAAGGGTCGAGGCCGAGAAAAGATTATCTGACATATCGGAAAAAACAATAGACCGAATAACTTCATTAAAGGAAGATTTATTACATCGTTTCAAAGAACCTGCAATTCAGATGGCATTAAATGAGACATTTAAAAATTACATCGCATCCGGCAATGAAGACTTAGGTGAAAATCTTATAGATTTACTAATCGAACGTTTGAATGTACAAGAAAGAACAACAGAACAATCTATAATAGATGAAGCGAGAAACATAATACCAAAACTATCTTCCAATACGGTTTCATTATTGGCAATAATGGTTTTTAGTAAACTGATATTTCCATACAACAAAAAACAATATGATGACTTGTTATTGAAGTTGGCTCCGTTAGTGGAAAAATTAAAAAATATCAGTTCATTGGATATAGCCCACCTAAAGCAAGTCGGATGTGGCTATGGAATATCGGCATTTCATGTTGTAGAACCACTTGAAAAATATCTACTTTCTGATTATGATTTATTTTTTAGACATAGCATTTCATTGGATGAATTAAATTATATTTTTCAGAAGTATCCACAACTAATGAATGTTTCTCAGCAAACTAATTTACTATATATAATGGGTTTGTTTTCTATTGAAGGGCAATATGTGTCTTTTAATGTCACAAACACCAAGACTGTAACAGAAGCATTCAATCAAGCAAATAAAGACCAGTTAATCCCCCTGTTTGAAGATTTGAAAAATAAAGCAATTCCATTTACAGAAGATGAAGTTTGTAACTATCATATTCAGAAGGATGCTCGATGGCAATATGCATTTGACGTTTTCAAAAATAATCAAATAACAACTTTCCAATTAAATCCTGTTGGAGTTTATATCGGAATCAGGCAATTGACTAAAATATGCGAAATGTCTATACCAATGTCATTATTCTATGTTTAGAGTAGAACTATGAGTAATTCACCTATTGGGGAATCAATTAAGGATAATCTCTAATGCGTCACTCCTGCATCCGCTTGTAAGAGTGAAGATAGTTGCGTAACTTCATAACAAATAACGGACTCATTTTTTTTTCGTTTTCGGACTATCTTATTGAGAAGCAGAGTATTACCATTTAACGGTAGGTAAACAGGTAACGATTTAGAAATGAGCGGAATGCTTTGAGGCACATTGTTTTGAATAGCCAAAGAACGCTCACTATCATCACTTGCAAAGGTACAGATTTGCGAGCGAAAGTGAGCGTTCTTTCGTAATTTTCTTTTTCGGGAAGAGAGAATTTGTTTCCTACATTCTTCGTTCCCGTTTCTTTTTCTTGTTGGCTTCGTGGCGTAATCTTCGCTGAAAGGCGGTCTCGGCATAATCCTCTCCGTGGATTGGGAAGTCCAGCACACCGCCAACACCCGATACAATCCCTTCAGCAATATCCACCACGCTTTCAACAAGACTTGGTTCAGGACTTGATACTGGTTGTAGCCTTTCTTCCTGTAAAGGAGCTTTCGGCTGATAGATCGGAACAGAAGAGCGATAGGGAGTGGCATAGGATAACCCGAATTGTTTCAGCAGCGAGTTATATCCAAACTCTCGTCCTATCTCCGAAGCCTTGAAAGTCTGCCCCTCAAAATAAAACTTCAGTCCATAGACGCTACCTTTCTTGTTCATCATCTGTTCAACGGTTACTCCTTGTCGTCTCAATTCATATCGAAAGGAAGCATAGCCATTCAGTCCGCCATTCGTATATTTTCCCAACAGTCCGTAAGCCATTGTGCGCAGTTTCTCCTTGCTCGCCTCCCGTGCCAAATTGGCTCTCGGCTTTTGATACCGTTTCTCTTCCCGTATCTCATTGGCAATCGTCAGACCGTGCTTGCGACTCAGCTCTTCTGCCACCCGTGCTGCCTTGTTACTCACAAAGGTCGTATCATAAACCACTCCGTTCATACTCATCCGATTGGCAATGATATGAATGTGCAGATTGTCGGTATCCTTATGCGTAACGGCTACCACCTGATGCTCCTGCAATTTCATCGCTTGGATAAACTCATAGGCTATCCCTTGGAGCTTCTTCCAATTCATCCCTGCTTCGTCTTTCGGAGCAATACCGATTTCCATCCGCAGGAACTTGTTCCGACAACGGCTATTGAACTGATTGACAAGGCTCATCTCTTTGTATATTCTCTCTGCCGTATCTCCACAAAGGTTCTGAATCAAGAGCTTATTCTTGAGCTTCGTTTCTCGGAAGATATACTCTAACGCCGTCTTCCCGTGCGCTATGGCTTTGCACTTAGCTATCATTGCGCTTGATATTCAGAACATCATATACCTCGTCCGTAATCCGATACCGAGGACTGTAAAATCGCTCGAAAGCGTGTAGCGAAATGCAAGAGAGGTTCTTGGCAATGGGACCCCAAGAGGGGTCTTTCGCCTTAATCAGGTTGGAAATATGACTGAAGAAATAGCTCACCCGTTGTAACACTCGAATGGCTTCCCGTTCGTGTTCTCCCAATTGGGGGACGGCAACAATCTCTCCCGTAAGCAACGCCTCCCGACAGAACTCGGAGAGCTTTTTGCCCGTCCGTTCCGCTCGCTTTTGTATCCTTGTTTTCTCCTCTTCGGAACAACGTACCCGAAGAAGGCAGGTCTTATTGGACTTCTTATTCCTTTTCTCTTTATCTGTTTTTGGTTTCATCTTTGCTTGTTTATTAAGGCATCCCAGCCGATGAGAACGAAGTGATTACGGCTCTCCCCCGAGCACAGCGGTAAAGGGGGCAAGCGCAGTTTGTGGCTACAAACTGACGTCTTGCAATGTTACCGATGGAATACCTGCGCATATACTATACTTGGCTTTCATCCCTTGTTCTTCTTGCCTTCTGAGAATGCCGATTATCCATTTCATCACTGATGGCTCGGAATGCTGTGATTAGAGTTTGCGCCAGCGTTCTATATCCTCGCTGTATTCTTCCAAATGTCGGAGAGCTATGCACTCCAAGAAACTCGAAACATTCGCCCCGTAATCACCCAAGCGACGGACAACGAACTCCAAGCGTTCCCACGTGGAGCGACTGAGATAGGTTGCCTTTCGGTCGATGATTTTATGGGGCAAGAGAAAGGCTTCTTGATAGCTCTCCAAGCTCTCTTGTCGTTGCTTGTGGCTGATGCGTTTCGGACTGCTTGATGCCACTTGTTGCTTCTCCTGTTCGGAATTCGGCTTTCACGGCTTCCTTTACTTCAGTCAAAGGCTCGGACGGCAATGTCTGCTCGGATGCAGAGGAATGCTGTGAGCTTTCAGATTGCTCTGCTTGCTTTTTCTCCAGCTTGGCAGAGATGGGTCTTTTTGAATGAAAATCCAAGAGTGACTGTTTTAGTTCGGGGGGCATCTCTATGTTCAAATAGTGTGATATATCAAATTTTTCTTTCATAGCTTATCTTATTTTGTGTTTGACAATAACAGGCTTTGGCTGTTGTACTTCTTGTTGTTGCTTACATCGAGTAACGTGGTAGTCGTTGAGGTCTTTGTATTGGGCATAGTGTCGGCTCATATCCTCTACCCTGATGCCTGCTGAGCAAAGAGTTTGGAGAGCATTTCGTCCTGCTTGGTCGTTGTCGAGGAACGCCCGAACGGAGTCGATGCCTTTCTCGTGGAGATAGTCGATGGCTCGTGGTAGATTGCTGACGGAGTTCAACACAAGGCAGGGGGAGGTTTCTTTCCCTTTCATCGTGAGAAGGGAAAGGAAGTCCATAAAGCCCTCGAAGATGCAGAGAGGAGCGTTGTGCGCTTCTCCTACAATCACGGAAATATCCTTTGGTGCGATTGTTCCCTTGAATGTTTTGTCGTCTCGAAGTTCATACCCTCCTGCACGGTTGGCAAAGCCGATAGCGGAGTACTCTCGTCCTCCTACCTCATAGCGAACGTAACGGAGATAAGGGCTTGCCACGGCAAGGTCTATCTTGCGCACCTCTCGGAGATAGTTTTGCAGATGTAGGGGTAACTCTTCACTGATGGAGAGAATGCGCCTTGTACTTGTGGTATTGGGCGTAGTAATGGTTGTTTCACGATGAAAGGAAGAAGAGGCGAGGGTTATCGCTTTCCCTTCGGCAAGATGTGCCATTGCTTCGTAGGCACTGCATCCTTGCATCTTCATCACAAGGTCGATGATGCTTCCGCCTTGGCTCGTGCCGTAGTCGTGCCACAGATTTTTCCGAAAGTCCACTTTCAAGCTGGCGTTGTGGTCTTCTCTGTAGGGTGCGTGATAAAGGGCATAGCCCTTGTACCGCTTGGCAGGCTCGATACTGCAGGCGTGCAGATAGTCTGCTATCGGTATCGCCTTGATATATTGTAAATCGTAATATCTTGATTTCATAAGTTGTTTGGATAATTATTGAGTGATTAGAATTGGAATTTCAAACGGTGAAAGGAAAAAGCTTTTCTCTTACGGAGGACGAACTTTCTTGCCCGCAAAGCAAAAAGTCTGTCTCTGCTTTTTTCCTTTCACCGTATATTTCCTTTCACAGTGAAAGAAGAAAGTATCTATGGCATTTCTCATTCACTCGTTTCTTTTCATTGTTCGTTCTTCCTTTCGTTGCTTGATTTTGAACTTTCACCCGAAATGGGATGCTGAAACCAAGTTACAGAGCCGAATACAGAGTCCCAAGGTTTGTGTTTCTGTTGCTTCGAGGTACAGAGAAATGCTCCGAGAATGGACGACACAAACAAGGGAAATCGGGACGAAAACGCTCAAAAGGAGGGAACGGAGAGGGGAACGGCTCGGAAACCAACTTCATCGGATTGCCAATGCCTGCTTCCTTTTTCTTCGGATGAAAGAGGAGAGTCTGTTTTCATTGACAAGAGAGTCACTTCATACCGTATCGAAGCCACAAGTACGCACTTAGATAGAAGTGGGTGAAACAGGCGGCTGGTGCTTGTATATTTGCCTGTGAGTTCCCTCTATTTCCCTTGATTTCATCGGGTCTGGGAACAAGGATTTCGACTGCGTACATTTGCATCAAAAAGAGAAAAACGATATTGATATGAGATTTACCGCCATCGACACCTCCGCTTGGGAGGAACTGAAAAAGAGCATCGAAGAGCTGGCTCTTTGTATGAGAGAACAATTCGGCACGAAGCCCGAAGTCCCCGACCTGTTGCACAACGGGGATGTGTGCCGAATACTGAACATCAGCAAGCGAACGCTCCAGCACTATCGGGACACGTCCGTGCTGCCCTTTATCCAAATCGGGCATAAGTGCTATTACAAACGTGAGGATGTGGAAGCACTCCTTGCCAAGTCCAACCGCAAATAACCACAGCTATGGAATACGAAACCATCAACAAAGAAACGCCCGAGATGAAACAGCTCATCTCAGGCATCAGAGAAGTAAACAAACGCCTTCGGGAGATTGCCCAAACGCACCGTCCGCTCTTCGGGGGAGAAATCTACCTTACGGGTCGGGAGGTTTGCGAACGGCTTTTCGTCAGCCCTCGCACCTTGCAGGACTATCGGTACAAGGGTATCATTCCTTACACCCAAATCGCAGGGAAAATACTCTATCGACTATCCGATATCAACAGATTATTGCAAGAGAACTATCGGAGATAAAGCATTTGGAAGAAGCGTTTTCCTATCGTTTGGCAACCACACAGAAAGAACCCGCCGAATGGTCATCCAAAAGATACTGAGCAATCTCACCATCGCTCGGTATCTTTTTGCTGATTACTCGGTATCTTTTCGCAATAAATCAAGTACATTTGCGTTATTCACATCATAAGTCTTTTCCTCATGGATTCTGACAATGTAATATAAAGATGGAAAAATGAATACCTCGAAAAAGGATATAAGTGATTTTTTTACCTCAAACGGCTTCAACTTAATAGAAACGGAAGATTTGAGTTTAGATGAGAAGCAGAGCCTGATTAACTTGTGGAATAGAGAATATCCTCAAGGGCTATCTCATTCCTCTCTAAATAGCTTTAATCACTACTTAGATGGATTAAGCAATGCCAAACACTTCCTATTGAAGGAGCTATCTGATGGACAAATAAAAGGTTGGGCTTTCAAATTTTATAGAGATAATGCTCAATGGTTTGCCATTATCTTATCTGCCACCATTCATTCAAAGGGTTTAGGTAGAATGATGATTGAGTTGCTAAAATTACAAGAGTCTGAATTAAATGGATGGGTTATAGACCATGATTTGTACAAAAAAATAGATGGAGATACCTATTTTTCACCTTTGTCATTTTATGAAAAATGTGGATTTAAAGTATTGCTCAACCAGAGAATAAAATCGGATGTTTTATCTGCTGTAAGAATTAAATGGATAGCAAAACATTCGGCATCAAGCAATGTTTTCTCATAGATTTACAGCGATTGAACATATATTAAAAGCTTCAGAAATAATGGAAATAAGCAATATCCTCACTCGGATACAGCAAATTGAACATGGATTTCAGCATATCTTTCATGGAGCAAATGAAATCCTTTCTGCTTATTCAGAAAAACAATGTTTTGAATTTGCTCTTGACGCATTCGAACAAGAAGCCTATCAAGTCCGCATGTTGGCAACAACAATATTGGGACGATTAGCGATAACGAATAATGATGCGCTTTGTCTTCTGAAAGCACGAGTAAGCACCGATAAAAATTGGCGTGTGCAGGAAATGCTTGCAAAGGCTTTTGATGAGGTTTGTAAACTCAGAGGATATGAAGCGTCCTTGCCACTTATCGAAGAGTGGATAAATGACAATAATCCGAATGTTATCCGTGCTGTAACGGAGGGATTGAGGATTTGGACAAGTCGCCCATACTTCAAGGAAAATCCATCGGTGGCTATTGCTCTAATTGCTAAGCACAAGGCACACGAAAGCGAATATCTTCGGAAATCCGTAGGAAACGCTTTAAGGGATATAAGTAAAAAACACACAGACTTGATAAGACTGGAAGTGGAGCGATGGGATTTATCCAATCCTCAAGTTCTGTTCACTTACAAACTTGCAACGAAAATATTGAACCCTGCTAAATAATCACATTATTTGTATATGGAATATTGGTTAACTTCACCTGGAGACCACTTAGATTTTGGTTTTGGAATTACCGCAGAAACTTATTATAACTCGGCTAAATATATGGATGAAGGAAGAGATAAAATTCAAGCCTTCCAACTTGTAGAAATGCCTATTAATTTCTTATATAGACACTCTATTGAATTAGCCTTAAAATCATTGATAATTATTTTTCATAAGAAATTATCTATCCCATACGAGAATGATTCTTGTGAGAGTACAAAACCTAAAATCCTAAGTCAAGGAAAATGGCGACCTCTCTATAGTTGCCATTGGATTGATGAGTTATATCGGTATTGGAAAGACGAGTTGCTACTAAAGAATATAACAAGACTTGAATCCCTTGCTAATAAAGGAGATTGGAAAGAATACGAGGATATAACAAAGGCTATTCCTATTATTGCAAAATACGACAAACAAAGTTCGTTCTTTAGATATCCTGTAACGGAAAATCCGAACTTGGATTTGGAGAAATTCACAATGAAAGAAGTGGATATTGAAACATTACGCAAGATATTTGAACAGCAAGAATCCATGAAAGAAAAAGAGAGTGGAGGAAATGTTATTTTGGCTATAAAAAATGATAATAATGAAATTATAAAGGCATACAGACAACAAAAGGAATTATTGACAGAATTATCTAATTCTCTAAAGAAAGTTGCTCATTATTTTTATTGCATCCATATAATGACAAGGATTGAATTATATAAAGGAAAGTAGTATTCACCTTTTATTACAATAAGAAATGTAATATCAGCACATAGGTGTGTGCTGACTAATCGATTCAACGCACAAATAAGAAAAAAGAGTTTGCTCCATTAGCGTAGAGCAAACTCTTTTCTATTTAAGCCTACATCTTTCTTTATCGTATCAACATGTCCATATCCCTTGCAATCTTTTGGTCGGTGATTTGGGCATAGATTTGCGTGCTGGCAATGGACGAATGTCCCATCATCTTGGCGATGCTTTCTATCGGAATACCTGCCTCCAAAGTCAGCGTGCCGAAGCTGTGGCGACCGACGTGGTAGCCCAGCGGAGTACGAATGCCACACGCCAAGCCTACAGCTTTGAGATGGGTGAGTAGCTTTCCTTTGCTCATCGTATCGGGGAATATCTTGTAATCTCCTTTGCTTTGCTCCTTGGTGTAAAGCGAAAGTATCTGCTCCGCTATCGGGTGCAGGGGTATCAAACTTTCCACTTCCGTTTTCTGTCTTGCCTTGCGGATATATCGCTTTCCCTCGCTGTTCGTTTCGATTTGCGAAACTCTTAGGCTCTGCAAGTCGGCAAAAGCCAAACCTGTAAAGACGGAGAAAAGAAACATCCTTCGGCTTAGTTCTGCACCTTCCTCCTGTAATGGGAATGCCAAGAGCTTTGCCACATCACCTTTGGATAGGAAACGAGGTTTGCGCTCTACGGCTTCGTACTTCACCTCTTCAAACGGATTGAAACGTATTGTCCCTTGACTGACGGCTCGGAACATCAATCGGCTCAACCAACACAAATGCCTGTTTATGGTTGCAGGGGCATAGCCCTCCTTCTTCAAATGGAAACGATAGTCATCAAAGAACTCTATCGTAATAGCCGTTAGGGAAATATCTTCCCCTCCACGACTTCGCACAAAGGAATTGAGCTGCTTGTCGGAAAATCGATTGTTGCTATATGTTCCCACACTCTTGCTTTCTCGTTGGGCTTTGAGTTCTTCCGCACTAAGGGCAAGAAGTGTCGTCGGATTTCTCCCGATGCCTTGCAGATGGTTCTTCAGAAGCTCGGCACTCACTGCTCCATATTTGTAGAGCAAGGTATTGTACCCTTGCTCGATTTCCTCTCGAAAAGCTTGCAGGCGTTGGTTGGTCTTCTTGTCCGTTGTTTCTCCTCGCTTCACGCTCCAATCGTGGGGAATGGTGCTTTCGCCTGTGGTTATCACCACGTTCGCTCCGTCTATGGTGATACGGCAAAGGATTGCTGTTGTGCCGTCCGTTTTGGTCTTGCTCTTATTGATATAGAATAGGATTTTGAAGGTACTGCGCATAATCTTTTCGTCTGCTGTATGAATGGTAATTACTTTATCTCCCAAAGCTCCTAAACTTTCGGGCAAAAGCTTTATTGCTTTCTCGGAAAAGCTTAGGTGCTTTTGAGGGCATATTCTTGAATGTCACAAAGAGAGTTGTAAATCTTCGGTGAAAGAGAGAAATCGCTCGAACTCATCGAAGGGTTTCTTTGGGGTGACGTGGGCGTATCGCTCGGTCGTTTGGATGCTACTATGTCCCAGCTTCGGCTTACCGTTTCGATGGGAACACCTCGTTCCAAAGTAATCAAGGTCGCAAAAGTGTGGCGACCAACGTGTGCCGAAAGGGGAATGGAGATACCTGCCCGAAGTTGCAGGGCTTTAAGCTGGACACGGTAAGCAGGATAAGCAATGGGAACGAAGAGCGTGGTATGTTCATCCGATTGATACCGCTCTATCAAACACACTGCTTCGGGCAAGAGTTTTACACGACAAAGTGTATCTGTCTTTTGTCTGCGGAACTTCAGCCACAATGCCCCCTCATCGTCCGTAAAGAGGTGTTCTTGATTAAGGGCTACCATATCACAATAGGCTACGCCCGTATAACAGGAAAAGAGAAAGAGATTGCGAGCAGTTTCCAGCTCCACTTCATACGGCTCAAAGGTCAATCCCAGCAATTTATCCAATGAAGCCCTATCCAAGGCACGAGGTTGTTTGTTCTCTCCCCGTTCAATCTGTATGTGAGCGAACCGTTGTCGCTCGGTTAATCCTTCCCGATACGCCAAACGGCAGACTTTCTTCACGGCTAATGCCATCTTATGATAATAGGCTTGCGAATGTCCCAGCTTCCCAACAGAATAATGTTGCAAACATTCCAAGAAATCTTCTTCCATCTGTCCGAAAGGAATGTCAGCCGTGTGGTACTTCTCTCGGATAAAGGCTTGTAAGTGCTTGCGAACAGTGTGATAGCTGTTCAAAGTCGTTGCCCTTATTTCTATTCCCACCTTTTGCTCCATATCTTCGACCATTCGGTCGTATCGCTCCAGAAAGGTGCTTTGAGTTTGCATACTGCCTTGAAACAGCTCCTTGATGTCCGTCGCTGTAAAGACAATCCCTCGCTCACAAAGGGCTCTATAAGCTGACTGTACCGAGAGAAGCAAGTGTTCCAACTTGCCATTCGTTGCCACTGCTTCACGGCTCTTGCCGTTCAGTCTGCTCTCACGAGCATTCCACAACTTCGGGTTGCACGATAGCTTACAACTGAATTGGGCGATGGTTCGACCATAAGTTATACGCCCCATTATCGGAGCCTGCCCCGACTTGTCCAATCCGCTCTTTTTCAGGTAGAGCAACACCTTGAATTTGTCTGTTTGCATACGCTTCTTTTTTATGGGCAAAGTTACCCGTTACCAAAGCGTTTTCAGCTACGCAAAACATTGTGATACAAAGCATAAGAATCGCAACGACAGAAAGGTGAGTTACCGAACACTCTTCTGTCGGTTACCTTCTCCTGCCTCCTCGTTACCATTCGGAGAATGAACTAACGATTTGGTAACGGAACTTCTGCACAAATCCACATCTTCTGCACTTTATCCCTCTGTGCAAACCACAGAGATATAACGCAAATCCCTCTCATTTCCATTTACTTACCTTCAATCCTCACCCTAATACCCTTTCCCCTAATAGTTCCACTAAGAAATTTTTATACTTCCCTATGAAATTGATTAATCGTTATTACAAATTTTTTGAAAGCTACTTATAGCAATTTTTACCACTTGAATTGTATCAAAAATTCGTGTGAATTTCGTGCATACAAATTCAATTGTGATTTTGTAACCCCTTCATAGCCGTACCCCACTCTCACAAAGTATTTCGGAATGGAGAACAACACATACCCTCCCAGAGCATTATCAGTACGATATGTCAATCCTATTTCGCTATTTTTCAGATATACTCCAGCCAAAGTAAAATTAAATGACGGACTTATGTCTTTTGCGAAGCGTACTTGCATCATTGGCTTTAATTCAAATTCGTTGGATAAGCTCCAATGATATCCGCCCAAAGCATAAAAATGAAGCCTTTCAGCCACCGAAGTTACCACATCATCCTTAAGTTTAACCTCTTTGGAAGCCAATAAATTAGGAACGGATATTCCTACATAAAATTTAGGATGCTCGTAAAAAATCCCAGTTCCTATATTTATTTGAAATTTTCCTGAAATTGTTTGTAAATAAGGATCGTAACGCGTATTATGTGGGGTTGTATAAGTATGAATACGGCTTCCATCTATGTTGAAAAAATCTCCCCCAAATTTTAGTCCCGTATAAATTTTCGTACTATCACTTATCTGTAAAGAATATGAAAAATCGGCATAGATACCCGCTTGTTTCTGTATAAAAACTTTATTGTTAGCTATGGAAAATCCCAAACCGATACGCTCATTAATTTTATGTGTGGTAAAGAACGTTTGAGTTTGAGGAGCGTCAACAACTCCCTGCCACTGATTGCGAATATCCACAGAAATTGTATGTCCTTTTTCTGTTCCTACCGCAGCCGGATTTACTAAGTTTTTATGTTGATTATAAAAGATATAGCTTGGCTCCTGTGCCTTTAATTGACTAAACATCAACAATGCTATTCCTACAAATAAGATATTATGAATATATTTTTTCATCTCTAATAATTGATAAATATCCAACCTTGTCGTTTGTAAATGTCTGTATTGTCTAACGTAAAAATATAGTAGTAAGATCCCTGTGGAACCTTATTTCCGTTAGAACCTGTTCCGTTCCACTGATTTTTGTATCCTTTCACTTCATAAACCAATTGTCCCAAATGATTAAATACCCGAAATGTGTTTTGGGAATAATTTTCGGCTCGTAAAATTGTAAAGTAATCATTTACTCCATCATTATTTGGACTAAAGGCATTGGAAATCAACACATAATCCAATGAATTATCAATTGAATTTTCAATTCCATCGCCATCAATATCATTATCACAAGCATCGCCTATTCCGTCACCATCTAAATCCTCCTGATTAGGATTGTAAACCATTGGGCAATTGTCGCTTTCATTCAAAAATCCATCTCCGTCCATATCATCATCACAAACATCTCCTATACCATCTTTATCTATATCAGCTTGGTCAGGATTAGGAATTTTAGGACAATTATCTTTTGTATTAGGCACTCCATCTCCATCTAAATCATCATCACACACATCTCCTATACCATCTTTGTCTAAATCAGCTTGGTCAGGATTAGGAATTTCAGGACAATTATCATCACTTGATGGAATCCCGTCTCCATCGGTATCCTCATCTTCTTTGATTGTAATTGTACCAGAATTTACTGCTAAAAATATATTTTCATCAGCCTTAACCATATATCTTCCTTGTGTAGTACGAAGTGTTTTAGGAATTGTAACTCTCGCTATCCCATTGTTATCTATCCCTTTGGCTAATACGTGTGGAAAAGTAATTCCTCCATCTGTTGAAAGCAAAACAGTGACTTTCTTAACATTGATGCTTCCTGTGTTAGTATTTGCTGTATCCCAAGTAATTGTTTGTTTTTGTCCTGCAAACCAACTGGAATTTTCGGTATGTGATGTTATTTGAAAAGGTCCTGCAGAAGCATCTACAACCACTTGAATTGTTTTGTAAACACTACTTCCCATAGCATTTGTTGCTGGTTTCTTATCTAACACCATAAACGACCAGTTAAGTGTCCGCCCTATTGTCAGAACAGTTTCCCATTCCGAACCAATGGGCGGGTTACTCTGTGTGAGTTTTCCCGAAACGATACGGCTCAATCTGGGAATATAGCGTTTTGATGAAGTTGAAGGAGGGAGAGAACGTGCTGTAGCTCCGCTTTTTAAGGTGGGAGAAAATAAATAATTTCCCCTTGCCCTGCTATCGGACTGTTCCCAAGTATACAGTAAATTATCTCCATCAGCATCAGTAGCCGAACCTTCCAACAAATAAGCTGTACTATGTGGAATGGTATAACTTTTCAAGTTGTCTATTTCAGGAGGATTATTCGAAGAAGGAAGCATTGTTGCAGGTCTTTTTCCTTTAACTGACTGCATAATATCATACACACTTCTGTGATGAAAATACGGGTCTGTTTTCTTCTGTACATTCTGATTATCAATAACTCCTGCGTATCCCATTATGGTGGAGCCACTACCTGGTTCTACCTGAGAATTTGTTCCCTCATATTCATATGAAAATGTGTGGTATGCCCCCATTTGATGACCAATTTCGTGAGCTAAGATGTCTATATCAAAAAAGTCCATATCCATACCTCTTCTAAAACGAACCGAAGAAAAGGCTTTCCCTTTACGTCCTGCCTCGCATACACAGCCTATGCAACCTGCATTTCCTCCTAAATTTCTGTTATGAAATAGATGTCCTATATCATAATTATCTGAACCAACTTTCCTATCCAATGTTCCTTGTAATACACCAGATTCTGACTGAAGCCAATTTTCATAGTTAACATTTGCAAAAGGGTCTTCTTTTAGATTATCAAATAAAATGGATTTATCTGAAACTATCTGGAACTGAATTGATAATTGAGCTCCATAAACTTGGTTTACCCGATTTATGGTACTAACAACTTGAACGAAAGCCCTATCCTTACCTCCAAAGTATTGTGTATATTGATATGTTGTGGCAATGGCAATTCTGAATGTTCGAACTTGATTATCAGTCTGGTAAGTAGCTCTACGAGTTTTATTATTTTTCTCTGACTTTAATTCTTCTAATGTTTTACATTCAAAATGCTCATTTTCTGAAGATTTGCGTTGATAAACTTTGTACTCCGTTCCTTCATCATTAATCGATTCTATAAAAGAAAGTTCGAAATTTTCTCCCATAATCGCATTCAAACCAAAAGATGACCACGTAAAACGAATTGTCTTTGAGGGATTTTTAGTTGAAAAACCCACATAGGTTTTTATATCTGTATATTTTTCGGACAAATCTTCTGAAAGTACTTGTATTGGTTCAATCCGATAGTTTTCAATATTTCCCTCACTATCAGGAATTTGAATTGTAGTTTCTCTTTTAGCTACCAAATTTTTTGTAGCCCCCAAAGCCTTTTCAAAAGCTTCTTTATCCAACGTATAGTACTGATAACCTGATTTTTGCTCCTTTTTTTCTGTGAGTTGCGTTTGTTTCCAATAGGTTTGTGCAGATAAAATCCCAAAGCTGAAAACAAAAAGCAAAACGTATAATTTTTTCATAGTATTTTTATGCCATATAGTAATTAAAAGCCTTGTAAATCAATTCTTCTTCTATTAAACAATCTAATTTAGGTTTGGCAATATCTTCCAAAAGCACAAAATTAATATTTCCGTGTGAATTTTTTTTATCAAATTTCATCAAATTGATAATTTCCGCTATTTCTTCTTTTTTAAAAGTTTGTTTTTCAAAATATTGAGATAAATTTTCTTTTATTTCAAAGCATTTTTCTTCTGGAAAATTTAATTTTTCAACGGAAAGAAATCCCGCTAAAATCATTCCAATAGCAATTGCTTCTCCGTGTAATAATGTTTGTCTATCAGTATTTTGCAAACAATATGATTCAATGGCGTGACCTAAAGTATGACCAAAATTAAGTGTTTTTCGCAAACCTTTTTCCGTAGGGTCTTGTTCCACAATACGATTTTTAATCAATACTGATTCATAAATTAATCCATCTAAATCATTTAGAGTTAAACCACTCAAATTAAGCATTTTATCCCAGTACTCTTCAGACTGAATAATTCCGTGTTTGAACATTTCTGCCATTCCACTACGCAATTGCTCAGAGGGAAGTGTAGACAAGAAACGGCTATCAATAATTACGCCTAATGGATTGTTAATCACCCCTATTTGGTTTTTCAAAACACCCAAATCTATTCCTGTTTTTCCTCCAACTGATGCATCAACCATTGCCAAAAGTGTAGTAGGGACATTCACAAAATCAATACCTCGCATATATGTTGAAGCAACAAACCCACCCAAATCAGTCACAACGCCACCTCCCAAATTGATTAACAAACTTTTACGGTCAGCTCCCAATTCTGACAAAGCATACCAAACTTGTGTGCAAGTTTCTATGGTTTTAAATTCTTCTCCCACCTCAATTTCAATGATTTCAATAGGAGTTTCTGTCTCTACTTCTGGTAAAAATAACGGCAAACAAAGCTGATTGGTATTTTCATCTACCAAAATAAAAATCTTCGAATATTTCTTCTCTCGTAACAAATCGTTAAGAAACGAAAATCCAAATTCCTTGAAATGCACTTGCTTTATACTTTTCATTTATGCTGATTTTGTGTGTGTTTGATTTTGATGTTCATTCTATAAAATTCTCTTCTGAAAAATTCGGGTAAAAATAATTATAAAAAATGAAATACAGACAAAAAAATCTATATATTTGCGAAACCGAAAAACTTATCAAAACTTTCTTTACTTTTCGGTTGTTATAAAAATACTCAGGTTTAACGCTTAATTTTTTTAAAATGGCTACACGATTTAGCGATACAAAAACTGCTTTCGCATTGAAAGACAATTTCGAATTAGGAAGGGCTTATTGGCTTTTCCGCTTCATTGGGAATAATAGCTTAATTAGCATTGGAACTGCACTGACTAACTTTTCCCTAAAACTGCATTTACCTGTGGAGTGGCTCATCAGAAAAACTGTTTTTAATCAATTTTGTGGAGGCGTTTCAGAGGAAGATTGTAAACCTGTTATCAAAAAAATGCACGAAAAAGGTGTGAGTTCCGTTTTGGACTATTCTGTTGAAGGAAAGGAAGATGAAGCATCGTTCGAGGCAACTTTTAAGAAAACGATGGAAATCATTGACTTTGTACATCAAAATCGAAACATTGGAACTCCGTTTGCTGTTTTCAAACCTACAGGATTTGGAAAAATTTCCATATATCAAAAAATTTCTGAGAAACAACCACTTACCGAAGAAGAACAAAAAGCGTGGGAACGAATCGTTGAACGCTTCGACCAAGCCTGTGGTAAAGCAGCCGCCTACAAGCTCCCCATTATGATTGATGCTGAAGAAAGCTGGATGCAGACCGCAGCCGATGATTTAATCGAAAAAATGATGGAGAAATACAACCGAGAAGAAGCTATCGTTTACAATACTTTACAAATGTATCGCCACGACCGATTACCTTACCTAAAAGAACTTCACCAACGTGCCATTACTAATGGATTTTATATCGGAGTAAAAGTTGTTCGTGGAGCATATATGGAAAAAGAAAACGAAAGAGCTATAGAAAAAGGGTATCCTACCCCAATCTGTGCGTCAAAACAGGCTACCGATGATAATTACAATGCTGCAATCAAATACATTCTTGAACATACCGACCGTATTTCACTCTTTGCTGGAACTCATAATGAGAAAAGTTCGGCTTTGGTGATGGACTTAATGAATGAGAAGGGATTGAACCACAATGATAAACGCGTTTGGATTGCTCAACTCTATGGAATGAGCGACCACATCAGTTTTAACGCAGCAAAATTGGGATACAATGTAGCTAAATATCTTCCTTTTGGTCCAGTACGTGAGGTAATGCCTTACCTGATACGCAGAGCTCAAGAAAATACTTCCGTTGCGGGACAAATGGGACGTGAACTTTCCTTATTAATGCAAGAACACAACAGACGAAAAAAAGAAAAATAACTATCTAATCAATACTATATTATAGACACCAGATATTTTACAATTCAAAATATCTGGTTTATTTTTGGCAAAAAGTAAATCTTCAGTTATATTGAGAGTCAAACATTAAAACACAGCATACACAAAACAAATCACACCAAATGGAAACATAGATATCACAAAAAACAAGTGTAATAAAGTCAGGAATTGGAGCAATTAAGCCAATTTCTGATTTATTTTTTAGTTCCACTCACTGCTCAAACTCATTAAGTTCCGAGCGACAATATATTTTTATATTTTTCGTAAATATATAGCGTTAATTTAAGAAATATTCATTATCTTAGCACACAAAAGAACTTAATTTATGGAACTGTTAATTTACATCGAACTTCTCGTGGTATTAGCTGCCATATTTATTGGTGCTAGAGTTGGAGGTATCGGGCTGGGTATCTTCGGTATGATGGGGTTAGCCATTTTAGTTTTTGTCTTCGGGCTGAAACCTGGCAGTGCTCCTATTGATGTTATGCTTATGATTGTTGCTGTCATCACCGCAGCATCAGCATTACAATCGGCAGGAGGGTTAGATTATTTAGTACAAGTAGCAGAAAAAATCTTGCGAAAAAATCCCTCAATGGTTACTTTCCTCGCCCCTGTGGTGTGCTATTTCTTCACATTCTTCTCAGGTACAGGACACGTGGCATACTCCCTCCTACCCATTATTGCCGAGATTGCTACTGAGAGCAAGGTACGTCCGGAGCGTCCTTTGAGTATATCGGTAATCGCTTCACAACAAGCCATCACTGCAAGTCCCATTTCGGCGGCTACAGCAGCTTTGTTAAGCAAAGACTTACTCGGCTCACACGGAATAGAACTCAGCAATATATTAATGGTGTGTATCCCAGCAACATTAATAGGTGTCATCGTAGGTGCAATTGCTGTTAACTTCATTGGGGTACCTCTTGAGAAAGACCCTGAATACCAACGTCGGTTAGCAGAGGGATTAATTGGCAATTCGCAAGATGCTAAAAAGGCTCTTACGCCACAGCAACAACGCAAAGCACAAACAGCCGTATGGATTTTCCTATGTGGAGTGCTTTCTATCGTGCTATTTGGGTCAGTTTCTTCGTTGCGTCCTATCTTTGCTGATGGCACACAACTGGGAATGCCTGAAATTATAGAAATTGTAATGATGACAGTGGCAGGGCTTATCTTTATCATTACTAAGGCTGATGTTACTAAAGCCGTAAAAGGAAGTGTTTTCTTAGCGGGAATGCAAGCCGTTATCGCTATATTTGGGATTGCTTGGATGGGCGACACCTTCTTTCAAGGCAACTTAGAGTTCTTGAAATCAAGCATTGAGCATATTGTAACTGAATATCCGTTCTTGTTCTCATTGGCTTTGTTTGTGATGTCAATATTACTATTCAGTCAGGCGGCAACCGTACGGACGTTATATCCTCTGGGGATAGCGTTAGGGATTCCTCCTATGACGATGGTTGCAATGTTCCCTGCTGTAAACGGATACTTTTTCATTCCTAACTATCCAACGGTAGTAGCTGCGATAAACTTTGACCGCACTGGAACTACCCGCATCGGGAAGTATGTCTTGAATCACTCGTTTCAAGTACCAGGCTTTGTTGCCACGATTGTTGCTCTCGCTGTAGGATACATTATTGTACTGACAATGGGATAACGTAAGTTCTGGTGTTTATTAATTTATCAACCGAAATAACTTTTAAATAATTAATATATGCAAAAAGCTATTAGCAAAATTGCTTTGACATTGTGCTTATTGATGTCATTAGCAGTCTTCGGGCAGAAACCGAAGATACGTATTATCGCAACGGGAGGTACCATTGCAGGGGTAAGTAAATCATCTACCGAAAGTAACTACAAGGCAGGTGAATTAGGTATTTACCAACTACTACAAGCTGTACCTGAGGTAAAGAACCTCGCGGAGGTAAGCGGAGAGCAACTCGTTAAAATCGGGTCGCAAGATATGAACGATGATGTGTGGCTCAAACTGGCAAAACGCATCAACGAACTGCTTAACAAGGAAGGCTACGACGGGGTAGTCATCACACACGGAACTGATACAATGGAGGAAACTGCGTACTTTCTGAACCTTACCGTTCATAGCAACAAGCCTGTAGTGATGGTCGGAGCAATGCGTCCGGCTACGGGAATGAGTGCTGATGGTCCTGCGAACCTCTACAATGCTGTGGCAGTAGCTGCAAGTCCTAATGCTGTGGGCAAAGGAGTGATGGTATGTATGAACGATGTGGTTGTAGGTGCTAAAGATGTTGTTAAAACTAACACTACCGCAGTAGAAACCTTTCAAGGAGCGAACTATGGTAAACTAGCTTACATACATAATGGCAAACCTTACTTCGGTATAGCTCCACAAAGCAAACACACCACGCAATCCGTGTTCAATGTGGATAACCTAAAATCGCTGCCGAAAGTAGGCATCGTGTACGGATATGCTAATATGTCCGAGCTACCAATGAAAGCCTTTATAGATGCTAAGTTTGATGGTATCGTATATGCTGGAGTGGGTAATGGTAACTTCTACCACACTTTGTTCGATTTAGCTATTAAAGCTCAGGAGAAAGGTATTCAAGTGGTGCGTTCATCTCGTGTACCATTCGGAGCAACCACATTAGATGCAGAGGTAGATGATGCTAAGTATCATTTCGTAGCAGCACAAAACCTCAACCCACAAAAAGCCCGTGTGTTACTGTTACTTGCTCTTACTAAAACAAAAGACTGGAAACAGATACAACAGTACTTTAATGAATATTAGTTCAAAGCAATATATTCAATAGGATATTATTACCAACGTACAGCTGAGAAAGACATCTTTGCACCATACAAACACTATACCTATATAATATATATGGTGTAAGCTAATTTCAAACAACAATATTCTAACACTGCAAAGTGTCTTTCACAGAAGTACGACGTGCAAAAAGAAATTATTAACTATTAAAAATACTATGATTATGGGAAAGATGAAAGCTTGGCTTAAGCCTAACCTTTTAACAAAAGGCGATACGACTGATTTTATCGCAGTCCCAGTAACAATAGGGAGCGTTTCGATGCAAGACATTATCCAAAGCCTGAAGGAAGAGGGTATGGAGATACGCACAGAAACAGCTCAGGACATTATTAGCCGTTTCAATCGTAAAGTAGCAGAAATGGTCTTAGAGGGTTACAATGTGAATACTGGATTGGTGTATATGCGTCCTACCATACGTGGCGTGTTCCGTGAAAAAGCGTGGAATCCAGAAATACATAATGTGCAAATTAGTATAACACAAGGTGCTGAACTACGCAAGGAAGTAGCACAAACCGCCGTGGAAATACTTGGTGTACAGGCAGACCCGATGACCATACTGAGCGTCACCGATAGTGCGACTAAGAAGACTGATGGTTCTATAACCAAAGGAAAGAATGTTGAAATCAAAGGGGCATATCTTAAAATTGCAGGTAGTTCACCGAACAATGGCGTATACCTACGAAACATCGACACAGGTAAGGAAACAAAACTTCCTGAGGAAGACATCGTGTTCAATGAGCCTTCGAGATTGCTTATTCTTGTTCCTGCAGATTTAGAATCAGGGTCATACGAACTAAGTATAGTCACTCAATTTAGTCAAGGAAAATCACTCCTTAAAGAACCAAGAAAGACTACTTTTGAAGGAACTATCACAGTCGGATAAAGCAAGTAACTCACACTCGTCCGTGTGTTATGCAAACACACAACCAAGCAAGAGTATCACACACAACCGAGTGTAGTTATCTATAACGAATATTCTACGTTATTTATTTAAGTAGAACAAAAATTAAACACTCTAATAAGCAATATAATATATATGTAAAACCAATCTAATGCACACATATATGGAATAGCTTTAGGAGTACAACAGACCAATATCATATTTAATTATACTAATTATGAAACATTTATGTACGGCAATGACTTTCTTGATAGGAAGTGTTGCAATAGCACAACAAGGCTTTCAGGAGCAAATTGATGAGCTGAAAACCAAGTCAGATAAGTTTAATGTGTATTTGAATTTTCAGTCAAGTTTTGATGCTACGACTGCAAAAGATGCAGACACACACTTTAATTTTATGGCACGACAACTTCGGTTGGAGTTTCGAGGAAACATTAACGAACGCATATTCTATCGTCTTCGTCACCGATTAAACCGCTCGAACGGAGGAGCTTCTCTTGATAACCTTGCACGTGCTACCGATATGATGTATGCAGGTTTCCGTTTGAATGAGGAGTGGACACTTACTGCCGGTAAGATGTGTCAAGCGTGGGGCGGATTTGAGTTTGACCTCAACCCGATGAACATCTATGAGTATTCTGACTTTGTAGAGCATATGGATAACTTTATGGTGGGTGGTATGCTTACGTACGCCCCTAATGAAAACCACGAATTGAACTTTCAGGTAACGAACAGCCGAACAAACAAGTTTGATGACCTCTACCCTGAGAATAAGGATATAAAAGCAACTACCGCACCACTTGCTTATATCTTCAATTGGAACGGCTCAATGTGGGACGGACTCATCAAAACGCGTTGGGGTGTTGGGTACGAGCAAGAAGCTAAAAACCACAGCGGAACTATGGTGATGCTTGGTACGATGTTAAACTTACCTAAGTTCCAGATGTTCTTCGACTATATGATGGCTAATCAGGGGCTTGACCGATTTGGGTATGCTTCTATCTATCCTGAAGCTCTTGGAATAGAACACAAGGGGGCTCTTAAAGGAACCACTTATAACTCCTTTGTTACCAAAGCCGAGTATCAGCCACACGAACACTGGAACATATTCGGAAAGTTTATGTATGAGACAGCTCGTGTAGGTAAGAGTGACCTTCCTGCTAACTTCAAAGATAGTGAACGTAATTCTTTCGGGTATTTCGTAGGGGTTGAGTACCTGCCGTTTAAAGACCAAGACTTACGCTTCTTTGCAACTTATGTCGGTCGTAAGTACACTTATGTAACAGACGCACTGAATACGCACACCAATCGCTTCAGTATTGGAATGATGTACCGAATTAAAGCATTTTAATCGGAGCTTATGAATAAAAAACCTTTACTTTACAACTTTAAAGTGAAGGTTTTTTATATTTATGCTTGTCAGTTTGAATGGCATACACATTTAGCTTCGGTATAATGATTCTATTTCGTATATTTTTTTATACCTTTGACACCCAAAAAATAATATGTATTATGAATAAGATTATATTCCTTGCTACTTGCTTCCTTGCTGCCTGTAGTTCCAAATCAACAGATACCAACAACCGACCACCTAATAGCTTTGCTGTTCGGGTAATGAACGTCACTACCAATACAGCAACAATTGCTTGGACAGAAGCCACTGACCCAGACGGTGACTATGTTACGTATTCTATTTCAGGAGATAATATTGATGTTAGAAGCATACAAGCAACTCATTATACAATCATTAATCTGAAGCCTAACACTACTTATAACATTACTATCACCGCACGTGATGGCAAAGGAGGAGCAACAGACCTTAAGCATCACTTCACTACCGAAAAAGAACCTAATAACAATACGTCCTTTGCTATTCCGCCTATGTTGAAGGATTACTATAAGTCAGTAGATTTTACCAAAGCAGGACAGGCTTTATTCAATGAATTGGCTACACTAACCATTGAGAAACACTCTACTTTTCTGGAATATAGTAGCCGACACAAATATTTACCCACAGCAGACCGCTCAGCAAACGATGCTAACAAAGTAGTGTTAATCTACACTGGTGAAGTACGCAGCTCCCGAAACAATAATGTGAATACGGAACACGTCTACCCGCAATCTAAAATTGGTAATACTGCCAAAGGAGACTTGCATCACCTAAGGTATTGCGACTCTAACGTAAACTCAAAACGTGCTAACTATCCGTTCATTAGTGGCAGTGGCAGTGCAAGGTTAGTAAACGGCAACAGCTGGTACCCTGGTGATGAGTGGAAGGGTGATGTAGCCCGAATGGTACTATATCTGAACTTACGCTACAACGAGGATTTAGGAGAAGATATCTCGAGAGAGGGAATTAATTTGTTCCTGAAATGGAATGCTGAAGACCCTGTGTCTGCTATTGAAATCAATCGCAATGAGGTAATTCAACAAGCTCAAGGCAATCGCAATCCGTTCATTGATAATCCTTATTTGGCTACCCTAATATGGGGAAAGGATAAAGCTCAGAATCGTTGGTAGCTATTCCTCAAACAAAGAGTTAGATGAAATGTTTTAAATTTTGGCACAAAGTAGTATCTTTGCCCAACTATTTCTAATAACAAATGAATAGAACTATAGAACAATATAATAATGTTATCAACACTTGCAAGAGTATGTTTGTCAATAAGATGAAAGATTATGGCAGTGCTTGGCGTATCCTGAGGTTACCCTCACTTACCGACCAAATTTTCATCAAAGCACAACGTATCCGTAGTTTGCAACAAAATGGTATTCGCAAGGTAGATGAAGATGAAATATCCGAATTTATTGGTATTATAAACTACTCTGCCATTGCTTTAATTCAACTTGAATGTGGCGTTGCTCAACAGCCTGACTTGGACACAGAACAAGCCGTAGCACTTTATGAACAGAAAATTAAAGAAGCTCGTTCGCTAATGGAAAGCAAAAATCACGATTATGGTGAGGCGTGGCGAGATATGCGAGTAAGTTCACTAACTGACCTTATATTACAGAAAGTGTTGCGAGTGAAGCAAATAGAAGATAATCAAGGTAGAACACTTGTTAGTGAAGGCATCGAAGCAAACTACCAAGATATGCTTAACTACGCTGTTTTTGCATTAATCCACCTAACTGAATCATAGAATTACACAATCAATCACTATCATTAATTATTATCTGAATATGAGATATATTACACATTTTGTCCGTTTTATCGTAGGCGTACTATTTATCATTAGCGGACTTATCAAACTCAATGACCCTATCGGGTTTTCATTTAAGTTAGAAGAATACTTTAGCGAACCTGTACTAAATCTGCCTTTCTTAGAACCTTTCGCTCTTTGGTTAGCAATTGCTGTTTGTATAGTAGAAGTACTTTTAGGGGTAATGTTACTTGTTGGCTACAAAACAAAACTTACGTTGTGGTCATTACTTGCTATGCTGATATTCTTTGGCTTCCTTACCTTCTACTCTGCTTATTTTAATAAAGTTACAGATTGTGGCTGCTTTGGTGATGTTATCAAATTCACTCCTTGGCAATCCTTCGGAAAAGATGTGTTTCTATTGGTATTAACTTTAATCCTCTTTATTGGTCAAAAGTATATTACGCCCATCATAAAAGGGAACACTCCTTTAGTTATCAGTGTATTATCTTTAATAGGTTGTATTGCTTTTGTACACCACGTTTATAATCATTTGCCTGTGGGAGACTTCAGAGCTTACAAGATAGGCACAAACATTCCCGAGGGGATGATTGTTCCTGAAGGGGCTCCCCTACCAAAGTATGATTATCACTGGAAATTCAACGTAAACGGAAAAGAGGAAGTATTTGTAACACAAGGTAATTACCCAAAAGTAGATGGAGAGTTCGTGTCTTTTGATACAAAATTAATAGATCCTGGCTATACGCCTCCCATTCACGATTTCTTCATAGAAAAAAATGGTGAAAGTTACTTTGACGAAATGATGGATAAAGAAAAGCTACTTGTAGTGACTTCTTATCGTATTGATAAATCTGACAAAGAAGCATTTAAAGCCATCAAAAAGGTAACAGATAAAGCATTAAAACAGGGATACACCGTAATCGGCTTAACTTCTATCATTGAACAAGTTGAACAAATTAAAAAAGATTACGAACTAAATTTCGACTTTTATTTTAACGACGAAACTACTTTAAAAACAATGATTCGTTCTAATCCTGGAGTTATTACACTCAAAAAAGGGAATATCACGGACAAAAAGCACTTTAACGATGTGGATAAATTGCAATTACATTAATATTTTTGCAAATCACAAACATACAATTTAACACATAAAGGGAAGCAATACAAAATTGTTTCCCTTTCTTATTTTGACACAAAACACTAATTATAAGATTTTTACACATCAGTCATAACAATCTATTTTAACATATTCGAAAGAAATTTTGTTTATTCTATTTTTAATTCTTAATTTGCGTTGTAATTTTAAATGAAAAGCTATGAATGCTGTTACGCGTTTGTTTGATATTCCTTATCATCAATTGAAAAATTCTCCATCAGAAGCGGCTTTCGTTACAAAATACAACGGAAAATGGGAAAAAACTTCAACTCAGGAATATATCGATAAATTCAATAAAATTAGTCGTGGGTTGTTGCGTCTGGGTGTCGAAAAAAACGATAAAATTGCTGTCATTTCGTCAAATAATCGTACAGAATGGCACGTTCTTGATATGGGAATTCTGCAAATTGGAGCTCAAAATGTTCCTGTTTATCCTACCATTTCTTTAGAAGATTATGAGTATATATTCAATCACGCTGAATGCAAATATTGCTTTGTTTCAGATAAAGAATTGCTTGACAAAATAACTTCAATTCAAGATAAACTTCCAAATCTTAAAGGTGTATATACATTTGATGATGTCCCTTATGCCCATAGCTGGAAAGAAATATTAGATTTGGGAGAAGATAGCAGTAATCAAAAGGAAGTAGAAAGACTCAAAACCAGCATTCAACCCAATGATTTAGCTACAATTATCTACACTTCAGGAACTACTGCTCGTCCAAAAGGAGTGATGCTTTCACATAATAATATCATCTCAAATGTAATTGATTGCCAAGATAGACTACCCGTTGCCCAAGGTTCTCGTTGCTTGAGCTTTCTTCCTGTATGTCACATATTTGAGAGAATGCTGACGTACTTCTACCAATACAACTTTATGCGAATTTATTTTGCTGAATCTATTGATAAAATGGGTGAAAACATCAAAGAAGTTAAGCCTCACTTAATGACAGTTGTACCCAGAGTAGTTGAAAAAGTATATGATAAGATTTATGCTAAAGGAGCAGAATTAAAAGGAATATCTAAACGTTTGTTTTTTTGGGCATTAGAATTAGGGTTGAAATATGAACCGTACGGAGTTAATGGCTGGTGGTACAGTTTCCAATTAGGAATCGCAAGAAAATTAATTTTCAAAAAATGGAAAGAAGCCCTTGGCGGAGAACTCGAAATGATGGTATCAGGGAGTGCCGCCTTACAACCTCGACTGGCAAGAGTATTTTCGGCTGCGGGGCTCGATATAATGGAAGGTTACGGGCTTACAGAAACTTCTCCCGTTATTGCTGTTAACAGAAAATCAGGTAAATACTGGAAAATAGGAACTGTTGGTAAACCTATCAATAATATCGAAGTAAAAATAGCTGAAGATGGCGAAATACTATGTAAAGGAGCAAATGTTATGTTAGGGTATTACAAAGACCCTGAGCTCACAAAAGATTCTATTACAGATGGTTTCTTCCATACAGGAGACATAGGCGAACTCGACAGCGACGGTTTTTTAAAAATCACGGATAGAAAAAAAGAAATTTTCAAAACATCAGGAGGAAAATATATCGCCCCACAAACAATTGAAAATCTACTAAAACAATCTCGGTTTATTGAGCAAGCAATGGTGGTAGGCGAAGGAGAAAAAATGCCAGCAGCCATCATACAACTAAATTTCTCTTTTGTTAAAGAATGGGCAAAAAGACGTAACATCAATTTGGGAGAATCAAACGAAGAAGTCATCAAAAACCCAGAACTTTTCAAAAGAATTGAAAAGGAAGTAGAAAAGGTAAACAATAACTTAGGAAAATGGGAAAAAATAAAACTTTTTGCCTTCACACCCGATGAATGGAGCATTGATACGGGAGAACTTACCCCAACATTAAAGCTTAAACGCCGTAATATCAAGGAAAAATATATTCATATTTATAACTCTTTTTACAATCAGTAGTCGAAACCTTAAACAAAAATTGATTGAGAATTCAACTTTAAAAACGCTTTATTTCATAAATGAAAGAAATTACAGACATCTCTAATTTTACGGCAGAAAAAGGCAGTGTTGTTACTATCGGTACGTTCGATGGAATTCATTTAGGACATCAAAAAATTATAAAGAAACTTGTAGAAAATGCAAAAAAACAGGATTTATTAGCTACTATTTTTACTTTTTTTCCACATCCAAGAATGATTATCCAAAAAGATGACAGCTTAAAGTTAATTCACACACTTGAAGAAAAAAAACAAATGTTAGAGTCATTAGGAGTTGACCAGTTGGTAATTTGTCCTTTCAATGAATCGTTCTCAAAAATGTCTGCAGAAAAGTTTGTAGAAGAACTTTTAGTTAACAGGCTGAAAGCGAAGAAAGTTATTATTGGATATGACCACCGATTTGGGAAAAACAGAAACGCTGACATCAATGATATGAAGCTGTTCGGGAAAAAATTTGGCTTTGAAGTAGAAGAAATTCCTGCACAAGAAATCAACGAAGTATCAGTAAGTTCTACAAAAATAAGACAAGCCTTACACGAAGGAGATGTTAAAAAGGCTTGGGAATATCTAGGAACTCCTTTTTGCATCAAAGGAAAGGTGGTACACGGATTGAAAATAGGCAGAACCATCGGATTTCCAACAGCTAATATTCAAGTCAAAGAATCTTACAAAATCATTCCAAAAGATGGGATTTACCTAGTTTATAGCATCTTTAGCAAAAAGAAAATTTATGGAATGATGAGCATTGGGAAAAACCCAACTATTGAAGGAAAGGGAGCGACCATAGAAGTATACTACTTTGATTTTAAACAAGATATATACGAAAACAACGTAACAATATATTTTTTGGAACATCTTCGTGATGAGCAAAAGTTTGAATCAGTTGAAAAACTTAAAGAACAATTACAAATTGATGAAATCACTTCAAGGAAACTTATAAAAGAAAATTTCTTGAATTAATATAATTCTTTGTAAAAATATCTTTTTGAAAATAAAAAATAGTTAATAACCCTTTGAATAGTAAGTATTTTTCTATTCGCTAAAAACAAAAGCCTATGAAAACAACTTATGTAGTAAAAGCATATCGCACGGCTGTGGGGAAAGCCCCTCGTGGATTGTTGCGTTTCAAACGCCCCGATGAATTGGCAGCTGAAACCATTGCATATATGATGGCACAATTACCCAATTTCGATAAAACTCTGATTGATGATGTTATTGTAGGAAATGCTATGCCCGAAGCCGAACAAGGATTGAACATTGGTCGTATCATTTCACTTATGGGGCTCCAAACTGACCAAGTTCCTGGAGTAACTGTAAACAGGTATTGTGCTTCAGGGTTGGAAACCATTGCTATGGGAATGGCTAAAATCCAATCAGGAATGGCAGATTGCATAATTGTTGGTGGAGTAGAAAGTATGAGTTACATTCCTTTCGGAGGATATCGACCGTCTCCAGATTACAAAGCTGTTAAAGAAGGTAACGAAGATTTTTATTGGGGAATGGGACTTACTGCTGAAAAAGTTGCCAATCAGTTCAAGATTTCACGTGAGGATCAAGATTTTTTTGCCTTTCAGTCACATCAAAAAGCTTTGAAAGCCTTAGCAGAAAATAGATTTGAAAAACAAATTGTTCCCATCGAAATAGAAGAAATATTACTCGAAAACGGAAAACGCACAACTAAAAAGTACACTTTCAAAGTTGATGAGGGTCCTCGTATTGACACTTCATTGGAAGCGTTAGCCAAACTCAAGCCCGTTTTTGCTCAGAACGGAACGGTTACTGCTGGAAATTCATCACAAACTAGCGACGGAGCAGCTTTTTTGCTATTAATGAGTGAAGAAATGGTAAAGAAATTGAATCTTGAACCCATCGCACGACTGATGACTTATGCAGTAGCTGGAGTTCCGCCAAGTATAATGGGCATTGGACCTGTAAAAGCTGTACCTAAAGCATTAAAACAAGCAGGAATGAGCATTAATGACCTCCAACTTATTGAATTAAACGAAGCTTTTGCTTCACAATCCTTGGCTGTTATTCGAGAATTAGACTTAAATCCCGAAATAATCAATGTAAATGGAGGAGCGATAGCTTTGGGACATCCTTTGGGATGTACTGGAGCAAAATTATCAGTACAACTTTTCGATGAGTTAAAGCAGCGTAACCAAAAGTATGGAATGGTAACAATGTGTGTAGGAACGGGACAGGGAGCTGCAGGGATTTACGAAGTGTTCTGACAAAATCAAAATATTACAATACAAAATAGGCTCTCGCGGTCTATTTTTTTTACCAAATCAACAAATGTAAATTCCTTTCTTTAATTGTTAAAAAGACAATAAAATCATAGAATTAAATATTTCCATTTTCAGTACAAAATTTGCTGAAACATATATTGCACAATATTTTTTACGATTTACTCCCTTTTTATCATTAATTTTTTTACTTTTGTTTTTTGAAAATAATTTAATCGTAAAAATATAAAAATGAGGAAACAATTAGTTGTAGGAGCATTAACAGTTTTCTTTTCGTTTACATCTGCAATAAATGCTCAAGAGCAAAGTTTAGATAGTGTAAATGTTCAAGTTAAGAAAAAACAAAATACACTTAATGAACAGTTTGAAACTTTGGTTGAAAAAGCAAACTCTTGGCAAAGTTACAAAATTATTGACCGAGCTAAATTAGGTAGTTATCAAAAGAATGTTATCGACAGCCTACAAAGTATCAAGTCTAAAATACAAGCTCAACAAGATATTATAAACGGACACGAAGAAGAAGTCAAAAAGTTAAATGAAAAAATATCTGAATTAGAAAACAACCTTGAAAAAACTCAAAATGAGAAAGATAGTGTAAACTTTTTAGGCTTTTTACTTCCAAAATCAACTTATTCTTTAATGATGTGGAGCTTTTTGTTAGTACTGGCTTGCTTGTTATTCTTCTATGTATATAAATATGTAAACGGAAGTGCAATTACTAAAAAATCACTTCAGGATTTACGTGAACTTCAGGAAGAGTACGAAAATTATAGAAAATCAGCTATAGAAAGAGAGCAAAAAGTACGTCGCCAACTTCAGGACGAAATCAACAAACATAGGTAATTGATGCGTATTGATATTATTTCAGTAGTTCCTGAACTTTTGGAAAGCCCTTTCAATGCTTCAATTATGAAAAGAGCCATTGAAAAAGGATTAGTTGAGGTTCATTTTCATAATTTAAGAGATTATAGTACAGGAAGTTATCGACAAGTAGATGATTATCAGTTTGGTGGAGGAGCTGGAATGGTTTTGATGGTTGAACCTATTGACAAGTGCATTTCTGGACTAAAGTCGCAACGCCATTACGATGAAATCATTTATATGACGCCTGATGGGGAGACATTCAACCAAAAAACGGCAAATAAAATGTCTCTTCAGGAAAACATAATAATTCTTTGCGGACACTACAAGGGAGTTGATCAGCGCGTTCGTGACCACTTCATTACCAAAGAAATATCAATAGGAGATTATGTTATTTCAGGAGGCGAATTGGGAGCCTTGATTATTTGTGATGCAATTATTCGGCTGATTCCTGGAGTTTTAGGAGATGAAACTTCTGCATTGACTGACTCTTTTCAGGATAATTTATTAGCACCTCCCGTTTATACACGTCCTGCCTCCTACAAAGGATGGGAAGTACCTGAAATATTACTCAGTGGAAACTTTCCTGAAATAGAACAATGGCGAGAAGATGAAGCCTACAAACACACCAAAAATAGGAGACCCGATTTACTCGAAAATTAATCATATAAAAAGGCTACCAAAAGGTAGCCTTTTCACTTTCTTACTTCGTATTTACTGCATCAGATAACTCAGAACCAGGTTTGAATTTAACCACATTTTTAGCGGCTACTTTAATAATTTCATTGGTACGAGGGTTTCTTGCCTCACGAGCTTCTTTTTTAGCAACTGACCAAGAACCAAAGCCTACAATTGAAACCTTGTCCCCTTTTTTCAGAGTTTTTTCTACATTCGCAAAAAAAGATTCCAATGCTTTCTTTGCATCTACTTTTGTGATTCCTGCATCAGCAGCAATAGCATCAATTAATTCTGTTTTATTCATAGTATTGACTTTAATACAATTAATAAGGACAAAGATAATAATATATTTAAACCACGCAATATACTTTTTAATAAAAAGACTATATTTTAAATAAAAATTAACATATTAATTGTATTTCACTAAAAGATTCATAAAAAACTTCATTTCTCTTTAATACTCATAGCAAATCCTCCGCTAGGGGCTAACCAAATTTTCATCTTTTTTCCACTATTAACCTTCTTTTTACTAATAACATAACTTTGAGGATTGGTTTGCCAATGGGCGTCCTTCGCATCGGCATAAATTATTACTTCGTACGTTTTATCCGAAGGAAGAAAGCTAAAATCAACATATGCTTCACGTGAGTTTTCATCAGTGATTCCTCCTACAAACCATTCATTCTTATTTTTAGCTTTCCGAGCAATAGTTACATAATCACCTGGTTCTGCTTCTAAAATATACGTTTTATCCCAATCCACTGCCACATCTTTTATAAACTGAAAGGCATCGGAAAAACGCCCATAATTCTCAATTAAATCTGCCGCCATTTGCAACGGACTATACATCGTCACATAAAGTGCTAATTGTTTGGTGAGTGTAGTACTCAATTTGGCTTTATTGGAACCATATACGGACAAATCCCCCTGAAAAATTCCTGGTGTATAGTCCATTGGCCCTCCTTTCAATCGGGTAAAAGGTAATATGGTTGTATGGTCAGGATGATTTCCGTTGAAGGACTCAAACTCTGTACCTCGAGCCGACTCTTGAGCAATCCAATTTGGAAAAGTACGACAAAGCCCCGTCGGACGAACTGCTTCGTGTGAATTGACCATAATCTTATATTCCGAAGCCGTTTTTACGACATAATTATAATGATTTACCATCCATTGTCCATCGTGATATTCGCTTCGTGGAATAATAGGTCCCACATATCCTGTTTTTACTGAATTATATCCATTGTCTACCATAAACTTGAAAGCCTTATGCAACTGACGTTCATAATCTATTACAGAAGAAGTAGTTTCATGATGTATTATGATTTTCACTCCTTTACTTTGTGCATAATTTTGCAGTTCTTTAACATCAAAATCAGGATATGATTTGGTGAAACTATAAATTTTCTCTTTATGATATGCTACATTATCCTCCCAACCTTCATTCCAACCTTCAACTAATACAGCATCAAATCCATTTTTAGAAGCAAAATCAATATACTTTTTAACGTGACTGGTATTTGCTCCGTGATGCCCATTTGATGGAAGTGTTGAGTAATCAGTTTTTCCAATAGTAATATCTTTAAAATCAGTGTAAGCCCAAGAAGACCCACTCCCGATAAAATATTCCCACCAAACACCCAAATATTTCATTGGTTTTATCCAAGAAGTATCTTCAAAATCGCAAGGTTCGTTGAGATTTAGTATCAAGTTAGAAGCTAAAATATCACGAGCATCATCACTGACAATAATTGTACGCCAAGGAGTTGTGTTTCCTGTTTGAAAATAAACTTTATTGCCGTTTTTGTCTGGAGTCAAGTGTACACTTAAAGAAAAAGATTTTCCATCAACATTTAAAAACATTGCAGAGTAATTTATCAAAGCCGCTTCGTGGATATTGATATACAAATCATCCTTAGTTTTTAGCATCAGAGGTGTTTGTACGGCTACATTTGGCGAAGGTGCTTTAGCAGCTAATGGCTCCTTACGAACATTTTCTATCAAAGCATCAATTTCTGATAACTGAGATGTAGTAATTGGAAATTCGTTTGTATCATAATCAGCAGGAATCCAGAAAACTTTATGATTACCCGTAAGATTGAATTCCGTTAGTTCCTCTTTTATTATGAAATGTCGAAGTTCTTTTTGTGTTGGAAATTCGTAACGAAACCCAAGTCCGTCATTAAACAATCGAAAACGAATATTTACTTTCCAGTTATTAGTTTTATGCACTAAAAACAACAGCATTTCATTATAATTATCCCGTATTTCACTATTTTCTCCCCATACGGGCTTCCAAATAGTATCCGAAGACGTATTTTCTGTTCTGATTACCGAAAAATTTTCTGAAAAATACAAAAAATCATTTAGGATAAAGCCCATTTTACTTTCTTCAATTACTTTTTTACCCTTATAATTGAGTTCGTATACTGGCTTTCCTCCTTCTTTTAACACAAAAGAAAGTCTTAAATGTTTATCTGGAGAATAAACTACTTGTGCAAATGCCATTTTTACAAATAAAAAAAGCATAAAAAATATTAATACCCTTTTCATATTTATACATTTATTAAAATCATTCTTTTCTTTTTTAATTATATACAAAATTAAGAATTTATATGCATTTGCTTACCTACATTTATAAAAAATTAGGAGAAATGAATAATTCATTTCTCCTATAACATATTAATTTTTGTAGGTACATATCAAAATAATTATTACCTCACTAATTTTTTATATTTAATTCTGGTTGGGGTAACTTCTTTGCCAAGACGTTTACGTTTATTTTCCTCATATTCAGAGAAACTTCCTTCAAAGAAATATACTTGAGAATCTCCTTCAAAAGCTAAAATATGCGTACAAATTCTGTCCAAGAACCATCGGTCGTGTGAGATGACCACTGCACAACCTGCAAAGTTTTCCAAGCCTTCCTCCAAAGCTCGTAACGTATTCACATCTAAATCGTTGGTCGGCTCGTCGAGTAAAAGTACGTTTCCTTCTTCTTTTAAGGTCATTGCTAAATGTAATCGGTTGCGTTCTCCACCTGAGAGTGTAGCCACTTTTTTGTTTTGGTCACTTCCGCTGAAGTTAAAACGACTCAGATAAGCTCTGGAATTCACCTGATGTCCCCCCATCATAATTAAGTCTTGTCCGTCAGAGAAATTCTCCCAGATGGATTTGTTAGGGTCGATATTTTTATGCGTTTGGTCTACATACGCAATTTTAACCGTATCCCCGATGATAAATTCCCCAGCATCAGGTTTTTCCTCTCCCATAATCATACGGAAAATGGTCGATTTACCCGCTCCGTTAGGTCCAATCACTCCGACAATTCCCGCTTGTGGCAATACAAAATTCAAATTATCATACAAAAGTTTATCTCCAAAAGCTTTGGCAACTCCTTTTGCTTCAATTACGTTGGTTCCTAAACGAGGTCCGTTCGGGATGTAGATTTCTAACTTTTCATCCAATTGTTTTTGATCTTCATTCAAAAGTCGGTCGTAATTTTGCAAACGTGCTTTTTGCTTGGTTTGACGTCCTTTTGCACCCTGACGCACCCATTCCAACTCTCTTTCAAGAATTTTACGTCGTTTGGAAGCCGTTTTTTCCTCTTGCTCTAATCGTTTTGCCTTTTGGTCGAGCCAAGAAGAGTAATTTCCTTTCCAAGGAATTCCTTCTCCCCTATCCAATTCCAAAATCCAACCCGCAACATTATCCAAAAAGTATCGGTCGTGAGTGACAGCAATTAAAGTTCCTGCATATTGTTGTAAATGTTGTTCTAACCATAATACAGACTCAGCATCAAGGTGGTTGGTTGGCTCATCAAGCAACAGAACATCAGGTTGTTGCAATAGTAAACGACACAACGCCACACGACGACGCTCTCCCCCTGATAAAACCTTGATAGGCGTATCCGGTTCTGGCGTTCTGAGGGCGTCCATTGCTATTTCCAGCTTATTGTCTATCTCCCAACCGCCACAAGCATCAATTTTATCTTGTAATTCAGCCTGTTTGTCCATCAATTTTTGCATTTTATCGGGGTCGGAATAGATTTCTTCAAGCCCAAACATATCATTTATCTTGTTGAACTCTTCCAAAATGGCAATTGTTTCAGCAGCTCCCTCGCGAACCACTTCGATCACCGTTTTATTTTCGTCCAATTGAGGTTCTTGTTCCAGATAACCAACCGTATAGCCAGGAGCGAACACCACATCGCCTTGATGATTTTTATCAACTCCTGCAATTATTTTCAAAAGAGAAGATTTTCCAGAGCCATTAAGCCCTAAAATACCTATTTTAGCCCCATAAAAGAAACTCAAATAAATATCCTTAAGCACTTGTTTATTCGTCGAAGCGTAAGTTTTACTCACCTTTGACATCGAAAAAATTACTTTCTTATCGTCTGACATATTTTTAAAACTTTAAGGCTCAAATTTACAGCTAAATATTGAAAAAGAAAAATATAATTTATTTCATAACAGATTATAAAATTTATTTTTGTACAAATCAATGGTAAATGATAGTTATTAAACCACAAACATTAATAAAATCACTATCTCTGTCATATAAACGCCAAATCAAATCATAATGAGATTCTTTTTTATTACAATGCTTTTGATATTTTCAATTAATATAAACGCTCAGAAAATTAAGGAAATAGCTAACCACACAGCTATAAGTGTAGGATATGATTATCAGGGAAGAAATAGCCTTGCCGCTGGGCTTGAATACAATCTACCAATTGACAGTAATAATTGGCACGGATATAACTTCGGCTTGGCTGTTCGTTATTTTAAAGGAAAAGACGGTCATCAATATTTTGTCCCAGAAGTGAAATTGACTTATCGGAAAAGTGGACTTATATTTGGTTTTCAATCTTCTACAAAGAATTTTTCACCCATTGTGGGAGTCAATTTTATGAATGCTTTACACCTTTATAGTGGATATAGCTTTCCTTTTGATAAAACTAACACGAACTTAAAGGGGATAGTTTTTGGGGTTAGAATTTTTATTTCTCCTTTTGAAGGAAAATTCTATGATAAGTTAAAAATTGGATTTTGATAATCAGGCAAAAAAACAGCCAAATTTTTAAAAATTTGGCTGTTTTTTTTATTATCAACTCCTAACCAATCAATTCTACTACTTCATTGGCTATCTGTAACTCCTCATTGGTAGGAATGATAAGAATTTTTACACGACTTTTATCCCTTTGAATTTCAACAACTCCTTTAGGACGGTTAAGTTCTTTGTTTTTATTCTCATCAATTTCTATTCCTAAAAAATCCATTTCTTGACACGCAAGTAAGCGAATTAAATCATCGTTTTCGCCTAAACCTGCCGTAAAAGTGATGCTATCCAATCCGTTCAAAATAGCGGCATATGCACCAATAAATTTCTTAATTCGGTAGGCATACATCTCATAACAAAGGATTGCATTTGCATCTCCTGCAAAATATTTATCTGATACATCTCGTGCATCGGAACTACCTGTAAGTCCGAACATTCCACTTTTCTTGTTGAGAATTGTACTAATTTCATCGGAAGTTAGGTTCAATCGGTCAGCAAGATAAAAAATTACTCCTGCATCAATATTTCCACAACGTGTTCCCATTACTAATCCGTCAAGAGGTGTAAGCCCCATTGTTGTATCCATACAGCTACCATTCTCATTTACAGCAGCCATACTTGACCCATTCCCTAAATGTATCGTAATATTTTTTATATTTTCATTCAAATATTTACGTGCTTGTGCATCAACATATTTGTGGCTGGTTCCGTGAAATCCATACGCTCTTACACCATAATCCTTATAATATTCATTCGGAATTGCATATCGGAATGCTTTGGAAGGCATAGTTTGATGAAAAGCAGTATCGAAGACAGCTACGTGATTCGCCTTTTTAAAAATCTTTTCTGCACTACGAATACCTTCCAAACAAGCTGGATTGTGCAAAGGCGACAAAGGAATAAGTTTCTCAATCTCCTTTTTAACTTCTTCATTTATAAGTGTTGGCTGTACAAATTTCTCCCCTCCGTGAACCACACGATGCCCCACAGCTTTAATATCATCTGGGTTACTGATAACTCCAACCTCTGTGTCTGTAAGCAAATCAGTCACTTGTTTCATTGCTTCCTCGTGGTTACGAATAGGTAATTGTTTCTTTATTTCTGTTTCTTTACCATTTTTCAATGCAACATATTTGATTGTACTTCCATCAATCCCGATTCTATCAACAAGTCCTTTTACTTTTGAAACTCCTTCTCTTGAATCAATTAATTGATACTTCAATGAAGAGCTTCCTGAATTTATTATTAATATTTCCATATGTATTTTTATTAAAAACGATTACATAAATTAATTCGAAAATTTTTCAGACATTCTTTCTTTCCGTAAACAATCTCTTAGTAAAAGAAAATCGTAAAACAAACCACAAAGCTACGGAAACTTTTTCATTTAATTACAAATATATTTTTACTTTATAACTACAATTAAAAATCATCAACTGAAATCATAGCAAATGCTTCATTACTGCCTCTTCCTGTCGAATCCGAATAGTTAAAATTACTGCATAAATAGGCAACATAACACAAAGTGTTGTATAGGCTTTACACAGAAGAGCGATTCCTACGAGTTCAGGTAGAATGTTTAAAAAATAATTAGGATGTTTTATCCATTTGAATAAGAAAGACTTATTGATTTTATGATTAGGCAATATGTATATTTTTAGTGTCCAAATTTCTTTGAGCTGGTAAATCACATAAAACAATATTAAATAGGCAAAAACAAGCAAAGCAACTCCCATTTTTGAGGTAGAATCTAAAGAAAAATGCTCTTTCCAAATGGCTTCAAACAAACATAAAAAATAAAAGGAAACGTGAGCTGATGTGAGCAACATCGAATTAAATTTTCCGTATTGAATTCCTCCCATTTCCTTAATTCTTTTTTCGTTTCTAATTGAAATCGCCAAGGAAACTAATCTTAGTGCAAAAAAACAAACAAAAATAATAATAACTTCTTTCATACAATGAATTATAATTTAAAATTTAAAAATAATAATTGGTCAAAAAATTTGCCAAAGCTTTTGGACTTTGGCAAAAAACATATTTTTTCAAAATTAATTCTATTCCTCCATAACTGATTGAATAGCTGTAATCAACACCGTATTGTAAATATCAGGAATGGTCGCCCCTCTACTCAAATCGTTTACAGGTTTTTTAAGCCCTTGCAACATCGGACCAATAGCTAATGCTCCTGTTTCACGTTGCACCGCTTTGTACGTGTTATTTCCAGTATTCAAATCAGGGAAAATAAGTACATTTGCTTGTCCAGCTACTTTTGAATTAGGCATTTTGCTTTTTCCTACTTTAGGGTCAACCGCAGCATCGTACTGAATAGGTCCTTCAACAAGTAATTCAGGATGTTGTGATTTGACAATTTCAGTAGCTTCACGCACTTTATCCACATCAGCACCGCTTCCAGAACTTCCTGATGAATACGAAAGTAAAGCAACTTTTGGCTCAATTCCGAATGCTTTTGCTGACTCAGCTGACGAAATGGCTATTTCAGCCAATTGTGCTGCCGTTGGGTTCGGAACAATTGCACAATCTCCATAAACAAGAACTCTGTCATTGAGCAACATAAAGAATACTGAAGAAACTGTATTAACGTTGGGTTTCGTTTTTACAAATTGTAACGAAGGCCGAATTGTGTGTGCCGTTGTGTTTACTGCCCCCGAAACCATTCCATCTGCATCACCTAAAAATACCATCATTGTACCAAAATACGAAACATCAAGCATTAAATCACGTGCTTGTGAAAGTTCCATCCCTTTGGATTTACGAAGTTCGTACAATTTCTCCGCATATAAACTATACTTAGGGCTTTCTATTGGGTTGACAATTGATATGCGATTTTCGTCCCAACGCAAACCAAGCTCATTGGCTCGTGCAACTATTTTCTCTGGCTCTCCAAGAATAGTCAGATAAACCAATTCATCAGAAGCTAATTGTGATGCTGCCGTAAGAATACGATCATCTGTTCCTTCAGGTAAAACAATGTGTTTTTGTGCATTACGAGCTTTTTGAACCATATTGTATTGGAACATACGCGGCGTGATGGTTTCTGACTTGAAAGAAGAAATTCTTTTGTTTAAATCCTCTACATCAGCGTATTTTTCAAATAATTGCATACACAATTTGATTTTCTCAAAACTTTCAGGATAGATTTTCGATTTAATATTCCCAATACGATTAGCTGTCTCAAAAGTACCTAACTTCGAAACCATAATAGGAATCATCTTTTGTGTTCCATCAAGAATTTTTACAATAGATTTCTCAGGTGTAAGAGCTCCTGAAAGCACTATCCCCGCCACACGTGGATAGTTGGACGAAATGTGAGCAGCCAATGTTCCAATAATCAAATCGGAGCGGTCAGCAGGTATTACAGCTAAGCAACTCTCTGACAAATGATTAAGAAAATTATGCAACTGCATTCCACCTACAATAGTTTTTTTGGTAATTATATCCACTTCATCTCCTTTGTAAAGAAAACGAGCTCCTAATTCATCGGCAACCTCCTTCACTGTTGGACGACTCAAATCACCTTCTTTTGGAATAAACGTGAAATGAATATTTTTGTATTCTTGTTGAAGTTTTTGTTTTATTCCATCAACGTAATACTTTGCTTTATTGATAAATACGCCCAAGATTTGGACTTCTTGTTCAAGTAAAGAATTTACCTCTATTTGTATGTGATTAATCAGCTCATCTTCCGAAGAGAAATTATCTTTCAATACAATAAGTGCTGGAATATTCAAACTTTGAGCTAAAGAAGCATTGAAATTAATATCAAATACATTGCTTTCCTCCAATAAATCTGTTCCTTCCACAAGTACAAAGTCATACTTGCTTTCCAATGCTTTGTATCTTTTGATAATTGTATCGTAAACCTCGCCTATCTTTCCCTTATTTTTAAGACTTGCTACCTCACTGCGTGAAAAAACATACGCATCATCATATTCCATATCCAACTGAAAATGAGAAAGAATCGTCATTATATGATTATCTTTCTGAGTTTTACTTTCCAAAATCGGTTTGAAATATGCTACTTTGGTTGTGTTTCGCATAATCATCTGCATTACTCCTAAAGTAACTAATGACTTTCCGCTATAGGTGTCAGATGTAATAATATATACTGATTTGTTCATATTTAATTTGTTTATTGATTGAGAAGTTATTATCTAAAAATCATCAGAATTTCTCAAATTCGATCGCACAAAGGTAGGGATTTTTGAAAAAAGAACACAAATTTTCTATTATAAAAAAGGTAAAAATCTCTAGTAGAAATTAATTACAGAAAATCAAATCGTACTATTCCGTCAGAATCAATTTTAGTGAGTTTTACTTTATGCAGTGTATTAACTAATTCAGGATTCCAAGGCGTTTTTACCTTTACGTAATTTTCTGTAAATCCGTGAATGTATCCTTGTTTGTTTTCACCTTCAAAAAGAACAATTCGTTCTGTTCCCAACTGACTTTGATAAAACGCATTTCTTTTTTTAGCAGAAAGCCCACGCAGCATTTTACTTCGTTTTGCACGAACCACATCAGGCACAACACCTTCCATCAATACAGCCTCAGTATTATCCCTTTCCGAATATGTGAAAACGTGTAAATAAGATACCTCCAACTCACTCAAAAAATGATATGTTTCCAAAAAAAGTTCGTCAGTTTCACCAGGAAATCCTACAATAACATCTACACCAATACAAGCGTGAGGCATTGCTTCTTTTATTTTTTCAACCCTATCAACATAAACTTCTCGCAAATAACGACGCTTCATTTTCTTGAGAATTTCATTACTTCCACTTTGCAAAGGCACGTGAAAATGAGGAACAAACGCATTACTTTTTGACACAAAATCAATAATTTCATCTTTTAACAGGTTGGGTTCAATAGAAGAAATACGCAAACGCTCAATACCTTCTACCTCATCTAAGGCTTTTACCAAATCAAGGAAGGTATGTTCGTGTTTTTTATTACCAAACTCACCTTTGCCGTAATCACCTATGTTTACACCCGTTAAAACGATTTCTTTTATACCCTGTTCGGAAATTTTTTGTGCATTTTTGAGAATATTATCAATCGTATCGCTACGTGAGATACCACGAGCCATCGGAATTGTACAGTACGTACATTTGTAATCACAACCATCTTGAACCTTCAAAAAGGCACGTGTACGATCACCAATTGAATAACTCCCTACATAAAAATCTGTTTCCGAAATTTCGCAAGAATGTACCTGACCTTCATTATTTTTGGTCAAATCATCAATATATTGTGTTATATCGAACTTTTCCTTTGCTCCCAACACCAAATCTACACCATCAACAGAAGCCAATTCTTCTGGCTTAAGCTGAGCGTAACAGCCCACCGCCGCAATGAAAGCCTTATCATTTGTTTTCAGAGCTTTGCGAACTATTTGCTTAAATTGCCTATCTGCATTTTCCGTTACAGAACAGGTATTTATTACGTATATATCAGCAGGTTGTTCAAAATCAACTCGTTCAAATCCTTCCGTTTCAAAACTACGAGCTATGGTTGAAGTTTCTGAAAAATTTAACTTACAACCCAATGTGTAGAATGCAACCTTTTTTCTTTCTTCTGATGAAGTCATTTTTATCTTTAGTTTTTTGGGTGGCAAAGATATGTTTTTTTTCACAATCTCGGAGAGATAAGCCTCATTACAAGTATTATTCTTCCTGAAAAAAGCCCATATTTTCAAAATACTGAACAATTGCTTCTTTCATTAAAATGGATTGCTCCCCCGCCTTCAAAGCTGGAAGTTGTTCTACCAAAGAATAATGAGGCCAACCATCAGAATCGGTATAATCAAATTTGTAATAACCATAAGGCTCAAGCAGTTTGCAAATAGCAATGTGCATCAAATTTACCTTTTCGTCCTTCTTATATTTTGATTTTATTTGCCCTAATTCCTGAATACCAACAAGATATATAATCGCTTCCAAATCAAGTTTCTCTCCATCGGCAAAGGTTTTTGATAGTTCTTCCACTACTTTTTCCCATCGAGCCTTTAACACTTCATCTCTTGCCATATTTTATATTTTAGTTGCAAAAGTATGAAGATTTTTTTATTAATTCTTGGTTAAACTACTCTTTCAGTTTTGTTTAAAGAAATTGAGAGCATTTATCGTTTTGTTCGTTATAATCAAAAAATAACTAAAGAAATACGTATATAAAAATTTTTAGCCTTTATTTTTTTCAACTCAATGAAATTCTTTTAAAATTTAACATAAAAAATTATCTTCTTTGCTTTTCTTTTTGTAGCTTTGGCGGAAGTTTTAACCATCTTTTTAAATTATAAACTATGGCAGATTCTAGACATTATTCGTTTCAAATCTTGTCGCGTATTCAAAAAGTAGTTGACATACAGCGCAGAATTATTTACTTTTTGCTAAGTGCGATACTGGCTTTTGGGCTTACGTATTGGCTGTACGAACCAGAGCTTAACAGAGCTCAAATTTATGTTCTGTTCATTTTGTTTTTAGCCATTGGGCTATGGGTAACGGAGGCAATCCCACCGTTTGCTACGGGGCTTTTTATCTTCGGATTTCTTATTTTTGCCACCAATAGTTATTACTCAGAATTAGACCCTGAAAATGCTAAATCGTACTATCAAGAATACGTAAATACGTGGTCAAATAGTGTGATTTGGTTAATGTTAGGAGGTTTTTTCATTGCCTACGCTATGCAAAAAACACATCTGGACAGAATCGTATTTAAAATGTCCATCTCACGATTTGGAAAAACTCCAGATAAAATCCTTTTAGGACTGATGCTTACTACGGCTACTTTTTCAATGATTATGTCCAACACGGCAACTACGGCTATGATGGTAGCTTCAGTGGCGGCTTTCCTAAAAACGCTTCCGAAAGATTCTACCTTAAGTAAAGCATTGTTGATTGGTATTGCCGCTGCGGCTTCTTTTGGAGGTATGGGAACGTTAATCGGTTCACCACCAAATGCTATCGCCGTTGATGCTCTTTCTGACAAAGGTATCGGATTTCTTGAGTGGATGTACGTAGGAATGCCCGTTTCCATTATCTTAACAGTGACCGCGTGGTATCTATTAAAAATCAAGTACATTAAAGTAAATACGCCTATCCACATACAATTGGACGATGAACTAACTGAAGAGGAAAAACAGGAAAGTCCAACTATTTTGAAAATGAAAAAAAATGTGGTTCTGGCAATTCTTTCCGTTACGCTTTTGTTATGGCTTACCGAGAAATTACACAATATACCTGCCGCTATCGTTTCTTTCATTCCTATTATGTTATTAACGATGTTAGGAATTGTTAACGGACACGACGTTCGCAAATTACCTTGGGATACACTGATGCTCGTAGCAGGAGGTTTAGCCTTAGGTATGGCGATTAAAGAAACAGGACTGGCACAGCATTATGTAGATAAACTTCAGCAAGTTAATTTGAATTTTTATGTATTAGTGATTGTTTTTGCTCTACTGACAGTTTTGATGTCCAACGTGATGAGTAATACGGCTACGGCTACCATTTTAATTCCGATTGCGGCTATCTTGACACATCAACATCCTATTGTTTTGCCTATCGTTATTGGGCTTAGTGCATCTACTGCGTTATTTTTACCAATATCCACGCCACCCAATGCCATTGTTTATAGTACGGGTTACTTACAACAGAAAGATTTCAGATATATTGGATTAATCGCTGGAGTTGTAGGTCCTTTGGTTACCTGTCTTATCACGATATTGATATTTATGGTAATTTTCTAACTATCCTTGTAATAAAATAAATCCTCAGGAATGTTAATCATTTGATTTTGTTCCTGAGGTTTTGTTTTTTGTCTACTATTATTTAAAAAATTTTTCATCAATATACTGAATGAAAAACACTTTCAAAAACTATTTTTTAATGAAATCTCGTTGGGCAAAGCAATCAGAAAATATTTTTTAGTAAAATCTCATTAGGCAAAGCAACCGGAAAATATTTTTTAATAAAATCTCATTGGGCGAAGCAACCGGAAAATATTTTTTAGTAAAATCTCATTGGGCAAAGCAACCGGAAAATATTTTTTAGTAAAATCTCGTTGGGCAAAACAATCGGAAAATATTTTTGAGTAAAATCTCGTTGGGCAAAACAATCGAAAAATATTTTTTAGCAAAATCTCGTTAGGCGAAGCAACCAGAAAGTATTTTTTAATGAAATCTCATTGAGCAAAGCAACCAGAAAGTATTTTTTAATGAAATCTCGTTGGGCAAAGCAATCGGAAAATATTTTTTAATAAAATTTTAAGGCAAAATAACTAAATAAAAATCTTCGGTATTTATTCCACATTGAAGATTACTCGAACAGACCTAAAATTAGCAACAGATTGAAAGCTGATTTCTGTCCTCAAAATATATTTTTTAACGCTTTCAACGGAAATTTCTGGCGGAATTTTCACTAAAATATCCTTTATATACTCATTACGAATGCGAGAAACTAACGGAAATTCAGGTCCCAACACTTGCAAAAGTTGCTGCTGCGAAAACCCTTGACGTAGTGCCTCTGCAAACCACTCCGCTCCTTCATTTACTTTATTAAAGTCAGAATGTTTGAACGTTATTTTAATTAATCGAACGAAAGGAGGATAATGAAATTCTTTACGTTCCTTAATTTGACTTTGGAACATTTCCTTAAAATTGTTGTGCAAAACTTGTTGCAAAACAGGATGTTTCGGACTATAAGTCTGAATTAAAACCTTTCCTTTTTGGGAACTACGCCCTGCCCTACCCGATATCTGTACCAATAACTGAAAGCTACGCTCATAAGCTCTGAAATCTGGAAAATGGATAAATGAATCGGCATTCATAACCCCTACCAACCCAACATTTTCAAAATCTAAACCTTTGCTAATCATTTGTGTTCCTACCAAAATTTGTGTTTCTCGCTGTTCAAACTTTGATAATATTTTTTCATAGCCGTATTTTCCGCTGGTAGTATCTTGATCCATTCTATCAATGGTCACATCAGGGAATAATTCTGTAAGTTCTTTTGCAATTTGCTCCGTTCCAACGCCTTTTGTTATTAAATCTGTACTTCCACAAGCTATGCAAACTTCAGGTTTTGCTATAGCATAGCCGCAGTAGTGGCATCGCAATTGATTTCTTCCTTGATGATACGTTAAACTAACATCACAATGAGGACATTGAGGTACTGTCGCACACGATTTACATTGAATTACAGGAGCATAGCCTCTCTGATTTTGAAATAATATAACTTGATTTCCCTTTTGGAGTGTCTTCCCAATTTCTTCGATAAGTTCATCAGAAAAATGCCCTGTCATTTGTTTTCTAAAATGCTTATCTTTAATATCAATAATTTCGATATCAGGAACTTGAAAGTCACCAAAACGCTTTGAAAGATATACATATCCGTATTTTTCTCGCTTTGCATTGTAAAGACTCTCCAATGAAGGAGTTGCTGAACCCAATAACACTTTGGCTTTATGTATTTTAGATAGAACTATTGCTGCATCACGAGTATGAAAACGCGGAGCTGGTTCAAATTGGCGGTAAGAAGTATCGTGTTCTTCATCAACAATGACTAATCCTAAGTTTGAAAAAGGTAAAAAGACAGATGAACGAACTCCCACAACAAGCTGATTTTTAGTATTTCCGTTCAGGACATTATTCCAGACTTCAACTCGCTCATTAGTTGTATATTTGGAATGATAAACCCCCATTTTATCTCCAAAATATTTCTTTAATCTATTGATTAAATGTATTGTAAGTCCTATTTCAGGAAGCAAGTACAGAACTTGTTTTCCTGATTTTAACACTTGGTCAATAAGTTCAATGTAAATTTCTGTTTTTCCTGAAGCTGTAACTCCCTGAAAAAGAACAATCTCTTTTTCCTCAAACTGATTTTGAATTTCAAGAAAAGATTCTTGTTGAGCATCACTCAATATTTTTTTTTCGTACAAATCTCCAGTGAAATTGATGCGGTCTTTTTGAATAAAATATTCTTCAAAAATTCCTTTTTCAACCACAGACTTTAAAACACTCGCAGAAACATTCGCTTGTGAAAGTAATTTCTCTGCTTTTAAAGCTCCTTTTTCTTTATTAATACAATTGAAATACGCAACAATAAGTTGTTTTTGTTTCGTTGTTTTCGAGAGAATGTCAAAAGCTTTTTTTATTCCTTCATCAGATTGATATTCAGTAGATAATCTAATATATTTCACTAACTTTGGAACATACTTTTCAAATATTTTTTCGGAAATTTTTATTGCATTTTTGTCTACTAATCCTTTCAGAACTTTCAAGGCTTTTTTATTTCCTACTATCTTAGCAACTTCATTTCCTGTTAATGCAGTTTTAAAATTAAGAGCTTCATAAATCAACCATTCATCATCTGTTAATTCATTAATTTCCAATTCTCTGGAAATCTTTTCGATGATTGTTTCACTTTCCAGCAAAAAAGAAGAAGGCATTGCCATTTTAAAAACCTCGCCCAGTGAACACATATAAAATTCGGAAATCCATTGCCAATGCTGTAATTGTAACTGATTTACAACAGGAGTTTCATCTAAGATATATTCAATATCCTTAGTTTGATATGTTGGCTGATTAGTATGTACTTGAAAAACTAAAGCAGTATAAACCTTTGATTTACCGAAAGATACAGCAACTCGCATTCCTGATTTTAAAAAATGTGCCTCATCTTGATTCACACCATAGGTAAACAATTTCCGAAGAGGAATTGGAAGAATTACATCAACAAAATAAGACATTTAGTTTGATTTTTTTAATTGTAATAAAGCTGCATTTAGTTCAAATCCCAACAATAAAATGTTTGAATTAAGCCAAATATAAAACAAAAAAATCAATAAAGCCCCAATAGAACCATAAAGTTGATTGTATTGAGAAAAATTTTCAATGTAAATACCGAAGAAATAAGTAGTTAAACCAAAAAGTAACACCGTAAAGATAGAACCTACTGAGAAAAACCTGCTTTTCTTTCCTTCGTGAGTACCAAAAAAGAAAAGAATTGATGTTCCAAAATACGTTATTATAGAAATAAATCCTATTTTCGACCATTTGATTAGTGTTTCATAATCGTACAAAAGTCCCCATTCTTCCAAATAAGGAAGAAAATAAATTTCATACGAAATGAACATTGCAACAACTACTAATATCAGCAATCCCAGCACGATAGCTACAATTAAGGATACAATATACTGCTTTATAAAAGTTCGGGTAATTTTAACGTGATATGAAAATTCAAAACCTCCGAAAATAGCTACAACCCCATTGGTCATCAAGAAGATAGACAACAAAAAAACTGAAGAAAGAAGTCCTCCTCTGGGAGTGTCAGCAATATCAAAGAAAATATCTGCAAAAAACTCATTCGTACCAGGAGGCAACAAACTGTTTATAAAATTCCAAACATCTATTTGAAAATTATCAATAGGAATATAAGGAATCAGATTCAAAATGAATAACAAAAAAGGGAACATAGCAATGAAAAAACTATAAGAAATAGCACTTGCCCTGTGTGTTAAAGCACCTTTTATAATTCCAACAATATAAAGCTCAAGCAAATCATATAAAGAAAAAGCATTACTTGATAATGGAATTTTTTTCAGGAAAGAAACTCCATTACGAATGATAGGAATTTTCTGTAATTTTTCTTCTATAACCGCTGACATAAGCAAAATATTAAAACAAGAAAAGGACCTCTACAAAAGATTTTCTTTCATAGAGACCTAATCAAAATATATTTTTAAAAAGCTACCTAGTATTACTGACGTTTTGCCTTTCTGGCTTCTCTTTTTTCTTTAATGGCTTCCATAATGGCTCCACCAACCCAATAAGGAACTACGAAGGTAAGCAAAAAAGCCATCAACCAGAAGCCAATCATCGCAATACCTAAAAACACTAAAAATCCTAAATATTGATCAAATTCAAACATAACTTAAATTTTGCCCAAAGATATATCTTTTTTCTATACTTCTGATTTTCAAAATTATTTTTTTACAACCAGTAAGTTCAATTTATATTCAATTTAAATAATAATCTCCTATTTTTCGACAGGTTTACCCGCCTCCAACCAACGTAAGATTCCTCCATCTAAGTGAATTAAATTCTTATACCCCTTACCTTCAAGTATTTGAACCGCCTTTGTACTTCTTCCTCCACTTTTACAATGGATATAGATGGTATCATTTTTATCAAACTCCTTTTCAAAATTTGAGACAAAATCCTCATCAAAGAAATTTATATTTACAGCATTTTCTAAATGCCCTTCAGAAAATTCCTCAGGAGTTCGGATATCTACAAGAATACCCTCTGAACTAGGTTCATATTTTTCCATAGCAATATGTTTAGAAGAATCTCCTAATTGACAAGAAGATAACCCCATCATTAAAATAAATACGCGTTTCATATTAAATTACATTTTTTATATATCATATTCAATTTTCAATTTGTCTGTCACAGCATACGCCTGACAGGTAAGTATCAATCCTTCCGAGATTTCCTTTTCAACCAAAGTTTCATTTTTCGCCATTCTTGCTTCCCCTTCTGTAATTTTGCCTATACAACTACTACAAACCCCATTTAAGCACGAATATGGTACATCTATTCCCTGTGAGCGTATTCCTTCTAAAAGTGATTGATTTTTAGGAATTTGAAATACTTTCTCTTCTCCTTTTAAAACACAAGAGACAACAACTTCTCCTTGCAAATGAGAAAAGTTAGTGCTTTCAGATGATGTTACTTCAAAAAGTTCAGTGAAAATATAATCTTGATGTATCCCCTTATTGATAATGTATTCTTTCACGTTGGAAACCATCTGATTAGGACCACAAAGATAATAATATCCTAAATCAAAGTTGCTGTATTTTTGAAAAATAAAGTCAACTACTTTATTATCAATTCTTCCCGAAATATGTTCACCCCACACTTGCTGACTGAAAACGTAATGTACCCAAAATCTATTAGGATATCTTTCTCTAAGTTGCTCAATTTCATCAAAAAAGAGTGAATCTTCCTTCGTTTTATTTCCGTAAACGAACACAACATTCACATTTGTTTTGGTCAACGCTGTTTTAGCTATGCTCATCATAGGGGTTACGCCACTTCCTGCAGAAAAAAGCACGATATCTCCATCTCCGAAAATATCAAGAAAAACAAATCTTCCTTCTGGAGGCATTACTTCAATAATATCTCCTTTCTTAAGTTTCGTAGTTGCATACGTAGAAAAAATCCCATTCGGAATCCGCTTTACAGCCACACTTAATTCAATTTCATCTACACCTGAACAAATTGAATACGCTCTTCTTATTTTCTGATTATCAATATCTTGTTGTAAGGTAAGATATTGACCAGCTTCATACGAAAATATTTTTTTCAGAAATTCGGGCAAAGCAAAAGTAATCTTAACGGAATCTTCCGTTAATTTTTTTATTTCTGATACTGTTAATCTGTAAAATTTACTCATCCTGAAACCAGAAAATAGAATTAAAATTGATTTTCAACTATTTATACATTTCATTGGCTGCAAAATTGAATGATTTTGAGTGAATAAAACCTTTTGCAGGTATTTCCGGTTGACTTGGCAAACGTTTGTCTGTTATTCCTGTAATAGTTTGAATTGCTTTTGCTAACAAAGGTTCTTTTTCATCGCCCAAAACTCCGTAGTTTGCTAAATCTTCTTCCATTTGGAATGTTGGACGTAAGCCACTTGTGTAGTCTCCTTCTCCTTTTGCATTTTCAATTTTCAAAACCAATGGTTGCATTGCCCATTTATGTTTTGGATTTCTATTACTATTATCATCAATCCAATCATAAACCGTTATAGAGCCTTGATTTTTCCCCACAGTTACATCTCCAATCTGAACTACATCAATATAGGCTTTTAAACCATTGATTACCAACTCACTTGCTGAGGCTGTTCTACCTGAAGTTAATATATATATCTTACTCAAATTCAGACTATTAATCATCAGTTTTTCTTTACTTTCTGTAACCATTTCATCTGTAAAGAAATTATCCACACCTCCTCTTTTTTCAGCAACAGGCTGTAACTTTCTGTTCCAACGTTCTTTAGCAAAAATTTGCCCTTTAAACTGCCCTGTAATCATTGAGGCTAAGTAAATTGCGGAAGAAATACGCCCTCCTCCATTGTAACGTAAGTCCAAAACAAAATCAGTAACTCCCTGACTTTTAAACTCTCCAAATGCTTCGTTGAGTTGTTTGTCAAAATTAGCAACGAATCCGTTGTACATCAAATAACCTATTTTGTGGTTGTCTTTTTCAATTACCTTTTTCACAAGTATCGGATTTTCAGTAATTTCTTTTTTCGCCATTACTACCGATTTATTGGTTTTTTGGATAGTTGGTTGTCCGTTTACATTTTCTAATCTGTAAATTTCAATAGCCATTGATGTTTTGTCGTTGAACAACAACGTGCCATAATTGCTGACTGTCAAGGGAGTACCATCTACAGCTAAGAATAAATCTCCTCTTTGTACACCTTTTTGTTCCGCTTCAGAGCCAGGAAGTACATACTGAACAAATCCTAAAATACCTCCTTCTTTTCCGTACCTTGTCAAACCAAATTGCATACCCGTACTAAGAGAAATTCCTTGAAAATCACGTTCCAATTTTGTATAATCATCTGTAATATAGCTAAATCGGTCAATAGCTCCTTCTCTTCCGTGTATTCTTTGGGATTTATTCAATAAATTATAAAATAATTCTTCAGGCGTTTTATAATTCTTCAAAAAATCAGAATAGGCAGTGTTTGTGAAATTAGTTTGTTGTACGTTCGAAGCAAAACGCGTATCTGCCAAATTCGGCACATCTGACTGCCACAAGTAGAATGTGTTAAGCCCTTTCCAGACGAAGTCTTTGATTTGCAAATTTAACAATTCTCTATCCTTTACATTGTCTGGTTTTGGAGTGTCATCATTATCTTTTTTACAAGATAAAAAACTAAAAATCAACAAAGTAGGCAATAATATTCTTTTCATAAAATAAAATTTTTCCTACAAATGTAACATTTTTTTCATATATTCGTCTTTTGTATGAAGAAAATTATGATTTTTGTATGACACACAAAGCTTTTTTAGAACATATTCGTCCGTTTCAGGATAAGATTTATCGTTTCGCAAAGCGGTTGCTTATCTCAAAAGATGAAGCTGAAGATACATCGCAAGAAATTCTGCTAAAATTGTGGCAACAAAACCAAAAAATAAAAGATATACAAAATTTAGAAGCCTACACAATGACACTAACCAAAAATCTGTGTTATGATAAATTAAAAGCAAAAAGTTCTGAAAATGTGTCTCTTACAAGTATAAAATATGAAACTAAAAATCATATCTCATTACAAAAAGAAATAGAAACAACCGATATGCTGGAAAAAGTAAAAAATATAATCAATGAACTGACTGATCAACAGCGTATGGTTATGCAACTACGTGATATAGAACAATATGAATTTGAAGAAATTGAAAAAATAACTGGAATAAAAGAGGCTACCATTCGGGTAATTCTGTCAAGAGCTAGGAAAGCAGTGCGTGAAAAATTATTAACATTTGAATATTAAAAATAAAAATATGACAAAAAAAATTGAATTATTATTAGAAAAATATTTTGAGGGAGAAACTTCTCTGCAAGAAGAAAAAGAATTGCAAGAATATTTCAATTCTGAAAATGTAGATGCTTCTTTAGAAAAATATAGACCAATGTTTTCATACTTTCAAAAAGCTGGATTAGAAGAATTTAAGCAGAAAGAATTCCCTATAAAAGTTTCTAAAAAAAGAAAATTATTTTGGAAAATTGGAATTGCGGCAACATTTTTGAGTATTTTATTTGGAGTCAGTTACTATCTCAAGCAACAAAAACAACAACAAGAAGCCGAAGTTGCCTTTGAACAAGTGAAAGAAGCCTTACAAATGATTTCTTTCAATTATAATAAAGGAACAAAAAAAATAGAATACTTAAAAGATTTTGAAACAACAACAAACAAAATAATAAATTTGAACGAATTTTAATAAATAATAATCACAATAAAAGTAAATCATATGAAGACAAAATTAATTCTTTTAGTAAATATCTTTTTGATATCAATGAGTGTAGTCGGACAATCTGCGTTCGACAAATTTGAAGAAAATGATGAGGTAACGACTGTAGTAGTTTCTCAGAAAATGTTTCAAATGCTTTCCAAAATTGACAGCAAAGATTCTGAAGCAAAGGAATTTATGGAAATTGCCAATAAATTAACAGGTTTAAAAGTATTCACTACAGAAAATAAAACCGTAGCTCAGAGTATGAAAAAAGAAGTTCAAAACTATCTGAGTAAATCTACATTAACGGAATTGATGCGAGTGAAAGACAAAGCTACCAACGTTAAGTTTTACGTAAAGCAAGGAAAAAATGCTGATCACGTTTCTGAACTATTAATGTTTATTGAAGATGGAGGAAGTTCAAATAAAGCAGTGATTTTAAGCTTAGTAGGGGACATTGACCTTAATAAAATAGGCGTTCTGACAAAAAATATAAACTTGCCAGAAGAAATTAAAGAAGTAAAAACAAAATAATAATTATTAAAATGCGAATCTTGATTTTATTCGGATTGCTACTTACGTTTGCTTCTTGTCAGCAGGAAAGTATACAGCAGTACATCGTTAAAAATTCAGAAAATCCAAACTTTGTTTCAATGAACATCGCTCCAAAGGATTTTTTAGGAAATGTTCCTACTGAAAAAGAGAACATATTCAACATTATTAACAGAGTTAACTTCCTAATATTTAACAAAAATGATAGTTTAGAGCTTAAAAAAGAATACAAAAAGGTAACTTCAATTTTAAAAGATGAGAAGTATCAAGATTTAATCCGAACTACTAATAAAGGTACTAAATTTCAGATTGATTATGTTGGTACAGAAGAAAATATAAAAGAAGTAATCGTTCTGATAGTTGAAAAAAAGGAAAAAATGGCTCTTATGAGAATTCTTGCTAATGGCTTAGATGTGACTCAACTTTCAAAAATTTCAACTGCTTTGAATGACAATTCTGTTGATGAAGAAGGTTTAAAAAATTTATTAGAAAAAATTTCAACTACTTTAAAACAATAACATACAAGAATGAAAATAGGTATCATAGGATGTGGCTGGTTGGGTTTTCGATTAGCAAACCATTTAAAAACAAACAATACAATCTACACAACAACTCGAAGTACAGACAAAAACAAGTTTTTAAGCTCCTATTTTCATTCTTTTATTATAGATTTTGATGATTCTGAAGTAAAAAAATGGGAAATTCTCACCGAATTGGACTGTATCATCATAGCAATTCCATTTGGAAGACATCTCGACAGCAATATTTTAAATAAAAGACTAAAAAATATTTGTATTTTCATTGAAAACTTTGAAAAACAATTATTTTTCACCAGTTCCGTAGGAATCTATCCACAAATTAACGCAGAAATAAATGAAGATTTTCCTTGCGAACTATTAGACTCAAAATTACTATATGTTGAAAATTTTCTGAAAAATCAATTTCCTCAAACGAATATTTTACGATTAGGTGGGTTAATGGGAGACAACCACATATTTAGCAAATACAACGTTTCAGAAACCAGTCAGATAGTAAATCACATTCATTATCAGGATATTTGTTTGATAATTGAAAAAATGATTTCATTAAATTTACAATCAAAATTGTATAATGTAGTAGCTCCAAAGCACCCTACCAAACAAGAAATCATTAATCATCAAAAAGGAACGAAAATCGCGATTGATAGAACTCCCTCTGGAAAGATAGTACTTTCAGACAGACTAAAAACGGAATTAAGCTACCAATTTCTATATCCTAATCCTATTTACTTCAATTAAAATCAATCGTTTATATATTTTTAGTCATCAATTCAACCAATTTATTATTAGGTAAAAACTCTTTCAAAACTACTTTCAAAACTGTATAGGCTGGTACTGCTATTACCATTCCAACAATTCCTAAAAGGCTTCCCGTAATCAATATCACCAAAAATATCTCTAAAGGACTTGATTTCACAGAATTAGAGAATATAAGAGGCTGAGAAAAAACATTATCAATGAATTGTCCTATCAGAAATCCTATCAGAACATAAATTGTAGTAGGAAGCGTAACAGCCATAAAATCACTACTTATATTACTACTCATCGTTAAAAAAGTCATCAAAACAAATCCTATAATAGGTCCTATGTAAGGAATTATGTTCAAAAATGCACATAAAAAAGCAATAATGAAGGCATTTTGTACTCCAAAAATGAGCAATGTAGTTGTATATATTACAAATAAAATGGTAAGTTGCAAAACGAGTCCAACAAAATAACGAGATAGCAAGTCATTGATTTTGTGAACTGAAACTCTTGTTTTTCGAGCATTTTTTGCAGAAACCAATGAAAGTATTGAACCAAACATACTACTTCCATCTTTTATAAAAAAGAATGAAATAAATAAAACCGAAAAAACTCCTGCTCCAAAACTACCTATGAAAGAAATAAACGTATTCAAAAAGTTGGGAATATCAATAAAATTAAGCACTTCGGAAGCACTCATTTCATAATTTTCTTTGTTAATTCCTAAATTATCAAAAAACTGTGAAGTTAAGCCGTCCAAATTCGCACGTAAAAGTTCTATGTTCAATCCTGATAAATTTTTTCCCTGTGAAATTAGCAATGGAACAAATAAACTAAATGTTCCCAAACTCAAAATAACAAAAATACCCATCGTTATCAAAATTCTGATGGTTTGATTCCTTATTTTCAGTTTTTTTGCAAAAAAATAATTTAATGGTTTGGCTATCAGAGCAACAACTAACGCTAATACTATATAAACTATTATTGACCTTACCAAATATAAGGCATACAGCAACAAAACTACCAACACCATTACCCCAACGGCTCGTAGTATTCCATTAGCTATCATTTTAGAATTCATATTCTTCAATTTCTTATTGTAATTTTATTTCAAATTGGAACAAATCGCCACAAAATCACAAGCTACAATTCCTGCAGTTTCTGTTCGTAATCGATTGTCTCCGAGAGAAATTGGTTGAAAGTTTTTTTGCAAAGCTATTTTTATCTCTTCTGATGAAAAATCGCCTTCAGGTCCTATCAAAACCATTATTTTTTTAGGAAATGGACTAAGTTTTTCCGAAAACAAATATTTAGTATCCTCCTGACAATGAGCTATAAATTTCACAGAATCATCATTTAATTGCTTAAAAAAATCCATTGAAGATATGGCAGGATTCAACTTGGGTAAATAACATTGTAATGATTGCTTCATTGCTGAATGTATAATTTTTTCAAAACGTTCAGCCTTAATCACAGTTCTTTCGGAATGATGACAAATTATTGGAGTGATTTCATCTACTCCAATTTCAACTGCTTTCTCCAAAAACCACTCATACCGCTCATTCATTTTTGTTGGAGCTACTACCAAGTGTAAATAGTAAGAACGAGGTGATTTGCGTTCATATTTCAATATCGAAACTTCACACTGCTTTGGAGAAGCAAAAGTGATTTCCGTTTGAAAAAGTAAGCCCTTTCCGTTTGTAACATACAGAAAATCACCTTGTTTCTTACGGAGAACTTTTACGATGTGCTGACTCTCCTCCTTATCGAAAAAGAAAGATTTTGAGTTCTCGTCTATCTCAGAATAATAAAAAAGTTGCATTACAGAAAAACGTCAAAAAGCCACAAATTTCCCTACAAGTAATACTATTTTTTTAACCAATTGTTAGAAAATTCACATTTTTTGTACTCTCCATTAACCATAATGTGTGTTTTTTCAATATTTTCACTTATCCACTTGGCTATAACTTTGAGTTGTTTTTCTTTTAAGGCTAAATCCTGAATTTTTACATAATCTTTCACAAAATCGGCTTTATGCTCCTCGTGGCGATTTGTTACTTGATAAATTTTATAGCTCTTTTTCCCTGTTTCATCTTCATCAAGATACGGAACAGAAACCTCTCCATCTTGCAATTTTGCAACTTTATTATACATAGCTGGTTCCAATCGTGTAAGTTCAAAACGTGAAGAAAGATCTTCTGGATTAACAAGCTGACCTCCATCACCTCGAGTTTCTTTTTCATCAGATAAGCTACGAGCAGCTTCATCAAAAGTAAGTTCGTTATTGATTATTCTTTCACGAATTTTATCAATCTTTTCTCTGGCTTCTACTAATGACTCGCGGGGTACATTAGGCATTAATAAGATATGTCGCACTGTTACTTCTTTTCCCCTAATATCAACCATTTCTATGATATGCCAACCAAAACTTGATTCAAAAGGTTTAGAAATTTCGCCTTCTTGCAAACTGAAAGCTACATCTTTAAATGCTTTATCAAAATGTGAAGAACGATTGAAAGTAAGCGTTTGCCCACCAGTTGCACGGTCTTTTGAGTAAAGTATTGCTTTAGTAGCAAAACTTACTCCATTTTGCTCCACATCGGCTTTTATTTCATTTAACTGGTCTATTACTTTCTGAATTTCCTCCTTAGGAGCCACAGGATTTATAACAATTTGAGCTATCTCAAGTTCTGTATTAAAAACTGGACGTTCTTCTTCAGGAATAGCATTAAAAAATTGACGCACCTCTTCTGGAGTGACTTCCACTTTTTCAACTACTTTCGAACGCATTTGTTGGGAAAGCATATTCAGTTTAAAAATATCAAAAAGTTCCTCACGCATTGATTGCTCATCTTCTTTCTTATAGAATTCAAGCAACTTTTTCATATCGCCTCCCAGTCTTGATAATAAACCTTCTATTTGCTGATTTACAGCCTCTCGAACTCTACTATCCGCAACCGAAATACTATCTTGAACTGCCTGATGAGCATACAATCTGTCCTCCATCAATTTACCTAAAACTTGACAACGAGTGAAGTTCTTTGTATCTACATTCTGATTTTGCAGCTCAATAAAAGTCTTGTCTATATCCGATTCTAAAATTAAATGGTCGCCAACTACAGCTGCAACGCCATCAACTTTCAAACGTTTTTGAACTACTTCTTTACTAGCAACTGTATCATTTTGAGCATATAACCCAAAAGTTAAAAATAACATTCCGACAGCGGATACAATTTTTCTATTCATAAATAATTTCAAATTGTTTTTTCTTTATACCTGTGTTTATAATATCTGTTTCGAGTTTTTTAACAAACTCTAATTTCCTCTGATTCAATATAATTTGTTGTAAAGTAGGCAAAACATATTCCATAGGAGCCTGTTCATTTCTTCGCAAAACATCGCAAATCTGCACGAAATAAATTCCAGAAGAATCTCTATGACTGACAAATGATTGCCTGTTATTTTCCATCTCTTTTTCCAAAAAAGGAAGCTTTTTCAATACACTTTCAGCCTTAACCCAAGTGGAATCGTTCAAGTAAACAGATGTAAAGTGTAATGATAGAGAATCTAACTCTCTTTTATCAGAATTTTCAAAACGCTTTAATTTTTCTTCAAAAGCACTTATTTTTTTCTTCTTTTCATTCAATGAAACTTGAATATATCTCAATTTCATCAGAGTTTCATTCAATTTAAAAACTTCCTTGTTTTTCTCATAAAAGAATTGCATTTCTTTCTCATTAACAACAGTATCTATCGCATTGTTAATCAGCCCTTCTTTATAAAAATTAATATACAAATCTGCTCGATAATCACTCACTAAACGTTCAAAATTTTCTTTTTCTTGGTCGTTTATGTTTCGTTCAGCATTTACAAGCATCAGTTCTTTTATTGCCCAATTATTGATGTATTTTTCAGCTATGCTTATGCTATCTTCCTTTGTGTAATCGACTGGCATAATGGCAGCTATATCTTCCTTATAGAGATATTTTTCGCCAACTCGGGCAATGGCATACTGAGGCACTTCCTTTGAAAAATATTCACAAGAAGATATCAAAACCATTATAAAAGATAGATACAAACTATTTTTAATCTGCCTAAGCATTTCTATAACAACATAAATATCAGAAATATAGCACTAAAAAACCTTTCTCTAAAAGAGAAAAATAACAAAAGAGGTGCAATTTACAGATTATTTTTGAATTAAATCGAAAAAATCTTAATTAAACAAAAAAATTGAATATGACATACAACATTTAATTATCTTTTCGCATTCTTACCATATAAAATCCGTCGTACCCCGATTGACTGGCAAAAATTTTATCTTCCTCCTCAAAAACAAATCCTCTCCCCTCTTCTGATTTTAAAAAATCTTCTACTTGCTTTTGGTTTTCAGATGGAAGAATTGAACAAGTAGCATATACTAATTTTCCTCCTGATTTCACCAATTTGCTGTAATTTTGCAAAATTTCCTGTTGAGTTTTGCGTATTTGTTCTAAAAATTCGGGTTTTAGTTTCCATTTTGCATCAGGATTTCTCCTCAAAACTCCCAAACCACTACAAGGGGCATCAATTAAAACTCTATCAGCCATATTTTGCATACGTTTTAGCTGTTTGGAATCAATGAGCTTTGTTTCTATATTAAAAGCTTCATTGCGTCGAGCTCTTCTTTTAAGTTCTTGCAACTTATTTTCATAAATATCCATTGCAATTATTTGTCCTTTGTTCTTCATTAAAGAAGCCAAATGCAGAGTTTTTCCTCCAGCTCCAGCACAAGTGTCCACTACACGCATACCTGAAACCACCTGCAAAAATGGAGCCACTTTTTGCGATGAAGCGTCTTGCACCTCGAAAAAACCATTTGAAAATGCTTTTGTGGAAAAAACATTAACCCGTTCGGAAAGTACCAAAGCATCAGGATAATTTTTTAACAAATTTGCCTCTACACCTTCATCTTCTAACACATTTTTTAATTGTTGTGCGGATATCTTCAGTGTGTTAGCTCGTAAAACCACAGGAGCTAATGTATTGAGTGCGTGAATTTCGTCATTCCAAAAAAGTTCTCCTAATTCTTCAACTCCAAGATTATCAAGCCAATCAGGTATCGACTCTCTAAATTTTCTAACTTTTGAAAGTTCATCAAATTTTCCTTTTATACGACGTTGAGGGGTGTTTTCAAAGTATGACCAATTGGGTAAAGAAATGCCTTTCAAAACCGCCCAAACGGCAAACATTCGGCGTAAATCTTGAACAGAAAAAGGTTGTTTTACTTCGGCAATCTCAGCATACAAACGCTTCCAACGGACAATTTCATACGTAGTTTCGGCGATAAAAGCCCTATCACGAGCTCCCCAACGTTTATCTTTTTTTAGCTGTCTTTCAACTACTTTATCAGCATAATGATTCTCATTGAAAATAAAACTCAACCCTTCAATTACTGCATCTGTCAAATTTTTATGTAATCGCATTTTTGCCTTTTCTAAATTTAATCGTTAAACAACTACCCTCCATATCGGAAACCCGCCGCAAAGTACGAAGAAAGTTTATTATCTCCTATTACGTTATAATAAAATTTGAATGTTTTTTCGTCAAAATATGTACTTCTTGAAAAAGAAACCCCTAATGTAATAGGAATATAAAAATTTTTCCCAATTTTAAATTCAGAACGAACCCCTCCGTGACCAAATTGAGTCACAAAAGAGGCTTCTTTTTCTTCTTTATTATAGAGCCCTAAAAGTACTTCTCCCTCAGCTACCAAACTCAATTTGAAGTTTTCAGAGATTTTTCTACTGAATTCAAAATCAAAATAATTATAATAAAAGACACTCAATTTATGTTTGTCATCAATCTTCCAATTTAGCAAAAATGCGGGTGTAATCATTGCATAATCATACGAATTATTGATAGAAGCCCCTATACCCCAATCAAACTTTGAGCTTTCTTTCCTCAACATCATCGCTCCTCCTTGTAAAAAAGCAGATTTTTGAGAAAATTTCGGAAAATTGGTTGTGAAAATTCCTCCCCCTGCCATTACCAAAAGCGACCATTTTTTAGTTATTGGTAATAATTGTCCGAAAGTTAATGAAACATTTGAGATATCCGAAATAGAATATTCTTTCGATAAGAGTCTGTTATTCAATGACGCATATGTTCCCCAAAGCGATACAAACGTAGCTTTAATAGTCTCATCATTTTCATTTTTTTGCATTGCTAACGGAACACGAATCATTACGTCTGCAACTTTTAAGTCGCCGCCTTGTGCCAAATTATTGCCTTGATTATCTTTCACTTGTGAAGCTCCAATATATTCCGACTTAATCTGAATTTGTGCCTTCATCAATCCCGACACTAAAAAAAACAATAAACACAAAGCAATTTTTATCTGATTTAAAAAATAATTTTCTCCCATAATTTATAAGCCAAGTAGTTAGTTCGCAAACCTATATATTTTTAAGCACATACACAAATAAAAATAAATGTTAAGTACGACAATGACAAAAAAAAAAATTAAATTTTCACTTACATACATAAGAATTTTATGTATATTTGCAGCATAAATATATAAGATAATGAAAAAACAAAATTCAGCACTCTATAAAGGAAGTCTGAGTACCATCATTATGAAGCTGTTACAGGACAACGGACGAATGTATGGCTACGAAATTACACAAAAAGTAAAACAACTAACGCAGGGTGAAATTTCCATAACGGAAGGAGCTTTGTATCCTACACTTCACAAATTGGAAGCCCAAGGATTGCTCACTCCCGAAATAGAACAAGTGGATAACCGAATACGAAAATATTACAAAATCACAGAAAGTGGCATTAAAGAGACTGAAAAGCAGATATCTGAAATACAAACTTTTATAGAATCTTTACAACGAATTATAACACCAGAAATAAAATTAACCTAAAACCATTCCTTATATGAAAACCGTAACCCCAAAACAAATCGAACGTCTGTACGAATTTACGCATCAGTGTCAGGTGAAATACTTTGACGTACAAACTGAACTGGTTGACCATCTGGCAAATGCTATCGAAACGCATTGGCAAGAATTTCCTGATGACGATTTTGAAATCCTTTTAATACAAGAAGCTCAAAAGTTTGGTACTTTTGGTTTTAAGGAAATTACAGAAGAGAAAGAAAAACAACTGCGTAAACGATATAAGAACATTATTTGGAAAGAAATAATCGCTTTTTTCTCGTTCCCCAAAATTATAATGACAATAATTCTGACAATGTCATTATTTATTTTGTTAAACCTATCTTCTGACAAAGGAACCGTTGTTAATGTGCTGTTTATGAGTACCTATTTAACAATTATTTCTTTCTTCATCCAACAATATATCAGGAAGAAAAGACAGAATCAAAACGACAAAAAATGGATTTTGAAGGATATTATTTTTAATAATGGTTGGTGTGCTTCTCTTTTAGTAATCATACTTAACACACTTTCTATGGCTAATATTCATCATACTGAGTATATTGAAAATAAATATTTTATAAGCATATTTTCTTTTGTCATAGTCCTTATTTATATTTTTTGCTATTTGGTGTTATTTCATATTCCTTTCAAGAGTGAAAAATATCTTACAGAAACATATAAAGAATACAAAGTAGCAAAACTTACATCGTAAAAGTAATGCGAGTTTGTTACAAGTCAGAAAATTACAATGAAAAGTAATTCCGAATAGAAATACCCAAATAAAAACACATAAACTAAAATCGAAAAATTTTATGAAAACCATAACCCCAAAGCAAATCGAACGTCTGTATGAATTTACGCGTCACCATTACGTGGAATACTTTGACGTACAAACTGAACTGGTTGACCATTTAGCAAATGCTATCGAAACGTATTGGCAAAAATTTCCTGATGACGATTTTGAAACGGCTTTGCAGAAAGAATTCCGTAAATTCGGGGTGTTTGGGTTTAATGATATTGTGGAGGAGAAAACAAAACAGATGGAAAAATTGTACAAAAGAGTGCTTTGGAAGAAAAAAATTGAGTTCTTCACCTTTCCTAAAATACTACTTACTCTTTTTATATCAGCTGTAATATATACATTACTTTCCGCTTTCAATACTATGTGGATACCTTTCTTAGGAATTATCATTGCGTTTTATATTTTCAAAGGTGCCATTTTTATGAAAACTAAATCTATTTACAAAAGAAAATCAAACAAACAATGGCTCTTTAAAAACATCTTTCTGTATCAGGATAATTATCCTTTGTTGCTACATTCTTCCGTGCACACCATATCTTATTATTGGCTGTTCGTTCAAAAGCAGCATATCCCTATTTTATTTATTGTTATAGGCTTTACACTTCAATTTATCTACACGTATATTATAAGCTATCATATTCCGAAAAATAGTGACCGCTACTTTCTGGAAATGTTCCCCGAATACAAATTTGAACTCTTAAACTAAGTTTCTACTATGAAAAAAGTAACCCCAAAACAAATCGAACGTCTGTATGAATTTACACGTCAGCATTACGTGGAATACTTTGACGTACAAACTGAACTGGTTGACCATCTGGCAAATGCTATCGAAACGCATTGGCAAGAATTTCCTGACGACGATTTTGAAACGGCCTTGCAGAAAGAATTCCGAAAATTCGGGGTGTTTGGATTTATGGATATATTAGAAGAAAAAACCAAACAAATGAATAAACGTTACAATCGCATTCTTTGGCAAAAAACTAAAGAGTTCTTCACTATCCCGAAAGTACTGCTAACCTTATGCATCGGACTTGCTTTCTATACACTGCTTTCTTTGTTAGGACACGTAAAAATACTTATTCCGTTGATTTTATGTACTATTTTCATTGTTTATGTTATTAGCTTTATCAGAAACAAACGTCTTTTTAAGAAAAGTACCAATAAGAGATGGCTTTTTGAAGATATTATTATGCAATCAAACGGATATGGCTTTACAATGTTTTTTCCTTTGCAAATGAGTATCCAATTTGCAAAGCATCTTCCTGAAAACCAAACATTCATCGCTTTTTGTTCTGCCTTTTTTGCTTTTTACATTGTCTTGATGTATGTGTCAGCCGTGTACTTACCAAAAAACAGAGAAAAATACCTTTCAGAAATTTATCCCCAGTACGTCGATTAACCTCACACTGTAATTCTCGCAATTGCTTCACGATTGGTTTGCTTTTTCTACAGTCAATAAAGAAATTTTTAGACGCTTTCTTCTGTAGGAAAAGTATTTATATTAGGAGAAAAAAACCGTTTTCCAAAATTTATATTGTATCTTTGTATGGTCTTTCTTTGCGTTAAGACAGACTTTCATTAACCGCAGCATTCAAATTTTTATTAGTACATAATTAATTTTTAAAAACTTAAATTATGATGAGAAAACATCTATTTTTAGGAGTTATGTTACTACTTATGGTTACAAACTCCCTCGCACAACGAGCTACAGCCGAAATACCACCTATGGGGTTTATGACTTGGAACTATTTTGCTGAGAACATTTCTGAAAGTCAACTCAAAGAAGTTGTTGATGCAATGGTAAGTACAGGATTACGTGATGCTGGGTACAACTTTATTTTTATTGATGATGGTTGGCAAGGAGGAAGAGACGCTAAAAATAATCTTATTCCTGACCCTAAAAAATTTCCTTCAGGAATGAAGGCTTTTGCCGACTATGTTCATAGTAAAGGAATGAAATTGGGAATTTACTCTAACGCTGCTGAACTTACTTGTGCAGGTTATACTGGAAGTTATGGCTTTGAGGAAAAAGATGCTAAAACTTTTGCTCAATGGGGCATTGATTACCTGAAATATGATTACTGTCACGCTCCTTCCGATTGGAAAGTTGCTATTGAGCGTTATGAAAAGATGGCAATCGCTTTACAAAACAGTGGTAGAGAAATCACTTTTGCTATCTGTGAATGGGGTGACCGAGAGCCTTGGTTGTGGGGGAAAAAAGCGGGAGGACAACTTTGGAGAACCACAGCCGACGTTCGTGATAAATGGAAAAGCATAGAACCTTACAAGAATGCAAAAGAACTTCACAGAGTAGGAGCAGGTATTTTAGACATTGTGAATCGAAATGCAGAACTCAGCTCTTATGCAGGAATCAACGGTTGGAACGATGCCGATATGCTCGTTATTGGATTATATGGCAAGAAAGGACCTTCTGGTGATTTAGGAGGTGTAGGTTGCACCGATACAGAATATCGTTCACAAATGTCGCTTTGGTGTTTAATGGCTGCCCCTCTAATGATTACCTGTGATGTCAGAAATATGAACGAAACCACACACAAAATCTTAATGAATCACGATGTAATTAAAATTAATCAAGATAAACTTGGTAAACAAGCCTCACGAATCGTGAATAGCAACGACTGGCAAATATTCCTAAAACCATTGCAAAATGGAGATATAGCTATCGGGATTTTAAATACTGCTGATAATAAACGTAGCTTCAATCTGAAATTAGATGAATTAGGAATCACGGGCAAAACAACCGCCAAAGACCTTTGGACGAAAAAAGCATCGGCTATTAAAAACAACCAAATGAAGATTACGGCAGACTCGCACGAAACAATTTTGTTACGTCTTTCAAAATAAAAATTATTTTCTTACCGCTTAGTTTAGCAAATAAGAGCTTTTATAAAGAAGAAAACACTGTAGAAGTTAAAAAACTTTTACAGTGTTTTTTTGTTATTTTGTTATGTATTTTCTAATAGTTTATCTGGTAATTTGTAACCATCTTCGAGCGGAAAAAGATATGCAAATCAAATCTTTCATAAGTACGCACCCCGTTATTTTCGGTATAATTCATAGTATGCTTATACACCTTATCTGTCAATAAATCTATAGGTTTTCCGTTAGAATCTTTGGTTATCTTCATTGATTGTATAATTTCAAAAGTTAGTTTTCCATCTTTATCACTTACAAGTTTGTACGTAAAACCTTTTTCTGTTCCTTTTTTTACACGTTCAACAAAGTTTCTAAACATCTCTGAATTTGTAATTCCTTCAACATAAGTATTTCCTGATGTCCCCCCTTCCCTTCCATATCCTTGCTCTGTAATACCAGTTACATAACCTTCGTTATCATACACATAAGTGTAATCATTTTTGAAAATTTCTACTTTATCCAAGTTAAATACAATTGATTTTACCAAATTTTTGGTAGCGATTCCGTAAGGGAGTCCTATACCTCTATCAAAATACAAGCTATATGTTGTATATAACATTCCTTCTACATCCCAAAGCAAGAACTTATTTCTATTAGGCTTATCCGTATAGTAGGAAAAATGATACTCAAAAACTTCCTTTTCTCTTGGTTTTATACGCTCTTTCTCTAGTTTCAATATATTTCCATTTTCCCAAGTAAGTTTTTCGTCTTCCCTTTGTATCAATTGACCTTCACTATTAAAAATAAATCCTTCAATCACAGGATTTTTATCTTTATCAAATTGAACTTTGTAACTTTCCAATTCTCCTTTGTCATTTTTAGAGGTTATGGTCATTTCATTTTCTGCGTATGAAAACTGTGTTACACGGTCTTCTCTACCTTCATCTGATTCGGTAAGTTTTGTAATTTTACCTGCTTCGTTGTATTCATAACTTACTTTCGCCGTTTTTAATGTGTAGCTTTTGTTTATTTTTTCATTATAAATATCACTCCAATTTTGAGTAGTGTGCGGATTTGTTATCAAGTCAATAGTAGGAACGTAATCACTGTCTATATAGGTAAAATTCACCTCTTTAATTCTCTTCATTGGCGTTTTATCCTCTGGTGTGATAGGAGTATCGCTATCGCTTTTACCGCACGAAGCTACCCACAAAGTAAGCAGTGCTGTCATTGTTAATAGTACATTTCTTTTCATTTTACAATCTTATTATAATTAAACGTTGCAAAGAAACGAAAAAATAATTATGCTCCAAATTTTTTAACTTTTACTCTGCTTTAAACTAACAAAACGTTAATTATTTTGTTTTATTACAGAAAATGAGTACATTTGGTAGCGAAAAGTTACTTTTCAAACAATATTGTTTCACTTAAAAAACATACAACTATGAAGTATCATTTAGTACAGAAAGTAAATCCACAAGACCGCTCCAAAAAGAAATGGTATGCCAATGCGGTAATTTCGAGTAAAGTAGAACAAAAGGATATCGCTAAGAACATTTCGTCCAAATCGTCACTCACGGCTGGGGACATCGCCAATGTAATTCAGAATTTACTTGAAGAATTGCCCAAAGAATTGGTAAAAGGAAACAGCGTAAAGCTGGGTGATTTCGGAACATTCCGCATCTCCATTAGCAGTGAAGGCGTCGAAAATGAAAAGGACTTCAACGCCTCGATGATTAAAGATGTACGTATTATCTTTACCCCTGGGGTAGAAATGAAAAAGGCTATTGAAGGAATTTCTTTTGAAAAATCGTAAAACAAACTTTTGAACCTTACGGCTGTATTTGTTATACAGCCGTTTTTTTATAGCTTTTGGCACGAAAAATATTTTCTTTCAGTAGATAGGAAAAAAACTGACGTGAGAAAAAAAATTTCTTAACGTCAAGAAATTTTTTTTCTCACGTCAAGAAATTTTTAAATTGACGGAAATAACAATATTGCAAAACTATTCCTCTTAAAAATCAAATACAAAACAACTATAAATCAATCATTTATAAACAAAATATAGCACTGAAAACACATTACTTAAAAAAAGGGTTATATTTGCCATACACTTAATAAAAAAAGTATTTTTTAAATATGAAAAAATTACAATTTACCCTATCGAAAAAAAATTATCTAATAGGAGTTATTTTTTGGGGATTACCTTTCTTTACATACGCTCAATCTGATTTGCAAAGGCAGTTCAGTTTGGAAGCCTCAATAATATCGTTAGGCATTGCCTATGAACAACCTCTTTTAAAAAATACTGAAGCTGAATTGTCCGCAGGAATTATTGATTTTTTTAAATCAGAAACGGGATACTCAATAAATTCACTAACTGAAAAATTTTCACCCTATACCAAAGTTGCTCTTCGTCATTATTACAATCGTAATCATCGTGAACGTAAAGGAAAAGATAATTCCTTTAATAAAGGAAATTTCATTGCCTTTCAAAATAAAATACTATACGGAGCTACTCGCGATAATGACATAAGAATGATTAACGAAGTACATTGGGGCGTACAAACACAACTCATTAAAAAATTACTTTTTACCTTTCATATCGGTATAGGGCATTATTATCGCAAATCGTACATTAAGCAAGAAAGTAATAGTAAATACTGGCTTTTCGCTCCTACTTTGGGGTTAAAATTAAAATATGTTTTGTTTTAAAAAAGTTTTTTAATACTACATAAGTTAAAAATACATAGTTAAACATAAAGATTAAAAACTACAAAAACACATAACACACACCTATAAAATAAAAACAAAAAAACGATGAAAAAACTCAGTTTAATTGTTACCTTTGTGGCTCTGATAGCGTGTAAACAATCCTATGAACGTAAACAAGCGATGAGTAATAGGTCAGAAAATGAAACCCAAAGCGTAGAAAATGACAGCTTGGCACTGCTTAATCTCACGCGTAATGCCTACAAATGGTTGGAAAAGGAATATTCTTATGAAGATTTTGTGCCTGTTGCCAACCTTAATGATACCTTATATAATGGTATAGATTTCGCTATCCACGATGCACAGATACGCAAACTTGAAAAATCGGGCTTCTTCGGAAGAGATTTTATCAACCTGTATGACGAAATAGGTCACAATATAGATTTTGCTTTGCGAGAGCATCACGTAAAATGGGCAGTGGGTGATATTTCTCCATTTGACAAGGAAACGAACGATTGGTGCCTATGTCGGGACATTCCTTCATACGATTATTATGAGCGAATGACCATTGAAAACATAAAGATTGAAGAGGATACTGCCAGTTTTCAGTGGCGATGGGCTGAACGTTTTTGGAATACATCTGTTTACAAAGTCCGAGCAAAAAAAGAAGACGGACAATGGAAAATTGCTTGGCTTGAAGGGTTTGATGAAACGAATCAATGGGTTCGCACCTTAGTTCTGAATAGTGAAAATGACGATTTATAAATAGTCTGCTATAATTTTCCTACTGAAGTAATCAAAATCAAATGAAGCAATAAATTATTTTGCTCACTATAAGAAAGACATTAATTACATAACCAAATACAAAAAACAACTATAAGAAAGAAATTTTTTATTGGGAAGTAATCAAAAAATATAGCGTATCAGTATGCTTTATCTATGAGATAAATATATAAAAAATGCCGTAAAAAGTATCGCAATCATTGCAGTTGTCAGACTGAGCGAAATCGAAGTCTTACAATCCTAAAACTTTGATTTTACTTAGCTTTACACAGAATGCTTTTCTGTTTTACAGCATATTTTCGTACATATTTACTACCCAATTACTAATTTCTACTGCTTAAATAAAACATTCATATGGAACTAAAACTATCAAAACCGATTTGTTTCTTCGATTTGGAAACCACTGGAACAGACATTACTAAAGACCGCATTGTTGAAATCTCCATACTAAAAGTATATCCTAATGGGAATAAAGAAAGTAAAACGTGGTTGGTAAATCCTACAATTCCGATACCCAAAGGAGCAAGTGATGTACACGGAATTACCAATGAACGCGTAGCCAACGAACCCACTTTCAAGGAACTTGCCAAAACCATTCATAATATGATTAAAGATTCGGACTTGGCAGGTTACAATTCCGACCGCTTCGATATTCCTCTTTTAGCGGAAGAAATGCTCCGTGCCGACGTCGATTTTGATTTAGGAAACCGCGTAACGGTAGATGTACAAACCATCTTCCACAAAATGGAACAACGCACCCTGAGTGCCGCTTATAAGTTCTACTGCGGAAAAACATTGGACAACGCGCACTCAGCAGCAGCGGACACCAATGCCACCTATGAGATACTAAAATCACAACTCGACCGATACAGCGAACTCGAAAACGATATGAAAAAACTCAGCGAGTTCACCACTCGAAAACAAGCGGTAGACTTTGCTGGATTTATTGCACTGAACGACAAAAATGAAACCATTTTCACCTTCGGAAAGCACAAAGGCAGAAAAGTAGAAGAAATACTGGAAGAAGAACCTGGTTACTTCGGCTGGATTTTGAATGCTGACTTTCCGCTGTACACCAAAAAGGTACTAACAGCCATCAAACTAAAAGGATTTTCAAAATAATTTAGCTGAAATCTTTTCCAAATAAAACGCAAAAATTATTGCGTACGTCCTATAAAAAACCTAAAAATAAACCTACTATGAAAAAATTTATCTTTGGAATGCTCACCGCTGTAGCCGTATTGCTACTTGTTAAGTTCTTTTGGGACAGAAAGGAAGCAAGGGAAACATTGGAGGCAGATTCGGCTCTGATTCAAACACAAATAGCCAATGTTAGCAAACTTGTAGTAACAGAAGGGCATTTTGCTGAGGTGATTTCTTACACTGATAGCCAGAAGTATTTTATGGACTTGCTTTCATTCGATAAAAAGATTCTAATCGTTGTCAATGCAGATGTTACCGTTTCTTACGATTTGCATAAGATAGTTTACGACATTGATGAGGTCAATAAAAAAGTGATTATCAAGTCTATCCCTGATGCCGAACTTAAGATTTATCCCAAAATGAAGTACTACGATGTTAGTCAGAACCCAGTAAATCCGTTCGGAACTGATGATGTTAATAAAATCCAACGCCAAGTGAACGCCGAATTGGAGAAGAAGATTGCACAATCCAACCTAAAGAAAAATGCAGAAAATCGCCTAATTTCAGAATTAGCAAACATCATTTTCTTAACAAAATCCATCGGTTGGACGTTGGAATACAACAGTTTGCCTATTGAAAACGCAAGCGATTTAAAAGTCATCGAAAAGAATTAAGCAAAATAAATATCGTAACAAAAACACACATATTAACCTGATAGTATATGAAAATCATCTGTGTAGGAAAAAATTACATCGACCATATTAAAGAATTTGATGGGAAACAACCCGATAATATGGTATTATTCCTAAAACCCGATACTGCTATTCATAATCCTGAAATGCCGTATTACATTCCCGATTTCACCAACGATTTACATCACGAAATTGAGGTAATCCTGAAAATTAATCAGAACGGGAAGCACATTTCGGAGAAGTTCGCACACAAATATTACGATGAAATTGGTTTAGGAATTGACTTTACAGCTCGTGATGTACAAGCACAACTTCGAAAAGAAGGACTTTCGTGGGAAAAAGCCAAAGCATTTGATGGCTCGGCGATTATAGGGAATTTTATCGAAAAGTCACGCTTTCCTGATTTAAATTCACTTGCTTTCCGATTGGAAAAGAACGGACAAAAAGTTCAAGAAAGCAGCACAAATTTAATGATTTGGAAGTTTGACCAAATCATTTCAGAAGCATCAAAATTTTTCACTCTACGCAAAGGCGACATTATCTTCACAGGGACACCCGCTGGAGTGGGCAGTGTAGCTCCCAACGATGTACTTGAAGGATTTTTGGAAAATCAGAAGATGTTTGAAGTTAATATCAAGTAACTTGATAATTGAAAAACCTCGAAACGAAATTTTTCTTCTTAAGAAAAAACTTCATTTCGAGGTTTTCTATATAAAGACGTACGTCAGAAAATTCCTAACAGAACTTAAAGCTACGTCGCTCAACACTCAATCTTTTTCGTACCATTGAGTCTAATTTTACGAATTTCACTTGCTTTTTATTCAGATTTTTTTGGATTTCTTTATAAAGCAAACAGCGATAAAGCGAAAATGGTGTTACCAGCTTCCACTGGCTCCTCCGCCTCCGCCCATTCCACCGCCGAAGCCTCCAAAACCTCCTGAACTTCCTCCACCGCCGAAGCCTCCGCCAAAACCGCCAGAGTTTCGCCCCATACTGGAAAGAATTATCATATCAAAAAGGTCAAAACCACCGCCTCCACGACTATTATTTCCGCCTTTACCTCCTTTTGACAAAGCTATAATCAGTAAAAGCATTGCAATTCCAAAAATAACTATCACCGAGAAAGGTATGCCCTGCGTTGAGGTAACGTCATTCTTGTACGTACCTGAAAGCACCTGCATTATCGAAGTTGTGGCACTATCAAAACCCGCATAATAATTCCCTTGCCTGAAATGAGGAATCATATCTTGTGTGATAATTTGCTTACTCAGTGCATCGGTTAGGTATTCTTCTACCCCATAACCTGTTGATATTGCTACCTTTCGTTGCTCAGAAGCCATTAATATCAGTACGCCATTATCCTTTCCTTTTTGTCCAATTTTCCATTCGGAAAGAATTTCAGCTGCCTGAAAATTAATATCATCATTGGTTGTTGGAACAATTGCAATGACAATTCCTGTGGAAGTAGAATCTGCGTAATGAGCTAACTTTGTATTAAGAAACATTCTTTCTTGATCGGAAAGTACGTTGGCATAATCCTGCACTGCTTCATTCGGATTCTTTAACTTAGGAACTTGTGCCAAAAGCAATGGCTGAATGGCAAAAAGCAATATGATACAATAATATAATTTCTTCATCAAATTTCTCCTTTTGAAATATCATCAGGAAGCTCATTAACATCTTCTTTCTGATATGGAAAATAACGTTTCAACTCTTCACCAGCTTTAAGAATGCCCTCAATAATTCCCTGACAGAATTGTCCTTTCTGGAAATGCAACCGCATTTGGTTTTTTGTAGTTTCCCAAAAATCTGGTGGAACTAATTTGTTAATGCCTTCATCTCCATAGATGGCAAATTTCTTATCCTGAACAGCAAAATAGAACAGCACACCATTACGCTGGGTTGTAGTGTCCATTTTCAATAAATGAAAAACCTCCACAGCTCTTTCAAGAGGTTCTGTGGAAGTTTTAGCTTCTAAATGCACACGTATTTCGCCCGAAGTAGTTTTTTCGGCAACACGAATGGCTTCTATAATTTCTTTTTCTTCTTGCGAAGTTAAAAAATCTTCAATTCTTGGCATTTATTTAAAATCAAAGTTAACTTCTGGTGCGTTTTCAGCTCCTTCTTTTGCTTTGAACAAAGGCATTTTTGAGCGGCCTGTAAATCCTGCAATCAAGCTGTTAGGGAATAACTCAATGTATACATTATATTCTTTAGCTGAAGCATTAAAACGATTACGAGCCACATTAATTCTGTTCTCAGTACCTTCAATTTGTGATTGTAATTGTAAAAAATTCTGGTTTGCTTTCAAATCAGGATAGCGTTCCACAGTTACTAACAATCGAGACAAAGCTGAAGTAAGCCCAGCTTGTGCTTCTTGAAACTGATTGATGGCTTCAGGAGTTAAATTAGAGGCATCTACATTTACAGAAGTAGCTTTAGAACGAGCTTCAATAACTTGTGTTAATGTTCCTCTTTCAAAGTCGGCAGCTCCTTGAACTGTTTTTACCAAATTGCCGATAAGGTCAGAACGACGTTGGTATGAACTTTCCACATCTGCCCACTCTTTTTCGGCTTCTCCTTTAAGACGCACCATTTGGTTATTTTTACTAACGCCCCAAAATCCTACAACGGCAAGTATTGCCACAATAATAATCCACTTTTTCATATGTTTACAATTTTAAAAGGCAAATCTAATAAATATAATTTACAATCCTAATGATATTCTGTATTTTATTTTAAATTTTCAAAAGAAAATAAACAAAAAGCTAATCAACTCAAAGAATTGATTTATTATTGTTTTACCTTATTTTCATTTGGGCGATAACCTTCTAATAAATCATCGTTTTCAAATATAAATGGAATTGACGTAGGTTGATTCCATTCTACATCGTAACGATGCATCAAAAAATCGTTTAGCTCAGTACGATTGTTAAATTTCACCGCTTGGTAAGGCTCTTGGAAAGATAATTTTTCGATAAAAATAAGTTTGTTATCCGTTGTTGGAACTAAAACCCCCACGTGACCTACAAATAATTCACTTTCCTCAGGAGTAATCGCCGAATGAAAAAAAACCGAAATGAGCGACGCTTTGGCTCTATCATTTTTATGAGGAAACGTGATGCCTTTCTCTTTCCAATTTTTTCGTGCATTTTCAATATGCTTTTGAGTATCAGAAACGTACGGAGTTGGGAAATTGGTGTATAAATTCATAAAAACTTCCTTTTCCCTCTCAGAAAATACCCTTTTAGGATTGTTCTCCAATGCATCATTATCCACAAATAGATTTAAACCAACGTTAGTTTTAGGCTCTTTAACCTCCACAAAATCACGTAATAAATCCAAAGAAGTAATTCTACAATTGTAACCAGGAAAATTAGGGTGTTTTTTATCCCAACGTTCTATAACACTAACTTGGTCATACTTAGGAGTTAAGTTATCCGAAGTAGAAAACCCTTGCTGAACCAATCCTACATCGCCTACCAAATTATTAAAATAGTTCACATTTTCAAAGAAAGCTTCAATATTAGCTTGAGCAATTCCAGCATTGGCAAGTGCCTGTTTTACTTCTTCCTGACTGGCTTTATCCACCAAATTGGAATATTCCATTTGTTTTAAAAAAGGCTGATTTTCAATATTTTCTTGTTTGGTAAGTGAATTTATGTTTGTTGTCTGTTTATTTTGTTGATTACAAGCTACAAAAGCAACTGCCAACCCCATAATTAAAATACTTTTTCCTTTCATAATGATTTCCTTAAGATTTAAAGTGCTAATGTAAATTATTTTTTTGATTTTCAAAGCAATATTTTTATTATTTCCCACAGAATCCCCAGATATTCACTAATTCCTATTTCATTCAAAACAATACAAAAATATACTAATGACAATATTTTAGGTTATGATGAGTATTTTTTAGGTTCAAGAAACAATATTTTAGCTTCCAATGACTATTTTTTAGATTCAGAAAGCAATAATTTAGATTTTGATTAGTATTTTTATTCTTCAATAAAGATATTCCATATCAATTGAAGTCTAATAAATTAATTTGATTGCTTTATCATACTATTTTTTTCGTTTCGATTCTTAAAAGTAGAAGGGAAAAATTAAAAAAGATTCTATACATTTGTGCTTTCAACAGATAAAAATTGAGTAAAATGAAAAAAAGTGTTTTAAAAATGATTTTTTTAGTAGTGTCATTAGCTACTATTTCTTGTGGAAAGGATACCGATAGTCCAAAACCTAATGAAAATGATTCAACTCCCGTAAAACTTATTAAGTCAATAAAAATCAACGGCGGAGAAGAGAATTTAAAAGAAGCTATAATTCATTATACATACAATAATGAAAATAAAATTACTAAAATAGGTGATGTAATTGATATATCTTACTCAAAAAATAAGATTGAGATTGGAGTATTTAAGGTATCAGCTACAATTAACGAAAAAGGAAATGTCGTTTCTTTAATAAAAAAAGAAACTTACGATAAAAAATATGAATATAAATACAATGCTGAGAATCAATTGATTCAAGAAATCAACAAAGCAGCTGAAGGAACCATCGATAAAGATGAAATATATGATTATCATTGGGAAAATGGTAATTTTGTAGCTTTAGGGGACAAAAATAATCCTGCTGTAAGAATTGAATATGGAAAAAATGTCAATAAAAATAATTTTTCATTAATTTTAAGTCGTTCTCATTATTATAAAATGTTTTTAATTTATTTACCTTTTCCTGTAGGAAAAAACTCAAAAATGCTTCCTACTAAAGTTTCTTCAGATGTATATACTTACACTTATGAATACGAATTCGATAAGGAAGGCTATGTTACCAAAATCACTGAAAATTACGAAAATACTCGGAATAAAGAAAAATACGTAACTACAATCGAAATCAATTACTAAATAAAATATCAAAGTAGGGAAAAGGTTATCAATTCAGAAAGAATGATAACCTTTTTTCTTTTAGCTTTTTTTAAAATAAAATTGTTTTTAAAACAATATTTTAGATTCCAATGACTAAAATTTAGATTCCATAATCAATATTTTAAATTCTGATGACTATTTTTTAGATTCAGAAAGCAATAATTTAGATTCCGAAAACAATATTTTTGATTCCAGAAGCAATATTTTAGATTCTGATGACTATTTTTTAGCTTCCGATGACAATATTTTAGCTTCCGATGACTAAAATTTAGATTCCAAAGACAATATTTTAGATTCCAGAACCTATTTTTTATCTTCTTTAAATTCTTTAAGTTCTTTTTTGCTTTTCTTTCAGTGTATAAAAAAACTCCGAACACAAAATATGCATTCGGAGTTGTTTATTGTACTTATTTTTTAGTTTCTGAAAGCGTTTATTTTCTTTCGTACATCGTTTTGCGAAGGTCTTGAATGTTTTTATCGTCCATATACTCGTCAAAAGTCATATAACGGTCGATAACTCCGTTGGGGGTAAGCTCAATAATTCGGTTGGCAACGGTTTGAGCAAATTCGTGGTCGTGTGTGGTAAACAAAACATTTCCTTTAAAATTCTTCAACGAGTTGTTGAAAGCTGTGATACTCTCCAAATCCAAATGGTTCGTTGGTTCGTTAAGCATCAGTACGTTAGCACGAAGCATCATCATACGGCTAAGCATACAACGTACCTTTTCTCCTCCCGACAACACCGATGATTTTTTCAAGGCTTCCTCACCGCTGAACAGCATTTTGCCCAAAAATCCACGTATGTACACTTCCTCACGTTCCTCTTCCGTTTTTGCCCACTGACGAAGCCAATCCACCAGCGAATAATCGTTATTGAAATATTCCGAATTGTCCACAGGAAGATACGATTGCGATGTGGTTACTCCCCATTGGAATTTTCCACTATCGGGTTGTTGTTTTTCATTCAGAATTTGATAAAAAGCCGTTGTAGCTCGTGAATCTTTTGAAATGACAGCCACTTTATCGTCTTTTGCCAAGTTAATATCCACTTTTTGGAACAAAATTTCACCATCGATAGAAGCTGAAAGGTTTTCCACGTGCAAAATTTGGTCTCCTGCTTCTCGTTCTTTGTCAAAAATAATAGCAGGATAACGACGCGATGAAGGTCGGATTTCTTCAATATTCAATTTTTCCAACATCTTTTTACGAGAAGTTGCCTGTTTTGACTTTGCCACGTTGGCACTAAAACGAGCGATAAATTCTTGCAACTCTTTGGCTTTTTCCTCTGCCTTTTTGTTTTGTTGTGCACGTTGACGGGCAGCTAATTGACTACTTTCATACCAGAAAGTATAGTTTCCGGAATAGTGGTTAATTTTCCCGAAATCGATGTCAGAAATGTGGGTACACACAGCATCTAAAAAGTGTCGGTCGTGCGAAACGACAATTACCGTGTTATCGTAATTTGCCAAGAAGTTTTCCAGCCAACCGATAGTTTCAAAATCGAGGTCGTTGGTAGGCTCGTCCATAATAAGCACGTCAGGATTTCCGAAAAGAGCCTGAGCCAAAAGTACACGAACCTTTAACTTTCCGTCCATTTCGCCCATCAAAGTATAGTGCATATCTTCAGAAATTCCTAAGTTGGAAAGCAAGGCAGCAGCATCGCTTTCAGCATTCCAGCCGTTCATTTCATCGAATTGTAGTTGTAGTTCGCCAATTCGGTCGGCATTTTCATCGGAATAATCGGCATAAAGCTCGTCCATTTCTTTTTTTATGGCAGAAAGCACTTTGTTTCCCATAATCACGGTTTCCAAAACCGTAAATTCATCATAAGCATAGTGGTCTTGCTCCAAAACTGACATTCGTTTGCCAGGTTCAAGGATAACACGCCCACTGGTAGGCTCTATTTTTCCAGAAAGGATTTTTAAAAAAGTGGATTTTCCTGCTCCGTTTGCTCCGATAATCCCGTAGCAATTGCCCTGTGTAAAGGTTACATTTACCTCATCGAACAAAACTCTTTTCCCAAACTGAACCGATAAATTTGAAACTGTTAGCATTGTCTTTAAAAATTAAATCGGGTGCAAAGATATTATTATTAAATGAAAGAGAAAAGTTTGTACACAAAAAAGCCGACTTACGTAACTGTAAATCGGCAAAAAAGAACGTTCTCATACGTGAATAACCTTTTTTCCTCAAAACTCCATCTCTGTATCCTCCATTGTGTTATCACGTTGATTTTTGCGTTCTTTTTGTTGCCCTTTGATGTTTCCAAATCGGTATGTAAAATTGAGCATTATTTGACGCTGACGCCATTGCATTTCGGAATGGGTAATGACTCTTGCTGTTTGGGTATCTGCAATCATCTTTCGTGAATTGAATAAATCACTCACATTCAATGAAATATTTCCTTTCTTATTGAATATTTCCTTACTTAAAGCTAAATTCGCTGATAAATTTCCTTCGATTTCAGATTGAGCTGATTTTCTGGGAGCACTGTATGTAACATTTATTTGAAAATCAATATTATATATTAAAGGTAACTTCGCCGTAAAACGACTTGACCACGAATTAGCTTCTGTATCAAAATTCTGTGTAGTTGTAATATTCTTATAGTTTGTATATGTATAAGAACCACTTGATTTATAATGATAAAAATTCATATTTAGCGAAAAACGCCAATTCTTTTTTGGTGTATAATTAGCGGTAAACTCAACCCCTACCCTATCTTCATCTGAAAGATTAATTGGGCGACGCATCATAACTGGAACCGAAAGCCCGTTTACTGTAATAAAATCACCTGTTTCCAAAGAAATCATTTCAAAAACTTCTGTAGAATGATTGTAATACACAGAAGTATTCAAACTAACTTTATCCCATCTTTTTAAATATGCAACATCAAAGGCATTTGTGTACGTTGGGTCCAAATCGGGATTTCCGCTAAATAAATTTGTATTACTTGAACGAGATACAAACGGATTGATAAAACGTGACCAAGGACGACGCAAACGACGACTATAACTTACACTAAGTTGCTGTTCTTCAGAAAATTCATATCCTAAATAAACCGATGGAAATAAACCCGAATATTTTTTGGAATAATTTTCATTTGTATCTTTCAACAACGAAATAACTTTGGTATGTTCAAAACGCAAACCTCCCATAAAATTCCATTTACCTAATTTTGTACCCAATTGCGAATAAAAAGCATTGATGTATTGTTCGTAAAAGAAATGATTGCTAAAGTTTGGATTTCGAATTAAATTTCCTACAGCATCAAAAATTCCTGCGGTAAAATCAATATCGGTTTCATCAAGTGTTCCTCGATAACCTGCCTCGAACTGCGATTTATTATTTTCACCAAACGGAAGTACATAATCTATCTGAGCCAAGTGTTTTATACCTTTCTCTTTTCCAATGGTTTGTTCAGTTTCTAAATCTGTATTCGTTGTCAAATTTCTCTCCTTAATAATGGCATTTTCATCTTCTTTTGATGAAGAAAATTGATAATCAGCTGTTAATTTATGTCCATCATTATTGAACTTATGCTCAAAATTGAGTGAATACTGAAAACGAAAATCATCATCTGATTCTGTATTATTTCTGTAACGTTTTGCTGTAAGCACCCGATTAACATCGTAATTAAAAAAATCAGTATCTGTTGTGTTTTTTCCCTTACTTGAGCCTAAAACAAAGCTATTTGTAATTGAAGATTGCTCATTAATACGATATTCTGCTCCAAAATTGAAATTATAACCATTTCTAAAACGATTTGTTTTACGATTTTCATCTTGAAAATTGGCTACTTTTCCCAAATCATTCAAATTTTGCTGACTAAACTTCGTATTTCCAGGAGAATTTCTATCGCGATACGATACATTTGTGAAAAAAGTCCAATCTTTTTTACGCAAACTCAAATTTGTACCAACTTCATACGCTTCTGGATTTCCTACCGAAGCCGTTACTGAGCCCATAAACCCTACTGCACTTCCTTTTTTAAGGATAATATTGATGATTCCCGCTGTTCCTTCCGCATCGTATCGCGAAGAAGGATTTGAAATAACTTCCACTCTTTCAATGGATTCTGCAGGAAGCTGACGCAATGCTTCGTCATTCACTCCCGACAAGGCAGAAGGCTTTCCGTTAATCAAAATTTGGACACTTTCATTACCTCGAAAACTTACTTTTCCTTCAGTATCAACCGAAACGGAAGGCACATTGTCCAAAACATCAGAAACTGAACCTCCTTTCACGGTCATATCCTGCCCTACATTGTACACTTTTTTATCCAAATGCAACTCCACTGTAGTTCGCTCAGCAACAACCTCAACTCCACTTAGTTCCTCCACATCAATCTTCAAAATAATATTTCCTAACTTTTTGTTTTCGTTTAGGTTAAAGTTTTTCACTTCATACGTTTTGAATGAAAAAAACTGAACTTTCAAATGATACACTCCTTTGGGAGCTTTTACATTAAATTCTCCTTTTTCATTAGTTACACCTCCTGTTATTTTGCTGGGATTGTTCAATGACTCCAATACAATAGTTGCATACTCCAAAGGGGTTTTAGTCTCATTATCAATCACTTTTCCTGATATGGAAAACTCTTGTCCCCAAGCCGAAAAAGTAATAAAAGTAAATAGAAATACCAATTTCTTCATAATAAATAATTTCACTTTATAAAAATACAACTCATTAGACATCAAAAAAAATAAATGGTTTAATGAAAACAAAAACAATAATTTTTATTTTTTAAAACATCAACCTTAAAAGCTTAAAAATCATACACTTATCAAATATTAATTTTTTTAAATAATCTTCATTTAGAATTATTTTTTATGAAACTCATTGTTTATTACATTTTTTCATTAGTTTTGCTCAACAAAATAAAGAAGAAAACTATGATTACATTTTTAACAAAAGAGCTCATTACGCCCGTAATTGAGCAAGATGCTCGTGATTTATTCTCCCTACTTAGTAAAAGAAAACAACTTCCTCTTTCTGAAGTTTTTAACAATGAAAAAGAAGCTCCTTTTATTGCCTGTTACATTGAAAATGGAAGGCTTTTAGGAATGGCTTCAATGGCAGTTTACAAAGTTATTTCTGGACATAAGGGTTGGATTGAGGATGTGGTTGTCAGTGAATCGCAACGCGGAAAAAAGATAGGCAAACAACTTATTCAAGCTCTCATTGAAAAGGGGAAATCTTTGGATTTAGGAGAAATTCTTCTTTTCACTTCTGCTGATAAGGTTGGAGCTATAAAACTCTATGAGCAAGAAGAATTTAAAGACAAAGGTGTTTTGGTATATGTGAAAGCACTGAAAGAAATTTATCCAAAACAATAAAAAAAAGAATAGTTAGAATTAAATATTCTAACTATTCTTTTTCTAAATTCTTAACTTTCAAAAACGATTCGTGTTGCTCAATTGCCATTTCTATTTTCTCAACAATTTGTTCAACACTTTCATTCTCATAATCAATTTGTAGGGGTGATTTTATAACCATTGATTGTCGTACGCCCTTCTTTTTAATATTGATTCCTTTCTTATCAAACGAACGGCGAAAACCATCAATAACGATAGGTACAACAACGGGTTTGTATTGTTTTATTAAGTGAGCCGTTCCTTTACGAATGGGTTTCCAAGGTGATGTCGTTCCTTGCGGAAAGGTAATTACCCAGCCGTCATTTAAGGCAATGCCTATGTTTTCAACATCGCTTTGTTTGACTTCACGCTGAATTTCTTTACCCTTTTCCCGCCAAGTTCTATCCACAGGAATAGCCCCAACGTAACTCAAAATTTTGGGAAGCAAACCCGACTTCATCGTTTCGGAAGCCGCTATGTAATAAATATTTAGCTTCGGATTCCACAAATAACCTATGTTCTTAATCGTATTTACTCTCCCTTTCAAACTTGCATTAAAAACGTGAAGCATTGCAGCCACATCAGCAAAGTAAGTTTGATGATTTGAAATAAACAAAACATTTGCCTCAGGAAGATTTCTAATAACGTCCGAACCTTCTATCTTGAGCTGATTAAATCCGTTGTAACGGCTATGTGTAACAACCCCAAAAATCCTTATTAACCAGCGTTTTATCCACAATATCTGTCCGAAAGGACTTCTTTTAAACAATTTCATCTTTTAATAAATCTTCAATCAAAATAGAAAATACAATTTGAAAGTTTTTCTTATTTAATTCTCTTTTTTAAGATTTTTATAAAATATTTTCTTTTTTCTAAGCAATTACTCCACTGCCAACAAGTTCATCATTATCATACCAAACAGCAAATTGCCCTTCGGTAACAGCACTTTGAGGCTCTTCAAAATGAACAAAAAGCCCATTTTCCGTTTTGTACAAAATAGCTTTTTGCAAAGGCTGACGATAACGAATCCTTACCATAAAATCCCTCTTTTCACCTACTTGCAAAGCCAAATCTTCACGAACCCAATGCACATCACACTCCTTTATGAAGAGAGCTTTACGAAAGAAACCTCTGTGATTATGCCCTTGTCCTACATAAATAACATTATGATTTACATCGGTTTCTATTACAAAAAGTGGCTCAGGTGTACCTCCCACATGCAGTCCTTTTCGTTGTCCTTTTGTAAAGTAATGTGCTCCCTGATGTGTTCCTACTTTTTTCCCATCAGAAAACTGATATTTGAATCGTTTTGAAAGATATTTTAATTCATCTTCATAAGTTTCAAAGAGTTTTAAACTATCAAACGAATTGTATCCCTCCCAATCATTTGAAATTTCGATAATGTCTCCCATTTTAGGTTGCAATTGTTGTTGTAAAAATTCAGGCAAACGCACTTTCCCTACAAAACAAAGTCCTTGAGAATCTTTCTTTTCAGCAGTAACCAAATTTTGTTGTGCTGCAATGGCTCTAACCTCTGATTTTTGCAGTTCACCTATCGGAAAAAGAGCTTTACTCAATTGTTTTTGTGACAATTGACATAAAAAATAAGATTGGTCTTTATTTGTGTCTTTTCCTGAAAGTAAACGATAGATTTTTTTGCCGTCAACAACAATTTCCTCTTTCCTACAATAATGACCAGTTGCCACGTAATCAGCCCCAAGTGAAAGGGCCAAATTCATAAACACATCAAACTTTATCTCTCTGTTACACAACACATCAGGATTAGGAGTACGACCATTTTCATACTCGCGAAACATATAATCCACAATACGTTGCTTGTACGGTTCACTCATATCAATCGTTTGAAAAGGAATTCCTAATTTTTCAGCGACCAAAAGAGCGTCATTACTATCTTCCAGCCACGGACATTCATTGGAAATAGTAACCGAATCATCGTGCCAATTCTTCATAAACAAGCCAATTACCTCATAACCTTGTTGTTGCAAAAGATATGCAGCAACACTGCTATCCACACCGCCTGAAAGTCCTACTACTACTTTTTTCATTTTCTCTACGATACTACTTCGTTTATTGAAATAATTAAAGTGCAAAGCTACTATTTTTTTATGATTTATCTGTATTAATAAAATATGTGATTCTCCATTGGGTTAAAATTCATACCTTTGCACACATTTTTTCTTAATTTAATTCACAATAAATTTTTGTGTAAGTATCTAATCAAAAAATTATGAAAGCAGAATTACTAAAACAAAAACAAGCTATCATTAAGCAGATGGAAGCTGAATTTGAGGCTACTTCCGAAGAAAACAGATATTTTTCAATTGAAAATATTCAAAAATGTGATGATGATTTAACTCAATTTATTGAAAGACTAAGCAATTTAGACAGAAACAAACTTTCACAAACCGATTTTGAACCTATCATATATGAAATCTGTAAAAATTTAGCAACTTTCAACCAAAATTATGAAGAAATCGAGTATTTACACGGATTTTTGTACAACGGTTACACACAAGAACTTAGCAATTTCATTCGTAAAGCCATTTTCGGTTTTGGATATCAGTTGCCTACTCCCATAAGTATTCCAACCAAAGTATTTTCCCTAAAACATTCACCTAAATTTCAATTTGAATATTTTTCGGTATACATTGGAAATGACAGCAAGGAAAGTGTAAGTTTAATCTATAACAATAACAATCAATGTTTTGAGTACGACGAAAATCCGTATGGAGATTGCTATCTTTTACCTATTTATAATTTCCAAATAAATTCTCAACACACTGAAATTTCTTTCGAAGTACTTTCAGAAGGGCAATACAAAGTTATAAAACTAATCTCCCAACACCCAAAAGATGCAATTTGGTTTAAAACATTAGTTTATTTACATCAAAATAAAATTTTTACGGGAGAAATCCCTCCTTACTTATCCCAAATCACTTTAATAACAAGGCTTGGTAAATTGTACGAATTTCGTAGTTCAAACTACACTGCTGAAGGAGAAATCATTTCGATGTACTCAGAAGGCACTGGAACTAATATTTTTGCAGGAAATCTTGATGAAAAAGGAAATGCAAAACACTTCTCATCAATTGAAGAAGATACACCGCAGAGACTTTTTCTGATTCATGCCGTTCCTACTTGGAAACGCTTTGAAGTTGATAATCTGTATTTTAAAGACAATAAACTCGTAGTTATTACCCAAAGTAATTATCATTTTTATAAAGAAGAATGGAAACTTGATATACAACTTTCTGAGCCACAAACATTTGAATTTCCAGTAAAGACGCTTCCCTTTATGCTTACATTTTTACAGGAAATACTTGCGGAAAAACCTTTTGTAAAAGAAGAAGAATCCAGAAATTAGTTTATAAATTTAATCAACGAAAAAATTACTATTTTTGCCAAAGTTTGCTTTTTCGGCAAAGATTCGATAACAACGTATGGAAAACAAAATTGAAGTTCAAGGGGCAAGAGCTCACAACCTTAAAAATATAGACATTGACATTCCCAGAGAGCAACTTGTAGTAATTACAGGGCTTTCAGGAAGCGGGAAATCATCACTTGCTTTTGACACTATTTATGCCGAAGGACAACGACGCTATATCGAAACTTTTTCAGCATACGCAAGGCAGTTCTTAGGAGGGCTTGAACGACCTGATGTTGATAAAATCGACGGACTTTCGCCAGTTATCGCCATCGAACAGAAAACAACTTCCAAATCGCCCCGCTCTACTGTGGGAACAATAACCGAAATTTACGACTTTTTGAGGCTTCTTTTCGCTCGTGCATCCGATGCGTACAGCTACAAGACGGGCGAAAAAATGGTAAGTTACAGCGATGCTCAAATTCAGGAACTTATCACAGAAAAATATCACGAAAAAAGGATAAATATTCTCGCTCCAGTGGTGCAATCACGTAAAGGACATTATCGCGAACTTTTTGAACAAATTGCTAAACAAGGATTTGTGAAAGTGCGTACCAATGGCGAAATTCGGGATATTGAAAAAGGAATGAAACTCGACCGATACAAAACGCACGATATTGAAATAGTGGTCGATAGACTTCTTATCGATTCAAATAAAGATACCCAAAGTCGATTACAGGAATCCATAAAAGTAGCAATGCAATACGGCGACGGAGTGCTGATGGTTTTAGACCAAGAAACGGAAAAAATTCAGTTTTTCAGTCGTAATTTGATGTGTCCAAGCACGGGAATTTCATATCCGATGCCCGAACCAAACACATTTTCGTTCAATTCGCCCAAAGGAATGTGTCCGCATTGCAACGGATTAGGAGAAGTGCAGGAAGTCAATCTTTCTAAAATCATTCCTAATCCAAAAATGTCCATAAAAATTGGGGCTATTGTTGCTATAGGCGAACAAAAAAACACTTGGATATTTAAACAACTTGAGATTATCCTTCACAAATTCGGTGCAAAACTATCTGATAATGTAGAAGACCTTCCGCAAGAAGCCATCGATATCATTCTATACGGAGCAAAAGAAAAATATGCCATAAAATCAGACGTTTTAGGAATAACAAGAGAATATGAAATTGATTTTGAAGGAATTGTAAACTTCATAAAGAATCAGCACGACAATTCCGATTCTGTTTCCATCAAAAGATGGGCTTCCGACTTTATGGACACGCTTCCTTGCCCTGAATGTGAAGGAACTCGCATTCGCAAAGAGGCTCTTTTCTTCAAAATAAACGAGAAAAACATCGCCGAACTTTCCAAAATGGATATTTTAGAGCTTTCGGATTGGTTTGCTGTTCTTCCTGAAAAAATTTCAGAAAAACAACAGAAAATTGCATCGGAAATTATCAAAGAAATAAGCACACGATTGCAATTTCTGGTAGATGTAGGTTTGACATATCTCTCTCTTAACCGAAGTTCAAAATCGTTATCAGGCGGGGAGGCTCAGCGAATTCGTTTGGCTACCCAAATCGGTTCACAACTAACGGGCGTACTTTACATCTTGGACGAACCCAGCATTGGGTTACATCAACGAGATAACAAACGTCTTATCAATTCATTAAAAGCTCTTCGCGACATCGGAAACTCAGTTATTGTAGTGGAACACGACGAAGAAATGATTCTGGAGGCCGATTATGTAATTGATATAGGACCAAAAGCGGGAAAAAATGGTGGTGAAATTATCTTTCAGGGGACTCCAAAGCAAATGATGGCTTCAAACACCATTACTGCTGACTATATTAGTGGACGAAAACAAATAAATACCTCCAAAGAACGCAGAAAAGGTAACGGTAAGGAAATTATTTTGCGTGGCTGTACGGGAAATAACCTCAAAAATGTGTCGGTAACTTTTCCTTTGGGAAAAATGATTGGCGTAACAGGGGTTTCGGGTAGCGGAAAGTCCACTTTGATAAATGAAACGCTTTATCCGATTTTAAACGCTCATTTTTTCAATGCGGTAAAGAAACCTATGCCTTATGAAAGCATCGAAGGACTTGAAAACATTGATAAAGTAATCGCTATAGACCAGTCGCCCATCGGAAGAACGCCTCGTTCCAACCCTGCAACCTATACGGGAGTTTTTAGTGAAATCCGCACTCTTTTTACACAGACGCCAGAGGCTATGATACGCGGATACAAACCAGGTAGATTTAGCTTTAACGTGAAAGGCGGTAGGTGCGAAACGTGTGAAGGTTCAGGTCTGAAAGTTATCGAAATGAACTTTTTACCAGACGTTTATGTGGAGTGCGAAACCTGCAAAGGAAAACGTTTTAACCGAGAAACACTCGAAGTTCGTTACAAAGGAAAATCAATAGCCGATATTTTGGATATGACTATCTCGGAAAGCGTTGTTTTTTTTGAAAATATTCCTAAAATACATCGAAAATTAAAAACTATTGAAGAAGTAGGACTCGGATACATCACTTTGGGACAACAATCAACCACGCTTTCGGGTGGAGAAGCTCAACGAGTGAAATTAGCCACAGAACTTTCAAAAAAGGATACTGGAAATACGTTTTATATTCTTGATGAACCTACTACGGGCTTACATTTTGAAGATGTAAAAGTACTTTTAGACGTTTTGGATAAATTGGTCGATAAAGGAAATACCGTGCTTGTCATCGAACATAATATTGACGTTATCAAAAAAGTAGACTACATCATCGACATAGGCTATGAAGGCGGAAAAGGTGGCGGTGAAGTTGTCGCCTCTGGAACACCTGAAGAAGTAGCAAAAGACAAAAAAAGTTTTACAGCTGAATTTTTGAAAGAAACGAAGATACAGAAATAAACTCCTTACTCTATATTTTTGTTCAACAATTCTTAAAAAGAAGAATATCGGTTCTTGTTTTTATATCTTTTTATTTGTACGTTTGCGATATTAATCATAAAATTTAAGTATTAAGTTATGAAAACATATGATATTGTTGTAATAGGCTCAGGACCTGGAGGATATGTAGCTGCCATTCGTTCAGCACAGTTAGGATTCAAAACGGCTATTATTGAGAAATACGACACTTTGGGTGGCACTTGTTTGAATGTAGGTTGCATTCCTTCAAAAGCTTTATTAGATTCTTCTCATCATTACGAAGATGCTTTAAAACACTTTGAAACACACGGCATTGAAATTACTGGCGAAGTAAAAGTTAGCCTTAAAAAAATGATTGACAGAAAAAATTCTGTAGTAGAGCAAACTTGTTCAGGAATTAAATTCTTGATGGATAAAAACAAAATTGATGTTTTTCACGGATTGGGAAGTTTCGTAAATTCAACTCGAATCAAAATCACTTCAAAAGATGGTTCTTCTGAAGAAATTGAAGCTCAAAAAACAATTATCGCTACAGGTTCTAAACCTTCCTCTTTACCATTCATAACTATTGATAAAGAACGTATTATAACTTCTACTGAAGCTCTTAAATTAACCGAAATTCCAAAGCATTTAATCGTTATTGGCGGTGGTGTCATTGGCTTGGAACTTGGGCAAGTTTACAAGCGATTGGGAGCTTCTGTTTCTGTTGTTGAATATATGGATAGTATTCTTCCTACTATGGATAAAGGTTTAGGGAAGGAACTTACAAAAGTGCTTAAAAAACAAGGTTTTAAGTTCTATACAAGCCATCAAGTAAAAGAAGTTTCTCGTAATGGAAATATGGTAACTGTAAAAGCCACTACTCAAAAAGGAGAAGAAGTTGTACTTGAAGGTGATTATTGCTTGGTCGCTGTAGGAAGAAAACCTTATACTGATGGACTGAATTTGGAAGCTGTTGGTATCAAAACAGATGAACGTGGCAGAATTGAAGTAAACTCACATTTACAAACCAATGTATCAAACATTTATGCGATTGGCGATGTGGTTCGTGGTGCAATGTTAGCTCACAAAGCAGAGGAAGAAGGCGTTTTAGTTGCTGAGCGATTAGCTGGACAAAAACCTCATATTGATTACAATCTAATACCTGGAGTTGTCTACACTTGGCCTGAAGTTGCTTCGGTAGGAAAAACAGAAGAACAACTTAAAGAAAAGGGTGTTACGTTCAAATCGGGGCAATTCCCGATGCGTGCTTTAGGACGTTCAAGAGCAAGTATGGACACAGACGGATTTGTAAAAATATTAGCTGATGCCTCTACCGATGAAATTTTGGGAGTTCATATGATTGGTGCCAGAGCTGCTGATATGATAGCCGAAGCCGTAACAGCTATGGAATTCAGAGCAAGTGCTGAGGATATTTCACGCATCAGTCACGCACACCCAACCTTTACCGAAGCCATCAAAGAAGCTGCTTTGGCTGCCACAGATAATCGGGCTTTACATATATAATCTTCACTATCTGGTGGATTGTCAAAAATAAAATTTACTTGAATATAAAAAAGGTGATAATTTTTTTAGAATTATCACCTTTCTCTTTTTTACAATATTATTTTATATACGCTTGAGTTGCTGTTGCATCATTTTGATTTGTTCTGTCATCATATTCTGTTTATCCAGCTTTTTAGCTTCAGCAAGTAATTCTTGAGCTTCTCGCTTTCTACGTTTTTGTAACATAATACCTGCCAAACTCAACTTTGCCATAGCAACATCATAGCTCATATTTAACCCCAACTGCAAAGCTTTTCTAAAATATTTCTCAGCCTGAGTAAGATTTATTTGCGAATAAATAATTCCGTGCAAATAATTATAATACCCTTGTTGTTTTTTAATCAATGCCGTTTCAGGTTCAACTATTTTACTTAGCCATTTTTGAGTACCTTCAAAATCTTGTTTTCTCAATCTTAGGAAAGCCAACAAAATAAACTCGTTTCTGAAATACAATACTATAGGAATTGCTGACAATAACATCAAAGCAATTCCATTACCAATATTCCCTTCTGTGAATTGATATATGGCATAAACATTAATCAATATGGCAAGGGCAATTTTCACATATTTATTTTGTAAATATTTCATTTTCTTGATTTTTTTAAAGAAACGCAAAGATAATAAATTAAGTTCTAACTACAAAAATTTATTTTCCGTCTCTATCTACTTTTATACGTTCCGAACGATTAGCAAGTTCCCACGCCAGAGCAAAGATTAGTTTGGTACGTTTTGTCATTGCTTCAAAATCTATTTTGTCGTGAGTATCTGTTGGTTGATGATAGTCTGAATGTAATCCATTGAAAAAGAAAACCGAAGGAATTCCGTGTTTTGCAAAATTGTAATGGTCAGAACGATAATAAATTTGCCAAGGGTCATTGCGGTCGTCATATTTATAATCCAATTTTAAATTGACATATTTTCTATTCATTTCTTCATTAATTGTATGCAACTCTGAGCTCAATCGGTCTGCACCAATAACATACACATAATTATTGTCCTTATGCAGATTATCAACTCGTCCTATCATATCAATATTTATGTTAGCCACAGTATTTTTTAAAGGATATAACGGATTTTTAGAATAATAATCCGAACCATAAAGTCCTCTTTCTTCACCTGTTACAAGTAAAAACATCACTGAACGTTTAGGAGCGTATCCTTTTTTCTTCGCTAAATTGAACACTCGTGCCAATTCCATAACAGCAACCGTTCCTGAACCATTGTCATCTGCACCATTGTACACTTCTTCACCTTCCATTCCTACGTGGTCATAATGTGCTGATACTACGATAACTTCCTCTGGCTTTTCACTTCCTTGAACAAAAGCCCAAATATTATCAGAATCATTGTATTTATTTCTGAAAAAAGATTTTGGCACAGTTTGAAACCACCCCGAAGCTTTTGGCGGATACATAATGCCTTCTTTTGTGTATTGCTTCACAATATAATCTGCTGCTTTTTTGATGCCTTCACTTCCTGTGTCTCGTCCTTCCATTTCATCAGAAGCAATTACTTTTAGTGTTTCGTTTAGCCTTTGTTCAGAAATTTCATTCAAAAAAACTGGAAGTACCTTATCTTCAGTTTGAATATCATTCTTTTGAACACTACAACCAAAGGCAAAAATTGTAATTAAGGATAAAAATATTCTTTTCATTTATTATTTCTTTTTATTTTGGCAAATTTAATAAAGAATATTGAATTCGCTCAACCCGAAAAAATTAAATTTTATTTATATATTTGCAACTTGAAAATATTTCAATTAAAATGCTACGCGAACAGCTAAAAAATTTATTTCCCGACCATATTGAAGAAGAAGCTCCTGTGGAAAATATTTCAAATATTTGGCTTCAGGACGAACCCTTGATTTGTAAATATGAAAAACGCAAAGGAAAGCCTGTGACCATCATTGAAGGATATTCAGGAGCAGATAATGATTTCAAAATTCTAGCAAAGGAAATCAAAACTCTTTTAGGCGTTGGGGGTTCTTTTAAAGATGAAAGTATCTTAATTCAAGGAGATTATCGTGATAAAATTATGAAGTTCCTCAAAGAAAAAGGATTCAAAGTAAAGCGTGTTGGCGGATAACGTGCATAGGAATATCTAAAAAACTATTCAGACAAAATAATAATTTTCAACAATAAAATTTAAACAAAATATGAGACTATTAGAAGGAAAAACTGCAATCATCACAGGAGCAAGTAGAGGAATTGGACGAGGAATTGCCGAAGTTTTCGCTTCGTATGGTGCCAATGTTGCTTTTACGTATAGCTCATCGGTAGAAGCTGCACAAAAGTTAGAAGACGAATTAAAAGCTAAAGGAATAAAAGCTAAAGGGTATCAAAGTAACGCTGCCGATTATGAGGCTGCCCAGCAATTGGCTGAAGATGTAGTTAAAGAGTTCGGAGGTATTGATATTCTGGTAAATAACGCAGGAATTACAAAAGACAACCTGTTAATGCGAATTTCAGAAGAAGATTTTGATAAAGTAATTGAGGTAAATTTAAAATCTGTCTTCAATATGACAAAAGCCGTGCAACGTACTATGTTAAAACAACGTAGCGGGTCTATCATCAACATTAGTAGTGTTGTGGGAGTAAAGGGAAATGCAGGTCAGTCCAACTATGCAGCTTCAAAAGCAGGTATGTTAGGTTTCACAAAATCTGTAGCTTTGGAATTAGGTTCCAGAAATATCCGTTGCAATGCAATAGCTCCAGGATTTATTGAAACTGAAATGACAGCCATTTTAGATGAAAAAGTAGTACAAGGTTGGCGAGATAATATTCCTTTGAAAAGAGGAGGTCAGCCAGAAGATGTTGCCAATGCTTGTGTATTCTTAGCGTCGGATATGGCTGCGTATATCACAGGACAAGTGCTTAATGTGGATGGCGGAATGCTCACATAATTTTGATAAATCATAAAAACTATTTACTTTTGCCGAATGCAAATTAAGAAATACATCGTAATAGGTTTATTTAGTGCAAGTTTATTGAGTTCTTGTGGTGAATATCAGAAAGCGTTAAAGTCTGATGATGCTACACTTAAGTACAATATGGCTGAGCAACTATACAAACAAGGAAAATACAAAAGGTCGATACAATTGTTTGAAAACATTGTAAACCAATACGCAGGAAAACCTCAAGGGGAGCGAGTGCTTTATATGTACGCAGATGCCTTTTATAAAACTAAGCAATATAACAAGGCTTCATACCAATTTGAACGTTTCTATAAGCTATATCCAAAAAGTGAAAAAGTAGCTGAAGCTGCTTTCTTAGCAGCCAAATCAATCTATTTAGAAGCCCCTAAGTACAGCGTTGACCAAACACCTACGCATCAAGCACTTGAAAAATTACAGCTATTCTTGGACAGGTATACCAACACAGAATATGCAAACGAAGCTAATGAGATGACACTGGATTTGCTAACACGGCTTCAGAAAAAAGAGTTTGAAATAGCAAAACAATATAACTTGATTCGTGATTATCAGGCTGCTATGAAGTCTTTAGATAATTTCTTAGCACACAATCCTGGAACTATTTTCAAGGAGGAAGCTCTTTTTGTACGTTTACATTCAGCTTACGAATGGGCAATCAATAGTGTGGAGCATAAAAAGGGAGAGCGTTTAAGAATTGCCAAAGAAGCATACGAAACTTTGGTAAAATCGTTTCCTGAAACATCATACAAAAAAGAAGCTGAAAGAATGCTTCAAAAAATTGAAACATCATTGAAAATTTACTCATAAAAATTTTATAAAAAAGAACAGAAATATGGATTTTAAAAAGATTGATGCTCCAACTTCTACAATTACCTATAACAGAAGTGCTATTGAAGCTCCCACCGAAAATATTTATGAAGCTATTTCAATTATTGCAAAACGTGCCGTACAGATAAATTCCGAAATTAAAAAAGAATTAATTGAAAAATTGGACGAATTTGCAACTAATAACGATAATTTGGAAGAAATTTTTGAGAATAAAGAGCAAATTGAAGTATCTAAATTCTATGAGAAACTTCCAAAACCACAAGCCATTGCCATTAAAGAATGGTTAGAGAATAAAGTTTATTATCGGGAAGCTTAACAATCAAGTTGTTATATCATTTGTAAAATATAGGTTTTGAGCAGTGAACTTAATGGTTTATTACTTAAAACCTTTTCTAATTTGATACAATCTTATGAACATAATTTTAGGAATTACAGGAGGAATTGCTGCCTACAAAACACCCCATTTGGTGCGTTTGTTAGTAAAAAAAGGGCATAATGTAAAAGTAATTTTAACAGAAAGTGCCAAAGAGTTTGTTACGCCTTTAACATTGGCTACAGTTTCCAAAAATGAAGTAATTTCTTCTTTTAAAACAACGGATAACAACTGGAACAACCACGTAGAACTGGCTCTTTGGGCAGACCTACTCCTTATCGCTCCTGCAACAGCAAACACTTTAGCAAAAATGGCTAATGGATTGTGTGACAACGTATTATTAGCAACTTATTTTTCTGCAAAAGCTCCTACATTTATAGCTCCGGCTATGGATTTGGATATGTATGCTCACCCAACCGCGAATAATAACTTGGATAGGTTAAAATCATTTGGTAATCAGATAGTTCCTGCGGCTTATGGAGAATTGGCAAGTGGACTGGTTGGACAAGGCAGAATGGCAGAACCTGAGGACATTATAAACTTTATAGAAACTAACATTTCTCACAATCTTCCTTTGAAAGGAAAGAAAGTACTAATAACTGCTGGACCTACTTACGAAGCTATTGACCCCGTGCGATTTATAGGTAACTTTTCCACAGGAAAAATGGGGATTGCCTTAGCAAACGAGGCTCTAAAACAGGGTGCCGAAGTACATTTGATTTTAGGACCTTCTGCGGAAACAAATATTCACAATAAAATACATCTACAGCGTGTGATTAGTGCATCAGATATGTATGAAGCTACTGTAAATCAGTTCAAAACGTCAGACATTGCTATTTTATCAGCGGCTGTAGCTGACTACACTCCAAAAATAAAAGCCCCAGAAAAAATCAAAAAGAAAGAAACTTCATTGAATTTAGAATTGGTTTCTACAATTGATATTCTTGCCTCATTAGGCAAACAAAAGCAACAACAACTTCTCGTAGGATTTGCCTTGGAAACTGAAAATGAATCAGAAAATGCGAGAATAAAACTCAACAACAAAAACTTAGATGCTATCGTACTTAATTCACTGAAAGACAAAGGTGCTGGATTTGGAACTGACACCAATAAAATCACATTCATTACTCGAAATAAAGAAACTTCATTTCCTTTGAAAGATAAAACCGAAGTAGCTAAAGACATCTTAAATGAAATTCTGAAGCTCAAATAACAAATAAGGGCAAAATAAAACTTTTGCCCTTATTTATTTTCAATATTTAAGCCATTTCCAAATCTCTTTGTAAGTTGCCTTTTTGCCATACATCAAAATTCCTATACGATAAATTTTCGAAGCAAATTTTATCACTAAAAAGAATGTTCCGTAGAGTAATAATATGGAAATGAGTACTTCCCACCAAGGAACACCAAAAGGAATTCGCATTAACATTACCACGGGAGATGTGAGTGGAACATACGAAAGTACGACAGAAACCGTTCCGTGAGGTTCTTCTATCACAGTAAAAAAACCAACATAAACTGCTAATATCAAAGGCATTAAAATCGGCATTAAGAATTGTTGTGTATCTGTTTCATTATCAACCATCGCTCCAATTGTCGCATAAAAAGAGCTATACAACAAGTATCCTCCCACAAAATACAACAAAAAAGAAGTAAACATTTCCATAAACGGAAATTTGAAAAATGCTAACAAAACCTCTGAAGTGAGCTTATCCATTCCTGATTTATTCATCAAAACTTCATTTGTTGATGAAGGATTTACATCTAAAAAAGAAGTGAGAATTGTCATCAGAAAGCCACCAAAAACCATCCAAATTAAAAACTGAGTAATCCCCGCTAATGAAGTGCCAAAAATTTTACCCAACATTAACTCAAAAGGCTTCACCGATGAAATGATAATTTCGATAATACGATTGGTTTTTTCCTCAATTACACTGCGCATAATTGAATTTCCATAAATGATAATGAACATAAAAATGAGATAACCAGCCATTCCTCCAAGAGCTATTTTGATGATGCTATCCAATTCTGAGCTTTTTTCTCCGCTAAAATTCTGCAAAGAAATATTTACCTTCACTTTGGAATCGTCAATTTGCTTTTTGTCTATTCCTTTTGAGGTCAAATTATTCTGAAAAAGAGTTGTTTCTATATTATCCAAAAGCTGATTCAGTAAGGAAATATTAGGCGATTCTTCACTAAAAAATTCAATCCGTTGATGCCAATTTTCATCCTTCACTGGAGGAATATACAATAGCCCGTACATACTTTCAGCCAGAATTATCGTTTTTGCTTCGTTCAATGAAGCTTCCTTTAGAAAGAAATATTCCACTGCTGAAGTATTCTCAAAACTATTTGAAAAACGATGACTTTCGTCCAAAACAGCTATTTTTTTTACGCTTCCTGTATTATTAATATTAGTTAAATATCCTATCAACAAACCAAATATTATTACAACCAGTGGACTCACAAAAGTCATAATAATAAAAGATTTGTTTCGTACTTTATTCAAATATTCCCGTTTTGTTATTATTCCTAAATGTTTCATTATCTATATAGCTAAAAGTAAAAATGTGAAAAAAATATTGCATTTTAGTTCTTTTTTTCAACAGAACGCATAAATATTTCATCAACAGTAGGTATTTTTTCAACAAAATGTGTGACTTCTGCTCTAGAATTCAAGTATTGCAACAATTCATTAGCTGTTTGATATTCTTTTTTATAAATATTTAGTTTTAAACTATCATATAAGCTTTTAAAATTTGCCTTATCTACTGAAAAATGTTCTTGTAATTCAGTCAAAAGCTCCGTTTGCTTGTCTTCGTTTACTTTTAATCCTACTTCAAAAATATTACTTTTAAAAGAGCGTTTAATATCTAACAAATTACCTTCCAGAATTTTTTCCGACTTATTAATCAATGCTATATGGTCACAAAGCTCTTCCACTGATTCCATTCTGTGTGTTGAAAATATAATCGTAGCTCCTTGCTCCCGAAGGTATAAAATCTCATCTTTAATAACATTGGCATTAATAGGGTCAAAACCACTAAAAGGCTCATCAAAAATAAGCAACTTGGGTTCGTGAAGTACCGTTACTACAAACTGAATTTTCTGAGCCATTCCTTTGGAAAGCTCCTGTATTTTCTTGTTCCACCAACTTCCAATATCCAGACGTTCAAACCAGAACTTCAAACGTTCCTTTGCTTTTTCCTTTGAAAGTCCTTTAAGCTGAGCCAAATAAATTGCTTGTTCGCCTACTTTCATTGTTTTGTAGAGTCCACGCTCTTCTGGCAGATATCCTATCTGTGAAATATGTTGTTGATTGAGAGGCTCTCCGTTGAAAAATATCCTTCCTGAATCAGGATATGTTATTTGATTAAGTATTCTTATAAAAGAAGTTTTACCTGCTCCGTTAGGTCCTAAAAGTCCAAAAATACTTCCCTTAGGAACTGTGATTGAAACATTATTTAAAGCTGTGTAGTTTCCGTATTTTTTGCAAATATTTTCTGTGAGAACCATTGTAAAAATTAAATGTTTGAGGGCAAATATAAACAAAAAGGCATTACCCCAAAAAGTTTATTTTGATTATTTTCAGAAACCAAAATCGAAATAATTTCTTAACTTTGCCACCGAGAGTAAATTGGCTTATCGCTATTTTATAGAGGAAAGTCCGGACACCAAAGAGCAGCATAACGGGTAACGCCCGTCCATCGTGAGATGAGGACAAGTGCAACAGAAAGCAAGTACAGTTCGGCTGTAGTGAAATCAGGTAAACTCTATGTGGTGCAACGCTATGTAAACCAGCTTTTTAGGATTGCTCGTCCGATGTTGGAGGGTAAGCGGTTCGAATTTGTAAGTAATTACAAATCAAGATAAATGATAAGCATCTTGTTCATCAAGAAACAGAATCCGGCTTATGATTTGCTCTCTTTTTATTTTCTAAACCTTATCTTTTAGTAAAGGAACAAACTGAAAATCACCATATTCTGTTTTGTGAAATTCACTTTGAGATATTCTTTCAAAGAGTGTCATTACTTGTGTTTCTTCTCCCACAGGAATAACCAACCTTCCTCCTACGGCTAATTGAGCCAGTAAGGCAATTGGCACTTCTGGAGCTCCAGCTGTAACCAAAATACGGTCGAAAGGTGCTTCATTGGGTAACCCCTTGTAACCATCTCCAAAATACATTTTTGCAAGACGAGGCATTAATTTAGGAAGTAATAATTGTGTTTGTTTGAAGAGTTTTTGTTGTCGTTCTATTGTAAATAAATTCACTCCCAAAAAAAGCAAAACACTTGATTGATAGCCACTTCCTGTTCCTATTTCGAGTACTTTTTGTCCAGCAGAAACTTGCAATAGTTGCGTTTGAAAAGCTACAGTATAAGGCTGAGAAATGGTCTGACCTGCCCCAATAGGAAATGCTTTGTCTTGATAAGCGTGAGCCTCAAAACTACTATCCATAAACAAATGTCTGGGAATTGTTCGAATAGCATTCAAAACGTTTGTATCCGTAATTCCTTTTTCTTTTAACAAATCAGCTAATTGATTACGCAATCCTTTGTGTTTCAATGTATCCTTTAGTAGAAGCATTCTTTTCTTTAGAATTTTAAATCATAAAACGGGCACAAAGTTCATCATTTTTTTTGAATTTTAAAAGAGAAAAAATTACTTCCATACCATCATTATTAAGAATCATTTTAAAACACATTTCATATTAGCTATTTTTCGTATACTTTTGAGAGAATTTTTCAAAAATCAATAAAAATATATTTTGTTACAAATTGAACAATTTGGCACAATAGATTCCACAATTAAAATATAATATGTAAATTTGCTGGTCATTTTTTTATTTTAAACATTTATGAGAGTAGCTATTGTGGGTGTTACTGGTATGGTCGGTAACGTAATGCTGGAAGTTTTAAACGAACGTAATTTCCCTGTAACTGAGTTAATTCCTGTTGCTTCAGAAAAGTCTGTAGGAAAGAAAATAACTTTTCAAGGGAAAGAGTATTCGGTAGTCGGGTTACAACAAGCAGTTTCATTAAAACCTGACATTGCATTATTTTCAGCTGGTGGAAGTGTTTCTTTGGAATGGGCTCCAAAATTTGCACAAGTGGGTACGACTGTAGTTGATAATTCTTCCGCTTGGCGTATGGATACGACCAAAAAACTTGTAATTCCTGAAATCAACGCTGATGTTCTCACAAAAGAAGATAAAATCATCGCCAACCCAAACTGCTCTACCATTCAGATGCTAATTGCTTTGGCTCCATTACAAAAAAAATATGGAATCAAACGGGTTGTGGTTTCTACCTATCAATCCATCACTGGTACTGGAGTAAAAGCGGTAAAACAACTTGAAAACGAGTACAAAGGAGAAAAAGGAGATATGGCTTATCATTATCAAATACACCGAAATGCTATTCCGCAATGTGATGTATTCGAGGATAATGGCTACACAAAAGAAGAAATGAAACTGGTTCGTGAAACGAAAAAAATTCTCCGCGACGATAGCATTGCTGTCACGGCTACTGCTGTTCGTATTCCTGTTGTTGGCGGACATAGTGAATCCATAAATGTTGAACTTATTAATGATTTCAATTTAGATGAAGTTAGGGATATCTTTTCAAAAACCTCAGGATTAGTCCTTCAAGATGATACCAACACAAACACCTACCCTATGCCTTTATATGCACAAGGGAAAGACGATGTTTTTGTAGGGCGTCTACGAAAAGATGAATCCCAACCTAATTCGCTGAATATGTGGGTTGTTTCGGATAATTTAAGGAAAGGAGCAGCAACAAACACAATCCAAATTGCTGAGTATCTAATTACAAACAATCTGTTATAATAAAATTTGGTTTAAAACAAAAAGGCTGAAGAATAATTACGTTCTTCAGCCTTTTTATTTATATCAACTTCATCTGCTTAGCTTTATCAAACATAAATTTTTTGGCAGTCTCGTAATCATTTGATATCTTTCCGTCCAAAATAGCTTCTTTTATGGCATCTTTTAGCGTTCCTATTTCACGAGAAGGTTTCAAATTAAATGTTTTCATAATTTCTTCTCCCGAAATTGGAGGTTGGAAATTACGAATGTGGTCTTTTTCCTCTACCTCTACAACTTTTTGGCGTACCAGCTGAAAATTATCGTGATATTGTTTGAATTTCTTTGGATTTTTTGTGGTAATATCTGCCTCACAGAGCGTCATCAAATCTTCAAAATCATCTCCAGCATCAAAAACCAAACGTCTTACCGCAGAATCCGTAACAATATCCTCTGCAATAATAATAGGACGAGAACTCATACGAACCATTTTCTGAACGTATTTCATTTTATCATTTAAAGGCATTCGCAATCGCTTAAAAATATGAAAAACCATTTTGCTTCCCAAAAATTCGTGACCGTGAAACGTCCAACCATTTTTTTTATCAAAACGCTTTGTCGGAGCTTTTCCGATATCGTGCAACAAAGCTGACCAACGTAGCCACAAATCATCTGTATTCTGAGCGATATTATCAACAACCTCCAATGTATGCCAAAAATTATCTTTATGTCGTTGCCCTTCGTGCTCCTCTACCCCCTGTAATTCAACAAGTTCTGGAAGAATATAATGAAGAAGTTTCGTTTCATACAATAGTTTCAATCCAATGGAAGGTTTGGGTGAAGAAAGTATCTTATTCAGCTCATCTACAATACGTTCGTTCGAAATAATTTTTAATCGATCCTTGTTTTTGGCGATTGCTTGTAATGACTTTTTCTCAATTTCAAAATTCAATTGGGTAGCAAACCGAATAGCCCTCATCATACGTAAAGGATCATCTGAATAGGTTATATCTGGGTCAAGTGGTGTACGTATGATTTTATTTTTGAGGTCAGAAAGTCCATCAAAAGGGTCGATTAATTCTCCGAAATTGTGTTCTGAAATAGATAACGCCATTGCATTGATTGTGAAATCTCTACGATTTTGGTCATCCTGAAGTGTTCCACTTTCCACGTAAGGTTTACGAGAGTTAGACTCATAACTTTCTTTCCTTGCCCCCACGAATTCAATATCCAAATTATCTGCTTTTATCATTGCGGTTCCAAAATTCTTAAAAACAGATACTTTAGGATTATTAGGTAATTTTTCGGCTACTTTTTCTGCCAAAGCAATTCCGCTCCCAATAGAAACAATATCAATGTCTTTCGGAAGTTTTTTCTTCAGAAGATAATCCCTGACAAATCCACCTATTACATAACTTTCTAATGAAATTTCATTTGAAACTTTACTTATTAACGAAAAAATTGGATTTGAAAGAGCTTCTTTATGATACATATTATTTTTAAAAGTTTGAAAAAATTAGAAAATTAGTAAACTCAAATAAATTAAAATACTAATTCTCAAGTGATAAAATTGTTTGTCTGATTGCTGTTAATCTTGTTAAAAGGCCTTCAAGTAAATCAAGATGAAGCATATTAGCCCCATCACTTTTTGCATTTGCAGGGTCAAAATGAGTTTCGATAAACAATCCATCTACGTTATTAACAACAGCTGCACGAGCAATAGTTTCAATCATTTCTGGGCGTCCTCCAGTCACTCCGCTTGTTTGATTGGGTTGCTGTAGAGAATGCGTAACATCCATAATAACAGGAGCGTACGAACGCATCACAGGAATTCCTCTAAAATCAACAATTAAATCCTGATAGCCAAACATAGTTCCTCTGTCGGTGATTAAAGCACTATTATTCCCGCTATCAATCACTTTCTGAACGGCGTGTTTCATACTTTCAGGACTCATAAATTGTCCTTTTTTCAAGTTAATTACCTTACCTGTTTTAGCCGCTGCAACTACCAAATCGGTTTGGCGTACTAAAAAAGCTGGAATTTGTAGTACATCAACATATTGGGCAGCCATATCAGCATCACTAACTTCGTGAATATCAGTAACTGTGGGCACACCGAATGTTTTACCTACTTTTTCAAGAATTTTCAAAGCTTTTTCGTCTCCAATACCTGTAAAGGAATCTATCCGACTACGATTTGCCTTCTTGAAACTACCTTTAAAAACATACGGAATGTTTAGTTTATCCGTGATGGAAACTATTCTTTCGGCAATTTGCATCGCCATTTCCTCTCCTTCAATAGCACAAGGACCTGCCAAAAGGAAAAAATTATTTTCTTTGTTAGAAACAAGCATAACCTCAGATATTTTTATTTCAATTTTTCTTTAATTCGCCTTGAAAGATAAAAAGCCAAAAGCAACAACAAAGCAATTCCTGCCACACCTGCCGAAATCAAAGCTACAAAGCTTCTCCCTTCAAACGGATTTGAAAAATCTATCAAATAGATATTAAATCCGATTATAACTAAAGATAAAACAAATAATATTATAATAAATATTTTCATAAAAAACTAATTTTTAAGCAAATAGACCTTTAACATTCGTAGCAAATAATTTCACAGCAATAGCAAGTAAAATAACACCAAATATCTTACGAATTACATTTATTCCTTGTTTGCCCAATATTTTTTCTATTTTCTTGGAAGATTTCAATACGATGTATACAAATATGATATTTATAACAATCCCAACAATGATGTTTTCAAGGTGATATTCTGCTCGTAAAGAAAGGACAGTAGTCATCGAACCTGCTCCCGCAACTAAAGGGAACGCCAAAGGAACGATGGAAGCCGTTTGAGGCTCCTCATCTCGATAAAGAGTAATTCCTAAAATCATTTCCAGAGCTAAAAAAAATAAAATAAATGCCCCAGCAACTGCAAACGATTCTACCGTCACTCCAAATAGATTAAGAATTTCTTTCCCCAAAAATAAAAACAAGATGAGCAACATTGCCGATACAATAGCTGTTTTCTCGGACTGAATATGCCCCACCTTTTGCCGTAAGTTAATGATTATAGGGATACTACCAACGATATCAATCACAGCAAAAAGTACCATTGTAGTGGATATAATTTCCCTAATGTCAAAATTCATTTTCTGAAAAATTTTTGCAAAAATAGAAAAAAAGTCGGATATAGAAACCAATTTAAAAAATTGCTTGAGGAACCAAGTATGTAGAATTCTATTTGCTTTACAGTTCTTTTTATTCCGTGTAGAATTTAACTATTTTACGAATAGCACGTTCACAAACAGGACAAAATCCCTTCGGATCGTTGGACTTCATTCGGCAATCCTGTACTGGACTATAAATTCCTTTCGAAACATAGCCTCCTCCTTCAAATACACCAACTTGTTTTTCATATTTTGGAGTTCTTGGTGTAGGAATTGGAGTTGATTTTTTCAGCATATCCTTCCATTTTATATCGAAATTAGCCAAAGAAGTGATATTTTCTTCCCAAGGCTCCACTGAAACATTGTAAAATGAGTCAAAAGCAGTAGAAGAATCATAGTATTCGTCAGCAAGTCCAGCAAAACCGTGTCCAAATTCGTGAATAAATACTTTTTCGGATAAAAAATGATCAGAAGTTGCCAAATTTAAGTGATTATAAAATCCTCCCCCTCCATAATTTGATGTATTTACCAAAATATAAATTTGATCGTAGGGTACTAATGAAGCTGCGTCAGCGATTGCTTTCATATTATTGGTTGTCAAGTATCTATCCATATCAAATGTATAGAAAGAAGCATCGAAAGCTGTTTTCTTATAAATATTTTGACCTGGAACGTCTGTACCTGATTCTTCAGAAGTTACACCAACTGCATATACATTAAAATCTTTTTTAAGACTATCGAAAGGAGGAATTGTAAACATATAATCAACCATTTTCTTAGCATCTGTATAGAATTTTTCAATCTCACACTCAGTATAACCTTCTGCCAAAACAGCAATATCTACTTTTTGAGAAGAACTACCATTTTCAAGTATTTTCTGTACAGGATAAGACGAAACAGTCTCTTCTTTTATGAAATAATCATTAGGATTAATTTTTTTTTCAAATATTTTCTCGAATTTTCCACTTTTATTACGCTTTGCTATCTGCATTTGTAGCTCTTTAACAGGAAAAGGTACCTGAATTGCGTGAGAAAACAATCTTTTCTCTGATTTTGCTTGTTCAATATGCTGCCATTCACTCAAAAGAGAATTAAATCCTTTTGAAAAAACAACTTTTTGTGTATTTTCGTCAATCATTTGTAAACGAAATTCACCATAATTCGGAAAAATTAAATTCGTTCTTGAACCTCCCCAATGTGGTTCCTTTTTCATTTGTGTAAGAATTACCTCCGAGGTGTGAGCATCTCCATTCAAATAAAAATCAAATCGGAGGCTTTTGTCAAAATCAAAGATTGCCTCTTGCGAATAAAATGTTCCAGAAACAAAAAAACTAAAAAAAACTAATAAAATACGGTTCATTTTTTGAAAATTTCAATATATTTGTAATCACTTTTTATTATCTATCAAATATATAGGATAATAAGGAGCCAAAGATAATGAATAAATTTTAACAAATCAATAAAATGAATTTCAAGCATATCGCGGTATTTCGCACATCGGCTATGGGTGACGTTGCCATTAGCGTTCCTATTTTGACGGCTTTTGCAGAGCAATACCCCGATGTTAAAATTACCTTAGTAACGAAACCGATGTTTGCTCCGATGTTTTTGCATATACCTAATTGTGAAATACTTAAGATTGATTTAAAAGGTAAGCACAAAGGAATTTTAGGATTATACCAATTGTTCAAAGAGCTCAAAAAATTAGAAGTTGAAGCTGTTGCTGATATTCACAACGTATTAAGAACCAACATTATAAAGATTTTTTTTAAATTTTCAAGAATTCCTTTTATTCAAATTGATAAAGGAAGAAAAGAAAAAAAAGATTTAACAAGGGATAAAAGTAAGATTTTCAAGCAATTAAAAACATCATATCAACGTTATGCTGATGTTTTCAAAAAATTAGGTTTTCCTATTTCGTTGAATAAAAATTATTTTGCTCCAAAACCTAAATTGTCAAAAGAAATAAAGAATTTACTTTCAGAAGAAAAAAACATTGGAATTGCCCCTTTTGCTTCTCATTTGGGAAAGCAATATCCATTCCATAATCTTAAAGAACTAATTTATATATTATCAAATAATTACCCAAAAAATAAAATTTACATTTTCGGTGGTGGAGAACATCAACAAAAAATTGTTGAGGAAGTTGCTCATTTGTCAAACGTAGAAAATATGATTGATCGGTTTTCTTTTGAGGAGGAATTACAACTCATTGCAAATCTTGACGTTATGTTATCTATGGATAGTGGAAATACTCATTTGGCTGCAATGTATGGAATCCCAACTATTACCATTTGGGGAGTAACGCACCCTTTTGCAGGATTTTATCCTTACGGGCAACCTTTTGAAAATGCTTTATTGGCAGATCGAAACCAATTTCCTCTTATTCCTACATCAGTATACGGAAATAAATACCCAAAAGGCTACGAGAGAGCTATAAAAACCATAAAAATAGAAGAAATTTTAATTAAAATAGAAGAAATCATTATCCCAAACAACAGAAATAATGAAAATAGCAATTATTAACGGACCTAATCTTAATCTTTTAGGAAAAAGAGAGCCAGAAATATACGGAAATCAAACTTTTGAGCAGTTTTTTTATAATTTACAGAAAAAATATCCAGAAGTTGAACTAATTTATTTCCAGAGTAATATAGAAGGTGAAATTATCAACAAAATTCATGAAATAGGTTTTGATTTTGATGGAATAATCCTCAATGCAGGAGCTTATACACATACATCTATCGCTATTGCTGATGCTATAAAATCAATACAATCACCTGTAATCGAAGTACATATCTCAAACACATTCGCTCGGGAAACTTTCCGACATCAATCCTACATTTCACCTGTTTCTAGTGGCATCATTTTAGGGTTTGGTATGAAAAGTTATGAATTAGCATTGTTGAGTTTTTTGAAAAACTAAATTTTTAAGTTCCAAATTTCTTCATTTATGATATTTTTCACAAATTTCTTTCAAGGAATTGTCTATGTTTTTATATTGAAAATCAACAAATTCACTTATCTTACTTCCATCGTATGTAATTATACGACCCAATGAGTCTGCACTTCTTGGAGTTAATGTTCTTTTTTTCAAGCAAAGGAAACTCAAAAAACTATCTAAATAGGCAAGTAAGCGAAGTGTTCTGTGACTTATCTTCTTTCGAGGAGATTTCACCGCTAAATAATTAGCAATTTTCTTTAAAATATACTCGTATGTTTGGTTTGAACCATTAAGCACAAATCTCTGATTTTCAACTTCTGAAAATTGAAGAGCAATCATCGCTTTGGCTACATCTTCAACATCAACAAAACCTGTTCCACCTGAGGGATAAAAAGTAAGTCCTTTTGCAACTTTTTCAAATAAAAGTCCTGAACCTGAATTCCAAAAATAAGCTCCCAAAACCACAGATGGATTCACTATCACAACCTTTAAACCTTCCTGTGAACCTCGCCAAACCTCCATTTCAGCTCCGTGCTTACTAATCGCGTAATCGTGATTATTATCCTCTGGATTCCAATCACTTGACTCATTTGTAATTTTACCAACTGACGAAGACAAAGCTGATACAGAACTTACGTGACATAACTTCTTTACTTTAAAATCAATACAGAGATTTACTATGTTAGCTGTACCTTCTACATTAATTTTGATAAGTTTTTCAAAATCAATTGGTTGAAATGAGATAAACCCAGTTGCGTGAAACACATAAGAAACATCCCGAAAAACTGTTTCCAGACTCGGGATGTCATTAATATCAGCCTTAACCCATTCTATTTGAGAAAATTGCTTTTCTCCTGTGTGGGATAATCTTTTGAATATATTTTTAATTTTTTCCAACGAACTTGCAAAACGATAAATTGCCCGTATCTTTCTATCCTCTTTTTGAGTAAGATAGAATAATAAATGGCTTCCTATCTGTCCAGTTCCGCCAGTAACTAAAATCATCATGCGTCTTCTAACGGGATGCGTTCATCAATTAATTTTAGAGCCAACGGATTGTCTTTTCCTTCCATAAACTGGAACATATCAAGAATGCTATGTACCAGACGCTCCTCCTCAAGTTGCTCTTCTACAAACCATTGCAAGAAGTTTTCACTCGCATAATCAGCCTCTTGTCGTGCTTTTTGGAAAATAGAAAAAATGGATTTTGTCACTTCAATTTCGTGCTCTAAGGTTTTTTCATATACTTCCCTAAGCGATTTGAAATCTTGTTGTACTTTGCCTACTTCAGGAGCAAAAGCCCTCGCTCCGTTTTCATTTAAAAAACGGAAAATTTTCATCATATGGTCTCTCTCTTCCACAGCGTGGCAGTAAAAAAATTCAGCACTTCGCGGAAATCCATTGACCTCACACCAAGATGCCATTGCCAAATAAATAGAACTCGCCTCTGCTTCTTTGCTAACTTGCTGATTTAACAAATCAATAATTTCAGGATGTAGACTTGTTTGTAATCGGGTGTATTTTTGTTTTGCCATAGTAATTTTTTATTAATCAGTTCCGCAAATCTATGCTTTTTTTTGTAATAATGCTTTTATATTTTGTTAAAATTATTTTTTTATTGAATAAAAAACTGCCCACAAAAGGCAGTTTTTTACATATTTAATAAGTATTTTAATATTCCTTGTATATAATATTTTTTACGTCATAAATAACAACAGAACCATCTACATTATTGATTGCAAATAACTTATCTTCAGAAAAAGTTAAACAAGTAACATTAATTGGTTTGGATTGAAAACTTGTATATTTTCGTCCTATCATTCCTTTTTCAGTATCAATTCTGGCAAATCCTAATTCAGCCCTCTAAAATGAACTAATTGGTATATTCTCGTTCCAAAATTTATATTTCTAGAGACAGTTTGTTCGTTATTTATGAGCATATTTTCCTGCAAATCATACGTTTCTATCGAAGTACCATTTGATAAATATAACTTTTTATCAATATGAGCCAGTGAAGCATTACTTCTCTGGTAAAAAGCACTTCTTACAGGAGCAGAAATTCTCTTTGAATTTTCTGGTGTAATGTCTGAATTTCTGTAAAAAAGAAGTCTCCGCAAGTCACGAACCAAAAAATAATCTTCCATCGGTAGTAATGCCAAAGCCTGAAACATTCCGTTATTTCTGTAACCCTTTGTACCTGAACCAATAACCATATGCAACGAATACGTTTTTCTGTTGAATACCTGTATTGTATTTAATTGTGTAACAAATAAATAATCGTTATTGATTGCCACATCTTTTATTTCTTTTAAATTGGAAATCAATTCCGTAAGTTGTCCCGTTTGTAAATCTAACTTTTGGATAGAATATGTTTTATTTGTTCCATTAATGGCTTCCACTCCCAAGAAAAGCTCATTTTCATACCAATCAATCGCGATGAATCTTTCATTTTGCTTCTTATTGGTTAAAATTGACTTTTGCTCTTCAAAATAGTATGCAATGGTTGATTCCGACTTAACCTTAGGGTCTACTTTTACTATTTTTTCAACTTTTTTCTCTACAATAACTTCTTCAATCTGCTTTCCACACGAAAACAAAGCGGTTAGTAGGATAAATGCAAATATTTTCTTCATTTATTGTATTATTTTATTTTTCATAAGGATATTTTAAGAAAGGAAGCTGTCCTTCCAGCAATAATTTCTGATAAACAGCCATTCCTACAGGAACTAATCCTTTAGCGTCTTTTCCTTTATCGTAGAAATACGTCATATTTCCATCGTGACCATAACCTGCTACATGACCAAATTCGTGAATCCAAACGTTCATAACCAAAGAACTATGCCAAGGAGAATTCAAATCTGATTTTGTATAGTAAGCACTTTTAGGATTATTAATGTACTCACGACGAACCCCAAAGGTAGTGCCTCCGCCTAAGCCCCCCAAACCAGGTTCTACAATTATTCCCAAATTCTGACGAGGAATATTTATAAAACTTTTCATTACGTGTTCCCTATCCAAAGGAACTCCTTTTTTATTCTCAAATTCATACGGGGTTTCTTTAATTGCTTTTTCAAAATCTTCTGAACTAAGCATATACGCCATATTCAACACAACTGGCAGATAATTTCTAGTATCTTCAGCTGTTAATCTCCCCCATTTTGTATCTTTTTCGTAAGGTCTGAAGCAGTAGAAAGTGTTAAGCTTAATTTTTTTCATTTTTTCAAGCATTGGGTCATTGCTTATCAAAGAAAATTTTAAATCAGAAGTAGAAAGATTATTTATATTTTCTACGGAAATCTTTTATCCATTGACATCTTCGAAAAATATTTCTCTTGCAGAAAAAGGCAATTCACCAACATACTCGTACAAAGGAGGAAATTCCTCAAAAAAAGCAATTTTCACAGGTGCTTTAAATCCTTCAATATACATTTGAAGTTCAACATTAGTGAAAGTGTGGGGCAAAAAGTTACGAATTCGATACTTATTCCCTTCAATGGCACGTACTTCCAACATTTCATTTACGCGGAAAGCTCTTAAATCATCATCATAAAGAACTACTTTGCCGTTTACTTCTTTGTTATCTTCATCTGTAAACTTTTCTTTCCCAGACTCTTGAATTTGTAAAGCTGTCATTGTTGGGACTTTAACTAAGTCAAAATCTTTAACGACTTGTTTTTCAACTTCAACCTCAACGATTTTCTCTTCTTGCTCAGTTTTCGTACACGCAAGCGCAAGTAGCCCTGCTAAAGCAAATAACTTTACTTTCAATCTTTTAGTAGGTATTTTCATTGTTATTCATTATTTTAAGGGGCAAAAATAGTACTTTTTTAAAACTACAAAAAAATAAAGGTTGTTTTCAAAAGAAAAACAACCTTTATGACTAAAATATTTTTCTGAAAAATTTAAATTACGAATGATTTGATTTTCTCCAAAGTTGTCGTGCTTTCTGTAAATCTTCTTCGGTGTCAATTCCTATAGTTGGTATGTTGGTTTCTGCCAGACGAATTTTAAATCCATTTTCCAAATAACGAAGTTGCTCTAATTTTTCTGTCTTTTCCAAAATAGATTCCCCTAATTGTGTAAACTGCATCAGGGCTTCTTTTCTGTAGGCATAAATACCAATGTGTTTGAAATAAATTCCTTCTGAATTTTCATCTCTTGGGAAAGGAATGAAAGCTCTTGAAAAATAAAGTGCATCGCCTTTTTTGTTAACCACAACTTTTACATTATTAGGATTTGAAATATCTTCAGGATTGTGTAATCGTTCCATCAAACTAAAAACACTTATCTGTTTTTCAATGTCTTCCGCAAACGTTTTGAGTAATATTTCAAGATTTTTTCTCTCTGTAAAAGGTTCATCTCCTTGAATGTTTACGATTAAGTCTGCTTCCAGATTTTCACAAGCCTCTGCAATTCGGTCACTTCCGCTCTGATGTTCCTTTTTACTGCGAATTACCTTTCCTCCCACCTCTGTAATAGCTTCTTCAATTCGGTCATCATCGGTAACTACATACACTTGTTCAAAAAGTTTTGTACTTAAAACAGCCTCAAAAGTCCTAACAATCACTGGTTTTCCTTCTAAATCTTTCATCAATTTTCCCGAAAAACGAGAAGCCTCGTAACGAGCAGGAATCATTGCTATTATTTTCATAGATAACTTCTTTTTGTAGCAAAGATATATTTTTTAGAAGAAAAATAAAACTAAACGGCAAAATTAAGCAAAAAGCTGTAATATACACATTATAAGCCACTTTATTTTTTATCAGAGAAATGTTGGAAAGCAAGGCATAGGGTAATTTGACGGGTAAAAACAAAGTTAGGTTTCTAAATCGTTACCTAATGGTGGTTTTAAATATTTTAAGTAAAAGACTATATTTCAGTGTTTTGCACTTATTTTTCATAGCGTATGGTAACTCAATAGANATTAATTTTGTAATTTAAAAAGTTGAGTTATGCAAGTAAAAAAATCAACCTTCAAAGTGCTTNTCTATCTGAAAAANAATGCTCCTAAGAAAAACGGAAAAGTNGCCATTATGGGTAGAATTACCATTGATGGTAAAATTGCCCAATTTAGTACCAAGCTCGAAATTTTTCCTGATAAATGGGACTTGAAATTCGGCAAAGTCTTAGGTAAGAGTGAAGAAGCTCTTTCATTAAATCGCAAATTGGAAGAACTGAAAACTCGTTTGGTCAATCAATATGACCATTTGATGAAAACAGAAGGCTTTGCCACTGCCGAAAAGCTTAAAAACAGCTTTTTAGGCATTGGAACAATGGACGATTCGCTTTTAAAAGTTTTTGAAAATTTCAACGTTGATTTTGAAAAAATGGTTCAAAAAGGAGTAAGAGGCAAACAGACATTAGCGAAATATCAAAGCGTGTATACACATCTTTTGGACTTTATAAACTACAAATACCATCGTACGGATATAGCTTTTAGGGAGCTTACAGCGGATTTTATTAAAGATTTTGATTTTTATCTTCGTGTTGATAAAGGTTTAACACACAATACGATATGGGTGTATATGATGCCTTTGTGTAAGATGATTGACATCGCTTTGGAAAAAGATTTGATTCACAAGAACCCATTCCGAGAATACGAAATTACAATGCAGGAAAAAAACCGAGGTTATTTGCTAAAAGAAGAAATTGAGCAGTTATTGAGCTGTACTTTTAGGAGTAAAACCCGTGAATTGGTGCGTGATTTGTTCGTGTTTAGCTGTTTTACAGGACTTTCGTATATTGACATCAAACAGCTTAAAAAGAACCAAATTCAAACCTTTTTTGATGGCAATCGTTGGATTCTTTCCCGTAGGCAAAAAACGAGCAATCCTTCCAATGTTCGCATACTTCCCATAGCTCAAAAAATCATCGACAAATACGAATCCATCAGCAGAGGTGAGTTTGTATTTCCTGTTCCAAGTAATACCTCTTGCAATCTTCATTTAAGAGAAATTAGCTTAGAGGCGGGTATTGATAAAACAAAGTCATTGAGCTTTCATTGGGCAAGGCATACTTTCGGCACTTTATTCCTTACAGAGGGTGTTCCTTTGGAAAGTGTTAGTAAAATGATGGGACACAAGAATTTGAAAACCACACAGATTTATGCTAAAATCACCAATGAAAAAATCAGTAAGAATATGGAAAAAATCGCTTGTAAATTCAATGACTTTGGTGAGCGATTAGTCGCTTCATTATAGTGTAATTCACTGCAATTCATATGATAATATAAAATATTAATCTTTAAGATTAACCGATACAGAGATTGTTTACAATTTTTGTATCGGTTTTTTTATTGGATTTTATTCGGCAGAGGAAGGCTACTTCATTTCATTTTAGTTAGTAATGGTGTGTGCGTTTGTTTATGGGATTTTCTCCTGTTTTATTTATGGGGTAAGAAGCCGATATGGGTGTTCGTTTTCGAGAGCAAAGGTATTTCTGTGTTTGTAACGCTGCCACAAGGTCAAGCCTTTGGTTTTCAAAAAAATCTCCACACCCGTTTTCAACAGGGGTTGTATTTTTTTGAAAAACCTTGTAGCCGCTAAACACAGACCTTTTAGGCTCTCGAAACGACAACCGCATATTCCGGCTCTTTATACGAATAAAAAAAATGTCGAAAATGATAAAAATGAACGCACTACTTACTACTTGTTTTAATGAAACGACTTCGCTCTTCCTCTCATTGCCGAATTAAAAATTTTAGTTAAGATGAGCAAGTATGCTTATGTTTTTTGTGCTTTCTTCTTTTATATTTAGAAACTTACCTATTTGTATGCTTACTTATACACGCACGTACCTACATATTTACATACATATATACACAAACAAGTAAGTGTGTAAGTATTTACGTTTGCAGATAATCACATAGGTATTATCGTATTTGTTTACGTACGTATGTACATATGTAAGTACGTTGGTACGTAGCTACGTAGCTACATACATATGTATGTGCGTACAAAGAAACATACACAATTACACACGTATTTACATAAGGAAGTCTTTGGCATTATAAGGCATTCAATGGCAAGGAATGATATACCTGCTAAATGATTGAAATTCGGTTGTTTTGCACAAAAACAAAAGACAATGATTTTGGAAGTTTTTTCTCTCTTTTTTAAAGCTGACTTTAATGCGACCGATAGGGAGTATTTTCTGTTCACCCGAACAGAGCAAGTTGTGTTTTGAGGCACTCTAAGGCGTATTAGTACCTCAAAACCACTTGCCCTTGCAGGGAGCTGAAAACCCCTCCAAAGTCGTGGTTTTTACTTACTAATAAAATTGTATACGGACAATAAATTACAACCTCAAAAACTAAAATTAGGAAGAGTTCCTAAAATAGATAAGGCTATTTACCGATATACTATCAGTTTCAATCAGGTAGAACACACTCGATTTTATCTCTTTTCGAACAATCGGGAATGAAAATCAAAGCTCATTTTATCACTTCGTTATTATTTTCCAAAGAAATCAAAAGTGTAAAATTCAATAAATCAGTATTGGATTTTTATATCAAACTCACCGAACTCTATGGACAATTTCGGGCGGTGGGAGTGAATTACAATCAGATAGTAAAGATTTTGTATCGCAATTTTTCCGAAAAGAAAGCCGCTGCCTATCTGTTTAAACTCGAAAAACAAACCGCTCAAATGGTAGCTATCTGCAAAGAAATTATTGCTATTTCACAACAATTAGAACAACATATCACTGAAAAAAACACGAAAAATGGTCGCTAAAATACATCGAGGAAGCAATCTTTTGGGAGTGCTTCTGTACAATCATAACAAATTAGACAAGCAAGAAGCTGCGATTTTACACACTCAAAAAATTATTCCGCCTGTCAATGGAAACATAGGAATATCAAAAATTACCCATTCTTTTGCTCTGTATCTATTTGCCAAACAAAAGACCGAAAAGCAACCCAATGGGGTGAAGTATTCTTTTTTTAGAAAAAGTAATTATCTGTATTTTATGAAGTTATATATTACAAATACACTATTTTTCTTAGAGAACCAAATATGTTAAAGAATGTAACAACACATCTGAAACATTACTGGTTGAATGGATTTGCTTTATAAAATATAAAAAGATTTGTTTATCCTTTTATATTTTATATATTTGTACCAAAATTTAAAACGCCAAGTATGAATTTAGAAAATAACACTATTGGAGAGATTGTAGCTCAGGATTTTAGGGCTGCCGCAATATTTAAAAAGTACGGAATTGATTTTTGTTGCAAAGGAGGGCGAACTATTACAGAGGCTTGCAAGAAAAAAGAAATCAATCAAAATCAGCTAATGAATGAACTAAAAGCTATTCCGCAAGGAGGAAATGAAAATCTTAACGTAAGTGATTGGCCTCTCGACCTTTTGGCTAACTATATCGTACGAATGCATCATAGTTATGTACGGGAAAAAATTCCGTATTTACTACAATTTTTAGATAAGCTTTGTAAAGTTCATGGAGACAGACATCCTGAATTGCTTGAAATCAATCACCTTTTTACGGAAAGTGCTTTTGATTTGCAAAGTCATCTGGAAAAAGAAGAGCAAATTCTATTCCCTTTCATTGAAGAATTGGTAAAAGCCTCACAAAATGGTGGGAAAACGCCTGTGCCTCACTTCGGAACGGTTGCCAACCCCATCAAAATGATGGAGTACGAACATAGTGCAGAAGGTGACCGATTTGAAAAAATCGCAACACTGACAGATGGCTACACCCCACCTGCCGACGCTTGCAACACGTACAGAGTTACCTTTGCTATGCTTCAAGAATTTGAAGATAATTTACATCGACATATTCATTTGGAAAACAACATTTTATTCCCAAAAGCTATTGCATTGGAAAAACAATTGCAATAGAATAAACATTGGAAATTTCAATTTTGAAATTTCCAATGTTTATTTATGGATTTAATAAAACCAATACAATATTTTTCTTATTTCTGTCCTCGTTGAAAAGAAAATTTTACATAGGTATTTTATTTATAGCTTTTTCCGTACTTTATAGCAGTTTACGGACGGGGGTGTATTTCACCTATTATCTTTTGGATAATGAGGGGTTTACGGAAAATTTCTGTCAGAATCAGGACAAACCCGAAATGCATTGCGACGGAAAATGTAAACTTGCCGATGTAGCTTCTGAAAATGAGAAAAATAACGACTTTAACTTTGAAAAATTCGCCACGGACTTCAATTGGATTTCTCACGAGAATTTTTCGTATCCCATTTTTGTAAAACAACAAGACACACAACACAAATTTCACCACAAAAATCCTTATTGGGAAAAAATTCATTTTGCTATTTTTCATCCACCTATTTTCGTGTAATTTTCTTCATTTTTGACTGATTTTTGCCAAGCTAAGCAAAATAGAAGTTTTAACATTGCAAAATTCAATCTTTAGTATTTTGGAGATAAAAAATATCTTCAAGGGGATTTTATATTCCAAAAGCAACGAAAATTATTAATTTAAATAGCAATTTAAGATGAAAATAACAACATATATCACCATTTTATTTACTTTTTTAATTGTTTCTTGCTCGAAAGATGATAAAAACATCGAAAAACCGATTGAAGAAACAAAAAATATCAGTCCTGTTGCACCTTCCGATGCTCCTACACCTTCGGATAAGCTCAAAGAAGTGGCAAATTTCACCGAAAATAATCACTTAATTTCCGTAAAAACTGTCAATGGAGCTTTATACACAGGATATAATGATGTTTACCTCACCATTACAGATGTAAAAACAGGTAAAGCATTGTCGGCTGAAAAAATCAATTTCCTGCCAATGATGCGTATGTACGACAATGGCGATTCGAAAAAAATCAAGCATTCACATTCGTGTCCGCATACCGAAAATTTAACACAAGTACACAATAATCATTACCGAGGATATGCTGTCTTTCAGATGAATACGGGCGAACTTGGGCATTGGGATTTGAATTTGAATTACACCATTTCAGGCAAAGAATTTCAGGTTAAGGAACAACGCATCGAAATTCAGAAACAACCTAAAGAAAGTCATCTGAAATTTACAAGATTTAAAGGAAAAGACGGAAAAATGTATATTCTGGCACTTATTAGCCCAATGCAGCACCGTAACGGACGTAATGACAATGTTATAGCCGGTTTATTCAAGGCCGAATCGATGGTTTCTTTTCCGCAGGCAAAAGGTTTTTCACTTTTGTTAGACCCACGTATGCCCGGTGCTGACATGCAAAATCATTCTACACCTTTTGACGACTTTAAAGCCCAACCCGATGGCTTCCACAAAGCCAATATTAACTATTCAATGAGTGGTTACTGGGAATTGAATTTCCAAATAAAAAACACTGAGGGTGAAGTCATTGCAGGAACGGAAATCCCCAAAACTCCGAAAACCAAAGAAGATTTTGATGCCGTTAGTGAGGTACATTTACGAATAGATATTCCGGAAGGAAAATAATTTTTTAGTATGAAAAGTATGGTAAGGTCTCTTTTTACTTGAAAAATCTTCAAAATAAAAATTGATTTTACCATATTTTTAAAAAAATGTGTTAAGTTAATTATTTATTTTCATATATGTACTTTTGTCTTAAAACAAAAGTACCAAAAATTCAAGGCTGTGGATACTCTGCTAAAAATCAAATCATTTCACTGAAAATCTCCAAACTCGCTGACGTTCAAACAATGGATATTTTCTACGTTCCATTCATTGATTTTATTAACGCTCCGTTTCCAATGCCAGTAAAATCACAACAAAAATACTCAAAATCAACACTTAATTACAAAATAAAATATGTATTTAAGTAATGACCTCTAAAAATATGTTACAACGAATGAAAAAATTTCTTTTCGGCATAACTGTTTTGTTATCAGGGATTTTGTTTGCCCAAAAAACACAAGAAAAAGACAGTGTGATTCATCTTTCGGAAGTGATTATCAAAGCTTTGAAGGAAAATCTTCCAGAGCAGAAAATAAGTCATTCTGTGGAAGATTATCTGCAATCTTCGCAAAATGTAAACTTAATCCGCAGGGGGGCGTACGCTTTTGAGCCTGTGCTGAATAATATGTTTAGCGAGCGTTCGGTGGTTACCATCGATGGAATGCGAATTTTTGGGGCGTGTACGGACAAAATGGACCCTGTAACTTCCTATGTGGAAATGCATAACTTATCCGACATCAGTATTAGTTCGGGGCAAGAGGGCAGTCATTACGGCACCACCATTGGCGGAAATATCGACCTGAAACCTCAAAAAGTGCATTTTTCGGTAAAACCTCAGTGGAAAAACACATTGCAAACCAGTGTAAAAAGCAATAATTTGGAACGTTTTGCGATGGGAAACACGCTTTTTTCTTCCGGAAATTTCGGGGCAAATATTTCATTTTCACATCGAAAAGCAGATAATTATCGCGACGGAAATCGGAAGCTTATAAAATATTCACAATACGAAAAAAGCAATGCTGCGACAAACGTAGGTTTTAAAATTGGCAATCGTGATGTGATTCGCGGGAGTGTAATTTACGATTCGGCTAAAAACATTGGTTATCCGGCACTTCCGATGGACGTTTCAAAAGCCAGAGCCTTGATTTCGATGCTTACACATACACATTATTTTGAAAATCAAAACTTTGAACTTTGGGAAACGAAACTGTATTACAATGATATTTATCACGAAATGGACGATTCTTTTCGGGAGGAAGGCGATAAACTTCCGGTGAAAATGGATATGCCCGGAAAAAGCGAAACCTTTGGCGGGATTTCAAAAATTCGTTGGAAGAAAAATCGTTTTTCGCAAGATATTCGCCTAAATGCCTTTCACAATCTTTCCACTGCCGAAATGACGATGCATTACCGAACCGGTGGCACGATGTTTACCTACACTTGGCCTAAGGTATCGACCAAAAATGCTAATTTTTCTGTGGAAAACCAATGGGAAATCACTGAAAATCAAAAAATAACTTTTAATGGGAATTTGGGTTGGCAAAACAATTACGTAAAAAGCGATGTGGGTTACAATCTAAATCAAGTATTTCATCGGTTTGAGCGAAGTAAAAATCGGGTTTTACCCAGTTTGTATGGTTCGTACTTGTGGCAGGGTCAAAACTGGGAAATTTCGGCAGGCGCAGGTTGGGGACAGCGAGCTCCCTCTGTTTCAGAAAGTTATGGTTTTTATTTGTTTAACAGCTCGGACGGATATGATTACATCGGGAATCCGAATTTGGATAATGAAACTTCGTGGGAAGGAAATTTTTCGGCTCAATATGCTAAAAATCAGTGGAAAGTTGCTTTTAAAAGTAGTTTTTTCCATATTCAGAATTACATCTTTGGGCAACCTTTCGGCGAGCCTGCTTGGCAGATGACGCCCCTCGGAGCTAAAAAACGAGGTTTGAAAATGTACGAATCATTGCTACACGCCAATCAGCTTAATGTTTCACTGCAAACAGAGTACAATTTCGGGAAATATTGGTTTTGGAAAAACACATTGGGTTATGCTTACGGAGCTGATTTTGAAGGAAATCCGCTTCCGTTTGTACGTCCGCCTTATTATTTATCGTCTGTGGCTTTTCGCAAAAATCGTTTTTCTTCGGAAGTTACCGTTGAAGGCGATTTGAAACAAACTCGATTCAGTACGGCTTACGGCGAGGACGCCACTCCTGCATATACGCTGACAAATCTTTCAGTTTCATACGTATTGCCTTTTGGTTCGCATCAGATTGATTTTCAGTTGGAAGTAGAAAATTTACTCGACACTTATTACACCACCTATGCCGACTGGAAAAACTTTCCCCGAATGGGACGAAATATCATTTTGGGAGTGAAATATCAGTTTTAGGTTTTTGATAAGTGCTTAAATAAGGAGTTTTATCCGCCACCCTTAATATCGTAAAAACACTTCCTGTAAAGTTCAGCAAAATCACTTTTAGAAGTCCAAACATTGAACTTTTGTATAGAACTATTTTTCAAAGGCTGTCCAAATCTCTGGACAGCCTCTGTGTTTTAAGTTTAAAGTTTATTTCTGAGCATCTATTCTAAATCCTCTGTGGCAAGATACACAATTGGTTAATAACTGATTGAGTTGTTCCTGCGTTCGTTTGGGTGAAAAGTTTTTCTCGGCTTCATCAGCTATTTCATCAAAGAGGTCGTGAGTTGAAAAACCTAATTGTTTGAAAGACAAGGGCAATGTTTGAACCAATCCCTGTGGAGCACATTCAGTTACAGCGTGTCCTGATTTTCGTGCCGCCTCAATGATTAGCTCGGGACGTTCATACAAAATCCCTGCATTTATCTGATGTACACTTTCTACAAAATGCCTCATCTCTCGCATAACAAATTCTCGATTATCGTTGCTCATCACGATGCTCACTCGCTCATCTCCTTCTATCTTCTGGGTACTTCCTCCTACAAACTTTGAGATAAGAAAAGCATTAATTCCTAAAGAAATAAGCAATAATCCTGCAAAAATTAATTTCTTTATCATAATATATTAAAAATTATAATTGAATCCTACAACTATGTTACGTCCCATTCCTGGAATATAATTTGTAAAACTATCAATGGTTGCCCCCTGTGCCTTCATTGGTGGTGGAACTACGATTTTGTCTCTTACAAGATAACTTGAAGCATATATTTTGTCAGCAAGATTGCGTGCATCTACGAAAATTCCCCATTTATGACGTTGAAATCCTATTCTGGCATTGATGAGTGTGAAAGGGTCTTGATGTAATTCATTCATATGATTGGTATATGTTTTCTCCAAAGATGACTCGGTGTTGATATTTAATAAAATACCTGAAGAGTGTTTATATTCCATTTTTCCAATGAGATAGTGACGCGGAATTCCAGCAATTTGTTTGTCTTTATACAATCCTTCTTTGAAATAGAAATTACTGAAGTTATAGGTAGCTCCTACTTGCAAATAATCTTTATTTTCTACTATTCCATTCCAAATATGGGATGTAAATCCTATTTCCGCTCCTTGGTGAATGGTTTTTGAAGGCGAATTGATGGTATTGCCACTTATTCCAACAAGGTCTGTAATGGTTAAAAGCTCACCTTTTATCCAAGAGTGATACAACGAAATATTCCATTGTAAACGATTCCCTATCTGACCTCTTGAGCCAATTTCTATGATTGAAGCTGTTTGTTCGGATAAATCAGAACTTTCTATTTTAGTGGGACTTGAGTTAATACTTCCTCCCGAAAGATTTATCAATTCTAAAAAAGTAGGTGGCTCGTAACTTCTGCTGAAATTCGCATAGGTTTGTACTGTTTTGGAAAGAGAAAATACTAATCCTATTTTGGGATTTAAACCAAAGAAATTGTGTTGCTTGTCAATAGCTTTGGAAGGGTTCATCGTCATTTTATTTGTCTGAAAACTGAATGAGGGACGCTGATTAGGATTGTCTTTCCTGTCTGTAATTTTTCTCAAATCCCAACTTGTTTGTAAAGATGCCACTAAATCTAATTCAGAAGTCAAAGAATATACCTCATTGAAATACAGAGTTTTGTTAAATGCCTCCAAATCATTATTAGCAAATATGATTGACTTGCTTCCCAATCTGTTTATAAAATAAGTTTGATTGGTTTTTCCATAATGAAGGCTTCCTCCAATTGAAAAATAATTTTTATTGGATTTATGCTCAAACACGATATTTCCTCCAAAATCATTATTGAAATTCTGACGAATATTTCCCGAGATTGGAAACGTGAATACATCATCTGTATACTGATAATACACTACCGAATGAAATGAAGCCTTGTCACCTACCTTAAGAGTATTTTTGTTCCCTATACGGAAGATTTCACTTGCACGATTAGGCTTGTCTCTCAACACATTAGGACCCAAATTCTTAGGAGTTGGCTTCCCATTAACTTGTTTAGGGTCAGCATACATTTGAGCTTTGGTAATAGGACCTGACACATCAAATGCCAAATTTGTGTAATTTGCTAAAATACGGGCTTCAAAATTATCAGAAAACCGATACCCCATATTGAGCAATGCATTATATCTCTTAGAACTATTGTATGTTCTAAATCCGTTGCTTTGATTGTAACTTGTTGATACAAAAATATCTTTGTTTCCTACATTTAGCCCTGAGGAAAGACTAGAGTTAAAATATTCAAAACTGCCTTTTTCTAATTTAACAGCAAAAGGCGATGCGTTGAATCCATTTTTGGTTACAAAATTTATCGCTCCCCCCCAAAGTAGCGCTCCCGTATTGCAAGGCGTTTGCTCCTTTATAAACTTCCACCAAATGAGATGCTTGCGGTTCCAGCACCCCTATGATGTAGGATCCATCTGCAAAATTAATCGGAATTCCATCTTGTAGTAAAGCAACTCCTCTTGATTGCGGATTACTTTGAATTCCAGAGCCACGAATATTCAAACGAGGTTGGTCATTTCCTCCAAAAAACTCCTGAATTATCACACCAGGCTCGTTTCCTATGGCGTCTTTAAGTGTTTGAGAACGTTGTGTTTTCAAGGCTGACAAGTCGGTAAGAATAACTCCTCCAGGAATACGATTTAAATTCTTTTGAATTGCTGATTTGGAATTAGTTACTAAGCTGGGATTATCCGTAACCACAACCTCTTGTAATTCAATCTCATTTCTGAAAAGAATAGCATCCAAATAGGTTACCCTATTTTCGTTACTTGAGGCAGATACTTCCACTGTTTTCTCTACAAATCCCATTTTGTAAATTCGTAAAGTTACTTTTGGGACGGGTACAGCAAGATTGTAGAATCCCTTCTCATTGGTGATAGCTCTAATTTTTCCATTTCCTTTTACTTCAACAATGACATCAGTAATAATATTTCTGTTTTCATCCGTGATTTTCCCTTTTATCTTATACGGGAAATTCTGTGCTTGCAATGTTGCAGTTCCTAACAATATTAATAGGTATCTGCCTAAAACTTTTACCATAATGCTTAATTTTATTTAGAATAATTAAATGCAAATGTAATGATTTGAAGTGAAGACAGCAAGAAAATAAAAGACTTTTTTGTGTTTTATTTTCAAATATAATTCATATTATTCAAAATAAATGTATTATATATTTTTAGAATATACTCTGTAATACCAAAAATCATATTTTGGAACTGTAATTAATAAGTTTAAGAATGAAATAAATAGAATTCCTCTTATCAAAAATCTTTTCTCTTTGCTTTGCGATTGATGAAAAATAACAGCCCCATAATCCAAGTCAAAAGCATTGCCATTGAAGCCCAAAGCCCTAGTTTTGAACCGAAAAAACTCTTGAAAATAGCCCCCGTATAACCCATAAGTGCCGAAATATCTAACTTTAAAAGAATCAGTATTCTTGATAAATCAATCGGGTTGAAGAATGTAGCTATTAGCGAATATCTTTCAAGTGGATATTCCTGAAAAATAAGCAACGAAATCAGGAAAATACCGTCGTAAATCACCGCCATAAAAAGCCATAAAAGAATCGAGAAACTAAATCCTTTTATTTTATTTTCATTGTGCAGAGCTATTAAATATGAAAAACCAGCGAAGATAAAATTTAGGAAAATCCCCGTTATTATCAGCATTAAAAAATTAAATATCTCTCCAGAAAGCAAAACTCCGTATAACAAAAACGGTATTCCCATTCCGAAAAGCAAACTAAGACTTAAAGACAATGCAATCCCAATATATTGTCCTATGAAAAGCGTGGTTCGCCTTAGTGGTTGTGCCAATAAAAGCTCAATGAACTCTCGTGAATTATAGTAGTACATCACCCCGAATATCGTAGCAATAAGCGGAATGAGAATAGTTACAATATTCATAAAAGTAATGATAGATTTGGCAACATCATTACTTAAAAAAAGTAAAATGCTACTAAGTAAAAGATAAAATCCCAAATAAAAATACGACCAACTGCTGCGCATTAGGTCAAAAAATGTATATCGAATAATCTTAATCATACGCTTGTTCTTTAAGTAATTGAGCTATGGCTTCCTGAAAATCTGTTTTTTGGGTTTTGTTGATGAGTTCGGTAATTGTTCCTCTGAAATAAATATTTCCTTCAAGAATAAAAAGTACCTCATCGGAAAGTTCTTCTATGAAACTCAAAATGTGTGAAGTCATCAAAATGGTTTTGCCTTTCTGCTTTTCTTTTATAATCAATTTTTTGAGTTCCAGCGTGGCGATGGGGTCTAATCCAGAAGTAGGTTCGTCAAGTACAATACACGGAGTATCAGCCATAAAGGTAAGCACGATGTTTACCTTCTGTTTTGTTCCGCCGGAGAGATTTCCCAACTTCTTTTCCAGATGTTTTTCCAAATTGAACACCTCGATCAACTCTTTATCGTTGCAATTTTCGCCCTTTAGTTGCTTGATGAGTTTAATGAGTTCTTTAACTTTCAGATTATTTGGAAAGTTCGCAATTTGAGGAAGATACGCAATTTGTTGGTGATAATCCCACTTATTTTTTATGGTTTTTCCTTGAAATTTAATATCGCCATCGGTGGGGATTACCATTCCGAGGAGACTTTTTATCAAAGTTGTTTTCCCTGAACCATTCGGACCTAATATGGCAAAGATTCCGTTGCCTTCTATGGCGAAATCAATGCCTTTTAGTACGTGCAATTTGTCAAATTTTTTATGTACGTTGCTAAATTCTATCATAGTATATATTCACTTTATTTCTTGATTGGATATGGACGCATCAAAGGCGACGGATCTATTAAGTTTTCGGGGGTGAAAGACGGAGCTACTTTTTCCGAAAAGTTGATAATATCAATAAAAAGACTTCGTAGTAACACAACACTTTCGGGAGTTTTGTTAGCAATGTACGAAAACAGTTTCACAGGGCGGAAAGGCACATCTCCAATGCCGTTTTTATCCAAATCGTAGCCCGTATAATCGCTCCAATAATTATTTTCAAATTTGTTATCGTGAACTTTATTGCTGTACGAAACATCAAAAGTATTATTTTCAAAATTATTATGGAAAAAATTGTTCGTATAACACGCCCCACGTATGCGGATTCCCCATCCGTTTTCTGAAAATGTGTTTTCTTCGTAATCAATTCTTGTACAGCCTTCTCCATTAATGCCAATCGTATTCTGATGAAAGATATTTCCGATGATTTTTGAGTCATAAATTTCTTTCAGAAGCAATCCGTAAGAAGTTTTTCCCCAGTTTTTTTGGAAAATATTTTCCTTCATTTCAATGAACTTGGAAAACATTACTGCAACTCCTGCTCCGTTGGCACGAAATTCATTTTTGTAGTACGTATTATTGTTAGAAAACATAAAATGTAAGCCATAGCGAAGATTGTTATAACTTTTATTGCCTTTGATGGTAGATTCAGATACAAATTCAAAATAAATACCGTCACGCGACTTTGATACATCATTATTTTCAATGGTTACACGATTGCAGTACCATAAGTGAATAGCATTTCCGGAATTGTACTCCTCTTTTGCTCGTCCAACGACTTGATTTTGCCTTACAATGCCATCGTTAGACTTTTCTAAGAATATTCCATAGTAAATATCCTCAAAACTATTGTCTTCAATAATGAAATTATTACTTTTTACAAGTCTAATTGCTGCAAAATCCTTCGTGAAACTTTCTCCAACACCTTTAAAATGAAATCCTTTTATGACAATGTCAGAAGTTTTGGCAACAAGTATTTCTCCTTTTCGCTCTCCGTCAATAATTGGGCGATTTTTTCCTAAAATAACCAGCGGCTTATCAATGGTTAAATCGTGTACTTTATAAGTTCCCTTTTCAACAAGAATAGTGTCATTGGGCTGAGCCATTTCAACAGCTTGTTTTAAGGTTTTTACTTGACAATTTTGGCAAACGGTAATCGTGTTTGCTTTGACAAAAAAGCCAATTAACAGAAAGTGATATAAAAGTAATTTTTTTAGCATCAAAAAAAGTGTTTTTTAATATGATTTTTCAGTAAAAAATATCGCAATGAAGGTGATTTGGTTTCTGATTTCTCTGTTTGATATTAAAATTTGAAAATTGTACGAGAAATTCCATACTTTTGAAATGTCATTTTTCGGTACAAACAGAAAATATTTCTTATTTTGGACTTATATTTCATTTTGTACAGAAAATTTTTCTAATTCCCCCACTTTTTTTAGTTATTTAATACTGTGACTTTATTATTTCCCCATCGGATTTACATTTTCCACTGCCGGATTTATATTTTCCCCGGAGCAACTTGCTTATTTTAGGCACAAAGTTAGCCATTCCCCCGAAAGGATTGGCTATTTTGTAGTAAAGTTTTCGTATTTTGGAGAGAAAGAAACCCTTTTGAAGAAAATTATTGAGTTTTTTTAGTCAAAACTGACTTATTTATTCCGACTCTTCTTCCAAAAAATATTGCTTGATGGCTTCCCAATCGTATAATTTTCCGTCTTTTTCTTTGTGCATTTTCTCTGCATCGGCTTTATTTTCAAAAGCAGAAAGAAACGCTCCCATTGGGCTTGGAAGATTTTCAGAAATTAAAAAAGTAGCCTTTGTTGCATCGACCAACTTATCTTGTGACATATAATCACAAGCCAAATAAAGTGCTACATCTTCCTTTTGGTCACGAAGCATACACTCTATGGCATCATAACGATAAGCTTTGCCTTTATTGGTTACCACTTCGGCAGCAAATTGCTTATCCACAATGGTCATTTGGCAGTAATCACACAAATGGCTTCCGTAATCGATGGGTTGTGCTTTGGGTTTACAGCTAATTACACTTGTTACTATTCCGATGAAAATAATTATTCTTGATATGTTCATATTTTTAGTATTTTATTTATAAAGAAAATAAGTGTTGCCAATTATAGGATTATCATCAAATCAACAACACTTATTATAAAACTTTAAGAGATGTTCTTACGCCTGTAAACTATCATAAACGCCACGAAGGCTATAATACTTGCCAAAATCATTGCGTAAGTTCCCATATCGGGATATGATTTTGCAAGGAAATTCAATAATTGTTTCTCTCCCAAAAGCGGTGGTTGATAACTCATTCCGGGTATTTTAATTTGTGCCGTAGGGTTTAAATTATGACCATAATCGTATTCCCACAAGTAGAAGTCGTATATACCTAATGCTCCTAACACCATAAGCAGTAGGCTCCACACTAAATAAAGAATTTTCTTTCCTATAATGGCAAAAACAACCCCTAAAATTGTCAATCCGATGATTATATATGGAAAGTAAGTCAATTCAGGAATACTTTCGGGAGTTATGGCTTTCATCCCAATGTAGTGATTTAGGATATTTACATTTTGAAGTGTGAATTCGTCACTTCCTGTTATTTTGTTAATCCAAATATACATTTTTATCCCTTCAGGATACTGCGGAGCCTCCAATGTAATATTCCAAATAGGAAATGCAAAAAGTAAAAGCATTAACATTGAGGCAATAAACATCAATATGCGCGATAGATTTTTCATAACAACTGTTTTTAAATAAAGTAAGTACGCATTTTCACGTACTTACTTTACGGATTTTGTTTTATTCTTCACCTAAGCTCCATTTGAGTTCAACATTCGCATTTTTGTCTGAAACACGAATGTATCCTTGCATTTCTTGGTGCAAAGCCGAACAGAAGTCTGTACAATAAAACGGATAAATTCCCGCTTTCAGAGGCTCCCAATAAAGAGTTTCTGTTTGTCCCGGCATAATGAGCAACTCGGCATTTCGTGCACCCAATACTGAGAATCCGTGAGGAATATCCCAATCTTGCTCTAAGTTGGTTACGTGGAAGTAAACCTTGTCACCTACTTTAATTCCTTCAATATTATCAGGAGAGAAGTGGCTACGAATCATTCCCATATACACGTGAACGATGTTTCCTTCACGAACTACTTTTGCCTCTGCGTCGCTTCTTACAACGTACGGGTGTTTATTATCTTTAAGCGGATAATATTTCACAGATTTAGGAGCTATTTTGTCAGCGTGAATACCTTGTGCATAGTGAGGCTCACCGATGGTTGGGAAATCCAACAAAAGTTGCATTTTATCTCCTGAAATATCAAATAATTGTGCAGATTGTGTAAGTTCTGGACCTGTTGGTAAGTATCTATCTTTAGTGATTTTGTTCATTACCAAAAGATATTTTCCGTCTGGTTTTTTGGAGTCTCCTCCTGGAATCATTAAGTGTCCTGGTGAGTAGTAAACGGGCTGTCTGTCCACAATTTCCCACGTACCAACTTTCCATTTGATAACTTCAGAAGAAATGAAAAGTGTAGTGTAAGCAAAACCTTTGTCATCAAACTCTGTGTGGAGAGGTCCAAGTCCTGCTTCTTTCACGATTCCTCCAACAACTTCGTCCATTTTCAAGATTGGCATTCCGTAGGCTTCTCCTTCAAATTTTTTCTCTTCGATGGCTTTCAAAACTTTTGTAAAGGAATGAACGGTTAGGTCTGCCGAAAGTTTTCCATTCCCGATGATGTATTCACCCGTTGGGTCAACATCTACTCCGTGAGGTGATTTTGGTGTTGGTAATAAATAAACCAATCCGGGGCATTCTTCAGGCGATAAAACTTTCACTTTGTTTTGTTTGGTAGAAGTCGCTATGTGTGTATGTTCATCGTAAATGTTGTGCATATAGTTTGCATCTACTTCCTTGAATTTACCTTCTTTGATGAATTCTTCTGCTTTTTTCCAATTTATGGCAGCGATGAAGTCTTTATCATTTTGAGAAGCTTCTACTTCCAAAAGTGTGTTAGCTTCTTCAGTATTGTATGTCGTGAAGAACGTCCAACCGTGAGAGGCTCCCTTACCAGAATGCGCTAAATCGTAATTAAATCCAGGCATTAATACTTGAAATTCAATATTCATTCGCCCAGTTTCAGGATTAACTTTGATGAATGAAAGTACCCCTTTAAATTTTCCCTTGTACTGATTGATAGCTACATCTTCCTGCGGATAAGGCACTGCAAAACGAGTTCCCGCTACCACATATTCAGTATTTTCTGTAGTGAAAGGTGAACTATGGTTTCCAGCACTATTTGGAATTTCGATAATTTCAGCAGTTTCAAAAGTAGATAAATCAATACGTGCAATACGCGGTGTATTATTTCCATTGATGAATAACCAACGTCCGTCTGTTTCTCCTTTTGTTTGAGAAAGTTCAGGGTGGTGCGAGTCGTCCCAAGGAATGAAACCGTGTGTGGTTTCCAACATTGGTTTTGTTTCCTCGTTGTAGCCGTATCCTTTTTCAGGGTCCTGAGAAAATACGGGAATCACTTTAAGCAAACGCCCGGAAGGCAAACCGTAAACGCTCACCTGTCCGCTAAATCCACCCGATAGAAAAGCATAAAACTCGTCGTGTTCACCGGGTTTTACATATACTTTTGATGCCACATCGGTATCCAATACGCCTTGACCGTTTTTTTTGTCAGAGCCGCAAGATACTATTGCCGACAACAAAGTAACGCATCCAAAAAATTTAATTACATTTTTCATATAGAAACTATTTAATATTATCCAAAATTATTCGATGGTTCTGAAATATTCCAGAATTTCACGAGCTTGTTGCTCAGAAACATTTTGGTTTGCCATCGGAGCTCCGTTAGCCTCTTTAAGCAATTGCATTGCGATTGGGTCTTTCTGAATCATTTCTTCCGGATTCATAATCATATTCATAACCCACTCCGGCGAACGTCTTTTTAAAATGTCTTTCGGAGCCGGACCAATGAATTTTTTTGTAGGTCTATGGCAAGCCGAGCATAATGTTTTGAAATGCTCCTCCCCTTTTTTAGCCATAGCTTGGTCGATTGTTTCGCCAATGGTTACACTTTTGACTGGACCTATTCCTTTGTTTGACATAAAATCCGAAGGATTAGACGTATCCACCACCTCAGCCTTAGGAGTTTCTTTTTCCGTTACTGTTGTTTGAGGCGTACTTTCTTGTGTTTGCTGCTGATTCTGATTGTTGTTTTTACAACTTGCAAAAATGAGCAAAACTGCTGCTAATGTTGTTGTTATTCTTTTCATACGAATTATTATTAGTTTGTTAGTATATTTCTTGGCAAAAGTATAAAAAACACATCGAAGATAAAAAGATTTTCTTATCTTTTTTTAAGAAAGTTTAATATCTAAAAGAAGAATATATGTTAATTATCTGTTTATTAGAGCTTACGAACGTTTCTTTTGATTGTTTTGAACGGAACCTCCTCACTATTTGCCAATTTGTAAATAGTTCGTACCTTTGCAACATTGAGTTACAACGCAAAACAAATAAAATCAATGAAATTGGCTCCGTTACTAAATCGTTACCTCATAGACTTTGAGAAATAAACAACCACCTAAAAATGAACCTGTTATGAAATTAGTTGGATTTTTAATTGAAAAATAAAAAATATTAACAGATTTTGAAAAAATAGTTTTTTTTCGAGACAAATATAAGCTCTTTTTTTGCTATTTTTGAAAATAAAACTACCTTTGCATACGTAAAAAGCAATGCTATGTTAGATGCCTATAACCTATCCATCGGGCTACTTCTTCCTATAGAGGCTTACGAGGGAAGCGTTCCAAAAATGGAAAATCAGATACATTTGATACAACTGGCTGAATCTTATGGTTTTGATACCATTTGGGTGCGTGATATTCCCCTAAAAGACCCTGATTTTAGAGATGTAGGACAGATTTTTGACCCTTGGGTATATCTTTCGCACATAGCATCTCTCACAAAAACCATCAAAATAGGAATAGCCAGTTTGGTATTGCCTTTACGTCACCCTCTTCACGTTGCGAAAGCTTCGGCAAGTTTGGACGTACTTTTTCCGAATCGCTTTCATATGGGAGTAGCTTCAGGCGACCGTCCAATAGAGTATCCTGCTTTCAATCAGCCTTTTGGATTGAGGAGTACCCGAGTATTTGAACATATGAAAATGCTTAGAAATATTTGGTCAAAAGAATTTCCTCACTATGACAATGATTATGGCATTCTTATGAACAAATCGGGCGATGTGATTCCAAAACCACTAAAGGGGAATATTCCTATGTACGTTACAGGGCATATTGGCGGAGTTAACTTGGAATGGATTTCAAAAAATTCTGATGGATGGATTTATTATCCTCGTGACTTTGCCCTCACAAAAAAAGTTGTTAAAAATTGGATAGAAACATTAGAGCAGGGAGGGGAAGCTCGAAAACCTTACATTCAACCCATATACATTGACCTTATGGAAGACCCAAACTTTAAACCTGTAAATATTGATTTGGGATTTCGCTTAGGAAGAAACTATTTAATTGATATGTTCTTAACTTTGAGAAAGATAGGTGTTAATCATATAATACTAGTCTTGAAGCATAGTTCACGTCCAGTTGATGTTATTTTGAATGAAATTGGAAGAGAAGTACTTCCTCAATTAAGAAGAGCTTTTTAAAAAATAAAAATTTTCTAACTTAAATAAAAAACTATGACTATTACCCAATTTCAGTACGTTTTAGCCGTTGCAAAATATAAGAATTTTACCACCGCAGCCGAAAATAGTTTTGTTACCCAACCTACTTTAAGTATGCAAATTCAAAAATTGGAGGAAGAATTGGGAGTAATCATTTTCGACAGAAGTAAAAAACCATTACAAATTACTGAAATTGGAGAACAAATCATTAAGCAAGCTCAAGTCATTGTTAATGAATCGGATAGAATGAACGATATTGTCGCTCAACAAAAGGGAATCGTTGGAGGAGAATTTCGTATGGGAATTATTTCCACAGTTTCTCCTACATTATTACCTATGTTTTTGGCTAATTTTATTCATAAATACCCAAAAGTTTCTTTAAAAATAGAAGAACAAAATACTGAAAATATCTTACAAAAGATTGAAGAAGGCTCTTATGATGCAGCTATTTTAGCAACTCCTCTAAATCACCCAAATATTATTGAGAAACCACTTTATTATGAGCCTTTTGTAGCATATATTCCTGATAATCACAGGCTACAAGCCAATAAAACCATCTATTCAGAAGACTTGGATATAAACGATATTCTAATGTTAGAAGACGGACATTGTTTCAAAGAAAGCGTTTTAAACATTTGTAATCAAGATATTATTGAATCAAAAAAGTATTTCCAACTAAAAAGTGGAAGTTTTGAAACACTAATCCGATTAGCAAATGAAGGCTTAGGAATGACCCTAATTCCGTACCTGCATTCTTTGGAGTTGAAAGAAAGCGAAAAAAAACATATACACCTCTTCGCCGAGCCATATCCCGCACGAGAAATCAGCTTAATTTATCATAAAAATGAATTAAAACTACAAACTGTAAAAGCTTTATATGAAGTAATTTCAGGTGTTATTCGTGGTGCAATTGCTTTTCAGAACGTGAAAATTATCAGTCCCACCCGACGAAAATAGCAAAGTTTCTTAGCTTTAATTTGCTCTTCTTTTTTATACTTTTAAAGAAGAATTTATTTGTAAAAATTTTATTTTTAAGATATTTGATTAAAGCCTGTCTAAACTTTTACTTTTCTAAAAGTTTAAACAGGTTAGCTGTTCTATTCCTCCTACCAAAATTTTAACAATTAAGGAAATATTAATAAGTCAACCGTTCGTACTTGAAACAGAATTTTCGGTCGTGAAATTTATGTATCACTTTCATTTAAAAAAAAACGCCTGTGCTGTAATTTCGCATATATAAAAACTATTTTTGACCCCAAGATACAAGATTGAAATATGAATAACGTTAAAAAGAAAATCCGAAAAATCTATTTTCTAAACGGTAACACCACCGAAATTACCTATCAAAAACCCAAAAGAATAATCACAGAAGAATACGACCTGCACGGAAACATCACCCTGCACCGTATTGAAGAAGTCATCGACGGAAAGTTCGTTGTCTCTCCAAAAAGCAAAATTTTTGAAAATCAGTACAATATATGGAACAAATTATCCAATGTGAAAGTTTTTCAAAATCAAAAAATGATACGACAAGAATCTTTTTTCTATCATCATTTTAGCCAAAAGTATATTTCCATCATTTCAGAAGACAACCGTATAGAAAAAGAAGTTTACTGCGGTTCCGGAAAAATTATCCGAAAAGAATCCTATACTTTGGGAGAAACAAATGAAGCTAAAATAGTCGAGTATAAATACGATGAGTTACACGATACAATAATAGCTATTGAGTACTCTAATAATGGAAATTTAATTGGTTATGAAAACTTTGAGTATGATGACAACAAAAAACTTATTTCATGGAAAAAAGAATATCGTTCTGCCGAAGATATTACAAAAGAGTTTGCTTATTACGAACAAGGGCAAAAAATAATGCACAAAATAGAGTGTTTGGACAAGGAAAATCACACTCTCTATAAAAAGAGTTTTCACTACTTTAAAAGAGAAGAAAATATTATGGAATGCGTTGAATATGACGACGGAGAAGTGACAAAATATGAACGTACCAAAAAGAAAAAAGGAAAAAAAGAAATTAAAAACCGAACCGTTTATATGTGCGTTTCGGATAACGATGATACAAACGAATTTTTCTATTTTTTAGAAAACGTTGACTATGAAAATGGAGTTGTAGTTAGACAATGTACTCAAAAATTCGATACTGAAAACCGCCTTATAGAACGCAAAATTACTGAGCAAAACGGAGATTACTACTTGAAAACCTATCAATACAATAACCCCAGCGGAAATCCGTCGGAACGTAAAAGAGCCACCTACAATTCAGACGAACAAATAATTAGCACCGAAATGATTGAAAAATATCTGGAAACCTACGATGATACAGGAAACTTGATTAAAAAAACGCATATTAAAACCGATGGCATCACCACTTCTATTGAAGAAGAACATATCCAATATTATCCGTAGGAATTGTAATTTTGTTCCACAATCTACATATTTTTTTAACATATCTTTAATATTTCTACTATTTTTTATATTTTAGTCCCATAAAATTATTTTTTTACCTATTTTGATTTGAGGTTTACTAGAATCCAACCAAATGGATAGAGTAAAACAAGAGCTGTATTTTTTATTTCCAAAAATTCAAAAAGAAATAAATCTATGCCGTGATTTAGCATAGCCACAATTTAATTTTGTACCGAAAAACAATAATAATTTATAACATATAAAATATGAAAGTTTACGCACATTTTTTTATTGAAAAAGGAGAAAAAGAAGTTCAATATCGTTGGAGAACACTATTGCAATTCGGTGATTCTTGGGAAGTTATCGGGTCGGTGGTGATGAAAAACCCAGGTAGTGCCAAATCAAAGTTAGTAGTTAGCGATGAGAAAATCCTTGAGCAACTAAATAAATTTGACGCCTCCGAAAAATGGCACGAATTTACGGCAGATAACACGATGCAAAACATTGAAAAATTGTTTAGAGAATATTCAAAGTTTAACAATTCTGATTTTAAAGGTGTTATCCAAGTTTTTAATCTGTTTAACGTTATAGAAGCCGATTTAGGTAAAGCCTTAAAAATTGCTCAAAATGTTAAAAATCGGCTGTTTTACCAAACTACTGATGTCGATTTGAACAACTTAAAAGCTCCTGTTTATTTAGGTTGGGGAGGTTTAGGAAACGATGAACAATTCAAACCCGTTGCCTTGAAATTCTTTGAAAAAACAAAGTCATTGAATATAAGTTATTTACATAATGAATTTGAAGTAAATAGTTTTTATCATCCGCTGTATTTGATAGGGAGAGGAAAATATAAACCAAAATCAATATACTTAAAATCTTGTTTTTTAGAGAATACAACGCAACCTAAAAATATGAAAGATTTTAATTTTCAGCCAAATATCAATCCGCAAAATATTTTCAATCTATTGAAAGAAAATTTTAAGGATTCAACCATTTTGGAAGAAAATAAAACAACAATCCGCATTCCTTTTCCTGATGTTAGTAAATTACAACTAACTATAACACAGAGTGGTAAAGGAAGTATCGGTGTTCGTCATACGGATTTTAATCCAAAAGAAAACTATTCAAAAAAAGAATATTATGAGCAAGATAGTTTTTCAGAAATTTTGAGTGAGTTTGGATATACTTCAGCTGTTACTTGGCTTGGACAAAAGAATTTTAAGGATTTTGACGGTTTTTCGGATGATGAAATCGCTGATGAAATCATCGCCGAAATAGAAAGTTTAAAAACTGATTTTGATAAGGTTAAGTAACATAAATTAAAGGGCAGAAATTTTGGTTTTTCTGCCTTTATTTTTCTAAAAAAGAAACAAAATGCTTTTTAACTATAAAAATCATAAAATATTTGCTTTTTCCGATACACACGGAATGCATCATAAGTTAGAAATTCCAGAAAACATCGATATTCTGATTTGTGCAGGAGATGGCATACAAGGATTTTCCGAAAATGAATTTCCGCATTTTTTAAGATGGTACGGCTCAATTCCTGCCAAACTACGATTGTTTGTAGCCGGAAATCACGAAATTTTCTTCGACCGATATCCACAAAGGGCTAAAATTCTTATTCCCAAAAGTATTGTCTTACTCGAAAATCAAGAAATGGATTTTGAGGGAATTCGTTTCTGCTCGGTAGTAGCACGTCCGTATCTGAAAAATGAGGTACAAATCTCTGAAAATGTAGATTTTTTAATCACACACGCTCCCGTAAAAGGAATTTTAGATGATGATATTGGTTGTTCTAATTTGCGTAGACTCATTACTGAATCCACACCTAAGTATCACATTTTCGGGCATATCCACAGCCAAGGATTACAACAATGGCAAAACGAAAAAACAACTTTTTGTAATGTTTCATATTTTAATCATCTGCAAAATTCTTATACTCAATATTTAACATAAAATGCATTTAAATTTTTTCAAAAATAATTTACATATGCAGTGATTTAGCGTATCATAAGTTTAATTTTGTTAAAAATGAAAATAACATGATGGCAAGTCAAGTAAAAAGAGAACTGAAAACTATTAGAGATGTTGAATATCCTATTGAATATAGAGGATTTAGAAAATTTGAAAAATTCGATGAAACACATCTTTGTACCTATGACATTCACGGAAATATCACCCAAATACTTAAAAAACAAACTTCAAAAGAAAATCCAAATAAGGTGCACACCGTTGTAAATAAAATTTTTGAAAATATCTATGACAAAAACGATAATTTAGAAATGATCAATATTTTTGAATCCAACTCATTGTTTTCAAAAATATTTTTTTCTTATTTTCCAAATGGTACAATCTCCTCAATAACAAAATTAACAATGAATGGCGATGTAGAAAAAAGGTTCTACAATAAGCAAGGTAAAGAAATTGCTTCGAATTCCATAAGTAGTAACTTAGATCCTTTAAATAATAGTGTTTCGTATAATTATTATAACAATCTGAATCAATTGGTATTAAATGTAGAATATTTTACATTTACCCATGAAAACAAAATAGAGATATCAAAAACAAAATACGATTACGATTCAAATGGAAATATTGTCAAAAGCGTTTGCAAATCGGGTTCTTCAAAAGTCTATGAGAAGTTTTATTTTTATGACCTACAAGAGAACAAAAAAGAAGAGTTATTACAACAGGAGGCTCGGAAAGATACAGATTATTTAAAATCCACTACAAGAATATTTTACTTTATCGATAACAAAAAAAACACTACCGAAACATTTGAATTTGAAAGAAAAAAACTAATACGCAGATATTTATTTTTAAACATAACTAATGACCTCTTTTTTGACAGTCAGCACTATTTTTTGGAAATAACTGATAACTGCGGAAAAACACGTATCCATAAACGAAAATATGACAGTAAAAATCGAGTTATTTGGTACAAAAAATCAAAACCTGATTACCAATTTTATTCTATCACGACGTATAAATATGACTCAAAAACCGATTTTTTACTTGAAGAAACTTTTAACAGCTACCAAAATAATGAAGTAGAAACTTCAAATACCACATTTTATGAGTATGAATTTGATAAAAATGGAAATATTACTAAAAAGAGTGACTTTACAATAAATCACCTTGTTGCTAATGCCGTTCCTTACAGAGTAAAGGTTACAGTGGAAAAGGAATATTACGACTCAAAAGCTAAAACCCCACCCCCATCTGCTTAAAGAATCTATTTATTTTTTTATGAATTAGTATAAAAACAACCACATGCCATGATTTAGCATACATTTAATTTATCTTTGTCAAAAAAGAAATATGAAACGAACAACAGCAAAAGAGAGTACCTCTCGTCTATTCAAGCGTTATATTTGGCTAATCGACTTAATCTCTAGAAAACAAGGAATTACCTACGAAGAAATCAATAATCGTTGGTTGCATTCTTCTCTTAACGAAGACGAAAAAGAATTTCCGTTGCGTACCTTTCACAATCACCGCGAAGCCATTGCTCAAATGTTTGATATTGATATTGAGTGCAACACCAAAAACGGCTACAAGTATTACATTTCCAACATTGCTGATATTAAACAAAATACACTTCAAAATTGGTTATTAAATTCCTTTACGGTCGGAAATTTATTGCAAGAGCAAAAAAACCTGCATCATCGTATCTCGCCCGAAAATGTGCCTTTAGGACGAGAATTTTTGGGACAAATCGTTGAAGCAATGAAAGAAAATCTAAAATTGATTGTCCACTATCAAGGATTTTTACACGATTTTGCCACCGAAGCTCAAATACATCCATATTGCCTTAAAATTTTGAAACAACGCTGGTATCTCATTGCTTTTAAAGAAGATAGCCACGCAATGCGGATTTACGCCCTCGACCGTATTAAAGATTTGAAAATCACAGATGAATCTTTTTCATTAGATAACGATTTTGATGCCAAAGACTATTTTGAAAACAGTTTTGGTATTATCGTTGATGAATCTATTTCAGCCGAAAAAGTAACAATTAAGGTTGAAAAATCAAAATCTAATTTTTTGAAATCCCTCCCCTTACATCATTCTCAAAAAGAAATCAAAACGGAAGATGATTACACCTTTTTTGAATATTTTTTACGCCCAACGTATGATTTTCGACAAGAAATTCTCTCTCACGGAGCTGAAATTGAAGTGATTTCACCCAATTGGTTTCGTGAGGAAATCAAAAAAATTGTAGCTGAAATGCATAAGTTTTACTCATAGCCTATTTGTTAAAAAAATTGTATTTTTGCAATTCAGATTTTTACGATTATGTACTTAATTTTCGATACCGAAACCACAGGTTTACCAAAACGTTGGGACGCACCTATCACAGATTCAGATAATTGGCCTCGAGCTGTGCAAATTGCTTGGCAACTGCACGACCGTCACGGGAAGCTCATAGAGCATAAAGATTTTCTCATCACACCTGATGATTTTAACATTCCGTACGATGCTGAAAAAGTACACGGAATATCCACCGAATTAGCTCAACAACAAGGAATTTCAATTCAAAAAGTATTCGAAGAGTTTAATGAAGCTCTAAAAAAATCAACTTACGTGGTTGGGCAAAATATTGGCTTCGACATCAATATTATGGGAGCAGAATTTCATCGCTATGGTGTTGATAGTCCGCTTGTTAATATGCCCGTTTTGGATACTTGTACCGAAATCACAGCAGAACTCTGCAAGATCCCTGGGGGACGTGGTGGTCGTTATAAATTACCTACACTCACTGAGTTACACAAATTTCTGTTCAATGTTCCTTTTGCAGAAGCGCATAATGCCACTGCCGACGTGGAAGCAACTACCCGTTGTTTCTTTGAATTGATACGCATCGGACAAGGATTTGAAACAAAAGATATTTCGGCTGAATACATTACTGAATTTCAACAATATAACCCAACCGAAATTCAACCCATTGGGCTAAAACACATCAACCTGAAAGAGGCCTCGGAAGAAATTCGTAAAGAAATTCAAAAGCAATCAGGAAGCGGATTAAGTCAACAAGAGCTTGATGCAAATATCGCCTTGTTGGAAAAAGCTCCGTTTGCTCATTTGCACAATCACACACAATTCTCTGTATTACAAGCCACTACATCTATCCAAAATCTGGTTAAGAAAACCATTCAGGAGAAAATGCCTGCCGTAGCAATGACCGACAGCGGAAATATGATGGGGGCTTTTCATTTCATCAAGGAAGTTTTGGGGCACAACAAATCCGCCAAAGCCAAAAATGATGAAGCTATCGAAAAGGGCGAAACTCCTTCCGAAATCGAAATTAAACCCATTGTCGGGTGCGAATTTAATGTCTGTGAAAATCATTTGGACAAAAGCCATCAAGACAATGGTTATCAAGTTGTTATGTTAGCCAAAAATAAAAATGGCTATCACAATTTGGCAAAAATGGCTTCCATTGCTTATACCGATGGTTATTATTACGTACCGAGAATTGACAGAAATATCGTTGAAAAATATAAAGAAAACCTCATCGTATTAACTGGTGGAATGAATGGCGAAGTTCCGTCCAAAGTACTGAATATCGGAGAGAAACAAGCCGAAACAGCATTACTTTGGTGGAAAAATCTTTTCGGTGAAGACCTTTACATCGAACTGATGCGACACAATCAAGAAGATGAAAACCGTGTCAATCAAGTACTTATAGAACTATCCAAAAAACATCAAGTAAAGCTCGTAGCCACGAATAACACATTCTATATCAACCAGAAAGATGCCAACGCACACGATATTTTGCTATGTGTAAAGGACGGAGAAAAACAGGCAACTCCCATCGGAAGAGGTCGCGGATATCGCTTCGGAATGCCCAATCAGGAATATTATTACAAGTCCGCCGAGCAAATGAAAACTTTGTTTAAGGACGTTCCAGAAGCCATTTTAAATATTCAAGAAATCATCGATAAAATTGAGATTTATAACTTAGCTCGAGAGGTTTTATTGCCAAAATTTCAAATTCCTGATGAATTTCTGGTAGAAGATGACCCTGACGGAAAAAAAGGAGAAAACAAATATCTCCGACATCTGACTTATCTCGGAGCAGAAAAACGTTACGAACTTCCTCTTTCTGAAGAAGTTATTGAACGATTGGATTTTGAATTGATGATTATTGAAAAAACAGGATATCCTGGGTATTTCCTTATCGTTCAAGACTTTATCGCAGCAGCTCGTGAAATGGGCGTTTCCGTAGGTCCAGGAAGGGGGTCAGCGGCGGGTTCGGCAGTAGCTTATTGCCTCGGAATCACGAACATAGACCCAATCAAATACGACTTACTTTTTGAGCGTTTCCTCAACCCTGACCGCGTAAATATGCCCGATATCGATATTGACTTTGATGATGAAGGACGCTCATTAGTAATGGATTACGTTATCAACAAGTACGGAAAAAATCAGGTGGCTCAAATCATCACTTACGGAACAATGGCGGCGAAATCTTCCATTCGGGATACCGCTCGTGTACTGGATTTACCTTTGCACGAGTCCGACAGAATTGCCAAACTCGTGCCAAATATGAAATTGGCAAAGATTTTCAGTATGGACGACAAACAGCTGAAAGAAAAGCTACGTTCCGACGAACTTCCAAAAGTAAACGAACTCAAACAAATAGCCGAAGGTACGGATTTGGCTGCCGAAACGCTGCAACAAGCTCAAGTTCTGGAAGGTTCTGTTCGCAATACTGGAATTCACGCCTGTGGCGTTATTATCACTCCTGATGATATTACCAATTTCGTGCCTGTTTCAGTCGCCAAAGATTCGGATTTATTTGTTACTCAGTTTGATAACTCCGTTGTAGAAAGTGCTGGACTGCTAAAAATGGACTTTTTAGGGCTTAAAACACTCACCCTGATTAAAGATTCTGTCGAACTTATAAAAAGGCGGAATGGCATAGAAATCAATCCTGATGAAATTCCGATTGATGACAAAAAAACGTACGAGCTTTTCCAACGTGGTGAAACTGTGGGGATTTTCCAATACGAGTCGCCTGGAATGCAAAAATATATGAGAGAACTTAAACCTACCGTTTTTGCTGATTTAATTGCGATGAACGCCCTATACAGACCAGGTCCCTTGGAGTACATTCCGAGTTTTATCAAACGCAAACACGGGACGGAACCCATTGTGTATGACCTTGATGCAATGGAAGAATACCTCAAAGAAACTTACGGAATTACGGTATATCAGGAGCAAGTAATGTTACTTTCTCAGAAGTTGGCTGGTTTTTCCAAAGGTGATGCTGATATGCTTCGTAAAGCAATGGGGAAAAAGATTTTCGCTTTACTTGAAAAACTAAAACCTAAGTTTGTGGAAGGAGGCATCAAAAATGGGCATCCTGCGGATATTTTAGAAAAAATTTGGAAGGACTGGGAAGCCTTTGCGAGTTATGCTTTTAACAAATCGCATTCCACTTGTTATGCTTGGATTGCATACCAAACTGCATATTTGAAAGCCAACTATCCTGCTGAATTTATGGCGGCGGTACTCTCCAATAATATGAACGATATTAAGCAAGTTTCGTTCTTTTTGGAAGAATGTCAACGTATGGGAATCAAAGTGTTAAGCCCTGATGTAAATGAATCGTTTTATAAATTTACCGTAAATAAAGACGGAAACATTCGCTTTGGAATGGGAGCCATCAAAGGGGTTGGAAAAAATGCAGTAGAAACCATTGTTGATAGCCGAAAAGATGGAAATTATACTTCTATTTTTGATGTAACCAGACGTGTAGATTTCAGGAATATTAACAAAAAAGCCTTTGAAAACATTGCTTTGGCGGGTGGATTTGATTCTTTTACCAAAGTACATCGAGCTCAATATTTTCACGATGAAGGCGATGGCATTGTCTTTTTAGAAAAAGCTATCCGCTATGGCAATAAGTATCAGGAAAATAAAAACTCACCTCAAATGAGTTTATTTGGAGAAAGTTCGGGAGTTGAAATTCCTGAACCTACCATTCCGAATTGTGAAAGTTGGGGAAATTTGGAACAATTACGTCGCGAAAAAGAAGTTGTAGGGATTTACATTTCAGGGCATCCGTTAGATGATTTTAAACATTCATTGGACAATTTCTGCAATTTATCACTTACACAATTACAAGACCTTTCTCCCTTGATTAACAGAGAAATAAGTATTGCTGGAATGATTACCGATGTCCAGCATCGTACCTCTAAAAACGGAAAAGGTTGGGCGTCATTTATTTTGGAAGATTATGAAGGGTCGCACGAATTCAAATTATTTAATGATGATTATTTAAAATTTCGTAACTACCTCATTTTAGGCACTTTTCTGTATTGTAAATTTGTAGTTAAAGAAGGATGGCAGAAGAAGGATAGTAACGAAAAGGCAGAACCTCGCATTCAGTTTACAATGATGATGCAATTGCAAGACGTACTTGCTAATTTAGCAAAAAAAATCGCTTTACATCTAAATATCAAAGATATTTCAACAGATTTAATCGAAAATTATAAAAATATCATTGAAAAATATCGAGGAGATTATCCAATTACGTTCATTGTGCATAATATGGAAGAAAATATACATCTAAATATGGACAATGGACAGCTGAAAGTCGATATTTCAAAAGAATTTCTTGAAGAACTAGACCAAAAATCGGTTTCATACGTCTTGAATGACCGAAAAATGGAGAAATTGATTACCAAAAAGAAAGAGGAAGTCGAAGAAGAAGAACAATTAGAAGTTGAATTAATCGACGAAAATTAAATCCTTTCAATCAAAAAAATTGATGAACGCTTTTTACGAAAAATATATTTTAAATTTCAAACGTCCGTCGGGAACATCAAGAGGAATACTGACCCAGAAAGAAACCTATTTTTTAGTAATTATTGATGGAGAAAAAAAAGGAATTGGCGAATGTGGTTTGCTAAAATCATTGAGCTTTGATGACCGCCCCGACTATGAAGACAAGTTGCAATGGGTCTGTGATAATATTGCATTAGGAGAAACATCTTTACTTAATGAACTTACCGAATTTCCTTCTATTCAATTTGGTGTAGAACAAGCTTTTAGGTCATTAAAATCTGATAATCAATATATTTTATTTCCTTCTGATTTTACGCAAGGAAAGTCTAACATTCCTATTAACGGACTGATTTGGATGGGTACCCCCGAATTTATGAAATCGCAAATACGAGAGAAACTCGCACAAGGTTTTCATTGTATCAAAATGAAAATTGGGGCAATTGCCTTTGAACAGGAATATGAAATTTTGAAAAATCTACGGAAAGAATTTTCGTCACAAGATATTGAAATTCGTGTAGATGCCAATGGAGCATTTGCACCGGAGGAAGCTTTGGAAAAATTAAAACGCCTGAGCGAATTAGAGTTACACTCCATTGAACAGCCAATCAAGGCAAATCAGATTGAACAAATGGCAGCTCTTTGTCAAAATACACCTATTCCGATTGCATTAGATGAAGAACTTATTGGGGTAGTTCACCTCTCTGACAGAAAAAAACTTTTGGAAAAAATAAAACCGCAATATATCATCATAAAACCTTCTCTTTTAGGAGGATATAAAAATTCAGAAGAATGGATTTCTCTCGCTGAGAAACAGAAAATAGGTTGGTGGATAACCAGTGCCTTAGAAAGTAATATCGGACTGAATGCCATTGCCCAATGGACTTTTACACTTAATAATCCAATGCCTCAAGGATTAGGGACAGGAGCTTTATATACCAATAACATTGCCTCCCCTTTGTTGGTGGAAAAGGGTACTTTAAAATATAATCCTAATACCAAATGGAAGGAAATATTTTAAAAAATTATTTATAGAAATAAAAAAGAGGCTATGATAAGCCTCTTTTGTTTTATTGATTATTTTCTTTGTTATCTGATTTTTGGTGTCTTTGTTTATTCTCGTTTCTTGGTCTATCATTCCTAGGTTTATCCTCTCTTGGAGGGCGTGGTAACAACGCTTTCCGAGATACTTTCTGTTTACGCGTTTTGGGGTCAATACCAATGTATTTCACTTCGATAATATCCCCTTCTTTTATTAAATCTGATGGTTTCTCAGTGCGTTCCCAAGCCATTTCAGAAATGTGTAGTAAAGAATCTTTACCAGGAACAAACTCAACCACAGCACCGAAATCCAACAATTTTGTAACTTTTACGCTATACGTTTCTCCTTCAACAGGCTCAAAAATACACGCTTTGATAGCATTGATAGCTCTCTCCATTCCTTCTGGGTCAGTTCCCAGAACCTCAATGATACCGAAATCGCCTTCTTCTTCAATAACAATAGTTGTACCCGTTTCTTGTTGAATTCCTTGAATATTTTTACCACCAGAACCAATAACTGCACCAATGTAATCTTTCGGAATTTCCATAGTAACAATTTTCGGTGCGTGAGGTTTCACTTCTGCTTTTGGCTCAGCAATAGTATCAGTAATTTTACCTAAAATGTGTAGACGTCCTTCACGAGCTTGTTCTAAGGCTTTTTCCAGAATTTCATACGTTAATCCTTTGATTTTGATATCCATCTGACAAGCCGTTATACCATCTTTAGTTCCAGTTACTTTGAAATCCATATCCCCCAAATGGTCTTCGTCTCCTAAAATATCGGAAAGCACTGCATATTTTTCGCCATCAGTAATCAAGCCCATTGCAATTCCTGATACAGGTTTGGTCATTTGTACACCAGCATCCATAAGTGCCAGAGTTCCAGCACATACCGTAGCCATTGATGAAGAACCATTCGACTCTAAAATTTCAGAAACTACACGAACCGTGTAAGGGCAATCTGCAGGAATCATTCGTTTTAAGGCACGTTGTGCCAAGTTTCCGTGACCGATTTCTCTTCGGGAAGTTCCTCTAAGCGGACGAGCTTCACCTGTTGAGAATGGTGGAAAGTTATAATGCAAGTAGAAACGTTCTTCACCCTGTTCTGTTGGCAAGTCGATTACATTAGCCTCACGAGAAGTTCCCAAAGTCACTGTTGTAAGTGACTGAGTTTCACCACGTGTAAAGATAGAAGAACCGTGAGCTGATGGTAAATAATCTATCTCACACCAAATAGGACGAATTTGAGTCGTATTCCGTCCGTCCAAACGAATATTTTCATCTAAAATAAGATTTCTAACCGCCTCTTTTTGAGCTTTTCCAAAATATTTACTGATTAGCGTTGCAAACTCTTCTTGCTCTTCTTCAGAGAATAACGCTAAACACTCCTCTTTTACAGCAGCGAATTTTTCACCACGCTCTTGTTTTGAAGTATTTTCTTTGGCTATAGCATAACATTTCGGATATGCCAAACCATACACTTTTTGTTCAACTTCTTCATTTTCAAGCTCTGGCTCATAAGTACGTTTTTCGGTTTTACCTACTTTTTCCGCTAAATGGATTTGAGCATCAATTTGAAGTTTGATGGCTTCGTGAGCAAATTTGATAGCCTCCGCCATATCTTTTTCAGAAACTTCATCCATTTCCCCTTCAACCATTGCCACAAAATCTTTGGAAGCTCCTACCATAATGTCCATATCAGATTGTGCAAGTTGCTCTCTGTTAGGATTTATGATAAATTTACCATCAATTCGTGCTACACGAACCTCTGAAATGGGTCCGTCAAAAGGAATATCCGACACAGCGATACAAGCCGAAGCCGCCAATCCTGCCAAAGCATCAGGCATTACATTATCATCGTGCGACATTAGCTGAATCATCACTTGAGTTTCAGCGTGATAATCTTTAGGGAATAACGGACGTAACACCCTATCGACCAAACGCATTGTTAGCACTTCTTGGTCACTGGGACGTGCCTCACGCTTGAAAAATCCGCCAGGGAAACGCCCCGCAGCAGCAAATTTTTCGCGATAATCTACCGTTAGTGGTAAAAAATCAGTTTCAGGGTTAATTTCTCTTGCGGAAACCACTGTTGCCAACAACATTGCATTTCCCATACGTACAACAACTGAACCATCTGCCTGTTTTGCTAATTTTCCAGTTTCAATGGAAATGGTTCTTCCGTCGCCTAAATCAATAATTTCTTTTTTAACTTCTGGAATCATTTTGTTATTTTTTAATTAAACATTAGGCGTTGTGTTGTTGTTTGGGCTTCCCAATGGTTGGTTTGTACCAACGGCTTATTAAATAATTTAGTTCAAATTTTCCTAAGAAGAAATACTTTTATTTTTGGTAATAACTAAAAAAAGAGGCAAAAAGCCCCTTTTTGATTATTTTCGAATACCTAATTCTTTGATAATTGCACGATATCTCTCAATATCATTTGTTTTCAGATAGTCAAGTAAACTTCTACGTTTACCTACTAATTTCACCAATGAACGCTCTGTGTTGAAATCTTTTCTATTTCTTTTCAAGTGTTCTGTTAAGTGATTAATTCTGAAAGTGAATAAGGCAATTTGCCCTTCTGCTGAACCTGTGTTGGTTTCTGAACCACCGTGTTTTTTAAAAATTTCTGCTTTTACTTCTTTTGTTAAATACATTCCAATATTATTTAATGATTATTATGTACTAGTTTTTGAAGTTGCAAATGTATGGAAAAATATTTAATCCACAAGTTAATATGTGATTTTTTAATTTATTTTCTTTCTGAAATTCAATTAAAATTTTGATTATAAATAAATTAAACTTCTTTTATTTGATAAAATTTATTTTATTTTGTAGCTTTGTAACCAACTTATTTAACTAAAATTGTAAATACCATTGAGATGAGTTTCTTGGCTTTCATTCAAATCGTATACATTATTTTACTAATTGCTGTTTGTCTTCGGATTATTTGGGACACACGTTCAGTAAGTAAAACGTTAGCATATCTGCTTTTAGTTATTTTTATACCTGTTTTAGGTATAATTTTTTATTTTTCTTTCGGAATTAACTACAGAAGACATAAAATTTATAACAAAAAACTAGAAATAGACCAATTTTTTCGCAACGAATTAGAAACAAAAATCGAAATTCTTAGAAAAAATCATCTGGAACAGCCTTCTTTGAGTGAGAATATGGAAATTATTCGATTTCTTTCACAAACAGAACAAACTTTTGTAGCTCCAAATAGTTCAATAGAGATTTTAAATAATGGAGAAAATCTTTTCCCTGTGTTACTTCGTGAAATGCGAAATGCAAAATCACACATACATATTGAATATTACATTTATGAAAATGATACAATTGGAAATCAAGTAAAAGAAATATTGATAGAAAAAGCTCGTCAGGGAGTTGAAGTCCGTTTCATTTACGATGATTTTGGAAGCAGAAGCATTCGTAAAAACATTGTTAAAGAACTTAAAGAAAACGGAGTACAAGTATTCCCGTTCCATAAAATTAATTTTATTTATTTCGCTAATAGAATAAACTATCGCAACCACCGGAAAATTGTAGTTATTGATGGAAAAACTTCTTTCGTGGGAGGAATTAATGTTAGTGACAAGTACATCAATTCGGCAGAAAATGAACTTTATTGGCGTGATACTCACTTGATGATAAAAGGAGTTACATCTCTCTCATTACAGATGGTTTTCTTATCGGATTGGAACTTCTGTAGTAATGAAAACATAACAATACAACCAACATATTTCCCAACTGATTTTTCAAATCTACTAAAAAATTATTATACTCAAATTGCCTATAGTGGTCCTGATTCTGACTTACCTACAATTCTTTACACAACAATTCAAGCTATCTATTCAGCTAAAGAGGAAATTCTTTTAACTACACCTTATTATATTCCTGATACTTCTCTGCAAGAAGCTCTTATTATAGCCTCACTTAGCGGAATATCAGTTAAATTATTGCTTCCAAAAGAAGGGGATTCCTTCTTAGTAAATATCACTTCTCAGTCATTTCTTGAGGAATTATTGAGAGCAGGTGTGAAAATCTATCTCTACAAAAAAGGATTTATCCATTCAAAAACTTTTGTAATTGATGGCAAATGGGCTTCAGTGGGTACCGCCAACTTAGATGCACGAAGTTTCGACCTCAATTTCGAAGTATCTGCACTTATTTACAACCAAGATATTGCTCTTCAATTGCGAGAAACTTTTCACAAAGACCTTCTTGACGCTGAAACTCTCACATTAGAAAAATGGGAAAAAAGACCAAAATACAAACAATTAGCTGAGAAAATATTACGGCTAACTTCTCCTTTTATGTAAAGGAAAGAAAAAAATCTATTCACTAACAATTTCTAACATATCATATACCTCTGTCATAGCCAACTCATTATCAGAAATAACAATAAGCATATCGTTAGGATTTATTTTAGTTGAACCATTGGGCGTTATATATTTTTCATCTCGTTTTATCATTGCAATAATCGCATTTTTAGGGAACTCAAGTTCAACTATTTTCTTGCCTATAATGTGATTATCGGCAGGTATTAAAATTTCTTGCATCACAGCCTTTGGATGTTCACGAATGATTGCATCAGCAGGATTTTCATCATTTTCAACATCTTGCTGAACAGAAGCTATATTCAGCCACTTCGCTACCACCGAAAGTGTTGTTCCCTGAATCAAAACCGAAGTTACAGAAATGAAAAACACAATATTAAAAATGATATGAGCTTTATCTATTTCTGCCAAAAGCGGGTATGTTGCAAATACAATTGGTACGGCTCCTCGTAGCCCAACCCACGAGATATAAGAACGCCGAGCAAAGCACATTCTAAAAGGAATCGTACTTAAAAATACGCTTAAAGGTCGGGCTACCAAAATCAGAAATACTGATATTAAAAGTCCTAAACCAGCTAAAGGAATTATTTCTGTTGGAACGACCAAAAGACCCAAAGTTAAGAACAGAACGATTTGCATTAACCAAGCCAATCCGTCAAATACTTTTAGAACACTTCCTTTGTGTATAAAGTTCTGATTTCCAAGAAAAACCGAACATATGTAAATTGCTAAAAATCCATTTCCGCCAAGTGCTTCAGTTCCTGAAAAAGTTATAAACATCAAAGCGATTGCTAGTACAGGATATAGCCCTTCAAAGCCTAATTGTATTCTATTGAAAATCAACTTACTAAGTTTCCCAAAAACAAAACCAAGAACACCTCCCAAAATAATCTGACGTAAAAACACGAGAATAACCATCCAAACAGATTGCTCGGGAATTTGAACTAGGCCTAAAAATGTGGTTGTCAGTACATAAGCCATCGGGTCGTTACTTCCACTTTCAAACTCCAGAGTTGGACGAAGATTAAACTTTAAATCCAAATTTTTAGAGCGTAATATAGAGAATACAGCTGCTGCATCAGTTGAAGAGACGATTGAACCTAACAAAAGACTTTCAAATAACGTAAAATCAGTAATATACCATACAAAAAGCCCCAAGCTGACCGCCGTTAACAAAACGCCTAACGTTGAGAGCATAATCCCTTGAAAAAGAATAGGTTTTACCGACTTCCAACGAGTTTCTAAACCTCCAGAAAACAAGATAAAATTTAGTGAAATAATACCTATAAATTGGGCTAATTTAGGATCATTAAACTGAATTTTTAATATCCCATCAGTACCAGCGAGCATTCCCACTCCTAAGAATAAAATCAATGTTGGAACACCAAATCTGTAAGATGTTTTACCTGCCACTAAACTGACTAGCAACAACAAAGAGCCTATTAATAGTATATTTTCTGAAGTTAAATTCATTGTAAATAGTAATTTGGTGCGAATATAGAAAAAAACGCTGAAACTTCAATTGATTTTTGATTTTTTAAACGCTAAATTTCACAATTTTTTATATCTTTGGGCGTTAATTTTATAATCAAAATACTCAAAAATATTATGCAAAAATTAGTAGAACGTTTCATAACGTATATAAAAACAGACACACAGTCTGACCCTGAAAGCCAGACTACTCCAAGTACTGATAAGCAATGGAATTTGGCTCGTTTATTAGTGGAAGAATTAAAATCTATTGGTTTAGAAGATGTTACAATTGACGAAAATTCATACGTAATGGCGACACTTCCTTCTAATGTTGATTATGAGGTTCCTACCGTCGGATTTATCGCTCACTTTGACACTTCACCTGATTTTTCAGGAGAAAATGTCAATCCACAATTTGTCGAAAATTACGACGGAGGAGACATCGTCCTAAACAAAGAAAAAAACATAATACTTTCTCCTTCTTACTTTGAAGATTTACTTCTGTACAAAGGACAAACCATTATTACCACTGATGGCACAACACTTTTGGGAGCTGATGATAAAGCTGGAATTGCTGAAATTGTTACAGCAATGGAATATTTAATACAACATCCTGAAATTAAGCACGGAAAAATTAGAGTAGGATTTACTCCTGATGAAGAAATAGGTCGTGGAGCACATAAATTTGATGTAGAAAAATTTGGTGCGGATTGGGCTTATACAATGGATGGAAGCCAAATTGGTGAATTAGAATACGAAAGTTTTAATGCTGCGGGTGCCAAAGTACACTTCAAAGGAAAAAGCGTTCACCCTGGTTATGCTAAAAACAAAATGATTAATTCATTACTAATTGCTAATCAATTCATTAGTGCATTACCAGAAAATGAAATTCCGCAACGTACCAGCGGACGCGAAGGCTTCTATCACATAACTGATGTCGCAGGAGATATAGAAAACACAGTGGTTCAATTAATTATACGTGACCACGACCGAAAATTATTCGAAAAACGCAAAGAAACTGTACAACAAATTGTAGATGAATTAAACAAAGAATATACTAATGCAGTTTCGGTAGAGATTAAAGACCAATACTTTAATATGAGAGAAAAAATAGAACCTGTTTTCCATATTGTAGAAGTTGCGGAAAGAGCAATGAAAGAATTAGGTATCAACCCTATTATCAAGCCAATACGAGGTGGGACAGATGGTTCACAACTAAGTTATATGGGATTACCTTGTCCAAATATTTTTGCAGGTGGGCACAACTTCCACGGAAAGTTTGAATATGTTCCTGTACAAAGTTTAGAAAAAGCCACTCAGGTTATCGTAAAAATTGCAGAATTAGTTGCGGAAAAATAGAAAAAAAATAAATCCCTCTCATAATTAAATGCAATAATAATTTTCTGGGAGGGATTTTGTTTTAAAAAATAGTTTCTTGAAATGACATAAAAGTTCAAACCAAAAATCATTAACAATCATTTTTAAAATAAAATTTTCTTTACCCATTAAGATTATTTTTTACTTTTGCAAAAAAATTAAAAATGATGAAAAGAAAAGTGCTTTTTTTGAGTTTTATTTTTGCTTTATGTCTAATTGCTTGTAATGATGGAGATTTGGAAGTGGAAACTATCTCTTTTGATAATTCTAACGTTTTGTCTTGCACAAGTGATACAACTGCTACATTCCTATTTAAATACAACTCAAAACAGGCATTGGTTTTAGAACTACCAAAAGGGGTTCTAAAAAACGAAGAAAATAATCTATCTGGTATCATTTCAAACGATTACAAACTATATTACAGAACTTTTAGTGATGCTGTAAACACCTCGTATTTCTGCGGAAGTTACCCACCTGCATCACCTTCTGTTATATCTCAGTTTGAAGCCACTGGAGGAAAAATATCAATCGTAACCAAACCGGTTTTGAATGAAACTACACAAGAAGTGCTTCGTTATGACCATCTTATAACCATTACTGACTTAGTGATATTGAATTCTGAAGGTAATAAGTTGGTAGATTCTAATTTTGTTTTTGGAACATACCAAACTAAAAAGTAAATTTCTTACTTTGTTAATTCTGTAAATAATTGTTCCAAAGTTTTATGCTTATAATTGATTTGCAATATTTTAAGTCCATTTTCTTTTGCAAAATCAAATACAGCAGGACGCATATCTGTTTCTGTATCAAATGAAATATTGTACAAAAACTCAAATTCGTTAACAACTGACTTTACATTTGGAATTTGTTTTAAAAGACGTTCTTCTACTCTGAAATCGAATGCTACCTCTATAACTTGCTCTTTTCCTTGAAGTTCTGACATCTTTTTATCTAAAACTATATTTCCTTTGTTCAACACAATAACCCTATCGCAGATTGCTTGAACCTCTTGCATAATATGTGATGAAAGTAAAACTATTTTATTTTGCCCTAATTCTTTTATAATACTCCTAATTTCAACAAGTTGATTGGGGTCAAGTCCCGTAGTTGGTTCATCGAGAATTAAAATTTCTGGGTCGTGAATTAATGCAGAAGCAAGTCCCACACGTTGGCGATAACCTTTCGAAAGTTGCTCAATTTTTTTATTACTTTCAGGCGTAAGTCCTGTGATTTCAATCACTTCCTCTACTCTACTTCGGGGAATTTTTCCGTACAAATCAGCCATAAAGGATAGATATTCACGCACATACATTTCCAAATACAACGGATTATGTTCTGGCAAATATCCTATTTTTTTCTGAGCCAATATAGGTGTTTTCAGCATATTGCTCCCATCAATTGTTATTTCTCCTTTTGTTGGGATTAACGAACCTGTAATCATTTTCATTGTTGTAGATTTTCCAGCTCCGTTTGGTCCTAAAAAACCTGTTATTTCTCCTTTCTTCAAATTAAAACTGATTTGATTTACAGCAATTTGACTTCCATATTGCCGTGTTAATTCCCTTACTTCAACTGACATATTTTGAAAATTTTTGTCCAAAAGTACAGATTTTGAATGAAATGGCAAACTTTTAACAAAAAAGCACAACCCGCTTGATTCCTTTGCAAGAAAAAAATTACTCTTCAAAATAAGCATCTAATAATCAGAAGGTTGATAATAAACTTTTCAAAAAGATATTTCTTAACTAATTCAGCAAAAAAGACTTATCAACTTATTTATCTGATTATATGCAAAAAATTGATTTTTTTTACGTAAGTTTGCCTCTTTAATTAAATGTGGCATTGATTTTGCTTTCAAAATCCATATTTTTTTATTAAAAATAGTGATTATTATTTAATGTATCAATCTTTAAAGTATTTATTTCACAATGAGAAATTTTTCAATATCACTTACACTATTATTTGTCTCCTTTGCTTCGTGCAGTTTCGTGAGCAAAAAATTCGATGACCCAGAAAAGGACAAACTTCTGGTAGAAATTATCCAACACATTCTTACAAACAAACACTTCAATCCTATTGATGTTAATGATGACTTTTCCAAACAAATGTACAAAAATTACATTGAGCATTTGGATAGCCAAAAACGTTATTTTTTACAATCAGATATTAACGAATTCAAAAAATATGAAACTCGTTTGGACGATGATTTAAAAAATGACGACCTTACATTCTTTAACCTAACTTACAACAGATTAACTCAAAGAATGAAAGAAGCTCAGGATATTACAAAAGATATTTTCAAAAAGCCTTTCAACTTTTCATCAAAGGAAACTATCAATACTGATTTTGAGAAGATTCCATACGTGAAAAACAAGGCTGAACTCCAAAAACGTTGGGAACGAATCATCACATTTTCAATCCTTTCTAATTACATAACAAAAGAGAAAGAGGAAAAAAACAAAAAAGAAAAAGATGCCAACTACAAAGTAAAATCGGATAAAGAATTACAAAAAGAAGCTATTGAAACTTCTGAAAAAACACTTCTTGAACTTTTTTCTTTCCTCAATGACACGGTAAAAGAAGAATGGTTTAGTGTTTATGTTAATGCAATGACTGAAACTTTCGACCCACACACTACTTATATGGCTCCTGATATCAAAGATAATTTCGACCGTGATATGTCGGGAAAATTTGAGGGGATTGGGGCTCAACTACAAAAGAAAGCAGATGGTATTCGCATCACAGGTATAATGCTTGGCGGTCCAGTTTGGAAAGGAAAACTTTTGGAAGTTGGCGACCATATTTTAAAAGTGGCACAAGGAGATGAAGAACCTGTGGATATTGTAGGTATGCGATTAGATGATGCTATAAAATTGATAAAAGGTCCCAAAGGAACAGAGGTTCGCCTTACTGTGAAGCGTGTTGACGGAACCATCGAGGTTGTACCAATTGTTCGTGATATGGTAGAATTAGAAGAAACATTTGCAAAAGCCGCAATCATTGAAGATGGTGACAAAAAATATGGTATCATTAATTTGCCTAAGTTTTATATTGATTTCAAAAACCATAAGGAAAGAAATGCAGCTTCAGATGTGGCTTTAGAAATTGAAAAACTTAAAAAAGAAAATATTGATGGCTTAATTATTGACCTGAGAAACAACGGAGGAGGTTCATTAAAAGCTGTGGTTGAACTCGGTGGTTTATTCATCAAAAATGGACCTATCGTTCAGGTGAAATCACCTCGTGGTCGTATTGATGTTTTATCAGACACGGACTCTCGTATCCAATGGAATGGGTCACTAGTTATTCTTGTTAATGAATTGTCAGCCTCTGCTTCTGAAATTTTGGCAGCAGCTATGCAAGATTACAAAAGAGCTATCGTAATCGGAGGAAAACAAACATTCGGAAAAGGTACCGTTCAGAGTTTTGAAGATTTGAATAATTATGTTCGTCAAAATTCATTTGGAGATTTAGGAGCCTTGAAGTACACAATTCAAAAGTTCTATCGTATTAATGGAGGCTCTACCCAATTGGAAGGAGTTAAAAGTGACATTGTTGTTCCAGATAAATACAAATACATTGATGTTGGAGAACGCGACCTAATCAATGCAATGAAATGGGACAAAATTGATGCCGTGAAATTTGAATCTTGGGAAAATCAAAAAAACTTCGAGAAAGCTATCCAAAATAGTAACAAAAGAATCAGTGAAAACGCTCATTTAAAACTCATTGATGAAAATGCTAAATGGGTAAAACAACAACAAGATAAAAATGTTTTCCCTCTAAATCACGAAGCTTATAAAAAAATTATTGAAAAAGATGAAGAAGAAGCTAAACGATTTAAAGCCATTTCAGATTACAAATCAAATCTAAAATTTGTGTCTCTTCCTTCAGAAGAAGCTAAAATTCAAGGAAGTGAAGATTTAAAATTACGTCGTGACCGTTGGCACGAAACCTTACAGCAAGATGTTTACATTGATGAAGCTGTGAATGTTTTAAAAGATTTGAATGCAAATAACTAAGTAACAGAGTTTATATTTTTTGAGACAATTTAGAGATGAAGATTTATGATTTCGTCTCTAAATTGTCTCTTTTTTAGACATTTACAAAACTAAGATTAAATATCAAAAAGTATTTAATCATCAATTTTTATAACTTCCTATTGCATTTTCCTAACTTTTTTATACCTTTACGGAACTATTTTGAAAAATATAAGAAATTGGCACAATCAATCGAAAAATTTAACAGACGAAGATTAATAACTTCTTATTTTTCAGTGATAATAAGTATCACTTTGGTATTATTTTTATTAGGTACTTTAGGATTTTTAATTTTGAGTTCAAAACGATTGGCAAATTACTTTAAGGAGCAAGTTTCTATGACAATTTTTTTGAAAGACGATGCTAAAGAGGCTGATATTGAACAATTACAAAAAACGCTTTCCATCACAGAATATGTTAAATCATTGAAATTCATACCAAAAGAAGTTGCTGCAGAAACTTTTAGTGAAGAAATTGGCGAAGATTTTGTTACTTTTATTGGTGATAATCCGCTACAAAACTCCATTGATTTGAGCCTAAAAGCCGAATTTGCAGAACCTGAAAAAATGAAAGAACTCGAAAAAGAATTATCCCAAAATTCGTTTATTTCTGAGGTAGTTTATGATAAATCATTGATTACACTTATTCACGAGAATGTAAACAGAATTGGAATAATACTTTTGATTTTCAGTAGTTTATTCACTTTTATAGCCATTCTCCTTATAAATTCTTCTATTCGTTTGTCAATATATTCCAAACGATTCATTATCAAAACGATGCAACTTGTAGGAGCTACTCGCGGATTTATTCGCCGACCTTTCATTTTAACAAATATCCGTTTAGGAATTTTGAGTGCAATTCTTGCCATACTACTTCTTTATGGTTGTTTAACATACATTGGTTCAATATCCGCTGAATTTGAGATATTTTCAAGTACTAATGATATGATTATTGTTTTTTCAATTATCTTCATCATAGGGATATTGATTAGTTGGATAAGTACCTTTTTTGCTGCCCAGCGGTTCCTAAATTTGAATACTAACGACCTTTATTACTGATAAAATAAAACATACTAAATTGTTATGAATAAACATCATTCGACATTAATTTTTGGAAGGAAAAGTTACATTTTTATGCTTATTGGATTAGCTATCATTGCATTAGGATTTATATTGATGAGTGGAGGAGGAAGCGATGATCCCAATGTTTTTGATGCTTCTATCTTTAGTTTCAGACGCATTCATTTAGCTCCTACCCTAGTTCTGTTGGGTTTTGCTGTTGAAGTTTATGCCATCTTATTAAATCCTAATAAATCTAAAAAATAATGAACACAATTGAAGCTATCATAATTGCTATTATTGAGGGACTTACAGAATACTTGCCAATTTCTTCTACTGCTCATATGGGTTTTACAGCCTCTTTACTTGGGATTGAAGAATCTGAATTTCTGAAAATGTTTCAGGTTTCCATTCAGTTTGGGGCTATTCTTTCGGTAGTTGTGTTGTATTGGAAGAAATTTTTTGATTTTTCAAACTTAAATTTTTACATTAAGCTTATTTGTGCCGTAATCCCTGCACTTATACTGGGAAAACTGTTTGACGACAAAATAGAAGCTGTTCTTGGCAATCAAATTGCAATTTCAATTGTATTAATTTTAGGAGGGATAATTCTTCTTTTTGCTGACAATTGGTTTAAAAATCCTAAAATAACTAATGAAAAAGAAATTTCAATAAAGAAATCAGTCATCATTGGGTTTTGGCAATGTTTGGCTATGATGCCAGGTACTTCACGCTCAGCTGCATCAATCATTGGTGGTATGACACAAGGATTAAGCCGAAAAGCTGCTGCTGAATTTTCTTTTTTCCTTGCCGTACCTACGATGCTTGCTGTCACGGTTTATTCCATTTTCCTTAAAGATTGGGGAACTGAAACTATAAAACAAAAAGGTTACGAAATAATTTTAGCTTCTGAACAAAATATTTTAATTTTCATCATTGGAAACCTTGTTGCCTTCATTGTTGCAATGATTGCCGTCAAATCTTTCATACACTTACTAACTAAATATGGATTTAAAATTTGGGGTTATTACAGGATTATCATTGGTATAATTTTGCTCATCTATTTTGTGAATAAATAATTAAAAAACATAAAAAAATCCGAAGCTTTAACTTCGGATTTTTTATTTTAATATGTTGTCTTCTCTATCGAACTCTTTGCCAATATTGTGTTCTCCCTATGAGAGAAATTCCCAAATACCCCCTCACTTTCAATTTGTCAGAATTTTCTAATGCCATATTACATTTGTATTCTTTTCCTGTTTTGGGATCTAAAATTTTTCCTCCATTCCATTCATCTCCATCTTTCTTCAAACCAGTAATAATAACTAATCCTAAATAAAGTTTATTTTTGTTACTTCCTGAACAAGCTGAACAAGTAGCATTTTTATTTTTTTCTTCCAGAAGTTCTACAAGTTTCCCGTAAACCAAACCATTTTTCTCGTAAATCTCAACTATTGATTTTTCTTTACCTGTCTCATCATCAATGGTTTTCCAACGACCAACAACACTATGTGCCTTTAGTGCAGAAACAAGAACAAACAAGCCAATACACATTTTTTAATACTTCTATTTTTAAATTACACAGAACAAATATAAAAAAAGAACACAAAAAACAAAAAAATCACTTATTTTCTTCTGAATTTTGATTTTTTACTTCTCGTAAAATCCCATTTGGTCTATATATTGCCAAACTTTTGGAGCCAATAACGGACGTACGTTTCTTTTTTCCTTAATTTCATTTCGGATAAAGGTTGCCGACAACTCAATTATGGGAGCATTTATTTTTATTATATTTGAATGATTTTCAAACTCTTCTGGAATATTTCCTTCAGAAATACGGGGATACACAAAAATAGAGTAATTTCTCAAAATATGCTCATAATTCTTCCATTTATGAAAACTTTTAAGATTATCCTCCCCCATTATCAAAGCAAAATCAAATGTAGGATATTTTTCCTCCAGATAAGCTAATGTGTTTACCGTATAATTGGGCTGGGACAAATGAAATTCTATATCAGAAGGACGTAACTTTTCATACTCCTCAACAGCCCTATGAACCATCTCAAAACGACTATAATTATCTAATAATGAATGTTTCTCTTTAAAAGGATTTTGAGGAGTAACCACAAACCAAAGTTCATCCATCGTGCTGTGTTCCACTAAGTGATTTGCGATGATTAAGTGACCAATATGAATCGGATTAAAAGACCCAAAAAACAACCCTACTTGTTTTTTACCCATTGTAGTCTATGTTGATTTTAAAAATTTACTTACCACGTTTTCAGCCTCTTGTAAAGCTTTCTGCAAATCATCATTTTCGATTATTACATCAAACTTTTCAGCCTGAGCCAATTCCTGTGAAGCCTTATCTAATCTCATTTTTATTTTTTCTTCACTTTCAGTTTGCCGATTTCGTAATCTTTTCTCCAGTTCTTCAATACTTGGTGGCTTTACAAAAATAGCCAAACTCTGATCTGGAAATTGCTCTTTAATTCGCAATCCGCCAACCACATCAATATCAAAAACAACGGCTTTACCTAACGACCATAATCGTTCTACCTCTGTTTTCAAAGTTCCATAAAAATTTCCTTCATAAACTTCCTCCCACTCCAAAAAATCACCCAAAGCGATGCGTTCTTTAAATTCATCTATAGAAAGAAAATAATACTCTTTCCCATGTTGTTCCTTTCCTCTGGGAGCTCTTGAAGTAGCTGATATAGAGAATGCTAAGTTTAATTTTTCGAGTGATAATAAATGTTGTACAATGGTCGATTTACCACTACCAGAAGGAGCAGAAAATATGATTAATTTATTCATCTTAATAGAAAATTGTAAAATATAATGCTAAATTACAAAACGTTGGAAACTTGCTCTTTAATCTTTTCGAGTTCATCTTTCATTTGTACAACAACCTGTTGCATCGGTGAAAAATTAGCTTTTGAACCCAATGTATTTACTTCTCTTCCAATCTCTTGAGCAATAAAACTTAATTTTCGTCCGTTGGATTCTCCTGAATTTAGTGTCTCAATAAAATAATCCAAATGATTTTTCAATCGAATTTTTTCCTCTGTGATGTCCAGTTTTTCCAGATAAAAAATTAACTCTTGCTCAAAACGATTAGCATCTACATTGCGAATTTCAGCAATGGCCTTCTCCAAACGCTCACGAACGAGTATCAAACGTTCTGAATCTAAGGCCTCTACATCTTTAAGTAAATCTCGAATGTTTTGTATTCTGAGAGTAAAATCCTCTTTAAGCACAAAACCTTCTTCAGTTCTAAATTTTTTCAAATCACTGATTGCCAACAAAATATGCTTCGATATAGTTTCAAACTCATCAGAAGAAATATTCTCAACGGAAGTTTGCAAAGCATCTGGCATACGTACAGCCATTTTCAGGAGTTCTGTTGTGTCACCATCAACTATATTTTTCATCTGTGCAATGTATGATTTCACAACATTTTCATTGATTTTAACAGAAGTCTGGGAATTCGTATTCTCAACAAAAATACTAAAATCCACCTTACCTCGTTGCAATTCATCTGCAAGGATTTTACGAAACTCCAACTCTTTCTCTCTGTATATCAAAGGAATACGAGTATTAATATCTATACTCTTGCTATTCAATGACTTAATTTCTATACTTACGTGCTTATCGGCAAGTGAGACAACACTTTTACCAAAGCCAGTCATAGATTGTATCATAAAAATTTTTATTTAGTAGTTCAAAAAACAAAAAGAAAATAAATATTTACTAATTTCTTTTGTTTTTCAGTTATTTATAATTCTTAAGTGTTTATCTTACATTTTTTATACAAGGTTTCAAAAGCATATTACTCACCTCTCCAAATCCAATACGAAGATTGTGTTTTTGGCAGTAACCTTTTATTGTAATTATATCATTATCTTCAAGATACGTACGTTCAACACCATTATTCAGTACAATTTTTTTAGTTCCTCCCTGTGTAATTTCGAGTAAAGAACTACCACTTTCATCTGTATTTCCAGAAATAGCTCCGCTTGACATCAAGTCACCACTATTCACCTTACAACCGCTGATGGTATGATGTGTAAGTTGTTGTTCCATCGTCCAAAAAGTGTTCAGATAATTTGTTTTTGAAATCATCGTTGTATTTGCTTCCGAAGTTATCAAAAACACCTCTAAATGAATGTCATACGTATAATTTTTGTCCTTTTGAAGATATGGAAGAGGCTCAGGAATTTGTTTTTCCTTTCTAACTCTGAAAGGAGCCAAAGCATCTATTGTAACTATCCAAGGAGAAATAGACGAAGCAAAATTTTTCGCTAAAAATGAAGAAGTTGGCTGTGTCCGTTCCCATTTCTGAATATCTCTCGCACTCCAATTATTAAAAATTACCATCCCGAAAATATATTCATCTGCCTCCTCAATAGGAATGCTTTCTCCCAAAACGTTTGCATCTGTGGTTATGAACGCCATTTCCAGCTCAAAATCAACTTCATTCGATGGCAAAAGCTCTAATTTCGAAGCATCTTTTGGAAGAATTTGTCCGTATGGACGATGAATTGGAATTCCTGAAGGCACGATGGAAGAGCTTCTACCGTGGTATCCCAAAGGAAAACTAAGTGGAGAAACTAAAAAATCTTCATATTGATTAATTTTTTTCAAATTCTCCATATAAGACATCTGATTCTTGCTCGAATAAAAGTTCGTATAATCCCCTATTCGCACAGGTAACTGCATTTCAATTTCATCTAAATTGAATAAAATTATCTTACGATGCCTTTCGTTATCTCTTAAGGAAGGATTGTTCACATCGAATATTTCAGCAATGCGATTTCTGACCAAACGCCAAGTTTTCTTTCCATCTGAGATAAAATCATTCAAACAATCTTGAGAGAAAATATCATCAGCCAAGGCAATTCCTTTGAAATATCCCAAACGATGCATTGCTCCCAAATCAACTGCTGTGTTGCCTATCCTCGTTCCAATGGTAACAACATCATCAGGGGTTAAAAAAACTCCAAAAGGAATATTCTGAATCGGAAAATCAGAGTCTTCCGAAACATCAATCCAAGTTTGAAGCACTGGTGAAACTGAACTCTCAAACATATATTACAATTTATAGCTACCACAATTGAGGAAACAAATATATTATTTTGCAGAATATAAATAAAATTTTTGATGAAAATATTTCAAAAATGAAACTACAAATAATTTATTTCTTTACAAATCATACAAGTAAAATAACTGAGAAAACTTTTCCTAAAAAACACATCAAAATATTACAAAAAAGACTACCTTTGGGGGATAATATAAACAATTTGAAACCATATGTTACGAGACAAACACATTTTTGAATTAATTGAAGACGAAAAAGAAAGACAACTACGTGGAATTGAGCTTATTGCTTCTGAAAACTTTGTAAGCCCACAAGTAATGGAAGCTGCAGGTTCCGTTCTAACAAACAAATATGCCGAAGGATATCCAGGTCGTCGCTATTATGGTGGCTGTGAAGTAGTTGACGAAGTAGAACAACTTGCTATCGACAGAGCTAAAATACTCTTTGGTGCAGAATATGCCAATGTACAACCTCACAGCGGCTCACAAGCTAATGCTGCTGTTTACTCTGCCTGTTTGCAACCCGGTGATACTATTTTAGGATTAGACCTTGCTCACGGAGGGCATTTAACACACGGCTCTCTTGTGAACTTTTCTGGGAAAATATTCCGTGCTGTATCTTACGGAGTTGAGAAAGAAACAGGTATGCTCAATTACGATAAAATTGCAGAAATTGCTCAAAAAGAAAAACCTAAAATGATTGTTGCCGGATATTCGGCTTATTCGAGAAATATTGATTTTAAACGATTTAGAGAGATTGCAGATAGTGTTGGAGCATTTCTTTTAGCTGATATTGCTCACCCTGCAGGGCTTATCGCAAAAGGTCTGCTAAACGACCCTATTCCTCATTGCCATTTCGTAACAACTACCACGCACAAAACCTTACGTGGACCTCGTGGTGGACTTATCTTAATGGGTGAAGATTTTGAAAATCCATTCGGATTAAAAACTCCAAAAGGAGAAACCAGAATGATGTCTTCTTTAGTAGATTTAGCAGTTTTCCCAGGAAATCAGGGTGGCCCATTAATGCACGTAATTGCTGCGAAAGCAGTTGCCTTTGGAGAAGCTCTTTCCGATGAGTTTCTTCATTACACCATCCAAGTACAAAAAAATGCGAAAGCCTTAGCAAAAGCTTTAATCGAAAAAGGTTATGATATTGTTTCTGGAGGAACAGATAATCATTTAATTCTCATTGATTTAAGAAATAAAAATATAAGCGGAAAAGATGCTGAAAAAGCACTTGTAAAAGCTGATATTACAGCAAATAAGAATATGGTTCCGTTTGATGATAAAAGTCCGTTTGTAACTTCAGGAATTCGTCTTGGAGTTGCTGCTGTTACCACACGTGGTTTGAAAGAAGCTGATATGCAAATCATTGCAGACCTTTTTGATGAAGTTATTAAAAATCACCACAACGACGAACATTTAGAAGAAATCGCAGAAAAAGTAAATGACTTTATGGAAGATAGACCATTGTTTACTTATTAATATATAAAAACAAAAAATAGTCCTGAAAATCAGGACTATTTTTTTATCTATAATGTAATTAGCTATTAGGCAAAACTACCCATTCTCCTTTTTCGATAAGAGGTAAAGCTTGTTTGTATTTCATTTCTTTACGCTCTCCTGTTCGGATATTTTGAATGGTAACTCGTTCATTTCTATTAATTTTAGGTTGCTCACGAACGATAGTTTCAACCACTTGCGGACGTTGCTGTGTCTGCTCCATTGCCTGTCGATGGCGACTTGCTATTTCATCACTATTCAAAACTTCCTCTTTTGAAGTTTGATAATTTTCGGGTTCTTGAGAAATCCTTGCTTCTTCCACAGGTTGTGTTTGTTGTGGTAACTCTGCTTTAAACAAGAACGAAACGATTTCTTTATTTACCTTATCAATCATCGTTTTGAAAAGTTCAAAGGCTTCAAACTTATAGATTAACAGCGGATCTTTCTGCTCGTGAACTGCCAACTGAACTGATTGTTTCAACTCATCCATTCGGCGTAAGTGCATTTTCCATTCCTCATCGATAATCGCTAAAGTAATATTCTTTTCAAAATCATTAATTAATTGTTTACCATTGGTTTCGTAAGCTTCTTTTAAGTCCGTAACGATATTAAGTGCTTTTTGACCATCTGTAAAAGGAACTACGATACGCTCGTACGTATTTGATGGATTTTCATAAACATTCTTTATCACAGGAAAAGCTATTTCTGCGCTTTTCTCTGTTCTTTGATGATAATGAGCCAAGACTTCTTTATATAATTTGAAAACCAAATCATTAGCTGAGGTTTTCGCAAACTCTGACTCAGTAATTTGTGTTTTCAAAGCAAAATATTTAATCAACTCATACTCAAAGTTCTTGTAATTATTTCCACCTTTATTCCCCTGTACTATTACCTCACAAGTATCAAAAATCATATTTGCCAAATCCACTTTAAGGCGTTCTCCTTCCAAAGCGTGACGACGACGTTTGTAAATCACTTCTCTTTGAGCATTCATCACATCGTCATATTCCAGCAAACGTTTACGGATTCCAAAGTTATTTTCCTCTACTTTTTTCTGTGCGGCTTCAATACGTTTGGTCATAATAGAATGTTGAATCACATCGCCTTCCTTATGTCCCAAATTATCCATCAATTTAGCAATACGCTCAGAACCAAATAGTCGCATCAGATTATCTTCCAAAGAAACATAGAAGAGTGAACTTCCTGGGTCTCCTTGACGACCTGAACGCCCTCTAAGCTGTCTGTCCACTCGGCGTGAATCGTGGCGTTCCGTTCCGATAATTGCCAAACCTCCAGCAGCCTTTACTTCAGGCGTAAGTTTAATATCCGTTCCTCGACCAGCCATATTCGTTGCAATTGTTACCACACCAGGTTGCCCTGCTTCTGCCACAATGTCAGCTTCTTTTTTATGTAACTTAGCATTCAATACGTTATGTTTAATCTTACGCATTGTAAGCATTCGGCTTAGCAATTCAGAAACCTCCACCGATGTTGTACCAATAAGCACAGGACGCCCCGCTTCTGACAAACGCACAACCTCCTCAATTACAGCATTATATTTTTCACGCTTTGTTTTGTAAATCAAATCATTTTGGTCTTTACGTGCAATTGGTCGGTTTGTTGGAATTTCCATTACATCTAATTTGTAAATTTCCCAAAACTCCCCAGCTTCCGTAATTGCAGTACCTGTCATTCCCGAAAGTTTATTGTACATACGGAAATAATTTTGCAACGTAATTGTAGCATAAGTTTGTGTTGCTGCCTCAATTTTTACATTTTCCTTAGCTTCAATAGCTTGATGTAATCCATCAGAATAACGGCGACCATCCATAATACGTCCCGTTTGTTCATCAACAATCAAAACTTTATTGTCAATTACCACATATTCAACATCTTTTTCAAATAATGTATATGCTTTCAACAATTGATTAAGTGTGTGAATACGCTCACTTTTTACACTAAATTCTTGGAAAAGTTTTTCTTTCAAAGCAGCTTCTTCCTCAATTGGAAGATTTTGTTTCTCAATATTTGTTATTTCGATACTAACATCAGGAAGTACAAAGAAATTTTTATCTCCATCAAAAGAAATATCAGCAAACCCTTTGTCTGTCAGCTCAATTTGATTATTTTTTTCATCAATCACGAAATAAAGTTCTTCATCAACTTTTGGCATTTCGCGATTGTTATCCTGCATATAATAATTTTCAGTTTTTTGAAGAAGTTGCTTCACTCCTTCTTCACTTAAAAACTTGATAAGTGCCTTATTCTTAGGCAATCCACGATGCACACGAAGCAACAAGAAACCTCCTTCTTTAGTATTTCCTTCTGCGATGAGTTTACGTGCATCAGCAAGAACTTTTGTTAAATATTGTCTTTGTTTTGAAACTAAATCAGAAACAATTGGTTTTAACTCGTTAAACTCGTGATATTCTCCCTTAGGTGTTGGTCCTGAAATGATTAGTGGAGTACGTGCATCATCAACTAACACAGAATCCACCTCATCGACAATGGCATAATTATGAGCACGTTGAACCAAATCAGCGGAAGTATGTGCCATATTGTCACGTAAATAGTCGAAACCAAATTCGTTATTTGTTCCGTAAGTGATATCAGCATTGTATGCCCTACGTCTTTCTTCGGAGTTAGGTCGGTGATTATCAATACAATCTACACGCATTCCGTGAAACTCAAACAACGGAGCCATCCACGCACTATCCCTTCTTGCTAAGTAATCATTCACGGTCACCAAGTGAACTCCATTTCCTGTTAAAGCGTTCAAATATACAGGCAATGTTGCTACAAGTGTCTTACCCTCACCTGTTTGCATTTCCGCAATCTTCCCTTGATGTAAAGCGATTCCTCCGATAAGTTGCACATCGTAATGCACCATATCCCACGTAACTTCCTTACCTGCTGCGTCCCACGAATTTTTCCAAATGGCTTTATCTTCATCAAGGCTCACATAACTTTTTGTTGCAGAAAGTTCTCTATCATAAGGAGTTGCAGTTACAGTAAGTATCTGATTATTAGCGAATCGTTTTGAAGTTTCCTTAACAACAGCAAAAGCTTCTGGTAAAATTTCATTGAGTGTTTTCTCTGAAACTTCGTATGCTTCGGTATTTAACTTATCTATTTCAGTATACAAATCTTCCTTTTTATCAATATCTTCGGTTTGATTTGCTTGTTGCTGTAAATCAAAGATTTTGGCATCTATTTCTGCCCTTGCTCCTTTGATTTTTTCTTTAAATTCAATAGTTTTTGCACGAAGCTCATCGTTAGAAATATTCTCTAACTGACTGGCGTAAGCCTTTATTTTCTCAACAATAGGCTGAATTGCCTTTAAGTCTTTCTTTGCCTTATCACCTACAAAAATTTTTATTAGTGAATTTACAATATTCATATATATTTAATTAAAAACGAAATTATTAATAATCTACATTTATTTTTGAATCTCTGCCAGAATTTCCCAATAAGTGTACCATATTTAGGAAAACTGACAAAAATTCAGGATTTTATTAAAAACAAAAAAGTCTCTTATCTTTCAAGAGACTTTTCCTTTATATTCAAAACACATTAATATTCATCTTCATTCCAAAAGTAATCCTCATCAGAAGGATAATCTGGCCAAATTTCTTCAATTGACTCATACATATCGCCTTCATCTTCAAGAGATTGAAGATTCTCAACAACTTCCATTGGAGCTCCAGTTCTGATTGCATAATCAATTAATTCATCTTTGGTTGCAGGCCAAGGTGCATCACTCAAATATGATGCAAGTTCTAATGTCCAATACATAATTCCTCTGGTATTAATTTTTTGTTCTATTGAATTTTTTTGCAAAAGTAATTTTATTTTTCAATTATACAAACATTTTAAGTTTTTTATTTTCACATACTGATAAAAATTAAAAATTAACATCTAATATCTCGATTTACGTAAAAATATTTCTTAAATAACTACTCTGTATTGATAAATTTAATATTTTTGCAACATAATTAATAAATATATGATTGTAAGCCAAATCCCGTTGAAACAAACTCACTTTTTTTCTTCTCTTATGAGTGACTATGTACTTGAAAAAGAGGAGTTACGTAGCTTTTATAATCACTTTCCGAGCGTTTCAAACTTCAAAAAACAAATTGAAGAAAAGCAAAATAGCTTTAGCAATGAAGCAAGAGTTCGGTTGATTAATTCCATAAAAGAGCAGTATTCTGAAATGAAAACCTCTTCAAAAGTATTGGAAAATATTGAGCTTTTGGGTAAAAAAAATACATTTACAATTACAACGGGGCATCAGTTGAGTCTTTTTACTGGGCATCTTTATTTCATATACAAAATTGTATCCACAATCAATACAGCCAAAATTCTTTCTGAAAAATATCCTGATTTTAATTTTGTTCCAATATATTGGATGGCTACTGAAGATCACGACTTTGAGGAAATTAATCATTTTCATTTACAAAACCAAAGTCTGTACTGGAATAGCTCAGAAAAGGGAATGACGGGAGCATTCAAAACTGATTCTTTAGAAAAAGTTTTTGAGGTATTTGAAAGTTCAATTGGTGTTGGAAAAAATGCTGATTTTCTGAAAAATCTATTCAAATCCAGTTATTTAGAACATAATAATATTGCTTGTGCCACTCGTTTTTTAGTAAACGCTCTGTTTGAACAATATGGCGTAGTAGTTGTAGATGGAAATCATCACGAACTTAAAAAATCTTTTATTCCTTACATTAAAAACGATTTGTTCAAAAACACTGCTTATCAAGAAGTTACAAAAACTATTTCAGAACTTGAAGACAAAAACAAAACGTATCCTATACAAGTAAATCCACGTGAAATCAATCTATTTTACCTTACTGAAAATGGTAGAAATCGCATTGTTGCCTCTGAAAATGGATTTGAAGTTCATCAAACAGACATTTTTTTTAGTAAAAGTGAAATTCTTGAGGAATTAGAAAATTATCCTGAACGTTTTTCTCCAAACGTAATTATGCGACCTCTGTATCAAGAAGTTATCTTACCTAATTTGGCTTATATCGGCGGAGGTGGAGAAATTGCTTATTGGCTGGAACTCAAACGTTTTTTTGAAATAGAAAAGATTCCTTTTCCAATATTGATGCTTCGAAATTCAGCTTTATTAGTATCTAAAAATCAGTATAATAAAATAAAAAAACTGAATGTTTCTATAACAGATTTATTTCTGAAAACGGAAGATTTAAAAGATAAAAAAGTCAGAGAACTTAGCGAGTTTCCGATTGATTTCACTCAGCAGAAAAACGCTCTACAAAAACAATTTTCAGACTTATATTTAATTGCCGAAAAAACAGATGCTTCTTTTAAAAATGCCGTCAAAGCCCAAGAAGTAAAGCAACTAAAAGGATTAGAAAATCTTGAAAAACGACTACTTAAAGCTCAAAAGCGAAAATTTTCTGATGAAATACAACGCACAATTCTTCTGAAAAATGAGCTATTTCCAAATAACTCATTACAAGAACGTTATTGTAATTTCTCAGATTTTTACATACAGCAAGGTACAGATTTTATCCCTAATTTGATTGAAAACTTCAATCCGTTTGAATTTAAGTTCTTGGTAATGACCTACTAATCAATTTTTTGTATCTTTCTTCTAACGAAATGGAACATATACTTGCAAAATATCTACCTGAAAATGCGGTTTTACCTTGTTTTGAACTCATCAAACTACATAAAATACATCTAAAAATTGTAAATGAACGAAAAACAAGGCACGGAGATTACAGACAACTACCTAACGGACAACATCTTATAACCATAAACACTAATAGCAACAAGTATCGCTTTTTAATCACACTTATTCACGAAATTGCTCATTTAGTAGCTTTTGAAAAATTTAGTAAACAAATAAAACCCCACGGAAACGAGTGGAAATACACTTTTCGTATGTTGATGTTGCCTTTCATTTCTCCTGATATTTTTCCGCAGAAACTATTAGGGATTGTCGCCAATCATTTTAAAAATCCGTCCGCAAGTAGTGATATTGACCCCGTTTTATCAATTGCTCTAAAAGATTTTGACAGTAAAGAGGAAATGGAAAATTTTGTCTTTGAATTACCTATGGGAGCTATATTTCGCACACAAGATGGAAGAGTTTTTCAAAAAGGCAAAAAAAGAATTAAATGTTACGAATGTATGGAAATACAGACGAGAAAAATTTATATTTTTCAGCCTCACGCTATAATAGAACCTTTAAAGTCATAGCTTGTTGCTATATTTGTCCTGAAAGATAGAAATAAAAATATAGAAAACAATAATTACAGGAACAGCGATAAGTTTAAAAGACAACAAACCTAATATACTTATTATCAAAAATATATACCTTATCTTATTATTCTGAAATAAATAATCTTTAAATTTCAATGCAAACAATGGAACTTCAGCATTTAACATATAGCTACTCAAGAGAGTAATCCCAGTCAAAATCCACGTATTTTGCAAAATATTTTCGAGAAAATCAGTAGAATGATATTGTAAAATTACTGGTAAAGACAGGATAAACAACGCATTAGCAGGAGTTGGTAAACCTATAAAACCAGTTGTTTGACGGGTATCGATATTAAATTTTGCTAATCTGTAAGCTGAAGCCAAAGTAATGAAAAATCCAAAATAGGGAAATATTTCTGCAAACAAACCATTATTCTGAAGCACAAAATTACTTTTTGAAAGAAGTTGAAACATTCCCACGCCAGGAACCACTCCTGAAGTTACCATATCCGCCAAAGAATCCAACTGCAATCCCAAATCAGATTTTACATTCAGAAGACGTGCAAAAAATCCATCAAAAAAATCAAAAAATATACCTAAAGCCACAAAAAAGAAAGTCCAATCCAGTTTGTTCTGAACAGCCAAAACAACAGCTATTGTGCCACAAAACAAATTTAATAGCGTAATAATGTTAGGAATTTGTTTTCTCATTTCTCTAAAAAAGAACACATAAGAAAAAGAGACTAAACTCTCATCTTATGTGTTTATATTCTACTTTTTTTATTTACACTTATCTTTATCCAAATAATCTGGAATACCATCTTTATCGCAGTCTGGCAATGTAACTATCCCATAATCATCACGTTTGATTTCCTTAATAGAAGGAATATTATCTCCGTCGTGGTCTGCATTTCTGGTTTTTATTAAATGTATTGTAAATATCAACGGAGAATATGCAGGAATTTTTGAAGTTGCCGAACTAAAATAAGCTACACCCGATGGCATAAAGAAGACCCCTACTCCACCATCTTTTGGGACGTTTAGTGTTCCATCGGTATTAGAAATCACTCCTGATTTTGAATCTTTTAACAATGAAACCGCCTCTCTAAATCCCATAACACTTCCGTTATTTCTTTCGCTTCTGGTGCCAAGCAAATCCCACCAATTGGATTTTGTATAACCTATAGTTCTATCGAATTCCTTTCCGTTTAGCAATTGTCCTTTGTAAGCTATGAAAACAGAATCTGCAACGGTTGATTTTTGTCCACTACCCTCTTGTACAGGCAGATAATACAACTTATGACGTACTTTATTGTTATTTGCATCATAAACATCAAGCTCTATGTTTTTAACTTTCTCAAACAAAGAAGCCTCTTTTGCATTCTTCCCTGCGATGGTATCTAATATAACTTCATTATTTTCAAACTTATAGAAATGTGTTTTTAGATACGACACGATTGAAGCCTCGTTTTCGTCTCGTACCTCCGTCACATCACGAGGAGGAGTTATCTTTTTCTCATTATCATCGTCTTTTTTACAAGAAACTGCCATCAATACTGATAACAAACTGATACTTAATATAGTTTTTCTTATCATACAAAAATTATATTTTTTTGAGGGTGCAAGATACGAAATTATATTATTTTTGCACCATACTTTATAAATATTTAATACCAAAGATTTTTATGAGGATTGACAAATTCTTGTGGTGTGTACGTTATTTTAAAACACGAAATATCGCTACCGAAGCCTGTAAAAAAGGACATATACGAATTAATGGAGAGACTGTTAAACCATCACGAGAAGTTTTCGTTGGGGATAAAATTGTTGTCCGCAAAAATCAGATTAACTATGAGTTAAAGGTTTTGGATATTCCCCTTTCAAGAGTTGGAGCGAAGTTAGTGGATGTATACCGACACGATTTAACTCCCCAAGAAGCCTTTGAACAAGCTGAAATACAAAAACTTGCACAAGAATATTACCGACAAAAAGGCGAAGGACGACCCACTAAAAAAGACCGCCGTGCTATTGACAATCTACTCAACGAAATTGATGATGACGATGATTTTTTTGATGAGTAAATAAAAACACCTCCAAAAGTTATACAATTTGGAGGCAATGATTTTACTAGTCCCTTCTATATTCAGGCTGTATATTACGTATATCGTACGGGATTGGCACTCCCTTTTTTACTAAATCCTTTGGGGACTCGTTTTCTTAAATATAGATTTTGTACCTCTTTGGAAGCCCTTTCGCCAACGAACCCAACTCTGTCAGGGACTTCGTGATCAAAATCAGGAAAGTTTTCTCTGGTAGCCTCTCTCCACTCCAAAGGCTTAAAAACACCTATAATAATACCATTCTTCACAGCTAAAACATACTCTGATTTTCTAGCTCTTTTAATACTCAGTTTCCAAGAAAAACGAACTTTTTGGTAAATATCATCTACTTCATGGTTATAATTATTAATAGTTATCAATATCATATTATGCTTAAAAACAGCCTCTTCAGCAGTGTATTTTTCTTCTATTTGTTCGGATGTCATCATTCCAAAATCATCACTCTTATGACCTCTTACTAAATTGGTTAATTCACCATCTTCACCATAAGCATCAATCAAAGCACTTTCCACTTCAAAAGCTGTATTTTCGCTCATTCCGTGACGATGAATAATGTGCTTTACCTGAAATTTTGCTTTTTGAATTTCCCTAATTTTATCATATTTCAAACTAACAGCGTCATCCCCTTTTTCATTAAATGATAAAGCTGTTTTTATGTGATTAAAAACGCGGTTTCCTTTACCTTTCCCCACATAGAATGTTTTGCTATTACGAGGGTCAATAAGCCGATAGACATAGTAATTTAAGTTTTCCGCTACTTCTGGTTTAAATTCTGTTACATTCACCTTTCAATTGTTTTCACGTTAATTAAAAATGACTCAATCCATTTTGGATACCATAATAGGTCTGTTGTTCCTTACGTGTTAAATGTTGAAGTACCTCAGATTCTGGGTCTTGATTTTTACGGATATCTTTAATGTTTTCAATTATTTCACGTATTTCTAAAAGTATTTTAGATATTTTCTCTTTATCAGGGGAAGTTACTGCATTAGAGTAAAATCTTCCATTTTTTGTGTATTTTTTTTGTATTGACTCTAAAATAGCTATTTTTATACTTGCTTTTGCTAGCAAAGAACGATAGTTTTGTAGAACTTTCTTTTCTTCAACATTTAGCTCTTTGGGTAATTCTTTCATTAGACGACCAAAACCTTCCTTCTCATCTCCTGTTTTAGCTCTGTTGATAAAGGAATAAGCTTGTCCCCAAAGTCTGTACATTTGCCCAGTTTTCACACTCTTAACAATGATATCTGAATCATAATTAGAAGAAGAATTTATAATTATTTCGAACTTTTCTGTAGGAGCTACAGAACTTAGCTTCATATAACTTCCCTTTTCATAGTCTACTTCATCTTCTATACTCTCTATAGGATACATTCCAATCATTCTTTTTCTGGATAATTCATCAGAAAATTGCCCATCACGCTTCATTGTTGCTAATTGCTCAATTTTTGTAATTGTTGATTTTACAAAAACTACATGCTTTTTTGATTTTTGTTCTCCCTCTATAAAATTCAAAAGTCTCCCCCCTTCTATGACATAAAATTTATCAGTTTCCTTTTCTTGTATTAATTGATAAACTTCTCTATCATTCAACCGTACTAGTGGATTCACATCATACTTGTATGTACTAATATCATTAGATGAAAGTACTTCATACAATTTAGGTTTTACTTTGAAATGTTCTACAATTTTACAATAGTCATTTATAATAATGAAAGTACCATTTAGCTGGTTATACTTTAAAGGAACAGTATCTACCTGAATAACCTTTTCTCGTATTGTTGTTGGTGACAGTATAATCCCTTTCTCTGTCTTACTCATTGACTCCAATTCTGTCAATTTTCTTTTATAGGTTTTAACCTGATAATTTTCAGATGGTGCCTTGAATTCTAGTTGGTCTACGTATCTTTTATAAAGTCCTAACAAACTTACACTCCCTCTCACTTTACCATTTTCATACAAGGGACTTAGAAGATGAGTAATCCAACCCCCTGTTTGTGGATTCATAGTTTTGAATTGAGAAGGAAAAGAATGTTTATCAGCTATTTCTTGAACTTTCTTCATATACTCCTCTTTTTTATTTCTTTTGTCTTTTGAACTCAAATTCAAGTACTCATCAATTATTAGTGAAATTTTTTTAATTTCATCATATTTACCTTTTTTTTCCTCATAATGAACCATATATTCCTGATATTCTTTCTCATAAGGTTTTAGTTCTTCTAAACTTCTTTGATAAATTTTTGATGGAACTTTTCCCTCTATATACTTCGGATAATCCATTTCATTTATAGTTGCTGAGTAAATCTTATCAGGATATTTATGATGGTTTATTGCTATGTATAGCATTTCAGGAGTTATTTTTATTTCTTGAAAAACATCTTCTTTTTCCTGTCCATTCAATACATTTAAAGAAAAAAAGAAGAAAATAATTATAAACGATATATTTTTCATTTGTTAAAAATTTAAAATCACCCCTACTCTATTACAGGCTTTTCGGATTACGCCTTTTTTCAATGAACAAATATTTAATGAACAATTATACAATGAATAAAGAACAATTTTTATAAATAAGTGTTATTCATCATATAATTTTTAATTATTTTTCTCTATTTCTTAGGGTTCAACACCCATTTTTAGCAGTTCAAAACCGCATTTAATCAGTTAAAAACCATATTTACCCCCTAAAAAAAACTATAAACAGTAGTTCAGAACTCCAATTTAGCAATCCAGAAGCTCTTTTTGTTACTACAAAACCCCAAATTACCAGTTCAGAACCGCATTTTATAGCTCCAGAAACCCTATTTTGGCAGTTATATTACTTAGTTGTGCGTTTTCCAGACCTAAAAAACTGACTTAAAGCCTCCCAAATGGATTTAATCCCTGGGATATTCTCTTTGCTTAAAAATCGAATATTTCGGTAAAAACTAAGCGAATTGAAATAATTATCGTGGTCAAGCAACACTTTGGTATCCGAAAGCTGTTCGGCAAGGTTTTCAAGTCGCTGTAAACGAGTTTCAATCTGCGTACGAGCCAGAAAATCACGGTCGTATTCTTCCTTATCTAAAAAACTCGGCACATATTGCGGGTACTGCTCCATCAACTCCTTACATTTGTTTACAAAAAGTTTGTTCTGTTCAGCGATACTGCCATACTGCCTACGCTCATCGGGGGTTAGGTTCACCGTTTTGCCTTTCAGTACGGTTTCAATAGTTTGAAGAGCTGCATCAATCTTACCAAGTTCCTCATCAGTAAAAGATACCTGAATTAAATTTTCAAAAGCCATATCTTGTAGATTTTACGTTGTTATAGTTCGAAGAAAATAAAAATCCGCTCAACAGAGATTCCTCTCCATCAAGCGGATTTACACCTTTTATATATTATATTATTATTTAGCTGTTTATGTGCTGTGCTGTGCTGTGCTGTGCTGTGCTGTGCTGTGCTGTGCTGTGCTGTGCTGTGCTGTGCTGTGCTAAGGCACGTACAAATATACTGATTTTATGTGAATTACACAAATTTTTCATAGTATTTTTATGCTTTCAATTGAGTTAATATGCGGTGCAAATGTATAAAAATTAACATTAAAACCAAATACTTCAAGTAAATTTAACAAAAAAATCAAAGTGATTGGATATCACATTATAGGCAAATCTTCCATTTTCATATCCTTTTCTTCTTTATTTAAAGAATATTGAAACACAGAAATAGGTTATCTTTTGAAAAACAGATATAAAATTGCAAATAAAATAGCTTTAAAACAATATGTTTATTTTTATAACAAACCCTGTTTTGTAAAATAGATTATAAAAGTTACTTTTGCCAATATTTTTATTCTTTATAATCATCAAAAATGCGAGTACATTTCATATTTAATGAAGATATTTTATTACAGAATTTAATGTCTGAACTTTCAAAAACAGATATAGTTACATCAAAAAATGAGGAAATAAACTCAAAAATTGACCTTGTTGTTGTAAGTACAGAACTACCAGAAATTCACCCAGATATATTAAAAGCCAATAGTTTAGGGTTAAAAACTATCTTTTATCCTGAGTTTATTCGTGAATATTTTAAAAATAAAACTCGAGTTGTCATAGCAGGAAATGAAGGCAAGAAAAACATTCTTAAAATGGTGTTGCACACAATGAATTTCCACGATATTCCTATCAGCTTTTTTATTGAAAATAAGATAGATGAAAAGAATTTTCAAATTGTAGAAGATAGTGAATTTGCATTGATTGAAGGTAACGAAAATAGCATAACAAATGACAATCTTCAGGCAAAATTTCTCTCATATCAACCTACAGTTGCCTTAATTTCAGACATTTCTTTCGAAGAAAATTCTGAAAAATATAGCTCTTTTATTGATAGCATTACCAAAGGAGGAATTTTAATCTACAATAAGGAAGATTCTTCGTTAAAAAACATCGTTGAAACTTCTGAAAATCCAATTCGGAAGTTGGAATACAAAACACCTCATTATGAAACAGATGGAAAATCATTATTCTTAACAACTGATGAAGGGCAGCTCCTATTAGAAAATATTCAACCACAAGAAGTTATAAACATAGAAGGAGCAAAATGGATTTGCCAAAATATGGGCATAGACGAAGTAGATTTCTATGAAGCTATGGCTTCTTTCTATTAACTTTCTTCCACAGTAAAACTTTAAAAAATCGTATCTTTTTCTATTTTCATCATTGGCATAACAATTGCAAGATATATATGTTTATTTGTAGTAAAACACAAATAACAAACTGATGTACAGAAATTTATTTAAGTAGAACAATTTTCATTTGTCAGAATCATTCAAACAATCCTGACATAATGACACGTATAAATAATATAGAAATGATAATAGGAAATTTTGACAGCTTTTCGCCAGAATCCTTAGATAGTGATGCAGAATTCATTCCTTTAATGACACCTGAAGATGAGGAGGAAATACAGAATGAATCATTGCCTCAATCGTTGCCTATTTTGCCCTTGCGAAATATGGTTTTATTTCCTGGAGTTGTAATTCCAATTACAGCAGGGAGAGATGCTTCTATCAGGTTAATTAATGAAGCTAATGAAGGCTCAAAAACTATTGGTGTGGTTGCTCAAATTAATGAAAATGTGGAGTTTCCAAAAGGTGAAGATATTTACCATCTGGGTACAGTGGCTCGTATTCTGAGAGTTTTAAAAATGCCTGACGGAAATGTAACCATCATCATACAAGGAAAAAAACGCTTTGAAATAGATACTATTTTAGAAGAAAAACCTTACATAACAGCTACAACCAGAGAAGTAACAGAAACAAAACCGCCTCAGGAGGATAAGGAATTCAACGCCATTATTGATTCTGTAAAAGATGTAGCCACCCAAATTATTCGCGAAAATCCTAACTTGCCATCGGAAGCTACTTTTGCTATCAAAAATATTGAAAGCAACTCTTTTTTGATAAACTTTGTTTCATCAAATATGAATGCTTCTGTTGAAGAAAAACAGGAAGTGTTACAGATAAACGACCTGAAAGAAAGAGCTTTAGCTGTATTAAAATATCTGAATGTAGAACTTCAAAGATTAACGCTTCGTAATGATATTCAGTCGAAAGTACGTTTCGATTTGGACAAACAACAACGAGACTATTTCTTGCAACAACAAATGCGAACCATTCAAGAAGAATTGGGAGGCGTATCCTACGAAGCTGAAATAGATGAACTTAGAGCAAAGGCTAAAACAAAAAAATGGGACACGAAAATCGGAGAACATTTTGAAAAAGAGTTAAGCAAATTACAAAGAACAAATCCGCAAAGTCCTGATTATGGAATTCAACGTAACTATCTGGAAGTAATTTTAGAGCTTCCTTGGAATGAATTCTCAAAAGATAATTTTGACCTAAAACGAGCTCAACGAATTCTCGACCAAGACCACTATGGATTGGAAGAAGTCAAACGCCGAATTATAGAATATTTGGCTGTATTGAAGTTGCGTAATGATATGAAGTCGCCCATTTTGTGTTTTTATGGACCTCCAGGTGTTGGAAAAACTTCATTAGGAAAGTCTATTGCGAAAGCATTAAATAGGGAATATGTGCGTATGTCGCTTGGAGGTCTACGTGATGAAGCAGAGATACGCGGGCACAGGAAAACTTACATAGGTGCAATGCCAGGACGTATTTTGCAACTTCTTAAAAAAGCCAAAACCTCGAATCCTGTTTTTGTACTCGATGAGATTGACAAATTAGGTAACCATCACTCAGGTGACCCTTCTTCTGCTATGTTAGAAGTACTTGACCCTGAGCAAAATAAGGAATTTTACGACAATTTCCTTGAAATGGGTTATGACCTATCCAAAGTGATGTTTGTTGCAACAGCCAATGATTTGGGAAGTATCCAACCAGCTCTTCGTGACCGTATGGAAATCATTAATGTTACAGGCTATACCATTGAGGAAAAAATTGAAATAACAAAAAGACATCTACTTCCAAAACAAATTGAAGAACACGGATTAAAGTCTTCTGATATTCAGTTAGGAAAGAAAGAAATTGAGCGTATTGTAGAAGGGTATACACGTGAGTCAGGAGTTCGAGGACTCGAAAAACAAATAGCAAAAGTAGTTCGAAATAGAGCCAAGTCCATCGCTTTAGAGGAAGAGTATAATGTAAAACTTACGCTCGACGACATAACCAAAATATTGGGTCCAGCTCGAATGGAACGAGATAAATACGAGGATAATGGTGTTGCTGGTGTGGTGACTGGCTTAGCTTGGACAAGTGTTGGAGGTGATATTCTCTTTATTGAATCTACTCTGTCTAAAGGAAAAGGGACACTGAACATTACGGGAAATTTAGGACAAGTAATGAAAGAATCTGCTACCATTGCATTGGAGTATATCAAAGCAAATTCAGAATCGTACAAACTTGATTATAAATTATTTGAAAATTACAACATTCATATTCACGTTCCTGAAGGGGCTACTCCAAAAGATGGACCAAGTGCAGGAATTACGATGCTCACTTCTTTGATGTCTCTTTTCACTCAAAAACGTGTTAAAAAACACTTAGCAATGACTGGAGAAATAACCTTGCGAGGCAAAGTTCTTCCAGTTGGAGGAATCAAAGAAAAAATTTTGGCCGGAAAACGAGCTGGAATAAAAGAAATTATTCTCTGCAAAGAAAATGAAAAGGATATTTTGGAAATCAAAGAAGAATATCTTAAAGGACTTACCTTTCATTATGTTACTGAAATGGACGAAGTAATAAAAATTGCACTTACTGATAAAGATGTAAAAAATAAAAGGAATTTTCAATAAAATAACAATAAAATTAGTTTAAGTTTGCAAGAAAATCATAGAACGCGAAAAAAAGAATTAAAAAAACTTGAGATAGAGAAAAGTACCCATTATCAAATCATTAAAAATACAAAAAAATGGATGGATGACTATCATCTCGATGGATTGATAGGCTTGATTCCTATCGTGGGAGATATTGCAACTCAGTTTTTTAGCTATTCGTTTCTGTATGTGGCTATTGTTAAGGTAAAATCTTACCGATTGACTATGGCTATTTTACTTAATTCCCTGATTGACATACTTGTAGGATTAATCCCGTATGCAGGAATTGTTCTTGATTTTGTGCATCGTTCTTATAAACACAATTTTGAACTGATTGTCGGATTTGTAAATGATGATAAAAAAGTCATTCAACAGGTTAACAGACGAGCATTATGGACAACCATTGGAGTTTTTGTCGTATTAATATTAATTTTCGTGTTGATATGGCTTATAATAACTACTTTTTCAGGATTATATAAATGGATTTTCAACTAAAAAACCCGAGATTTTAAATGTTCATTTTACGGATAAAGCTAAAAAGACACGGCAGTTAAGTCGTGTTTTTATTTTTTTACTTATATATAAAATATTAAGAAATTGCTTCAAAAATAAAAACTTTTTTTCGACAAGAACTTCTTTTTTCGTAATTTTGGCAATCATTTTTGATTAACTAATTAATTTACATATGAAAAAACTTATTTTGAGGGCTTTAGCCTTACTTTTTACAATTTCTTCTTCCGCACAGGAAGCTAAAACTATCAAAGTTTTTGAAAATGCACTTGTCAATTTTTCCGAAAAAGGAGAAGTTTCCTCAGGAATTATTCGCTTACAACAAGGACGATTGTTAGTAAAAAAAGTTACAGTTCCTGAATATCGAAAAGGTACAGATGTTTCCGTTTCTGTTACAATTCGTTCTAATGGAGATACTTGGGACAAATCAGGCTCTTGTTTTGTTTTTAAAAATGAAGATTTAATAAATGTTATCAATGTAGCTCAAGGCAGCAGAAAACTTCCTTCCGAAAGCGGACACAATAATGATTATCAAGGAATTAAATCAGTTACTGGATACGATCTACCCATCGAGGTACTCCGATTTATGACTCCTTTTGGCGTAGGGCATTACAGTGATGAAACAAAATATCCAAGAATGCGGTATTATCGTCCTGTTTCTGTTCCAAAATGGGAAGAAAAAGTGGTTTGGACACAAGATGTTTCTCAATTGGAATCTCTGCTTACAGGAACATTCTACATCGGAATTTGGATTGATACTTGGACTGACAAAGGTTACCTTGCCGATGTTTCTTTAACATATTCTGGTAGACCTCGACCTAAAAAAGTAGTAACCCCTTTGATTAATACAATTTATTATGTAAACGGACAAAAAATACCAGACCTTTTTGCTAAAACAAGCCTAAAACACACTATAAATCTAAAAAAAGATAGTAAAAACACTGAATTATACTATATAACTACAGGTCACGGAGGGCATTCAGGTGGTGACGAATTTATAAAAATTAATAATTCAGTGTATTTTGACACAAAAAAAGTAATTGATTTTATCCCTTGGCGTGATGATTGTGCTTCATTCCGACGTTTTAACCCTTCATCAGGAGTATGGACAAAGAAAGACACTGCAATTGCTTACAATGAAAATTATGAACGCGTTAAAAAAGCTGTTGAAGAACGTTTAGCTTCTTCCGATTTATCGCGTTCCAATTGGTGCCCAGGCTCTTCAGTGGTTCCTGAAAGTGTAAAACTTGGCAATTTAAAAAAAGGAACTCACTCTTTGGAAATTGTAATTCCTGCAACAGCCAACACAGGCGACCAACAAAATCACTGGTTAGTTTCGTGTTACTTGGTTTCTGATAAATAATATTTTATTCCTAAGAAGGCTGTGTAAAAATACAAAGAATTTACACAGCCTTCTATTTTTATTGATTATTTACTAAAATAGCCAATAAAGTTACACTATTTTTTGTCGATAATAAAAAGATATTCTTCTAAAATTAGCCATCGTTCATCTGTTTTAATTCAAAGATTTTCAATTTTTTCTGTGTGTTTATAACAACTATAGTTTCTACTTTTTTTGTTATATTTGCCAACTAAAAATGAAATCTTAATATATGCTAACAATAAAGCGAAGTCATCAATCAATCCGTGAAATCTTTGAAAAATATATGTCTGCTACTGAATTTGAAGACATTGATTTCATCTTTGATTTAGTCTATTATTACCGAACAAAATACACTCCCAAAACACCCATTGTCCGAATTGAAGAATTACTTTCTGAAATACGTGAAGACAAAGCAAAGGCAACGTTTTTAACTCAAAAGTTGTATTCTGTTTTCTCAAAAAAAGAGAAAACCAATCTTTTAATCGATGCTGGTTTGCTCAGCAGCGTTTCTTTCTTCAAAGAGCTTCGTCGCCGACTTTCTCATCAACTTATTCCAGACCAGCCTTCACACAATAGCATACAATATGTTCTGAATCAAATATTTTACAAATCTTCAGATTTTGTTTGGCTAAAGTCTGTTCCTATGGAAGACTGGCACACTCTTTTCGATGTGCTTTCTTTGCCAACGTTTTATGATGATTCCAAAGACAAAGCCACTTCCAAAGAGATTTTGTTATCAATGATGATTCTCTCACAACGAATGGGTGGATTTGCTCTTCAAACTGATGTAATGCGTATGGTTCCAGAATATTCATCACTTGAAAGCCCTTTTATTGCCATTGATGAAGAGCTCAATGCCATACATCGAAATATGGAAGCCAAAAACAAAGCCTATTTGGATATGGAGGAATACAAGTTGGATTATAAACAACTTAACATTCTTTCCGAGCAATGTGAAAACTTTGTAGAACAAGCAGTTAACAACACATCTAAATACGGAATTTCGTTCAGTGTTAATCAAACTCTTCTACTGATTCGTCAGCAAATACAACGAATACGAAAACTTTATAATTTCTTGTTTATCAGCAACGAAGAAGAGAAACGAACAAAAACAATTCAGTTTTATTTGAATTTGGTAAAGACCAATGCTAAAAAAAATAACGTTCGTAAACTAATAAATGATAGTGTTTACAATATCACTTACGAAATTACAAATTACACAGGAAAAACGGGAGAACATTACATTACTTCTGGAAGCAAAGAATATTTCAGTATGTTCAAAACGGCATTGTGGGGTGGTGTTATTGTGGGATTTATGTGTTTAGCAAAATTATTTTTATCCAAATTAAACACAAGTGAATTCATTTATGCATTGAATTATAGTTTGAATTATGCTATTGGATTCGTAATCATTTATTTAGCTGGAGCAACATTAGCCACCAAACAACCCGCTATGACGGCTTCAACTATTGCCAAAACCTTAGAAAACCTAAATACGAACGATAAAAAGAAAAAAGAAAAGCAATATTTAGAATTTTCGGCATTATTTACAAAGCTTTTCCGTTCACAATTTATCGCCTTTGCAGGAAACGTTTTAGCAGCCTTTCCCGTAAGTTTACTACTTATTTGGGGGCTTTTTTATCTAACAGGTTACAACTTAGCTGAATCAAAAAGTGATAAATTACTGGCAGAATTGGATATACGCCAAACGCCTGTTTTTCTGCATTCGTGTATTGCGGGGGTTTTTCTATTTCTTTCTGGAATTATTGCAGGAAATGTGGCAAGTGTTAATAACTTCAACAATTTTTACTATCGATTATCGGAACACCCCGTATTAAAAGGAGTTTTTGGTAAGGAAAAGATGATAAAAATTTCTGGTTGGATGCAAAAAAAATGGCCTGGAATCATTTCTAACATTTGGTTTGGTTTTTTTATGGGTTGTACTGGTGTTGTAGGAACATTTTTAGGATTAGATTTGGATATTCGTCACATTACATTCGCAAGTGGAAGTTTAGCTTTAGGTTTGTTCGGAGCTGGATTTGAGGTAACTTTAAACATATTAGTTTGGACAATTATTGGTATTTTCATCATAGGATTTGGGAATTTTATTGTTAGTTTTTCATTATCTCTGTGGATAGCTTTACGCTCACGTGAAGTTCCTCTTTATGAGTTAAAGAACCTAACTAAATCCGTTTGGATTCGTTTTAAAGAAAACCCTATGGCTTTTTTCTTTCCCGTAGGTAATGGAGAAAAAGATAATCAGAAATAATTTTTTAATCACTTAACAAATTATTTAACAACAAGTTAAACAAAAACAATGAAATACAAAATTTTTATATTATTCTTTATCATTCAAAATATTTCTGCCCAAAAAATAAATCCTTTGGTTACAAAAGATGAACAAGAACAAAAAAAATGGGTTGAAAATACATACAAAAATATGTCTTTAGATGAAAAAATAGGGCAATTATTTATGATTTCCGTTTTTTCAAGCCAAATTGGAACTAAAAATACAGAATACATTAAAGAATTAATCAAAAAATACCACATAGGAGGCATTATTTTCTCAAAAGGAGGACCAAAACGCCAAGCAAAAATAACAAATGAATATCAATCTTTGTCAAAAATTCCTTTATTTATGGCCATGGATGCTGAATGGGGATTGGCAATGCGGTTGGACTCCACTTTCGCTTACCCTTGGAATATGACTATGGGAGCTGTGAAAAATAACGAACTTATTGAACGAGCTGGTTTCCGTATTGGTGAACATTGCCGACAACTTGGTATGCAATTTAATTTCGCACCAGATATTGATGTAAACACAAATCCAGCTAATCCAATCATCGGAAATCGTTCCTTTGGAGAAGACAAACAAAATGTGGCTCTTAAAGGAATTGCTTTCACAAAAGGAATGCAATCTGCTGGAGTTCTGGGAAGTGCAAAGCATTTTCCTGGTCACGGCGACACATCAAAAGACTCACATAAAACCCTACCGCTAATTGATTTTCCTTCCGAAAGACTTCACGAAATAGAAATGTATCCTTTCAGAGAATTAATAAATAATGGCGTTGCCAGTGTAATGGTTGGGCATCTGAATATTCCATCACTTGAGTCAAAAGTAGGGCTTCCTTCTTCCCTATCTCACCATATTATTACTGATATTCTGAAAACTCAGATGGGTTTTGAAGGTTTAGTTTATACCGATGCGTTGGGAATGAAAGGTGTTTCAGAATATTTGCCTGTAGGTGAAGTGGAAGTGGCAGCTTTTTTGGCAGGAAATGATATTCTGCTAATGCCCGAAAATCTCGTTAAAGGTTTTGAAGCGATAAAGAAAGCTTACCAAAATAAGAAAATTACTGAAGAACGTTTGGCGTATTCTGTGAAAAAAATATTAATGGCAAAATACAAAGTTGGTTTATACAAATTTGAGCTTCTGAATTTAGAAACTCTTCATCAGAATTTACATACACTTGAAGATGATTTACTTCTGGAAGAAATCTTTGAAAACGCTTTGACTGTTGCCAAAAATGAAAATAAATTATTACCTATCAGAAATTTAGATAAAGAAAAAATTGCTTATATAAAATTCGGAAATGATAGCGGTTGGACATTTTATACCAATCTGCGAAAGTATGCTGATGTGGCAATTATTGAGCCAAAATCTACAGAACAATTACTGAAGAATATCGAACCATATCAAACAATTGTTATTGGTCTGCACAAACCAAATAAAACGCCTTGGGACGCCTATAAATTCACAAAGGAAGAACTTATTTGGCTGGAAGAAATCGCTAAGAAAAAGAAAGTAATTCTTTCTATTTTCACCCGACCTTATGCTTTGTTAGATGTAAAAAATTTAACAAATATTGAAAGCATCATTGTCTCATACCAAAATCACAAAGTTGCCCAAGAAAAAACCGCTCAACTCATCTTTGGAGCTATTGAAGGAAAAGGCGTTTTACCAGTCTCGGCACACCCCGAACTACCTGTAAATACGTCTGTTAGCACACCAAAAATTGGTCGTTTATCCTATGGATTACCTGAAAGTGTAGGGCTGAGTTCAAAAAAATTAAGTTCTATTGATAGCATTGCTCAAGTAGTTCTTAACAAAAGAATGGCTCCTGGAATGCAAATTTTAGTAGCAAAACAAGGAAAAATTGTATATCGAAAAAATTTTGGCACACTTGACTATAACGAAAAAAATTTAGTAAAGGACAATTCCATTTATGACCTTGCCTCTCTTACCAAAATTTTGGTTACCTTACCCGAATTAATGAAAATATACGCCCAAGAAGGATTCAACATAAATTCTTCCTTTTCTGACTTACTTCCTGAATTAAGAAACACCAATAAAGGAAATTTGAAAATGATGAACGTTTTATCTCATTATGCACAGTTTCCTTCGTGGATACCTTTCTATCTTAAGACACTCGACGTTCAAAAAAAGCCACTAAAAGAAATTTATAGCAATGTAAAAACTGATGATTTTTCAGTTCAGGTAGCAAAAAATCTTTACATAAAGAAAGATTATCATAATTTCATTTATCAACAAATTGATGATTGTAACCTCATCAAAAGAAAAAAATATTTGTATAGTGACTTGCCTTATTATTATTTCAAAAAGTATATTGAAAAGAAGTCAAATAGTTCACTTTCAGAAGCAATCCAAAAAGATTTTTATCGTAATATGGGAGCGTATCATCTTACCTATTTCCCTTTGGAACACTTTCCTTTAGGAAATATTGCTCCCTCTGAGGTTGATAATTATTTCCGTAGGCAGGAAATACGCGGGTACGTACACGACCAAGGAGCGGCAATGCTTGGTGGTGTGGGCGGACACGCTGGGCTTTTCGGTAATGCAGATGATGTGGCAAAAATGATGCAAATGTTCTTACAAAAAGGCTATTATGGAGGGGAATGGTATTTACAACCGCAAATTGTTAATTTATTCAATACGTGTATGTTCTGTAGTGAAAATAACCGCAGAGGATTAGGGTTTGACAAACCACAAATTGATGGAGAGGGTCCCACTTGTGGTTGTGTTCCTATGTCTAGTTTTGGTCATACGGGTTTTACAGGCACATATGCCTGGGCAGATCCTGATAATGAAATAGTTATTGTATTTTTATCCAACAGAACCTTCCCAACTGCTGAAAATAACTTATTAATTAAAGAAAATATCCGACCTAAAATTCAACGAATTGTCTACAATGCCATTATAAACTGATTAGAAGACATATAAAAAATCCCTGAAAATTCAGGGATTTTTTTTGACTTTATTCTATTCTTGCGGTGGATTCATCTTAAAAGATTCCATAAATTTGGTTGTGTAATTACCTGCCAAATAATCTGGGTCATCCATCAACTGCAAATGGAAAGGAATTGTAGTTTTTATGCCTTCAACTACAAACTCATCTAAGGCTCGTTTCATTTTTGCTATTGCTTCTTCACGAGTCTGAGCCGTAGTGATGAGCTTTGCAATCATTGAGTCGTAATTAGGTGGGATTGTATATCCATCGTATACGTGTGTATCCAGACGCACTCCGTGTCCACCCGGTGCGTGGAATGTAGTAATTTTTCCTGGTGATGGACGAAAATCATTGTAAGGGTCTTCTGCATTAATACGACATTCTATAGAGTGTAATTTTGGAGTATAATTTCTTCCAGAAATAGGCACTCCAGCAGCAACCAAAATTTGTTCTCTAATCAAATCATAATCAATCACTTGCTCTGTAATTGGATGTTCAACTTGAATACGTGTATTCATCTCCATAAAATAGAAATTACGATGCTTATCCACCAAAAATTCTACTGTTCCTGCTCCTTCATATTTTATATATTCAGCTGCTTTTACTGCTGCCTCCCCCATTCGTTTACGTAATTCTTCGGTCATAAACGGAGAAGGTGTTTCTTCTGTTAATTTTTGATGACGACGTTGAATAGAACAATCTCTTTCCGAAAGGTGACAAGCTTTTCCATACTGATATCCAACTACCTGTATTTCAATATGTCTTGGCTCTTCGATAAGTTTTTCCATATACATACCATCATTCCCAAAAGCTGCTGCAGATTCTTGTTTTGCACTTTCCAAAGCCCTTTCAAGGTCTTCTTCTTTCCAAACGGCACGCATTCCGCGTCCTCCTCCTCCAGCAGTTGCTTTAAGCATCACAGGATATCCCATTTCCTTAGCCACTTTTTTAGCTTGTTCAAGTGACTCAATTAATCCGTCTGAACCAGGAACGGTTGGTACACCCGCTGCTTTCATTGTCGCCTTAGCTGTTGCCTTATCTCCCATTTTTTCAATCATTTCGGGAGAAGCTCCAATAAATTTTATGCCGTGCTCTGCACAAATCTTTGAAAATTTCGCATTTTCAGACAAAAATCCGTATCCTGGATGGATTGCATCAGCATTTGTTATTTCCGCTGCAGCAATTATATTAGAAATCTTCAAATACGAATCCTTACTTGCGGGAGGACCTATACAAACAGCCTCATCAGCAAAACGAACGTGCAGACTATCTGCATCGGCTGTTGAATACACTGCTACAGACTTGATTCCCATTTCGCGACACGTACGAATTATACGCAAAGCGATTTCACCTCGATTGGCTATTAATATTTTTTTAAACATATGTCTGTTTAATTATAAATTCAAAATAATTTAGTATTGCTACATACTAATCAAATCCAACAATATGATTTTTAAGCTGGTTCAACCAAGAAAAGAGGCTGATCAAATTCAACTGGAGATGAGTCATCTACTAAAACTTTTACTATTTTACCAGAAATTTCTGACTCTATCTCATTAAATAACTTCATCGCTTCAATAATACAAATCACATCGCCTTTTTTCACTGTGGTACCAACCTCAACAAACAAAGGCTTATCAGGAGCAGGACGTCTGTAAAAAGTCCCAATCATAGGAGACTTAATAGTCACGTACTTACTATCATCTTCTACCGTTGTAGGTTTTGATTCAGGTGTATCGGCAACAGTAGTTTGAGGTAATGTTACTGGTTGTTGCACAGGAATTTGAGGAATTGTGGTTATAGGCATTTGCTGTACAAACACTTGCTCTTTGCCACTTTCTTCTGGATTGGTCTTTATAGTGATTTTGATGTCCTCCATTTCAAGCTTCACTTCACTTGCCCCCGACTTTGCGACAAATTTAATCAAATTTTGAATGTCTTTTAAATCCATAATATTCGTTATTAGGTTGTTATCGTAATATGTTTATTGTTAAAAATTAGTAAGCCCACTTAAGGTATATCGCTCCCCAAGTAAATCCACCACCAAAGGCAGCTAAAATAACATTATCACCCTTTTTAAGCTGATTTTCATAGTCTTTCAATGCCAAAGGAATAGTAGCTGAAGTAGTATTTCCATATTTGTGGATATTAACCATCACTTTATCTTCTGTCAAACCAATTCGTTCAGCTGTAGCATCAATGATACGTTTATTTGCTTGATGTGGCACTAGCCATTGGACGTCTTCTTTTGTCAAGTTATTCTGTTCCAAAATTTCAGCTGCAACACCTGACATTCCAGAAACTGCATATTTAAAGACAGTTCTTCCGTCTTGATAAACAAATTGTTTCTTTTCTCTAAGTCCTTGTTCAGTTATGGGCAACATTGAACCACCCGCTTTTATATGTAAATAATTTCTTCCTATTCCGTCACTTTTCAGAATCTCATCTTGAACTCCTAACCCTTCATAATTAGGTTCAAACAACACTGCCCCAGCTCCATCTCCAAAAATGATACAAGTTGCTCGGTCAGTGTAATCAATGATGGAGGACATTTTATCAGCTCCAATTAATAGAACTTTTTTGTACTTACCTGACTGTATGTAACTTGAAGCGACAGAAACTCCATACAAAAAACTTGAACAAGCAGCTTGTAAGTCAAACGAAAATGCGTTTGTAGCTCCAATTTCTGAAGCTACGTAAGGTCCAGTTAAAGCTACTGGCATATCAGGTGTTGCTGTAGCAAGAATTACCAAATCTATTTCTTTAGGATCCAACCCTTTTTTATTGATAAGATCTTGAGCTGCCTTAATTGCTAAATACGATGTTCCTTGAGCTTCTTCTTTTAAAATTCTTCTTTCTTTAATACCAGTACGTGTATAAATCCACTCGTCGTTGGTATCCACCATTGTTTCTAACATTGCATTTGTCAGCACATAATCAGGAACATAGCCTCCTATTCCTGTTATTGCAGCAGTTATTTTTGTCATAATAATATAAAAAATTGTATGATACTTATTTGAAAAAAGTACTGAATAAACTTGGGCAAAAATACACAATTATTGTTTAGTTTTCTAAAAAATACTTTTTTTTATTGGAAATGTGTTCTAAAAACAACTTGTTTTCCCAAATTTTTAGCCGAAATCACAATGAAAATCATTTATTCTGGCTGATTTCCCAAGAATTAACCGACCCGCAAAGTTATGAAAAAAACACATCATCTACCAACAAACCACCTATTTTATTGCAAAATTTGAACTAAAAATAACTAAAAAAAGAAAACCTTACAAAATAAATTCAGCAAGATTTTCTTTTCAATAATTTATAGTAAATATTTGTCTGACATATTGATTTTTATAAATTTCACGTTGCTAATTTACGAAAATCGTGGTTTTACTTTACATTTTTATAGCACAAAAAAAGCTGCCTTTTCAGACAGCTTATTAAAAATTTTATTCTTCAACGATATTCGTAAAATATTTTTTCCAATCGGAATTTTCATAAACCTTGATTGTCCCCTTGGGGACAATCAAGGTTTTATTATCAGAAGAATTTTGAAATGGTTTTCCATTTAAAGTAGGCGGTGTTGTCGCCTTAACTCTAAAAGTGTTCAATTTTTTACAAACAGCGAATGCGAAGTTATTAATTTGCTTAATGTTATTACCTATATTAACCGTGGTTAATTCGGATTGAAATGCAAATGCGAAAGTACCTACTTTTTCAATACTTTCCATTGCAACAATTTGAATAGTATTTCTATTTTTATCAAAAGGCTTATGTCCATCACTAATTTCCTTCACATTTTCAGGAATTACCAAATTAGCAACAATAGCTGAAGGGTCAACTGCTGTTAAAACCCCGTTAGCATCTACCGTGAAAGAAGATTTTACCACTACCGAAATTATTTTAGTTTCATCTTTCAGAACATCTTTTACCGTGATTTCGGTTGAGCCACTTCCCACAGCCGTAATAGTAAGCACACCATTACTTTCTTCGGCAGTTGCTATCGAAGAATTAGCCGAACTAACTTCATATTTGCCATTTCCTTTGATGTTTATGGTTGTACTTGCTCCTGCTGAAAGTTCCAACGTAGTACGAGGGATAGAAAATTCGCTCAAATTCACAGTAACCTTAAATGTTGTAACTTGCTGTGTTTGTTTATCTTTCACTGTTACAGTAATTTCCCCTGGTTTTAAACCTGTTACCTTTAAATGATGTCCTTGTGTAGCATCATACCATTGAGGCTCAACATTTACCACATCAGTAGGAGTAGCGGTAATTTCAAATTCGTAATTGCCATTTGCATTATCTCCTCCAAGAATATTTATAATTTCAAAATCTCCGTTAGTTACCGTCAATTCAGATTTTTCCATTCGGAGTTCTTCCATCACAACAATTGTAATTTCTTTATTTTCAGAAGTTTGATTATCCGTTATCGTAACAACGACTTCTCCTGATGCTACCGTTGTAATTCTCAACTCATTATTGATAATTTCTGCTTTAATAACGCCCTCTTTACTTGAAGAAATTGAGTATTCTCCTGAACCTGTAATAGTTACATTTTCAGAATCGTTTATTTTCAGTTGAATATTTTCCTTCTGCAAGGTAAGTTCAGAAATTATAACCGAAATTTCCTCCGTTTTATTGGTTTGTGTATCAGTTACTACAATTGTAGTATTTCCTTTTGAAACTGCTGATACAACGATAGAGTTCGTACCAACAATCTTTGCTGTAGCGATAGCTTCATCTTTTGATTCAACTTTGTAAGCTCCTGAACCTGAATTAATAGCAATACTTTTTTCAGCACCTTTTTTTAGAATGATAGCTTTCGTTTCCAAAGCAATAGACTGAAAAACATTCACTTTTACAGAAACTTGTTTCTGCTTACTATCCGTTATGGTCAGAGTAACTTCCCCAGCACTTTTACCTTCCACAGCTATTTGTTTTTCACCTTTTACAGATGCAACAGCTTTATTCTCGTCCGAAGATTTTACTTTATAACCTCCATTCCCGTCGGTAATGTCAATTAATTGAGTCTTCCCAACCAAAACATTTACAGCTTCTTTACTTATTTTGATTTCTTTCGCAGGAACTTCCACTTGTTTATTGTCGTCCTTATCACAAGAAACCATAGCTACCAATCCGAAACAAAGTAGCCCTAAAATCAAACCTATTTTTCTCATTTTATTCATTTTATAATTATTGAGCACTTATTTTATCTGAATACTCGCTCCAACTTTCATCTTCTTGATATGAACTCACACTTGCTGTTGGCACATAAATATGTTTGAAAGTTGTTAATTCATCATCATCATACAAAGTACCTTCTAATGTAGGAGGTGTTGCAGGTTTCATCGTGATTGAAACCAAACTCTTACAACCTGAAAAAATGTTTCCTCCTATTTCAGTTACTTTGCTCGGAATGGTTATAGTGGTCAATTTTGAACAATCACGAAAAACTTCTTCTCCTATGGTTGTTACTTCTTCTCCAATAATGATTGAAGCCAAATTGCTACATCCCCAGAAAAGAGAGGTTGATAACTCGGTTACTTTATTAGGAATTGTAATCTTTGATAAAGATTTACAATCTGAAAAAGCAGATATTTCTATCTCTTCAAGGGTTTCGGGAAGTTCAATAGAAGACAATTTTCCGCATCCATTAAACGCAGTGCCTCCTATATGAGTCAATTGTTTTGATAATGTAATGGTAGTCAACCCTCTACAGTCTGAAAAAGCGTCTGATTCCAATCGTTTTACCTCGTCAGGAATAACTACATTGTTAAGTTTATGACAGGATTTGAAAGCTGATTCTCCAATTTCTGTTAGTGTTTGAGGTAACGTTATGGTTGCTAATGCTTTACAACTATAAAAAGCACTACCCTCTATGATAGTTACCCCTTCTGGAATCACTAACGATGTTAATGGAGAATTTTCAAAGGCACGTTCTTTTATAGTTTTCAATCCTTTGGGTAGCGTAATACTTGTCAATTTTGAACCCAAAAAAGCTCTTGCTCCGATGGAAGTTACCTTGCTTAGCACTGGGTCATTTTCCATATCAAGAGTTGTAAGCTCATCATTAAGCCATTTTACCAAGGTTGTTTTATCATTGCTTAAATTATAATAACTTTCTGGAATAGGCGTTTTTACAATTACCTTAAGGTGTTGTGCCTTATTGGTTTTGGTATCAGTAACAGTTATTGTAGCTGTACCATCGGCAATAGCTGTGATGGTAATATTTGTTCCTGAAAGCTCGGCAGTTGCAACAGGTTCGTTATCTGAAGCTACGGAATAAGTTCCACTTCCTGATTGTATTACAACTGTTGCTTTTTCAGCCTTTTGAAGAGAAACTTCCACTTTATCCAAAACTAATGCGTTGATAGTAACACTGATAGAAACTTTCTTTCCTTTGCTATCAGTCACGGAAATAGTACTTTTCCCTGCTTTCTGTCCTGTAATGGTAATTACTCCCTCTTTTTCAGTAACCGCTACGTTATCATTATCCGATTTAAGTTGGTAACCTCCATTTCCTGAAACAATTTTTATGGTTTTGCTCTCCCCCTCTAAAATGGTTAGAGCGTTATTCTCCACTTTGATTTCGTGAATAACAGGTGGTTCTACTTTGTTGTCATCTTTTCCGCAAGAAACAAACATTACCGATACCATAAGTATCAGCCCTAAAAAAACTTTTATTTTTCTCATTGATTAATGGTTTTAATTAATTTAGCAGGGCAAATGTACCTATTTAAACTGAATAAAAATAATATTTAACATAATAATTCTAAAAAAATATTTTTAATACGCTATAAATCAATATAAAACAAAAAGCATTACCAAAACTTACATTTTGATAATGCTTCTATAAAACATCGTATGGTTACAAAAATTATTTGTATCGTATAAAACAATCTTCGTTTTGGAATGTTATCTGAAAAAAAATCTATTTCGGAAGAACGAACTTAAATCCTTTCCCACGAATTACGAAAGTTGTGTCACGAACTTCTTCAACAAAAACAGGATACATACCTGTACCAATAGAAAAACTTGTAGGATAAGGAAACGATTTTATTTCTACCTGAACATTTTGTCCTTTTTGCGGATTGAATATCTCACCTACCCGAACGGCACTTCGTTGATTAAATCCGTCATTAACACCATACGGAACAGTACTATTAGTAAACCAAGTTCCTACTCCTGCTCGTTTAACAACCAATTTAGGTTCTATGTGAGAAAGTGTGCGTGAATAACTCGAATAGTAACCTAACTTTTCCAAATTTCCTTCTGAACGAACCACTACTTTAAGTGTCTTTGAAGCTACTCCATTTGATACAGCTGTTATGGTAGCTTCCCCCTCGTGTAGGGCATTTATCTCCAGAATGTTAGTCTTCCCGTTCCATTTTAAGTTTAGAATTCCGTAAGGGTCATCAACATCTAAATTAACAATATCCCCCCCGCCCGTTAGGCTAACAAACTTACTTTCATCGCGGGGATGAAGCAAAATATAGTCCTGACTAATGCTTATCTCCTGAGGAATCACGTTGATTTTAAGATGTGCCTTTCTGTCGTGCGAGGTAATCGTAGCGAACGTTTCGCCTTCAAATAATCCTTTTATTTTTAGCGTGTCTTTATGAATAGTTACCTGAGCCAATTTTGAATTCTCAACGTTTGCCAAAAATTTCTCATTTCCTCCCGATAAAACAATCTTCCTTTCCGTAAGTTTATTTATAGAAATCTCTTTGAGCGACTCACTCCCCTTCCCTACTTTAATTTCTGGATACTCATCTTTGTTTCCTTTTTCACAAGACATCAATCCCAGAAAAACAGCTAACAAACTCATTATTATAGTATGTTTCATAATAATATTATTTATCTTATCAAACTTATTATTCACTTTTCTTTTTATCTTATTTGGCTTTCCTAACAAATAAAAAACATTTCCCAACCTATGGAAAACATCATTTAAAGCATTTTTATACATATTTTACCTCACATCTAAGTAATAATCCAACTCCCACTTCATATTTGGAGCCTCTTCAATGATGATTTTTAGCGTTTGCTTTCCTTTTTTAGGAAAAGTAAGCTGATTATTGGTCGGAAATACCTGTTTTGAGTTTATAAAATACTGGATTTTTGCATTTTTATTCGCCAAATCATTATAATATAGGTCGATTGTTTGAGAAACTTCCCCATCAATGTTAAGGGTACGCAGATGCGGAACACGTTCCATATCGTTCTGACTTCTTCTCATATCGTTGGTAATGGCATTTATCTCTTTTGAAAAGTCGGACACATCGCTTCCTCTTAAAGCACGAACTTTTATTCTATAACTCTTCTGAGGTTCTAAGTCAGTAACCAGAAATCGATTTGTTTGCGTCTTGCCTACGGACTGGTCATTCACGAAAACTTCCCATTGCAGCTGTCTGTCGGCTTCTTTATCCCATCTTACTTCAATTTCTCGCTGATATTCCCTTGTGGAAACCCCTGTTGGGACTGAAACACTACCGCCTCCGCCATTGCCCTGATAGACTAACGAAATATCATCAATGCTAATGAAACCATTGCTTTGTGATACATAAAAAGCTATTCCCATTTTGTTAATCCCTGTAGGGACGGTAAGCGTTACTTCTCGCTTTTGCCATTGGCTTGTAAAAGAAACCTTTCCGAGAGCTTCCCTTTTGATTCTGCTATCACCGTCATACCAAGATACATAAAGCTCCATATTTCGGTCAGATACATCTCCTTTATACCAATATGATAAAACGTACTGGGCATTTGCCTCTACATCAATTGCATTTGTCTCTCCTTCTTGATGAAGATAAAAAGTTCCTGAATTAGCATAAATTTTGGCTGCGTAACTTCCCGAATGAGCATCGGAAGATCGCTGATAAGCAAATCCATTAGGGAAATACCAATTATCAGGTCTGCTTGAACTTCCTCTTTCAAATCCTCCGTTAGGAACTAAGTTACTTTGTGCCTGAGCAACAAGTCCCACGATTAAAAATAGTATGAATATTCTGTATTTCATCTCTTTTTCTATTTATATCTGTTTGATATTATTTTATTGCTTTTAGTTTCTTGATAAAGTTTTATGAATTAAATAAAATCTCATCAACTTTATACAATTTGTCACACTCCAAAATCCTCCTTTGAAGGAGGTGTCCGAAGGACGGAGGATGTCTTTTGGATTTTACATCCCCCCCTACCCCCCTTCAAAGGGGGAATCAGTACAAAAAACTATTTTTTATTATCTATATCATCAAAAAATTTATTCATTCCAAATGATTTAACTCTTTTATCATTTTGTTTTCTTTCTAAAAAACCATAAAAATCTTTTAAATCATCTATTTTTTATTGCTTTTTATCAGGGACATACTCTATCCCTAATAATTTTTATCCTTCCACAGTAGGGATACACTCCTTCCCTGATGATTTTTGTCCTTCCCCAGTAGGGAAACACTCTATCCCTGATAATTTTTATGCTTCCCCAGTAGGGATATACTCTATCCCTGATGATTTTTACGCTTCTCCATCAGGGATACATTCCTTCCCTAATGATTTTTATCCTTCCCCAGTAAGGATAAACCCTATCCCTGATAATTTTTTGAATTTCCTTGTTAAAAATAAGAACAATCTATCTGTTTTTGAATATTTATCAACTTCCTTTTTACTAATTTCTTCTTGATGGAAAGAAAATCCACTTTACTTTATCTTTTTATATCATTGATTGAAATTCCGAAAGGCTTTCCTATTTCAGAAGCAATATTCTTCAAAGAACCTTTATGATTGACATCTGAAAGGAGCTTGTCTTTATCCCACAAACCTTTATCTTTTTTAAGTTCTTGCAGAAAACTTTGGATTTCCTCATACGTGAAATAAGGTTTTCCCTCTGTGTTTCTGGCAAATTGCATCGTATAAATGAGTCCGTACGCACGAGAAATGAAAGGAAATGCATAGCCCGTCCCCTCATCCATATTGACTAAGGTGTTTTCACCCACCAGAATATCCACAATCTGAATGGCGATGGCTCGGGAAAGCTCACTTCTGATGATTTTCAGATGTTTTTTCATATCCTCATAACGATATCTTCCCAACTCAATACGCCCCTGAACAAAAGCATTAAAGATGGTTCGTTCGCTATCTTTGAGCAAAGCAATTCCCTCAGCTTGTACCAGCGGACGCAAGAAAGCGAAGTATCCGTACGCCAAATCCCAATGATGTTCCAGCTCGGTGTAATTCCTTCCCACCAGTAATTCCACATTTTCGTGTTTGGCGATAAGCTCGGCATTGTCAAAAAATTGTTCGTCCAAGTGATAATTTAGGATTTTATCCAAATAAATAGCTCCCAACAACGAATTATTGAAAATTTCAGCTACCACCAAACCTTTTTCATCTGCAAAGGAAAGATTTACATCACCGATACTCTGCCCGATATATCCCGTGCGTCCGTAGTTAGCAGGACGATTTCTGTGGTCAGAAGGATTGGCTTCTCCTCTTCCTGCAATCGCACTCGATACATCAATGAGCGTTATTATATCTTGTTCAATAACCGATTTTTTAGCAAGATGCAAAGGCGAAGTAGCTATCTCTTCTTTCGGTTTTAGGTGATACATTCCGTTGGTAAACAATCCCATTACCTCATCGTAATTGCTTTGATTTGAAATCTGAGCTCTTTTCAAATAAGAATTATAGATTCGGTCGATAGGCTCTTTGACCAGTTCGCATTCCAACACGTCAACGCTACTGCTTCCGTTGCGGGAAAAGCTGTACTTGAGTTCGGGAGGCAAAGGCTCTATGTACGCCGACTCTACCGTCTCTCCCTCACCTTTGTTACACCCCAACACCAAAAGGGACACTATTAAAATTGTATATTTCCACATATTTTTTCTGTTTGTAAGAACAAGAAGTGCCTTGTTCAGTTGGTTATTTAATTTTGTGTGTTATCTTAGCTCTTGATACAATTTGCTCCGCTATGCTCCAACACATTTATGGCAAAATAATATACTCGCAATACGGGGACGGAATTCTGTTAGGTCCTTCATTGTTTTGCGATTGCTCGGTACTAAGGGTTGGAACAACAATAAGTCCGTCTTTTGAAACGGCTGAGATACTTGCTTTTATGTTCGAACCTCTATCACCAATTCCGTTGACTAACAAATACATCGGATAGCCTGACTTCACTCTAAACGTTTTAGAAAATTCCACGCCATCGGTCATTTTGTGAGTTATATTGCTGCTCGAAGCGTCTGACCCTACCGCAACAATTTGCTTTTTGTCATCAATAAAACGGACTTCAAATCTTGCGGGAGATGAAGTTTGCGGTGCTTCTCTGTATTGGCATTTTATGGTTACATCATACTCTCGCTGGTTATCAATGGAAACTCCAGGATAGCGATAACTACTCAAAGCCTCATTAGGATTGCACAATCGTATATTCATATCCTCGTAGGCATTTTCAGGTTTTTCAATTCCTTCCCAAGGAAATAATTTGCTATAATCTTCCTCCGCTGGGTCGTTATCCTTTACATTACAGGAAAAAATCCCCAATAATATTATCAAAAATAAATATTTTGTATTCATTGTTATATTATTTTTTTGCTTATTTCTATTTGTCAACTATTTCTGCAACAAAATGCGTCGGTTCGCCATCAGGATAAAGATGTTTGCTCACAAACATATATCTTTTATAAATAGGGTCGTACACTTTGACCAATTCGCATACAAATGTATCTTTTTTTCGCTCAAAATCATAAAAAATATAGTTCTTATCGTACCGAATTCCCGTTCTGAACGTAATTCCTTGCTCTGTTCCTACATATCCTGACCCCAAAGCGTAACTCTCATCGGGAACTGTAATATTCGGGTTGGCATTCCATTTCTTACCTGCCAAAAACACATAATACCGATTGGTAGTCATCGATTTCAAAAAACGATTGTATTCAGGAGTTCCCGTTGTGGTTTTGATAACAACATCACTTTGGAAAAAAACACGACTTCCTTTTCGGATAACAATTTGCGGATTTTTCATTTTTGCAAAAAACGTTCTATTTTCGAATGCTTTCTGAACATTATTTTCTGACGGATGCTTCCACGCCTCTTCTGATTTTAACTTTTCAAAGACGATATATTCACGAGCGGGTTCAATAGAATTAGTGGTTTTGAACAACAAATTTTGGTCAAAATCCTTACGCAAATACAAAAAATCAGACTTGCCTTCCAATTGTTCGTTTACCAATTGATGAATGTAATTATAAGTAGTAAAGCTAAGTTCGGTAAAGGTATTTTGCTTAATTTCAAACTGGCTTTCTTGTGGTTTCGAACTGCTATTAGCATCAAAATCAGCCAACATTGTCACCTTTCCTTCGGGAGTAAATTTCATCAGAAAATAATGCCCTCCGTATCCGTATTGGTCTCTGTAATAGAAAATTTCTTTCTTAAAAACTTCGTCTTTATTGCTAAAAGCCAATGAATCCGTTTTTGAAAAATACATCACCTTCCAGCCATAAGGAGCCTCCGTAAGTTCCTTACGTAATTCATTGATATTTTGCAGATTTCTTTGCGAAGGAGAAATTCCATCATCTTCCTTTTTACAAGAAAAAAGTCCTATTATAGCCAACAGAATAAGATATTTTTTCATATTTTATTGATTTACGTATGATTTAAGTCGCTGAATGCTGATGGTTTGCATTCGTTTGAGATTGATTTTGATTTCCTTTTTGAAATAATCTTCTACAAATTCTTGCTTTTGACGAAGTTTTTTTACTGCCTCTTGAGCTGCTTGCTGGTCTTCTGGGTCGGAAGGATTAAAAGGTATTCCTCCCAATGCGATAGCGTTTTCAACGTCTTTGGCACTATGTGTTAGATAAGTGCTAACTACCTCAGCCATATCATCTTCAGGAGAAAGCATCGAATGAATGGTGAAAAATCCTCTGCGATTGGCTCTAATTCCTTCGGTACTAACCACTTCCGACACCGAGTTACCGTTATTCAACACTTCCTCGCAATTATCTTTATATAATTTTCCTTGCGTGGTTACATTTTTTCCAACGCTGAAAAATCCCATACGAAGTGTCAGAAAATCTTGGTCGGCTTTTACCACATAAGCAAACGATTGGTTGGCTTGTACATCTCGGTCTCTTGTGCAATCAGAAGCCTTACGGATATATTTGGCAATGGGCTCTCTTTCAGGCAATTCTTTCGTATTAGACACATATCCTCCTGAACTGATTTTCAAAAATTTATCTCTATCGTAAGGCAATAATTCCATCAATCGTTTGGCAAATTGGTGGTGTACGCTTCGCATTAATGCAAAGACTTTGGCATAATCCTTCCCATCGAAATTATTGACATCGTACAAGTGCATTTCTGTCGAAGTAGCCGCAGTGTTCGACAATAATTCCACTCCATTTTCATCAACATTTTGCCCTCCATACATATAAATCTTAATCGGATTTTTTCCTTTTAAGAAATCCTTTCCGCCCACATTTGCCAATGTATAGGTTTCGAGCCACAAATGCTTTATGGTTTGCAACACTTTTTGAATATTTTTAGCCTCTGGCGGATAGGTGTAACTTCCCTTTGGAGCCGTATTTCCGTCCCAACGATAATTGACCTCAATCCCGTAAGGTAAGGTAAATTCATTGCGTATCCAAGTATCCAATTCGGTATAATTACGTTGCACAATGTTGGCTTCCACCACGCTTTGGTCGGATAGTTTTTCTTTGTTACAACTGAGCAAAACCAATGTTAATATTATGTATATTCTTCTCATTGTATGTTGATTATTTTTTATTTTAAGCGGAAAGGACGTGTCCATTCCCTACAAATTATCTCGGATTGGGTGCTAAACCTCGATTGATGGCTTCGGCAGGAATTTGCAATAACTTTCGTGGGTCTTCCTTGCGAAGCGGTTGGTAAATTGGGCTTTTGGAATTTCGGCGAATAGGAATGTAAAATCGGCGAATATCAAACCAACGCAATCCCTCGTGCAGAAATTCTTTCTGGCGGAAATCCGAAATGATTTTAACCAAAGCCAATTGCTTTAAAGTCAGCCCATAAAAAGGACTATACACTTCATAAAAACTACTATTAATTGATGTGTACGACTCGTTAGAACACGGCGGAACAGCCAAATTTCCGTATTTTCCTCGTATATATTCTTTCAAATCTTCAACCGATTTTTCGTATTCACGCTTCATTGCATAGGCTTCCATTCGGTTGAGCAATACTTCATCAGTGGTGAAAAGCACATTGGTTACGTACAAATCTTTGGGCTTCGTTCCTGTACTTCCCAAAAGAGACAATTCATCGAACTTGGCAATATACGCTCCGTTATTTACAGGTCTTTCCGAATCGGAAAATAGATAAGTTGTTACGTAATTGAGCTTTCTTCCTGCATCGCTATCACAACCATCAATTCCTTTTGAAGCGAATATCTCACTGATTTTTTGGTCAGTAAATCCGTATTTATCAACGGGTAAATTGCGTTTCCAACGCGACTCGGTAGTAGTAATTAGCAGATTAGCAGGTTCTTCCGTTGCAGCATAGGTAGCGAACAAAGATTTACGATTGTTACCGTGCAATCTGGCGTAATGCTCCCAATTTCGTAAGATTTGTTTGGGGTTGCTTCCCAGAACGTAATCGGCATACTCAATAACCAAATCCCATTCGCCTTTTATCAAGTAAAACCTCGAAGCAAAGGCATAAGCCGCTTTTTTGTTGAAGTGAAATTTGGGCTTTTTGTAGAAATTATCATCAACCAACGTAATTCCTAACTTCAAATCGGCTTCAATTTTTTCGTAAACTTCGGCAACCGTTCCGCGTTTGTAATCGACTAAAGCGTGTTTTTCGGATTTGGTAAGGTACGGAATACCAGCACTATTCTTGGCTTTTTCCGTTCCGTAAGGTTCTGCCCAGATGTTGACCAACATAAAATGTAAATACGCTCGAAGCAAGAAAGCCTCGCCGTACAAAGCCTTTACGCGGTCCGTTTTCGGATATGAAGCCAATAATTCCAACGCTTTGTTTGCCTGTGCGATACCTGCATAACACGCATTCCAGTAGTTTAAGGGCGTGTCCAAATCTTCTTGGTCGTAATCCTCCCAGAAGTACATTGCTTCGTTCAGACGCGTGTGTACCCCTCCAATTCGCTCCTCGACATTGTCGGTTCGGGCTTCCAGAAAAGCAAAATAACTCGCCTGAGGATAAGCTCCTGTGAGTAATTCTGCTATTTTTTCTTCCGAATCAATTGCCACATTGAGCGACGAATCAGGGTCTTTGTCTAAAAAACCTTGACACGAGGTCAGAAACAAGCCTACTAATGTTAGTTTTATGATTGATTTCATATCTTTTTGTAATTATATTTATTTTTTCACATCCCCCTCCTACCCCCTTCAAAGGGGGAATTGGACTCTATTGCTTTTGTATATTCGTGTTGTGTATTTTTCTAATTCTTTTACATCTCTCTAATCTCCCCAAAAACGGGATTGGATTCTACTTGTTTTTATATGTTTCGTTCTGTGTGTTTTTCTTCACTTGTTTTATTATCTACTTAATTTCCCTCAAGAGAGGAATGTGAACAGCTCCCTAAATCCCCCTTTGAAGGGGGCAGGGGGATGTTTTTCTACTCTTCTTTTGTTGGATGTGAGGGAATTTCTTCCTGTTCCTTTTGTAATTCTTTAATTTTTTCATCGAGAGATAAAATAACACTAAACATATTGTATTTTATCTCTTCATTAGAAAAACGAAGAAATTTAACTCCATATTTTTCTATTTCTCCTTGTCTTTGAGCATCTTCTAAATAGCTAAAATCGTGTATATTTCCATCTATTTCAATGGCTAATTTCAATTCGTGACAATAAAAATCAACAATATACTCCAACATAGGTACCTGACGATGAAATTCTACGCCAAGAGCTTTATTTTTAATTCGCTTCCAAAGTAATACTTCGCTTAAAGTACTATTTTTTCGTAATGTTCTTGCAAATTCTTTCAGCTTTGGATTATATGGAATGATTTTATTATTCATACATAATTTTTCTTATGCCTACTTCAAAGATAAACAAAAATAAAAGTTTCTATATTCTTACATTTTTCAAAAGAAACATTCCTATTTATTACCTCCCTTCAAAATAAGCCCTCACTTTCGGAGCGACTTCCTTCCCGAAAAGTTCAATGGCTTTCAGTACCGCCTGATGAGGCAACGAACCGATAGGTATATGTAGCATAAATCGGTCTAATTGCAGGGTTTCAATAGTTTTTATAATCTTTTCGGTAACTACTTGTGGGTCGCCTACAAACATTGCTCCGTATTCCCCTACCGAATTCAAATATTGCTCTTTGGTAAGCGGTTGCCAATGGGGTCTGTCTTTCGAGATGGCATCAACTACTTGTTTGGTTGGGTGAAAATACATATCAACGGCTTGTTGGTTATCTTCAGCGATGAATCCCCACGAGTGTGATGCTACTTGCAACTGCTCTGCCGTATGTCCCCACTGCTTACCTATTTGGCGATATGCATCAATCAGTTGTTTGAATGCACGAGGCTCTCCCCCGATGATAGCAAAGGCGATAGGCAATCCCATTTTGGCAGTGCGAACAGCTGTTTCAGGGCTTCCGCCTGTGGCTACCCAAATGGGTAACTTTTCTTGCACGGCTCTGGGATAAACACCTCTTCCGTCCACCGAATGCGTTAGTCGTCCTTCCCAAGTAAGAAGCTCTTTTTCGGAAATTTCCAAAAGCATATCCAACTTTTCGTGAAATAATCCGTAGTAATCATCTAAGCTATACCCAAATAGCGGAAAGGATTCAATAAAAGACCCTTTCCCGACCATTATTTCGGCTCTTCCGTTGGAAATAGCATCGAGGGTGGCAAAATTTTGATAAATACGAATCGGGTCGGAAGAAGAAAGCACCGTAACAGCACTCGACAGACGAATGTTTTTCGTATTCACTGCCCCTGCTGCCAGCACCATTTCAGGTACTGACACAGCAAAATCGGAACGATGATGTTCGCCAATGGCGTAAATATCAAGCCCTACGGCATCGGCAAGTTCCATTTCTTCAACCATATTTTGTATTCTCTCAGCGTGTGAAATGGCTTTACCTGTGGCTTCCAGCGGAGTCGTTTCTCCAAAAGAAGTAATCCCTAATTCTATTTTTTTTGACTTCATTTTTATATTCTTTCTTGTAGTATTTATTGTACTATTCTATTTTTATATATTGTTATTTTATTGCTTCCGTGCTACAAATCGGATAACAGAACCTATTCCATTATGAAGAAGACCTTCGGAAAGTGCTACTTCTTGCTCAACCAATGTTTCAAACTTAAAATCAGCAAAATCGGATTGAATTTCTTCCAAAGAAAACAACGATTCTGCATCGGCTGGTCCTCCTATTTTCGGATTTTTCTTCCGATAGTCGAGATGTTTTTTGCCAAATCCTTCAAAAATAACAATACCTCCTTTTTTGAGAAGTGTTATCAACTTTTGATGATAGGCGGAACGTATTTGAGGCGGAAAATGAGCGTAAATCAGTGCAATTACATCGAATGAGGCTTTGTCAAAGTCCAAATTAGGCAGTTCGCCAACCTTGTAATTTACAAAAACATCATTTTCTTTTGCCAATTGCAATGCTTTTTTCTTTCCCTCTTCACTAATATCGAAAGCGGTTACTTCCCAGTGATTTTTAGCCGCATACACTGCATTTCTGCCCTCTCCTTCTGCTGGTAATAAGATAGAAAGCGGACGAAGTTTGTCGATTTCCTCCTTAAAAAACCGATTGGGCGACTTGCCATACACAAAATCATCAGTTTTATAATGATTATTCCACTTTTCTATCCAAATATGACTATCCATTCTCTACTATTTCCTATTTTTTTACTTTTAATTATTTAGGCGAAGCTCCAAAACGGGTGTTTCCACCTTTCGGGATTTCCCCGAAGCATCAATCCGAGTGTTTTCATCTTTCAGGATTTCCCCGAAACGTCAATCCGAGTGTTTTCTACCTTCAACTAATTAGGCGAAACCCCAAAACGAGTGTTTTCTAACTTCAACCAATTAGGTGAACCCCAAAAACGAGTGTTTTCTATCTTTAACCAATTAGGCGAAGCTCTAAAACGAGTGGTTTCTGTCATTGTCATTTCGAGCGAAGTCGAGAAACTTACTATTTCTCTTAAAAAGGACTTCGACTTTACTCAGCCTGACAAGTGAATGCCATTACCTTTTTAGTGAGACGAGTCGTGTCTCGTCCCTACGGCGTTAAAACCCAACATTTACCGTCAATGTAAACTGTTTTGGCGTTGGTAGCGATACCCCACCTGAACGGTAATACTCGGGGTCTTGACCTTTAAGACGTTTGTCCGAATAAATCAAAAACGGATTGGTAACCTGCCCACGTACATTGATGGTACTCAAGCCGAATTTCTTTGCATAATGTTCTGGAACGTTGTAACCAAGTGAAATGTTTTTCATCCGCACGAAACTTCCGTCGGCTACCCTATTTTGCGAATAATTGTAGGTATTATACGCCCGTTCGATATTCTCCTCGCCAATAAGTCGGATTAAATCTTGCGAAGGCAACGCAGGAACTTCTGTTCGCCACTCATCACCTGGGGCAATCCATCGGTTGTAATATTCGGTCGAAAAAACATTTAGGTCGGCAAAGGCTGGGTCGAACGACGGATTTAACCGAATTTTATTCCCTGCCTGTGCTGTGATGAAAAACGAAAACTCCCAATTCTTATACTGAAAGGTGTTCGACAAACCACTATTCACATTTGGCTCAATCGAACCGTGATAAATCAAATACGTTTTAGAATACTGGGCGTCCAGAAAGTCGGCTCCCGCAATGTTACCATACGCTCGGTTATTAAGCGGATACAAGCCAAAATCAAAAGTCGGTAATCCGTACGAATTCAAACCTTGATAGTTGAACGAAAAGAGCGACCCTTTCGGAAACCCAACGATGTTCCCACGTCCTGCCCCAGCAACCATATCAAAGGTGTTGGGCGTATTGAGCAATCGGGTGATTTCCTGATTCATATAACTTATGGTGAAGTTGGTCGTCCATTTGAAATCGTCCGTCAAAATGTTTTTAGAATTTAAAGCCAATTCCACACCTCGCGTACGCATATCGCCAAAGTTAGCGTATTTGTAGTACTGTCCACCCACGCCCGAAGTGCGGATAAGGTCAATCAGGTCGAACGAATTACGTTGATACACGTCAATGGTCGCATTCAGCCGATTGTTGAAAAATCCAGCATCGATACCAATGTTCAATTCGTACATTTTCTCCCACGTAAGGTCACGATTTTCCAAATGGAGAATACGCAGTGCATTTTCGCGGTCTTCAAATCGGAAACGATTTAAAATCTGGTTTTTGTACACCGCATTCGAGTTGATGGCTTGTTCGTTCATCTTGGCGGTAAGCCCGTAACTGGCACGGAAAGCAAGAGTTGAGAAATAGTTTTGGTCTTTCATAAAACTTTCTTGGTCTATGTTCCATTTTCCACCAATATTCCAAGTAGGAAGCCATTGCGAACGGCTGTTTCTACCTGCTGTATTCGACCCCTCGTAGTTAAGCACCGTGTTGAAAATGTATTTCCCTTGGTAACCATACGTACCACTTAGTGAGAAGGTTACTCCGCGTTCGTATCGCTCCAAAAGCGAGAAATAATCTGTTCCTTCATTTAATAATTTTTGGAAAATAAGCGGATTGGTAAAGATTTGATTGCCTTTATCGTACTGAATGCCGTATCCTTGAAACGGATTTACGCTGCGGTCAGCCGAACGAATTTCGGCAAAGCCAAACCCTTTGATGTCGTGTTCGCCCAATTGTTTGTTGTAATCCAACGCAAAACGAGCTTGGTAACTTTTGAGGGTGGTTTCGGTTTTGTTGAAAATTCCGCCGTGAGTCAGACCTACTTTAGGTTGCAAAAGCGGATTATCCTTGTCTTTTATCAGATAGATGTTCTGCTGAGCCACCCAAGGAGTTTCGTTGGCACGAAAAGCCTGAACTACATTCGAACCCTCTTTGATGAAATGCGATGTCGCTGTAAAAGCTTGTCGTGTAGAAAGCAATACAGTTGCTTCCAAATCGTTATTAAACTTGTAAGAGGCTTCTCCTTGTATTTTGAAGTCTAACAGATTTATATTTAGATAATTATTTTGGTATTCGTTTAGAATATTGAACGGAGCCCAATTGTTGCGATAGTATTCCAACTCGTCATTACTGCTACGCGGACGAAGCGTTCGGCTAGTGGATAAAGCATAGGAAAAAGGATTGATGTCAAAATCACGCTCGAACGAACCAAGGGTAGTATTCTTGCGTTGCGTGAATGTTCCTGGTGCTTTTTGCTGACGCATATTTCCTTGTGCGGAAAGTGTCGTTTTGAATTTATCGTTGATGTAGAATGTATTTTTGAGATTAGCCGTTATGCGTTGTACATTGTCGGTAATTGTCCAGCCACCATCATTATAAAATCCGATAGAAGCATACGTTGTGGTGTTTTTGCCTCCGCCCGAAAAAGTAATGGTATGATTCTGAATGGGATTAAGCGTAAAAAGATGGTTGAACCAATCGGTATTGGCGTATTCGCGTTCTTTGAAAAAAGCTCGTTTGCCTTCTTCCGTATTTTCATAGTAATATGTTCCTGTATTGGGATTAATCGTGTTGATGCCTTTGTACCACTGATAATAAATACCACTGCGTCTGCCATAAAGAGCATCGCGTAAACCGAAATATCCTTTATTAGCCAGTTCTTGGTAAACGGACATTGTTTCTTGTGAATTTAACAAATCAAAATCTGCATACGAAGGTATCTGACGAAAACTTTGCTCGTAGGAGTAGGTAATGCGATTTGGGGTGTCGCGTTTGCCCGATTTGGTTGTGATAACAATCACTCCATTTAAGGCTCTCGCTCCATAAACGGAAGTCGCCGAAGCATCTTTAAGTACTTGAATATCCTGAATATCGGTAGCATTAAGCCCGGCTATAGCAGAACTTATAAGGGTTACGGCATCGCCCGAAACCAATTGGTCGAGACTAAGAGAAACTAAGTCCTCATACACCGCTCCGTCGATAACCCACAGCGGTTGCACATTCCCAATGATGGAAGCCCCGCCACGAATGTTGATGCGTGGTGCCGAACCGAATGTACCCGTCACGTTTTGAATGGAAAGCCCCGCTACACGTCCTTCGAGCATACGCGAAACGTCAGCCACGCCGTCCATTTTTATTTCGTTCATTTTTACCGAAGCCGAAGCCCCTGTAAAAACACGACTTTTTATCTTCTGATAGCCCGTAACAACCACCTCACCGAGTTGCTCAGTTTCTTCCTGAAGTGTAATCTTCAGATTATTGGACGTTATTTTTACTTTCTTCATCTGGAAACCAACATAGCTCACCTCCAATGTTTGCCATTGTTCGCCTCTGATGGTAAATTTTCCTTCCATATCGGTAGTAACTCCCACATTCCTTTCTTTGAGAATTACGGTTGCCCCTAAAAGCGGTTCGCCTTTGGCATCAGTTACTGTTCCTTTAATATCCGTCTGTGCCAATGCCCACTGCGAACATAACAAAAGTACGCTATATAGTAGTTTCTTTATCATTGATTGATTCATAAATGATAATCTTTGTAATTTATTATTTTTTAAAATTATTAAGGTACAGACAGGACGTGTCCTGTTCGTACATAAAAATCATTAAAAGGTTTTCTCACATATTTTATAAAATATCAAATGATATTTATCTATTTCATCAGTGTTTTATTCAGATATCAATTGATATTTGTCTGTTTCATCAGTGTTTTGACTAAAATACAATCGTACATTCAGCATTTCACTCGTGTTTTAAATAAAATACAATCGTACATTCGGCGTTTCACTCGTGTTTTAACAAAAATACAATGTTGCACGAGCTATTCCACCTCTGTTTCAATCAATGTAATTTTTTATTTTTATTGTTTCATCAGTGTTTAGTGCTGTCAGGCTGAACAAAGTCAAAACTTTGTATGTTTATGAAGCTTCATCATATACCCCTTTTTCACGGATTTCGCTCAGCCTGACAAAAACACTTCCTTTTTAACACATCATTCTTTTATAACACAACCAAAAGAAATTGACAAAAAATAAAGGCTAACAACCAATTACCATTATATCTCCTTCCAAAGGCGATTTTTAATCCTCCCCACCTTCCAATTTTTATTTTTTACAGCTCGAATCTGTGCTTGAGTAGGCATATCATTGCCCTCCTTAGCTTTTCCTTCAACATCTAAACTTATGACAACAATTTTCCCTGGATTATTCGCGTCATTTACTACTTTTGGTAATGCCATAAGTAGGGAATTCATATTTGCCCCTTTTATATAATTTGTATGACACACTATCTGAAATAATTTTGGATTTTTACTTATATCCAATGTTTTTAGCTGATTTTCGGAACAATTAAAGTAACTCAACATTGCATTTCTGCTTACATCTATAGTAGTTAACTGATTTTTGGAACAGTCAAACTCCCACAAACGTGAATTTTTGCTTACATCTATAGTTGTCAGATGATTATCGACACAGGATAATCTTCGCAAATCAGGATTTTTGCTTACATCTAACCTACTTAGCTGATTCTTTCCGCACGATAAATAGAACAAAAGCGGATTGTTACTTACATTTAACCCTTTCAACTGATTTATATAACATTCTAAAATCTCTAAAGCGGGATTTTTACTTACGTCCAAAGCAGTCAGTTTTTGACCTAAACATTGTAATTGTGATACCTTTCCGTAAATTACTACCGTTTGTGATTGTAACGTATATTCAACATACTTAGGAAAAGTGGTTACTTTTTCTTCGGGTTGTTGCTCTCCGTCGTTGTTGAGGTCTATCCAAACATTAGGACGATTAGGAATTTTGGCTTCAATTCCAATTTTCAATACTTCCCCCTTTTCTTTGGCGGTTTTCAAAACCATATACCCCTGCTTAGCCGCTTCTGGGTTGATTTTGGCTTCACTAATAGTTGTATTACTATCATTGTCATTTCCTCCCTCATCTTTACTACAACCATTCATTAATTGTGTAGTAGCTATCATACCGATAGCCAACATACTGCGGAAAAATACTTTTCTCATTATCAAAGTTAGTTTTAAAATTATTTTTTCTGTGTTTTTCGTTATCACTTTTTTCACTTTGCATTTACATTGTATCCCTTATTGATGCTGAACAAAACGTTCTTCCACATTGTTCGTTACTCCTGTGTAATAAGAATTATCAGCATATTTTAATATGTAAACAAAATATAAATTCATTTACGTCACTTCATATTTGATAACTTTTCTGTCATTTCGATCGGAGTCGAGAAATTATCGTCACAAAACTTATGTGTTATGTAGGCTTCGACTTCGCTCAGCCTGACAAAACCAACTTTGCTCAGCTTGACAGACTCAGTATCAATCTGCCTAACAAACTAAAACTTCACATTTACCCCTGAATAAATTCCAAAAGGATGTCCTGCTCGTAAGCCCGAAGGATGTCGCGACACCAAATAAGTTTTATTCGTTAGGTTGATAGCGTTCAGTGTAAGTGTCAAATACTTATTCACACGAGCCCTCGCCGATGCATCAATAATGGTATGTGCAGGGATTTTGTTATGCTCCGCAATACGTCCCTGCCCAGGTGTGGTACGCATATCACCATTGTAACGCACCCCGATATTCAGCTCAAAACCTTTGTACTCCGCCCCCAAACTCGCATTGAAACTATGTTTGTTGATGTACGGAATTTCATCGCCCACAAACACACGTCCCCACGTATTTTCTTCGAAAGAATTAAGCATCTCGGTATCGGTGTAGGTGTATGAAATCTGTAAAGGCAATTTGAATTTGCTCGTTTCGGGCATTGGCTGATAATGTACCAAAAATTCCGCTCCTTTTACTTTGGCTTCTCCCACATCGAATTGCTCCAATGTTCCGCTACCTCCAGCCGCTGCCAAATCGCTTCCCAACATATTGCTATATTTGTTGTAAAAACCAATGAGTTCGGCAGTTAAGTTGTTGGTTGTATATCGAGTCCCTAATTCCCAATTCACGCTACTTTCAGGTTTTTGATTCATTCCTGCACTTGGTGGCGAAAATCCTTTATGAATGCCTGAAAATACTGACCAAACGGGCAAAATCTTGTAATGTATCCCCAAACTCGGAATGAAAACTCGTGCGTAATTATCTACCTCACGACGGATTTTCCCCGAACGGCGAACATCATTCTTTGTATAATCTTTTTTATGCAAATCGATATCTTCGTAACGCAATCCAGCAGAAAGGGTAAGCGAACGATGAGTGATTTTCGTCAGTAAATACGAGGCTAAAGCAGTTGCCGAAGTAATTCGGTTGGCTTGTGAACCGTGAATTCCCGCAAGGAAAAGCTGCATTTGTCCGTCTTTTATGGAATAACTATCATCCCACTGAAAACGATCTTCTGCATCGGCGTGATAGCGTAAACCTGCTTCCACATCGATGAAAGTTTCACCTATATAGAAATGATAATCGGCTTTGGTTTGTAATCCTCTGGAAAAATAATCCCGATTGTTGGCACGAACGATAAGCCCTTCACCGATGTAATCCACTTTTCCTGTCAGAATATCAAAATACAAATGATTGGTTTCGGGGTCTTCCAATACGGCATTGATAGAACGCTTTTCGGCAGAAGTAATTCCTGCTTTCACGTCGTTGAGTTTGTACCAATTTCGGTGGAATTTTGTATAATACGCATTGGAAGTTATCTTAAACTTTGAAGAAATGTTGATGACGTACGTCCCTACCCACTGCTGATGCTTGGTTTTCATATTATCCATACGCGAACCTGCATAGCGAAGGAAGGGTGTTGTTTTGAAATCGGTTTCGGAAACGCCTACATAGGTTTCATCGGAATTTTCGTCGGCATACCCAAATTTAAGCTCAAAAGAATGATTTACGCCCTCTTCTTTATCGGTTTTTGTCATCATTTTGGCGATAAAATCATTACGTTTGAAACCTGCGTGTTGATTATCGGCAAACTTTTTAAATCCGTCGGACTGGTAACGCAAATATTCTACCAAATATCCGAAATGTTTGCGTTTGTCGCCCAAATTAAAATGACTTTTGAAGGTAGCATTTGTTCCGTAAGAAGTGGTGAGTTTCCCTGAAAATTTATTGGGAATGGGCGTGGAAACCATATTGATAGCCCCTCCGGTAGTGAAAGGACCATATTGCACTTGGCTACTTCCTTTAAGAACCTCAACGGCAGTCATTCGAGCCGCATTGGGGAAATAATACGCCGCTGGAGCAGAATACGGAGCAGGTGCCGCCAAAATGCCGTCTTCCATCAATGTGATTTTCTCACTTCGTTCGGCTTTGGTTCCCCGCAAACTGATATTAGGACGAAGCCCATAACCATCTTCCTCATAGCTGTTTACACCAGGTACGGCTTTGAGCATTCGGTTGATGTCGGTATAACCCAATTTTACGATTTCGGCAGGTGAAATATAATACGCTGAACCTGTTCTGTTTCGAGCTTGGAATTTACTTCCGAGTATTTGGTTGGCACTGATAACTACCTCTTCTAACTGTTGAATGGAATCTTTTTTTTGTTCCTTTTCCTGAGCGAAAACACTCATAGCCGTCAGAAGAAATAAAAAAGAACCTATCTTTTGGTAACACATAAAAACTTCTTACGATTTTTATTTAGATTATTTTTATAAGGCACAAAAGTAAAATTTATTTAGAATAAAGCCAAATAAATTTCTTTGAAAAAATGAACTGCTTACTTAAAAATTTCAGAAGAATAATGTAATTATTATCAAAAAACCTGTCTAAACTTTTTTGAAGGAAAAGTAAAAGTTCCAAGAATTTTTAGCATTTTTGTTTTGCATAACAAAATGAAAATCAAGGAACTTTGAGCAAAGATATAATAAAAAAATGGATTATTTCCCATTTGAGTATCGGAAAAAGAGGATTTAAAACAAAATTTGATTTATCATTAATTTTTCTTCTGATAGTCAAACGATTA
>NZ_KB900705.1:0-47496 GCF_000379185.1 Capnocytophaga cynodegmi DSM 19736
TAGTTGTAACTAATCACAAAGTTACGGAAAATTGAAAGCAATTTACAACATAATAATAATTATATCACCTTTTTGCACCGTTGTAACTAATCACAAAGTTACGGAAAATTGAAAGCAATTTACAACATTTTCCCATTACATAAACAATTTCATTTTGTTGTAACTAATCACAAAGTTACGGAAAATTGAAAGCAATTTACAACATGTTCAAATTTCAAAAAATCTTAAAATGGGTTGTAACTAATCACAAAGTTACGGAAAATTGAAAGCAATTTACAACCTGAACGTATTTTGTACCTGCTGACCATTTATAATAAGTACTCCTTTTGTGGTAATGGTATTTTCTGAAAGGACAGAAAAAATGAGTTAATGAATATCCTTTTTTTTGTCGAGAAGTTTTTGACGTTCTCTCTTGAATTTTCTGTTGTTACGAACTTCAAATTCTATAATTATGTAAATAATCCACAACACAACAGCCCCTACAATAATATACCAATATTTAAATAGATACCATACGATACCTGTGAGCAGGGCAACAAAAACAATAATTACGCCCCAAATAAAACTTCCTAAACTATTAGAATTTTCCATAACTCAACTTTTTACATTATAAATTTACTTCCTTTTTTTATATAAAACCCAACGATAACCGTAGGAAATCAGTTCTTCAGTTGTAACCAGCCACAAAGTTACCAAAATTTGAAAGCTTATCACAACTATTTTTGTCAAATTATAAATACTTCATATCTTCGCATTGCTTTCAATGAAAATAATAATAGGATAAAAATGTACTCAGCAACTAAGGCAATTGTAATTTCAGTTTTAAAGTATGGAGATAATAGCTTGATAGTTAAATGTTTTACTCAGGAATTTGGTGTTCGCTCTTATCTGTTGCAAGGAGTTTTATCCTCAAAAAAAACTACTTTGAAACCAGCTCTTTTTCAGTCTTTTATGCAGTTGGAGTTGGTAGTAAGTAACAGAAATACAGATGCTTTGGAACGTATTAAGGAAGCCAAAGTTGCTAAAATATATCAGTCCGCCCATACAGATATTTACAAAAGTTCTGTCGTAATGTTTTTATCCGAAATTTGTTCCTTTGTTTGTGTAAATGAATATGCCGAACCCGAGTTATACCAATTTTTGGAAGAAAAGCTTTCTTTTTTTGATAAAAATGAATTTATTCCAAATTTTCATTTGAAATTTTTAATTGATTTAACTCGATTTTTAGGATTTTATCCAGATATTTCCAATGAAGAAAACTCATTTTTCAGTCTGGAAGAAGGAATTTTCAGTAATTCTGATGAAACAAAGCATTCGATTTCAGGCAAGGATCTCATCTTTTTTAAAGATATTATTTCTTCAGAATATTCTGATTTGCATAAAGTTAAATCTTCAAAAAATGAAAGAAATATTCTTCTAAGCCATATTTTAAAATATTATGAGTGGCATTTTCCAGGCTTCAGAAAACCGAAATCTTTAGATGTTTTACAAGTTTTATTCTGACTTCAATTTTTTGAAAGGTTCTTCCTTTTTGTGGATAAATTTAAAAGTTCCATTATTAAAAATAGCTTAAAATTTTATATAGTTCATTTTTTAATCTTAACTTTGCCAATTGAGAATAAAATTTTCAAAAATATTAGATTTCTCAATAACTTTTAATGGTTTTATAATTTTCCTTTTTACAGCTCTTTAGATACAAACTTAATTATGAATATATTAATCAAATCTGCACAAATTTTAGATAAACGAAGTACTTTTCATAAATCTACTAAAGATATTCTGATTTCTAACGGAATTATTGTGAAAATTTCAGAAGCTATATCAACCGAAAATGTGGATAAAGTGATTGAAAATGTGTATGTTTCACAAGGTTGGGCTGATAGTAGTGTTTGTTTTGGAGAGCCAGGATTTGAAGAAAGAGAAACTCTGGAAAATGGAATGAAAACAGCTGAGAAAAGTGGTTTTACACACGTGCTTGTCAATCCACTAACCAATCCAGTGACAGACACAAAAGCTTCTGTTTTGTACATCAAAAATCAAACGAAAGGCTTTGTGGCAACAGCACACCCTATTGGAGCTTTAACAGAGCAGAGTAAAGGGGAGGCTTTGGCTGAATTATTTGATATGAAAAGTGGTGGAGCAGTGGCTTTTGGTGATTACAAAAAAGCTATAGCAAACAATAATCTACTCAAAATAGCATTGCAATATGTTCAGAATTTTGGAGGAATAGTGATTTCTTTTCCAAATGATTCAAAAATAATGGGAAAAGGTGTTGTTAATGAGCATATTTCTGCAACTAAATTAGGATTAAAAGGAATTCCTGCATTGGCTGAAGAACTTTGTGTGACTCGTGATTTGGCGGTACTGGAATATACAGGCGGAAAGTTGCATATTCCTACTATCTCAACAGCGAAGTCTGTGCAGCTGATTCGCGAGGCTAAGAATAAAGGACTTGACGTAACTTGCAGTGTAGCAATTCATAACATTCATTTTACAGATGAAGTTTTAGAAGGATTTGACACTAATTTTAAAGTATTACCGCCATTGCGTGATAAAGAAAATGTTGAAACTTTGCGTAAAGCCTTAAAAGATGGAACTATTGATTTTGTAACATCTGATCATAATCCGTTAGATATTGAGTTGAAATTCAAGGAATTTGATTACGCATCGTTTGGTACAATTGGTTTGGAAAATGCTTTTGGTATTGTAAATCAGTATGTTGATTTAGAAACAGCGATTGAATTGCTTACTTCGGCTCGTTATCGATTTGGAATAAAAACAGAACCTATATCTGAAAATATTCAAGCAGATTTGACATTATTTACTCCAGAAGGAAGCTACATTTTTGAAAAAGAAAATATTCTATCAACTTCAAAAAATTCAGCTTTTTTGGGAGAGACCTTGAAAGGAAAAGTTATAGGTGTTATAGCTAATAATCAATTTGTTATAAACGATTAGTTTTCAGAATATGGAAAATTGATGACTTGTAAACTAAGAAAATAATTAAAATAGAAAACTAAAATATGGAAACAAACAATTCTTTGCCTCTAAAGTACATTATGCGTGAGCCTTTAGTAAAAGTCAAGCGTTCCCCCGTTATTTTTATGCTTCACGGTTATGGAAGTAACGAAGAGGATTTATTTTCTTTTGCAGAAGAATTACCAAAAGAATATACAATTATTTCATTAAGAGCTCCTTATAGGCTTCCTGAATTTGGATATGCTTGGTATTCAATAAATTTTGATGAAGAGCAAGGAAAGTGGAGCAATAACGAACAGGCTGTAAAGTCACGTGATTTAGTAGTAGATTTTATTGATGAAGCTTGTAAATTATTTAATTTAGATACAAAGAATATCACTTTGTTGGGTTTCAGCCAAGGAAGCATTCTCAGTATGGCTCTTGCTATTTCGTATCCTCGTAAAATTCGCAATGTGATAGCTTTAAGTGGATATTTGAATTTGGAAATTTTAAAAGAAGATTATGCCAAAGAAAATTATTCTGCTTTACACTTTTATGTTTCACACGGCACCAGCGATCAGGTAATTCCAATCGAGTGGGCAAGAAAAACACCTGAGTTTTTAGAAAACTTAGGAATTGAGTATGTGTATGAGGAATTCCCTGTCGGACACGGAGTTTCTCCACAAAATTTTTATTCTTTTAGAAATTGGCTTTCAAATAATTAACTAAAAATTTGATGAAGTATTCAGTGTAAAATCCTTAAATTATGCGAGGTGTAATAAAATCAAAATACGATATTTTAAAACAACAGGCGTACGTTATTATTTATGGTACCAATACGCCTTTGGGTAAGCTTTTTGATATTGTTTTGTTGGTACTTATCTTCCTCAGTGTGATTATGGTAATGTTAGAAACTGTGAAGGATATTGATCATCAAGCTCACGGAACTTTAGTGTTTTTGGAATGGTTTATCACGGTTTTTTTTACACTTGAATACATCTTACGAATTATTTCCAACAGAAAACCTTTGCAGTACATATTCAGTTTTTATGGAATAATTGATTTGATTTCTATTTTGCCTATGTACTTGTCATTTTTTATTCCTGGTTCGAAAGCCCTTTCTGTGGTTCGAGCCTTACGTTTGTTGCGTGTTTTCCGTATTTTGGAACTTGCAAATTTTATGAATCAGGGAGAAGAACTGAAAATGGCGTTGCGAACCAGTCGAACCAAAATAATGGTTTTTATTTATTTTGTTTTGGTAATATGTATTCTTTTGGGTTCGTTGATGTATGTTATTGAAAGTGAGGAAAGTGGATTTACCAGTATTCCTCGTAGTATTTATTGGTGTATAGTAACTTTAACCACAGTAGGTTACGGAGATATTGCTCCAGCAACAACACTCGGGCAAATGGTGGCTTCCTTTGTAATGGTTTTGGGATATGGTATAATTGCCGTTCCAACAGGAATTGTTACAGCGGAATATTCACGGGTAAAAACAAAAAATTTTACCATTAGAGAAAGTGATGAATATCAAAAAGAGCAAGATATAGATGTGATTATATGCCCGAATTGTAGCAACAAAAATCATCAACAGGGAGCTAAATTTTGTTGCAAATGTGGAGTATTGCTAGGAAGAGAAAAAGATGATGAAAGAATGTGATAATTTGTTGATAACCATTGTCGGACCCACTGCTATTGGTAAAACATCTTTAGCAATAGAATTAGCAAAACAATTTGATACAGAGATTATTTCGTGTGATTCTCGTCAGTTTTTTAAAGAAATGAAAATTGGCACAGCTGTTCCAGAATTGACTGAATTGGAGGCTGTAAAACATCATTTCATTCAACATAAAAGCATTTTTGAGCCTTATTCTGTAGGAGATTTTGAGCGTGATGCAATCAGACTTCTTGATGAACTCTTTGAAAATAAGAAGGTTGTGATAATGGTAGGAGGAAGTGGGCTTTATGCCGATGCAGTTATAAAAGGACTTGATGAATTTCCTGAGGTTCCAGAGGAAGTTCGAGAAGAATTAAACCAGAAATATCTTCAAAATGGAATAGAATTTTTACAAGAAAAATTAAAAAAATTAGATTTTGAGCAATATTCTCGAATGGATACACAAAATCCGCAACGATTAATTCGGGCTTTGGAAGTTTGTTTGGTAAGTGGGAAACCATACTCTTCTTTTCTGAATAAAAAACAAGTAATAAGAAATTTTTCAAATATAGAAATTGGGCTTACTGCTGACAGAGATATTGTTTATCAGCGAATTAATATGCGAGTTGAACAAATGTTGGAGAAAGGCTTACTTCGTGAAGTTCAAGAATTAGTTCCTTATAAAAATTTAAATGCTTTACAAACAGTTGGTTATAAAGAGTTATTCGATTTTTTTGAAGGAAAATACTCATTGGATTTTGCAATAGAGGAAATCAAGAAAAATACTCGGCGTTTTGCCAAACGACAATATACTTGGTTTGGTAAAAATCAAAATATTAAATGGTTTGATTATCGGTGCGATGTATTGGATATTTTAAAAGAAATAAACTTTTACAAGAGAAACTGTAATTAATATTATTTATCTATTCATACTTCAAAATTATTAAAGTTTTATTAAAAATTGCAATTTTGTTTTTTTTATATTTCTTTTCTAATTACATTTGTCCCGAAGATTAAATTAAAATAATTTTAAAACAAAAAATCAAGTAGTTATGGGATTTTTAAAAGAATTTAAAGAATTTGCAGTAAGAGGAAATGTTATTGACTTGGCTGTCGGTGTTATCATCGGAGGAGCTTTTGGTGCAATCGTTAATTCATTGGTATCAGATGTGATTACACCATTGTTACTAACTCCAGCTTTGGAAGCCGCAGGAGCAAATAAATTAGAAGAACTCGTTTGGAATGGAGTATCTTATGGTAAGTTTTTAGCAGCTGTTATTAACTTTATTTTCATTGCTTTCATATTGTTTGTGATGATTAAAGGAATTAATAAAATGAAGAAAAAAGAGGAAGCAGCTCCGGCAGCTCCAGCAGGACCTACACAAGAGGAATTACTTGCAGAAATCAGAGATTTATTGAAAAAATAATAGAATTTGGCATATACCGCAACTTTTGTTTAAGGCTATCTTTTTTAAGATAGCCTTAATTTTTTGTCTTTCTGTTTTTATTGTTTTATATTTGTGGCGACACTGCTAATTTTTTTTATATGGTATATGTAGACTACTATAAAGTTTTGGGAGTTGAAAGAACAGCAACTTCTGAAGAAATAAAAAAGGCGTATAGAAAACTAGCCAGAAAATTTCACCCAGATATGAATCCTGGTGATAAAGTTTCAGAACAAAAATTTAAAGAAATTAACGAAGCTAACGAGGTTCTCAGCAATCCAGAAAGTCGGGCAAAGTACGACAAATATGGGGAGAATTGGAAACACGGAGAAGAGTACGAAAGTGCGAAACGTCATTATTCAAGAACTGGTTTTGACGAATCGGATTATGAAAATGCATCAGATTATTCCGACTTCTTCAGAGATATGTTTGGAGGGGCAGGTTTCGGAGAAAGTTCCTATAGCCGTGCTTCGGGTAAATTCAAAGGGCAAGATGTTTATGCTGAAATGTCGCTTTCTTTCAGGGAGGCAGCGAAAAAACAACAAAAGATGTTTTCTGTCAACGGGAGAAATATTCGTATAACCATACCAGCTGGGGTTTACGATGGTCAGCAAATAAAGTTGAAAGGTTATGGTAGTAAGGGATTCAATGGAGGACCTAGTGGAGATTTGTACATAACATTTAATATTCAGCCTGATGCTCAATTTGAACGTGTAAATAATGATTTGAAAACCAAAGTTTTGATTGATTTGTATACCGCAATATTAGGCGGAGAAATTGAGGTGGAAACTTTGGAAGGAAAAGTAAAACTAAAAGTACAACCCGAAACTCAGAATGGAGCAATTGTGCGTTTAAAAGGAAGAGGTTATCCTATTTATAAGAAAGAAGGAGAGTTTGGAGATTTGTTTATCACATATGAAGTTCAGCTACCTAAAAACTTGACAGATAAGCAAAAAGATTTATTTGAACAACTTAAAAATTCATAAATTATGGAAGGAAGAATTTCAAGAGAAGAAATTATTAGGATATACAACATTGAAGTTACTTTTTTCGATGAATTGGAAGCTTGTGGATTAATTCAAACTGAAATGATTGATGAGGTTATTTATCTAAACTATGAACAATTGCCTAATTTTGAACGATTTACTAATTGGTATTACGATTTGGAAGTGAATATGCCGGGTCTGGAAATTATTAACAGATTACTAAATCAAATTCAGTCATTACAACAAGAAAATAGAAAATTATTAAATAGATAGAATATTTCTTACCTTTGCTAAAAAATTAATTTCATATGGAGAAAAAGCAAATTATTCAAAAAAGTTTGTTGAATAGCATATCTTACACCACTTATCGGAATATGATTGATAAGATGGTTGAAGAGGGCAAAACCAGTGGTCCAGAACAAACACAAGCACTCATTGACTACACAGCACTTAATGAGAAACGTTATAAAAGATTGGATAAAACTATAAAAATATCAGAAGAAAAGGCTGAATTTTTCAAGAATTATTCAAAAAGTGTTACTTTTCTTATAATTACAGAAACTTGGTGTGGAGATGCTGCTCAGATAGTTCCTGTTATTAATAAAATAGCAGAATTGAATCCTAAAATTACGGTAAAATTAGTGTTCAGAGATGAAAATGAGGAACTTATGAATTTATTTCTCACTAATGGAGGAAAAGCAATTCCAATTGTTGTAATTTTAGATTTGGAGGATAATGTGTTAGCTTCGTGGGGTTCCCGTCCGTCAATTGCTACTAAAATGGTAGAAGATTACAAAGCTGAACACGGAAAATTATCTACAGAATTTAAAGAAGAATTACAAAAATGGTACAACCAAGATAAAGGAAACAATATAATTGATGATTTTATTAAAATATTGAGTGAGAAATAATTAATTTTTTTGAAAAAGCTATTTGTAATTAACAGAATTAATAATCAACTCGGCGGTACGGTCACTAGCACCTGAACCTCCGAGTTTTTTTCGTAATTCACTATAATCTTTCAGCATTCTTTCTCTGTTATTTTTATCCAAAATTTTATTCAATTCAATTTTTAAATTAGCTTTATTGAATTCATTTTGAATTAGTTCTGTAACAACTGGCTTATCCATTATTAGATTTACTAATGATATGTATTTCAGATTAATAATGCGTTTAGCGATTTGATAAGATAGCCAATTTCCTTTGTAACAAACCACTTCAGGAACGTTAAAAAGAGCAGTTTCCAGCGTTGCCGTGCCACTGGTTACTATTGCGACGGTTGATATAGATAGCAATTCGTAGGTTTTTCCACTCACAAAACGGACATTTTCCTTATCAAGGAATTGTTTGTAAATTGATAATTCCTGAGAAGGTGCTCCAGCTATTATGAACTGATATTTATTATAACTTTCTGTAATAGAAGTCATAATGGAAAGCATTTTTGAAATTTCTTGTTTTCGACTACCTGGTAAAAGAGCGATGACAGGGCGACTGTCTAATCCGTTTTCTTGCTTGAAAATGATTTCATCTACCTTTTCATATTGTGTGATAGCATCGAGCAAGGGGTGCCCCACAAAATGCACAGGAAACTGATGTTTCTTTTCGTAAAAATCCTTTTCAAAAGGTAAAATAACGTACATATTATCAATGTCACGTTTTATTGCTTTGATGCGATTTTCTTTCCAAGCCCAAATTTGTGGTGAAATATAGTAGTCTGTTTGGATTTTCTGCTGTTTAGCCCACTTTGCAATTCGCATATTAAAACCAGGATAATCAATGAAAATTAATACATCTGGTTGATAGTCAGTAATATCTTTTTTGCAGAAATGAATATTGTTCAAAATGGTTTTTAGATTGGTAACAACTTCCCAAAACCCCATAAAGGCCAAATCACGATAGTGTTTAACAATCTTTCCGCCGACTTGTTGCATTTTGTCGCCACCCCAGAAACGAAACTCTGCTTTTGGGTCTTTTTTTATGATGGATTTCATCAAATTGGCTCCGTGTAAATCACCAGAAGCTTCACCTGCAATAATGTAATATTTCATCTGTTTTTGGGAAAAGTTTATTTTTTCTTTTTCAATTTGTTAAATAAACGACTAATTCGTTCAAATTGGAAAATAGGCTTATCTGTTGCCACGCGTGAAGTTAGGTAAAATCCTAAAGGTAACATAGCCAAAGTAGAAATCCACGGGGCAAGTACAGGGCTTATGGTATTGTTTTCTGCAATATTCTTGATGAACATACCAATAAAATGATATGACAAAAAGAGAAACATTGCCACAACCAAAGGCAAACCAATTCCTCCTTTACGAATCAAAGCACCCAAAGGAGCTGCCACAAAAAATAGTACAAAACAAGCTACAGTAAGAGCAAATTTGTCATTAAGAATAATAATGTGCAGATTCATAAGCTTGTAACGATATTCCACTTCGCTTTGTCGAAATTCGAGGTTATCAAACTGACTTTTATTGTTACTAATAGCGACATCCCATACTTGAATTTTTTTGTAATCATCAAGGAGATTAGTTAAATCATCAATTGATTTTACATCAAGTTTTTCTTTGTTTTCAGAGTTTTTGTTTTCCGCTGTTGTACTCAGATTTAAAATTCCAGTACGGCGGAACATACTATTTCCTTGATCAGTCAGATTTTGTTTGAAGTCTGTTTTTAAAGAATCAATCGCATAGTTTAACTGACCTACATTCATCATTTTATAGGTTGTTATATCTGATTTTTCGTTAAAATCTACATTATTCAGATGAGAAAGGTCAAGGTTAATAATATATTTTTTGAAGTGAACTTTCGCAAAGGGAAATCTTTCTTGTTGTGCATAATTTCTTGCTTTGATGTCCTCATAATAGGTACCATCTTCAAGAATTAATTGAAGAAAATCATTATTGTTTCCGCTTTTTAATTCTCCTTTCTCTGCATTGATAACCACTCTGTTAACTTTATCTGGAGTCTTTTTATGTATGATAACTTTTTCAAGGAATTCGTCATTCTCGCCGTGTTTATTGTTAACTTTTATGCTTATATCATCACCAATATTTGAGAAAATTCCTTCGGGAATAGCCATAGCAGGTTTTACTTTAGCAATGTTTCTTCGTAATGTATACGCTTCTCGATAAGCCACAGGAATAACGTTATTTACCAAGAAAAAAGTAATCCCACTTAAAATTACCATCAGAATGATTAAAGGACGCATTATCCTCATCAATGAAATTCCAGAGGCCTTCATTGCGGCAAATTCGTAATGCTCAGCAAAAGCACCGAAGGTCATTATGGAGGAAACAACAACAGCCAACGGCAAAATAATGGGAATCAATTGTGGAATGAAAAGCAGTAAGAATTTACCAATCACCCATAATTCCAAACCACGCCCAGCAAGTTCATCAATGTAGGTCCAGATAGTTTGGAAAATAAAAATAAGAATTAAAATGGAAAGAGTTCCCAAAAAATTTTTTAGGAACTGCGTCAATATATATCTATCTAAAATTTTCAAAGTTTACGTTTTACAATTCTCAAATTCGATATTTATTCAGTATTTTGCTGAAAAGCTCTTTTCAATTTGAATTTTCAGAAAGCTAAGAATTCTACAATTCTGAAATATAATACCCTTCCTTTTTATATTTTTCTTTGTCAAATTTGAAAAGATTAGCAGGAACAGGCTGATTGGTTTTAAAACTTGTTACGGTAATAGTTGTTTTTGTTCCATTTTTTCCAATTTCAATCAGGTTATAGATGTGTTTTGTTTGTACATCAATTCCTAATAAGATTTGTTTTATTTCAGAATTTGCTTTTTGAGGTTTTAACTCAATGTATTGAATTTTTCTTCCACGTACATTTTGCTCAATATCCCATTTGTAATTATATCCTTTTTTATAAAAAGTCAGCATCTTTGAAGGCGTGATGGCAGCATCATCTTCATTAGATGTTGTTTCTATAACAACTTCTTCATTTTCAGGAACTATTGTGTACGTTTTGTTTCCGTCATATATTCTTGTGGAGCCCAAATAGTTTAAAACATATTTGTTTTTGGCCAAAGTGACATTTCCTTTTGTTTCTTGACTAATATTTTCAGCCATATTGTCCAAATTATACTTAAAATCAATGTAAATATTTTCGTAACTTGTGATTTTGCTATAAACTTCGTCTAACATTTTTTTGGCTCTATCGCTATTTTGTCCGTTTGCAAAAAATCCACATAATGCGATAAATACTAAAAATATTTTTTTCATTTCAATTTATTTTTTTGATGTTGTATTTGTTATATCAATAATTGTTCCAAAAAACTTAATTTATTAATTTACAATTAAAAAAGACTACATTCCTTCCAAAAGTCTGTCCAAAGATGTAATATCTTGTATTAAAACTTGTCTTGCTTTGCTTCCTTCAAACGGACCTACAATTCCTGCGTGTTCTAATTGGTCAATGAGTCGTCCTGCACGATTGTATCCCAGTTTTAATTTGCGTTGCAGAAGTGAAGCAGAACCTTGTTGCGCATTGATGATGATTTCAGCTGCTTCTCTAAAGAGTGGGTCTCTGTCTGATGGATCAAAATCTAAATCAGAAACTTCGCTCTCGCCTCCAACATATTCAGGCAATAAATAAGCATCTGCATACGCTTTCTGAGCTCCAATATATTCCGTTATATGATTTATTTCAGGAGTATCAACAAAGGCACATTGAATACGAATAGGCTCGTTACCTTGTGTGTAAAGCATATCACCTCTACCTATAAGTTGTTCTGCACCAGAACCATCTAAAATAGTTTTAGAATCAATTTTTGAGGTTACACGAAAAGCAATCCTTGCAGGGAAGTTCGCCTTGATAATACCCGTAATAACGTTTACGGACGGACGTTGAGTAGCTATAATTAAGTGAATACCAATGGCTCTGGCTAATTGAGCTAAACGGGCAATGGGCAATTCGACTTCTTTTCCAGCAGTCATAATAAGGTCAGCAAATTCATCGACAACCAGTACAATGTACGGCAAGAAACGATGTCCTTCATTCGGGTTTAATTGTCGAGCTTTGAATTTGGCATTGTATTCTTTGATATTACGAACCATTGCATTTTTCAGAAGTTCATATCGGTTATCCATTTCGATACAAAGAGAATTCAACGTATTGACTACTTTTTTATTATCAGTAATTATAGCATCTTCACTATCAGGTAATTTTGCTAAAAAATGGCGCTCGATTTTGTTGAAAAGTGTAAGTTCTACTTTTTTAGGGTCAACAAGTACAAACTTTACTTCGGCTGGGTGTTTTTTATAGAGTAATGATGTAAGTACCACGTTCAAACCAACTGATTTTCCCTGTCCAGTAGCACCAGCCATTAAAAGGTGTGGCATTTTGGTTAAATCGGCAACAAAAGTTTCATTACTGATTGTTTTTCCGAAAGCCACAGGAAGCTCCATCTCAGCGTGTTGAAACTTTGGAGAAGTAATCATCGAACGCATAAAAACCGTTGTAGGTTTTTTGTTAGGAACTTCAATACCAATAGTTCCCTTTCCAGGAATGGGAGCAATGATACGAATTCCTAATGCAGCCAATGAAAGAGCAATATCATCTTCCAAATTTTTGATTTTTGAAATACGGATACCTGCAGCAGGAACGATTTCATAAAGCGTAACGGTAGGACCAATGGTAGCTTTTATTTGTGAAATTTCAATTTTATAGTCCTTAAGTGTTTGAACAATAGTGTTTTTATTCTCCTCTAATTCTTCTTGATTGATGATGATTCCGTTATCTTTCGGTTCAATTAATAATTCAATTGAAGGGAATTTATATTCACTTAAGTCCAAACGAGGGTCATATTCTCCATAATTTTCTACTAATTTTTGAGCTAACAATTCTGGATCAATTTCCTCTGTTTTTGGTTTTTCTACTTCAAAGTTAGGTTCTTTTATATTTGTAATGAAGAAATCATTTTCAATTTCAAGCTCTTGTGGTTTTTCATTTTCGATATTATCAAGAAAAGGAATTTCCTTTTTATGGGTGAAAACATCTAATTTTTCAGCTTCTTTTTCTTTTGTAAGAACACTATTTTTATTGATTTCGATATCTTCTTTATTATCAGTATTTTTGATTGTATTTTCTACATTTTGTGTTATTTTATCTTTTTTAAATTTTGAAAATATATCAGAAAAAATAGCACTAACTTTTTCTGGTGTAAGGTTAGCTTTGAAAACGATGTATAAAGTTAAAAATAATAATAGAAGTAATATCGTGCCAAAACGCCCCAAATAATCTTGAAGAAAATGATTGATTTCGAATCCTGAAACACCTCCAAGAATACTTGCTTTTCCTGAAAAGAAACCTAAAAACGTAGCAATAAAAATAGTCCATAGAGCTCCCCAAAACCATCGGTTCAGCATAGGAATTTTTAAGTTGAAAGTGATTTTTAGTCCTGAAAGAAACAATAAACTTATAGGAATAAGCGTAGCCAGACCAAAACCTTTATAGATGAAAATATACCCTAAATAAGCACCTATTTTGCTGGTAAGATTGTTTGCTTTCTCCTGCCGATTGCCAACTTCAGACCAAATACTCTGGTCGGTTTGCCAAGTAAAAAAATAGGACACAAATGTGATGATTAAGAAAAGGGAAATACCGATCAGAACGATTCCAAAAATTAATTTTCGTTGTTTTGATTTATCAGACTGATTTTTAGGTTTTTTATCCGTTTGCTTTTGCTTTTTTTGTCCCATTTATATGAAATTGAAAATAGAAATGAAAAAATTGAGAATGAATTTTCTTTCATCCTCAATTTATTGATTTTAAAATATTGTATTATTTCAGTTTTGCTAGTGCAGCCTCATAATTAGGTTCGTTCGCTGTTTCGCTTACTTGTTCAGTATGAATAACATTTCCTTCTTCATCTAAAACGATTATGGAGCGAGAAAGTAGGCCTTTTAAAGGTCCGTCAATAATTGTAACACCATAATTATTTCCAAAATCTCCTCTGAAATCAGAAAGCATTACTAAGTTATCAATACCTTCTGCACCACAAAAGCGATTTAATGCAAAAGGCAAATCCTTTGAAACACAAAGTATTTTTACATTTTTTAGGTTACTTAGTTCTTTGTGGAATCTGCGAACAGAGGCAGCACAAACTCCCGTGTCGATGCTTGGAAAAATATTCAAAACAACTCTTTCTCCTTTAAAATTGCTTAAAGAGACTTCTGCTAATTCTGTTGAAACGGCTGTAAAATTAGGTGATACATTACCTACCTTTGGTAACTCTCCTTCAGTATGGATAGTGTTACCTTTTAGTGTGATTGTTGCCATAAAATTTTGAGTTCTAAAAATTAATGAATACGGGCAAAGGTAATATAAAAAAATGGAAAAGCGAAGAGCAAAAATAAAAAAGTCCGTAGCTTAGAATATTTGTAAAAAACTACGGACAAAAAACACTGTTTATATTTCAATTAATTAAGCTTGTCAAATCCTTTTCCGTAAACGCCCATTACAGTCGCTTTGGTTACAAATGCTTCAGGGTCAATGCTTCCTACTAATCGAAAAATGGAAGTAGCTTCGGTTCGTCGTGCAATTACAATTACCACTTTCTGAGGTGTTTGAGAATACCAACCGAGACCATCAATTACTGTGCAACCACGTTTTATTTCCGTGTTAATGTGGGTAGCAATTTCATCGTAATGTTTTGAGAAAATGAATAACTGAACCGATTGACGAGCTCCATTTATAACAATTTCAACCATTTGCCACATCAAAGGCAAAAGAATTAATCCATAAATGGTTCTTTCTAAAGTTTCTTTATCGCCATCTAAAATAAAATACGATGACACAACTATCAGAACATCAACGATTAACAAAATACGAGCAAGACTAATGCGATAATACTTTGTTACTAAAGCACCTATAATGTCCGTTCCTCCCGTACTTCCATTTACTGAGAAGACCAATCCCAGACCTGTACCGCAAAAAAGTCCTCCTACAATTGCAGAAAGAAATCCATCTCTAACTGGTGGGTTTTCAGAGAAATATGGCTGTAAGTAAGATTCCCCGAAACTCAGCATCAGTGATAATAAACCTATTCCCAATAGTGTTCGAATAACGTATTGGCGGTTCACAGCACGGAAAGCGATTGCTAATAAAACAATATTTACCACCAAACTTGTTTTCCATATTTCAATGTCAGTTACATATTTAACGATGATAGAAACTCCTGAAAGTCCGCCAGTTACAATTCTGTTCGGTAGAATAAATCCAGTTAACCCAATAGTAAAAAGAGCTAATCCTAAAATGATTGTTAAATAATCCTTGATGTAAAAAGACTTCAGGTATTTAATGCTACGACTTTTATTTTTTTCCATACTTTTCTGAGATGTATTCATTTGTTATTTTTTGGTGCAAAAGTATCAATATATTTCAATTGTAAAGCGTTTTTGTGGTCTTTTTTTTCCATATTCTCAAAATGAACTTAGAGTTTGTTTTTTTGTTTTATTTTTCTACTTTTGCACCAGAAAAATAATACTGATAATCAAAACCATATTTTTATAGTTCTTAAGTTTATGTTAACACGAAGACATATCAGAGTGAAGGTGATGCAGTCCGTTTACGCAATGACACAAAGTCAGAGTCAGAGCTTGGACAAGGAATTAAAATTTTTACAAAATAGTACAAGCGATACATTCAAACTTTATTTGTTAACCTTTTCTCTTCTGAAAGAGCTTCATAATATGGCTGTTACGCAATTCGAAGTTGCACAGAAGAAATATTTAGCAACAACACAAGATAAGAATCTGAATAAAAAAATAGTTGATAATCAGGTTTTTAATCTCATTTCAAAAAATGAAATGTTGCAAGATGCAATTAACAACGCTCAAATAAATTGCTGGGATTTGGATAGCGAGTATGTTAAAATTATTTATAAAAAAATTATAGATAGTGATATATACAAAAGGTATGCATCTGAAAAGAAATCTGATTTCGACATAGATAAGGATTTTGTTGTTGATATTTTCAAGGAAATAATCGCTCCTGATGATAAGATTTACGATTATATAGAGGGATTTAACTTAACTTGGATAGATGATTTTTCAATAGTTAATACATTCATTTTAAAATTATTGAAGAATTTGAGATCAGATAGTAACGAAAAGTACTTTGTACCAAAACTTTTCAAAAATGATGATGATAAACTATTTGCAACTGACCTGCTAAAAAGGGTAACATTAAATGATGAAAAACTACAAAGCTATGTGAACGAAAAAACACTTAATTGGGATAAAGATCGTATAGCTGTGTTAGATAATATAATCATAAAAATGGCTATTTGTGAGTTTTTGAAATTCCCAACAATTCCTGTAAAAGTAACTCTAAATGAGTATCTTGAGATAGCCAAGGAGTATTCAACAGAAAAAAGTAGTATTTTTATTAATGGAATTCTTGATAATTTATCTAAGGAATTTCAAGAAAAGAAAGAACTTAATAAAATAGGTAGAGGACTACTCTAAAAAATTTCAAAAAAATAGATATAAAAATAATTTTAAATTAATAACAACAATGACAATACTTAATCAATTCGCACCAATTATACTACTGTTGGCGGTAGTTTATTTTCTTATGATTCGTCCGCAGATGAAGCGACAAAAGCAAGAAGAAAACTTCGTTAAAGAAATGAAAAAAGGAGATAATGTAGTGACTAAGAGTGGTATGCACGGACGTATAGTTGAGCTTACAGATGATAGTTGCGTTATAGAAACTCTTGCTGGTAAAATAAAATTTGAGCGTTCTGCTATTTCTATGGAAATGTCAAGAAAATTGAACGCACCTAAAGAAGTAAAAAAGTAATTGGATAGAAAATTTAATTATAACTTTGAAAGAAATCCGTGAGTGTTTTGTCATTTCACGGATTTTAAGTTTTTGTTTGATAGTGTTTTAAGAAGTTATAAAATCGTATAATTATGGCAATTCATAATGAATTTGGCAAAGAAGCCGAACAAATTGCAGCGAATTTTTTGGTAGAGAACGGGCATCAAATTTTGGAACGTAATTTTACATTCGGACACGCCGAAATTGATATCATTTCGCAAAAAGGCAATATCTTGCATATAACTGAAGTAAAAGCCCGAACTTCAACAGCTTATGGAGAGCCAGAAAGTTTTGTTAACAAACAAAAAATTGACCTGATAGTAAGGGCTGCAAATCATTATGTTGAAAAAAAAGATTTGAACTTAGAAGTTCAGTTTGATATTATTTCAATTGTTAAAAATAGTTTTGAATTTACTATCAATTACATAGAAGATGCTTTTTATTCTTTTTGAAAGTTAAAAAAATAAAAAAACAAAATCATTGTTACAAAATTATTTTTTATTGTACTTTTGTAACAAAAATAATCTTTTTAGAAAATAATCTGATGAAAACAGTATCGTCTGCCGTTGAAAATTATATTAAATCAAAGCCTTTTTTGCAAACAGCTCTCTCACAAGGGATTATAAATTTGACTTCTCTTGCACGTATCATTCGTAAGGAAATTCAAAATGATACAACAAACCGAGAGGTGCGTAATGGAGCAATTGTAATGGCTTTGAAACGTTTGTCTACCGATATGGAGTTTCGTTCAACTCATCGTATTGTCAGGGTTTTGAAAAATATCGGAGAGATTATAGTTCGTTCTAATTTAACGGATTATACTTTTCTGGTGTCCGAAACAATCTTGAATAGCCAAGCTGAACTACTGAAAAAAATTCAAAATTCTAAGGATATCTTTTATACAACATCAAGAGGAGTAAATGAAACTAGTTTGATTGTTAGTAACTCCATAGAGGCAACTGTTGAAGAAGTTTTCAGAAATGAAAAGTGTCTGCATAAATTCACTAATTTGGGCTCAATAAGTGTAAAACTTCCTGAGGAAAATGTCTCTGTACCAGGTATTTATTATTTTATATTTCAGAGATTGGCTTGGGAAGGAGTTTCAATGAATGAAGTGATTTCTACTGCGAATGAATTTACTATTATTGTTCCTGAATATCAAGTAGATGTAGCATTCAAAGTAATTAAGGATTTGAAATCATTGTAATTAAACCGAAGATTGTAAAGATAATTACTAACCACTAAGATATAAATTATGGTAAGAGTTCGATTTGCTCCAAGCCCAACAGGAGCACTACATATAGGCGGAGTACGTACCGCTTTATTCAACTATTTATTTGCTAAAAAACACGGAGGAGAGTTTTTACTTCGCATAGAGGATACTGACCAAAATCGGTATGTGGAAGGTGCTGAAAAATACATCATTGATTCACTAAATTGGTGTGGAATCCCGTATGATGAAGGTGTTGGAAAAGAGGGAAAACACGCTCCATATCGCCAAAGTGAACGTAAAGAAATCTATAAAAAATATGCCGATGAACTTCTTGAAAAAGGTTGGGCATACTATGCGTTTGATACAGCAGAGGAACTTGATGATTACAGAAAAAAGTATGAAGCAGAAAGTAAAACGTTCATTTATAATTGGAGTAATCGGCAACAATTAAAAAATTCGTTAGCCCTCACCAAAGAGGAAGTTCAGAAGAGAATCGAAGGAGGAGAGGAGTTCGTAATTCGATTTAAAATGCCACACGATGAAGTTTTGAAAATGAATGACTTGATTCGTGGTGAAGTGACTGTTGATGCCAAAACGTTAGATGATAAGGTTTTATTCAAAAGTGATGGGATGCCAACATATCACTTAGCCAACATCGTTGATGACCACTTGATGGAAATCTCACACGTAATTCGTGGTGAAGAATGGTTGCCATCAATGCCTTTGCACGTTTTGTTATATCGTGCTTTTGGATGGGAAGCTCCACAGTTTGCACATTTGCCATTGATTTTGAAACCCGTAGGGAATGGAAAATTAAGCAAACGTGACGGAATTAAATTAGGTTTTCCTGTTTTTCCAATGGATTGGCAGGAAGAGAACGGAATGCTAAAAGGATTCAGAGGAGAAGGATATTTTCCAGAAGCTTTGGTTAACTTTTTAGCACTTTTAGGTTGGAATCCTGGTAATGATGAAGAAATTTTTTCATTGCAACAACTTACTGAATTATTTGACTTAGAGCGGGTTCATAAAGCAGGGGCGAGATTTAATATCGAAAAAGCTCAGTGGTTTAATCATCAATATTTGCAGAAAAAATCAAATGTTGAGTTAGCTCGTGAATTTGAAAAAATTCTTTCTGAAAAGAATATTTCAAGACCAATCGAAATAATAGAAAAAGTAGTTGCATTAATTAAAGAAAGGGCAACTTTTGTTTCTGATTTTTGGGAATTAGGGAATTATTTTTTCCAAAAACCCGAAAAATATGATGAAAAAGCCTTGAAAAAACAATGGAAAGAGGATACAAATGTAATTCTTTCCGAGGTAGCTGAAATCGTAAATTATACAACGGACTTTTTTTCTTCAGTTTTAGAAGAAAATGTTAAAAAATACATCTCTGAAAAGGGTTACGGATTTGGACAGGTGATGCCTCCACTTCGTTTAGCTTTGGTGGGTGAGATGAAAGGTGTACACATATTTGATATTATGGAAGTTATTGGCAAGGAAGAAACCCTCAGTCGATTATCAACCATTTTGAAAGAAAACAAATAATTAAAACGTTAAATTTGATGATACTTTTGAATTTTATCTGGAATCCAGATGAGGCTTTATTTACAATTCCTGTTGTTAACATAAGTCTACGTTATTATAGCTTGATGTTTGTTGTGGCTTTTGGTTTGGGTTGGTATTTGATGAAGAAAATTTATCTCAATGAAGGAAAAACTTTACAGCAATTAGATACACTATTCATTTACACGGCTTTAGCTACACTGATAGGGGCTCGTCTTGGGCATTGTTTCTTTTACGATTGGGATTATTTTAAGAATCATCTCTTAGAGATATTTTTGCCTGTTCGATTTGAACCTGAATTTCAATTTACTGGATTTTCAGGTTTGGCGAGTCACGGAGCTGCAGTAGGAATTATCATTGCGATGATTTTGTATGTCAGAAAGTATAAAGACATCTCTCTTTCGTGGATTTTGGATAGGGTAGTGATTCCTATTTCTATCGGGGGAATGTTTGTGCGATTTGGAAACTTCTTCAACTCTGAAATTAACGGAAAAATAGTGGACGAAAGTTTTCCTTTAGGAGTAAAATTTGTTCAAGGAGGAGCGATTTCTTCTCGTGAGGCAATGAAAATCGCAGGAACGAATACACCTAATGAGGCTTATGATTTAATTGCTTCCGATCCTCGTTTTTCTGAAGTGTTGGCAAGTATTCCATATCAACATCCAGCTCAGTTGTATGAGGCGTTTGGTTATTTTATATTGTTCTGGATTTTATGGTATTTTTATTGGAAAACTGATAAAAAACAACAACCTTATTTCATTTTTGGTTTGTTTTTAGTTATTCTTTGGGGTATTCGTTTTGCGGTAGAATTTGTAAAGGAAAGCCAAGGTGGGTTTGAAAGTACTTTAGGATTATTTTCAACGGGGCAATGGTTAAGTTTACCTTTTATAATTGCTGGATTTTATTTATTGTTCAAGAAAAGTAAAGCATAAAAAATATGAATTTTTTTAGAAAATATTTTGTACATTTTGCGTTAGGGTTTGTGGGACTTGCAATATTGGTGTACGCTCTATCAGGGCTTATTTCTTCTGAGGAAAAGAAGATTACATTTCAAGAAAATGAGATTAAAGCTCCTGAAATTGAGTTTACTAAAGAAGCTGAATTGTCAATTTTTAAAGATGGTAATTTACTCAAGAAGATAGATGTAGAGTTTGCCAACACACCTGAAGAAACAAGTTTGGGGCTAATGTATCGTAAGGGAATGGACGAAACTCAAGGAATGTTTTTTATTTTTCCTGAAGAGGAAATGCGTTCATTTTATATGAAAAATACCCAGTTTTCGTTGGATATCATTTATTTGGATAAAGATAAAAAGGTTGTTAGCATCGCCAAAAGAGCTAAACCTTATGACGAAACTTCGCTCCCATCGGAAGGACCTGCGATGTACGTTTTAGAAATAAACGGAGGATTATCGGATAAATGGGGAATTGAAAAAGGAGATATAGTTCAAATTAATGAATAAGAATTTGTTGCACAATATCAATGGAAGAAGAAAAAGTAATATTGGTAGATGAACAAAATAATCCTGTTGGCTTGATGCCTAAGCTGGAAGCACATGAAAAAGCGTTACTTCATCGGGCTTTTTCTGTTTTTATAATGAACCAAAAAGGAGAAGTAATGTTACAACAAAGAGCCTTGCATAAATATCATTCTCCTGGTTTGTGGACAAATACTTGTTGTAGCCATCAGCGTGAAAATGAAACGAATGTGGAAGCAGGAAAACGACGTTTGCAAGAAGAAATGGGATTTATAACCGAGCTGACAGATGTTATTTCTTTCATTTATAAAGCTCCTTTTGACAATGGACTTACAGAGCACGAATATGACCACGTTTTGCTTGGATATTATGAAGAAAACCCAAACATAAACCCAGAAGAGGTCGCTGATTGGAAATGGGAGCTACCTGAAAATATCAAGAAAGATATTGAACAAAATCCGCAAAAATACACCGAATGGTTTAAAATTATTTTTGAAAAATTCTATGATTATTTGTTCAGTAAGGAAATAGAAAATTAAAAATTAGGGAACTTAATCTCAGAACTTTTTTAGGAGATTAAGTTTTTGTTTTTTTGCATAAAACGTTTTATTTTTGCAGTATGAATCATTTTGTAGTATCCGCAAGAAAATATCGTCCGCAGTCATTTCGTGATGTAGTTGGGCAACAAGCAATTACAAGTACACTTATGAATGCCATTGAGAACAATCATTTGGCTCAGGCACTCCTCTTTACAGGACCTCGTGGTGTAGGGAAGACTACTTGTGCTAGGATTTTGGCAAAAAAAATTAACGAGCAAACTTCGGAGGTACAAGATGATAATGACTTCGCATTCAACGTATTTGAATTAGATGCCGCTTCTAACAATAGTGTAGACGATATCCGCAGACTTATCGATCAAGTGCGGATTCCGCCTCAGGTAGGAAAATACAAAGTGTACATTATTGATGAGGTGCATATGCTTTCAACGGCAGCCTTTAATGCTTTCCTAAAAACGTTAGAAGAACCCCCAAAACACGCAATTTTTATTCTGGCAACAACTGAAAAGCATAAAATTATTCCAACAATTCTGTCAAGATGTCAGATATTTGATTTCAAGAGAATTACAGTAAATGATGCTCGTGAATATTTAAAGTATATTGCTCAAGAACAAGGTATTGAAGCTGAAGCTGAAGCACTTCAAATTATTGCTCAAAAGGCAGACGGAGCGATGCGTGATGCTCTTTCTATCTTTGATAGAGTAGTTAGTTTCTCAGGGAATAAAATTACGCGTCAGGCTACTTCTGAGATATTGAATGTACTTGATTATGAGACGTATTTTACTATTACAGACCTTATTCTAGAAAATAGACTTCCTGAGTTATTAAAATCTTTTAATGATATTATTTCACAAGGATTTGATGGTCATCATTTTATATCTGGTTTGGCAAGTCATTTCAGAGATTTGATGGTTTGTAAAAATCCTACCACGATTTCACTTATGGAAGTAAGTGAGGAGACTCAAAAAAAGTATCTGCAACAAACTCAAAAGGCTTCTGTACCTTTTTTGATGGAAGCCATCACCATTGCTAACGATTGTGATCTGAAGTATAGAACCAGTAAAAATCCGCGATTATTGGTTGAAATTGCATTGATGCAACTTGCTTCTCTGACCTTTGAAGGTGATAAAAAAAAAATGATGGACGCTTCATAATTCCAGCATACATATTTAATAATCAACCAGATTTAAAGGAAGAAAAGCACTCTGACCAACCTACTAATGAGGACAAATTAAATGCACAAACAGCAACTTCCAGAATTCAGCATAATATTCCAAAAATAACAAAACAAGAACGAAATCAGGTAGTTTCAAGTTTTTCAATACGCAGTATTCAATTAAAAACTGAAGTAAAGAAGAATTTGAAAGAGGATATTATCGACCCAAATTCTTTGCCACGAGAGGAGTTTTCCGAAGTCGATTTTTTTCGTTTTTGGAATGCTTACATTGAAAGTTTATTAGCAAAAGGAGAACGAATTCAGGCTTCCTATTTTCAGATGAGCGTTCCCGAACTTAAAGATAAAGTTATTCATTTAGAGGTTTCTAATAGTACTGCTTATACAGAAATTTCTAATAATGAGGCCAGATTACTTGATTTTTTACGAAAATCATTACGAAATTATGATATTTCGTTAAAACTTATTAAAAATGAGGAATTAACCAAAAAAATCTTAGTTACTCCTGATGATAAATATGAAAAATTACTCGAAATTAATCCTTTACTAAAAGAATTTCGAGAAGCATTTAATTTGAATTTAGGATTTTAGTTATGTTTTTAGTAATTATAAATATTCTAACTTTCGAACTTGAAAAATACTAAAATAGAGTTTATATGAAATAAATTTCTATATTTGTGATGTTTAACTTAAAAAACAGATTATGTTATATATTTATATTCTTATTATAGCTCAGATAATCAGTGGATTATATTTTTGGAAAGGCTATGAAAAAGCAGGTTATAAGGCTTGGCAGGCTTTTGTACCTTTTTATAATAATATTATATTTTTAAGAATTATAGAGCGTCCGTGGTGGTGGCTTTTTCTGATGTATTTGCCTGTAATTGGGAATATTATGCTCATCGTAATGAACTACGAATGGTTACACGTTTTCGGTTATCGAAAAAAGCGATATACTTTAATTTCTGTTCTTACTTTAGGAATTTTTACAGCTTACGTAACTTATTTACCTACAACTAAATATATAGGAAAAGATAATGAAGTAATTAAGAAGAATGTATCTTCGTGGATAAGTGCTACATTATTTGCTGTGGTTGCAGCTTCGGCAATTCATACGTATTTTATTCAACCCTATATGATTCCAACTTCGTCGTTGGAAAAAACTTTGTTAGTTGGTGATTTTCTGTTTGTTAGTAAGTTTCATTACGGAGTACGGGTGCCAATGACGCCACTTTCATTGCCAATGGTTCACGATTCAATTCCGTTAGTGGGTACCAAATCATATTTGAAGGTTCCTCAATTGCCTTATTTGCGTTTACCTGCATTGCAAAAAATTGAGCGTAATGATATTACGGTTTTTAATTGGCCTACTGACACGGTGCGTTTCTTTCGTGATAACTCCAATATTCACGTAGATAAGCCTATTGATAAAAAATCCAATTATGTAAAACGAACCGTAGCCGTACCTGGCGATAAGTTTGAAATCAAAGATGGAGATGTTTACATCAACGGGAAGAAAGAGCTTTATTCTGTGAGAACAAAGTTGCAAACTTCCTATGTGGTTGAAACAAAGCCTAATATTGGTCAGTTAACTCCAGCTTTTATGTATCAACAGTTTGATGTGACTGACTATTTTACACAAATTCAGCCAAATATATATGTGTTTTCATCATTGACGGAAGAAGTTGCCGAAGCTCTGAGAAAAAGCCCTAACGTAGTTTCTGTTAAAAAGCGAATCGAAGAGGCTGGGAAGTATAATCAGGCTGTATTTCCGCATTCTGAGAAATTCCCTTGGAACGAAGACCAGTACGGACCTATAACAATTCCTGCTGAGGGACAAACAGTTACGCTTTCTGTTGAAAATTTACCACTTTACAAAAGAATTATAGAAGTTTACGAGAATAATTCTTTGGAAATCAAAGGTAATGATATTTTAATTAATGGAGAACGGACAAATTCTTATACTTTCAAACAGAATTATTATTGGATGATGGGAGATAATCGTCATAATTCGGAAGATAGCCGCTATTGGGGATTTGTTCCTGAAGATCACGTACTTGGAAAACCTGTTCTGATTTGGATGAGTACAGACAAAAATGCCTCAGGCTTGAACAAAATCCGTTGGAACAGATTGTTTACAACTGTTAATGGGGAAGGAGAACCTGTTTCTTACAGATATTACGCCCTTGTTATCATAGTTTTGGTTTGGGGAGGATATGAATTTTATTCCAGAAAAAGAAAGAAAGCAAAGGATAATAAATAATTTCTTATTTTTCAAAAATTTTAAAAATCAATTAATCAGAATATGGTAACACATAGTGTATTAATTCACCCAACATATTTCCCGAGTATTGCTCAATTTCATTTGATACTCAAACATCCTTGTGTTTTGGAAGTATCAGATAATTATCAAAAACAAACCCTCCGAAATCGAGCTTATATTTACGGAGCTAACGGAAAACAAGCGTTAAACTTGCCTATTAAGCACGTTGGTGGGGAAACGGGACGACAACTTTTCAAAGATGTTCGAGTGGAAAATCATTTTCCTTGGCAGCGATTGCATTGGAAGAGCCTTGAAACGGCTTATCGAACCTCACCTTTTTTCGAGTACTATGAAGATGATTTATTGCCACTTTTTGAGAAGAAATATACCTTTCTGTTGGACGTAAATATGGATACAATTCAAACCTTGTTGGCTTGTTTGCAAACTGATATCAACTTTGATAAAACAAAGAGTTATGAGGCAGAACCCAAACAGGTTAAAGATTTCCGTTTCTTAACTTCAGCCAAAAAGGAATTTCCTTTACAGATGGAAGAATATCATCAAATTTTTTCGGATAAGCACGGATTTTTGCCTAATCTGAGTATATTGGATTTACTTTTCCACGAAGGTCCTAATACAGAGGATTATTTGATGAATAAAATACGATTATTAACATAAGAACCAATCCGAAAATAGCGTTTTTCAAAAACAAAGAAGTAAAATGAAATTTCCACAACCCTATACACTCAAACAAATTGCAACCATCATCAAGAGTTCTTTCGTAGGTGATGAAAATTTTCCTGTACTTGGTATGAATGAAATCCACGTAGTGGAGGAGGGAGACATCGTTTTTGTCGATCATCCAAAGTACTATGACAAAGCCTTGCAATCCAGAGCTACAATCATCTTGATTAACAAAGAAGTAGAATGTCCTGAAGGAAAAGCACTTCTCATTTCTGACGACCCATTCAGGGATTTTAATAAACTAACAGACTTCTTCAAACCTTTTCAGAAATCTACAGCGTTGATTGCTCCATCGGCTCAAATTGGGGAAAACTCTATCATACAACACGGAGCATTCATAGGAAATAATGTGAAAATCGGGAAAAATTGCACGATTCATTCTAACGTAAGTATTTACGATGATTGCATTATTGGTGATAACGTTACCATTCACGCAGGAAGTGTGCTGGGAGCCGATGCATTTTATTATAAAAAGCGTCCAGAAGGATTCGATAAGTTAAAATCGGGTGGGAGAGTAGTTATTGAAGATGATGTGGATTTGGGAGCTTTGTGTACTATCGACCGAGGCGTTACAGGCGATACGACAATCAAACGAGGAACGAAGATAGACAATCAAGTTCACGTAGGGCACGACACAATTATTGGTGAAAAATGCTTAATTGCTTCGCAAACTGGTATCGCAGGGTGTGTAGTTATTGAAAATGAAGTAACTATCTGGGGACAAGTAGGAATGACAAGCGGAATTACCATAGGAGCAAAAGCAATTATTCTGGCACAAAGTGGAATTTCAAAATCTTTGGAAGGTGGGCAAACGTACTTTGGTTATCCGGCAGAGGAAGCCCGTAAAAAATACAAAGAAATGAGTGCCTTACGAAGATTAATCAAATAAAATGAAGCTCCTTCGCAATTAAAAACAACAAAATTCATTACAAACAACGATGGAAAAACCTGTATTAGACCTAAAAGACACCTCAATATATCAACGTTCGAGCCTGATCCTGACAGAAATTAACCTGACAATCAACAAAGGGGAATTAGTGTACCTTATCGGAAAGACGGGAACAGGAAAAAGTAGTCTGATAAAGCTCCTCTATGGTGATTTGCCTCTGAAAAAGGGTGAGGGAAGCGTCGTTGGGTTTGACCTGAAGAACCTCAAAGAGAGTGAGATTCCGCTATTGCGGAGAAAGCTGGGAGTTGTGTTTCAGGACTTTAAATTGCTTTCGGACAGAAGTGTTTTTAACAATTTATCCTTTGTGCTGAAGGCAACAGGGTGGCAGGATAAAGAAAAAATAAAACAACGTATAGAAACGGTTCTTGCTAAAGTAAAAATGGAAGATAAAGCGAAAAAATTTCCGCACGAACTATCCGGAGGGGAGCAACAACGTGTCGCAATTGCACGTGCTTTGCTTAACGACCCTGAACTTATTTTAGCCGATGAGCCTACGGGGAATTTAGACCCCGAAACCAGTGTTGAAATTATGCAAGTTCTGAAGGAAATCAATGCATCGGGGCGTACTATTTTGATGGCAACGCACGATTATGCACTTATTCTGAAGTTTCCGTCCAAAACGCTCAAATGTGATGATAAAAGAGTGTTCGAAGTGGTGCAGAAACGACCTACTATATAGGAAAATCATACTTAAATACTACATAAATAATCAGCAGACGAATAGGAATTGCCCTGTTCGTCTTTTTATTTTGTTAAAAAATTTGGAAATTAAAACTATAAAACATAAGTTTGTCATATATTTGAAAATGAAATATATAAAGAGATAAAAAATCTAACAGAAATAAAATTTAGATTTCGTTTTTTTTCTGAAATATCGATGAAAAAATAAAATCATCTGATAGAAATAAAAAGCTATCTAATAGAAATGAAGCACCATCTAATAGAAATGAAGCATCATCTAATAGAAATGGAGCATTATCTAATAGAAATAGAGCATTATCTAATAGAAATGGAGCATCATCTAATAGAAATGGAGCGTCATCTAATAGAAATGAAGCATCATTTGATAAAAAGAAACATAAAAATTAAATAAAATGAGGAAAAATTACTACACAATCGCAGGAATGATACAGAATTTTGGAATTCTGTTTGAAAATTTGAAAAATAATGCCGAAATCGCCAGAGAAATGGCTGAATATGGTTACGGAGAAGAAGAAATCGCACAAGGAAAGGCTTTGTATGATAAAGCAATTCAGTTGCATCAAACCAATCTGAAAGAGACCAAAGAAGAAACGGAATCATATGCTGATTTTGACCAGAAATTTAATTCCATTTTGTCTATTTTTATGAAAGACCGCAAGAAAGGAAAGATTGTCTTCAAAGACCAAGATACCCATTTGCGTACGCTTCGTTTAAAAGCCTTGCCCTCAAAGAGTATTGCCTCGCTGATGGAAGAAATGAAGAATTTTTACAACGTGCTTGACCAAGATGAAACCTTACGCCAAGCTATTTCACGTCTGAAAGTTGATGAAGCACACATCAAATCGCAATTAGGGGGCATCGTTCAAGCCGAAAAAGCGTATGCTGTGTATCAGAATGAAAAAGGAGAGACTCAACAAGCTACCAAAAATAAAGATGCGGCATTCAGTGAGTTGGAAAAATGGGTGCGAGAGTTATACAGCGTAGCAAAAATAGCTCTGGAAGACAAACCTCAGTTGTTGGAAAGCATCGTAAAATCGGTTCGAGGCTAAAAATAACAAAATAATGTATTATCTTTGCCAAAGTTTCACGATTTTGGCAAAGATTTTTTGATGAAATAACTCAAAAAATATGTCTATTTGAAATATTTTTGTCAGAATAAACCAAAATTAATAACAATCCAAAAAGAATAAATATCGCTCTGAAAAAAATAGTCATCAGACTGAGCGAAGTTGAAGTCTTTTACAATAAAAATTTCTGACAGAAGTACTTATTTTTGTAATTTCCGTCAGTATTATAAGTAGAATAGCTATTTGGATAGATACAATCATTCAAAACGAATAAAAAAACATATAAAAAGAAACACATTTTATAAAAAAAATATTTAATCACACGATATGAAATTATCACTAACGGCTATATGGTCGCTACTATTATGCTCATTTTCATTTGCACAAACGGATTTTGCCTCTCCTCTGGATATTCCATTGCTATTATCGGGTAATTTTGGAGAATTACGTCCTAATCATTTTCACGCGGGGGTTGATTTCAAAACACAGGGGCGTGAGGGGCTTAACATATACGCTATAAAAGAAGGTTACGTATCGCGAATTAAAGTGGGTGCATATGGATATGGCAAAGCTCTGTACATAACGCACCCCAATGGATATACAAGCGTGTATGCACATTTGCAAAAATTTGCTCCGGTTATTGAAACCTATATCAAGAAGCGACAATACAACCGAAAATCGTTTGAAATAGATGCCTATCCGAAAGAAAATGAGTTAGTGATAAAGAAAGGACAAGTTGTAGGGCTTGGAGGCAATACGGGAAGTAGTGCAGGTCCGCATCTGCATTTTGAAATCCGTGATGCTAACTCCAATGCTCTCAATCCGCTACTATATGGATATGAAATAAAGGACAATATCCCGCCCGATGTGTACCAAGTGATGGTGTATCCGCTCGGAAAAGAAGCTCAGGTAAATCAATCGCAACTTCCGCAAGTTGTAAAACTTACAAAACAAGCTGATGGTTCGTATCTCGCTGATAAAATTCTTGCCAGTGGAGCAATAGGATTTGGATTGCAGTCCATAGATAAGCAAAATGATACGCATCATCAGAACGGCGTGTACAAAGTGAGCTTAGCGGTAAATGGAGAAACGCATTTTCAGTATGTATTTGATAAACTTAGCTTTAATGAAGCTCGTTATATCAATACATTTATTGATTATCAAACGTATGTGGAAAAAAAGTCGCGTGTACAATTGCTTTATCGTACTAAAGGCAATAGAATTTCTACCATTTATACAGAAAATAAGAATGAAGGACAGCTTGATGTTCAGCAAAATACAGAATATCTTGTTACAATTGTTGCAGAGGATATTAAGGGGAACATCTCCAAAATAAATATTCCTTTGGAAGGGAAGAATTTGGACATCAAAGAGGCTCGACCAATGGTCAGCGGAGAAGTTGTAATTGCAGGACGTGACCAATATTTCACGTTCGATGGAGGAAATGTCTATTTTCCTGAAAGAACTTTCTACGAGGATTTTTTAATTCAGATAGAAAGTAAGAATGATACATTAACGTTACATAATCCTGCAACAGCGGTGCATAAATTCTTTAATTTGTCGTTCAATAATAAGAAATTTAGTGAAAAAGAAGCTCAAAAGGTGTTTATAGCTCGGCTAAACGAGAAAAATAAACCTTCAGCTGAGCGAACTATTTATAAAAACGGATTATTTACAACTCGAACACGTAATTTAGGAAGGTTTACGCTAATGAAAGATACCATAGCTCCGACTTTACGTCCGTTAAACTTTAAAAATAATGCAACAGTTACAGCTTCAACCCTAAAAGTGGAGATAAAAGATGATTTAAGTGGTGTAGAAAGTTATTCAGCAACTTTGAATGGACAGTGGATTTTGTTCGAATATGAACCAAAAACACAAACTCTCACATTCGACTTTTCGGACATCGATACGAAGAAAACAGACACCTATAGGTTGGAAATGATTGCCAAAGATGGGGTTGGAAATGTACAAAAGCTCGATATATCTTTCAAAAAGAAATAAGAATTAACGCATCAATAGATAAGTAAATAATTAAAAACAAGTAAATATATGAAACGTATTATTTTTACAGAAAACGCTCCTGCTCCAATTGGTCCTTATAATCAAGCAACTTTGGCAGGTAACACTTTGTATGTGTCAGGGCAAATTCCTGTTGACCCAAAAACCAATGAGGTTGTAAAAGGAATTGAAGCTGCTACAGTTCAGGTAATGGAAAACTTAAAAGCAGTGCTTGAAGCTGCTGGAGCTAATTTTGAAAATGTGGTGAAAACAACCATATTTTTGGCAGATATGAATCAATTTGCTGAGGTAAATGCTGTTTATGGTAGATATTTTGATGAAAAAACAGCTCCTGCCCGTGAAACGGTTCAAGTAGCGAACTTGCCTAAGTTTGTTGAGGTTGAAATTTCGTGTATCGCGGTGTTATAAATCCTAAATCTGCACAAAAAATCCGAAGAACTCATAAAATTCTTCGGATTTTTTTATGTTTTTATCAATCAACGATGAATAAATCAGTGGCAATGCCATCGGATAGGAACTTTCCTTTGGTAGTTGTAACAAGATGCTTGTTATTTATGGAGAGTAATCCGTTTGTAATATGTTTTTTAGCTTGTAAAAGCAGATAATCGCTGTGTTTTTTTCCGAAAGTCGTTTCAACTTCTTCAACGGAAATGCCAATCATCGTTCGGATTCGGGTAATAATTAGTTCGTTGTATCGGTCGTTTTGTGAAAGTATTTCTTTTTCTGCAGGAATTATGCCTTTTTGTATCTGTTCGATGTATTTTATGTTGTTGGCGATGTTCCAACTGCGTTCAGTTCCGTTGAAACTATGAGCCGAAGGACCAATTCCCATATATTTCTTCCCAAACCAATAAGCAGTGTTGTTACGGCTGAAATATCCTTCCTTCCCGAAGTTGGAAAACTCATAATGAATAAATCCCTCTTTCTCCAGAATAGAAATCATTGATACAAAATGCGAATGAGCTTGTTGTTCATTAACATTAGGGACTTTTCCCAGAGCGATAAACTTGTGTAAGGCAGTTTTAGGTTCAATAGTTAATGCATACGCTGATATATGAGGAACACCAAATGAGAGTGCTTTATGGATATTGGATTGCCAACGCTCATCGGTCATATTAGGAATGCCGTAAATCAAGTCGATGGTGATATTATCAAAGAATTTTGGAGCTTCCAAAAGGAGTAATTCTGCTTGAGTAGCGTTATGAGCTCGATTCATAAGGCGTAAATCTTCTTCGTAGAAAGATTGTATACCAATACTCAACCGATTTATGCCCAATTGTTTTAAATTTGAAAGTAATTTGGTAGGAGAGGAGCTGTCTCTGAAAAAATCATCAGGATTTGCCTCCAAAGTGACTTCAGCATTGGGGCTAATATCGTAATTTTTGTAAATAGTTTGCAGAATGTTTTTCAATTCTTCAAAAGAGAGTATGCTGGGAGTTCCTCCTCCAAAATAAATGGTTTGTAATTGACTGTTGGAGGCTTCTTCTTTTCTTAAAATCAATTCTTTGCAGATAGAGCTGACCATTTCACTTTTTCGTTTTAAGGTTGTTGAAAAGTGAAAATCACAATAGTGACAGGCTTGTTTGCAAAAAGGAATATGAATATAAAGACTATGCAATTTTTTGAGATATTAACGCACCCGATTTTCGTTCTGTTTTACGAAAGCTTCCCAATTATTGTATGATTTTTGTGAAGAAACTCGTCCACTATTGAAAAAGTGACATACAGCAACAGCCAATCCATCAGTGGAGTCAAAGTATTTTGGTAATTCTTTAAGGTTTAGTAATTGTTGAAGCATTTTCGCGACTTGCTCTTTGGAGGCATTTCCATTACCAGTGATAGCCATTTTAACTTTCTTAGGCTCATATTCAGTAATTGGGATCTGGCGAGAAAGTCCAGCAGCCATCGCTACCCCTTGAGCTCTCCCAAGTTTAAGCATTGATTGCACATTCTTGCCAAAAAAAGGAGCTTCGATTGCCAATTCATCAGGATGATACGTGTCGATAAGCTCCAAAGTACGTTCAAAAATGATACGTAGTTTTAGATAATGGTCGGAATATTTTTTTAGTTGTAATTCATTGAGTTGTAATAACTCCATTTGTTGTTTTTCAACTTTGATAAGCCCAAAACCCATCACGGTAGTTCCAGGGTCAACTCCTAAAATTATTTTCTCCAAAACTATTTTACATTAATCACAATAGGAATTGTAAATTGTGTACTTACTTCCAATCCTTGTTTTGTAGCGGGAATTACAGGATTTTCTTTTGAAATATTGCTTAGTTGTGTGGCTAAGATTTCTTCAAAAGATTGATTGGTTGTTGCCAAAGTTTTGATGATTTCATCAGTAGCTTCCAACCCAACAAGTGCAACATTTCCTGAATTATCAACTTTAATGTTTACTAATATCTTTTCGTTGATTGTCTCCAAAGCCTCAAGTTTTTCTTTCTGAAGTTTCTCTGTGAGTAATTTTACGAAAGAGTTTTCAAAGCATTTCTTTTGTTCTTCTTTGGGTAGCGTGTCAGAACAGAGACCTTTGAATATAGGGAAAGTATCCACTTCATCTTTATTTATTTCATTGAGTTTCACCTCAACGATAGAGTCAAGTTTAGCTTGTTTTATTTTTTCTTTTTCTTGGTCTGTTAAGTTTGAATTATTTCCATTACACGAAATAAACACAAAGGGCAAGCATAAGAACCAAAAATAATATTTCATAAATAGATGTTTTAGAAATTAGGTTCCAAAAATAGTATAAAAAATGATACAAAAAAAATAAAACTGATTTTTTTATTATTTATAAAATTTTATATCTTTGTGAGCTGTACAGAGTAACGTTTCTGAAATTATAAATTTTTAGGAATTTAATGCGTGATATTTCTAAATAAATCTAAATTTATAAATCTCTGTCAATCAGATTGTATAATATAAACAAAAGGTATGAAATATAAAAGAATTTTGTTGAAATTGAGCGGTGAAGCTTTGATGGGAGGACGTCAATATGGCATAGATCCAGCTCGTTTAAAAGAATACGCAACTGAGATTAAACAAGTTGTAGAAAAAGGAGTTGAGATAGCAATCGTTATTGGAGGTGGAAATATCTTTCGTGGCGTTGCAGGGGCAAGTAACGGAATGGACAGAGTGCAAGGCGATTATATGGGAATGTTAGCGACAGTAATAAATTCACTTGCTTTACAAAGTGCTTTGGAGGAAGAAGGTGTTTTTACGCGTTTGCAAACTGCCATTACTATGGAAGCGATAGCGGAGCCTTTTATTCGTCGCAGAGCGGTACGTCACTTGGAGAAAGGGCGTGTAGTAATTTTTGGTGCAGGAACTGGAAACCCTTATTTCACAACCGATTCGGCGGCAGTTTTGAGAGCTATTGAAATTAATGCTGATGTTATATTAAAGGGAACTCGCGTAGATGGAATTTACACTGCTGACCCAGAGAAAGACAAAAACGCAGTAAAATTTGATAATATCACTTTCGATGAGGTAATGAATAAAGGTTTGAAAGTTATGGATATGACAGCCTTTACATTAAGTCAAGAAAATGAACTACCAATAATTGTTTTTGATATGAACAAAAAAGGAAATTTGTTGAAGGTAGTTTCAGGTGATAATGTAGGAACTACTGTGAATTTGTAAAAACATCATTGAAAATAAAACTTTGTAAAGAAAATCAATTTATATGAATGAAGAAATAGATATTATCTTGGATAGCACAGAAGAGGCAATGCAGGGAGCTTTGACGCATTTGGATAAGGCTTTGGGTAACATTCGTGCAGGAAAGGCAAGTCCACAAATGTTAGGAAGCGTTTTTGTGGATTATTATGGGTCGCAAACTCCATTGAGCCAAGTAGCAAACGTAAGTGCACCAGATTCACGTACAATTACGATTCAACCTTGGGAGAAAAAAATGATTCAACCTATCGAAAAGGCTATTATGTTAGCTAATTTAGGGTTCAATCCGATGAACAATGGTGATGTTGTCATTATTAGTGTACCGCCTCTGACTGAAGAACGACGTAAAGAACTTGTCAAACAAGCTAAGGGAGAAGGAGAAGATGCAAAAATAAGTATACGAAATGCTCGTCAGGAAGCAAATAAAGAAATTAAAAAAACAGAAGCTTCCGAAGATGTAAAAAAAGGTGCGGAAGAAAGTGTACAGAAACTTACCGATAAATATATTAAGAAAGTAGAGGAAGTTTTAGCAGTTAAAGAAGCTGAGATTTTAAAAGTATAAACTTTTGTACTAAGTGTTATTGAAAAAGAACAATGAAGCATATTTCATTGTTCTTTTTTTATAAAGAAAAGTTAAGAAAAATGTAATTGCAAATAATTATAACAGAAATCAATACGTTTATTTTATTATGAGTAATTTTGTTTTTTCCGAAATTATCTTGATTTTTTATTGAAAAAATATTAATTTTACCACGATAAAACTACAATATATGGAGAAACATCTGATAGACCGGTTAACCTCTCCAATTCACAGATTTACCAAACAGGCGAAATCGGGGGGGATTGTTTTAGGAATTAATGTTATCATTGCTTTGGTGTTGGCAAATTCACCTTGGTCAGAGCATTATTTCCATTTTTTTGAACATCATTTAGGATTTACATTTGATGGAAAAACATATTTAGATATGCCATTACACCATTGGATTAACGATGGATTGATGGCATTGTTTTTTTTCGTCGTAGGACTTGAATTAAAACGAGAAATTGTAGCAGGGGAATTATCTAATCCTCGGAAGGCATTATTGCCAATTGGAGCGGCTATAGGCGGAATGCTTGTGCCTGCGATTATATATATATCATTAAACCCAACAGGAGAAGCTCACGGAGGTTGGGGAATTCCTATGGCGACAGATATAGCTTTTTCATTAGGAGTGTTGTATTTATTAGGAAATAAAGTACCAATATCATTAAAAGTATTTTTGACGGCATTGGCAATTGTTGATGATCTTGGAGCAGTATTGGTAATCGCTTTCTTTTATACTTCTGAAATTTCATTAGCGAATTTAGGAATTGGGCTGGGAATGTTATTTATTCTTTACTTAGGAAAGCGAATTGGGATACGTCACGTATTATTTTACGCACTGATAGGAGCCGTTATTTGGTGTGCTTTTCTGCTTTCGGGAGTTCACGCTACAATTGCGGCGGTATTGATTGCGTTTATGATTCCTACTGATGTGCAAATGAAAGAAAATGAGTACGTACATAATATTCAAAGTTATTTGAAGAAATTCAAACGATTAGATCCTAATAATAAAATTCCAACACTTACTGAGAAACAGTTGCATTTGTTGGAAAAAATAAATGTAGATACACGTAGGTCAATTCCTCCATTACAACGTTTGGAACACGCAATGCATCCTTTTGTTACTTTTATTGTAATACCAATTTTTGCTTTGGCAAATGCTGGAGTTTCCTTATCGATAGATGTAGAGCAGTTATTTAGCACTAATATTGCCTTAGGTGTTGCACTTGGTTTGTTTTTTGGAAAGGTGATTGGCGTAGCAGGTTTCACGGTATTTATGGTAAAAGTTCTTAAATTGTCACCTTATCCAAGAGGAATGAATTTCCGTAATCTTGTCGGATTAGGACTTCTGGCTGCGATTGGTTTTACAATGTCATTATTTGTGACCACTTTAGCTTTCAAAAATCCACTTTATATGGATCAAGCCAAAATAGGTATTTTTGCAGCATCAATTTTAGGTGGAACTTTAGGATATATGGTCTTAAATGGCAAGGGAAACAAAACGAATAAAAATGAAAAAGTAGAAGTCAGCGAATCAGAAGAATAAAACAAAGAAACTAAATTTTTTGAAGGAGTGGAAGTTTTTATTATTTTTTACTCCTTTTCTATTAAAAGAAAACCTTCTCAGAGATTTAAATGAGAAGGTTTTTTTATAAAAAAAATAGTTATTATTAATTGTTAAAATTTAGCCGAAAAAATCTTAGGATTGATATTTAGGCTACACCAAAACCAATCTTGATAGCCTCTGGCATTAGGCGTTTTTTTAAGTGTTTTCAAAGCATCGGTTGTAAAATAGGTAGAATATCCCATTTGTAGCCCGATATAAGGTTGTACTTTAAGTGTATAGACCAAATCGATTTCGCTGCCCAAACCGCGTTTTTTATTGCCTTTACTATCATAAACTATTCCTGCAGATGAAAAATTGTGCCAAGTTGCAGAAAGGTTACTTTTTTCACCAGTACGGAAATTAGCGGTTAAGTACGGATTGATAAGTCCAGAAGGATTTACCGCTGGAACGTAATAATAGTCCATAAATCCGTAAAATTTATGATTTGTTCCTGAGAAAGGATTGAAAGCCTTGTCCTTGCCCGAAGTATCACCAGCATTTCTTCCACTTAGATAGTCAATTCCTCCCGATAGGCTAAATACGTCTGAAAATTTGTATCCTGCATTCAGAGCAAACATATAAGCACTTTTAGTGGCTCCTGCCGCATTTTTACCCGTTTGGAAGTATGAAGTTAGTCCGTATTTCCAATCGTTTGTAGCTCCCACGTAATGAAATCCAAAAGTTTGCATATTGTGAACTTTATCGGAAGTGTTATCGTCTTTGAAGCCTAAATTACTCAATAAGAAAGAAATACGATTGCTTTGTGAGATGCTGTACAATCCGTAGAAAGTTTCCATATGCTGATAAGGTTGTGCATTAGCAGGGCTAAAATGCTGAACAGCAGGACTATTGATATTCATTGCTTTATCGGTATAATTTTGGTTGAAAGCAAAGAAAGTGCGGAGCAAAAATTTGTCAGAAGCTTTCCAATTTAAGTTCACAGCATCGTGGCTACGTCCTGCAGGATGCCAGTCCAGCGAACCAAAAATTCGATCATCGTCCAGAACAATCATTTGTCGTCCGATTTTAGCATTCCATTTCGGAGCGATTGGGAAAGAAGCATATGCCTCAAAAATAGAAGCTCCTCCTGTTTTGTCATTTACTTGAATTTGAGGTGCTTGTCCCCAAATGTTTACATTCTGTAAAGAAACGTACAAATGTAACTTATCTTCATTTTTGTAATCAAAGTTCAATCGTGTACGATTGTTTACTAAAATTGCAGGTGATTCACCTTCTTGCAAAGGACGATAAGCCCCATTTCGGTATTCAAAACGCGGACGTATTTGAGCCGAAAGAGAAAATTCATTGTTTGTCTCTTGGGCATTTGCCAAAGATGTACAAAGAGTCGTAAAAACTCCACACGCGACCACTGAAAATAAATGTGTTCTCATATCTTAGTTAATTTTAAGTTCCAAAGATGTTTTATACCCTAAATTTAATACGTTATGTTATACATAATAAGCTCTTATTTAGAATGACAATAAAATACGATTAATCTTTAAAAGTACAGCATTTTGTATTGCAAATGTAGCTAAAAGTTTATAGATTTGCAACAATAAGATACAAATATCTTTTTTTAGTGATGGCAACAACGAATAAAGAAACAAAACAGGTAAAAAAGAATAAGTATTTCAGATACTTAATTCCTTCTTTGGTAGGAGTATTACTTGGGCTTAGTGGATACATTTTTTATATATCCAAAGCGTATTCCTATCTGTCTGATGATCCTAAAGCTTGTGTGAATTGCCATATTATGGCACCAGAGTATTCCACGTGGTTTCACTCTTCGCACGGGCGAAATACCGTGTGTAACGACTGTCACGTTCCGCACGATAATTTCTTTAGGAAGTACTATTTTAAGGCAAGTGATGGTTTAAGACACGCAACGATGTTTACCTTCCGTATGGAACCACAGGTGATCACAATGCACAAACCAGGGCAAATGGTGGTACAAGAGAACTGTATCCGTTGTCACGACCAGCTAAATAGTGTTGTGGGAACAGGAAATGTTACAGCTCAGATGGCACACGCTGACCAAGGAAAACTCTGTTGGGAATGCCATACCGATGTGCCTCACGGAAATGTTCGTGGACTGAATTCAGCTCCGAATGCCAGAGTGCCTCTCGCTTCAGAACCTGTGCCTGAGTGGCTTCAGAATATGGTTAAAAACCAGCAGAAAGGCAAATAATTATAAAGAAACGAAATATAAAATATTGACTGACAATTAATACACTTAGCGATGAAAAAGAAAAATTGGTTAATCGTAGGAATTTTGGCTGTTGTAACGTTCCTTTTAGGAATGCTTGCTAATTCCATTATGGGAAGAAAAGCCGAAGCACAAATCATTTCAAGAGCAAATACCGATATCAAGGATTTTGAGGCTCGAAATGAAATCTGGGGAGAGTATTATCAACGTGAGTACCAGTCTTGGCTACAAACTGCCGATACTACTTTCAGAGCCAAATATATGAGTAGTGATAATGATGACCTGTTGGCTGAACGTCCTGAAATGGTGATTTTGTGGGCGGGATATGCGTTCTCAAAAGATTATACGGCTCCTCGTGGACATATGCACGCCGTTGCCGATGTTACTCATACACTTCGTACGGGTTCTCCAACCGATTCAACACATTCACCACAGCCTAGCACTTGTTGGACTTGTAAAAGTCCTGATGTCCCTCGAATGATGAACAAAATTGGTATTGAAAATTATTATAAAGGACATTGGGACGAATTAGGAAATGAAATCGTGAATCCTATAGGTTGTGCTAACTGTCACGACCCGAAAACAATGAATTTGACTATCACGCAACCAGCTCTTGTTGAAGCGTTTAATCGTCAAGGAAAAGACATTACCAAAGCTACTCATCAGGAAATGCGTTCACTGGTATGTGCTCAGTGTCACGTGGAGTATTACTTCAAAAAAGAAAGTAATTATTTGACATTCCCTTGGGATCACGGAAAAAAAGTTGAGGATGTTGAGAAATTCTATGATAATGTAGGTTGGACAGACTTTGTTCATAAAGTGAGCCGTACGCCAATTCTTAAGGCACAACACCCTGATTATGAGATTTTCCAACTAGGAATTCACGCTCAGCGCGGTGTTTCGTGTTCGGATTGTCATATGCCTTACAAAACAGAAGGAGGTGTGAAATATACTGACCACCACATAAGCAGTCCGCTCAGAAACGTAAATGCAAGTTGCCAAGTTTGTCACAGACAACCTGAGGAAGAATTGATTAAAAACGTTTACGAGCGTCAAGACTATGTATTCACACTCCGAAATCGTTTGGAAAAACAATTAGCGAAAGTACACTTCCAAGCCAAATTCTTGTGGGACAATGGAGCCACTGAGGAGCAAATGAAACCAATTTTAGACCTCATCCGTAAATCACAATGGCGTTGGGATTTCATCACAGCATCGCACGGAGCAGCGTTCCACGCACCGATTGAGTCTCAAAAAGTATTAGGTGATGGTATGTTCTATGCTATGCAAGCCGAATCGGATATGAATGGACTGACAGACAAACTTAAAATTACGGCTAAATTTGAAATGCCAGACATCAGTACGAAAGCCAAAGCACAGTCAATCATTGGTTTGGATATGGAAAAAGAAGAAGCAAACAAAAAACAATTTATGAAAACCATCGTTCCGAAATGGATAAAAGAAGCCAAAGAAAAAGGAAACTTGGTTACTCAAAAATAGTATTTTCGTAAGAAAACAATAACAACCGTTGCAGGGTTTTTAGTTTAAAAAAATAATTCTGCAGCGGTTTTTTTATAGATGTAAACGAAGAAAATATATGAACTTAGATAAAGAATTTCACAAAAGCAATCAGTATCGCTACTCGGTAGTAATTGCCTTGTTATCACTGTTGTTGGGATTTATTTTGCAGTATTTTTTAGGAAGTATCCCGAAGAGTTGGTTCAGTTTTCCACAAAATATCATAGGCGGATTAGCATTTGTTTTTCTAAATACAGCTATCTTCTTTATTTTCAAGAAGAAAAACTTTATCAATCTGCATTCAAGTACTCCTTTTGCTATTGTTACAGTGATAACGCTTGGTGTGCTAACTATTGGGCTCGGCAGCATTAGCGTTGGGCAGGAGCATCACGCAAATTCTTTTTGGCTAAATTTGGGCTTGGACGATATTACCAAAACGTGGTATTTTGCTCTTATTTATTTGATGGCTCTGACGAATTTATGGTTAGCGATCCTCAAACGTTCAATGGTTTATCAGAAGAAAAACATTACTTTTTTGTTGAATCATTTTGGACTTTGGCTCATAATGTTTGCGGGGGTTTTGGGGCAAGGCGATTTGGTTCGTCTTAAAATGGATTTGTACAAAGATAAAGTGGAATGGCGTGCCACAGATGACAATGGAAATGTTATTGAACTGCCTATTGCGATGGAGTTAAAATCTTTTGACATAGATATTTACCCTAATAAATTGTTTGTAATTGATTCCGCAGGAAATGCACTTCCGAAGAGTAAACCAATGGGGTTTATGCTTGAAAAAGATGGCTCACAGGGAGAGATTCTCAATTGGAAAATTACACAACATCAGTATTTTGAAAAGGCTGTTCCTGAGACAGATAGCACTTATGTTAATCACGGAATGTGGGGGGCAACAAATGCAGCTTTTGTTACGGTTGAAAATCTGAAAACTGGAGAAAAAAAACAGGAATGGATTTCGGCAGGAAATTTTCAGCTGCCACCACGAACCATTCAACTTGATGCCGAACATACGTTAGTGATGGCTCCTGCCGAAGCACGTAAGTTTCAGTCGGAAGTGTCTATTTATCAAAAAGATACGGAAGAGGTTCGCAATAAAAAAATTGAAGTCAATCACCCAATAAAAGTTGATGGTTGGAAGGTGTATCAGGTGAGTTATGATGAGCGTATGGGGCGTTGGTCGGAACTTAGTGTTGTTGAACTTATTTTAGATCCTTGGTTACCTGTAGTTTACACCGGGATTTTTATTTTGATGGCAGGAGGAATAGCGTTTTTATTTGTAAATAGAAGATAATTATGTGGCAGTATTTTAATTATATAACATTAGCGATTTTGATTTTATGGATAGCTTCAGGAATTCTTATCTATTCTAAAAATCAGATGTACAGAAAGTTAAGTTTATCGCTTCATCTTTTAGCAACTCTAATTATTGGAGTTTTTATAGCAAAGTTATGGATAGAACTTGATCGTCCGCCATTGAGAACTTTGGCTGAAACACGTATTTGGTATGCCTTTTTTATGGGGTTGATTGGTTTTTCAATTTATTTGTTATATCGCCAAAAATGGATGTTGAATTACTCGGCTTTGATGGGCATTGTGTTTATGTTGGTAACGTTTTTCCGTCCGGATACGATGAACAAAACCTTGATGCCGGCATTGCAAAGTGTGTGGTTCATTCCGCACGTAATTGTGTATATTTTTGCTTACGCAATGCTCGGAATGGCTTCACTTACTGCGGTTTATGGAATTTATCTTTGTAAAAAACAAAGAGATACTCAAAATGCTATTGCAGTAACTGACCAATTGATAAAAATTGGTTATGTTTTTCTGACCTTTGGTTTGCTTTTTGGGGCTTTGTGGGCGAAAGAAGCTTGGGGGCATTATTGGACGTGGGACCCAAAAGAAACGTGGGCTTTCATTACTTGGCTTGCTTATTTGGTGTACATTCACTACAAATACAAACATAAAGAAAAACAGCCTTTTAACAGTTTTCTGATTGTAATAATTGCATTTTTGTTATTGTTAGTCTGTTGGTTTGGAGTCAATTACTTGCCTACCGCCCAAATGAGCGTGCATACGTACTCGGGATAGTCTAATGATGAAAAAAGATAAAGAAGCAGGTTTTTCTACGGATAAACACTGCTTTTTTTATGGAATAATGAAATTAGTTTTTCATTCTTTGTTGAAAATGATATATTTGTATCGGAATATTAATTTTCAGGGTTTATGAAACGCTTTTCTACATTTAACCGAAACCAACAGATAGGGATTATTTTTCTGATTATCATTATTTTTATCTTGCAAATTATGTATTTCGTTGTTGATTTTTCGGAAGATAAAATTGATGTTCAACAAGAGCAATTAGCGGAATTAAACAAGGAGCTGGATTCATTAAGGAAAATTGCACTACAACCAAAAAAAGATACTATTTATCCTTTCAACCCTAATTTTATAACTGATTATAAGGGATTTACTTTAGGAATGAAACCTGAGGAAATTGATAGGTTATTGGCTTTTCGTAGGCAAAATAAGTTTGTAAATTCGGCGAAAGAATTTCAGGAAGTTACCAAGATTTCGGATAGTCTACTTTTAAAAATTTCTCCTTATTTTAAATTTCCTGATTGGGTAAACAAATCAAAACCAGTTGAAAAGAAGAGTGTTAAACAAGAAATTGTACACCAGAAAGTAAATATCAAAAAAGATGTGAACTTAGCTTCTAAGGAAGATTTTATGAAAATATATGGCATTGGAGATATTCTTTCCGATCGAATTTTAAAATACAGAAAAAAATTACAAGGATTTAGTGAAATTATGCAAGTTTCCGAAGTATATGGATTAGATACTGAAGTTTTCAATCGTGTTGCAGAACAATTTGAGGTAAAGACCTTACCAAATATTCAGAAAAAGAACCTTAACGAGTTAAATATGTATGAATTAGCTAAAATTCCATACATTAAGTTTGATGAAGCTAAAAAGATTGTTGCTCTTCGTCTGGAATTAGTAAAAATTAAAAATTTTGATGAACTTTTGAAAATAAATGAATTTAATCAGGAAAAAATAAGAAAAATACAAATGTATTTGTATATTGATTAATCATAATTTATTTTGTAAAATCAAATATTTTTCGTAAAATTGCAAACTTTTTGCGTAGAGATTTTATAACTAAAGTAGGATTAGAAATGGATTTTAGCTATTCTGAAACACAAAAAATGATAGCCGAGGTGGCGAGAGATTTCTCTGAAAAATATATTCGTCCTAATATTATGAAATGGGATGAAAGTCAGGAATTTCCAATAGAAGTATTCAAAAAAGCTGGTGAAATGGGCTTTATGGGAGTTTTGGTGCCTGAAGTTTACGGAGGATTAGGTTTAAATTATCACGATTACATAACTATTATTGAGGAAATTTCAAAAGTAGATCCTTCCATAGGATTGTCAATTGCAGCACATAATTCATTGTGTACCAATCATATTTTTGAATTTGGAAATGAAGAACAAAAGAAAAAATGGTTGCCAAAATTGGCTTCAGGTCAGTGGATAGGTGCTTGGGCAATTACCGAACATAACACTGGGTCAGATTCAGGTGGAATGGCAACAACCGCTGTGAAAGATGGAGATTTTTGGATTTTGAATGGAGCAAAAAACTTCACAACACACGGAAAATCAGGAGATATTGCAGTGGTTATAGCTCGAACAGGAGAGAAAGGAGATAAACACGGAATTTCAGCTTTTGCTGTGGAACGAGGTACAGAAGGTTTCACCAGTGGAAAAAAAGAAAATAAATTAGGAATGAGAGCCAGTGAAACTGCTGAAATGATTTTTCAGAATTGCCGAATTCCTGCTGAAAATCTGTTAGGCGAAGTAGGAGAGGGCTTCATTCAGGCGATGAAAATATTAGATGGCGGTAGAGTTTCTATTGGTGCATTAGCTTTAGGTATAGCAAAAGGTGCTTATGAGGCATCGGTTAAGTATGCAAAGGAGCGTACACAATTTGAAAAAAGATTAATTGATTTTCAGTCAATTGCCTTTAAATTGGCAGATATGGCAACTGAAATAGAAGCCTCAGAACTTCTACTCCATAAGGCAGCGTATTTGAAAAATAATAAAGAGAAAGTGACTCAAGCAGGGGCGATGGCGAAAATGTACGCCTCAGAAGTTTGTGTAAAGGTTGCTACAGAAGCTATTCAGATTCACGGTGGATACGGATATACAAAAGATTTCCCAGTTGAAAAATTCTTCCGAGATTCAAAACTTTGTACTATTGGAGAAGGAACTACTGAAATTCAGAAATTGGTTATCAGTAGACATATCGATAAAGGATAGATTTTTAGTTGATTATATTATAAAAGGAAGTTTTAAACATTTGGTTTAAAACCTCCTTTTATAGTTTTACAAGAATTTTACTACTTCAACGTTTCCGCTGATTTTAACACAGCTTGTTTTAATTCTTCTTTATAAGCTATGATTTTTTCTAAAACGTTAGGTTGTTGTGCCGCAATGATTTGTGCGGCTAAAATACCTGCATTTTTTCCTCCATTTAAAGCAACTGTCGCTACAGGAACACCTCCTGGCATTTGTAAAATGGAAAGTACTGAATCCCAACCATCTATCGAATTACTACTTTTTACAGGAACGCCAATTACAGGCAAGGGCGACATCGAAGCCACCATTCCAGGTAAATGAGCCGCTCCACCCGCTCCAGCAATAATCACAGAAAACCCTCTTTTATGTGCGTTGGTACTGAAATCCATTAGTTTTTCGGGAGTACGATGTGCAGAAACGATGTCTACAAATACTTCAATATCAAATGATTCTAAAATAGTAATGGCTTCTTGCATTACAGGCAGGTCGCTTTTACTTCCCATCACAACGGCTACTTTCATTGATCTTTTTGGTTTTATTGTATTGATTTTTAATTTGTTATTCTTCTGTTACTTCAAATTGTTTTAGTTGAATGTCATACGTTTGTTTGGAATCGTTGATGAAACGTACAAATTTCACATTTTCAAGAGTTTGAGAACTTTCCCAGCGTGATTTTTTGAATGTTCCATTTACGGATTTCCATTGATTTCCATCTGCTGAAATTTGAATTTTACCTTTACTAATTCTTGTTTCTTCCCCAAAATCAATGATAACAGATTTTAAGGTAACTATTTTTTCAAATTCAATACCTAAAAAGTCATTGGTTTTTAGTGAGATATATTCCAAAGCGGGAGATATTCGTAAAACGTTTGCTTTTTGCCCAAGTGGTTGATTTTCCAATTGTTTTATATTGGTAATCAATGTATTCGGATTGAAGTTGAGAGAAAGTTTCAAATTTTCTCCTGTTTCCGTATTGAATTTAGTAATGTTATATTTAAGTAATTGATTTAAAAGAGGTTCTACTACTAAAGTTGCTGTTTTTACACCAGGTTGATACGGATTTTGGTTGTAATTTTGGTCAGTTTCAAACATTTGTTTTTGTAAATTTTGAACATTTGTATAAGCTGACTTAAATTGTTGGTAATCTTTGTTTTTCAATGAATTATACATTTTCATTACAGAAACTCCCGTTTTTCCTACTAATTGAAATTGTAACAACCAAGGATGTAATTCTTCAGTAAGATACTTATTTTCAGAAGTTTTTAAAAGCTGCTCGGAAGCCCAAACCATTTTCTCAAACTCTTCGGTAACAGATTGGGTTTCAGGATTGTGTAATGCTTCCAAATTCTTTAAGAAATTTTCTGCAATAAGCTTAAATTCAACAGATTCCTCTCTTCTATAACGATGCCCATTCGCTCCCAAATCCGAATTATGTTTTGCGAAAGTGAGCAGTGCTTCCTTGTTTTGGGGCATCATTTCGGCAATGGCATTTTTCCAAGCCGTGTCCGAATTGTATTTTTCTAAATTCCAAGTATAGTCGGCAACTCCGTAAATGGCTATTTTTGAGGCTTCTGGGTGTTCCATAGGATTGGAAACGAAGCCTGACATATCGTTTTTAATATCAGAAGTATTTCCGTAAGCAGGTCCTAAAAGCATATGGTTTCGCACGTAATCCGATACAGGGAAATTCCACCAAATGTAGGCTTTTCGTTTGATTTTGGCGTTAATCCATTGCATTGTGGGCTTGTCAATATCTGCAACTACGGTGTTTCCTGTCCACATAATTTCGATGGAAGGGTGGAGGGTTTCGCCCAATGTTTCCAAATAGCGTTTTTCAGGATTTGACCAAGCTTTGTTGTATTCTGTCGGACACATAATCAGCGGATTAACATCTTTTTTCTGAGCAACGAACTCATTGTGAAGAAAGTTGAGTAATTCGGCTTGTTTTTGCGGATTGGTGCCTTCGCCCGAAATATCGTCAAAGAAAACAGCAAATGCCCGAACGCCCAAATGGTACATTTTTTCAAATTTTTTGAGTAAATTTTGTCGGTCTTCTTCATTCCAGCGAATATCTTTTCCTGGGTGAATTGCCCAAACGAAATCTACATAATTTTCATTGGATTTTTGTACTAACTCTTTGATTTGTAAGGCTTCTTTTCCAGGATAAGGCAATCGCCAGTTTGGAGAGCTATGATAAGGGTCATCTTTAGGACCATAGATATAGGTGTTGAGTTTGTGTTTTCCGTAGAATTCAATTTGTCGAATGCGTTTTTCGTGACTCCAAGGGGTGCCGTAAAAGCCTTCTACTACACCTCGATTGGGTAAATCGGGATAGTCAATGATTTCTCCCAGTGGAAGTTCAGGTTTTGAAAGAAGTTGCTCCAACGTCCGAAGTCCGTAGTATGTTCCTCTGGAGTCGCTACCTATTACGTAAATGTTGTTTTTTTCGATTCGCAGATAATATCCTTCTTTTTTATGAGGAATTTTTGAGGCGAATTTCTTTGCCGATTTTGAATTTTTATCAGTAATGTAAACATTCATTACGTGTTTTTTGCCTTTTCTCTCTGAAAGAATTTCTTTTAATAAAGAAGTTTGTGAGAAAATATTCTTAGTTTTCAATTCAAAATGAGTAGGTGTAACAAAATGACCTTCAGTGATAAATTGCTGAGGAGTAGGACTAATTGTTTGTCCTTTTACGTTAATAGATACAGCAAATAGCAGAATTAAAAATAAATTTTTCATTTGAAAATGAATTAAAGTTCGCTTTACAAAAGTATGATTTTTAGTGTGAATTTCAAAGAAATAAAATTTTTAAAAATCAATAGAGAAAAATTTTAAATTTTAACTTATAATTACAAGTATTTATTAATCAATATTTTGTGTTTTTATACTTAAAAAAATATTAAAAA
>NZ_KB900705.1:47506-104717 GCF_000379185.1 Capnocytophaga cynodegmi DSM 19736
TAAATAAATAAATAAAAAAAATTAGGAGATTAAATATTTTGTTGTATCTTTAGGTCGTGTTTTACTTGAAGTTAAGTACAAAATAACCATAAATCATTAAACTTATGTCAGAACTAAAGAAGGATAATCTGCAACCAACAGAAAAAGGTGAAGTTTTTTACGAGAAAGAAAATCTTGAAGAAAATGTTAATTCAACTACAGGGGGGATTGAGTATTTAGACGAAATCCATCAGGAAAACGCTGAAGATGCTGAGGATTTGGAAAATTCAAAACGCCACGAAATTCCATTGTTGAATTACGAAGCTATGTCATTAGAGGCTCTTTCAAAAGAATTTAAGAGGTTACTTCATACCGAAAAGGTACAAGCAATCAAGAAACACGCTGAGGCAATTCGGCAGGAATTTGATAAAAAATATGAAGAACTTCTTGAAGAAAAAAAAGAAGAATACCTTGCAGATGGGGGAGAAGAGTACGATTTTAAGTACGAAAGTCCTATCCATAGAACTTTTTATGTTCTGTTCAATGAATATCGTGAAAAGAGAAACAATTACCATAAAGAATTAGAGAAAATTCATAAAGAAAACTTGATAGAACGTCAGGAAATTATTGAGGAAATCAAAAATTTAATAAATGTAGAGGAAAATATCAATACTACATTCAAGACTTTCCAGCAATTACAGGAACGTTGGCGTAAGGCGGGGGCTGTTTCGCGTAAGGATTATGATGTTTTGTGGGGAAATTATCATCATCACGTTGAAAATTTTTATGATTTTATCGATTTAAGTCGTGATTTACGTGACATTGACTTCAAACGGAACTTAGAAGAAAAATTGAAAATAATTGAAAAAGCTGAAGCTCTTTGTAAGGAAGATGTAGATGCGATGAAAGCTTTCCGTGAGTTACAAATTTTACATAAAATTTGGAAGGAAGATATTGGTCCTGTGGCTCGTGAGTATCGTGAAGAAGTATGGCAAAGATTTAGTGAGGCTACGAAAAACATTCATAAGAAAAGACAATATTATTTCGATAATTTAGACAAAGTTTATGAACAAAATGCAGTAAAAAGAACTGAAATTATTGAAAAAATTAAAGAAATTGCCAATAAAGATATTTCTTCCCATAATGCTTGGCAAAAAGGAATTAAGGAAATAGATGCTTTGCGTGAAGAATTTTTAAGTGTGGGCAAAGTTCCAGCTCATCTTACGGACGAAGTTTGGACTAAGTTTAAAGAGTCGGTACGCTTGTTCAATCGTAAAAAGAATAACTATTACAAAAAACTGAAAAGGGAGCAACAGGAAAATCTTGAAAAGAAACTTGCATTGTTGGAGATAGCCAAAGCTAATAAAAATAGTAGAGATTGGGAAGCTGTCACTCCTGTAATGAAAAAAATTCAGGAGGAGTGGAAAGAAATAGGAAATGTTCCGAAGAAAAATGCAGACAAAATTTGGAAAGAATTTCGCAAAGCTTGTAACGAGTATTTCGATGAATTACATAAAGCCATAAGGCATAACCAAAATGAGGAATATGTAGCTCTTGACAAGAAAAAAGAATTCCTTGATAAGATAAAAGAACATAAGCTCACGAAAGATAGAGAAAAGGAAATTGAGATTTTGCAAGGTTTTGTAAGTCAGTGGAATGAGTTAGGAAAGGTTCCTCAATCAAAAAGAGGAATTGACACAAAATTCAATAAAGTTATTGATGCATTTTATAAAAAGTTGGATTTTGATAAACAAGAAATTGAGCTTATTAAATACAATAACAAGTTAGAAAAATTAGCTAACGAGGATGATGAAAATTCATTAAATCAGGAGATGTTTTTTGTTCGTAGGCGAATTGATGAACTTAAGTTGGAAATTTTGCAATTGGAGAATAACTTGCAGTTTTTCAGTAATGTAGATGAGAGCAATCCGCTTTTCCGCGAAGTAATTAAAAATATCAATAATCAGAAAGAAAACCTCGAAACTTGGACTGCGAAGTTGCGTGAGTTGAAAAATTTGCAACATACACAGACTGAAGAAGTAGAGGAAGAAAATAAGGAAGGATAATTTATTTTCATAATTTTGTTAAAAAAGAGGTATATGACTCGTAAGTATACCTCTTTTTCTTGTGTAATAATAAAAAGATGAATAAAATGCGTGAATTTGTATTTGCTACCCATAACCATAATAAAATGAGGGAGATACAATCTCTTATGCCTGATGATATAAAACTTTTGAGTTTAGATGATATTAAATGTTTTGAGGATATTGAGGAAACGGAAGCAACCATTGAAGGAAATGCAATTTTAAAAGCGAATTATATTAAGGAAAAATATGGTTACAATGTTTTTGCTGATGATACAGGATTGGAAGTGAAAGCGTTAGATGGTCAGCCTGGAGTTTATTCAGCACGATATGCAGGAAATCATAAAAGTGATACTGATAATGTGCAATTACTTTTACGAAATATGGAAGGTAAAACAAACAGAGAAGCACAATTTAAAACCGTGATAGCATTGTGTTTAGACGATGCTACTTATGTGTTTGAAGGAATTGTAAAGGGAATAATTACAAATACTCCAGTAGGTACTAATGGTTTTGGTTATGATCCTGTTTTTCAGCCTAATGGTTTTTCTCAGACTTTCGCACAACTTCCTCTTGCTACTAAAAATGAAATAGGTCATCGAGGAAAGGCTTTTAAAAAATTACTTGACTTTTTAGAAAATTATTAAAGTATATGTCGTTTTTTAATATATTTCGGAATAAATCAAAAAAAAATGAAATTCCTCTGGAAAATGTTCGTTTTGTAGTTTTTGATACAGAAACCACTGGATTTAAGTTCTCTACAGATAGGATATTATCCATAGGAGCCGTAACCATTTTAAATAATCGTATTGATTTAAAAAATAGTATTGAATTTTTTTTGGAGCAGGAAAAATCAAATCCTGAAAGTATTCCTATTCACGGAATTATAAAAAATCATAAGTATCAAAAATTAGCTGAAAGAGAGGCTCTAGTCCAATTTTTGGAATATATTGAAGATGCTATTTTGGTAGGGCATCACGTAGGATACGATGTGAAGATGATAAATGCTGCATTACAACGAAATGAGCTTTCTCCCCTAAAAAACAAGTATTTAGATACTAATTATCTGTTTAAGAAAACCAAAGTCATTAATTATCTTTTGAAAAATGATAAGAATTATAGTTTAGATGAAATTTGTCAAGAGTTAAACATAACAACTCACGACAGACATAATGCAGCAGGTGATGCTTTTTTAACAGCAATTGCTTTTCTTAAAATTATAAATAAATTGAAAATTACTACATTAGGAGCTTTGCTAAAATTGTAAATAAATGCTTAGATTATTGTTAATTTAGCAAATTTCAATAAAATCTTTTTGATACCACCTACTTCAAAGTTGATTTCAGCTTTTTTGTCATTTCCAGCTCCTTCCAGTGATAATACTTTTCCGCGTCCAAAACGTTCGTGTTCTACCAACATTCCTATTTCTAATTGTAAACCAGTATTTGAGCCCATTGCGGACGAATTTCCATTCATCGGTTTTAGCTTTCGTAATCGCTGTAAGGCTTCTCCTGTGGGGGCGTTTGTTGATGGAGGAGTTGAACTTATAGGTTTTTGTAAACGTAATTTACTTTTATCTACTTCTCCAAAAATATCTCTGTTAATCAATGGTTTATATCGATAATTTGGATTACTGATAGGCGGAGTTAAGTACTGTACATATTTTGAATCAATCTCATCAATGAAGCGACTTGGCTCACTATCAACTATTTTTCCCCAACGATAACGATTTTCGGCATAAGTAAGGTATGCTTGTTTTTCAGCTCTTGTCAGTGCAACGTAAAAAAGTCGGCGTTCTTCTTCCAGTTCTGAACGTGAATGCACACTCATTCCAGATGGAAATAAATCTTCTTCCATTCCAACGATATATACATAAGGAAATTCCAATCCTTTTGCCAAGTGAATTGTCATCAAAGCCACTCGGTCATCATCTTCAATTTCTTTGTCCATATCGGTAGCTAAGGAAACATCTTCCAGATATTCGGAAAGACTTGAAGTACTATCAGCAACATCTTGCTGTCCTTCCACAAAATCTTTAATCCCGTTAAGCATTTCCTCAATGTTTTCCATTTTAGCAATACCTTCAGGCGTTCCATCTTTTTTGAATTCTTGTAGTAATCCTGTTTTTCGAGCCACTTGTTCAGCTATGTCGAAAGCATTAGCTTGTTTGCTGAATTCCTGAAAGTTACGAATCATTACTACAAATTCCGTCAAACGTTGCTTGATTCCAACTCCAATATTTAATCCCTCAATTCGATTGATGTTGTACATCACTTCAAAAATAGACTTTTTGTAATGATTTGCTGTCAAAGTCAGCTTTTCAATGGTTGAACTACCTATTCCTCTTGCTGGAAAGTTGATAATTCGGATAAGAGCTTCTTCATCATTTGGGTTAACAATTAGCCGTAAATAAGCTAACATATCTTTGATTTCCTTACGTTGATAGAACGATAATCCTCCATAAATTCTATATGGAATATCACGTTTTCGTAAGGCATCTTCAATGGCACGGGACTGAGAGTTAGTTCGGTAGAGTACAGCAAATTGCCCATTTTGCATTTGATGTAACATTTTATTTTCAAAAATAGAACTTGCTACAAATCGCCCCTCATCAGAATCGGTTGCACTTCGATGTATTTTTACGGGTTCACCCAATTCATTGGCTGTCCAAACAACTTTTTCTAAACGAGTTTTGTTATGTTCAATGACTGAATTGGCCGCCTCTACGATGTTTTTGGTAGAACGATAATTTTGTTCCAATCGATATACTTGGACATTTTGGTAATCCCGTTGAAAATTCAGAATGTTATTGATATTGGCTCCTCGAAAAGCATAAATACTTTGAGCATCATCACCTACTACGCAAATATTCTGGAAACGGTCAGCTAAAGCTTTTACAATCAAGTATTGAGAATGGTTTGTGTCTTGATACTCGTCAACTAAAATATATCGAAAACGATTTTGATATTTAGCCAAAACATCAGGATGCATATTTAGTAGTTCGTTGGTTTTCAGTAGTAAATCGTCAAAGTCCATCGCTCCAGCTTTGAAACAACGTTCTACATAGTTTTGGTAAATTTCTCCCATTCGCGGACGTTTTGCCATTGCGTCAGCTTCCATTAATTCAGGGTTGTTAAAATATGCTCGAACGGTTATCAAGCTGTTTTTAAAAGATGAAATGCGAGATTGAATTTGTTTGTATTTATAAATGTCTTTATCGAGTTCCATCTCTCGTATGATAGCACTTATCAAACGTTGAGAATCTTGAGTGTCATAAATAGTGAAATTTTGCGGATATCCCAATTTATCAGCTTCGATACGTAATATTTTTGCAAAAACAGAGTGAAATGTTCCCATCCACAGGTTTTTAGCTTCACTGTTTCCCACAATTTCCGCAATACGTTTTTTCATTTCATTGGCGGCTTTGTTGGTAAAGGTAAGTGCTAAAATATTGAAAGCATCAACACCCAAATGCATCAAATTAGCTATACGATAGGTCAAAACCCTCGTTTTTCCAGAACCTGCACCAGCAATAACCATTAAAGGTCCATCTTTCTGAAGAACAGGTGCTTTTTGAGCATCATTGAGTAGTGATAAATATCGTTCCATAATCAATTTTTTGAAGGGGCAAAAATAGAAAAATAATTGAAAATTGACAACGAGTTCAGAAGAGAGAAGCTTATATAAAAAAATATTGCTGACTCGAAAAAATCAGCAATATTCTCATTTTGATTATGAAAAAGTATGATTTACTAGTTTATTGAAAACAACCGAGTGAAAAAGTTTTTACGTCGTGTGTCTTCACTCTTTTCTTCGTTAAAGATATCATCAGAAATCTCTTTAAGCGGTATAATTTCGCCTTCAGGCTTTCTTTCATCAGAAATAATTTGTGTAATGTTTGCTGTTGTATCTTCACCTACGATGTCCATTATGTACTCAACATACGATTTTCCTTGTTTGTCAAGAAATCCTTTGAAATATCGATTACTTAGGTCTGTTCCGCCAATCTTCTCTAATTTCAGAAGTGTTTCATAAAGAGGCATAATATGCTCATTGATAACATTTTCTGCCACAGACCTTCTTCTTGCTGTAAATGATACAATTTCTCCTTCGGTATTTCTATTTACTTCAAAATCAGTGATTACCCAGTAATATTTTCCCGATTTTGAAATATTTTTAAGAATAACGTGAAAATTTCTTCCTGCGAGAATATTCTCCCAAAGAATCTTGAAAAGAATCTGCGGAGAGTCAGGATGCCGAATGATATTATGCGGCTGTCCTAGTACTTCTTCAATTGAATATCCACAAACATCTAAAAATGTTTGATTAACATCAATAATTGTCCCAAATTTGTCAGTAGTAGAAACAATAGTTTTTGTTTTATCCCAAACAACTTCCTGATTAATGGGAACTGGCTTACAGATAGATTGCTTTACCATATAGCAGTAATATTATGTATTCGGGGCAAAAGTAATAAAAAAATGTAAAAATAAAAATAGAAAATGTTAAAAACTTTTACATTTAAATTTATTGTAAATATATGTTTTTGAATATTTTTATTTTAATTTATTGGTTATAAAACTTTTATGTTTTTGTATCAGTTTTTAAATAGCTTATATTGTTTCGTTCAAATATGCTTTTAACATCCAAATATTTTTCTCTTGGTCTGCTATCAGCTCTCCAACTAAGGCAATAGTTCCTTCGTCATTTGCTTCATCGGCTGTGTTTAGCAAGTTACGTTCTATTTTAAGAAGTTCTGAAATGCTATCCATAATCAAACGTACAGTCGCATCATCATTGAATACGTTGTGTCCTACAGGTACTTTTGAATTTTTTACGTAGTCTTCAAACGTATGAAATGGAGTAAACCCTAATGTTAAAATACGTTCCGCTATTTCATCAACGTGAACTTGAGCTGCGTTGTAAAGTTCCTCGAATTTTACGTGAAGCTCAAAGAAGCGTTTTCCTTTGATATTCCAATGTACACCTCTCAAATTTTGATAATATGTTTGAAAGTTTGCTAAAAGTACATTTAATTCATTTGCTACATTTTCTACTTTTGACTTTTCAAGTCCTAATGCATTATAACTCATAATATTAATATTTTTGATTTGTTAGATGCAAAGGTAGGAAAATTAAATAAGCATAAGAGAGTTTTCGGATTGATTTTTCTTATAGTATTATTTTATTTTTCTTATAAATTGATTTACAAACGATTTATCTTTTTGTAGCCCTTAGTAGATATATGGCTAAAATCGAAAATATAACATTTGGAATAGCTACAGCCATCAGGGGAGATAAGCCTGAAGTTTCTGCAAGAGTTCCAAAAATACGGTCAAAAAATACAAAAACAAAACCTATGACAATTCCAAAAGCTAAGTTTATTCCCATTCCTCCTCGTCGTTTTACGGAAGAAACAGCAACTCCTATGATAGTTAAAATAAAGGCAGTTACCATCAATCCCCAACGGCGATATTTTACTAAAAGATAGAGGTTTAGATTAGGAGAGCCTTTCATTTTTTCGCGCTCAATAAACTTATTTAATTCAAAAATATTTTTGCTTTCAGCGGCGTATTCTACAGGCATTAAATCATCAACCTCAAAGGTGAAAAGTGTGTCAAGTACTTGTTTCTTTTCGATAATATCGTCATTCTCACCGATAGTTCTTTTTACATAATCTGTTAGCCGATAAGTTTTTATACTATCATTTTCAATCCATTTTATAGATTGAGCCATTATTTTCTGTTTTAGATGAATTCCATCAAAATGCTCAACAGAAAAATTATATCCCGTTTTATCTTCGTAATTGAAAGAACTTACATATAGGTAGTCATTCTCCGAGAATTGGTTGTACAAATCGCTTACGCTTGTTACTGAATTGCTTTGTAAGTATTTGTTATAGAATTCATTATAATATTTACTTGCTGCTGGAACTATGAACATTCCCATAAAAAATACCACTACAGAAACAATAGAAGCTCCAATGAAAAAGGGACGTAAAAAGCGGTTAAACGAAATTCCTGAACTTAAAATGGCGATGATTTCTGTGTTATTAGCCAATTTGGAGGTAAACCATATAATGGATAAAAACAACAGAATTGGAAATAAAATATTTGCAAAATAAATTGAAAAAGCCCCGTAGTACATTAATACTTCATCGATAGGAGCTTTTCTGTCAATCATTTTATCAACTTTTTCTGACAAATCCACAACAATTCCAATAGGTACGAAAAGCAATATTAACATTAAAAATGTCATCAAATATCTTTTTAGTATGTACCAGTCTAATATTTTCATTTGTATCCGTAGATTTTTAGTCCGTTTTCATCTTTTTCATAACAAAATTGTGCCAAATTGCTCATTGCTTTCTCAATTTTATCAATTGGATTTTCTTTGTATCGATAACTTAGCTTTTCCGTTCTGTTAAATCTTTCTATTTCATATTTTTGAGGAATAAAAATCCATTCAATTTCCTTAAAAGAAAACACTCCAAAAATAGTATCCATATAATTTTCTCCAATATATCCGATACTAAAATCATAAATTTTATCCTCTAATAAAAATTTGATTTTACTTCCGTTTATCGAAAGGTTGTTAACTGAAAATTCTTCAAAAAATTTGTACCACTTGCTATCGTTCATAAAAGACGCCCGATGAGAAATTTCTTTATCGAGTTTCTTTTGATAAATATCGTAAGGCAGTTGTGTTTTCATTGTTATGAACTTTAATTTTTTGATTTATAGTCGTTGCCCCAATTGTTTTACCATTTTTTCTTTCCAGAAAGCAAAATCCCCAGCTAAGATGTGTTTCCGAGCCTCGCGAACCAACCACAAATAAAAACCTAAATTATGAATAGATGCGATTTGTTTGCCTAAAAATTCATTCGCTGCAAATAAATGACGTAAGTAAGCCTTTGTGTAATAGGTATCTACGTATGTATGTCCGTCGGGGTCAATGGGCGAAAAATCATCTTCCCATTTTTTATTTTTGATATTGATAATCCCTTGGGAAGTAAAAAGCATTCCGTTACGTGCGTTGCGTGTAGGCATCACACAATCAAACATATCTACTCCTAAGGCTATGTTTTCCAATATATTAATAGGTGTTCCGACTCCCATTAAATAACGAGGTTTATCTTTAGGCAAGATATTGCAAACTAAGTCAGTCATTTCGTACATATCTTCAGCAGGTTCTCCTACCGAAAGCCCTCCAATGGCATTTCCGTCAGCTCCTTTGGAGGCAATGTATTCTGCCGATTGCTCACGTAAATCTTTATACACCGAACCTTGAACGATAGGGAAAAGCGATTGCGAATATCCGTATTTTGGTGGCACTTTTTCCAAATGCGAGATACATCGATCAAGCCAACGATGCGTCATTTGCATTGATTTTTTAGCATATTGATAATCACAAGGATATGGAGTACATTCGTCAAAAGCCATTATAATATCCGCTCCGATACTTCGTTGTGTTTCCATCACATTTTCAGGCGAAAAGAAATGATACGAACCATCAATATGACTTTTAAATTTCACACCTTCTTCCTTAATTTTTCGAGTATCGGAAAGTGAATATACTTGATAACCACCGCTATCGGTAAGGATATTTCTATCCCAGTTCATAAACTTGTGAAGCCCACCTGCTTTTTCTAAAATAGAAGTAGTTGGGCGTAAATACAAATGGTAGGTGTTTCCTAAAATAATATCTGGATTGATATCTTCTTTGAGTTCGCGTTGGTGTACTCCTTTCACCGATGCGACCGTTCCGACAGGCATAAATATCGGAGTTTCAATGATTCCGTGGTCGGTTGTGATTTTACTGGCACGTGCTTTCGTATGTGGGTCTGTTTTTAATAATTCAAATTGCATTGATATTCTTCGTATAATTTATGTTTTGCAAAAAGCAATAATCCGCAAAAGTACAAATAAAATTCAATAATTCTTCAAAAAAGAATTTCAAGCATTGATTTTAGGTTTATTCATAACATTTGTTTGATTCTTTACGTGTGTCGTTTTTTTATTTCTTGAAGAAAATATTTTTATCTTTGCAGAGTTTAATAAAATCAGAAGATGAAACACTTACTACTTATAACTTCAATTTGTGCAATGGTTTCGGTTTGCTCATATAGCCAAGCTCCATCTAAAGAATTTACTATTCGTTACGAAACTTCTTTAAAAGGAGAAATGAAAATAATAGGAAACAATATTGTTAATAGGAAAGACAGAAAAAACACTGCAAATGTTCCTTTTGACGACCGTTCTAACAAGGTAAAAATGAATGATGAATTGGATATGCAATATATTGATATTGATGACAATCCAAATACATTTTCTTCAAGCAGTGCAGATTTTTCTTTTGATGGAAAGGGAGGTTCAAAAGTTATTTATGCAGGATTGTACTGGACAGCGACCTATCCGTATGATTTTGGGGGGCTTAAAGGTAAAAATTACAAAATTAAAAAATCGGATAGGCAAATTGATGATAATGTGATGATTAAAATTCCTGCTAAAGAAGAATATCTATCAGTAAAAGGAGAGCTTATTTTTGACGGAATTGAGGAAATTTCACTAAAAGGAGTAGCACCATATCTTTATTATGCCGATGTATCTCATTTATTTACAGATTCTTCAGTAGTAGAAGGAGAATATACCGTTGCGAATGTAAAAGCTACAAATGGTTACATAGCAGGTGGGGTGGCGGCAGGTTGGGCTTTGGTGTTTGTTTATGAAAGTGAGAATAGTAGTGAGAAAAAAATCATAACATACGATGGTTTTTCTGTTATTAATAATTATCCTAAATCGTTCAACTTCAGTGGATTTTTAACTCCAAAGGAAAACGTATTCCATACAAAAGTTATGGGAGCTGTGTTAGAAGGTGATTTTAGTATAGCGGGAGATAAAGTCTTTATTTCCAATCCTGTAACTGGAATTTCTTTAGACTTAGAAACTGAAACTCGCTCTTCAAGAAATTTTTTCAATAGTGGAATTACTGATAATAATACTTTTGTGACAAGTAGAAATCCAGCGAGTCAAAATACATTAGGTTTTGATATTTTTAGTTTTGATGTTCCCGACAATCAATTACTTATTCCAAATGGAGCAAGTTCTTTGAAAGTGACTTTTTCAAGAAGTGCAGATCAATATTATTTATTTCTGACTGCATTACAAATAGAAAATGTTGTTAAAGAACTGAAAGAGGAGCAATTTTTAGAGCCTGTTGTTGAAAATTCTAACTTCAAGTATTACGTAATTGTGGGAGTCTACCTAAATCAACGCAATATGTTAAAACAAATAGAAAAACTTAAAAAATTAGGGTATCAAACAAATACAATCTATAACAAAGAGCGAAATCTTAACTACATATATGTAGAAAAATACGGTACCTATAAAGAAGCGTATTTGAAAGCAGAAGAAATCAAAATTATAGCCAATATTTCTGATGCTTGGGTCTTAAAGGCAGAAGACTTACCAGAATAGAAATTATTATTGTATTTTTGCACCACAATAATTGTTAAGATGTTAGATAAAGAAACTCAAAAAGCTGTGGATAAAGGAGAAATGCTTCCATTAATGGAGGCATTTTATACGATTCAAGGAGAGGGATATTATAAAGGTTCGGCTGCTTACTTCATTCGTGTAGGAGGTTGTGACGTGGGGTGCCATTGGTGCGATGTAAAAGAAAGTTGGGATGCAGAGAAACATCCTCCCACACACATAGATACAATTGTGAATGAAGCTGTTAAATACTCTGATACAATAGTAATTACAGGAGGAGAGCCTCTTATGTGGAATATGTTTCCTCTAACGCAAAAATTGAAAGATAGTGGTGTAAAAACACATATAGAAACCTCAGGTTCTCATACACTTACGGGTGTTTGGGATTGGATTTGTTTGTCTCCAAAAAAGATGAAATTACCAACTCCAGAAATTTTCGAAGAAGCTGATGAGTTAAAGATAATTGTTTACAATAATCACGATTTTATTTTTGCTGAAGAAATGGCTTCAAAAGTATCTGAAAAGTGTATTTTATATCTACAACCAGAGTGGAGCAGACGTGAAAAAGTAATTCCTGAAATTGTGGATTTTGTTATGAAAAATCCGAAGTGGAAAGTTTCTCTTCAAACACATAAATATTTAAATATTCCTTAAAAATTAGTCAATTGTTGGTTGTTCATTTTTCATAAAATGAAATTTTAAGAGCTTTCAATTGTTAAATTTTAAGATTTTTTTTGATACTACCTTTAATAGTGTTACTTTTACGGCTTTATTTTACATTAATATAAATTTAAGTTAATACGTCATTATGGAGAAATTTGTACTTTATCTTCCATTAGTCCTTGCAGTTTGCGGACTTATTTTTATGATTACCAAAGCTATATGGATTAACAAACAAGCAACAGGTAATGAAAAGATGCAAAGCATTTCTGAAAAAATTCAGGAAGGAGCTTTGGCTTTTTTGAATGCGGAATATCGCATTTTAGCTATCTTTGTGGTAATCGCATCGATAGCTCTTTTTGTGGTTTCCCGAATGGTTGAAACCTCACATTGGCTTATTGTAGTGGCTTTTGTTTTCGGAGCATTATTTTCTGCATTGGCTGGAAACATTGGTATGCGAATTGCCACTAAATCAAACGTTCGCACTACAGAAGCAGCTCGTACCAGTCTTCCAAAGGCTCTGAAAGTTTCTTTCGGAGGAGGAACCGTTATGGGATTGGGAGTCGCTGGATTGGCTGTACTTGGTTTGAGTTTATTTTTCATTATTTTTATTAACGTTTTCTTACAAGGCAATAAGAGTTTTTATGATGAAATGACTATTGTTTTGGAAGCCTTAGCAGGATTTTCGCTTGGTGCCGAGTCTATTGCACTTTTTGCTCGTGTTGGTGGCGGTATCTATACCAAAGCAGCTGACGTTGGAGCAGATTTGGTAGGAAAGGTAGAAGCTGGAATTCCAGAAGACGATCCTCGTAATCCAGCTACAATTGCTGATAACGTTGGAGATAACGTTGGAGATGTAGCAGGTATGGGAGCTGATTTGTTTGGTTCGTATGTGGCTACCGTATTGGCTTCAATGGTATTAGGAAATTATATTATCAAGGATATTACTGAGGCTACAGGGGTAGCTTATTCCGATAGTTTTGATGGTTTGGGACCTATTTTACTTCCTCTTGTGATTGCAGGTGTGGGAGTTATAGCTTCTATTGTAGGGACTTTCTTCGTAAGTATTAAAAATAACGAAGCTAAGGAGAAACAGGTACAACAATCATTAAATATGGGGAATTATGTGGCATTAGCCCTGACACTTATTTCTTGTTGGTTTTTGATTGATATGATGCTTCCTGAGACTATCCAAATGAGATTCTTTGGTGAAGGTATCAAAGATATTCCAAGCAGTAATGTATTTTTTGCAACAGTTGTTGGATTAGCCGTAGGACTTTTGATTTCTGCTTTTACAGAATATTTTACAGCTTTGGGTAAAAAACCAGTGTTGAATATTGTTCAAAATTCATCAACAGGGGCTGCAACTAACATAATTGCAGGTTTGGCAACAGGAATGAAATCAACATTTTCGTCTGTTTTGCTTTTTGCTCTAGCAATTTGGGGTTCTTACGAATTAGCTGGTTTTTATGGAGTTGCAATTGCAGCTTCAGCTATGATGGCTACAACGGCTATGCAATTAGCAATTGATGCTTTCGGACCAATTGCTGATAATGCAGGAGGTATTGCTGAAATGAGCGAACTGCCCAAAGAGGTTCGTGGACGTACAGATATTTTGGATTCAGTAGGAAATACCACCGCTGCTGTTGGTAAAGGATTTGCTATCGCATCAGCAGCTTTAACAGCGTTGGCTTTGTTTGCTGCTTATGTTACTTTCACAGGAATTGACGGCATCAATATTTTCAAGGCAGATGTATTGGCCGCATTATTTATTGGGGGAATGATTCCTGTTGTTTTTTCAGCTTTGGCAATGCAATCGGTAGGAAAGGCAGCGATGGATATGGTTAATGAAGTTCGTCGTCAGTTCCGTGAAATTCCAGGTATTATGGAAGGTAAAGGTACTCCTGAATATGGAAAATGTGTTGATATTTCAACAAAAGCAGCACTTCGCGAAATGATGCTTCCAGGAGCTATTACTATCATTACACCTATTATTATTGGTTTTGTGATGGGAGCTGAGGCTTTAGGAGCTTATATGGCAGGTGTGGCTGTATCGGGCGTTCTTTGGGCTATTTTCCAAAATAATGCTGGTGGAGCTTGGGATAATGCGAAAAAATCTTTTGAAGCGGGAGTTGAAATTAACGGACAGATGACCTACAAAGGTTCTGATGCTCACAAAGCTGCTGTAACAGGTGACACGGTAGGTGACCCTTTCAAAGATACATCAGGTCCTTCAATGAATATTTTGATAAAACTCACTTGTTTAGTAGGTTTGGTAATTGCTCCAATTTTAGGTGGACATACATCAACTGCAAATGATTTACCTTTATCTAAAGTTGAACTAAATCAAGAAAATGTTTCTGATATTGTTCAAAAAGAAGATGTTAGTGAAAATTCAGATAAAGAGTTATTAGATGCTTATGGGAATTATAAATATGATGTAGGAGAGGTTTCTATGCTGAATTTACCAGATAATAATGGGCTTCAAGTTGGATTAAACTCCTCTGAAAGAAAGATTGTTAATCTATTGTTAGATGAAAATTTTGATATAGAAAGAGACGCAAAACAAAATTGGATTACTCTTGATAGAACTTGTTTTAAATCAGGAAGTGATGAATTAACATCTGATTCTGATGCACAGTTAATGAATATAGTTACAATTTTAAAAGCCTTTCCAAAAGCTGGACTCCGTGTTGGTGGATATACGGATAATTCAGGAGATGCTCAGAAAAATATCGAATTATCAAAAAGACGTGCCGAATCTGTGAAAATGAAGTTGGTAGCTTTGGGAGCAAGTGAATCTCAATTAAGTGCAGAGGGTTATGGAGATAGACATCCTGTATGTCCTGAAAATGACACGCCTGAGTGTAGAGCAAAAAACAGACGTGTTGATGTTAGATTGTTCGCTAAATAATTAAGAAAAAAACTATACAAAAGAAAAGTACAAAGTAAGTAGAACTTTGTACTTTTTCTTTTTTCAGAAGTAGTGAATTTTTAAGAAACGGCTCATTATTTTATGAGGAGGTTTATAATTTTTTTAAGATATAAAAATTTTCACAAAGAAATGAATAAATTTATGTAATGTAAAATATTGAGAATAAGTGTTATGAAAAAAAAGTGAAAAAATCACTAAAAAAAACTTCAAATTTATTTGCATAGAAAAAAATAAAATTCTACATTTGCACTCGCAAAACGGAAACAAAGACGTTCATAATAATAAAGGAGAGGTGCCGGAGTGGTAACGGAGCAGATTGCTAATCTGTCATCGGGTAACCGATGCCTGGGTTCGAGTCCCAGTCTCTCCGCATCAAAGCAAAAGTTTTTCGGGGCGTAGCGTAGTCCGGTCATCGCGCCTGGTTTGGGACCAGGAGGTCGCAGGTTCGAATCCTGCCGCCCCGACTGAAAAGTAAAATATATTTCACAAATGTTTCAATATTGCATTTTGGAAATATATTTTTTTGGTTAAAGGGGTCACGTAGCTCAGCTGGATAGAGCATCTGCCTTCTAAGCAGACGGTCGCAGGTTCGAATCCTGCCGTGATCACGAGAATTTGTTTCATTTTGTATTAAAATTTATGTTCAGAGTAACGCGGGACGAGAGTTCCGCGTTATTTTTTTGCCTTTTTTCTTCACTATTGTTATCTTTGCTCAACTAATTTCAAAAAACAGATTAATGAAAACGTACATTTTTCTTCTGGCTCTTGCTTTAGGAGTGTTCCTAAGTTGTGCCGTTAAAAAGACAAAAACAATTCAGGAAGTTGAACACAAAGAAAACTATTCTCCTGTGATTAAAAAACAGATAGAAGAAATTAAAGCAAAGAACAATACACAAAGAAATATTGTTCTGGAAAAAGGAATCTATCATTTTTATCCTGAAGGAAGTTTTCAAAAAGAACTCTACATCTCCAATCACGATCAAGACAATCCTAAAAAGGTTGCATTCTATTTAGAAAACCTTGAAAATGTAGTTATTGATGCAAAAGGAAGTCAGTTTATATTTCACGGAACAATGATTCCTTTCGTTTTGAAGAATTGCAAAAATGTTGTCCTAAAAAATTTTTCAATAGATTTTCAATATCCGCATTTGAGACAGCTGGAAATTCTGGAAGTTGATAAAGAAAACAATATCACCATAGCTGAAATATATCCTAAACAAAATTACCGAATAGAAAATGATAAATTGATAGTCTTTGGGAAAGATTACTCCGTAAGTCCGATAGTTGCAATGGCTTTTCGGGAAGATAAAAAATTAGCTTACAAACGTGCTGATGTCAATTTTACTCCTGAAAAAGTAACTGAACTACGTGATAATGTATTAAAAATAGAAGGCTGGGAGCAAAATCAATTTACAGAAAGGGGAGAGCGATTTGCTTTACGAACGTATCATCGTCCTACACCAGGAATTGTAATTGATTATTCAAAAAATACACGTGTTGAAAACGTAAAAGTACATTACGCTTATGGGATGGGATTATTAGCACAGCTTTCGGAAAATATAACACTTAATAAGTTTGCTGTCTGCTTAAAAGAGAATGATTTCCGATACTTTACCACACAAGCCGATGCAACTCATTTTTCTGCCTGTAAAGGAATTATTCGTTCTGAAAACGGTTTGTATGAAGGAATGGCTGATGATGCTATTAATGTACACGGAACGTATCTTAAAATAATTGAGCGGACAAATGACCATACCATTAAGGCACGTTATATGCACGATCAGGCTTGGGGATTTTTATGGGGAGAAGTAGGCGATGAAGTTCAGTTTATTTCCTCAAACACGATGGACTTAGTTGATAATAAAATCTATAAAATAAAAAGCATCAAAGCTGTTGATAAACCTTCGGAATTTGGTGCTAAGGTTTTCGAAATTGCTTTTACAGAGAATATCCCTCAGGAAATTGAGCCAAGCAAACCTTTCGGAATTGAAAACCTAACGTGGACACCCGAAGTCATCTTCAATAATAATCTGATAAGGAATAACAGAGCCAGAGGAGCGTTGTTCAGCACTCCAAAAAAGGTGGTTTGTGAGAATAATGTGTTTGACCACACGCACGGAACAGCCATTTTGCTTTGCGGAGACTGCAACGGATGGTATGAAACGGGTGCTTGTAGAAATGTTATCATTAAAAATAACAAATTCATTAATGCTTTAACGGCAAGATATCAATTTACAAATGCTGTCATTTCCATTTATCCTGAAATCCCGAATTTAAAAGATCAAAAGCAGTATTTCCATTCAGGAATCGTGATTGAAAATAATGTTTTTGAGATGTTTGATGAACCAATCCTATATGCTAAATCAGTAGATAATCTTGTTTTTAAGGATAATAAAGTTATTAGGAATGATAGATTTAAACCTTTTCATTGGAATACGCATAAATTTTTGTTTGAACACGTGAAAAATGTAACCATAGAGAACAATCATTTTGAAAAACCACTTTCCGAAGAGGATATCAAAGTAAATCTGTCTAATAAAGAGGAAATAAATTGGAAGAAATAGATTTCTTTATATAAGGGAAACATTACTCATATTAAAACTTTGCTGTAAAATGGTAAGATATACATTTGCAGCAAAGTTTTTTAGTTTTACTAAATCATAATTAATCTCACTTTATAATAGTTCTACTTAAAATTATAATAATTTCATATTGATTTTATCAAAGTACATCTGGATTTTGTTTAAGTACATCTGTATTTAGTTGAAGTACATCTTGATTTAGTTGAAGTACATCTTGATTTAGTTGAAGTACATCTTGATTTAGTTGAAGTACATCTTGATTTAGTTGAAGTACATCTTGACTTAGTTGAAGTACATCTAGATTTTATTAAAGTACATCTATATTTAGTTGAAGTACATCTTGATTTGATTGAAGTACATCTATTTTTTCTATTTGGATAAAAGAAAAATCCTTCAAAGAATAAAGATATAAAGCATATCTACATCGATGAAGGATATTTATAAATGAATAAGAACAAATTTCTGTAGGAATTACTTTCTATCATTCATTCTGAACTTCTTTACATTCTGATTTTTGTTTAGAACGATATTACTTGTGTCAGTTTGAATGTAACCTAATAAGTATTATTTCAGTAATTTTTAAATTTTAACTAGTATCAAGACTAAAAATAGAATACTTTATCAAAGAATTGCGAACATTGTTTGTGCTTTATTCTGTGTTTCTTCCCATTCCGCTTGTGGATTGGATTCTTTTAGAATGCCTCCGCCTACATAAATGAAAACTTGGTCATTTTCTATCTGCATACATCGTAAATTCACATAAAAATCAATAGAATGTTCATTGCTATCAACAATTCCGCAGTATCCTGAATAATAGGAACGATTATAATGCTCATTTTCCAGAATGAATTGCTTTGCTTCATTGTAAGGGAAACCACAAACAGCAGGGGTTGGGTGTAATTTATTAACGATAATGAAAGGATTTTCATTACTTTTTAATTCAGCCACGATATCTGTGCAAAGATGTACAACGTTTGCCGCTCTGACGGTTTTTACTTGCGAAATATCAAGATTATTTACGTGCGGAGCTATCTTGTGAACAATTACATTGGTTACGATTTGTTGTTCATCTTTCTCTTTTTCTTTCCAAGTATGCTTTCCTGTTTCGTTGTAAGGTTGTGTCCCCGCAAGAGCCATTGTATAAAACTGATTTTTGTTTATGCTAAGCAGTTTTTCGGGCGTTGCGGCAATCCAAGTGCCTATTTTTGGGTGTGAAAATAGATAACAAAATGCTGAAGAATAGTGTTTTGTTATTTTTTCAAAGACATTTACAGGATTTGCTTTATGATTTATGGTTATTTTTCGGGAAAGAACAACTTTTTCAAAGTTTCCTTCTTGCATTTGTACAATAGCTTTTTCTATTAGCTTGATATGTTGTTCTTTTTCAAGATTACTGAAAGGAATTTCTTTCTTGACAGGGGCATCAATATGATTGCTTTTTAGTTCTTCTTGATACTTTTTGTCTGCTTTAACAATGATTGAAGAATTATCATCATTATGAAAAGGAGCTAACACAAATCCATCAGCGGAAAATGAATTATCAAAACGATAAACTACATCATCTGATTGTTCAAATACTTCTATAATGTTTGAATTAGGCTTTTTGAAAGCAACAAAAGGAATACCAGAATTATATAATTCAATGATTTTATTAAAAATGGTCATACTAAGTTATTTAGTAATGATGATTAGAAAGAAAGAATGCTATTTTTGCTATTGTTCTTTTATTTTTATGGTTGTAAACTTACAGAATGAAATTAGTTTATGTTCTTGGTTTGTAATTTCTATCTCCCAAAGTTGTAAAGTACGACCCGCATTGATGCAAGTGGCTTTAGCGAATACCATTTCGCCTATTTTTGCAGACCTAACGTGATTGCCACTCAATTCGATGCCTCGTATGCTTTCTCCTTCCTTACGATAAAGAATCCAAGCAGCAATGCTTCCTGCACTTTCTGCCAAAGCGAGAGTCGCTCCTCCGTGTAATACGCCATCAATTTGAGTAACTTTTTCCGTAACAGGCATTTTTAAGATAATATAATCTTGACCCAATTCCACGAAATCAACTTCCCAGAATTTCATTAGGTTATCACTTGAAGTTTCTTTCCATTTTTTTAGTAAAGTTTGTTTATTTTCTTCCATAAATATTATTTAAAGCGTAAAGATATAAAATTTTTCAATTCTTTTTCTATTCCATAAAAATAAATTATATTTGCGTGAAATATAGACGAAAATTATGAAAAAAATTTTATGTATTTTAGTTTTAATTCTTGGTTGGAATTTGCATTCACAAGAACTAAATGCTTTGGTTTCTATCAATACACAAAAAATAAGTGTTACCAATAAGTCTGTGTTCAGAACTCTTGAGAAATCATTACAAGAATTTATCAATAAAACACAATGGACAAACCAAAAGGTACGAGAAAATGAGCGTATTCAATGTAGTTTTACACTTGTGATTAATAAATACGAAGGAAATCGATTTGAAGCAAGTTTGCTGGTACAATCTTCTCGTCCTGTTTTTAATACATCGTATCAAACACCTATTTTAAATTTGCAGGATAAAGATGTTTTTTTTAATTATCAAGAATACGAACCTCTTTCTTTTAATGAAAATGCATTTGAATCGAATTTAACTTCAGTTGTGGCGTATTATGTATATCTGATTTTAGGTTTTGATGCTAATACTTTTTCTGAATCAGGAAGTCATCATTATTTTACACAAGCTCAGAATGTTGTAATTTCAGCTCAGAGTAGTGGATTTGGAGGTTGGACAGATGATGGAAGCAATAATCGTTGGTTATTAGTGAATGAGTTACTTTCCGAGAATTATCAGAATTATCATAAAACTTGGTATCAATATCACCGATTAGGATTAGATGTAATGAGTGGCAATGAGAAACAAGGAAAAGAAGAAATTCAAAATGCGATTTTGCTTCTTGAGAAAATCCCAAGCCTAAGACTAAATTCCTATGCAATGAATTTATTTTTCAATGCTAAAACTGATGAAATTGTGTCAATCTTTTCAGGAGGAAGCATCTTTAATACAGCTTCATTAAAGGAAATGTTAAGCAGAATAGCTCCTTCGCAAATAGTAAAATGGAATCAGATTAAGTGATAATTTCTTAATCGAAAAATAAAATATCATTTGTAATTTTATATAATACCTATTAAATACAAAAAAATGCTAAAAGCACTTTCAATAAAAAATTTCGCACTAATTGATGATTTGCAGATTGATTTTCCAGAAGGTTTTATTATCATTACGGGAGAAACAGGAGCTGGAAAATCTATTTTGTTAGATGCGTTGTCTTTAGTTCTTGGAAAACGGGCAGATATGTCAGTTTTGCGAAATACTGATGAAAAATGCGTCATTGAAGTAGAATTTGATTTGGATAAATATCAATTTAAATCTCTTTTTGATGAATTAGAGATTGATTATGACACAAATACGATTATCCGAAGGGAAATACTCCCAACAGGAAAATCACGTGCTTTTATCAATGATTCGCCTGTAACGTTAGATATTCTCAATAAATTAGGACAGGTATTGGTCGATATTCACTCACAACATCAAACCATTTCGTTAGGCGATTTGGGGTTTCAGTTTGAAATCATTGATGCGATGGCAGGTAATAAGGATTTAAGAGAGGAATATAAATCTCTGTGGTCATCGTTGAAGAAATCACAAAAAAAGTTGCAAGAACTTATTGATTTTCAGAAAAATGCAACTAAAGAATACGATTATAATTTACACTTACTCAAGGAATTAAAATCGGCTCCCTTGCAAGAAGGTATACAAGAACAATTGGAAGAAACCTATGAAGAAGCTTCGAACATAGAAGAGATAAAGGAACGTATTTCCGAGAGTTTGCATTTGCTCAGTGATGAAAATACGGGGATTGTTAATCAACTTCGAGAATTAAAACGAACCTTTTCAAGCCTGACGGATTATAAACAGCAATACAGAGATATATTTGAACGTATTGAATCTGCATTTCTTGAGTTGGAAGATTTACAAAATGAAGTTTTTGATATCGATGAAAATATAGAAGCAAATCCTGAAATTTTAGCAGATATTTCTCAGCAATTAAATTTAATTTATACGCTTCAGAAGAAACATAAAGTATTAACAGTTAATGAATTAATAAAAATTCAAGAAAATTTAGAAAAATCAGTTTCGCAAACTGAAAACATTGAGGATTCTATCACAGAACAGCAGCAAATTGTTGAAAACAAAAAGGCAGAAACGTATCAAAAAGCACTTCAAATTCATAAAACTCGAGAGGAAATAATACCGAAATTGATAAAAAAACTTACTGATTTTACACACGAATTGGGAATGCCAAATGCTCAGTTTTCTGTTGAAGTAACCCCTACAGAAACGTTTTTCAGTAATGGAATTGATGAGCTTTCATTTTTGTTTTCAGCCAATAAGGGAGGAAATTTTGGTCAGCTCAAAAAGGTAGCTTCAGGAGGAGAACTGTCACGCATAATGTTGTCAGTCAAGGCAATAATGGCAGAACACACTGCGCTTCCTACTATTATGTTTGACGAAATTGATACAGGAGTTTCAGGAGAAATTTCTCAAAAAATGGGCGATATTATGAAAATGATGAGTACAAATCGCCAAGTTTTTGCCATTACTCACTTGCCACAAATTGCAGCCAAAGGAGATTATCACTTTAAGGTTTTCAAAGAAGATGTAAATGGTAAAACTACAACTCAGTTAAAACATCTTTCTGAAGATGACAGAATTACTGAAATTTCTGAAATGCTTGGAGGTAAAAATAGTAGCAAATCAGCAAGAGATCACGCTATAGAATTATTGAAAAAAGGATAGTGAAATAGTTGCTAAGTAAATAACCCCACAAAAACTTTGTGGGGTTATTTACTTTAATCATCAACTCGTTTGAAATTACCTTTAGAATCAAATTCAAGCTCTAATCCATTGGATAATTTTACTTCCTGAGTACCAAAGAAGCCTTTTTCAATTTTTACAATTCTTGTATTCGCAAATTTTGCTTTTACGTACGAGGTGATGTTTTTTGAAATGAATTCAGTAGGGATTTCAGTGTAATTTCCATCAATTTCCGTCCATTCTCCCTTTTCATTGAATTCAATTTTAAGTCCTTCCGAAAATCTTACTGTGTAATCATCTGAGGAAAAATACTCTTTATCAAGGATTATGTAATCCAAAGTGTATTGCGAAAAGTGTTTTTTTATAAAACTTTGAGCCTCTTGAGGCAGTTCATTTTGAGTTACAACAGATTCTTGAGCATTGATTGTCATTCCTACAAATAAAAATAACATTGTAGCTAATTTTTTCATATGTGATATAAGTTTAAATTTGTGATGCAAAATTGAGCAATGATTTGGGAATAAAATGGGAAAAGTGAAAAAATTATATTTTTTTTACTTCAAAAGTGTGTAAATCATTTTCAAATTGATAGTTAATTTTCAAGTTTTGTGCATTATCAATGATTGTTTTTACAATAGAAAGTCCTAATCCTGTTGATGTTGTATCTTGATTGGATTTATAAAATCTATTGAAAATGAGTTCTTTATTAAGTGGTTTGGATTCAAGAGATGAATTTTGAATATTGAAACCATTTTCATAGAAATTGATGCAAATAATTCCTGAATTTTTGTTGTATTTGATGGCATTACGCATAAGATTTGAAACCAAAATATAAGCTAAATCAGGATTTATCATTGATTTGAAAGTGTTATTTTCATTCAGTTTTAGTTCAATTTCTTTAAAATCAATCATATCGGAAAAGTCTTCAACAATTTTTTTGGTTACATCATTAAAGTTAACTTCTTCTTGTGGACTAAATTGATTATTTTCAATACGTGAAAGCATCAGAAGGGATTTATTCATTTTTACCAGCTTCAGTAAAGTTTCACGCGTATTGCTAAGCTCAATGAGATTTTCTTCGCTCAGAGTTTCATCTTCTAAAAGTATTTCTATTTTGTTAATTGCAATAGCCAGAGGAGTTTGCAATTCGTGTGAAGCATTTTCGATAAATTGTTTTTGGTGTTTGAACATTCGTTCATTTCGGTCAATCATTTTTTGAATTTGGCTATTCAAAAGATTAAATTCCCGAACATTAGTTGGTTTTTCTTTTTTATCGTCACTTCCTTTTCCTAATTGATAATTTCCTAATTTTTCAAGTATTTTATAGAAAGGTTTCCAGGTTTTTCGCAGAATTATATTATTTATCATAATAATGCTCGTTACAATTACAATGTAAAGAGCAATTAAAGCTATGAATAGATTTTGTCCAAATTCATCTTCTTCCACAATTGAGGTGCGAATTTCAAGGCGTTTGGGTTGTCCTTCTTTATCTCTGAAATAAGTTTCCAAAACACGATAAGGCTCAACATCGTCTTCATATTCCATATAAAATGACTCAGTTCTGAAGTAATTACCTTCTCTGTATTCATCAAATTCGATGGGAGTAATTCGAAATTGATTGAAATCAAAATCATTGATAGCTAGTATTTTATCATTTACATATGCTTCACGAATAATCTGAATTTTTAAGTTCTTCAGTCCGTCATCAATGTTATCATAAACCTCTTCAATCAGAAAAGTATAAAAAAGTGCCGCCCAAACAGCAATGATAATGAAGAGTGCTGAGGCAAGATATTTTAACGTATAACTTTTTAACGAAACACTCATACTAATTTGTATCCAATTCCGTAAACTGCTTGAAAATCAATCTCCGCATTATATTCTTTGAGTTTTTTTCGCAAATTTTTTATTTGTGAATAGATGAAGTCCAAACTATCGGCTTGGTCAATATTATCACCCCAAACCGATTCCGCCAGAGATGTTTTTTGTAGTGTTTTTTCGGGGCGAATCATAAAATAATAAAGCAAATCAAATTCTTTGCGATTCAAAGTCATTTCTTGCTCATTTACCAAAACTTTTCTGTCTTCAGGAAATAGTTTTACATTTTTGAAAGAAATAAAATTTTCACCATTTTGGTTTCTTCTTCGTATGGCTGATTTTATTCTTGAATGTAACTCTAACAAATTGAATGGTTTAGCTAAATAATCATCGGCTCCTAAATCCAATCCTAAAACCTTATCTTCAACGGAATCTTTTGCAGAAATAATAATCACAGCATCTTTTTTGTTCAGGCGTTTAATTTCTTTCAGGATTTCAATTCCATTTCCCTTAGGTAACATAATATCGAGTAAAATACAATCGTAATCGTACGCTCCAATTTTATCAACACCTGAAATATAATCAGTTGCCGTTTCAACAATGTATTTTTCTGTTTTGAGAAATTGTTGTATTGTTTCCAGCAGAGCAGGTTCGTCCTCAATGATTAAAATTTTCATACCTTTCAAAATTTTTAGACGCAAATTTATAAAATCATTTGGGAATAAACTTGGAAAAATCGCTATTTTGCATAAAATAGTTCTTTGGCATATTTTTTAACAGATGAAAATTTCACACTAAAAATTATTTCCTAAATTTGTCGGTATTATTTTATTCAAAATTCAAACAATTGTTTTATGAAAATTAAAATTATCAACTTATTGTTTTTACTACTTATTTTTTCTTGTGGGGTTAGAACAAAAAAAGAAGATGATAAAGTACAGCAAAAACCAAATGTGGTACTGATTGTTGCCGATGATTTAGGTTATGGCGATTTGAGTTGCTATGGGGCAGAACGTATTCAAACACCTCACGTAGACAAACTTGCCGATGGAGGAATTTTATTTACTAACGCACACACAACTGCGGCAACTTGTACACCCTCACGTTATTCATTATTTACAGGTGAGTATAACTGGAGAAAAAAGAATACAGGAATTGCAGATGGCGATGCAGGAATGATAATTCGTCCTGAGCAAACTACTATTGCAGATGTTTTCAAATCAGTGGGTTATACAACGGGAGCCGTAGGAAAGTGGCATTTGGGATTAGGAGATACGCAAGGTTCTCAGAATTGGAATAGTTTTATATCGCCAGGTCCTTCCGATATAGGGTTTGATTATTCTTTTTTGATGGCTGCTACGGGAGATAGAGTTCCTTGTGTTTGGGTTGAAAATCAGAAGGTTGCTAATTACGATGCCAATGCACCAATAGAAGTAAGTTATAAAGAACCTTTTGAAGGAGAACCTCTGGGGAAAACACATCCTGAACTGTTAACAAAATTAAAACCTTCTTTAAATCACGGGCATAATCAAGCCATTGTAAACGGAATTTCTCGTATAGGTTATATGAAAGGTGGAGGAAAAGCTTTGTGGGAAGATGAAAACATTGCAGATTCCATTGCTTCAAAAGCGGTACAATTTATTGACAAGCATACTAAATCGCCATTTTTTTTGTATGTAGGAACAAATGACATACACGTACCAAGATATCCACACGCTCGTTTTGCAGGTAAAAGCGGAATGGGGTACAGAGGAGATGCTATTTTGCAGTTTGATTGGACTATCGGACAGATAGTTGAAGCTCTTAAAAGAAAAGGATTGTTTGAAAATACACTAATTATTGTTACCAGCGATAATGGTCCTGTGATTGATGATGGTTATCAAGACCAAGCCGAAGAACTTTTGGGGAACCACAATCCGTGGGGAAAATTTCACCATCGTGGTGGGAAATATAGCAATTTTGAAGCAGGTACTTGTGTGCCTTTCATAGTAAGTTTTCCCAAAACAATTAAATCTGGTACGTCTGACGCCTTATTTTCTCAGGTGGATTTATTTGCAACGTTAACAACTCTTATAAATAAAAATATTCCAGAAGGAGCAGCAAAAGATAGTCAAAATCAATTAAGAACATTATTAGGAAAAGAAACGAAAGGACGTTCCTATATCATAACTTCAGCAAATTCATTGTCAATCAACGATGGAAAATGGAAATACATTGAACCTAATAACAGAAATGCTTATCAAAAGTTGACGCGTACTTTTTTAGGAAACTCACCTGAGGAACAATTATATCATATTGAAAAAGATGTTTCTGAAAAAGAAAATGTAGCCGATAAGTTTCCTCAAAAAGTAAAGGAATTAAAAGAAATTCTTGAACAAGAAAAACAAAAGGGATATTTGAAATAATAAAAAAACCTAAGCAAATTGCTTAGGTTTTTTTAACGCACTAACACTACTAAGATTATAGGTCTATCGTAATCTATCTGCTGATTTTATAAGGTTTTCGTCCCGTCGGATAGCTTGGTTAGCTAAAAATAAAAAAACGATAGAAAGAACGGGTAAGAAAATCCCAACACCCTTCTCAGAAATTAAACTTTCTCCGGATGAGGTTAGCACTCGATATACAAACATTCCTAGTAAAGTAAGATTTATAAGAATATTCAGTCTGTTAAGAACAAACTGAGTTTGTCTTGTCTTAAATTTCAAAATACTATAAATCGCTAAAAGAGCCGATACAGCGAACAGAATTCCGCTTATTGTGTCGTTTTTGTAAGCAAATATGGTTACATCATTTGCTTGTTTGTACAATGAAAACAACCAAGGTAGCAACCCTCCAATAATCACTACTGCTAACATATAAACGCTCTGTATTCTCTGAATCATAGCCTAAAATTTTTCATCGTGCAAACTTACACAAAATTGCCATATCTGCAAAATTTGAATCACATTTTTTGTTCTGAAAAAGCAAAAGACACCTAATAAAAATCAATAGGATTTATTAAAAAAAAATTGTAGCTTTGCCACTTATTTTAAGAAATAGACTGATAGTTATGGAAGTAAGTAAACGATACGCCGAGCGTGGTGTTTCTGCCTCAAAAGGAGATGTCCACAGTGCAATTAAGAATATCAATAAAGGGCTTTTTCCGAAGGCTTTTTGTAAAATAGTTCCCGATTACTTAACAAATGACCAAGAATATTGTTTGGTAATGCACGCCGATGGAGCTGGTACAAAATCTTCTTTGGCTTATGTCTATTGGAAAGAAACAGGCGACTTATCCGTTTGGAAAGGCATTGCCCAAGATGCTCTCATTATGAATGTTGATGACTTACTTTGCGTAGGTGCGGTTAATGATATTATGCTATCTTCTACCATAGGAAGAAATAAAAATCTAATTCCTGCTGAGGTGATTTCGGCAATCATTAACGGAACAGAAGAACTTATTTCCGAATTGAAAGAATTTGGCGTGAATATTCATTCCACAGGTGGGGAAACGGCAGATGTAGGTGATTTGGTACGCACCATTATTGTAGATTCAACAGTGGTTGCACGTATGAAACGTAGCGAGGTAATCGATAACTCGAATATTAAAGATGGCGATGTAATTGTAGGATTGGCTTCTTTCGGACAGGCGAAATATGAAAAAGAATACAACGGGGGAATGGGCAGCAACGGACTGACTTCTGCTCGGCACGATGTATTTGCTAATTACTTAGCGAAAGAATATCCTGAAAGTTTCGATAGTTTAGTTCCTAAAGATTTGGTTTATTCCGGAACAAAAAAAATAAATGATTCGGTGGAAAACAGCCCGTTAGATGCAGGAAAACTAGTGCTTTCACCTACGAGAACCTATGCTCCGATAATTAAAAAAATTCTTGAAAAATATACTTCCAAACAAATTCACGGAATGATACATTGCAGCGGGGGAGCTCAAACAAAAATTTTACATTTTGTAGATAACTTGCATATTATTAAGGACAATATGTTCAAAATACCTCCTTTGTTTCAATTAATTCAGCAAGAATCGGGAACGGATTGGAAAGAAATGTATCAGGTTTTTAACTGCGGACATCGTATGGAAATTTACGTCCCTGAAGAAATCGCAAATGATATTGTTGCAATTTCCGAAAGCTTTGGCGTTGAAGCTCAAATAATAGGTAGGGTAGAGAAGTCCGATACCAAACGACTGACAATCAAAAGTGAATACGGTACTTTTGAGTACTAATAACAAAAACGGATAATTGAAATTATCCGTTTTTTATTGGCTTTAAGTTGTTATATTTTTTGCAATTCCATTCTTTTAGTAACTTCAGAAACGATTAGCTTTGAGGTTTTTCAGGTTCATTGCTCTTCTTTTCGGAAATATTAGGCTTTACCGACTTTACCAATTCATTAATTTCGTTGTAGAGAGGTTTCCATTCGGGGCTTTTCTGCATTACTTTTATGAAAGTAAAATATGCACGTAAATATTCTTCCAATTCGGTTCGCACTTTAGATGCTGAAGGAATATTACGGAGTTCAGAATTACTGGCTATTTGCTCAGCGTAAATAACATCAAAATCATCTTGGGCTTGTTTCAATAACTCCAAAACAGCCTTTACACCCAAATCTTCCAATAGCAACAGATTTTCTGGTAGATTCATTTCTTCAAGGAACTTTCGTAGTTGAGCGGTTTGTTCAACATATTTTAATTTTGAAAGTCCCGTTCCATATTTTTTAAATACGGCGTAAATAGTTTTAGCTTTGGCATTATGGGGGAGAGGTTCTAAACCTGCGTATCCCTTTATGTAATCGCGTAAGCCGTTGTAAAGTTTGTCGCGATTTTTGTCCGCTTCGGCTACTGATTTGCCTTTTCCGCTGAAAGTTGATTTCGTATAGACAATCCTATACACATTAAAAATTTCTTCTACTTGTTTGAGAAGTTCATTACTTTCTACAAATGTGTACTTTCCACTTTTGGAAATAGAAATTGTCGTTTCAGTTAATGTAGCTAACTCTTTGGTGTTAAGTTTTGATAAAGTGATTTTCATAATAATTCAATTTAAATTTATAAAAATGTATTTTACTGCGACTAAGGTACTTAAAATTATTAAAAAGACAATATTTTTTCTTAATAATTTTTTTCAAAATGAATAAAATATGTTTTTATGAATAATAATGTTAGTACATTTTACTTTGTTCAAAAATGATTTACGCTTCGACTCCGATCAGTTTGATGTTGTGTTTGTCAGTCTGAGCGAAGTCGAAGATATTATTTTAATGAAAATTTTTCAGAAGATAATTTCTGCTTAGGCAAATTCTTTGGAATTTTCTGGAAAGTAATTTCTGCTTGGGCGAACTCTTCAGAATTTTTTGGAAAATAGTTTCTGCTTGTTCAAACTCTTCGTAAATTTTTGAATATTAATTTTTGTTTGGGCGAACTCTTCGGAAATTTTTGGAAAGTAATTTCTGATTGGGTAAACTCTTCGGAAAAAATTGTATAGTATATTTCAGGAATAAAATAAATAAAAATAAAAAATATAAGATAAAATAGCAAGAAATATATAGTACCTATTTTTATGTTATCATTTACTAATTAAAAATTGATTTTTATGAAGTTACGTTGAAAATAATACGTTGTATTTTTTATTTATTGAGTAAAATAATTATTTTTGTAGGTGAATGAAAAACTTAACTTTATAATCTGATTTGCTATTGATAATTTGATTTTTATTTCTTTTTTCAGCAAAAAGATTACAATTTGAGTTTACTATTCATATAAAAGAGGTTTATTAATAGTATATTAAAAATGAAAATTAATATAACAACTGATATTCGTTATGCATTCTTCTATTTTTTTGTAGTAGTTTGTTTGGGTATTTTTTTGCGTTTTGCATTTGTTTTGCCAATTCCTTTTGAATATAACTATCGATATGTACTTCACGCACATTCTCATACTGCTTTTTTAGGTTGGATGTACGTTTTGTTATCATCGCTTATTAGTAGAGAATTTATCAGTATTACTTATGAAAAACAATACAGAAGATTGTTTTATGCTACACAATTTTCGGTAATAGGAATGTTATTTAGCTTTTTGTTTCAGGGTTATGGTGCAATTTCTATTACATTTTCATCTTTGTTTGTAATTCTTTCGTATTGTTTTGCATATTTATTCCTAAAAAAATGGAAAAATGATAATGCTAAGAATTCTATTTCCTATCTTTTTATAAAAATGGGTGTGATTTATCTTGTGCTTTCGAGTTTAGGCATTTGGGCAATACCATTTTCAATTATCAAATTTGGGAAAGATTCTGCTATTTATAACGCTTCAATAGCCTTCTTTTTGCATTTTCAGTACAATGGTTGGATTTGTTCTACCCTCATAGGATTATTCATACATAAATTCAAGTGGGAAGAATATTTTCCTAAATTAATAAAAAAAGTTTTTTATCTTTTTCAAATAGCTGTAGTGGGTACTTTAGTAGTATCGTGGTTAGGTATTTATAATTATCTTCCTTATTATATTATAGGTGGCTTATCATCTTTTCTTTGGCTAATAACTATCGGGATTATAGGTTATTTATATTTTTTTAGAAATAATCAAAAAATGTATTTAGCAACTTTATTTTTAGTATTTTTTATTCTAAAAATATGTGTGATGATTATTGGCATTGTGTTAGGTTATTCAAATTCAATTTTTTCAAATCCTGATTTGCTGATTGCATATTTGCATCTTAATTTTTTAGGAATTATCAGTGTGGGGTTATTATATTTTTTGAAAGTTGATAATTTACTGAAGATACACAAATTTTCGGTTTTTGTGTATCTATTTGCCTTTCTGTCAACAGAACTACTGATAGTTTACAAAGGAATTTCGGTTTGGCTGAATTTACCTTTTTTTGATGGTTATTTTCAGCTTTTAGCCATTGGTAGTACGTTGTTTCTTTTTCCTATTTTTTCGTGGTTGATGATTAGTTTAAAAATGAAAAAAGGATAATTATATATTTTATTTTTGAAAAATTCTTAATATTTTTGCGGTAAAAATAGGATATAATGAAAAGAATAGTTTTTTTGCTCTTAGGTGCTTTGTTTTCAGTGAATTCTCATTCGCAGTTGTTAAAATACAAATTCGATGAACAAGGAGATACGTACATTCAAGGTTCGTTCCGTGGGCAATTTTGGATGAGATATGTTGATACAAATCCTGGCACAAGCATTAACGGAGAGACCGTGAATCAAACCTTAGATTTTTCGATAAGAAGATACCGAATAGGTTTTCAAGCACAGATTAATAAAAAGTTATTCTTTTTCGTTTTGATGGGTAATAATAACGTTAACCAGAAAACACTTCGTTCAAGCGACATTCGTTTACTTGATTTTTTAGCTCAATATACATTTAGTGATAAATTTACCTTAGGGGTAGGAAAAATTATTTTTGGAGGTGCAGGAAGATTTGTAGCGTTCTCTAATGGTTCAATGCTGAATTTAGACCCCGCCGTACATCAATTATTTACCTTAAATCATTATGATGATGTAGGCAGAAATTTAGGAATATATGCAAAAGGGCAATTAGGTAAATTCGATTATAATATTTCCTTACAAAGCCCAACGTCACCAACCGAAAATCAGGTGAAAGAATTTGGATATTCTCGTAATATTGCCCGATTTTATACATCTTCGTACATAAAATATGAATTTCTGGACAACGAAAGTAATAAAACTCCTTACAGCGGAGGGGTGGGTACTTACATCGGCACAAAAAGAATACTAAATTTAGGTATAGGATATGCGTATCAACCTAAAATGCTTCAGAAGCAAAGTAATAATTCTGTAGTATATGATAATTATCGAAATTTGGGAATAGATTTATTCTTGGATATGCCTATCTCTGAAAGAAATGCTGCTATCACCGGATATTTAGGATATAATAACATAAATTTGGGAGATGATTACGTCAGAAATATAGGTACAAATAGTATTTTTGATGCCTCAGGAAGTTCTTTCAACGGAGGAGGAAGTGCTTTTCCAGTAGTAGGAACAGGAAATTCAATTTTTCTGCAATTGGGATATTTACTCCCTAAGTCAGAAAAACACAAAGTACGTTTTCAGCCTAATATCGGTTGGAAATGTGCTAACTTTGAAGGACTTAACCAAAGCGTAAACTCTTATGCTCTCGGATTTAATACGTATTTTAACGGACATAAGAGTAAACTATCCTTCGGTTATCACAATCGTCCTATTTTTGATAAAGTAGATAAAAAAGTGAGCAGTCGTAAAGGAATGTACGTTCTTCAATATCAAATAGAATTGTAGAATATTATTCGCTTTCGTTTTCTATTACCTGCATAATTTGTTGAGCGTGGCTTTTGGTTTGTACCTTTTCAATTATGTTGGTAAGTATTTGACTTTCGTTTACTATAAACGTTTTGCGAAGAATGCCATCAAATGTTCTTCCCATAAATTTCTTTTCTCCCCAAACTCCAAATTGTTTAATGATTTTCTTGTCCTCATCGGCAATTAATGGAAAAGGTAGATTATTTTTGGTTGCAAAATTCATTTGTTTACTAACGGAATCAGCACTAACTCCTAAAAGCTCATATCCTTTTTCTTTCAAAACGGAATATTCATCACGCAAACTACAAGCCTCTGCCGTACAGCCAGGGGTACTTGCTTTCGGATAGAAGAAAATAATTAACTTGTGTCCTTTATAGTCAGAAAGTTCAATTGTATTTCCGTTTTGGTCTATTCCTTTGAAATTTTCTATTGCTTCGCCTATTTTTACCATCGTTTTTGTAATTTATTTTAAGTTGTAGATTTTCTAAAAGGGAAATAGCAAAGGTAGTACAAAAATCATTACAATTCCCATAATAATTTGCAAAGGAAGTCCTATTTTTACATAATCCATAAAGGTATATCTTCCAGCAGACATTACTAACGCATTAGGAGGTGTGGAAAAAGGCGAAGCAAAACACATACTCGCACCCACCGCCACGGCAAACAAAAATGCTTGAGGATTTAGCCCCAGCGAAACCGCCGATTGAAAAGCAATAGGAGCTAAAAGCACAGCGGTTGCGGTATTGCTGATAAACATTGTCATTAGCGAAGTTGTGAAGTAAATGCCCGCTAAAAGCACGTAAGGGCTATAATTACCCAGACTTCCTACTAAAGTTTTGGAAACTAAGTCTGAAACGCCTGTTTTTTCCAAAGCTAGAGCCATTGGCAACATTCCTGCAATCAGAACAACACTTTCCCAGTTGATGGTTTTATAAGCCGCTTCAGTATTGCGTAACGCTCCAGAGATAACCATCAAGAGCGATGCAATTAGAACAGCAGTGACGGGAGCTATAGGTATGAAATCGAACATCATAGCACAAATCATAGCAATCATAATAATTCCCGCAATGGGAGCTTTATGAGTTAGCGTTACTTTGGAAGCCTCTGCCATTGGTTGTCCTAAAACTACTAACTGACTGCGTTCCGCATCAAGTTGGGCGATGTGTTCCCAAGTTCCTTGTACAAGCAGAATGTCACCAGAATGCATTTTTTCGTCTTTAAGATGTTGCAAAATGTAAGTGTTTTTGCGTTGTATTCCCAAAATATTCAAACCGAAGTGTTCTCGTAACTTGGAATCTTTTATAGGAAGATTTACCAATTTTGATGCTGGCATAATTAATACTTCAGCAATTCCTACTTCGTGAAAATCAAGAACATCTGTTTTCTTTTCTTCTGTTTGGTGTGTATCTAAAAGAAGTAAATTATTTTCAGAAACCATCGTTTGCACATTTTCAAATTCACCTCTTAGATAAAGTATATCACCCTCATAAACAATGGTTTCAGCTCCGACCAATTCTTGATTACTGGTTTTAAAAAACGGGTTGTTAGATGTTGATTTTCTTCGTATTTCTAATACAGAAATGTGGTATTTTTTGTGAATATCAATTTCTTTGATTGATTTTCCATCGAAAGGAGAGTTTTTATGAACCTGAACTCGGTACAGATTTTTTGAAAGTTGATATTCTCCTACCAAATCGTGTAGTGTTTTTCCGTTTTTTTTATTCTCATTGCTGGAATTCTCTTTTTTGGACGACAGAAGTTTGCTAAAGGGAATCAAAAAAAGTGTTCCCACCGCTAAACAAGTAATTCCTACGGGAGTGAATGAAAAAAAGGTAAGTTTTGGAAAGCCTTCCTTTACAAGTACTTCATCAATAACTAAGTTGGGTGGCGTACCAATGAGTGTCATCATTCCTCCCATACTACTTGCAAAAGCCATAGGCATAAGTAATCGGCTTGTGTTAATATTGGAACTCATCGCCATACTAACTACAATAGGAAGCATCAGAGCGACCGTTCCAGTATTGCTTACAAAAGCTCCAATGAACGAAGTAACAAGCATTATTAATATCAATAGTTTTATTTCGCTGTTTCCTGCCAATCGGAGAATTTTGCTACTAATCATTTTTGCAAGTCCTGTTTGGAATATAGCTCCTCCCACAACAAACAAGCCTATCATCATAATAACCACCGAATTGGAAAATCCAGAAAGGGCTTCTTCAGGGGTGAGAATGCCAAAAACTACCAACAAAACCAAAGAACAGAGAGCCACCAAGTCCGAACGAACCTTTCCACTCATAAAAAAAATGGCTGAAACTAAAAGAATAGCTATTGTGATGTACATAGGAAAAATATTAAATGAAGAAAATATATTTTGTAAATATGAAAATTATCTATTATCATAATTATCAATACGCCAAATATTTGTTTGCCCAAAAATATAGAAAAAAAGTAATATATCATAATTTTTTGAGCTTATTTCTACTCATTTTCATATCTTTGAGCCGAAATAATTGATATGAATATGATACCAATACTAAATCACAAAGATATTCAACATAAAATCAGACGAATAGCATATCAAATTTACGAAACAAATTTGAATGAAAAGCAGATTATTTTGGCAGGTATTCAGGGAAATGGCTATATTTTCGCTGAAAAGTTGAAAGTTGTATTGTCTGAAATAAGTCCCATTGAAGTAATTTTGTGTAAAGTTACTATGAATAAGAAAAATCCTTTGGAGGGAATTACAACATCTATTAAATCAGATGATTATCAAAATAAAGTAGTTGTTTTGGTAGATGATGTTTTGAATTCAGGATTGACGTTAATTTACGGGGTAAAACACTTTTTGGAAGTTCCTCTAAAAAAATTGACAACGGCAGTTTTAGTAAATCGAAATCATAAAAATTATCCAATTAAAGCTGATTTTAAAGGAATTTCATTGTCTACTTCTTTGCAAGAACACGTATCAGTTGATTTTAGCGAAGGAAATTATATAGCATACTTACGATAAAATTTACTAAACATTTTTCATTTAGAAGAAATATAGAAGAAACTGCCATATTGACATAAATAAACAAAGTGGCATACTTTTATCTATAATTGTAGTGTCTTTTTGTTAAAAAAATAAATTTGATATGAATACGAAAAAAAATACTAAGGAAGAACCGATGCCTAACGAAGATATTAATAAAGAAGAAGTTACTCCAGAAACAAACTCTGAAACGAATGCTGAGATAGCTCAAGTGGATTTGAATGAGGAACTTTTAAAAGAAAAAGATAAGTTTTTGCGTCTGTTTGCGGAGTTTGAAAACTATAAAAAACGCACAAATAAAGAACGTTTGGAATTATTCAAAACTGCAGGTCAAGACATATTGTCAGCAATGTTGCCAATTATAGACGATTTTGACAGAGCTTTAGTGGAGATTACAAAATCTGAAAATGATGAATTGTTCAAGGGTGTTGAGCTTATTTATAATAAGTTAATTAATACTTTGAAATCTAAAGGGTTGGAAAAAGTAGAGGTGGCTCCAAATGACACTTTTGATAGTGAAATACACGAGGCTATAACGCAAATCCCTGCTCCTTCAGAAGATTTGAAGGGTAAAATTGTTGATGTTGTAGAAAAGGGCTATAAATTAGGAGATAAAATTATTCGTTATCCAAAAGTTGTTGTAGGACAATAATTTAGTTGAATTCAATGAAAAAAGATTATTACGAAATATTAGAAGTTTCGAAAAGTGCAACAGCTGCTGAAATAAAGAAAGCATATCGAAAACAAGCCATTAAATATCACCCTGATAAAAATCCAGGCGACAAACAAGCTGAAGAAAACTTTAAATTGGCTGCAGAGGCGTATGAAGTGCTAAGTGATGAAAACAAACGAGCTCAGTACGATCGTTTTGGTCACGCAGCTTTTGATAACGGAGGAGCTGGTTATCATTCAACAATGGATGATATATTTAGTCACTTTGGTGATATTTTTGGAGGGCGTTTTTCAGGATTTGGCGGTTTTGGTGGCTTTGGCGGAGGCACACAACAAGTTCGTCTTCGAGGAGAAAACCTCAGAGTTCGCTTAAAAGTTTCTTTAGAAGATATTGTAAAAGGTACAGAGAAGAAAATAAAAGTAAAGAGAAAAGTTCAGGCTGAGGGAGTTACTTATAAAACTTGTACTACTTGTAACGGTACGGGACAGATAGTTCGTCAAGTAAATACAATGCTTGGAATGATGCAAACAGCAAGTACTTGTTCTTCTTGTTCTGGAAGTGGTCAAATTATTGATAATCGTCCATCAGATGCGGATAGTCAAGGATTGAAACTGGTTGAAGAAACTATTTCTGTTAAAATTCCTGCTGGAGTAATGGAAGGTGTTCAATTGAAGGTTAGTGGTAAAGGAAATGATGCTCCTGGAAAAAATGGTATCGCGGGGGATTTATTGGTCGTAATTGAAGAACAAGAGCACGAAACCTTAAAACGAGAAGGAGAGAATTTACACTATGACTTGTATATCAGTTTTTCAGAAGCCATACTTGGAGCCTCAAAAGAGATTGAAACTGTAACAGGAAAAGTACGTATTAAATTAGAAGAAGGAATACAATCGGGAAAAATTCTTCGTCTGAAAGGAAAGGGAATACCAAGCCTAAATGGTTATGGAACAGGTGATTTAATTGTTCACGTAAATGTCTGGACTCCGAAAAATCTTTCAGAAAAACAAAAAGAATTTTTCAGAGAAATGCTAAACGACAAAGGATTTACGCCTCAACCTGAAAAGTCGGACAAATCTTTCTTTGAAAAAGTTAAGGAAATGTTTTCATAGTAATAAATAATTTAAAATTTGTGTTAGAATAAAGTTGGAAGAGCAGTACAAAACTACTGAACTTTCAGCTTTATTTTTTTGTATCTGTGCATATACAAAAATAAATTCTTACTTTTGCAAAAAAAGAAAGTTATGAGAAGAATTAGTCTGATTATTATTTTTTTAGTGGTTTTCTCTTGTAAGACAAATCCATTTACGGGAAAAAATACTTTGAATTTTAAATCCAATAGTACGTTGTTTCCTATGGCTTTTACTCAATATTCTACTTTTCTGAAGGAAAATGAGGTTGTTATGGGAACTTCAGAAGCCGAAATGGTTAAGCGAGTAGGGCAACGAATTGCCAAAGCAGCACAGATGTGGGCAGAAGCAATTGGTCATAAGGATTATTTGAAGGATTATAAATGGGAATATAACTTGGTACACGACAAACAAGCCAATGCGTGGTGTATGCCTGGCGGAAAGATTGTAGTTTACACAGGAATTCTTCCCATTACCAAGAGCGAGGAAGGCTTGGCGGTTGTTATGGGACACGAAGTAGCTCACGCACTGCTCGATCACGGAGCCCAACGAATGAGTGCAAGTGACATACAGATGCTCGGAGCCCTCGTAGGCAATGTGGCTCTTCACGACAGCAAATATAAAGACACATTCAACGCAGCATACGCACCAGCAACGCAAATATTAGGAATGTTGCCTTATAGTCGTTCGCACGAAACCGAAGCCGATGAAATAGGAATTCAACTTATGGCAATTGCAGGGTATAATCCTGAAGAAGCACCTAAGTTATGGGAAAGAATGCAAGCAAATAGCTCAGGGCAGTCTCTCGAAATATTAAGTACACACCCTTCCAATGCTTCGAGGATAGCAAATCTTAAAAATTGGGTTCCTAAAGCGAAATCAGAAGCAGCAAAATATGGAATAACAACCTTTAAATAAGGAACATTTCATCAAAAAAAATATAGTTCTGCATTCTTTAAAAAAGAAGTACAAAACAATATTGTGAGTACAAATAATTCTTTTTTAAGGAATGCAGATAAACGTTAAAGAGGAAGCATATAAATATGAAAAAATCCGAAAAAGTAGCCTTCGTCATCGATACGTTGGAGGAAATATACCCCAAAGTAGACGTCCCACTCGACCATAAAGACCCATACACCTTATTAATTGCCGTACTCCTTTCTGCACAAAGCACAGATGCTCGTGTAAATCAAATAACGCCTTTACTTTTTGCAAAAGCGGATAATCCGTACGATATGGTAAAGCTATCTGTTGAAGAAATTCGTGAAATCATCAAACCAGTAGGGCTTTCTCCAGCCAAGTCAAAAGGAATTTATGAATTGTCACATATTTTGATTGAAAAACATAATGGAGAAGTCCCTCAGAGCTTTGAATATTTAGAAGAACTTCCGGCAGTCGGACATAAAACGGCAAGTGTAGTGATGTCACAAGCCTTTGGCGTTCCTGCGTTTCCAGTAGATACGCACATTCATCGATTAATGTACCGATGGGGACTATCAAATGGGAAGAATGTGACCCAAACAGAGAAAGATGCTAAGCGTTTGTTTCCAGAGGAAAAGTGGAATAAGCTCCATATTCAGATTATTTTATACGGAAGGGAGTATAGTCCTGCTCGTGGGTGGAATATTGAAAAAGATATTATTACAAAAACTATTGGTAGAAAGTCAGTTATTAATTCTATCTAATAAAAATATTTTTTGATAAAGTAAAAGATAATATAACAACTGATAAAAATTATATATCAATATAAAAAAATCAAAAAACAAATAGGGGCTTTAGAAGAGTAATCAGTAATTATTAAAATCATTGAATAAAAAATAAAAAATCAACTATATTTATTTAAAATGTAATTAGGGGCTTTGTTAGAGAAAGATTAAAAGATATAAAAACAAGTGTGAGCAATCAAAAAACAAGTGCTATTCATTTAAAGTGATTAATGAAAATTTAATAATCGTGTTGTATTTTTGAGAATGTAATATATAAAAATCTAAATTCAAGAATTTATAATATAAAAACAATACGTATAAGTTCAATTTATAGAATTAAAATATAAGTTGAATTGTATTAAACGATATTACAATAGATATAACATTAAAAATCATAGAGAAAAAATAAAAGATATTTATAAAAATATAGGTAACTAACAATCAATAATTATGAAGTTACAAGAAAGAGATGAAAAACATCTATGGCATCCTTATACGCAACATCAAACAGCTTCTAAGCCTTTAGGAATTGTCAAAGGGAAAGATGCTTTGCTTTGGGACGAGGATGGAAAAGAGTATATTGATGCCATTTCAAGCTGGTGGGTGAACCCTTTTGGGCATAGTAATGAACGTTTGGCACAAGCGGTGTACAAACAATTAACACAACTGGAACACGTACTTTTCGGGGGATTTACACACGAACCTGCGGTACTCTTGGCGGAGAAACTCATCTCCATTTTACCTTCCAATCAACGGAAAATATTCTTCTCGGACAATGGTTCTACTGCAGTGGAAGTCGCAATAAAGATGGCGATACAGTATTTTTTTAATAAGGGAGACCAAAGAAATGTAATAGTGGCATTCGAAAATGCTTTTCACGGCGATACTTTTGGGGCGATGGCTGCTTCTGGGATAACATTCTTCACGGAATCGTTCAAGGGACAGCTTCTGGAAGTAGTGAGGATTCCTATTCCAGAGGAGGGGAAGGAGTACTTGTCTGAAAACAAGTTGAAAGAAGCCATAAGAGAGCATAAAGTAGCCGCTTTCATCTTTGAGCCATTGGTTCAAGGGGCTGCGGGAATGAAAATCTACTCTGAAAAAGCCTTAGACAATCTGATAAATATAGCCAAAAGCGAAGGAATACTCACCATCGCTGATGAAGTGATGACTGGGTTTGGTAGAACGGGGAAAACATTCGCTTGTGATTATTTAAGCGAACAACCAGATATCATCTGCCTTTCAAAAGCATTAACTGGAGGGACAATTCCGTTGGCAGTAACCTCTGCAACTCAGGAAATCTTCGATGCTTTTTATGATGAAGACGTGAATAAGGCTTTATTCCACGGGCATACTTATATGGGAAATCCTACAGGATGTGCCGTAGCCTTGGGAGCAATCCAAATCCTACAAACAAATGAAACCCAACAAAACATAAAACGTATTGAGGAACACCATAAGAGTTTCGTACAAAGGTTAAAAGACAATCCGAAGGTTGAAAATCCTCGTACTCTGGGCGTTATTTTAGCTTTTGAAGTTAAAACAACAGGAAATACGTCGTATTATGGAAGTATACGCAATCAATTATATGAATTTTTCATCAATAAAGGTATAATCCTGCGTCCGGTTGGTAATACGATTTACATACTTCCTCCATATATCATTACAAATGCACAATTGCAACACATTTATAACGTGATTGAAGAAGCAATTGAGGAAGTTACGACATAAAAATAGTTCGAGAATGAAAAAAGTATTCGATTTAAGAGTAGCTCCAATAGAAAACCTTTGTGTGGGATTCATCGGCGTTGGTATTCGAGGGATTGAAGCCTTGAAGCGATATATGTACTTAGATGTGCGTATCTCGGCAGTGAGTGATGTGTATGAGGAATATATAGAAAAGGCAAAGAAAATCACGGAAAAGCAGCCTGTCAGGCCAATTTTCTTCACGGGGAAGGAGGATTGGAAGAAGGTTTGTGAGATGGAAGAGGTCGATTTGGTGTATATATCTACGCCTTGGGAGTTACATACCGAAATGGTGAAGTATGCAATGCGTAAAGGAAAACACGTGGCGGTGGAAGTCCCATTAGCGATGACCGTAGCCGATTGTTGGGATATTGTTAAAACTGCCGAGCAAACTCAACGGCATTGTATGATGTTGGAGAATGCGTGTTACGATAGCTTCGAGCTGATGACTATTGAAATGGCAAAACGAGGGGATTTTGGAGAAATTGTTCACGGAGAAGGAGCTTATATTCACGATTTGAGACGTTTGAATTTCCAACAAAATGATAGAGATACATTACGAGGTGAATGGCGAATGAAATACAGCCAGACGCATAACGGGAACCCGTATCCAACGCACGGGATAGCTCCTATCTGTCAGGCAATGAATATACTAAGAGGAGATAATTTAGTGAAATTAGTGTCAATGTCGTCACTTTCAATAGGAATGAAGCGTTATGCAGAAGCTACTTTTGGAAAGGAATCTCCACAGGCAAAAGCACAATATACAGGCGATATTAATTTGACATTAATTCAAACCGAAAAAGGTAAAACAATATTACTACAACACGATGATACCAGTCCACGACCATATTCACGAATATTTTTAATAAGTGGAACTGATGGATTTATTCAAAAATATCCAACACCTCAAATTTATTTTGACAAACGAGAAACACCTCAACTTACTTCAGAAGAAGTAGTGACTTACTTGGAAAGAAATCAGCATCATTATGTGTCGGAAACTGCTTATTTGAGAGAAAAGCTTCCAGAACAAAAGCCGATGGACATTATTATGGATTATCGATTAGTACATTGTCTCAAAAATGGACTTCCGTTAGACCAAAACGTGTATGATGGTGCATTGTGGTCTTGTATTACCGAACTTTCACAAATTTCCGTAGAAAAGGGAAGTGTTCCTGTTGATATACCTAATTTTTTGGAAGGATAGTTCAAGCAACAAAATTGAAATCCTTTTATTGATTATTATTTTAAATGAGTTATATTTGCCCAAAATTTTGAGTTAAAATGAAAAAAATAGAGCTGAATACCATTGAAGAAGCCATCGAAGACATAAAAAAAGGAAAAGTAGTTATTGTCGTAGATGACGAAAATCGTGAGAATGAGGGAGATTTTATAACAGCTGCAGAAAAGGCTACTCCCGAAATGATTAATTTTATGATTACACACGGTCGTGGACTGGTTTGTGCCCCACTAACTGAAAAGCGTTGTGCCGAGCTGGAATTACCAATGATGGTGCAAAATAACACGGTGTTACATCAAACTCAATTCACAGTTTCTGTTGATTTGATAGGGCAGGGGTGTACTACTGGAATATCAACCCACGATAGAGCAAAAACGATTTTGTCATTGGTTAATCCTCAAACAAAACCATCGGATTTGGGACGTCCAGGGCATATTTTTCCACTTAGGGCGAAAGAAGGAGGCGTACTTCGCAGGACAGGACATACCGAAGCAGCTATTGATTTGGCTCGACTTGCAGGGTTTCAACCAGCAGGAATTTTGGTGGAAATTCTTAATGAAGATGGCACGATGGCTCGGCTTCCACAACTTGCAGAAATTGCTAAAAAATTTGATTTGAAATTAATTTCAATAGAAGATTTGGTGGCTTACAGAATGCGAAAAGACACCTTAATTATCAAAAAAGAAGATTTTTATTTGCAAACACCTTACGGAGAATTTCGATTACGTGCCTATGAGCAAACTACTAATAAACAAATACATTTAGCATTTACGAAAGGCACTTGGGAACCTGATGAGGCTGTACTTACAAGGGTTCACGCATCATTTATTAGTAATGATATATTGGAGATTTTGGCAAATGATAAGGATAATCCTCTTGAGAGAATATTCAAAAAAATCAATGAAGTGGGCAAAGGAGCCGTAGTTGTTATTAATAAAGAAGGATACTCACAAGATTTACTAAAACGTATCACCGAAATCAAGGAAAAACAAAACGGAAATTATATAGCACAATCTTCGGCAGATACAAAAGATATTGGAATGGGATCGCAGATACTCCACGACCTAAATATACGTAAAATACGATTGCTAACGAATTCAAAACAATCGCATTACGTAGGAATGTCGGGTTATGGACTCGAAATTATAGAAGAAATTGGATATTAAAAAAATTAAAGAGGTTGTCTGAAAAATATTAGATAGCCTTTCTTTTTTTTCACTTTATATTAATTTTTGTTCAAAAGTAAGGAAAAAATAAATGCATTAAAGCGATAATCAGTATTCGATAAAATTTCCAAACTTACTTCATTTTTGTTAATCGATTCCTATATCTTCATAGGTAATTACTAATAAACCTGTCTAAACTTTTAAAAAAGTAAAAAGTTCCAAGAAATTTTAGTATTTTTTTGTATAACAATCTGAAAATCAAGGAACTTTGGACAAAGATACAATAAAAAAATGGATTTTTCCTTATTTGAGCATAGGAAAAAGAGGATTTAAAACNAAATTTGATTTATCATTAATTTTTCTTCTGATTATCAAACGATTAAAAACAGGTTGCCAATGGAGGGAACTTCCGGTAGAAATGTATTTTAAAGACCAAAAAATAAGCTATCAAACGGCATATTATTATTTTAACAAATGGAGTAAAGATGGTAGTTTTAAACGAATTTGGATGAATCTATTGCTTGACAACAAACGAAAATTAGATATGTCTTGCGTACAATTGGATGGTAGTCATACTCGGTGTCGTATGGGAGGTCAATCGGTTGGTTATCAGTCGAGAAAGAAGTCAAAAACCACGAACACTATCTTTCTGTGTGATAATTCGGGGCAAATTTTAGCAATGGGTAGTCCAAAATCTGGTAATCATCACGATTTGAATGATATAGAGTTGATTTTAAAAGAAATTTTAAAGTTTTTGGAAGAGGCAAAAATAGAACATAAAGGCTTGTTTATCAATGCGGATTCAGGTTTTGATAGTCGAAATTTGAAAAGATTTTTAGAAGAAAAAGAAATCATAGCAAACATTCCGAAAAACGCTCGAAACGGAGACAATCAAGAGTACGAAAATTTTTATTTTGATGAAAAATTATATAAAAATCGGTTTAAAATAGAGAGGAGTTTTGCGTGGTTAGATGGTTTTAAAGGGCTGATAATGAGATATGAAACCCTAAATACAACTTGGAATGCAATGTTGTATTTAGGGATTATAATGAGATTTATTGCAAAAGTTTAAACAGGTTTAATATTAGTTTCAATTTCTTATTGCGATAAATATACTGAAAGTACAAGCTATAAAAAGTTTATTCAGAATTTTAACAGAAGATACGTATTCTTTGGCATACTATTTGACTATTTTAAAATGTTAAAATATGTAATAATATGCAAAATAATCGTTTACTTTTAGGGATATATATTTTCATCACCGCGATTTCTTCCTATGCACAATCGGTGCTTCCGAAAATGAAAATTACAAATCAGCAAAATACGAATCCAATGGAATTGCAAGAATTGCACACTGACATTTACGTCTTTGGACAAACAGCGATTACCACTATGGAAATGGTGTTCTATAATCCTAACGATCGGGTAATGGAGGGTGAGTTTGAGTTTCCTCTCGGAGCAGGGCAGGTGATTTCTCGTTTTGCCTTGGACATCAACGGAAAGTTGCGTGAAGGCGTGGTAGTGGATAAAAAACAAGGACGTGTGGCCTTTGAAAACATTGTAAGGAGAGGAGTTGACCCTGGTTTATTAGAGAAAACTGAAGGAAACAATTTCAAAGCACGTGTTTATCCCATACCTGCAAAGGGTTCTCGACGTATTTTGATTGCTTTTGAACAAGAATTAAGTCATAGAAATGGACAAGATTTTTATTTTCTCCCCGTAAAAAGTGATTTTACACTGAAAAAATTCAGTTTGAAGGCTGAAGTTGTGTCACGAGAAGTAAAAACAGAAGACGATAGTGTGGAATTATCATTCAAAAATTGGCGAAATTCGTATATTTCAGAATTGACAAAAACGGATTATAGGCTTAATAAAAACATCGCTTTAGTATTTCCGAAAATAGAAAAACAGCAGATTTTTGCCTCCACAGAAAACGAAAAAACGTACTTTTATGGGAGTATTTTACCTGAAAAAGGGATAATCAACAACAAATCGTTTCCAAAAAAAATTGGATTGCTTTGGGATATTTCAGCTTCAAGTGAGGAACGTGATTTTGATAAGGAATATCAGTTGTTAGATGCCTATTTTAAAACTATAAAAAATGTTGATGTTGAGCTAATTACATTTAATATTCGTGCTAATGTTCCTAAAAAATTTAGTATTAAAAATGGGGATTGGTCAGCTTTAAATTCTTATTTAAAAAAACAAACCTATGATGAAGCTACTTATGTTAATCCATTGGAAATTAAGGATTCTAGTGATGAATATTTAGTGTTTACGGACGGAATTTTCAATTTTGGAGAGGAAAAAGATTTGAAATTATTGACTGCTATTATCCAAAAACCTGTGTATGTAATCAATTCAAAATCAGTAGCAAATACTGATAAAATGCAATATATAAGCAATCAGACAGGCGGAAATTTTATCAATTTATCACAACAAACAGTTGAAAATTCTTTGGAAAAATTACTAAAACCAACATTTCGTTTGATTGAGGCAAAAGTGAAGTCAGGAAAAGTGTCGGATGTATATCCAAAAGTAGGAAGTCCAATCACAGAGAACTATTTTTCATTTGCGGGGTAATTGCAATCAGACAAAGCAGAGTTGGAGTTTTCTTTCGGATATGGAAATAAAATCACTGAGAGTAAGATAGTTACCATTCGAAAAAATATGGATTCTTCCGAAAAAGAATTTAAGCAATTGGAACGTTTCTGGGCAGGAAAGAAAATCGCACAAATGAGGTCAGAAGCTGAAAATCAGGAGAAAATAGATGCCGTAGGAAAAGAGTTTAATATTGTAACTGAAGGAACATCTCTCATCGTTTTGGAACTTTTATCGGATTATGTTGCCAACAGAATTGTTCCTCCAACAGAACTACAAAAAGAGTATTTTGAAGCCATTGCTCGGGAAGATAAATACGCTAAAGAGGAAGAAAATCGCAAAAAATCTCATAAAAAAAACAAAATTGAGCAGGTTATTGCGATGTCAAAAAACCAAAGTGAATGGTGGAACACGAGTTTTCCAATTAATGTTAAGAAAAAAGACGGAAAGGGAGAGATTCCTCCTCCACCGTTACCTACATCTGCAATTGAGGAAGTTGTGGTAATATCTGCTACTCATTCAGATAGGAGAGAAGTGGCAGTAGAAGAAATAGCTATTATGGAAGAAGCCGAAGTAGCGTCCGAAATGAAAGAGATGGTTGCGATGACCGGTGCAGTAAGCAAAAAAATGACTGAAAAAACAAACGCTAGTCAAACTAAAAATATTGGTATTCAGTTAAATACTTGGAATCCTGATACACCATATCAAAAAGTGTTGGAATATACCGATGAAGAAAAAGCCTATGAGACTTATTTGAAATTAAAGCAAGAATATGGTAAAACGCCTGCTTTTTATGTTGATGCAGCCGATTATTTCTTCAAAAAAGGAAAAAGCGAAACTGCAACTTTGATACTTTCAAACTTAGCGGAACTCAACTTAGAAGAAGCTCAAATTTTGCGAGTTTTGGGATATAAATTATTAGAGTACAAAAATCCTAAATTAGCGATATTGATATTTCAAAAAGTATTGAAAATGAGAGAAGAAGGGCCTCAATCGTTCCGTGATTTAGGTTTGGCATTGGCTCAAGATAAACAGTATAACAAAGCTGTTGAAACGCTTTATAAAGTTGTTACCGAAGTATGGAATAGTCGTTTTTATGGTATCGAACTTATTGCAATGAACGAAATTAATAACATTGTTAATACGCAAAAAAATGTAAAAACGTCCTTTATAGACAAGCGATTACTGAAAAATGAACCAGTTGATGTACGTGTTGTACTTACTTGAGATACAGATAGTTCCGATATGGATTTATGGGTAACCGACCCTAAAAAGGAAAAATGCTATTATTCAAACGACCTGACGAAGTATGGAGGGAAAATATCAAATGATTTTACAGGAGGCTATGGACCAGAGGAATTTATGATAAGAAAAGCAATTGATGGTGAATATGAAATTCAGGTACAATATTATAGAAATTATTCACAAAAACAATTGTTTCCAGTAAGTCTCCGTTTGGAGTTTTTCACCAATTATGGTTCTGGAAATCAGAAAAAACAAGAAGTTGTCATTCGGCTTACTAATAATAAAGAAGTTATTGATGTAGGAAAGTTTATTTATAAAAAGTAATTTTTTGATTTTGTCCGAAAGAAGTAGTTTTATTCTTATAAAAATTACTCCTTTCGGACAATTTTTATCCTTGTGCTTTTTTATCACTCGGTTTTAGTACCATTCGATAAGATTGGTCTTTGCTTATGTAATATCCTAACCAATTGTAAAAGGCTCGTAATCTATTTCGGAATGTTACAAGTGACATAATGTGTACAAAAACCCAGATAAACCAAGCAAAAAATCCTTTCAGAAATATTTTTTTAGGAATATCCGCAACCGCTTTATTACGTCCGATGATAGCCATAGAACCTTTGTCGGTATATGAAAAAGGTGTTGGATTTATAAAATTATTAATCAGGTTTTTACCCAAATTTCGTGCTTGTTGTATAGCAACTTGAGCTAATTGTGGGTGACCTTCTGGAAAGTTAGAATCAGCAGTCATAATGCAAGAATCACCTATAGCATAAATGTTGTCAAACCCTTCCATTTTGTTAAAGGCGTCTGTTTTCATTCTCTTTCCTCTGCCTAAAAAATATTCATTGTCAATGCCTTTGAATGATTTAGCGGAAACTCCTGCTGCCCAAATGAGATTTCTTGCATCTAAAATTGTTCCGTCAGACAAATGCACTTCATCGTTTACGAAATCTTTTACAAAAACGTTGAGTTTGAGTTTTACTCCCATTTTTAGTAAAGATTTTTCAGTATATTTTTGAGATTTTTCTGACATTGGTGCAAGTACTGTTTTTTGTCCGTCAATTAAGAAAATATCTCCTAAATCCTCTTTTGCAAGTTCTGGATAGTCCTTTTCCAAAATGTAGTGTTTCATTTCTGCAAAAATCCCTGAAAGTTCAACTCCTGTTGGTCCAGCACCTGCGATGGCAAAAGAAAGCAATTTTTTTCGTTGTTCTTTATCCTCAGTGCGAGTAGCTCTTTCAAGCCTTGTGTACACCAAATTTCGTAACATCAAAGCATCACTAATTGTTTTCATTGGCATTGCTTTTTGTGCTACATTTTGATTTCCAAAGAAATTGGTTTCGGCTCCTGTCGCCATTACCAAAATATCGTAAAACATTTCTCCATTGCTGAGTATCAGTTTGTTTTCAGACGGAATGACTTCCTTTAGCTCTCCCATTCTGAAATTTGTATTTTTGTATGAACGGAGAATTTTCCGAAAAGGATACGAAATAGCAGAAGGCTCCATAAAACCTGCCGCAACCTGATAAAGTAAAGGTGGAAAAAAATTGTAATTATTCATATCCACCAAAGTAACACGAAATTCATCAGAATGATTTAATTCTTTAATAAGTTGCAATCCAGCAAAACCACCTCCAACAATAACGATATGTTTCTTATGTTTCATTTGAGTTTTTCAAGTTTTTTAAAAAATTGCTGCAAAAATAAAACGATTTTTTGAAATTGGAAGAAGAAATTTAATGCTAAAATCAGAAAAATTGAGTGATGATGTAGATGATAAGCCCTACTAAACCACCAACTAATGTTCCGTTAATACGAATAAATTGCAAATCTTTACCTACTTCAAGTTCTAATTTTTCGCTTAATTCTCGTCCTTTCCAATTACCAACAGTCTGACTTATAAGCAATCCTGCTTCGTTTCTATTTTTCAAAATAAACTGGTAGATTGTCTTTTGGCTCCATCCATCTATGCGATTTTGAAGTTGTTTGTCGGTTTGAAGTTGATTCGTAAAATTTAGCACTGATTTTTTTAAATAACTTTTTAAAACAGAATCATTTAAGGGTTTTGATAGGTCTTCTTTTAGGAAGTTTTTGATGTATACCCAAATACTTTCAGCGTATTTTTCAATATTTTCAGATTGTAATAAATTATCTTTTAGCTTTTCTAATTTTTGTTTCCAGTGAGGCTCATTTTTTAAGTCTTCTTTAAGTAAAAGTAGTTGATTTTCTATTTCTTTTCGAATAGAATGTTCTTCATTTTCAGCTACTTCTCCCATATAATTTGCTAATCCCGCAGTGATTTTGTCAGCTAAAATCTTGTCGATAAAATCGGGAATAAAAAAGGCACTTTCTTGTGAAATTTTTTTGTGAATTAAGTCCTTATTTTCTAAAATGTAAAATTGTATTTTCAGAAAAATAAAATCAAGTATTTTTTGATGTTCTTTTTCTTTTAGTAAATATTCTAATGCGTTACTTATTAATGTGTTTAACTCTATTTCTTGAAGTAATAGTTTAGATTTTTCTGTAATAAAATTTGTAATTTTTTTATCATTCGTATTTTCTATTATTTCTTCAAGTTTTACTTTAATTTCATTTATTAATATATTGATATTCTTTTCTTTATTTAAGTATTTAACAATGAAAGAAGAAACATTGATGCTCTCCACATATGGTCGGATATTTTCTGCTTTTAAAAAATTTTCTACCACAAAATTTCCCAAATTATCTCCAATATCTTTTTTTCTATTTTCAATCAAATTTGTGTGTGGAATTGGAAGTCCCAAAGGTTTGTGAAAAAGGGCAGTAACAGCAAACCAATCCGCTAAAGCACCGACCATAGCTGCTTCAGAAAAAGCCTTGATGTAGCCTACAAAAGACCATTCAGGAGCCTTTTTTTGCAGAATTACCATTGCAATATACATTAAAGTCATAAATAGAAATAATGCAGTGGCAATTCGCTTGTGGAAACGTAATTTTTTTTCTTTCATATGTAGTATTTATAAAAAGAAAAGAACCAACAATTAAGAAAATATCGAAATTGTTGATTCTTTGTGTTAATTTTTTGATTATTCAACGGTTACTGACTTAGCCAAATTTCTTGGTTGGTCAACATTGCAACCTCGTTTTATGGCAATATAGTACGACAGTAATTGCAATGGTACTGAAGCCAGAATTGGAGACAGAGCTTCACTAACTTCTGGAATTTCGATTACGTGGTCGGCAATCGACGCCATTTGTGTATCTCCTTCAGTTACAATTGCTATAATTTTTCCCTTTCGGGATTTGATTTCCTGAGCGTTAGAGACAATCTTATCATAATGACCTTTGAGTGGTGCTATGAAAATTACAGGCATATTTTCATCAATCAAGGCGATAGGTCCGTGTTTCATTTCTGCTGCAGGATATCCTTCTGCGTGAATGTATGAAATTTCTTTTAGTTTCAAAGCTCCTTCCAAAGCTGTAGGAAAATTAAATCCTCTACCCAAATATAAACAATTTGAAGCGTTTTTATAAATATCAGCAACTTCAATAGCTGTTTGATGCGTATTTTTGAGTGTTTTTTCAACCAGATTAGGTATGTTAGCCAAATTTTCTGCCAATTCTCTGTAAATTGCTTTGTTGATAGTTCCTTTTTTGTATCCTAAATGTAAAGCCATCAGAGTTAGTACAGTTAATTGTGTGGTAAATGCTTTTGTTGATGCAACACCAATTTCGGGACCTGCGTGTGTGTAAGTTCCTGAATCTGTGATTCGAGCGATAGATGAGCCTACCACATTGCATATTCCATAAATGAAAGCTCCTTGTTCTTTTGCTAATTTTAAGGCTGCCAGTGTGTCAGCTGTCTCTCCTGATTGTGAGATAGCTATGACAATATCATCTTTATGAATAATTGGATTACGATAACGGAATTCTGATGCATACTCTACTTCAACAGGAATTCGGGCAAATTCTTCAAATAAATATTCTCCTACAAGTCCTGCGTGCCAAGAAGTTCCACAAGCTACAATAACAATTCGTTTGGCATTTAAGAATGTATCAATATGATTATCAATACCAGACAATTTGGTTGTATAATCATCTAACAATCTGCCTCGCATTGTATCTTGTATGGATTTGGGTTGTTCGTAAATTTCTTTTAGCATAAAATGGTCATAACCACCTTTTTCAATAGCTTCCAAACTGATTTTTAGTTCTTGCATAAGTGGAGTAACACTCTCATTACTAAGAATATTACGAACATTTAATGGTTTTCCTAATCGAATGGTAGCCATTTCGCCATCTTCCAAATAAAGGGCGTTTTTTGTAAATTCAATGAAGGGAGAAGCATCTGAAGCGATAAAAAATTCATCTTTACCAATGCCAATCACAAGTGGACTTCCTAATCGAGCCACTACAATTTCCTCAGGACGACCTTCTTCCATAACGGCAATGGCATACGCTCCAACCACTTCATTGAGAGCGTGACGAACAGCACTTTCTAAAGATAAGTTTTCTTTTTCTTTAAAATATTCAATAAAATTTACTAATACTTCAGTGTCAGTATCCGATTGAAAGGTAAATCCTTCCTGAATTAGTCGTTGTTTGATGCTGTCATAATTTTCGATAATTCCGTTATGAACAATGGCAAGTTTTCCTGAACTTGACAAATGAGGATGTGAGTTTACATCATTTGGAACTCCGTGTGTAGCCCATCGAGTATGTCCCATACCACAACCAAATTTGGGAACTTCGTTTCCTGCTTTGGTTTCCAGATCGGAAACCTTTCCTTTGGTTTTTACATTTAAAAATTTTTCGGAGTTCAGAATGAATCCTGCACTATCATAACCGCGATATTCCAATCGCTTCAATCCGTCAATTACAACGGGAAAAGCAGCTCGGCTGCCTAAATAACCTACGATTCCGCACATAATTTTTATTTTAATTTAAGATTTGTTCTCTTTTTGAATGGTAGGTAATAGTATATTTGCATTATGTTAGCCTTTGAAAGCTAAAAAATATGTTATAATTCAATTTTGACACTCTCAGGAACAAGAACGGTGTAATTTCCGTTATTCCGAATTACATCACGCACGATAGATGATGAAATGAATGATGTACTTGCAGCAGTAAGTAAAAAAACAGTCTCTATTTTCGATAATGTTCTGTTAGTGTGGGCAATTGCTTTTTCAAATTCAAAATCAGCTGGATTTCGAAGACCTCTCAAAATAAATTGAGCATTGATTTCTTTGCAAAAATCCACCGTAAGTCCTTGATAAGTAGTTACTTTAACTTTGGGTTCATCAGCAAAAGCTTTTTCTATAAAGTTTTTGCGTTGTTCCAACGAAAACATATAATTTTTGTCGTTATTTACTCCAATGGCAACTACTATTTCATCGAATAAATCCAATGCTCTGTGAATGATATCGTAATGACCAAGTGTAATTGGGTCAAATGAACCAGGAAATAATGCTCTTTTCATTTTTAAAATTCATTTATAGCCTCTTCGATAGCGTTTTCAAATAAATCTGAAAGTGAAATTCCTGCTACTTTAGCTTGTTGAGGCAACAAACTGGCTTCAGAAAGCCCTGGTGTAGTATTCATTTCTAGTAAATAAGGAGTTTCTCCAACGATAATGAATTCACTTCGGCTAAATCCTTTCATTTTTAGTATTCGATATATTTTTTCTGCCAGAATATTGATTTTCTCAGTCATTTCATCAGAAATTCTTGCAGGAGTAATTTCATCGGATTGTCCCAAATATTTTGCTTCATAATCAAAGAAATCATTATGTGATACAATTTCCGTCATTGGCAGGACTTTTATTTTTCCTTTGTAAGTAATTACACCAACGGAAACTTCAGTTCCTTCCAGAAAACTTTCAATCAAAATTTCATCATCTACTTCAAAGGCTTTTTCGATAGCTTCCGATAGTTTCTGCTTTTCGTACACTTTGTAAACACCAAAGCTACTGCCTGATTTATTCGCTTTTACAAAACAAGGAAGCCCTACTTTTTTAATAATTTCAGAAACTGAAAAATCTTCTCCTTTATTGAGATAAAACGAAGGAGCAGATAGTATGCCGTAAGGTTTTAAAACCGAAAGCATATCCCTTTTATTAAAAGTTAAAGCCGAAGCATACATACTACAACCAGTTAAAGGTAAATTTATTAGTTTGAAATATGCCTGTAAATAACCATCTTCGCCAGGTGAACCGTGTATTGCATTAAAAACAGCGTCAAAAATTATTTTTTTGCCTTTTATTTCAACCGAAAAATCATTTTTATTAATCGGAATTTCTTGATTTTGCTCATCAACAAAAAACCATTTTTCTTTGTAAATATGGATAGGAAAAACGTCGTACTTTTCTTTGTTAAGGTGTTGTACAACAACATTTCCACTTTTTATAGATACTTCTGCTTCAGCAGAATATCCTCCCATAATAACAGCTATTTTTTTTCTCATTCTTTTTTCAAAAATCTCTGTAAATAAATTTTATGAACGTGCCAAAAATAGTGTTTATTATTTTAAGAAAAAGTTAAAACCCATTTTTTTTATTATTTAAGCAGATTTAGAAAGAAATAACTTGATAGATTATTGTTAATTATGTGTTATTTTTTACTTTTGCTTCAAGAAGAATACTTTCACACAGCAAAACTATGGCAGGAAATACATTCGGAACGATATTTAGGCTAACTACTTTTGGCGAATCGCACGGGGAGGCCCTTGGCGGAATTATTGATGGCTGTCCAGCAGGGATAAACATTGATTTTGAAGCAATTCAAAAAGAATTAGATCGGCGAAAACCTGGGCAATCGGCTATCGTTACTCAACGCAAAGAACCTGATGAAGTACGTTTCCTTTCAGGGATTTTTGAGGGAAAAACAACAGGAACTTCCATAGGTTTCATTATCGAAAATACAAACCAAAAGTCGGACGATTATAGCCATATAAAAGAAGTATATCGACCAAGTCACGCCGATTATGTTTATCAACAAAAGTATGGGCATCGTGATTATCGTGGAGGCGGACGGAGTTCAGCTCGTGAAACGGCTTGTCGTGTTGTGGCAGGAGCTATCGCCAAGCAAGTTTTGAAAGGCATTCGGTTTTTGGCTTATGTTTCTTCCGTAGGGGAACTTTCTGTAAATAAAGATTATACAGAATTGGATTTGTCACTAACAGAAACTAATCCTGTTCGTTGTCCTGATTTGCAAATGGCTTCAAAAATGGAAAATTATATAAAAGAAATCCGAAAGGCAGGGGATACAATAGGCGGAACAATAAGTTGTGTTATCCAGAATGTTCCTGTGGGGCTGGGTGAACCTGTTTTTGACCGACTTCACGCACAATTGGGCAAGGCAATGCTTTCTATCAACGCTGTGAAAGGTTTTGAATACGGCAGTGGTTTTGAAGGAACCAAACAACGTGGAAGCCAACATAATGATCTTTTCAATCCTGACGGAAGTACGCAAACCAATCGTTCTGGCGGAATTCAAGGAGGCATTAGTAACGGAATGGATATTTATTTTAAAGTGGCTTTCAAACCTGTGGCAACCCTTATGCAAATGCAACCTGCTTTGGATTCAGAAGGAAACATCGTGCAAATGCAAGGAAAAGGACGTCACGACCCTTGTGTAGTACCACGTGCAGTCCCCATTGTGGAGGCAATGGCTGCAATGGTTATTCTGGATTTTTATTTGATGAATAAAACAATAACAATTTAATCAATCACTTTATGAAAAATATTCGGTTTGGAGAATATAAAGTTTTGTTTTACAGACTTTTTTTAGTTTATCTGTTTTATTTTTTTGCCAGAACTTTGTTTTATGTTTTTAACAAAGATGTAATTTCAGTAGAAAGTATTTCTGAATTTTTCAGACTGGCTTTTTATGGTCTGTTATTTGATTCATCAGCAATTATTTACTTAAACCTACTTTTTATTTTGGTTAGTTTGTTGCCGCTTTGGATAAATACTTCCAGAGGTTATCAAAAAGTAGTTTTTTGGATATATTTTCTGACCAATATTCCTGCGTATTTACTCAATTTCATAGATATTGTTTTCTTTGAATACAATCGTTCTCGCCTTACGTTAAGTGCTTGGAATTTGGCTGCGAATGAAGAAAATAAATTCACACTTCTTTTCGGATTTTTGACAAGGCATTGGCTGGTATTTGTAGCTTTTATTCTATTGGTAGTTTTTTGGATTTTTCTGTACAGAAAGGTAAAAATCAATACATTTCAGGTTAAAAACAAGTTGATTTATTTTGGGATTTCTGTAGTTGTTATGGTACTTTTAACACCTTTATTCTTATTAGGAATACGAGGAATGCCTTTCAAAAAAGGAACTATCCCGATAACAATTACCGATGCAAACAGATACGCCAATGACCTTTCACAAGTTAATTTGATACTAAACACGCCTTTTTGTTTGCTCAGGACATTGGGTAAAAATGATACTTTCCGAAAATACAATTTTGTTTCAGAAGATTATATTGAAAAAAATATCCAACCTATTAAACGATATAGTAGAAAAGTAGAAAATAAACCCAATGTGGTGTTATTTATTTTGGAGGGAATGGGAGCTGAGTATTTTAATACATTTAACAAAAATAGAAATATTCCAGACTTTAAATCATACACCCCTTTTTTGGATTCTTTGGCACAAAACGGCTTTTATTTTTCCAATGTATATGCTAATGCAAGTCGTTCGATGGAAGGTATTTCGGCAGTTACAGCAGGAATTCCTACTTTTGAGATTGCTCTGGCTTCCTCGCCATATTCTCAACAAGAAATTGCTTCAATTGCCAATATATACAGCGAGTTAGGGTATAAAACCGCTTTTTTTCACGGAGCGACTAATGGTTCAATGGGTTTTGACGGATTTACCAAACAAATCGGGTTTGAAAGTTATTTTGGGCGAACAGAATTTAACGATGATAGCCAACATAATGGAAGCTGGGGAATACACGATGAGCCTTTTTTGCAATTCAGTCGAAAGGAAATAAGCAAAATGCAATCTCCTTTTTTGGCAACAATATTCACACTTTCCTCGCACGAACCTTATACTTTTCCGAAAGTGTACGAAACTCGGTTTAATAAAGGATATATTCCGATGCATAATGCTGTTGCCTACGCCGATTATTCCATAAAGAAATTTTTTGAAAGTGCTAAGAAAGAAAAATGGTTTGCAAACACAATCTTTGCTTTCGTAGCCGACCACCCCGCAACAGCTTTTTACGATTATTACAAACAGAAAATTGCCTATTACAACATTCCGATTATTTTTTATAGCCCGAATCCAAACTTAATTCCGCAAGGAAATTCAGATGAATTGGCACAACAAATAGATATTTTTCCTACATTGGTAGATGTAGTTGGCTATGAAAAACCATTTCGTTCGTGGGGAAGAAGTTTGTTTTCAGATAAAAATGAACCTCAACGAGCGTATGTCACTAACCGAAATTTCTATCAATTGATGCAAGGAAATTACATTTACGTTTCTGACATAAAAGGAAACATCATCGGAATTTATGATAAAACCGATTTAGACCTTAAAAACAACTTACAAAAAACAACAAACAATCAGGAAGTTGAAAAAGGCATTACCGACCTTAAAGCCTTTATGCAAGATTTTATGAATCGTGTTCTTGATAAAAAACTCAAATAAAACAATCGTTTTATTCGTATCTTTATGTATGGGAAGGTTTGTTCTGATTGAGCAAACCTTTTATTTTTTTATAAGAATGAAAACTCATTGATATTAAACTGAACAGATTTGAGGATTTATTAATAACACTTAATAAAAATTTTTTTGATTTTTGATTTTGGTTCTCTCTGTTAGATTAAAGCTTCTACCACTTGGAATTTTTCTTTTTCTGTCAGATTAAAATTTCTACTACTTGGAATTTTTCTTTTTCTGTCAGATTAAAGTTTCTACTACTTGGAATTTTTCTTTTTCTGCCAGATTAAAGTTTCTA
>NZ_KB900706.1 GCF_000379185.1 Capnocytophaga cynodegmi DSM 19736
TATTTATTATAAATTGTTTGTTTTGAAAACAATTTATACCTTTGCGAAGGAAATTTTTTAAAGTAAAGTTATGAAAATTTATTTATTTTTTACATTTATGAGTTTTGCTCTCTTTTCCTGCCCTCATAGTAGAGATGGTATTTATTATTCTGCTTATGAGCCTGAAATTATGGAACGTTCTGCTTTTGAAAATTCAATTACTTTGGTGAAAACCTCTGGAAATGCAAGTGTTAAAAATGCAGGGAAAATCTATCTTAAGGATAGTTATATGTTCATTGGGGATACGAACAAAGGTTTCTACATATACGATAATTCCAACCCAGAAAAACCTGAACTGAAGGCTTTTTTGAAAATACCAGGTGCAACAGATTTAGCTATTAGAGGAGATGTTATGTATGTTAATCAGGCGGTGGATTTGGCGGCATTCAGTTTTGATATTTCTCAAAATAAGATTACAATTTACGATCGTATCCGAAATACCTTTCCTGTACTTAGGTCGCCCGATGGTTATTATCCAGTTTCTTCGGAAGGCAAGGTGGTGGTAGATTGGCATAAAAAAGTTAAAAACAATTAAAATCCCTAATGATATGAGAAAGATATTTTTTGTGCTATTGTTTGTTGTAATGGCAATTTCTTGTAGTAAAGAATCTAATAATGATGCGTTTACAAAGAGCTCGGATAGTGTAAGCGGTTCGTTGGCTACATTTTCTTTGGTTGGTAATTATCTGTATGTGGTGGATTCAGGAAGGTTAAATGTTTTTTCTGTTCAGAATCCTACAAATCCATCAAAAGTAAACACAATTTACGTTGGTTTTGATATTGAAACCTTGTTTTCATTGAATGAATTTTTGTTCATTGGCTCAAGAAGCGGAATGTATATTTATTCGATTGAAAAACCTGAATCACCCGAAAAATTATCTGAGTATAGGCATTTTAACGCTTGTGACCCCGTAGTTGCAAATGCTTCACACGCTTTTGTTACACTGCATTCCAATAGTTTTTGTGGTAATAATCTGAATGTGTTACAAGTATATGATATTGGAAATTTAAAAAATCCTGTAAAAATTCACGAAAGAAATTTGACCCAGCCCAAAGGACTTGCTTTAAAAGGTGATTATTTGGTGATTTGTGATGATGATTTGAAGTTTTTTGATATAAAAAATCCAGCAAATCCAACAATTGTTCATTCGGAAAATAAAAGCTTTAAAGATGTGATTTTTTATGAGAATAAGCTTTTTGCTTTTGGGGAAAGAGAAATTACTCAATATGCTTGGACTAAGAAAGATTTTTCAGATTTGTATGTAATTAGTACAACAAGATATTAATATTCGAAAAAAATATTGACAAAATGAGAGAATAAAAAACTCTCATTTTGATATATAATGAAAAAAAGAGTGATTTTTCTAGAAAAATCACTCTTTTTTAGTAACCATAAAATTTTAAAATGTGAAAATGTTTGGGTGGAATACCGGGCTCGAACCGGCGACCTTCGGAACCACAATCCGACGCTCTAACCAACTGAGCTAAAACCACCATTTCATATGCGAGTGCAAAGGTAGTAATTCTTTTCTTATTTGCAAAAAAATATTGCTGAAAAAATAATTTTTTTTCTCTTTAACGGAATAATAAATATTTTTCTATTTGTGTTTTTTCTCAACCTTTCCTGTTTTTTTGTTGTATCCGTATGGGCAATGTTTACAGCCACTCTGGCAGCAATATCCTCTTTTTAAGAGGTACGATTCTTTGAAAATTTTATATCCTTTTTCAGAATAATAAAAGTCGTTATTTTCTTCTTTTTCTTTCATTTTGCTTGTGAAAATTATTTTTGTGTTAAAAAGTTAACTCAATAGAGTAGGTGAAAAATAATATTTTTTCTCATTATTTTTTACTAAGCTTAAACATCTCTTCAAAATCCAAGCCAATAATTATTTTTTGTTGTAAACTTTTATTTTTAAGAAATCTCGTTAAGATTCTGAAAAATAAATATTTTTGCAAAAAAAATGAAAAGAAATGAAACAGAAAATTAGAAAATTACTTACATTTTTATTCCTGATAGGAAGCATAACAGCTTGTAGTGGACAAAAAACTTATAAAGAAAACTCTAAAAAGCAAACTACAAAAACAAAAAGTACAAAAACTTCTAAAAGGAATATTTCGACTAAAAAAGAAAAAACGAAATTTCAAAAGGAAAAAGATTCTAAGAAGGCGTCGCACCAAAAAGATGCTAAAAATGTGGTTCTTGCTCCAACAGAATCTTATAAAAAACAAGTGATTGCTACTTATTATCACGATAAATTTAACGGACGAAAAACAGCTAATGGCACCATCTTCGATAATAGCAAACAGACTGCCGCACATCGAACATTGCCTTTCGGGACAAAACTCAAGGTAATTAATCGTATAAATGGTAAATGGATTTATGTTATTGTAAATGACCGAGGTCCAGTGAAGAAAACCCGAGAAATAGACCTTACCCGAAGAGCTTTTATGGATATTACCGATGATACAAATAAGGGAGAGCTACTCGTAGATATTGAGATAGTGAAATAACTTTTCTCTACATACTCTTCAATTTTCTGTAAAAAAAGATAGTAAAGGTTTTACATATGCTCTTTTATATTACATTTGCACCCAAAATAAAAATATTTTAATATTCAAATCATTGAATTATGGAAACTTGGGTTATTGCCATATTTTTTATTGGTTATCTTTTTATTACTATTGAGCATCAGGTGAAAATTGACAAAACGATTTCAGCTTTAGGAATGGCTTCGGTTTGTTGGGCTTTATTAAAAACAGCTAATCTTGTTGTTTTTGATGTTAGTAGCGAAGGACTTGTTCCCATTAACGCAACGGATAATGCTTCAGCAATTGACGCTATTTTATTGCATCATTTGGGTAAAATTGGGGAAATCCTTTTCTTTCTTATTGGTGCGATGACCATTGTTGAAATTATTGATATGCATCGAGGGTTCGAAATCATTAAAAAGATTATAAAAACGAGAAAAAAGAAAAAGCTTCTCTGGATTTTAGGTATTGTAGCATTTTTCCTATCTGCTTTGATTGATAATCTTACGGCAACAATTGTACTGATTTCCATTGTTCGCAAATTGGTTCCACTTCGCACAGAACGAATGTGGTACGTGTCACTTGTGGTTATCGCAGCCAACGCAGGTGGAGCTTGGTCGCCTATTGGAGATGTAACGACGACAATGCTTTGGATGGCGGATAAGGTAACACCAGCTAAATTGACGGAATATGTGCTTATGCCTTCTATTATTTGCTTTGCAGTACCGTTTTTAATAGCTTCTTTTCTTCCTGTTTTTCAGGGACGTTTGGATATTCCACGCTCTGACAAAACACAGGCTTTTAAAAGTAGTTTACCTGTAGTCATTATTGGCTTTGTATCGATTATTTTTGTTCCGATTTTCAAAACAATAACGGGTTTGCCTCCTTATATGGGAATGCTCTTCGCCTTAGCAACGATGTGGTTTTTCTCGGAATTACTCAAGCCAATTAAGGAATTAGATGAAGATACGGCAGTTTCATTTTCTCCACATAAGGCGTTGTCTCGCATTGAAATGTCGAGTATTTTATTTTTCTTGGGAATTCTGCTTGGTGTGGCAGCTTTAGAGTCTATCGGAGTGCTTTATAATTTTGCAAATGTACTGAATCAAACCATTCCTAATCAAAATATTGTAGTTGCTTTGTTAGGAATTGGATCGGCAGTGATTGATAATGTTCCACTTGTTGCGGCAAGTATTGGAATGTTTCAAGAGCCCATCGATAGTGGATTATGGCATTTTATTGCTTTTGCAGCAGGAACAGGCGGAAGTTTACTTATCATCGGTTCGGCAGCGGGAGTAGCGGCAATGGGTATGGAAAAAATTGACTTCTTCTGGTATGCTAAAAATATTTTATGGTTGGCATTTATTGGTTTTCTGTCAGGATTTCTTTTTTTAGTGTTGTTGGAGAGTTTTCACGTTTTTGGTTAAAAAATATTTTTTTAGTTCAGTAGTAATTTTAAATTTTAATAGTTATGGTAAAGGCAAAGTATGTTTTAGGAATATTTTTTGTGTTGGCGATAAGTCTTCTGAGTTGCAAGAAAGATGATAATTCGGAAGAAGTTCCTCAATTGGAGCCGCCTTATATTCGTGTGAAAATAGATGGTGAGTGGTGGATTGCAAAGGAGAAGTTGGAGGATTTCAGACTTTATCCAGGTTTTGGACCATCAAAAGCGGTATATCTTTGGGAAATGGAAGCGAAAGGTATTAATAAAGACGCTTGGGAAGATGATCTTTATGAGTTTAAGATTCGTTTCCCTTTCAGAGAAAAGCCTCAGGTTGGAAAAACGTATACTTTTAAGTTGTCTAATCCCCAAGAAATAAATTTTGGACTAAGTTTTATTCGTAAAACCCCAAGATACGAAAGATATTCATCTCATATTGTAACTCGTGTCAATGGTGTTGTTAGCAATGTAGAATCTTTTCCTATAACCGTCACAATAACAGAGTTAAAACAATTGCAAATAAGTCCTGAGGGCGATGCAGAATATCTTGTTTCGGGTGCATTTTCTGGCAAAATGATACATAAAGAAAGCAAAAGAATGATTGAAATTACAGATGGAGAATTCAAATCAGTAATTAAGAAGTAATTTCATTCTGAAAGGAAAATAACTTATGAAAAAGAGTCGTTCATTTCGGTGAGCGACTCTTTTTACTTAATCTCTCTTTCAAAGTTTAGATTTAAGCATATTCCTATTTAGAATATATTATTACTTTGCCAGAAATTCCCTATTTTTGTCCCTTTAATCAGATTATTAACAAATTAAAATAACCGCGTATGCGGTCTGCACTATGAACTATAACCATAAAGACATCGAAGCCAAATGGCAAAAATATTGGTCAGAAAACCAAACTTTTAAAACAGAAAACCATTCAGAAAAACCGAAATTTTATGTATTAGATATGTTCCCATATCCATCGGGAGCGGGGTTGCACGTAGGGCATCCGCTTGGGTATATAGCATCGGATATTTTCGCACGATACAAACGCCACAAAGGCTTTAATGTGTTACATCCGCAAGGGTACGATTCGTTCGGATTACCTGCCGAGCAATACGCCATACAAACAGGGCAACACCCCGAAAAAACCACTCGTGAAAACATCGCTCGTTACCGCGAACAGCTCGACAAAATTGGCTTTTCGTTCGATTGGAGTAGAGAAGTAAGGACTTCAAATGCTGATTATTACAAATGGACACAATGGATTTTTATTCAATTGTTTCATTCGTGGTATAACAACACTACCAATAAAGCGGAAGATATCCAAACACTTGTTCAGCATTTTGAGAAATTCGGAACGGAAAACCTAAATGCGGCTCAGACTGAAGAGCTTCATTTTACCGCTGAGCAATGGAAAAATTACAGTGAAGAAGAAAAACAAAACATTCTACTCAATTATCGTTTGGCGTTTCGTGCCGAAACTACCGTTAATTGGTGTCCGGCTTTGGGAACGGTTTTGGCGAACGACGAGGTAGTAAATGGCGTTTCGGAACGAGGCGGATATCCTGTTTTTCAAAAGAAAATGACGCAATGGAGTATGCGTATTACCGCTTATTCCGAGCGATTGTTGCAAGGCTTAGAAACGGTGGATTGGAGTGAATCTGTAAAAGAAAGCCAACGCAATTGGATAGGAAAATCAAAAGGGGCGTCAATCAAGTTTAAAGTTCTAAGTTCAAAGTCCCAAGACGTTGAACCTGAAACTTCAAACGTTGAACATATTACCGTTTTTACAACAAGACCCGACACCATTTTCGGCGTAACTTATCTCACTTTGGCTCCTGAACACGAATTGGTTTTACAAATCACAACCGAAGCACAAAAACAAGCCGTTTTGGATTATATTGAAGCAACTTCTAAGCGTTCGGAAAGAGATAGAATGGCGGATACCAAAACTATTTCGGGAGTGTTTACGGGAGCTTATGCCGAGCATCCGGTTACTAAACGACCTGTTCCTATTTGGATAGGTGATTACGTATTAGCAGGTTACGGAACGGGTGCGGTAATGGCGGTTCCTGCGGGAGATGAACGTGATTATGCCTTTGCAAAACATTTTGCAGGTGCGGAAGGAATGCCTGAAATCATCAATATTTTCGACAAGGATATTTCAGAAAACGCATTTACTGAAAAAGGCGGTTTCAAATTGCAAAATTCGGATTTTCTCAACGGAATGGATTACGAAGAAGCCACAGAAAAAATTCTTGAAGAATTGGAAAAATCGGGAGTAGGGAAGGCTAAAATCAACTACCGACAAAGAGATGCTATTTTCTCGCGTCAGCGGTATTGGGGCGAACCTGTGCCTATTTATTATAAAAACGGAGTGCCTTACACGTTGCCGTTTTCAGCTTTGCCGTTGGAACTTCCTGAAGTGGAAAAATACCTTCCAACCGAAGATGGCGACCCACCATTAGGGAACGCAAAAGAATACGCTTGGAATGAAGCCGAAGAGAAAATCGTAAGTACTGATTTGATTGACAATCAATCGGTTTTCCCTTTGGAACTTTCTACGATGCCAGGTTGGGCTGGGTCATCTTGGTATTGGCTTCGCTATATGGACGCACACAACGAAAAGGAATTTGCCTCGCAAGAGAGCCTAAATTATTGGCAAAATGTAGATTTGTACATCGGTGGAAGCGAACACGCCACAGGGCATTTATTATATTCGAGATTTTGGAATAAATTCCTCAAAGACAGAGGGTTTATACAAGCCGAAGAGCCTTTCCAAAAAATGATAAATCAAGGAATGATTTTAGGAACGAGTGCGTTTTTGTACCGATTGGAAGGTACAAATACTTTCGTTTCCAAAGGGCAAATTGGCGACAAAAAAGTACAAGCCATTCACGCCGATGTTTCACTTGTAAATACTTCATCGGAATTGGATATTGAAGGATTTAAACAATGGCGACCTGATTTTGCCGATGCGGAATTTATTTTGGACGAAAACGGAAAATATATTGTCGGTCACGAGGTCGAAAAAATGTCAAAATCCAAATACAATGTCGTGAATCCTGATGATATTTGTGAGCAATACGGAGCAGATACATTGCGTTTGTATGAAATGTTTTTAGGTCCGTTGGAACAAGCAAAACCTTGGAATACCGCAGGAATGACGGGCGTTTCAGGTTTCTTGAAGAAGTTTTATAACTTGTATTTTGATGGCGATGTGGTTTCCATTTCTGACGAAGAACCGACCAAAGAAGAATACAAAATCTTGCATACGCTCATCAAAAAAGTGGAGTATGACATTGAGAATTTCTCGTTCAATACTTCGGTTTCGGCATTTATGATTGCGGTAAACGAATTGCAAAAAATCAAATGCAACAAACGAGCGATTTTAGAACCAATGGCAGTGCTGATTTCGCCGTATGCACCGCACATTGCTGAAGAACTTTGGGAAGTTTTAGGTCATAATGAAAGCATTAGCCGAGTGCCATTCCCAACTTTTGAAGAGAAATATTTGGTAGAAAGCACGAAAGAATATCCGGTGTCGTTCAACGGAAAAGTGCGTTTCAAAATCGAATTGCCTTTGGATATGCCCAACGAAGAAGTGGAAAAAATCATTTTGGCAGACGAACGCACCCAAGCCCAACTTGGTGGTAACCCCCCGAAGAAAATCATCGTGGTGAAAGGGAAAATCGTGAATGTGGTGGTGTAAAGTTTTAGAAATATGATAACATTTTTTGATAAAAATAAGGGGGAATTTCGTGTTTGTGAGGATAGTTTAACGGCAACAGTTTTTGATTTGTTAAAGTATCTTCCACACGAAATATTTTGGGATATTCTCAAAAAATCATTGTTTCATCAAAAATTACCTGAGATGTCAGGAGAAATTTTAGAAATGAACCTTTGGGATAGATGGAGTCCCCAATATACATCTAATAACAGATATGTAGAACCTGATGTATTTATTCGTTTTAATGATTTTGATTTGCTTATCGAGGCAAAAAGATATGATATAAGACAACAAAATGATACTCAAATCCAAAATGAAATTAAAGCCTATCGTAATGAATATGAAGAAAATAAAAATTTGTATTTCATTCAGTTGGGTGGATTATGGAATGAAGATGACACCCCTAACATTGATGGAGTTATTATGTGTAAAACCAATTGGTCAAGAATATTAGCTCAAGTTGTGATAGAACGAAATAAAATAAATAATATAGATTATTCACAAATCAATTCATACAAGCGAGTTTTGGACGATTTAATCAAAGGATTTGCTATGCACGGCTATTTCAAAAAACTGTGGTTGAAAGATTTAGAGGAAGTAAATATAACTTCTAACATTCCAAATATTTTTAAGTATGCAAATGGAAATTAAAAAAACTTTATTAGAGGCAAGAAAAGCCTATCGCTTTTTATACGAGTATCAAAGAAGAATACTCGATTTGGTCGATTTTATAAGTAAAAAGTATGATTATACCTATCAAGGGGGATATTCAAAATTTAGCAATGTAACTCCTCGTGATGGAAAGGGAGATTTGAAATCTTGGGCGTGGGATTGGCTAAATATGTATTATTATGAGTTTCACTTTAACACAAGAAAAGTAGCTAATGATGAAATACATTTTTCAATTTTCGTACTCAATGATACGGGATTTTTTCAAGCCAAAGAAAAAAACGGAAAAGCAGATAAACGATATACCTATACATTTGAAAATATAGAACTTTCTGAAAGTAAGCTTATTTTTGTTGTTGGGAAAAACCAATGGATAGGAAAAGGTTTTGCTAAGGATAATTGGGGTACTAGTGAATTTGTTTTAGAAGAAACAGGAATTTATCAGGAAAGTGAGAATCAATTAATGTTGTTCAAGTCATACTCTTTGGAGAAGTTTACCGATGAAGAAAGTGCTTTGAGGTGTATTGGGGATTTTCAAAAGTATTGCAGTGAAAATAAAATTCAGCTTGATATAAGAGAAAAGGTAGGTAAATAATAAAAATATTCTCTATATTTGGCAATCACTATAGTGAAAAAGCAAAACGGAAAACAAAACGACCTTTTCACTGTTGTGAAAACATTCAACGGTAAGCTTAACGATTTTTTCATTGCAGTGAAATCGTTCACCGAGAAACCAAACATTCCTTTCACTCCATTGAAAAGCCTCACCGAAAGACAAAACACCCTTTTCACTGCGATGAAACATTCAGACATAAACATTTAACAAATATTATTATGAAGCCATTAAATTATCAATCCAGAATTACCGAAGTGGGCGATGTTGCCAACCGATTGGCGGTTCTTTACAAAGGTACTGCTACTTTGCAGGACGATGCGTTTTTGAAAAACCTTCTTTCGGAAATACAAACCCAAGGCGATGCCATTACCGAAGCCATAAAAAAAGATAAAGCTGTATCGAAACTCGAAGATGCTGATGCTGAGCGTGACCAAGCTATTCGTGTGTTGGACAAAATGCTCAAAGCCTATGAGGTGTTTCCGGTGGAAAATACCAAAGCTCACGGGCAGAAAATCGCTACCATTTTCAAGAAATACGGCGTAAAAATCACCGAAGAGAACTATGCCAGCGAGTCGAACCTGATTGATTCGTTGCTCAAAGACTTGTCGGTAAGTGAGGTTCAGGCATCTGTGACGGCACTTTCGGGAGTGAGCGAGGCAATTACACAAATCCGCACCACGCAGGAGGAATTTGCCAGATTACGTCTGCAATACGAGGAAGCATTCACCGAAAACCATTCGAAAGTTAGTGCTAGTAGCCTCCGCAAACCGCTTTTGGGATTGATAAACAAAAAGTTGATTCCGTATTTGGTAGCGATGACCCTTGTCGATGAGGCAAAATACACCACTTTTGCCGACAAAGTAGCTAAAATCATCGACGATATGAACGAAGTGGTCAAAGCCCGAGGCAAGAAAAAATAATATAGGTATAAGATAGTGGATAAAACGCTTAACGTCTGTATGATAATTCTCTATGATTATTAATTAAAAATGAGTAAAAGAGTGAAAAATTTATTTTTTATTTTATGTTTACTTTTTGTTAATCTTGCTTTAGGGCAGGTGGTTGTTAAAGGAAAAGTAATGTCGGAACAGGGAGAGCCTTTGGCTTATGTGAATATAGGGATTAAAGATAAAAATGTTGGGGCAATATCAGACGAACAAGGATATTTTTCCATTGCGATAGATGCATCAAAGGTTAATGAAGCACTTACATTTTCACATATTGGGTTTTGTGAAAAGACATTCAAGATTTCAGAGCTTACACAAGAACCCTCTTTGGTGGTTGTTTTACAGGAAAAGATTAACCAACTAGAAGAAGTTGTTGTGGTTCCTTCTAAGTCTGAATTGGTTCAAATCGGAACTACTTCGTACTCCTCTATGGTTTATGTTCGTTACATTAGGGGGGATGGAAAAAGTTCAGACAATGCATCATCACAAAGTTCTGATTTGCCAGACAATATTGATTCAGGCGAAATAGCAAAGAAAATCAAGATAGGTAAACCTTCCTTGTTGGTAGATGTTAACGTAAATTTATTTGATATTGATATTGATACAGCCACATTCAGAATCAATGTTTACGACATCAAAAACAATTTACCTAACCAGAGAATTAATGCCGAAAATATCATTATTACACAAACTCTTAAAAACGGTTGGAATAAGTTCGATATTGAAAAGTACAATTTGAGATATGATAAACCCATTTTCATAACCATTGAATACTTACCTAAGAAAGACGAAACTTCAAAAAGTCTGTTCAAATACAGAGGTAAATTCTTTGGGAAGTTTATCACTCGTTACCATAGTTTAGGAGCTTGGGATGTAAAAAAAGGGTTAACTGTCGCTATGTATGTTACTGTAAAACAATAATTATAATAATTTTAATCACACAAAAAATCCCTGAAAAAATACGTTCAGGGATTTTTGTTTTTATTTACAAAATAATTTCTTTTGTGAGTCTTTTTTTAATGTTTTTTTTCTTGCAGAGTTTCGGTTTTTCGCTAAATACAATAAAATTTGTAGGAAATATAAAAATGTTTTACCTTTGTGCCATCATCAGGAGTTTCTGAGTGTCAGGACACCAACCGAGCTAAAGCCAGCCACGGTGGTTTAGAATGAGGGCAACCTGCCAAAAACAAAGGTTTCTTCTATTGTGACTTCATAACTTCTGTTGTAGGTGTAGTAATCAATTATAATATACAATACAATGGAAAGAAAAGAAAAAACACTTCAAGATTATTTTCAGGATTACAAACTTCGTTTCTCAAAAATGACAATTGATGAGTTAATAGAGGTTTTTAACAGAGAGGTAGGCAATAAGGGTTGGGTAGGTGTTCGAGGTGCTTACTTAGCTGCTTTACATCAGGAATTTCTTAGTAGGGAATTTGATTGTAGTCAATTTATTTTTGAGAATTCAACGTCCTTACAATACAAAATTCGTCTGGAGGGTAAAAAGTTAGTGCAGATTATTGATTAAAGTCAAATTTAAAAGAAAAGACACTAATTTGACGATGTGAAAAATGAGATTAAGGTGAAAAACTTTAGTCTCGTTTTTCAATTATTGGTGCTTGATTATTTTAAATGTAAAGGACTTTATTGAATTTTTTGAAAAAAAATACGGATTTTAAGTGGTATTCTAACAAAAAAAGACACCCGAAAATGTTAATTTTTTTTATAAAAAGGTATTAATTTTTTTATAAATTGAAAAGATAATTTTTAATGTAAGTGTTTGATAATTAAAAAAGTATTTGTTTGTATTTTTGTGTCCCACAAATGTATAGAAGTTAAAATGTTTAGTCAATTACTTTTATTATAGAAAGTTTTGCTATCTTGCACCCGAAATTTATGCTAATAATATAGGTTTACTATGAAGAATAATCTGCTTAGAATTTTCGTTGTAATCGCTATTTTTTCAGGTTTGTCTTTGGTTACAAGTTGTGGAAAGAAATCTGATAAAAATATTTCAAATGCAACAGGATGGAAAATTAACTCTAAAGAAGGAGGCTTCCAGTACAATACTGACTTTAAAGAACAAGAAGCTGCTCCTGGTCTTGTACTAGTGGAGGGAGGTACTTTCACTATGGGACAAGTTCAAGATAACGTGATGCACGATTGGAATAACGTTCCGACACAGCAGCACGTGCAATCATTCTATATGGATGAAACGGAGGTTACCAACAAGATGTATATGGAATATTTGGATTGGTTGAAACACGTATTTCCACCAGATCAAGAGCAATACAGAAATATCTATGTAGGAGCCTTGCCAGATACATTAGTTTGGAGAAGTTCTCTTGGATTTAACGAGTCGATGGTTACCAACTATTTGCGTCACCCTGCTTATGCGGAATATCCTGTTGTGGGAGTAAACTGGGTACAAGCGGTTCAGTTTAGTGTTTGGCGTACAGACCGTGTAAACGAAGCTATCTTGGAAAAATCTGGATATTTGAATAAAGATACTCGTTATCAGGTAGATTCAGAAAGTACCTTCAGCACAGATGTTTATCTTAACACTCCGTCAAATTCGTACGGAGGAAAGGTGTCAGAATTCGCAGGTAAAAAAGCAGTTACCAAAGAAGGTGAGCCAACATACGCAAAACAAACAAGCGGAATTTTAGTTCCTGAGTATCGTTTGCCTACTGAGGTTGAGTGGGAATATGCTGCTAAGTCGTTGAACGGAATTCGTGAGTACAACAACATTAGAGGAAGAAAAAAATATCCTTGGGATGGAGCATATAGCCGTTCAACAAAACGAGCTACACGTGGTGATCAATTGGCTAACTTCAAGCAAGGAAAAGGAGATTATGGCGGACTAGCAGGTTGGTCAGATGACAGAGGAGATATTACAGTTGCTGTGAAAACATATCCGCCAAATGATTTTGGATTGTATGATATGGCAGGAAATGTGGCTGAGTGGGTAGCTGACGTTTATCGTCCAATAATTGATGATGGGGAGAGTGATTTCAACTACTATCGTGGTAACGTGTATATGAAACACGCTATTGGAGAAGATGGTAAGCAAGTGGTTGTAACTGCTGATAATATCAAGTACGATACGCTTAGTAACGGAAAAATAGTTGCTCGTAATCTTCCAGGTAACTTAGCAACAGTTCCTATTGATGAAAATGAGACGTATTTGCGTTACAACTTCACACGAAGTGATAACAGAAGTTTCCAAGATGGGGACAGATCTTCTTCACGTGGATACTACGGAAGTAGAGATGAATTAGCTTCTTCAAAAGAGGAAAAAGACCACAGAAATACAATGTACAATGCTCCGAAACATAAAATTGAGAAAGATTCTATGGGATTGAGTCGTATATTTGATAAATCGAATGAACGTACTACTTTAATTGATGATGAGGTACGTGTTTATAAAGGAGGTTCTTGGAGAGATCGTATATTCTGGATTGACCCTTCACAAAGAAGATATTTGCCTCAGTACATTGCAACTGACTATATTGGATTCAGAAATGCAATGAGTCGCGTAGGAGCAAAATCTTCTAGAAAAAATAAAACTCCGAAAGGTTAGATATTAATATAAAAGTTGATAAAATTAGAAACTCTGTAGATGTATGTTTACAGAGTTTTTTTAATGAGATATGATTTTATTTTATGGAAGATTTATATAAAAAATTTCTTGCTTCATCAGGTGTTTGCACTGATAGTAGAAATGTTGCCGAAAAATGTATTTATTTTGCGTTAAAAGGGAATTCTTTTGATGGGAATTTGTTTGCAGAAGAGGCTCTTAAGAAAGGAGCTTTGTATGCTGTTGTTGATAATCCCAATATAAAATTATCTGAAAGAACAATTCTGGTAGAAGATGTACTTACTACATTACAGAAATTGGCAAATTACCACCGAAGAAAACTCAAAACTCCTATCATAGCAATTACGGGGAGCAATGGAAAAACTACAACCAAGGAGCTTATAAAATCAGTTCTGTCTGAGGCTTTTAATGTAGTAGCAACAGAAGGGAATTTGAATAATCATATTGGAGTTCCCTTAACAATTCTTTCAATTACACCAGAAACAGAGATTGCGATTGTTGAAATGGGGGCAAATCACCCTAAAGAAATCGAATTTTTGTGTTCCATTGCTGAGCCTGATTATGGTTATATCACAAGCATTGGGAAAGCTCATTTGGAAGGATTTGGTAGTTTTGAGGGGGTTGTCAAAGCTAAAGGGGAGCTATATGATTACTTAAAACAACAAAATAAAACCATCATTTTCAATAATAATGATGAACTTCAAAAGAAATTGTTGAGTGATTATCAAAATGTGTATTCTTTTGGTAATGAGCCAGAAGTAAATGTTTTTGTGGAATGTTTGGGATTTAATCCTGTGGAGGTTTCTTTCAGGGAAACATTTGTAAGTGAAGTGTTGAATGTTTTCGAAGAAGTAACGGATACCCCTGAAATTGAAGATTTTTCGAGTGAGAAGATAAAAATAAAATCCAATCTGGTAGGAAAATATAATTTTACGAATATTGCTGCAGCAATTGCTTTTGCAAGGTTTTTTAAAATTTCATCAGAAGCAATCAAACGAGGAATAGAAAAGTACATTCCCAAAAATAATCGTAGTCAAATTATAAACCAACAAACAAATACAATTTTGTTAGATGCTTACAATGCTAATCCCAGCAGTATGTCGGAAGCAATTGTGAATGCAGTTGAAATACAAGGGTTTAAAAAGAAAATTCTTGTTCTTGGTGATATGTTTGAACTTGGTGATTATGCGGCTCGAGAACATCAAAATATTGTAAGTTTAGTGGAGAAAAATACTTGGGAGAAGGTTTTTTTAGTTGGTGAAAATTTTTTTAAAACAAAAAGTAAGTATCCAAAATTCAAGACTTTTGAAGATTTCCAAAAAGTTTTTGCTTTGAAAGATTTTTCAAATAGTTTTATCCTCATCAAAGGTTCAAGAGGAATGGCTCTCGAACGAATATTAAAATAAAAAAAACATCGGATAGTTAAACCTTAACTATCCGATGTTTTTTAATTTGTTATTGAATCTAAAGAATCTTTCGTAGCTTTAGGACTTACTAAAGAATCGTTTTCAATAACTTCATATTCTTCCAAATCATCTTCATTCAGAAAAGGAGAAATTAGTTTTTTGAGTAATTGATATTTCTCGTCGTATAATTTTTTGTCAAAATCTTCTATATCAACAAGTAACGACATATAATAGCGTATGGTGGCATCCACATTTTCATACTCCTGATAAATTTCATTCGCAGGAAGTTGTGTATAATAATTCAATTCTTCCTCATATTTTTTCATTACTTTTTGTGCTAGCTCACGTCCTTTTTCAGTTTCACCTACTTGATAATATCCTTGAATGAAAGGCGAAAGGAATGTGTAATACCCATAATATTCCATTGGCATATTCTCCATTGCCAAATTGATAATGTTTTTAGCTTTGTCAGTTTTCTTCTCTTCAATCAATTTCTCAACCAAACGGGCTAAATTCATACGGAAAGACATCGAACTTCTGCGAGTTTCAACATCGTGATAGATATTCGAATCTCCCATATTACCCCATTTCCATTTGGTCACAATATCATACATCAAATCGCTATCAATACGTCCCATTTCGGAAGAATTTTTATTAACTGGAGTCTTGATAGGGACTAATTTGTATACCAATCCGTCCAATTGCAGATAGTCTTTCATCCAAATATATTCTTCATTTTCATAACTTCCTCCAGTGAAGTAAATAGGGCGTTTCCAATCGTTATTAGCGATTATATCAAGCATCATCAAGCGGGTTTTATCAATGGCGTTTGGTAATTTTATATCGATGTAATCAACGATTAGGTGAGCATCTTCAGGTTTTACTATGCCACTTTTCAGAACGTTTTCTTTGTTGACTGGAATACGAATTTTATTGGTTGGATAGTAATGAATTGTTTTTCCATTTTCAAGTACATTTTTAGTATTTGGGTCGTCACTGGCAATCCAATTCATTAGGTCTTTTACATTCCACGTGTTTTTCGTTCTCTCAATAAAATATACTGCTTCACGAACTCCGTAGGCATACTGACTATGTTTTAGTTGTGACGGAATTGGGTCGCTCTCGTAGGCTTTTCGTTTCATTTGGTCAATATACCAATCGGTTTGGAGCAAACTTGTGTTGATGGTTCGCACATCAGTTCGGTAGCCTTCAATTTCTTGAGCATACCAAAGTAAGAATGTATCATTGTCTCCAATGGTGAAAATCATAGCTCCCGTGTCTTCGGAAACAGAATCTAAATAACAATGTGCAATTGCCTGAGCAGAGTATTTTCCAGAGCGGTCGTGGTCGTCCCAATTTTGATAGGCCATCAAGGTGGGGACACACAAAAGGGAAACGATTACAGCAATTGGAGCGGATAATTTCTGGCTTGTCACTTTCTTGAGAAGTTCGAAAAGAGCATATACGCCCAAGCCAATCCATATTGTAAAAGCAAAAAATGATCCAACCAACGCATAATCACGCTCTCGTGGCTCGAATGGTTTTTCGTTCAAATATACTTTCAAAGCCAAACCTGTGAACATAAATAAAACAAACACCACCCACGTTTTTTGCTCACTTTTTAAAGCCATAAATACTAAACCTAAAATACCTAAAATTAGTGGTAAAAAGAAATACGTATTTCGTGCTTTATTGTTCAGAACGTCCGAAGGGAGATTTTTTTGTGAACCCAATCGTATCGAATCAATAAAATTGATGCCACTAAGCCAGCTTCCGTGACCATTGTATATTTTTCCTTGTATATCATCTTGTCTTCCAACGAAATTCCACATAAAATAACGGAAGTACATATAGCTCATTTGGTAGGTGAACATATATTCCATATTTTTGAGGAAACTTGGCTTCTCAACATTCAAATAACTGCTAAATCTGCTCAGGAATAAATCATATTCATTAGGAGTAACTCTTCCTAATTTTACTTGTTTTTTAAACTCATTAACTGCTTGATGAAGTTCCTTGTTTGAAAAATGTTCTGGTTTAATTGAAAAGTCAAGTAGATCCGTTAGCATCATATAGTTTGCAGCGTACTGCGGATTCCACATACGTGGAAGTAAACCTGTATGTTTGGAATTGGGCGATACTCTTGCGTTTTCATAGTCATTTACAATGATATATTTATTATTTTCGTAATCTCTTTCGTACTTTGGCTTATCATCCTTATACGGATTTTCTTCATCTTGCCCTGCATATTTATCTGAAAACATTGGTCCGTAAAACAAGTGAGTTTCAGGATATTGTTCTAATTTATAATAAGCCAACAACAAACGTGCATCGGTAGGGCTATTTTCGTTGATAACCACATCGGCATTGGCACGAATGGGAATCATCAGCCACGATGAAAACCCTATGAAAACGAACATTATGCAAAGTGTAATTGTTTGTAAATAAACTTTTTGTTTTTTAGCAGAATAGCGAAGTACAAAGAAAAAGGCAATGACAATTGAAAGTCCCGCTGCAATTGTCCCTGAGTTGAAAGGTAATCCTAATGAATTTACAAAAAAGACTTCTAAATTTCCAAAATAAGCTAATGTGTAAGGGAGTATCAATTTGAAAATCAGTAATAAAATTGCAATAGAAACCACATTTGCAATTACGAAATTTTTAAAATTTTTCTCATAATTACTATTGAAAAAGTACAACATTCCGATAGCAGGAATTGTAAGCAAAGCCATAAAATGCACTCCGAAAGATAATCCTACTACTAATGATGTTAAAATCAGCCATTTATCTCCTCGTTCAGTGTGCAGATTGTCAGTCCATTTTATTCCAAGCCAAAACATAGCAGCCATAAAAAGCATCGCCATTGCGTAAACTTCAGCTTCAACAGCATTGAACCAAAAACTATCAGAAAAAGTATAGGTTAAGGCTCCCACGAAACCACTTCCTAAAACAGCAATTACTTGAGGTATAGGTAATTCGTTTGTTTCTGAAATATTTTTAAAAGCAATTTTTTTGGTAAGATTTGTAATTATGAAATATAAAAATAGAATGGTGAATGCACTTGAAAATACAGACATATAATTCACAAATAAAGCTACTTTTTCAGCTTCAGGAGCAAAAAAGGCGAAAAAAGCCCCCATCATCTGAAAAAATGGTGCTCCCGGAGGATGTCCCACTTCCAACTTTGCTGCTGTGGATATATATTCGCCACAATCCCAGAAACTTACGGTTGGTTCTACAGTTAATCCGTAAGTTATCAAAGCTATGAAAAAAGTAACCCAACCTACAATAAGGTCATATTTTTTAAAATCTTTATTTGTTAACATATCGTTTTGATTTGAAAAAATAGATGTAAATCTTCAATTTTTAAAAGAAATTGATTAAGTCTGCGAATATATGAAAATAAAATAATAAATCTCACATTTCAAGCGAAATAATATTGAAAAAGGAAGAGATGAATCCTTCTACCAGAAAAAAATATTATTATGTGATAAACATTTTTCATTCTCCGTTTCAATTTTGAAGAATGTTTATTTTTAATTTTGGAATTTTCCTAATATAACTATTTATTTTATTATAAAATAGTTATATTTGCTTTTATTAACACAAATTTTAAATGTGTATGAGAAAATATTTCTTAATTATTGTTGTGATGATGTCTTTTTCAGCTTATGCATTCAGAATTACTGATAATCATCTTTTTATGCAGAAAGATTCTATTCAGCCTAATAACTCTTCTGTTACTGAGAAAGTAGAACCAGACCAATATCCCAAAATGAGAGATTGCCAAGATGCAGACGGAACTATTGAGGGATTCAAAAAATGTCTCATTAATTATCTCAGTGAAAATGTGCAAAATACTGAAAATCTTGATGGAAGGGCTTATCTTGTATTTAAAGTTAATACTGGAGGGAAAGCTGAAAAGGTAGTAATTCACTCTAATCACAATGCTTTGATTGAAGAGGGAGAGAGACTTTTAAAACAGATGCCTTTATTTATTCCTGCTCAAAAATCTGGAAAATCCATTGATTTTGTATATTCAATACCTCTTACTTTTAAGAGATTGGAAACACTCAAAGATGAAGTGTATTTTACTAATCCAGATGTACAAGCAAGGTGGGAAAATTGCGAAAATATAGATGATACAAATAGATATTTGAACAAGTGTATTCAAAGTTTTATGTCTGAAAAAATAACATTAAGAGATGACCAAAGGAAATTGATTTATATGTTGTTAAAAATTGATTCTGATGGAAATTCTATGATAGAGGATATTGATGGAGAAGACGAAACTTTAATGAGGGAAGTTGTCAAAAAATCAAGAGAATTTCCGAAGTTCATTCCAGCGATGAAGAACGGAAAATCAGTAGGTTCCATAACTCTTGTTTCTGTTGTTTTCAATGAAAATGAAGTGCATAAGCTTAAGTTTCCAGAAATTTTTCCACAAATCCAATTTTGTAAAACGTCAGCTGATAATTTGGAGAACTTTCAAAAATGTTTGGATAGATATGCAAAAAATGCATTTAAATATCCAGAATTGGCAGTAAAATATAATATCCAAAGAACTGTTTATGTTGTTTTCAAGATAAGAGAAGATAAAAGTATCGAAATATTGGCCGCTTTGGGAGATGAGACTCATATTTTAAGAAATGAGGCGATACGAATCATTAAAAATCTCCCAATAAAAGCCCCAGCAATGGAAAAACAGAAGCCCACGTATTTAGTTTTTACTTATCCGATAACTTTTAAATTAACTAAAGTCATTGATTATTAATGATTTTTGTTTTTGTGGTCAAGAATGTGCTAAAAATTTTCTGAAAAATATTTGGAACTTAAAAAAAAGTATGTATCTTTGCACCGCAAAAATGATGATTGGCTCATGGTGTAATGGTAACACAGCAGATTTTGGTTCTGTTATTCAAGGTTCGAGTCCTTGTGAGCCAACAAAAACCTCTTGAAAGAATCAAGAGGTTTTTTATTTTTAGAAATGTAAAAAAAAGGAACTCCTATCATAATTAGGAGTTGTATGAATATTCAATTAATTACTTGTTGTTAATTAGGATAAACCAAATTTTCTTCCTTTAAGTGGTAAAGCACTTCTTCCAAATACTTTTTGGCTTCATATTTTGCCATTGGCAAATTGTTATTATAAAAATTTCCGCATTCTAAAGCTGACGCACCAGGTATTTCACCTTCAAAATCAGCCATATATTTGAATAAATCTGTAATCAACGGAACAATATCCTTTGAGGAATAATCCCCAGCCAAAATCAAATAATTTCCTGTTTGGCAACCCATTGGTCCCCAATAGATGATTTTGTCTTTCCACGAGCTATTCCGAAGCCAAGTGGCTGCTAAATGTTCAATCGTGTGAATTTCGGCAGCTCCTAAAACAGGTTCACGATAAGGCAATTTCATACGGATATCGAATGAAGTAAGCACTTCATTTCCAACATAATCTTTACGAGAAACATAAATTCCTCGCTCCATTTTCAGATGGTCAATGCAAAAACTGGCTATTTTCTCCATATAAATATGATTTTCAAAAGATTAGTTCATATCGCTATACCCGATAGCTTTTCCGATAAGGGTGGTTGAGGTACAACTTTCTATTTTAACATTCACAAAATCACCTACTTTGTAATGTTCTTTCGGGAAAACTACTACGGTGTTTTGCGTGTTTCGTCCCATCCATTGGGTGTCTGATTTTTTAGAGTTTCCTTCGATAAGTACCTCACAAATCTGCCCGACTTTTTCTTGTGTGCGAAGTAAGCTGTGTTTTTGCTGTAAATCAATAATTTCAGAAAGACGACGTTTCTTAACTTCTTCAGGAACATCATCTTCTATTTTACGTGCAGCAAGTGTTCCTGGTCGTTCCGAATAGGCAAACATAAATCCGAAGTCGTATTTTACGTATTCCATTAGTGAAAGTGTATCTTGGTGGTCGGCTTCGGTTTCTGTGGGAAATCCAGCAATCATATCTTGTGAAATGGCACATTCAGGAATGCGTTTTCGGATATTATCAATCAATGTAAAATACTCTTCTCTTGTATGTAATCGGTTCATTGCCTTTAAGATACGATTGCTTCCGCTTTGTACAGGCAAGTGAATATATTTGCAAATATTGTGATGTTTTGCCATTGTGTCAATCACATCAAGAGTCATATCTTGTGGATTAGATGTGGAAAAACGGATACGCATCTTTGGGTGGGCAATTGCCACCATATCAAGTAGTTTTGCGAAATTTACGGCAGTGGCTTTTTGCATTTCACTGGCTTTATCGAAATCTTTTTTTAGTCCGCCACCATACCAAAGATAGCTGTCCACATTCTGACCCAAAAGAGTAATTTCCTTGAAGCCTCTTTCTTCTAAATCCTTAATTTCATTTAAGATAGAAAAAGGATCACGGCTACGTTCGCGTCCGCGTGTAAAGGGAACGATACAAAACGTACACATATTGTCGCAACCGCGTGTAATGGAAACAAAGGCAGTTACTCCATTGCTGTTGAGGCGAATAGGAGAAATATCAGCATAGGTTTCATCTTTGGAAAGAATTACGTTCACAGCTTCGCGTCCGCCTTCTACTTCTTGCAAAAGATTGGGTAAATCTTTGTAAGCATCAGGTCCTACTACCATATCTACGATTTTTTCTTCTTCCAGAAAAGCGTGTTTTAGGCGTTCAGCCATACAGCCCAATACTCCTACTTTCATTGCAGGACGATTTCTTTTGATGGCATTGAATTGCTCCAATCGCTTACGAATGGTTTGTTCCGCTTTCTCGCGAATGGAACACGTATTTACTAAAACTAAATCGGCTTCTTCGAGCGTTTGTGTGGTATTATATCCCTGTTCGGAGAGAATGGAAGCTACAATTTCGCTATCTGAAAAATTCATCTGACAGCCGTAACTTTCTATATATAATTTTTTGTGATTGTTCGTATTTTCTTTCAAAACAAGACTTTGTCCTTGCTTTGATTCGTCAATAACTTTTTCCATAGTGTTGATTTTCTTGAGGGGCAAAGATAGTAAATAATTCATAATTATGAGTTTCTCGTTTTCAAAATAAAAAAGGTCACCTTTTTGGTGACCTTTCATTTAAGTTGTTATCTCAAAATTAAAATTCAAATTCAGAAATTTTTTGTTTCCATTCCGACCATTTTGTAGCGTCTTCAAGAGTCAATTTAGCTCCAACTTCTTCCATTTTAGTTTTCCACTCAGCAGCTTTAGCTTTAAATTCTTCTGCTTTTTCAGCACTTCCTGATTTTAGAGCTTCTGCTTTTTCTTCTAAGAATTTCTTGTAATCATCAGCCACTTTTTGAGCTTCATTGTTGCTGAATTTAGGTACTTCAATCTTAGAAATCATATCTTTAACTTTTTCTTGAGCGTTCTCAAGAGCTTCTCCAGCTTCTTCTTTCATCTGGTTCATAGCATTCCCAGCGTCTTCTTTTACTTGTTCCATTGCCTCTGTCGCTTTTTGTTTCGTCTGATTGAAGTTATCGCACGAAACGAATGTCATAATAGCAACAGATGCTAAACTTAATACTACTTTTTTCATTTTGTTAAAATATTAAAATTAAACCACTAACGAAATACAAAGATATAATTTTTTTGAAATAAAGAAACTATTGCTGTGCTTTTTTGTTGGGAATTGATTAGTTTATAACGCGATTCAGTCGTTTGCCTAATATTTTCTGTAATTGTATATAGCTAACAATTTCTTCTAATATTTCTCGTTTTTCGCTCTCATCGGAGTTGTTGATTTTTGCTGTAGTACTTTCTATTAAATTGCTTACCAATAACTTGCGTATGTTTAAAATAATGTCAGAAACTGCTAAATCAATGTTTGCATCCTTGTTTTTTGGTACAATATCTTTTCGGAGCCAGTCGTGTAGTTGGAGATTTTCATCTTCCATAATGATTTGCGATACTTTTTGGCTGAGTTTCATAGGTAACTGATTAATGAATGTTGCTAACTCATATGTTTCTTCTTTTTGGCGGAATTGCTCTATAGCAAGTTCGTAAATACTCTTGAAGTCAGGATTTGCAAACTGGATTTCATCTTCTTGAAGTTCAAGATAGATTTTTTCATAAACTTTCAGTTCTTGCTGTATTTTTTTTTCTTCCAATTTGCCTTCTTCATCAATTTGAAGTACGGAATCCGTAAATATACACGTTCTGTTTCCATACAAAAGAAGATGCTTAATAAGGTCGTGTTCCAAAATTTCCAGTCGGTTTACAGCTATTTTTGCCTGTTCGTTCTTACCTCTCGTTATTTCAAGGGGTAGACGCTTTTTGCGTTCTACTTTTTGTCCTTCATAGAAATCTTTTTTAAGCATTTGAGAAAGTGTGGAGAAAAGCACTTCTTCCGAAATATCCATAATGACGGCACACTCACGTATGTACACTTCTCGCTTGATAGAATCAGGAATTTTTGAGATGCTTTCTACCATATCACGAATGGTTTCTGCTCTTTTAATTGGGTCATTTTTAGATTCTTGTACTAAAAGAGAAGCCTTAAATTGGATAAAATCGGTGGCGTTTTCTTCCAAGTAAAGTACTAAATCCTCATAGGCTGTTTTTCGGGCAAAACTATCAGGGTCTTCTCCTTCGGGAAAAGTACAAATTTTCACGTTCATTCCCTGTTCCAAAATTAAATCCACCCCACGAATAGAAGCTCGGAGTCCTGCCGCATCTCCATCATAAAGAATTGTTATATTGGCAGTTAGCCGATTTATTAGCCGAATTTGTTCAGGAGTGAGTGCCGTTCCGCTCGAAGCCACAACATTTTCAATTCCCTTTTGGTGTAGCTGAATTACATCAGTGTATCCTTCTACCAGATAGCAGTTGTCTGCTTTGGCAATGGCTTGTTTGGCGTGAAAAATTCCGTATAGAATTTTACTTTTGTGATAGATTTCACTTTCGGGTGAGTTGAGATATTTGGCAGCTTTTTTATCTTGGGTAAGAATACGACCTCCGAATCCCAACACACGTCCGCTCATTGAATGAATGGGGAACATTACCCGCCCTTTGAATCGGTCGAATTTCTTATTTTCTTTAACAATGGTAAGTCCTGTCTTTTCCAGAAATTCTAATTGATAACCTTTATTTAGAGCGGTATCGGTGAAGGCTGTCCATTCATTAGGAGAATAACCCAAATGGAATTTTTTGATGGTTTCAAGTGTAAAACCTCGTTCCTTGAAGTAAGTGAGTCCAATGGCTTTTCCCTCATCGGTGTTCAGAAGTGTTTCTTCAAAATATTTTTGAGCAAATTCCGACACGATGTAAAGGCTTTCGCGTTCGTCAGCTTTTTCTTTTTCTTCGGAGGAAACCTCAGTTTCTTCAATTTCAATATGATACTTTTTTGCCAGATAGCGAATCGCTTCTGGATAGGTAAAATGCTCGTGTTCCATCAGAAAAGCGATGGCATTTCCTCCCTTTCCAGAAGAGAAATCTTTCCAGATTTGCTTGACGGGCGACACCATAAAACTAGGTGTTCGTTCATTAGAAAACGGGCTAAGTCCTTTATAATTAGAACCTGCCTTTTTCAGCTGAACGAAGTCGCCAATTACTTCCTCGACCCGCATTTGGTCGTAGACTTTGTCTATGGTGTTTTTTGAAATCATTTTAGATGACTACTGCTGTTCCACTGGCAGTTACCATAAGCATTCCGCCACTGCTACCAACAGTTTCGTAATCTAAATCGATGCCAACCACAGCGTTAGCACCTATTGCCAAAGCACGTTGCTGTAATTCGGCAAGGGCTGTGTTTTTGGCTTCAATAAGTACTTTTTCGTAGGTGGAAGAGCGTCCGCCAAAAAAATCGGTAAGTCCAGCCATAAAATCTTTAATAGCATTAGCTCCGATGATGGTTTCTCCTGTTACGATGCCTTTGTATTCCTTGATAGGATGTCCTTCCAATGTTGGAGTTGTTGATAGAATCATTTTGTAATTTTTTTAAAAGCTACTTTCAATATAGCACAAAGGTAGAAAATTTATTCCAAAATTCGAAATATTTTGTACTTTCGCATCCAATGGAAATTTGTGAGAGTAGCGTGAAATACTATGAATTACAATCAAGAGATTAAAATTCTTCAGCAACAAATATCTGTTTCAATTGCTCAGGCTTTGAGACTGCTTAAAAATACCAATGGAATAGTTTCTTTAGCTGTGGAGCAATTTCATCAAGAAAATATTACGCATATTGGTGAAGAAACTGAACGTAATCCTGTTTTGGCTCGTGAATTTTATGAAAAATGTAATTATAATGCTGAAAAAGCGATTGCTGAAATTCTGAAAAAACCAGTTGTTTTTGCCACTTCTGTTGGTCAAGATAAAGGTAAAATAGGTTGTGTTATTTACGGATTAGACGAAAAATTTAATTCTTTTTCAGGAAAGAAAGGGATTTCTGCTTTTATTCCAGAATCTGATTTTGAACATATTAAAAGTGAGTTTCAATCTTTTTACCCGAGAATGAATCCGCTTTTTGATGAAATGGAAGAAGAATTCAGTGCGACTTCTGATAATGTTTTTGACAGGGAAATTTGTTTAAAGATTCTTGAAAAATTAGAACAAAATGTGTTTGATAACGAAAATGTTACAAAGTTTGTGAGTGATTTGATTGGCTGGATTCTTGAACGATTAAAATATGCCCATTACATCAATTTTTGCGGAAATTTATAAATTGAAATAGAAAATGAAACCAAATATATCAAAAGGATTGGAAGGAGTTATTGCAGGAGAGTCAATAGATTTTCTTGTATTTGCCAAGAAAAGAATGTTCCGAACAGTTGCGGTTTTCTTTATAATCTATGGTGTTTTTGGGGTTTTATTTTTCTTAGGGCTTTTAAACGATTTTTTGGTAAGTGATAAAGCTCATAAAAAACTTTTGATTTGGAGCTTAATTTTTTGTCTATTAACGATATATATTTATTTTTCGGTTGGATTAAATAGCTTTTTTAGAGATGGTGGCTATTTTGTAGGGACACCCACACGACTTATACATTATCAAAAAGGGATTTCAAAAATCTATAATTGGCAAGATTTTACGGGAAACATCGAAATGAATCCTAAAAAACATTATGTCACGTTTTATCTTCATACTAACCACAAGGAAAAAGTTGACGATAGGAGGTATATGATTTGTGATATTGTAAATTTGCCCTATGTAGATGATGTTTTGCAAATAGAAAGAATCGCACGCAAAAGAATAAATGAACATAGAGATACCGATAAATATATTTTCTAAATAGTAAAAAATGTTACCAAAAGCATTGAGAGTTGTCATCAATGAAGAACGTATAATATTTTCTTGTTTTGCCAAACGAGAAGGGACCTTATCTTCCGCTATTGATAATTTTATTAGGGTAATGGTTTTCTTTGCATTTGTTTATTTGATATTATATGTAGAAAAAGAGTCCGTTTTAGAATTGACAAACAATAAAGAATTCGAATTGAATTTAATTTTCCAAATGGATATTTACAAATTAGCACTTGCTTTGTTTTTTACATTTAATGCTCTATTATATTTTTTACCTATAATTCGGTTTATTTTCAGTAATGGTGGTTATTTTGTAGGCACCCCTACAAGGCTTATTCATTACAAAAAAGGAACCATAAAAACCTACGTTTGGGAGCTTTTTACCGATGAGATTAAAACCGATGTTGATAGCGGAGATATCGTTTTTACACTCAAAACAGGCAATTTTCAAGGAAGCAAACAGCCAATTTTTGTCCCCGATAAAATCGAAATTATTTCCGCAGAAAATGTTTCAAAAATAGAAAGAGTGGCTCGTGAGCGGATTCGTTCTCTCAGTTATTCAGCAAGATAACATTTTAAAAAGAAAAAACCTTGTACTGAGTTTACATTTAATTTTCAAAAAATGGTTAACTTTGTGGCTTCAAATTCAAATTTTATGTTAGAGGAATTAAAAGAACAAAAATCAAATAATTTTATTGAAAATATTATTGAAGAAGATTTAGCAAATGGATTTTCTTCCAGCAAGTTGCGTTTTCGTTTCCCACCAGAGCCTAATGGCTATTTGCACATTGGTCACGCTAGTTCAATATGTTTGAACTTCGGATTGGGGTTGCGTTATCAATCGCCTGTAAATCTGCGGTTTGATGATACCAACCCGTCCAAAGAAGAACAAGAATACGTTGATGCTATCAAACGCGATGTGGAATGGCTCGGATTTGAGTGGGACAGAGAGTGTTATGCTTCCGATTACTTCCAAGAACTGTACGATTGGGCGGTGCAGCTCATCAAACAAGGAAAAGCCTATGTAGATGGGCAAACTTCCGAGGAAATCGCCAAACAAAAAGGAACGCCTACCCAAGCGGGTACTGAAAGTCCGTATCGAAATACTTCCGTTGAGGAAAATTTGCAACTTTTCGAACGAATGAAGAACGGCGAATTTGAAAACGGAAAATACGTGCTTCGTGCCAAAATCGATATGGCTTCGCCTAATATGTTGATGCGTGACCCAATCATCTACCGAATTATGCATTCAAGTCATCATCGCACTGGAAATCAGTGGTGTATCTATCCGATGTACGACTGGGCTCACGGCGAAAGCGATTATTTGGAGCAAATTTCGCACTCCATTTGTACGCTTGAGTTTTTGCCACATCGCGAATTGTACGACTGGTTTTTAGACCAAATTATTGACAAAGATAAAGTCCGCCCCAAACAGCGTGAGTTTGCTCGTCGGAACCTATCGCATACCGTTGTGAGCAAACGAAAATTGTTGCAATTGGTCAACGAAAAACACGTTTCAGGTTGGGACGACCCGCGTATGCCCACCATATCAGGCTTACGCAGAAGAGGTTACACGCCCGAGTCTATCCGAAAATTTGCTGACACCATCGGAATTGCCAAACGCGAAAATTTGATAGATGTTTCATTATTAGAGTTTTGCATTCGCGAGGATTTGAACAGAAAGGCAAATCGCGTAATGGCAGTGCTTGATCCTGTTAAAGTGGTGATTACCAATTATCCTGAAGGAAAAGAAGAATGGTTAGATGCTGAAAATAATCCCGAAGAAGAGGTATTAACCTTCCGAAAAGTGCCTTTTTCGAGAGAAATTTATATCGAAAGGGAAGATTTTAGAGAAGAAGCCAACAACAAATTTTTCCGATTGAAATTAGGTGGGGAAGTTCGCTTAAAAAATGCGTATATCATTAAGGCAGAAAGTGTTGTAAAAGATGAAAACGGAAATATTACCGAAATTCATTGTACATATGACCCCGATAGCCGTAGTGGAAGCGGTACGGAGGCGAGTAAACGCAAAGTGAAAGGTACATTGCATTGGGTATCAGTTCCTCACGCATTGGAGGCGGAGGCACGTATTTACGATCGATTATTCACCGTTGCCGAACCTGACCGTCAAGAAAAGGACTTTTTGGAGTACGTAAATCCCGATTCACTTAAAGTTACAACCGCTTATGTGGAACCGAGTTTGAAAGATGCTAAAGTAGGCGAAGGTTTTCAATTCCAACGATTGGGTTATTTCAGTCTTGACCCTGATTCAACTGCTGAAAAATTAGTTTTCAATAAAACCGTTGGACTGAAAGATACTTGGGCGAAGGTAGAAGAGAAATAATGATTTAGGTAAGGGCAAAAACTTGCCCTTGTATTTTATAAAAATATTTAAAAATGAAACATAAAATTTACGTATTTGTCTGTTTTATAGGGTGCCTCATTTTGGCTTCGTGCAGTACTATGAAGCTAAAGGATGGAAGAAAAAATACAACTCAAATGGGGCAAATAGAAGAAGTAGCTATGATTGCCCAGAATGAGAACATACAACATCATTCTCGAAAAATAGGACATTTTATCTTAAAAGAGGATTTTAACATAGAATGGAAAAATCTTAGGAAAAAAATGACTGACTTTGCCAATGAAAATGGAGGGAATTTGTTTGAAATATCTGAAATTGGCTTCGGAAAGAAAGGACATGTTTTTTATGTGGAAGGAGAATTGTATTACAACGAAAATCTGGGAGAAATTCGTTCTCAATTCAATGAAAATTGTGCTATACACATTATTCGTCCGAGCTTCGGGAATCCTTTAGGTTCAACCTTCACCATAAATATTGAAATTGATGGAGATAAATATGAAAAAGTGTCTCACAAACAGAAACCTATTAAAAAGGAATTTTCCGATTGTGATAAAGAGGTGGAAATTTTCACCAACAAAAGCAGGAATGTAGTAAAGCTTAATGGAACTCCAAAATATTATTTCGTTGCACGGGAAGGAGGAATGATGGCTACTGCAGGGGGTGTGGGAATCAGTGTTGGGGGAGTTACCTTAACAGAGATAGAAGACAAAGATTTTGGAAGAGTTATGATGTATCAGTATTAATTCTTTCAGGAGATTTTATAACAGATTTTATGTGCTAATGTCCATAGAGAAAACAAGATTTTATCTTATTCTTAATCGTATTTCCTTCAAAAAAATAAAAAGAAAGAAAACAACGACCAAAATCAACTGATTTTGGTCGTTGTTTATTTTTAAAAGAGAGTGATTTTTTCATTTTTATTAAAAAAGTTAGTTGAAAGGCTTGATAAATTGCCAAAAATCAAAAATGAAACTATATTTGCCCGCTTAATATCTATTTCTGCAAAAAGGAATTAGATATATTTTTTGTTTTTAATGTTTAAGAAAATACAGAATTTAAAAAATGAGAAAATTACTTTTTACGTCGTTTTTAATTGTTGGTTCTATTTTGGTTAGTTATGCTCAGGAAACAGAACTTCCTCAGCCTAAGGAGTTAAATAAAGAGTTGAAACACGGACGATTAGGACGTACACTCTCACAAATGTTTGAAATTAGTGATGACGACCAAAAAGGAATGTTTCGACCGACTTCCTATAAGCCGATGTATGTGATTCCGTTTCGGTGGACAGATAAATTTAACAGGCAGCCAACAAATTTTAACTCAAATAGAGGAAATCCGCCATATAGAGACTATCAAAGTGTGGAAGCAAAGTTTCAAGTTAGTATAAAAACGAAAGTCTGGCAAGACGTCCTTTGGGGCAAAGGTGATTTGTGGGTTGGATTTACACAACAGGCTTACTGGCAAGTGTTTAATGCGGAACTTTCTCGCCCTTTTCGTGAAATTAATTACGAGCCTGAAATAATGTATATTATGCCTTTGAATCTCTCTGCTGGGGATTTTAAATGGCGAATGCTTGGACTTTCTGTCAATCACCAATCTAATGGAAAAGAGCAATTATATTCTCGCAGTTGGAACAGGGTGATATTAATGACGGCTTTTGAGTGGGATGAATTCATTTTTTTAGCTAATTTCTGGAGGAGATTTTCTGAGAAAAATGATGAAGATGATAATCCCGAAATAGAAAATTACATCGGGCGTTCTGAGTTTAACCTTTATTACAGCACGTCGCGTAATATTTTTCATTTGATGTTTCGTAATAATCTTAATTTCAACAAAAACAGAGGATTTGCAGAATTGACCTATACACATCGTTTCAATTCAGGATTAAGGCTTTTTGCCCAACTTTCCCACGGATATGGAGATTCACTTATCGAATACAATCACAAACAAACAACCATTGGAGTGGGAGTGTCATTGTTTGAATTTTAACAGAAGTATTGAGTTTTTTGAATGTAGGAATTTTTAGACTAAATCCCCAAAAAGTGAAATTGTAATGAGAGCGTTTTTCTCTAAAAGAATTCAAAAAAAGATTTAATGATACATTAAAAAAATGCGTATTTTTGTCGCCCCAAAACGATTGGTAGTATGAAACGATTTTTAAAATTTCCGACGCCCTATACGGTGTTGATGATTGTTATTGTTATTGCGGCAGGATTGACTTTTTTGTTGCCTTCGGGTAAGTACGATACGCTTTCTTACGATAGTGTACAGAATGTATTTGTTATAAACTCGAAGGGAGAAACGCAAACCTTACCAGCCACACAGCAAACCCTGACCGAAAAGAATATTTCCATCAGTATTGAAAAGTTCAAAGAAGGAAAAATTAAAAAACCAGTTTCTATTCCAAATACGTACAAGCAAGATGAAGCCAAACCGCAAGGTTTTTTAGAAATCCTTTATGCCCCGATTAAGGGAATTTACGATACGATTGATATTATTTTGTTCGTATTGGTTTTGGGTGGCTTTATCGGAATTTTTAATAGCTCGGGGACGCTGAATGAAGGGGTTGGTTATCTGGCTTACAGGCTGAAAGGCAGAGAAGGAATTCTCATTATTTTAGTGTTTACGCTCATCGCTTTAGGGGGGACTTTTTTCGGTTTGGCAGAAGAAACACTCGCCTTTTATCCGATGCTTATTCCTGTGTTTTTGGCGGCAGGATACGATTTGATGGTCCCTCTGGCTGTGATTTATCTGGGTTCGTGTGTAGGGACGATGGCTTCGACAGTAAATCCGTTTTCGGTTATTATCGCCTCTGATGCAGTAGGAGTTGATTGGACAACAGGGCTGGTAACACGTCTTGTAATGCTTGTACTTTCAACTGTAATTAGCTTGGTATACATTATTCGCTATGCAGAAAAGGTAAAACGCAACCCACAAGCATCGGTCGCGTATGGTGCATCACTTCCTGAATCGTTACATAATGAAAAAGCAGTTCCTGTGGAGCGACTTAAGTTATCAAGTAAACTTTTGCTTGTTGTTTTTGGGTTGTCTTTTCTGGTGATGATTCTCGGTGTTTCCCAATGGGGTTGGTGGTTTGAGGAGATGACGGCTTTATTTTTAGTTGCTTCTGTAATCATTGCTATTTTGCAACGTACGGGCGAAGAACAATCGATCGCTCATTTTTTGACAGGTGCGAAAGATTTACTGGGTGTGGCTTTTATCATTGGGATTGCCCGAGGAGTTACTTTCATTCTTAATGACGGACAAATCTCAGATACGATTCTTTATTACTCGTCGAACTTAGTAAGCGGAATGTCTCCTGCGTTGTTTTTGCCCGTGTTGATGTTTATTTTCGTAATACTTACCTTGTTTATTGCTTCTTCATCAGGAATGGCAGTAGTAACGATGCCTATTATGGGTGGATTAGCATCAGTGGTGGGAGTAGAGGGGCAAAGCGTGGTAAATGCTTATCTATTTGGAATGGGATTGATGAGTTTTATTACCCCAACGGGACTAATTTTGCCTTCACTTGCAATGGTAAACCTCAACTATAAACAATGGTTGCGGTTTGTGTCGCCTTTGATGCTTATTTTGGTGGTTTTAGCCATTGGTGTTTTATTGGTGGAATATTATTTGTAGATAAGCAATAGAAAGAGAGATGATTTCAGAATTCTGAAATTATTTCTCTCTGTAAAAATCAAAGATAATTTTCTTGTTTTGATAGGAAATAAGTCAAAAAAAATTCCCAAAGTATATTTTGGGAGTTTTTTATTTGAAAAATTGTTTGTTTTATTGGTAATTTTTATTTCCTGAAGCCTCTTTTACAATGTTCTCCATTAGTTTTTGCATCTTTTCCAAAATGGCTGTGTTTTTTAAGGGATATTTGTCTGCTAAAAGTTTTACATTCGTAAAGACCAATGATGTTTTTTGCTGATTGTCCTCAACAACAGCAATTTTTAGTGGTAATTCTAAAGCTATATTAGGATTATCAAGCATTAATAATGTTCCCACTTTTGGATTTCCGAATACAATTACATTGCTTTTAGGCATTTTCATTTCAGATTTTGTTGCATTTTGCTGATGGTCAAAATTTGCAAAAATAGTCAGTTGTTTTTCTTTTAAAGATTGTAGCAAACGATTTAACGTTGTGTCAAAATCATATTTACTTACCACTGACTGAACTTCCTTTTGGTTATTTTGTCCGTGCAGATTCAGGAAGGAAAATAATAATAGAAAAATAAAATAGATTTTTTTCATAGTTGAAACAAAGTAAAAGTGAATACCGCAAAAGTAAACAAAATTAAATAATCAATAACTTTAAAAGTAATTTATTAGTGATAACCTTTTATGATTGTTTCGGTGTAAATTATTGGGAATGATGATATTCCTAAAAATAGAGAGTGAAGAAATAAAAATGCGACCCCAAATTAGGTCGCATTTATGCTATTCATATGTGATTTTATATGTAGTTTCAGCCTTTTGGATATTGGCAGTACTTGCAGTGTGAATTTTCGTCAGGTTTGTGAATGTTTTTTCTTCCCCATTGAGTGTATATGTGAAATCGTATTTTTCTATTTCGTCATACGGCACATAATCAGTTCCGTTTATGTTTGCTCTTTCGTGTTTACGGATAACTAAAACAAATTGATGTACATTTCCTAAACTCGAATTTGAAAGGACTTGATACGTTCGTTCTTTTTCTATTCTATTATCAATCTGTTCGATAGTTTCCTGAACTTCATTCCATATTTCATTGATTTTTTCTACATCACTATCGGCATAATTGGTTTCTTTTACTTGTTTTGAATAGTAGTGTAAAAATCTTTTTTCTTTTATTTCCGAAATATACCCATCGTTATAAACATATTCAAAATCACGTTCCGATTTGCTGTATTTTACAGCATTATTTTCTTCTTTTACAATTGATTTTATCAAATTCTTAGTTGGTTTTCCCCAGTTTAAGGGATATGAGTCTTTGAAATAATTGAAATATCCCAGAGCCCAATTGTCATTTAGGAAAAAACTTGGTGAAAATTGATTTTTATTATCTGTTTCGTAGTAATCGTATTTGGTAATTTCTTTGCCATTGGTCATTCTTATCATATTTTCGTTGTCCCAATGATATTTGTGGTTGCCATTACTTGTTAGTTGTTGCTCATTATTATATCCAAATTCGGAAACGATTAACGAATCTTGTTGTTCATATTCTTTCTTGATGATATTAGCTTGGTCGTTCAATGAAAAGGTAACCTCTCTTTCTTCCTCTCCTTCCGTTATTTTTGCAAGAATGTTTTTGCCCTCATAGCTTATTTGAGAAGAATAGAACTGCTCATTACCCTTAGTGATTGCCACATTTGTTATCTGATTGTTTGTGTAGGTGAAGTATGTTTTGTAATTTTCTGTTACAGAAACTTCTGATTCAATCTCATCATCATAAAAATATTTCGTAGAAGCAGTTTGTATTTCCTTTATTTTTCTTTCGGCTTTTGGGTTTAAGGTAGGATTTTCTGTCTGTTGTTGCTGTTTTATTTCAGGATTGTTATTTTCCTTTTCACAAGAAGCTACAAATAAACCACTAACCAAAATTCCGCATAAAAATCTCTTTCTCATTATTCAATATTTTTTTAAAACGCTGACAAAAGTACATTTGTTTTTTTAGAAAAGAAAGAAAATATTAACGGAAAACTAAATATTAACAAATTTTTATGAGAAATCAATTAGGAAATAATTTTCACAATTTTATGAATTGAAATAGAGCATAATATATAATGGATTTTTTACAGAAGTTTTTTTATGTTATTTAAAATTCAATGTTATCAGCGATGTTGCCACCGTTTTCTTCAGCGAATTTTTTGGCATATTCTTTTTGCTTTTGTTGCTGATACGGAAGCATATTAATCATATTGCTCATCCACTTCATTGCCACACTTTGGAAATCACCGAGCGAGATTCCGTAATTGTCCTCAATCCATTTTGCTCCGTCTAGTCCAGCTTCGTAAGCGGCTTGTCTTGCTCCACAAAGTTCGTAATAAAACTTCTCATCGGTGGAAATTCGAGTCAGATAGTCCTCATTGGATTGGCTGTTAGTTTGTTTACCAAGTTTTGGATGTAAGTGTGCCTGTCCGAAATATTGCCCGTAAAGAGACATAACCACGAAAGAAGTGTCCTGTTGCATTCGTTTTATCCAAAGCTGATTGGCTTCGTCCCATACTGGAAGCTCAATGCCTAACCTTTTACAAACTTGTTCATCAGTCATTCCGTTTGCCATATTAGCAGCGGCGGCAGCGTAATCCTCAAGTGAAACACCGTGAATGGGTTGTAGAAGTGGATTGTTAGTATCGTGCTTCATATTCATAAACGGATTGACAAATCCGCCGTAGTTAACAGAGGGTTCGTCGTCGTAATCATCATCTTCTTCATCGTCTGCTTCATATCCGTGTCGTTCAAGAAATTCATCACTGAAACGATTTAGCTTATCCATATTTTTTTGGATACGTTTGTTATTTTCATTCAATTGAGCTTGTTCCTCAGGTGTACCTCGTTTTCCTTCAGTTCGTAGTTGGATAAGAATTTTGTAACCATTATCCATTAACTCGTCATAGAACAGGAAGAATTTGATAGCAGCTTCAATAAATGAATTGTCGCCTTCGTATGCTCCAAGCTGCTTTACTTCATTGATATAATGTTGCAAATCTTTTTTCCACTGCAAACGCACTTTTTCGGCACGAATATAATCTTTATCGTCCATTGCATCATTCATATCTTCCATATTATAATCGCATTTATTGATGATACAAATGATTTCGTTGTTGTATTCTACTTCGTCATCAAAAGTTCCTTTGGCGTAATACACACCTTCTTCCTCGTTCCAGCCTCCTTGAAAGGATTTTTCTTCTTCTTTTCTTGGTTTGTTAAAAAATTTTCCGAACATATTGTTTGTTTTATTAATTGATGCAAATGTAATAATAACGTCTATTTGTAAATAAAATGTGGTATCTACAAATCGTCTACATAACAAAAAAATTGATGAATGACAGAAAATAAATAAAAACAACTTTAAAAGAATCACATTTCGTCTTCCCAATTTTCATCATCTTCGTAAGAAATATATGACCATTGCAAGTTCAAGTCTTCTAAAGTATCAAGCAAATTATCAAATTCTTCTTGTTGTGAACTTCCTAAAAATAGAGCTGTAGCCTGTCCTTGCAGATTGTTATTAACCTCAAAACTGATACTAATTACTGCAAATTCGTTTTGATAAATTTCTTGCTCCACAAAACTAATTTTTTCAATTTTTTTGAAATTTTCTCGGACGTATTTCACTGCTTCAGGACTGATATATGAATTTTCTTTAAAAGTATTTCTCAAAGCATTGGCATTATAAGTAAGCCCGCCCAAAACGCCGTTATAGATTGCCATATAAAGCCAGAAATCAGAAGTTTTTTGTGTTTGTATTATCCAATTAGGTTTTGCTTCTGAATCATAATTTCCCCACACAGGCGGATTGTCCAAATGCAAATCATTTTTATGAATTCCCCAAGAAACAACACCTTGATTTTCTTCGTAAAAACAGAGAAAATCTCCAATAAAATGTATTTTTTCAGGAGAAAATAAATAATTATGCGACTGATTGATACATTCAGTATTTCCAAACTGCAAATAATACTCACGCAGAGTCTTCGGAAATGAAATATTTAAGCGTTTTTCTGCTAAAAGTAGTTCTTTTTCGGAAAATCCTTTGTATTCGCTTTCTGGAAGTTGGTATATTTTCTTGATTTCTGCTAACATTTAGTATCTATTTACTATTTTTTATTGATTATAAGTTAAAACCATACTAGCGAAGGAACTTTTTGGGTTGTAGAAGGCACTTACTTTTCCCCAAGGAAATTCTGTGCCTCCGAGTGTTTTGATAAGCCATTTTTCGTATGATTTTTTCTTCTGTAATTCTATTTTCTCATCGAAGTCTTCCCAAGAAAATGCTTTTTCGTAAATGCCTCTAAAGCCGAATATAATCATATGTAGTTGTTCTCCTTTGAAGCAAATATCTGCATAAAATTTTTGATTTTCTACGATAATGTCCTGAAAATAAATCCAAAAAGAGCCCGTTCCTACCTCCCAATATTTATTGTTGGGAAATAGATTTCTTAATTCACTATAAGTTGTTGTTTTATTTATTATGATGTTGTCTATCAAAAGAAAATCTCCGTTTTCGGTGTCAATTATTTTCATTATAAAATATTTTAGTTCAAAACAATTGCCGTGATTTTTTCCATTTATCGTAATACATAAATGCCATTTGGTCTATTTTCCACGCTCCATCTTCTAAAACTAAAGTGTAAGTTTTTTTCTCACCGTCTTCCAATGCAACATCTATTTCATATTTTTTGTCATTAATTTTTCGCTCAGACGTGATTACTTGATTGTATTCAGGTGGAATTTGATAAGTTAGTGTCGTGCGTCTGTCTTGTTTTAAGGAAAGTGCCTTTTTTGACAAAAATCTATCCTGAATAGCAATGATTTCGGAGCGTCTTTTCTCGCGTTCTTCCGTTAAATTACACTTTTGCAATTGGGATAAAGCTTCTTCACTTCTGTCATTCAAGAGATGTTGAATTTTAGCTCCCCAAAACTCTTCAAAGTTTTTCATTTCAGTGATAAATTTTTCTAAAACTTCCTTTGCTTCCATAAATTTTATTTTAAAAATCCATTTTCAAAATCTCTTCCACCGAAAGCCCAAATTCTTTTAGGCGGTGATTGAGATTGTTGTACACATAATGTTCTTTCTCGTTTTCTTCTGGGAAACGAGTCGCAACTTGCTTGTAATGTGGAAGTAATGCTTCATTTTTGATTCCACTCAATGCTTGTAAATCAGTCATTACCACAAAAGATTTTTCATCGTATAGCCCTTTTATAAAAATATCCAAGTATTTTTCTTTATTTTTCAGTTGCCCTAAGGTGTAAAAAGCATCTGAACGGATTTTATAATCCTTATTTTCGGTAAAAGGAGCTATCCATTCGCCATAATCCAAGTCCGTTTCTCTCAGCACATAGCCACAAAAGCGGAAAATCTCTTCATCGGTGATGTTTGGCAATTTTTCGCGGATAATTGCTAACAAATCTCGACTATCTTTCTTCTTATTTTGAGAATACCAGACAATATTCTGAAAAAATCGTAATAAATTATGTTCTGCAAGTTGTGAAAAGTACTTTTTGGCTCTTTCAAAGTCAGAAATACACAAAATTGTGACAAAATATTGAAAATAGAAATCCTCTTTTTGTGTATAATTCTCTATTTTATTTAAAATCTCCACAGGGAGAGGTGGTTTTTTGTGACGAAGTCCTAGTAAAGCATCAGTTTTTTCTTCTTTATCAGAAGAATTTTCAAAAATGGAAAGTAATTCTTCTGCACTTCCGCCCATTTGATAGCTAAATCCGTTAGATTGATACAAAATTTCGCCAGAAATTATCTCATCGAGCCATCGTTCGTACCAATCCAAGAAATTTTTCTCAAAAGCGAAGTGTGGTTTTTGAAAATCAATGTCAATATTTACAACTCGTCCGCGATGTTTCCCCTCCAATACAATGGCAGTATCGTAAGTGCAGCCTTGTGTGCCAAAAGTAAGTAGCGAACCGAATATTTTCCCTACTTCCTTATCATAATCTTCATCGGAAATGTTTTCATCATCAAGTTTTGCGACAATTTTATCCCAATTTTCATCGCTCATTTTGGGATAAATTACGCACGGAAAATAAAATCCCTCCTTACTTTCTTTGATACATTTTTCAACGGGATAAATCCCATAGAAAGGAGCGGCACCAGCAAATTGTTTTTCTCTGCCATTGCCAATATACAAAAGAAAACTTCGGAAACAATCAGGGAATGAAATTTTATATTTTTGTTCTAATTGTTGTAATTTTTCTTCTGAAATAGGTTTCCCAAGTTCGTATTTGTGACTTTTTGCACCAAAAACTTTAAGTTCTTTATCAATCTCTTTGGCTTTCTGCAACTTTTGTTTAATTCGGGTGATTTGTTCTTCAAAAAGTATCATATATTTTATTTTAGTGGGGATTAAACTATAGCAAAATCTTCATAAAAAGCTAATTTTTCTCTGCTGAAAGCTATCAAAAGGCGTTTTTCAGGGATTTTTTTCTTTCCAAAACCTCCAAGACTGATGCCCAGCGTTCGGAAAGTGGTGTAATACTTCCCTTCTACAAAATCAGGGTCTATTTCCTTGAGTTTTTCTAATCCTAAACCGAAAATATCGTAATTTTCAATGATAGGCGTGGTATCTTTTGAGCAAATTACCTGATTTAGGATATAATCATTGCCTTGTTTGTCATAAATAAACTCTTGTGCGTGGCGAAATTCGGTAATTCTTCCCATAATATTATCTATTTCTATTCTGGAAGCCTCTCCAAATTGCTCTATAATCTCTTTTTGAGTCTTTCCGAAAGTAAAATCACCCACACTTTTGTAAGATTTGATGATGATTTTATTCATAAGCTAACTTTTTTGACTAATTTGAATGTAAAATTATCATTTATTTCTTTTTTCTTCATCTTTTATCTCTGGAATTTGAATGTTTGGAAGCTCATCGCCCAATTTTTTAGCTAATTGATAATGTGACCAGTTCTCAATCTCCTCTTTTCCGTAGATAATCATTCGTATCTCGATGTCTTTGGTGTCCATATCGCCTAAATACATACGCTGGTGTTCAGGAACTCGCTCGTAAGCCTCTTTCAATTGATTTTTGTTGGTTTCAGTAGGGTTGTTTTTAAATTCATTAAAGGTTTTTTTGCAAAGCACAAAGTATGTTGGTTCGTTATTTAGCTCTCTGAAAGTCTCCTCTAACTCGCTCAATATATCTTCTATATCATTGCTCCACGATTCTTTATCAATAGTGAAACTTCCTAAGCCATAGATGTTTATAATAGTATTTTTAGGTGGATTGGTAATGATTTTTTTCTCTGCTACGAGCTTTTTAAATTCTTCAAAACTTACTTCAAAAGGTGTTTCAAGCCTTGTTATTTGTAAAGTTCGGTCAGCAAAAACCAAAACTTTTACCAAATGATATGTTTTATCCTCTTTATAGAAAAGATTTATCTTTTTTCCGTGTGTTTTTTTATTATTGAATGGCTTTTCTGGGTATTTTTCTTTGTAAATAGTTCCTTCTCCATTCTCTCCGATAGTAATTTCGCCGATTTTTCTTTCAATATAAGTGTAAATATTCTTCCATTGAGGATTCATTTCTCGAATTAGGCTTTCTACATAGTTAATAAAGCTCTTTTTATTAAAAATCCACTCGGAATTTTTAATTTTCCAATTACCCAGATTAAAAATAGAGATATTTTCTCCGTCAGGAATGCTCAAAACCACCCATTCTTGTTTTATTTCATCTTTGAAAATCTCAAAATCGTGGAAATTCCAGCAATAAACTCTTCCATTTTCATAAATATCTAAATCTACGAAGTGATAATCGCCATTTTGGATAATTGCAGGAATGGAAACACCTTGTATTTCTTGTGTTTTGTAAACTTTATTTGAGGGTTTGAATATCATAACGTTTTTATCTTGAAGTTATTTTGATGAAAAAGATTCTTTCTTTGCGAAATTATATAATTTAGAGATAATAAAGTGTGCTTTTTGATTGATTTTTTGTAGTAAGAATAAAGAATTTCGCAGAAAAAAGCTCTCCGCGAAATTCATTGTCGAAACATTGCTTGTATGTTAATCGTCTTCGTGTTTTTCAAGGAAATCATCACTAACTTCATTGAATTTGTCGGCAAGTTTTTGCATTAAGTTATTATTCTCTTTGAGTTGGGCTTGTTCTTCGGGAGTGCCTCTTTTTCCTGCCAATCGCATAGCAATAAGTTTTTGATATCCGTTTTTCATTAGTGCATCGTATGACTCAAAATACTTAATAGCAGCCTTTTGTAGCGTGTCGTCGCCGTTGTAAGCTCCCAATTCGTTTACTTGAGCAATATAATTGGGAATGTTTTTAATCCACTCCAGACGAACCTGTTCGGCACGAGCATAATCCTTGTCGTCCATTGCTTCGTTCATTGCTTCCATATTGTCGAGAGTTACATTGGTAATACAAACAATTTCGTTGTTGTATTCTACTTCGTCATCGAAAGAACCTTTGGCATAGTAAACTCCTTCTTGTTCGTCCCAACCGCCTTCTTGATTTAAGCCTTCAGGGATATTCATCTGGAAGTTATCTCCCATAGCTTTTTTCATTTCTTCTTGCATTTTTTTCATTAAATCTCCAAACATAATTTTTTAGGTTTTAATATTAAACAAATTTTAAATTCTGGAGCAAAGGTATTTTTGCAAGGTAAAAATTCCTAAAAATGAGCGACTACAAAGTGTCTACAACAGAAGAATATTTATATAATGATTGTTTTAAGAATCTCTTTCGATGTTGGAAATCAGGTTTTTAAGTTCTTCTTGTGGGATGCCTCTTTCCCCGATGTACTCGAAAAGCTCAATGACTATTTTTTTATTTTCAGGTTCGGTTTGCATTAAAAGCTGTATGATGTTTCGGTATAGATCAGGGTTTTCGTAGAAGTTATAGCTGTCATAGGTCATTAAGTCGTGTATTTCACGAAAAAAAACTTTTTTGTTGGCTTGTTCAAGAACGGGAACAATATTTTTTACCTCTTTCCACACGGCTAATCGCCAACGAAAATAAGCAGCAAATATTTCTTCAGGGGTTGAAGTGCTTTTGTTCGCAATTTTTTCGTAGCGTTTTTCTTCTTTTTCGGTGCGTTCTTCGGCTAAATCTTTGGCGATAAACTCTAATTCTCGCATTTTTGTACTGGGGACAAAAGTATTTTGAGTCTGGCAATACGGACAAGGAATGTAAGTGGCGATAAAATATATTTCGTTGATATCTAATTTGCCTCCGCATTGCGTACAATGGAAGTTGTCTTTGATTTGGTTGTATTCATCGATGATTTCCTGAAGAGTGATTTCGGGAGATTTTTCTTTCAAATCTTTGAAAGTGTCTTCAGAGAGGTTACGAATTTGGTCTTTCCAGTTTTCAAATTCATCGTGTATTTTCCGAAACCATTTTTCTTTTATATTGCCTTCGGGAGTTTGTTTTTCTCGAATTGTTGGTTCGTGAAACTGAATTTGATTGTCAAAAACCTCTTGAGCTTTGTTGATTATGCTGGTAAATTGCCCCTGAATTCCCATTTTGAAGTTAAAAAAACTTCGTTTGTGAGGGTCAATGTCATCATTATAAAAGTCTTGTACAGAAGATTTTGTTTCTTTTGCAAGTTCGTTGGCACGTTCGGTTAATTTGTTTAAAAAATTCTCGAACCTAATGTGTAATTCTTCCATTTTATATGTGTTTGATGTTCAAATTTTGTTTCTGTAAGGAGGTTAAAACTTTTGGCTATTATCTTCTTTTTTGATGTAAATTCCTTCATCGAGTTTATTACTGATAAATTCATAACCGCAATAGGCACAATGTGTTATTCCTTCGTGTTTTGCTCTTCCTGCTCCACAATTTGGACAATCTTGTGTGTCAAGTTTTGCTTGTTCTGTTTGGAATTTATCATCGCCATATTTTTTCTGCTGTTGTGTTTTTAGTTTCATCTTTTCTACAAAAGATAAATTCTTATTTTCTTCCATTGGTAAGCGATTTTTATTGATATAACATTTTATTCCAGTAAAAATAGAATTAAACGCTGAAATATTTGAATAAAAACTTCGGGAAGTGATTATCCGTGTAATACTCTCCAATGATGTAGCCCAAATGCTCTTTTCCTTCAAAGAAAACACATTCTACTCCATATTCAGTAGGTTGTTTGGCACTTTCATTATAAGTGAAAATTTCTAAGTAATCTTGTCCGCTGACTTGCTTCTGCATTTCTTCTATTGGGAAAATTCTTAATTTGCTAAGGTCTTCTACAAAATCAAGCATTTCGTAAATTTCTTCCAAAAACTCTCCCGAAATATCAAATTTTTCGGTTAAGGTTTTGAAATCCTTTGTTTTGTAGCTTTTTATGAATTCTGAAATAGCGAAATAAATTTCTTCTTTAAGTGTTTGCACATTATTTAATTTTAGAAAAAGTTAATGTAAAATGCTTTTTATTCATTATCAATAGGTTGATTAGTAAGGAGTTTTTGAAATTTAGTGAAATTATCAGCGTGTTTTTCGCAAAACATATCACTGTACCAGGTCCAAACCGAACCGTTGTGTAGATTGATGAACAGAAATCCCTCGTTTAGGCTACCAATCACGAAACCACTTTCTACTTCTTCGGGAGTGATATAACATACATCTTCACGAAAATCAATCATTGAAAAATCCAATTCTGACTTGCTTAACCACTCATAGTTAGCATTGTTTTTATCGTAAGTATTTGAAAGTAATTGGCTTTCTGTCCAAATTTCTACTTCCTCACTAAATTGGTTTTCTGTGTTTGGGTACATTGTCAGCCAAAAATCTTGTTTCTCATAGCTAGTTATGAAATCTAAATATTCCTTTGGAAGTTTTCTTCCTAAATGTTTTGTAATCATATTGTTATATTTTATTTTGAGTTTATTTTTACACCATTTTTTGAAAGTTTATAAATTTACAGTTGTCTGTCCCCACCATTGTTCCTCTCCTGTTTTTGTAATTTTAAAGTAACTGAAGATGAGTGTCCCATCGTGGTATTCCATTGAAGCAATATCGGAAAGGATTTCTCCGTCTTCGTTTTCTTCTGGTTCGTAACCTTCAATGATGATTTCTTCGCCAAATTCCATTGTTTCGGGATTAAACAGAAAATGACGTGCACTATATTCATTGGAAACAATCCAACATTTGTCCGTTATTTTGCTGATTCCTCCATAAGAAAAATCCTCTGGAAATGTGAATGTTTTCAGCGTTTTTAGGTCGGGATAGGAAACTATGAAAATGGTATCTTCATAGAAGTTAAGTAGTAAAGCCTTTGTGTTGTCATCGAATGCAAACAAAAAACATACATCACTTTCTATTTCACGCTGAATTTCTATTTTGTTAGCTTTTGCGGACAAAAAATACTCTTGTGAGCCATCTTGTCCTCCGCAAAAATCAATGGCAACGCTTGTTTTCTCGGGAAGTAACGTAATTATAAAGCTCGAATCGTATATCACATCTTCCATTTGGGCAGAAGCGAGTTGTTTCCCTGTGTAATCGTAAACGAAAATGCTTACTAATTCCTCATTTTCACGACGAACGAGCCAAATCCACTCATTACGCGGGTCGATTTTTGCATAACAGATACTTTCTCTCAGTTCCCAAAGTTTTTGACGTTCGAAATTCCATACTGAAAAGGTTTCATTCTGCTCGTCCCATTTCAGAAGTAGTTTATTCTGCTGGTCAATGTCAAAACTCATCCAGTTTGATATAAAGTTATCAAGATTTATAGTATACTTTGGGTGATAATTCGTTTTTGTAAAATTGCGTATAATCATATTTTTTATTTGTAATTACTTTTTGTTGTAAATAGCTCAAAATTGTTTGTATTTAGGCTCGTTTTGAAGATAACGTAGACAATATTTTCTTGTCTCCGCTTCGCCTCGTGTATGTTCTATTTTCTGATGTAAGGCTTTGACTTTTTCGCTAAAACCTCCAATTTTACGACTGCATAGAACGCGCATTGTTATATAGCCCCAAGAGGTCGGGATTTCGCTTAAAGTTTTCACGTAATCAGCGATTTGCTTATCCATTTTAGCATCTTCCAAAGTGTATAAGAAATTGATTCTTGCCTCAGTGGAATATTTTTCGTTGTAGAAAACCTCTAAAATAGCTTTTTGCACTTTTTCAGATTTTACTAATTTCGGATACAAACGCTTTAAGCCCGTACCTAGACGCAGGGCAATAGTTGCAAGTTCGTATTCGTATTCTTGCTTTGCCCACGAGTCGGCAAGGCGAAACGGCTCTTGAAAATTGTTAAATGCATAATCCACTGCCTCAAAAAAATGTGCTACTAAAGTATCTTCGGTAAAAGATTGATTTTCATCGATAAAGCGATATGACATCGCCGTCATTTTGTGGTCTTTTTCGGTCAATTGTTTCATTTAATTACAAGTTAAAGATTAATTTTATTTTTTTAGAAGCCACGATTTTAAAATTTGCTCAAAATCTCTTCAGCTAATAATTTTCAACATTTATTGAATTTCTTTTGTCAATAGTGTTTCTCCACGATATTTTTTCTCATATTTTATCAAAATGCCATTATGAAAATAGCCAATGTAATAAGCACGCTCGTTTTTTTGTTCAATAGCTTGTTGCTCACTGATTTCTTCATACAAATAGGTAGGTTTAGCGGATTTTTGTTTATGCAAATCGGAACACGATAAGAGAAAACGCTTTTCTATAGTTGTTTTTTGCTCTTTTAATGAGTTTTTTGTCATAATATGGTTGTTTTTACAAGAAATTAAGACTAAGAAAGATAAAATAAGACTAAATTTAATAATTTCCATTTTCTCTTTTTTATAGCGTGAAACTGCTTTTGAGTACCTAATTCTTTTCTATTGAATTTCATAATGTTATTTTTTCTGCAATTCGTTCAGAATCGCTGTTAATTCTTTATTGGAGTGAGTGTAATTGGGCTTTTTCGTTCCGAAATAAACTTCGTATTATTTTATTCCCTTTAATAATTTTTTCAGTGTAAAAATGCTTTTAACTTTTCCAATCGATACTTATTTTACTTTTTTGTTGAATTTAATAGCTAAAATTTCATCACTCTCTTCTGGAGCTATTTTGTAATCAATAGCCACAACTCCATCGCCCCAGCAATCGATGCTGGCGATAATTAGTTCGTTTACAAATGTTGTTACATCAAGCTTAAGCTCGTTGTAGTGGAAGTCAATAAAATAAAGATGTTTTATCACTCTTTTGCATAAGTTCATCTGTTTTAATTATGAGTTATTTCCAAATTTTCGCAACAATTTCTTCTATTGATAATTCGTGCCAATTACCGTTTTTATCTTTTTGGCTGTTGAAAAAATCTGGCTTGTATCGCTTAAAATTCAACTCCAAAAACTGACGAAAATAATTATGACTGTAAAACATATAGGGCATAAACCGCTCCTGAAATTGATTTTCACATTCAAATTCATTATTGCGAATGATAGTAACAAAGGCTTGTAAATCATCACGCGTAAGGTTGTCGTGTTTTTGGGCTTCGGGCATCGCCAAATCAAACGCAAAAACCTCAATGCCATTGCTTTCCCACCATTCCCATAGCCAAGTTTCGGACAAATCTTTGCCTGTCAACTCACTTAAATAAGCCTCCATTGCTTTGTATTCGGCATCAAAAACCGCTTCTGGGGTATCATCAGGCTGAGCATCCCAAAAGGTTTCATAATCTTGCAATCTCTTTAAAATCAGAGGGTAAAGTTTTTCTGTGGTTGCCCAGTCGGGACGTAATTCTTGCCGAAGTGTCTTCATATTTTTTAATTTATTATGTATTAGATATTCACACTTATTATTTTTTTATCTCCTGATGCGTGAGCAATTGCCAAAATTAGTTGCTTTTCTTCAAAAAAATGAAGAATAGATGTGCTTTTAGGTGCAGTGATTTCATTAATTATGCTTTCTTTTTTGATAGAAAACTGCCAAATTTTGCTACCTCCGATTAAAAATAATGAATTTTCATCGTTTGAAAGCATAATTTCATTAAAATCAAACTCAAAATAGTATGTTTTCTGTTGTTTTTCGGCAGAAACGATTAAAATTTGGTTTAAAGGGTTGAGTGTGTCGGTATTCATACCGCCTGTTTTAAATTGTCCTAATTGAAAATAAAAATTTCCTTTTTTATCCTTCGTCCCCTTGTGAAAAGTTTGTGTTTCCAGTACAATTTCCAAACTATTGTTTGGTAAATTATAACGTTGTACAACGCCATTTTTTGAGCTGAAAATCAGATAATTGTCTGTATCTTCTTTGATGATATTACAACACCAATCATTTTTGGTTACTTTCTTTTTTAAAAGTTTGTTTTGTTGATGATTAAACACAGAGATTGTTTTACCTACGTAATTCATCATTATAAAATTGCCCATATCATCACTTTGCATAAAATCGGTATATTTGGGTATGCTTTTATCAAATTTTTCTTCGATTTGTAGTGTTTCTCGATTGATTTTGAATATTTTACTATCTGCTATAGCAAAGATAGATTTGCCTTCAGGCGAAAAATACAGACATCGAACCATACTGCGTATCAACACATTAGCGGTCTCTTTACCTGAAAGAAAAGAAATTCTACGCAATCGCATTGAGCTATACATCGAAGTCCAGCCGTCTGCCAGATAAAATTCATCAGGAGAGAAAGGGTCAGTGGTTGGAGGAAGGATTCCCACAATACTATTTTTAAATGTTGTTTCCCAGAGGATTTTCATACGCTATGAAAGTTTTTGATTTTGTGTTATTTATTTTGTAGTTTTTTTATTGCATCTTGATTGACCAAGTTTGCTGGTAATTTTTTGTAAAAATTCAATTTTTGTTCGTCTGTCCATCGAGTGTTGTTATTGAGCATAATAGGAATGTTGTATTTGCTTACGGCTTCAGGTTTGTAGGCTATCCACTTTTCTATTATTGCTTCGGTGATGGGAATTTGCAAAAGGTTAAGAGCATCAATGTAGAGTGAAGCCCCCTTTTCTGCTTTTTCCCGTTTCAAGAAATATGTAGCTAATTTTTCTTTAATAAATTGATTTTTAAAATTTTTAGGAAGTAAAGCCTGTAATATTTGGTCATATGATTCATACGCAGCCGCCACTCCCGCACTCAGCGAGAAGTATGTTTGCAATGCAATTTTTTCAGGTACTATTTCGGTAAGTATTTCCAGCCATCGCTCGTCCAAATTCTCCTTAATTTCTCTGCTGAAATAGGTGCTTGTGTCGTTTCTCTCATCGTAATAGTTGCCCCATTGAGCTATGGTAGTGTGTTTTTCAGTTTTCTTGTTGAAATATAAAAGTGCCAGTGCATCAAGTATATATGTTTTTTCTTTCGAGAGAAGAAGAGGCGAATATTTTTCGAAAAGAACTTCTGCCTTTTCAGTAAAAAATGAAGCGACCATTTTTGCTGTGAGCCAATTTTCTCCGTATTTTTGGGTAAGTTCGTCTGCCAAAGTTATCAAACGCTGGTCTGGATTTCTGATGATGGAGAGTGCGAGGGTTTGAGGAAAAATTTTCTTTTTGGTTTCTTTGGTAAAGGTATAAAAATTAAAATGCTGATTAATAGATGATTTGAAATTGAAAGAAGCAAACTTATCGTTGTTTTCAGCCAAAAGTCGGTAGATATTTCGCATTTTTTCACTTGCTTTACCCAATATTAAGGAAAGAAATCTTTGAAAATCCTCGAAATTATCAACTGATAAGCAATAACTTTTTTCATTTTGAAATAATTTGGTGAAAAACGTGTGAATTTCCTCTGCCACTAAGTCCGAAACCATATCCGAAGTGCCGTGTAATAAGATTTTTTCTCCTTTACTTTTGGATTTGAGTAGTTTTTTGAAGATTGGTAAAGCCTCTGCTACATCAAATCTTATCAGTCCTTGCAAAGCATATTCCTTGTTGTAACCTTTTTCATTTTCTGCAAGATGCAGTAACACAGGAATGTTTTTCGCATCATTTGCTAAGTTTTTTATAAAATCTAATTTCTCGCCACCTTTTAGTTTCGCGATTTTGTTTAATGTTTCTTGCATATTTCCTTTTTTTATTCAAATTTTTATCTTCACTCTTTTACATTTCGCTTAAAATTTGTTTAGCATAGGGCTTCATATATTTATCTGAAATTAAAATAGTTAAAATTTCTTTTTTAGCGTCACTGGGTAATTTTTCAATAGCAGATAAGGCGTTGTGTCGCAAATTTTCGTCTTCATCACTATCACAAACAATTGATTTTGCTAATATTACAAGTGGTTGATAATCAGTAAAGTTTTTTAAAGCCATTACCGCATAATTTTTTACCAAATAATCTTCTTGATTAGTAATGATATGCTCCAAACTTTGGGCGATTTTGTCTTTCTTTTGGTTTGGAATTTCATAAAGACCAATGATTTTCAGTGCTTCAATTCGTGCTAAATCATATTCTGATTCGTTTGCGATAATTGCGTTGAAAAAATCCCATTTTTCATAAGTTTCTTCGTATTCAACTTCTCTGATAAAATCATATTTTTGGTCATCTTTTAAAGCATTTAGCTTTTCTAAAAAAGTATTTGTCATAATTGTCTCTTTTTTTAATTAAAGTCGAAAGTCTTCGACATAATTTTTTAATATATTTTACTAAAGTCTTTCTAAAAATTATTCTTGATAATCAATAATTTGAATTGATGTATTTTGCGAGTACAGGTAGTTTTCCAGTTCTTCCAGATATTGCCAAACATCAGCTGTACTCCACTGGCAAATATAAATACCATCACTTTCGATTATGAGACTGACATTGGGGAGCTTCCCGTGATTGTCAGAATGCCGAAAATCCCAAAATAACTGTTCTTTTACCCAATATTTTCGCTCAAAATAGTCATTTTTTGATAAAATTTGTTCTATTTCAGAGATTTGTTTGGGTGTTAGTTTTGCTCGTATTTTGTATTCAAATCCCATTTCTTGAAGTCTATTCTTGTTCCACTATCTCGGATTTGGACAATAATTCATCAAAGCAATCAGCAATTTTTCCCACGCTGCCTTCGTCTAACCAATATTTCCAAACAGACATATTGTCTTGAATATCAAAATATAAACGAACGCCATCACTGCCGTCAGCGAATAAAAATCCATTGGCTACTCGCTCTCTCGGAAGTGTTTCTGAGCTATCGTTTCGTTTAACTAATTCGGGTTTGGGTTGTTTGTGAGTATTATCTTGTGTCCATTGCTGCAAATATTGCCATTCTTGCAAATCACTTTTCGTGTCTATTGAACTAGAAAGGCGATTAATATTTCTGATATCTATTTCTTTTTCCCTGTATTCTAATACGCAAAATGATTCAAACTCGCTCATCAATTTTTTGTAAGATTCTGGAAATGTTATATTTAATTTGTTTTCAATTTCTTTTAAAAAATGTGTGTTCATATTTTGTCTCTTTTTCTTTAAAATTATTTATTCTTTTTCATAACTAAGCGGTAGAGCCAATTCTTCAAATATTTGTTTGGCTTTTTCCGAAATAAATATGCCTAATCTGTTGCCATTTTTTTGTGTAAAATTAAATGTAGTTTTACACTATAAATATTCATAATATCTTTTTTCAATTATTGAAACTTTTTATTTTTACGGACTTTTCAAAACCTAAATTTCAGTAAATCTTAAAATCCTCATCTTCAAACTTGTTTCCAATTGGTTCTAAGTTAATCATTTGTAAAAAATCACAGAAATTGTCAGCATATTTTTCGCAATGATAAAGGGTAATCTCATTTTTCCAGTCCGAATCATCACTAAAATGCCAAATTGAGCCGTTGTGCAGATTGATAAAAACATTACCTTCATAAGTATCAGCTATTGTAAAGCAGGTTTTCACTTCATCAACAGAAATTGGCTCTTCTGGGTGTAAGGGTTTTACCTTTTCAAACGCATAATCGCCTTTACTAATCCATTCATACCAATAAGAGTTTTTATCATAACTATCTGACAATAAGCCTCTCTTGGTGTAAAGATTGATTTTCTTGTTATTATGATATGTATTATTAAAATAGTACATCTGAAAATTTTCTTTTGAATTGATTTTTTCAATAAATTCCAAATAGTCTTCTGGAATGGTTCTACCTAAGTGTTTTGTAATCATATTTTTAGTTTTTTGAATTTCAAATTTATCGTTTTTTCATTTTTGGTCGGAAAGAAGTTTTTTTGTCAAAACCCTTGTTTTCAATTTTCTGTTCGTTGGGAACTTCGGGTGATTTTTCGGTTTGAGATTTTAAATTGGACAAAAACTGCACGATGTTTTGCCACATAAAATCAGCATCGATATAAATCCCAGCCTGAGCCAAAAACGGATTGGAATCCAATAATATAGATGAGTCGTGCCAGAGTCTTCTAAGTAGCAACAGCGGTTTTTGTGAAAAATCTTCCCATTGTAATTTATTTCCTGTACCCGTTGGAATGTTTTCTACACCATAGATGTTTTTGGCTCTGCTTTGATGAAATTGCTCGTATAGTGAATAATTATTTTTGGTATATAAATACGAAGTAATGGTGATACTTTTGCCATTTTTGAGTTTGAAATCATCACTTCCCAAAAAATAATCAGAATATGCATCCAAATCCGTCACATTTTCCAAGTCAAAATGCGTGTAAATATGGCTTTCAGTTGAAAAAATATGCACCAACTCATTGCCTACATACAGCACGGAATGTAAAGCATCAATATCAGTTGGTTCTTTAAAAATGTTTTTATTTATAAGCAGCCCATTTTTAATGAGTAAAACAGGGTCACGGCGGTCGAAGATAAGCGTCTCATCTATTCCGTATTCGGCAACTTTCCAATCGTAAAAATCTTTGAATTGACTGATAATTTTCATTTTTCTGTTGTAAAATGTTATGAGACAAAAATAGCCCAATTTTTTTCAGAAATAAGAAATTGGGCGTCTACAAAGTGTCTACAAAATATAAAAACACATTTTTTATTTCACGATTTCCAAAGAATAGATTTTCCCATTTTTAATATCAAAAGCCATTGTTTTTGTTTCTGCTCTGATAGCTCCGTTTTTTGTTTTTATCACAAAACCTGTACGAACTGCAAAATAATTTTTATTATTGGTAAGTTGTTTTTGCCACAGATATTTAGTTTCGGTATTTTCTTGGATTATTTTCTGAAAAAATGTTTTTATTTTCTCAATTCCGATGTGTTCTTCTCCTTTGTCGGAAACAATTTCTCCTTTTTCGTCGAAAAGATTGCATAAATCATCTAAAATTATAGGATTTTGAACGAGAATTTCCAATTTTTCGAAAAAATCAGCTACTAAATCGTGTAGTTTTTGTATTGTGTTGGGTTGGTATTTTGGGTGAAAAACAATCAATTTTCCATTGGGATATTCGCCTTTCCAGCCACAAGGGAACGCCCCTTTTTTGTATGCTTTGAAAATCATATTCCAAAGAAGATTGTTTTGCCTGTGCTTTATATTCAGATAACAATTGAGCAAATCATATTCTACTTCGTTATAATAGGTTTCATAACCAGCTTTTTGCAATTTTTGTAGAATATCTTTTTGTATGTATTTCCATTGCTTTTCTTCATCCTGATTTCGTGGAAAATCCCAGTCCAAGTCGTTTTTTTCTTGTAAATCAAGCCAAACTTGCTCAACATCATCATTGTACAGATAAATTTCGGCTTTTTGTTGGTCGGTTAAAATTTCCCAATCATCGTTTTCAATCGGGTCAAATTCAAATAACTTGTTGTTTATCAAATTAATAATTGATTTCATATTTTTAAATTCGTTTTCTTTCTAAGGGTGTATTTTGTAAAATATTTTGGAGTGCCACAAACGGATTTTCGCCATACAAAATAAGTTCATCTCCTTCAATATGAAAGGCATAAACTGCTCCACTTTCATCGGAAAACAAATCGTACCAACCTGACTTCGTTGTTCCGAGTGGAAATATTTGTTTTTCAAGCAGTTTTTCTGCGTATTCCGTTTGGCTCTTTGGAAAATATTTCATCAAGTGTTCTAAATTAAATTCGGTAATATGTCCTTTGTGTGAAATTTGCTGACCATTGAAATAGCAGAAAAATAGCACAACTTCTTTCGGAACAGACTCATAACCTGCATTTTGATAAAGACTGATGATTCGTTCTTCTCGTTCAGAAAAGATTTCTTTTGGGATTTTTCGTTCGATTTCAACTCCAATTTTGGAAAGTAAATTTTGTAAGGATTGCGAAAACATAATAGATGTTTTTTAGTTATTTGATTGAGGCATATTGTTGTAAAAATTTGATGATTTCGTTTGCTTTTGAGGAGAAAAGTTTCTGAAATTTCATTCGAATTTCGCCTGTATCCAAATTGAAATACACCCAACCGCCAATATTTTGCAAAACGCACTTAGGTTGGTAATTTTCTTCTCCGAAAATCATATCAATTGTATAGTTTTTTTTGAATTTTTTATAGAGAATGTTTATTTTTTCGAGTGTCAAGTCCGAAAATTCTCCTTCAATTTGGAAAAATCGCCAATCATTCTGATAAAAAGAGTCAAAATAGAGTTTTTTAAGATGATACTCATTTTTGTACCAATTAATTATTTCCCAAAGACTAATAAACGATTTGGGATATTCGGAATGACGAGGTAGGAGCAAGTAAGGCGAATTCTCATCGTTAAGAGCAAGGATTATATCGCCATCAATGGTTTTGGCAATCATCACACTACGGAGAGCCTTTTGTTGTAATGTTTCGTTCCATTCCCAAAGGTCTAAATATTGAGCAAAATTGTTCTTTATAAAATTCTCATCAGGTATTTCAAAAAGTAATAATTCATTGAGATTTCCGTAACCATAATCTGCTAAAAATATTTTGTAATCTTTTGGTAAAGAATATTTAGCCAAATTTTCTACATTGTAAATTTCAGCTTCACTCACTGAATGTGCTTCCCCAATGTAATAGATGTTGTTTTTCATATGCAAGATTTAATGAATGGAATTATTTTAAATTTTCTAATAAGTCCGTAAAATTTTTAGCTAAAATGCCTGATTTTTCGTCAATTTCACCGGAATTATGGTCGAAATAATATATTTTTCCGTCATTTTTCATCAAAAAATAGTTTCCTGAAGGGTCTGTTGCTATAGGTAAGCCTTTTGAAGCAAACTCCTCCAACAAATCTACAATGGAATTATATTTATAATCTGATTTTAGAGATAAAAAATGGTCAATAACCTTGCTTTTTATTCGTGATTTAGAAGGAATTCCACCGTTCTGCTTCAAGAGAAAATCAAAATAATCTTTTGGAAGATTAAAATTTATTTTTTCTTCTAATTTACATGTCATTTCAGTAGAAATTTCTGCGGTTTGATGGGCATTTATGAGGTTTCGCGTTGTTCTTTTGTCCAATTTCAGGTTGAAACGTTTCATATATTCCAACTTTTCAGGACTCAATCCGTATTTTTCAAATTTTATTTTCATTTTTATCTAAAAGAAGTTTTCAGGATTACTAATTCTTGTATTAAATCTTTTAACCAATCGTTAAAGTTCATAAAATCAGTGTCTTCTTCCCAGTATTCGGGTGGAATGTCAGCATAAAAAACACCAAAATTATTTTCTTGTTTTTCAATCAAAAATCCCATTGGATGTCCGTTATCCGAACCAATGATTAGAAATGAAGGAAATAAATCTACGCCAGTTCCTTCAAATACCTGCCTTGACCAATCAAATATTTCATCAGGAGGTAAAAAATCAATTCCTAAACCATATTCCGTTCCAAAAAGCGTACACGCTCCCACAGAAAGCAGAAATTCTTTGTAATCAGTTGGAAATGTGATGTTATGTAGCTTTTCAAATTGAGTTATTTCTTCTTCGCTAACAGGTCGCTTTAATTCAAAACGATGTTTATCATTCCCATACGGAATCATTTCACCCTTGCTTTTTGAAATTAATTGGTTAATATTTTCGAACAATTTTGAATTCATAAAATGATTTTTTAATTTTTTACAATATTAAACGTTCCCTTATTAAAAACCTAAAAGTGTGTGTCTACAATGTGTCTACAAATGAGACTTATTTTAGATATTTTTCTTATAGACTTTGTTTTTCCCAGTTACCTCGTTTACGCTGACAATCATCTATTTGCCAAGAATTATCTTTTTGCTTTATCATCAAAAATCGGTCTTGGAAAATATCGGCGTTGGTGTAAATATAGATTCGGTTTTTAGAAATAATTTCAATATCAACAATTTGGTGTTCTCCATAAGAACCTCCTTTCGTTGTAGACCAATGATATCGGTCGTTGTTGTGATGTTTTTTTGTTGCATATTTTTGGTAAAGTTGCTTCACTTTAGATGTTATTTCGTTTTCGTCTCCTTTGTTAAAATTAATGTCGGCAAATTGCTCCCATTCTGCCATTGCTTTGAAAAATGCTAACAAATGATTTTTAGCTCTTTCTATTTCTGTTTCACTCAATGTCGCAGAGGTTTTCTTTTTGGCAAAATTTCTTTGCATTTGTTTGAAAAATTCCATTTGTTCAGCAGAAAATTTGGTATGAGAAACGGGTTTGAGTTTTTTATTGTCCGCCACCGCCAAAAGTCCTTCAAAAGTTATCTTTGTACCATCAATTCGCAAGGTGGTAAGTTTCGGAATTTTAGTTATGATTTTCAGGGTGTTGTCGTCTACTTTGGTTTTTTCGATACCGATACAATCAAGTTTTGGGTGATTTTCAAAATGAATAAAACCTTCGCCTGTGATTTTCGTTTCACCCAGCCAAAGTAGCCCAAGTTTAGGTAATGTTGCCAGATACTCAAGGGCTTTGTCTGTAATATCTGTGCCTTCCAAACCTACATTGACGAGTGATTTGCATTTACAGATTTCCTGTACATCATCATCTGTTATTGGTTTGTATTTCAATGAAATGCCTTTATTTTTGCTTTTGCCAATTTCTATGGCTTCAGGGTGTAAATTACTCATATTCTGTGTGTTTATTTTTTTAATTCAATATTTTTTCTAAAACTTCCCACTCATATTCAGCATCGTGCAAAGCCAACGCATATTGATTTGGGATAAAAACTTCAAAATCAGGATATTCTTCAAACCAAGTGTCCAAATATTTGCAAAGTATAGATAATGAAACCTTTACAAAAAAATATATATCATTTTCTGAAAGAGTAATCCAAACAAAATCATTTGGTAGGGATTTTATTTTTTCAATAAAAAAGATTTGTGCTTTTTTGTGTTGTAAATGATACAAATCCCTATTTATCAGTCCTTTGTTGTGAAAAGAAAATGACTTCACAGCCTTATTTTCATAATTCCAAATACCTGAATTTCTGAACTCAGCAAAGAATTTTTCTCCTTTTTCATCATTTGAATTTATGATTTCTTCGATATTCAAAAAGCGAAATCTTTCCAAAAGTCGTTTTTGAGCGTTTTTTATTTTCAATTTTTCTAATTTTTCGGACATTTTGTTCGATTTTAGTTTGAAATTGTAATGAAATATCTTTTTTATTTCAGAATTTTCTTAAACTCGTTCATTTTTTCTGGATTGATTGCTTTAAAGTTCTTTTTGAAGTCCGATTGGTCGAAATATCCTGCTACGATTACAAAATCATCTGTTTTGTTCAAATTAAATTCTTGTAAATCTTGTTTTAGAACTTTGGCACATTCCACCATAACTTTCGTTGCCGTGCTGTATTTTTCGTTGAGCTCGGTTTGCTGATTGAACAAATCAAACAAATTTGCTGTTTCGTCATCTGTATCAATTTCCACCCAGTGTGAGTAGTCCGCTACATTCCAAATGATGTCGCTATGAGATTCATCTTCAGTCCACTGCTCTCTATCTGATTGAGTCCCAAAACCAATTTGTGGTGGGATTATATTCTGACTAAAATAACTCAGGTTGATACAATAGAGTTTTTCCGAAGGAGCGTGATTTTTAATATTTTGTTTTAATAAAGCGAGTAATTTTTCTTGTACTAATTCAGTTAATTTCTTGTAGGATAATCCTTTTTGTGGTTTTTGATACCAAATGTAATCACCTTCTTTAATGGTTTTCAACTGCCCAATTTCATCATAATCATAATTCATTGTACGATTGAAATTTTCACCATAATTATCCACGCCTTGCCATTCTTTGCGGATAAGTTTATCATTTTCGTAGATAAAATGCTCTATCCAGTAGCCATTTTCTTCAAAAAAAGAATGGATTTCGGTTAATTGGTTGTTTTCGTACATAAATTTTTTAATGTTTATGAGTTCTTTGTCATTTCCGTAATCAAAATGATAACTCAAAATCTCATTTTGGTTTCTGAAATAGAAAGTTTCATAGAAATTATCTTTAAAACTGGTCATTCCCCTCGCTACAATTATTTCATCAGCGGCATTTACGCCATATTGTACAGCATATTGCCTGTTTTTGGTAGGTTCTTCTTTTAAAATTTTCCCTTTTGAGTATCTGTTTTCTTCAAACCAAAACGGATTTAATCTAAACATAGTATTACTCGCCCAAAACCATCGAACTACCTGACTTTCAATATTTGCTTTTAAGGTTTGATAATCATTTTGAGCTTTGTTAAAAAGCTGTTTTAATTCTTCAATGTGTTTCATATTTTTCAAAAATAATTTTGCTTAATTTTTTATTATGACGCATATCTATTATACGGCGTGAGCTTATCCAATACACGATTGCTAAAAACAACGACGTGAGTAAAATAGGGAGCCAATGGAAACCTAAAAAGTAATATAAGCTACACAAAATCAGTATTGTGATAATTTCAAAGATAAAATAATTTTTTTCATTCGTTCGTTCTTTGATAATGAAAACATTACTCTTGTGTTTGCTTATCCTTTCCGCTACTTTTTGGGTAAAGGTATCAAGGCTAAAAGTGGTATCATAGTCTGAAAGTGTGAAGCAAATTCCGAATTCTAATTCTATTTTTCGCATAAAATTCCCGTGTTTGTTGGCTCCACGAAACGAATTGCGAATTTGACCCTTTTCGCTTGGTGGAAACAACAAAAAATCCATAAAGTGTGATTCTTCAAAAGGAGCATTAGCCTTTTTTCTACACATACTAAAAATTTTTAAAATTTGTTCTTTTAAATCAGTTTCTGTTAATTTTTTCATTTTCCATAAAATTAGATTGTTGAGAAATGCTTCGTGTTCTTTTTTGTTCGTTTCCGTGTATTTTTAATTGTCTTTTGTATTGCATAAATAATTAAAATACGTATTTTCAAACAAAGCAAAATGAGTTTCATCTGTTTGATTTAGATTTACTTCTATTTTTTGCTGAGCAATAGGTTCTTCTCCATTCCAGTAGAGAAAGCCATCAACTTTAAATCCTTCATCTACAAGATTTTTATGATTTTGAAAAGAAGCCGTGTGTTGAGAATATTTTCGTCGTTATCTTTTTCCTCCAGCCAGTCTTGTAGCTCACAAAATCCGATGTCTTGTGCTAAATTTTGTTCAAAAATTCGCAAGTGACAACTGCAACTATTCGGTGCCATTGTAGCCACTTCATAACAATACGGATACTTCAAATTTACTTTTGATGGGGTTTGCATTTTCTCAAAAAATAAATTATCACTATTGTAAAAAGCCAAATCTTTAGGGAAATCTGTACTGATTATTAATATATAACACATATTTTTATGGATTAAAAGATATTTATCTGCTATGTGATAGTTTTAAGATTTTTGCATCTTTTTTGCGAACAATGATTTCAAAAGTGCCTCCTCGAATTCCCATAGGAAGCGTCCCATTTACAACAAAATATTGCTCGAAATCGTGTATTTCATAGGGCTTTTGCTCTTCAATTACCGATTTTGGGTAATGCTTGAAAAGTATTGGCTCGATGACTTCCAGTAGTATTTTTTCGTCGGGAATGATTTGAAATTCATCTCGGGAAAGCAAGTTATGTGTTTTGTTTTCTGTCAAAACTTCTTTCAGAGTACTTTCGGCATATTCTTTTCCCAAAAATAAGCGTTCATTGGCTGTTTTTGTGAGTTCTTTCTTTTGTTTGTTCGCGTTTTTTTTCATTTTATTGCCAATTTAAGGATTGATAAATTCATTATCTCCCAATTTATACTTCGGATTGTTGCCAAATTCCAAAATTGGGTAATAGGCTTGTAAATATTTCATTTTGTCTTGCGGATAGGATTTGAGATGAATTTGCCTGTCGAGCCAATTTTCATAAAATGTGATAATGTCCACATTCAGAGCGTAATATCCCGTAAGATTGATACACCCACAATCTACCCAAATTTCTCCTTTTTTCTCTCCATTTACAACCAAACGAAAGAAATCGCCACAGCCGTATTCACAAATGGGAATAGTTCCGTTGAGGTTGCTGGTACTGCTGTATTTGTTTACCAGATTAGCAAAATTGGCATCTGTTTCCATTCGCTCTTCAAAATCGTCATAAGTTGTATTTTCTCCAAAATTGATAACATCTTCAAACTCAAAATCATCAATGTAAGGAAATGGTTCGCTCAGTGTGATTTGCCATTCTTCATTCATTTTCAAAGCGTTTTGCAGAGAGTAAAAACCGTAATAGGGGGCTTTTTGATGCAGTTGATGTGACCGACTATCATTCTGAATTTCAGTTAGGAAATTAACATAACTTTCAGGAAGTTTTAGCTGTAATGTTGCTTCAATTTCACGAATTTCAGCCAATGAAATCGTACTATTGGGCGTAATGCCTAATGATTTCATTTTTTGCAAAACTCGCTTGATTTGGTCGTTATTTTTCGTTGCAGTTCTCATTTTAGAGCCTAAAATAGATTTGTTATCAAAATAGAATTTTACTTTTCCCGAAAACTTTTTAGCAGAGGTTTTATGTACTCTAAGGCTTGTTCCTTATCCATTGCATTACTGGTACGAGCTGTATGTTTTAAGGTGATATTCACGAAATTATGAGGCGTTTGCATCATAAAAAAGTATCCTTCGAAGTACGAAGGCCAAATGATGCTTCTGTCCTTTCCACCGCCAGAAAAAGCCAAGTAAGGATATCCGTTATCATTTTGTACGGGCACTTTCATTGGGTTAAAAGTCATAAAAGATGAATTACGATAAGCTCTTTTGCTATCGGCTTGAAACTCTTCATATTGTTTTTTCCTGACTTGGTTTGGTTTGGGGAAAGTTTCGATTTCAATTCTGTATTTTCCGTTATCAAAAAAGTTGAGGTCTGGTGCCTTTTTGTATAAACTAAATTTGTTACTTAATTGAAAACCAAATTTTTTGTTGTAAGTCTCAAAGGAAATTAATTGCTCTTGTGAACAATTGACTAAGCTCATTGTTAAGGTACATAGCACAAAACAACGAGTAAAAATTTTTAAGTATTTTGTCATTTTAATTTAAAATTACGGACTTTTTTTAGGATTCAAATTGCTGAAAAACAATCTTAAGTGAAATTTTCGTTACGAATAATCAAAAGTGAAAAGTACAATGCGGCTCACAGGTTCATACAGCATAATGATAGCATCAGCTCCGTGCGAATATGTATAGCCTGATACTGAAGCAATTTGATAAAATGTATTGCCATTGTGTGTGATAGAAACATTCCAATCTTCATCTTCCATCAGAATAAAAGCCGAAGGAATGGATTCACTATCCACCCAATTACCTCCCTGAATTTCACCACCTAAGCTATCCAAGTAACGTCCGCCATAATAAGGAACAGAATCTTCTTCGCCAAAGTAACCTTTTTCCTGAAAGTCTTTTTTGTTTTGCTGATAAGTTGTTACAGCTTGTTCGAAGTTTTTGAGAGCTTCCTCGTAAGTTTCTTGTTTTCGTTGCTCAAATAAAGCGGAGTTGTTTTTGAAATAACTCATTTCCCAATCTTGAGTCATTATTTCCTTAAGTTGGTTGCGGTGTATTGGGCTTCGCAGAAAATATCCTTCCTCTCCCAAAAATTCATATTTATTGTCATCTGTTAGGCGAAAAGCTACCCAATTAGCTCCAATGAATTCATTATGAAAGTTTTTGGTGTATTCGCCGATATAACCTTCATAGGGTTCGATGGGGTTAATCATATGCAGAATTGTATCTTTCCATTCGGGGTTTATCTCTGCTAAATTGATAGAAATCAGCGGTAAAAAATGGTCTTTCAGCCAAGATTGTTTTTCTACGAAAATGTTTTCTGCTTCGGGAAAGGGTTTTAAATTTTCGTTTAGCTCGTTTATGTTTTCTATTAAATTCATTTGTTTATGATGTTAATTTTTTGGTGAAAAGCAAACTTTTGTTAATATTATTTTTTGATTATAAATAATTGATTTTATTTTTTATAAACTAATTTTTATGAATAATCAAAAGTGAAAAGCACAATGCGACTTACAGGCTCGTACATTAGTATAATGGCATCAGCACCGCTTCCGCAATAGTTGTATCCCGCCACATTACCAATATAATAAAACGGATTGCCTTGATAAGTGATTTCTATGCCATCATTAGGCAATTCATCATCTCCTAAAAAGTCTTTCACCGTTATTTCAAAGGCTGATGGTATTCCTTCTTCCTCGGCTGAACTCGTCCAGTTACCGTACCAAAAACCGCCGCCAAGGTCGTCTAAAAAATTCATAATATTGAGCTTTCCTTTGTATTCTGGATATCTCAAATTAACCAAATGTCCAAATTTAGCCACATTTTCTTTACTTTTTTCAAGGTTTTCTTTCATTTTTTGAAAATCCTTTTCCTCTTCGCTGTTAAAATCCCAATTGTTGATAGCTGTTCGCAGGAAAAATCCTTCTTTACCCAGAAATTCGTATTTATTATCTTCCGTTAGGCGAAAAGCCAACCAGTTGGGAGTCGTAAATTCATTGTGGTGTTCCTTTGTTCCATCACCGATATAGCTATCATAGGGCTCGAAAGGAGAAATCATATGCAGAATTGTATCTTTCCATTCGGGGTTTATTTCCACTAAATTGATAGAAATCAGCGGTAAAAAATGGTTTTTTAGCCAAGGTTGTTTTTCTACAAAAATGTTTTCCACTTCAGGAAAAGGTTTTAAATTTTCGTTTAACTCGTTGATGTTTTCTATTAAATTCATTTGTTTATGATGTTAATTTGTTGATGAAAATCAAACTTTTTGTTATTTTATGATATTTTCAAATCCTTTTTTGTCGTTTAAGGCTTCTGCGGAACGATACAATAGAGAACCTTCGCCATTTTCGTCATAATCATCACTGTAAAAAGCAAAAAGTAGTAATCCGTTTTCTTTTCTGTTGCCAAAAACGCCCTCTTCATCACATTTTTTAAGAGCATCAATGATACATTGTTCAAAATCTGCTCGGATTTGGTTGTATCTGTCGTAGTCGTCCAAGCCTTCTACAAGTGAATACGCAGTGTCGTACAATTCTTTACTCACAGAAATAAAATCTCCTTCGTAAAGTTCACAAACTCCCGACCAGATGGCATCTAACAATCCGTCATATTCGGGGTCATAATCATCTGTTTTTTTCCAAGTTTCTATATCTTGTTGGGTAATTCCTGCGTTATTGGCTGCGAAAAAATCATCAACCAAAAAGAAATAATACGCCACAAGGTCTTTACCTTCTTTATCGGTTTGGTTTTTAATAAATTGGAAAGAATGGCGGATTTCTGCCTCAGCCAAAGCTTGAATTTTTTGTTTTTGCTCTTGAGTCATAATATTGATATTTAATTCTTTATGAAATATTTATTTTCTAAAATTTGATATTCTTATATATTTCCATTTTATTTAACATTCACATATAATTTATGCTTTTCGATAAGATTTTTTAGTTTTTCCGAAATAAACCAATCTGTGTAACTATTTTTATCACGAGCGATGTAAAATTCGGGCAAATTTTCGTTATAAACGATGTTTCCGAAATAGTCCAAAGTTAGTTCTCCATCTATTTCTTCGGTGTCTGATTTTTCATAGTCGATAAGCTCCAAATATCGGTTTATTTTTCCTACAAAAAATTGTTTTTTGATAGTTTTTGATTCAATTTCAATGGGATAAAAAGTAATTTCATTGCCCAATATATTGGCTAAAATCTCCACAAAACGCTCCGAAAATATGGGTAAACTTACAAAGCCTATCAGAAAATCGACTTTCTCTAAATCACTATCCTTTACCCCTATATCAGCTTTGCCAGCAAGGCTCATATATTGCAGAAACTTGCCATCGCCATCAGGAGCAACAAAATAATTAAACATTCTGTCCTCAGAGGCTTTCACTGTAATGTAAATGCACTCGGCTCGTAATTTGGGGGATAATTGATATATTTTCATAAGTTTTATAAATTTATAGGTTTGTAATTCAATACTTTATCGGCTATTTCTTCAGCTGAAAGTTCTGACCAATAAATATAATCAGAAATATCTGGGTCAAGAACGCCTTTTTCTAATTCTTCCAAAATAGCATCTTCTTCTGTTTCAGAGAGATTCTCCGTTCTTATTTTTTGTATCAAACTAATGATTTCTTCTTTATTAAGTGCCATAATTTATTTTATTTTTCCACTCTTCAAAAGCAATCATCTTATCAAAAGTAAAAAAATCTTGCAATTTGTAAAGTAATTCGCTTTTTTGAAGTTGAATGATGATTTGAGCCAGTCCGTTTGGGTGTCCGTTGTCTGTTTTGTTGTCTTCTGAAATCCAAATAGTTACTCTTAAATCTTGACTATCAATATAAATGAAATCAAAAGCGTGAGAATATGTAGCTTTTTGTGTACCATCATCGTACCAAAGTCGTAACTCATTATGGTCATATATTTTATAAATTTCCAACAAATCGCAATTTTGCTCCAAAGGGAATACATCTTGGGCAAATTGTAAAGAAGTGTATTTTTCCGACCTTATATCATTACAAATCAGCGTATAATTGCTCATATTTTTAAGACTAAGTTTTTTATTTGGATTGATTTATCTTCTTTTATATCAATTTCAAAATGCACTTGCGAACTTTTTATTATAAAATCTTCAATATTTTGTATTTCAATTGTTTGTAAATTAAAATCAGTTTGAAGAAACTCGATACATTCATCAAGATTGTTAAAATTAATATGCGTCATATAATCGGGCAGATGATTTTGCCAAGTTTTCCAATTGTGTATTTGTTTAGAAATCAGTAGTTTTCCGTCTTTGGTGTAATTAAATCTACCATTTTATTTTTTAGTTGATTATATCCGCAATCATATCATAAATATATTGTGTTTTTCCGCCGTAATGTCTTGGTTCTTCGGTGATTTTATCATACATATCTTCCAAGTTGTGAGTAGGGGACAAAACCCAAAGCTCATAGGGTGAGAACTTTACGTTTCCTATTTTTTTTAAATGAGGCAAAATTTCGCCCAAATCCTTATGGTTGAACCAACAATCGGTTTTTAGGGTGAAGACTTGATTGTTTTTACCACAGGCAATTTTGCTGTTGAGAAAATCGTCCATCGTTGGCAATGAGTCTTTTAAAAATTGCGTACACGCCAAATGGTATTCGAGTTTTCGGGGTGTTTGGTAAACTTCTGATATAAAACAAATTCCGTATCCTTGCGGAAGTTCAATTGCTAAAACGTCACCTACTTCAAAATGAGGTTCTTTTTTCTTGGTAAGTTTAGGTTGTTTGATGGGTTTTGGGTTTTCGCTCTGGATTTGCTCTACCAATTTATCTAAGGCTTTTTGTCGTTGTTTTTGAGCTTTTGTGTCGATTTTAAGCCACTCTTTATTAGCTCCATTTTTGATGATTGCTAATGTTTTTTGCTGGATATTATCAGGTAAATGTCCGATTTTCCAAAGCGAGTACGTCAGAGCAGTCCAATAAATTTCGGTGTGAAGTGCATCGGTGCAGAAATTTTCCTCCTCGTTCAACCATTCTTGAATGATTTTTGCAACTTCTTCGCGGTTTTTGTAGCGTTCTGTAATATCGTTGTAAATATCGTACGCACTATCGCTATCGATGATTTTAATTCCGTCTATTGCCATAATTTTCTTGTATTGTTTTTAGCGTGAGTATCTTACGCTCTTTTTTATAAAACTTTTGAAATAAAAATCAAAGATATTCTATTTCAACTAAAAGTAGAAAAAATAGCGTCTACAAAGCGTCTACAAGAGTAAAAAAAATGTTTTTTGAGGATTTAATTCAGCATATTTTTAATTTTTTATGAGGAAATTATTAAAGATTCTCAACAGATAATATTTGTGGTTTTCCTTTTTGATATGGAACAACATTAGGAAAAGAATGAGCTTTCGCAATACTCCAGAATTCGCCAGTTTCTACGTATTTGAGGAGTTCAGCTTTGAGTTTTTCGGAATTCCCAATCATTCCAGAAGAATTGTATTGGTAAATTTCATTTATGTGTTTGTCCTCATCTAAATATGCTATCAATACTTCATAGTTAATCCCTCGTAGGCTTTTTAATTGCATTAAAGCTACACCTTCTGGAAGCGTTTTCCCTTGTCTTAATCCTTCCATCATATAATGAAATGGATTGTGAAAAATGCGGTTACACGTTCGCTCGTTAGGTTTTACTAAAGTTTCTTTTTGTACAAAAAAGTCTTTTAACCTGTTGGAAGCCAATACATAGGTGCAGAGGATAGGAACAGAGTTCAAATCCAGAGAAAGTAGCTTTTTTTCGTTGGGCTTAGTGAAGAAAATATCAAAAAATTCAAAAAAATTATTTTCTCTATGTTGAACGATGCTATAAATTTCATCTGAAATTTTTATGGTGTAAACCTGATTGTCTTCCAATCGAATTCGTTTTAGCATTGTTTTTGTATTGATTTTTAATAATTTATATAATGTCCTGTGTTTTTAGTTTTGTTTATCACAAAATTCTTGCATTGGTATTTTTGGCAGCTTCGCAAATAAGTTCGTAATACAACTTATTGAATTCAGGTGATTTATAGCGATTATCCTCCTTGTGAAAACAACGATAGGGAATTTGCTCGTGCGGTTTGCAAAAAAGTGGAATGTAATTTAGCATTTCCTCGGTTAAAGTTCCTGCCTTTTGTTTTATAAGTTTCTGTAATTCAGGATAAAATTCTTCGGTGAGTTTTAATATACAATTATTGGGCGAAGGTTTTACCAAATCCAAATGAATGTAAGTTGTGAAATTACACGAAACCAAATCTGCTTTTGAAAAATCAATGTTTAACATTCGATTATCCAAATCTGCAACAGTTTTGGGGCGTTTATTATTCACTAATTCCTTAAAATGGTCGTTTTTTACACCAGCAAACGAGCAGTCGTACAATCTACCTTCAAAGATACAATTTTGCAAAGGCGATTGCCAAAATTAATTTTTACCATTTCGCCTGTAAATCGGCAATTTTCTATCATTTTATCAATCGAAAAAGTGAAACGAGATGATTTTTTGATGTTTTCAAAATTACAACGATTGATGCTATGACAATAAAAATGTACGTCTTTATATTTACAATCAGTAAAACTGCAATTTTCCATTAGATAATCCTTTGCACCGAACCAAGTTTCGAATGAACTTTGGTCAAATACGATATTTTTAATACTTGCAGGCGAGTTTTTATCAGTACTCCACAACACTACGCCTCGCCAAACCGACCCCGAAAAATCAGCATTACAAAGCGACAAATCATCAATGTGGATTACCTCATAGGCAGGTACTTCTTTTGGATTCCCGAAGTAAATTCCTCTGAAATCGAGTAACCCTTCCTCTGTGAAACCAAAAGGAGATTGCGTAAAGTCTTTAGTTAGTTCTCGTACTTGGTTCAACTCTTCTGAATAGATTTGCCAACGCGTTTTTAGTTTTTTAGGTATTGCCATTTTTTAGGTTTTTAAAGTTTAAATATCTGTTAATGTGATGCTTTTTTCGAAATTTACTTTCCATTTTTTATTCTGACGATAGCCGATTTGCAAAGTTAGTATATTACCTTTGAACGAAAAATCCGTCACCATTGAAGGCACTAATATTCCTGTTGCAATGCTTCCTTTTAGCGACACGGGCACGAGTATTGCTTTTCGTTTGGGTGCTTTTATTTTCATCATAAACTGCATATAATCAGTGAGGTTGGTGATGATTTTGTTGCCATCGTACTGCATTATGAGTTGAAATTTAGTCTCGTTGTGCGTGATGTTTTTAGTTACTACCCACTGCCCCTGTAGGTTGGTTTCAAGTACTTTTTGAAAATTCAGTTCGATGTTTTCTGCTGTCCAGTCGTGCATTGGAGCGATGTCTATCAGGCTTTGCTTTACGGCTAAAATGGCTTCTTTGGGAAAATCTTCATCGGGTGTATTTTTGAGTTTTTCTACATTTACCCAGAGTTTTATGCCCCATTCAAAACGTTGCCCGTTTTCATCTTTATTATCAGTCAGAAACAAATTTAACGGACGAATCACTTTTGAAATGCTATTCTTACAGAAAAAGTCCGCAAAATATATCACTGAATACATTTTACTGCAAAAATCTTTTTCTTGCTGACTAAAAGTATCTGTATCATATACATATACATTGCCAATACGCATTGAAGTCATTGATTTCATAGTTTTTCCTTTTTAAATTAAAAATTCCATTAAAAAATCACGCTATGCCACTTGTCTTCGGATTTGCTTTTTTCTTTGGCGGTATCTATTTTCCATACATCATCTACTTTTTTGAGTTTGTAAATACGCTCTCCTTTTAGTCCTGCGTAAATTCTTTCGGTGATCATCACAGCAGATTTACCTTTTATCTCAACAGAAATAATGGTCTCTTTATCAGAGTCGTATTCGGGTGGAAATCTGACCGAAATTCCAGCATTGAGCATTCCGTATTTTCGTTCTTTTTGGGTGAGATGAGTCTCATAAATTTCTCGCACGATTTGTATTTGTTTTTCTTGCCAATCGGGATTGCTAAAAATTTCATCATCTTGTTCGGTTTCATTATTGGCAACTACCTCCCACGCATTCATTTTTTGCATAAAAGTGATAAATTGCTGTTTGATTTGTTCTGTCTCGTTCATATTTTTTTCAGTTTTAAAACAAATGTGGATTTATAAATTGTTCACTTTCTTTTCCTTCTTCGCTCATTTCAAATTCGCCTACATAGTACAAATTTGGATAAGAAAGAGAAGTTTCCTTATTGATTTTTAGGTCTTTTTTGTAAATGATGATATAAGAATTTGGCAAAATATCTTTCTCTTTGCAAAATTTTTCTATCGTGGGTAGGTCTTTTTGCTTGACAACAGAATCAAAAAATAACTCCGATAAAGAAAACTCATACCGAAAATCAGGATTCAATACTTCTACACCGTAATTGCCTATTTCTCCGTTAAATACATAATCTTCGATGCCTAATTCTTTGAAAAACAAAGGAGTCGTGTGAGTTTCGCCAAGAGCGTATTGGTCGTAATCTTTTGTTTTTCCTTCTTCTATACGGGCGACAAACAAGTGATAATAATAGTTTTTTTGCATAATTTTTATTCTTTTGAGTGATACGGGTACGGCTCATCTTTAAACAAGGCGAAAAAATTTTCGAGATTATCGGCAATAATTCGCCAACGCAAGTCTCTGTCGTCCCAAAAAATGATTCTCGGCTCGTTTTTATTCTCGCTAAAATCCATACAAAACTGACAACCAGCTCCGTCCATTCCGAAAGTCAGAATTTTAGAGAAATCCGTAATGTAACCCAAATCGTATTTGTTTACTTTTTCTTCATCTGCATATTCTTCATTTTCTTCTGGTGGAAAATGCTCGGGCAACTCTCGGCTCTCCTCAAGAATTTCTTCTTCAGTTTCATACAAGATATTTAACTCAGTATCCAGCTCAAAGCCGTATTGGTCTGTTTGTGCTGAATGTGTATTATTTTGATTTTTCGAGATTAATTCAAAATAATTGTGAGGGATTTTTAAATTTTTCTGATTCATTTTATTTCTGTTTTTCTTGATTAAATTCTTCTAAAAACTTGTAATATAGTTCGATAGCTTTTTGATGTTGTTCTTTTGAAATATCATAGGCTAAAAAATCTTCCCAAATGATATTTTTAGGGTCAAAACCTGTTATGTAAGCCAAAATCATATTGGAGAAACCTGCAGTGGATTCATAGAACCTAAGTTTTTGAGCGACAAAATCGTCAAAACCATCAAGTGGATTATCTTCTATATTATTTATGAAAAGAGCTGAAAAATAACCAGATAAAAAGTTTTTTAAGTTGGGTAACGTAGGAGGATAGAAGTACATACCAGGTCGTATTTTCATCACTTGTAATAGCTCGTATAAATTTCTTGGTTGCATATCAAAAGAATTTAAGTTTTCTGTCAGGATTTTTAAAATAGGTGAGGATAAGCCAACTTTTTGCTTATTAATGCATTGTTGTCCATTTCAAATTCGCCAAAATAATACAGATTAGGAAACGAAAGCAAAACTTCTTTTGGGATTTGTAAACCTTTGCGATACAATATGATATACGAATTTGGTGAAATGCCTTTTTGCTCACAAAGAGCCTCCATTATTGGCAAATTTTCCTTTTTTAAAAGCGTAAATTTTAACAATTCAGATAACGGAAATTCATACCTGAAATCAGGATTTAATACTTCCAACCCGTAGTTATCTGTTATTTTTGGTGTGTAATCCTTGATGTTCAATTCTTTGAAAAATAATGGATTATTTGTTTCTTTGTCAAAGATATAGCTATGATACGCTTCGAAATCACTTTCTTTTATTTGAGCCAAAAACAAATGGAAATAATAGGTTTGCTTCATTGTTTTTCTGATTAAAATTTTATATAATCTTTAGGAGCGTAATGCTATTAATTCGTTGGTAATGATAGTATTCATCTTATTGTCAATATTGGGATTTCGCTCTGTGATGGCATTGGCTATTTTTACACGAATAGCTTCTGTAACCAACGCCATCTGCATTGATTTTTTATAATCGCCGTGATAATTGGGAATCTCTCTTTGTAATCCTTTTATGAATTTTAAGGATAAAATTTTGGGTAGATAATTATCATAAAGTATTTGAGCTTCATTGAATTGTGTTTTTAAATTGGCGATTTCTAAAAAGCGATTTTCAATGGCTTGTTTTTGCTCGGAACTGGCATTTGGCAACTCATAACAAAGGCAAAGCATCATTTCGGTATCTTGCCACTCAGGAAAATTCTCCCTAAAAGGTACGGCTATCAATTTATCAAAAAACAATTGCACCAAGTCATACTTTTCTTCGGCAAAGAAGCTCTCCAAAAGCCCACGAAGATACAATCCATCTCTACCGATTTTAAATTTTTGAATTTTTTTGAGCTTTCCAAAAAATCCCTTTTGCATTCCATCTTGGCAATGCATTTCTAATTGATTGATAAGTGTTTGCATCTATTTTTTTAAATAAACTTTAAATTATTCTCTACCAGATATATGTTTTCATTTATCACTTTTTTAGCATTTTCCGAAATCCAAAGATTGGGCTTAAAGAGAGTTTCTTCTCGCAGGATTTTGGCCTTTTTGCAGATTTTTTTGATGGATTTTACTATATCTTTATAAATGAGTGTAATGGGTTCATTTTCAGTGGAAATTCTGTCAATACTTTTAGGGCGTACCAATCTCAAACCAATCATACCTTCGGTGTTGGCATATATCGTAGATATTTTATCGTTGAAGAAACTTAATTCCGCAGGAGAAAGTCCAAAGAAAGGTTTTTTATTTGATACTTGTTTGAAATCAATATTTCCGTCTGATTTTGAGTCAATTTTTTCAAATTTTATGTTGCGGTAATTATCAGTTATCGAAATATACATAGGTAGGTAAGTGTCTGTAAATTCGGGATTAACGAGTTTTCTTTTACCTACAATTATCTTTTCCCAAAAGTTTTGATAAGCCAGAAAAATACTTTCTTTGGAATCGTACTGATAATCCAACGCCACGCGACAATTTGTTTTCATAAAGTAGAAATCTCCACTACTGAAAATCAGTTCAAATTCATTGGGAGTGATGATAAAATAGAATTTATCCCAAGTTATTCCATTCATAAATTACAAAATTTTATTTTAGTTCCCAAGTTTGCTGCATTTTGGCTTGTTTGATGAATTGTTCAAAATTTTTCGCCGTTTGGCATATGTACAAATCGTAATAAATCTCCCAAACGCTGTGGTCTTCAGGGTGAAAGAACACCACACCACCATCTACTGAACCAAAACAAAAAGCCTTGCGAATTTGTTCTAAACTAATGCCTTCAGTTTCGCCTTCTAAAGGTTTATAATCAAGTTCTGCTTCACTGAGATATTGATATTTCATCAGGCTTTTTGCGTTGTCAGGGTCATTTTTGCGAGTGAGCATATCGTAGGCATAGAGGGTGTAATCTTGGCGTGGAGTACTACTCTGCTTTGCTGTTTTGCGTCTTCCATAACGAACGTTTATCATTTGATTTTTCGGTGTGGTTGTCATAAAATCCCTGTATGATTGTGGGACATTTTCATTTTCTAAATTCATTGCTTTATTTTTTATGTTGTTATTCATCAAGATTCGTGTAAAAAGGAGACTTAGCGTTTGCCATAAAAAAAATTAATTTCTGAGGCATCGCAAGCCACGAAATGCCATCTTCTTGCTGTTTGGTATGCCAAACTACCTCTCCCTGAGGATATTCCCACATTGTTACATCAGTTTCAATGCAAAAGGGAGGAATCCACAAAAGTTTTATCTCGCCATCTCCAGCCCAACCTGCCTCCAAAAACAATTCTTTCACCACTGAAACATAGCTTTCTGCATCTTCCAAAAATTCAGATGGAGAAACCAAAAAATGCAGATTATCAATGTATTCATAACTTTCAACTCTGAAATTTCTAATTTCTTCTGGCGGATAGTTTATTACTTTATTTTTAGGAATTGTATAAGCCATTGTTATTTTTCTAAATATTTTTGAATGTTCAGTTTATCTGTTTTATCTGTGTTCATTTCGTATATTTCGCCCGTGTTATAAATGACTCAATTATCGAAAAAAGGTGTTGATTTACCCCAACTTTGTACGTTTGTATGTATCAATTCACCTGTTGATATATCAATACGATTTCCGAGAGAATCATTAAAAATAATCTGATTATCAAGAATAAAAAAGTTTGGGGCGTAATAGAATTTTTCCCAATCCAATTTTTTGGTTTTCCAGAGAATTTCGCCTTTTACATTGAATTTTATTGCGAAAAAATCGCCGTCAATGGCAAAAAATTCGTCATTGCCCAATGCTTCTACCCGATGAATGAGCTTTTTTGCCCCTAAATGAATTGTTTTTTCTTCCAAAGTGTTTAAATCCAATACAATAACTTCATCTTTTTTGCGAGAATTTGGATAAACAAAAACATCATTATAGAAATTTTTTGAGCAATAGGTCAGACAAGCATTTCCTTGCATAAAATGCATAATTTCATTCTTTTGCGTGTCAAAAAGAAATAATTTGTCATTGCTTTTACCTTTTATACCAGCACGAACTACCAATAAATTTGGAACGGAAGTAAACCACGCTTCATAACCAAAAAATACATTAGTTTCAAAAAGCAATTCTTTGGTTTTTAGGTTGAAAATCTTGGTCTTGCGTTTTCTTTTTTTGTAGGTTCTGTCGATGGTTAGCACTTTTGTTCCGCAAGGGGAAATATCAAAAATCTCACTTTCGTCGGGTTCGGTTGCATATACGAATTTTTCATCAGTATTAAAATCAATCAGAAAGGTTCCGATTTGTTTCCCATCTTCATTTATGCAATTAAAAAATGCAGTTCTGTTGGCATTATGTACACCACAATTAAAATAAATCATATTGTTTTTCTTTTAAAAGGTTTTATTTATAGTTATTAACGTTAATATTTTTTCTTTTTATAACCCGACGATGTAAAAATGTTTGTCTTTAACTGCTAAAAATAATCCGTTTTCAATGCCTTTTATTATATAAAAATCTGTTTTGCCGAGTTTTTCCAGCTTTTGGTGTATAAATTATAACGAAATAAGGTGTTTTTGTATTCATAAGGAGCAAAAAACACTATCGTTTCCTTATCAGAGACCATTGCGGAGGCTCCTGCTAAAATTTCTGGCATTTTTGTACGCTCTATTTGAAAGTTTTTTAGATTTAATTGGGCAAGTTCAAACTCTGTATAAGCAAAAAAGAAAATCGAATGTTTTCCTAATTTGCAAAGAGCGTAACAATCACAAATATACTCATATCCCAAACTCGAATTAACCCCAAAAAGTTGTTTTCCTTCCAAATTAAAAACTACCAAACCTTCCGTACTGGGAGGATTGCCGAAAACACCTTCATCAAAATAGCTGACAATTATTTTTCCTTCGCTAAAAGTAATATTTTCGATGGCATCGCCCACGTAAAAAGACTTTTGCAAAACTCCATCAGTGCTAAAAATGAAAGCGTTGACACTTCCTGAACGCCTATCAGCAAGTAAAAACGAATTATTATCAAGCATTTGTACCAACGGAAATTTTATTTTAATCTCTACTTTTAAAGGAATAGTTATTCCGTTAATATTTACGCTGTTTTTCCCGTCGAAAGCGATGTAATTTCCGTAAATATCTACATCAATAGCAGGAAAATCCTCAATATTAACGCCCAAATTAACCACTGAATTAAATATATTCATAAGAATATCACTAAAATTAAACTTTTTCTCGTTTTAAGAGTGAGATTTTACTTTATGGCTAATGATTTGCAATTTCTTTTTGTTAGTTCTCAAAATAGGCGATGACTTCCTTATCTTCCCCTACAATATGGTCAGTTATATGAAAAACATCGGATTTTTGTAGATGATTTAGGCTTTGTTCTCGGTCTAAAATTTCAACTTCAGGAATGTTTTTCCACGGACATTCGTCTTTGTCGGTTAGTGTGATATTATAATTATCATCTTTTACCCAAATTTTGAGTGGAAAACCTGTTTTTTTGATGATTTCCTCGTTGTTTTCGTCCCATTCGCATAGAACAACCAAACATTCCACTACTTTTGGGTCGTTATGGTCTTCAAATTTTGCATAATAATAGGCAAAGGCTTCGTTATCCTGATAAACAAAGCGTGTCAGTTGGGTGATTTTAGCATTACAGCAATTGCATTTTTCAAATTTTGGAGCTTCAAATTCTATTGTAATCATATTTTAACATCAATAAATTTTTAAATAATAAATTCTGTTTGTTTTTTAATTTTTTGAATTCTGCTTGTGGAAATCAATTACTTTTTCCTGTATTTTTTCCGGATAAATGGTAGCAGAATATGCTATTTCATCAGTTGAGATAAAGGTTAGCAATTCTTTGGATTTATTTTTAAATTTCTCATAATCAGAATTATTTCCTTTTTCTTTGTAAATTTCACTCAAAAAATAATTTGCCTCAAAAGAGTCTTGGTCAAATTCTTCATAGTTAATGCCCGTTTCCAAAAGATTAGTGGCTATTTTTAGATATTTTTCGGCTTTGTCCGTGTTTCCTAAAAAGTAATTGCAAAGCCCCGCATTGATGTAAATGGCTGGTACAATATCAGTTCGGTGTTTAAACTGCTTACTTTCAATCTCCTGAATTCCCTTTTGGAGAATCGATAAAGCTTTCTGAAAATTTTTTAGTTGCATCGCATAATCGGAAAAATTGAGATAAATAACCTCCAAGTGATTTCTATTTTTCTCTTTTAAGAGTTGTTCTAAGGCTTTGCTCTCCATTTGTAGGGCTTCTTCCAAAAGCTCATTGTCTCCAAGGGCATATGCAAAGTCGTCGTAAAAGAAAGCTTTACTTATGTGCGTTCCGTTTTCGGAGATGATAACTTCATCATCTTTCCAAATGTTAGGATTACTTTCGAGTTCAGAAAGTAATTCTCTGAAAAGAGCTATGGCATCGGCTGTGTTGCTGGTGTCTCGTAATTGAATAGCTTTTTCGTATCGTGTTATAAAATCTTTTTGTTGTATCATTATTTTAGTTGTTAATCATATTAAACTGCTTAAAAATTGGCATAAAAAGTTGTACCATTAGTCCGTGCTGTATGCGTCGTAAATCATCGAGGAAATATGAATACGAAGGGTCTTGTTGTCCTTCTTCCTCCTCATCATCTAAAAAAGCAGACCACAAAAAGTAAGAAACAGTAGTGTAAATCCGAACTATATACAAAGGTTTGCTTTGCTTTATATGTTCTATTTTTTTGTGAATTTCGCAGTCATATATTTCTAATTCTTTTCGAGAGATTTTCTCATTCAGATAATCAGTGGCGACATCTAAATAATTGCTTAAATCAGGGCAAGATTTGGTAAGTGAAATTACATAAGTTCGCATAAAATCAATACAATGCAATACGAAATCTTTGTTGGACATCATCTCAAAGGCGAAGAAATCGTACTTGTCTTCAGCAATATCTTCAATAATCCACCACTCGGACTGATTTTCGTCTTGAAATAAGGCTTTTTCCTCATCGGAAAGCTCTCGATAACGCATATTGGGGAAAGGATTGTCATCTTTGGCTTGTTGCAAAAAGGCTTCAAATTCACGAGGAAATTTCTCATCAATTGCTGAAAGTTTTTCTATGAGTTGGGCTTTTTTGTATTTCATATCGCCTTTTGAAAGAAAATTCAAATCCGTAAAAAGTGTAGATAGTTCCAAAATGTTTTTGGGTTTTCCTTTTAGTTTTTTAAGTTGCTCGGTTGTTTTTTGAATACATTCTTCTCGTTCAGTTTCATCTGTATAACCAAGCAAATGCCACTCGGCATATCGTAAGTTGGAATGTGCGGTGTAGCCTTGTTCCATCGGTAAAATGTACTGACGAACAAAATCCATACATAGGCTTAAAAATATTCTGTAATCCATTTTTTATATTGTTTTATCGTTTGTTAATCAAATACATATCAATATCTATTTTAGTTCTTGTTTGATGGCAAAAATCTATTATTTCCATTGATGGAGCCAATCAAGGTGTTATTTCTTCTACATAAATGGTCGGCATAATTTTTTTTGTTTTAGAAAAACACAATTTGGTTATAAATTTCTGTTTTAAGGTTGCTTACAACTTCCGTCACTGAGAATTGAACTTACATCATAGCCCAATTCAGACAAATAATCCATTCCATTTTGTGTAGAAATAACATTATTTCCTGTCCAGCCGTATTTTTTTCCTAATAAAATAAATTTCTGAATGTATTTAGGTTGATGAATATTCACACATTCGGTAATGCCAGTGGTTAGGTTGGGTAAATTCACGCCATTTTTCAGTGGAAATCCTGCATAGAAATCATATTTCGAAGGAAACTCAATAAGTAAAGGTGTAGTTTTATATCCTTCTGAAAATATTTTCATTCGGATAAAGGAAGGGAAAGTTTCCATTTGGAAATTATCGGTAATTCGATAGTAATAAATGGCATCTTCCACAACAATTTTTCGTAATTTATTTTTCATAAATGTTGTTTGTTTTTAAAAAGATTTATTTACTTAGGAATGTAATCTTTTCGTTTCATAAATTTCGGCTAATATTATATTCTTTAGCAATTTTCAGCAGAAATAAAACTTCTTTTAACTCGTCTATTTTGTCAATTTCACGCTCTACCATTTCTTCTATAAAGCTCATATTTTTAGTGATGTTTAGTTTTTATTGTGGAAAAATGTATTCTCCAGAGAGTTCGCATATATGCATCAATCTTCCATTTTCAAAACGTATTTCCAATTCCATATAAAATTTAGAATTAGCCAAAAGCCAATTCGTATTGGCCAATACAAAAATGATATTTTTAGGATTTTCCGCTTGGCTTGGCAATGCTATGGCTTCAAAATCTAGCTCAAAACTGTCATTTTCTTGTTGTTTGATGCGTTTTTGTGCAAGTAAATAATCATAATAGAATTTTGTTTTTTCTTTAATTTGTTCCAAAGCATTTTCTGTGTTAAGAAATTCTTCAAAAGCCACTTTTTGTTTTGGTGAAAAATCATTAAAATCCTCATTTTCTGTATAAACCCAAATGAAAGCATTTTGATGTAAGTTTTTTAGATATACTTCTTTCGTTGAAATTGCAATCCCGTCTTCTTTACTAAATTGATAGTTGCTCATATCTGTTCAATATTGTTTAATACATTTTACTTTTTGTGTATTTATCTTTTTTGTTAATTATCATAATCTTCTGTTCTTTTGTCTTGAAACAAAAGAACCAAAAATTCAAGACTTTGGATACTTCACTAAAAATCAATTCATTTTACTGAAAATCTCTAAACTCGCTACGCTCAAACAATAGAGATTTTCTAAGTTTCATTCATTGATTTTCTTAACGTTTCGTCTCCAAGGTCAAAAACTTACTCTTGAAATTCACTCTAATGCATATGACAAATTGTACTGCGTTAGCTATATTTAGCTATTTTTCTATAACAAATGCAATACTTTCAGACTAAAAGTATCCCGCATCGTAAGTTTTTCTTTATCTACGAAAGTAATCGTTAAAATATCATTTTCAGCACTATACTGATACATCTTTTGGTGTAATTTATCATAAAAATAACCTACAAATTCTTCATTGGACTCTTCATTATCGGTATTTTCTACAAAATCAGTGAAGAAAATATATTGCGGAGGAGTTTCTGTTGCGGTTTCAATCTGTTTTAGCCAAGTCGGGAATTCTTTTGGAATGTTTTTCGTCAAATCGTAAATATCTTCTAAAAAAATCTCATCAGGAATTTCATCAAGTTTCATTGGGTTCATAACATTTTGTTTTAAAATAGAATTAATGTATTACCATTGATTACAAACTGAAATCCCCTTTGCCATAATTCAAAGTAAGGTTTTAAAAAATCGGTTTTCGGTTTATTTGTCAATACTGGATATTGTAAATATGCAGCTAAAAAGTAGTCACAATTTATTGAATAATATGCTTCACGAAGTATCGAAATTAAACTTTCGTAATCCGTATTATCAATATACCAAATAGATAAAATTTCGTAGAGTTCAGTTTGTGTTTCATCATCAAAATTTTGCTCTCTACTGTCCGAGATTTCAATATTTATAATTTCTTTTAGATAATTTTGCAGGGTTTCTTCTTCAACGAATGAAGCAAATTCTAAAAATCCTGCTAAAAGCTCTTTACCAATGGCTTTTAGTTCTTCTTCTGTACCTTTTTTATTGGGTACGAAATACCCTGGAGCGATATTTTGCTCAAAAGCTTGTATAGTTTCTTCTTTTGTCGCTTCAAAAATGGGTTTTATGCGTTGGTAAAGCAGTTGTCCGTTTTCAATGGGTTCAAAAACTTTTTCAACATTCTTTCCATCAGGCATAAATGATTGAAAATAACCATAAAAAAGCTCTTCTAATTCATTGCAATCAGTATCCATTTCCTCTCCAATAAGTTCTGCGAGGTATTGAGCATATTCTTTCTGTGTCATATATTGATGTTTTATTAAAAAATTATTGATTAATATTCATAAAGTACAGCTTTGCACTCATTTAAAGGAGTTTGTTTCCCTTCTGAATCTATAAATATATTGTTGCTGATTTCCCCAAACAAAAATCCTTTTTCTTTCCAATCTTTTTGAATGGTTTGTGTGATTTTTTCTTTTCCTGAAGCTCCTTTGAAAGAAACTCCACAGAATTTTTGTCCGTTGGGCAAGGTTATTTCACAATTGGAAGATAAAATGCAATAATCCAATGGCTCTAAATCCTTTATATCAAATAATTCATCGAAAGAATCTTCAAAATCAGAGATGCTTTTTGCTATATACAAGAAACCTCGCTCTGGATTTTGATTTGGGTGATTTCCTGCAACATTGATAAGGTCTGTAATTTCAGTTACAGAAATGTTTTTCTTCTTTGTATCTTTTTTGGACATTGTATTTTTCTTTTTTTATTAGTTATGAATTTTATCAATTCTTTCTCTTAATAGAAATCGTAGTATAATCCCCATTCGCCTGTTATACTATTTCTTGCAAACATAAGGCTTCCAGAATCTATCACATTAAATCCTGCTTTTTCATCACTACTAATCTGAAATGCAAATTCAAAATTATCTCCAAAATATATTCCTGATTGGCAAAACGATGGATATCCGCCAAATTTGTGTGAATAACTGTGTTTATCACCAACAATATCATCATAATAATTTAGCAGATTTTCATTTTCTTTGTCGTTATAATTGTCTAGTTTGCTAATTTCATTTGCTATGTCGTAAGGAATGCCTCCGCCGTCCCAAAGAGGGAAATCTTGCTCTTTATAGATAGGTTTTAGCGGAAAAGGTTTAAGATATTGTTGTGCCGGAAATTCATATTCAATCAACTTATCTTCAGCGGTATATTCACGGATAAGCCAACCCTCACCATTTTTGCCAAGTTCAGTAGATAGCTCCCAATACTCCTCTCCATTTTCATCAGTTCTTGGAATAGCTGTTTCACCTTCAATATGCGGAAATTCTTTTCCGATAAACACTGTAAGCCAAGTAATGTGTTTTAATTGTTCAGGTACAAAAGGCAAATCAGGAATATAAAACTGAGCAAGTGCATACAATTCCTTGTTATTTTTATCAATAACAGGTTGTTTTTCATTGGACTTACAGAGAAAAACGCGACCAATCCAGTTTTCATTTTTTTCTCCGCTTGGGCGAAATCCTCCCGTTTGAAATTCCGTGATAGGTTTTTGCAGTTTTGTTTTAAATTCAGCTATTTTTTGCTGAATATATGCTGATTTTTCTTTACTCATATCTTTTCATTTTTTAATTGTTATTCATAAAAATTCTCTATATCTTCCTTATTTTTGAACTTATTTAAGAAAGGCAAAGCATATTTTTCAATATCCTTTAAAATTAATTCTTTTTCGGATTGATATTTTTGTTTTCTGATGAAAATATCCTGAATTTCATCGAAAGTATACCAGAAATCGCCGCCTTCTTTGAGGCTTCCGATGCGTTCACGGATAGGAAAATGCGTCACAGAAGGTATATTTTTATCAGTTTCTAAGTATTTAACGCAAATATTCGCTGTAAAAGTGACTGATTGACTGTTATTATAAATACTTTTTTGAATATTGATAAGATGACAGATAGTATTTTCTATTCGATAAAAACTATTTCCTTTTTTCTTAAATTCGATGGGTTTTAGTAAATCGTAAATGGCTTTCATAGTCTCATCAAAAGCAAGTTGTGCATTTGTTTTCTCTTTCATATTTTGTTATTTTTTTAATTTTTTTCGAAGTTTATTCAACTTAATAGCTTCTTTTTTATTGTTTTAAATTACTTTCTGTTTTATATTTTTATTTTTGGAACTAACTTTTTGAATTTTTATTAATATATTTTGTTTTTACTGCTCACTCTTCTATTTTCCGTGCTAACTCTTTGGTTTTTTACTAAAAAATATCCCCATTCCGTACTGACTCTTTTATTTTCCGCACTAACTTTTTGATTTTCTACTAAAAAATATCCCTATTCCGTACTAACTCTTCTATTTTCCGTACTAACTCTTTGATTTTTTATTAAAAATCATTGCTTTTTCTTATTTACTTTTTTCTATTCCGCTATTATTTTTTGTTATTCTTTCAAAAAAAATCATTTTTCTAACAGACTTTTTTATTTTTCTTAGTGGATTGCCTGTTTTTTGAATTTATAATTGTAATTTTCTCACAAAAATTTTTATATAAAAAGCTGTTAATCACTTAAGCAACATAAATTTTCTTTATGAAACACTGCATATGATACAATAGCAATCATTTTATATACAAAATTTATTTCAGGTGATGTAGTTGCTTTTGCAATCATCTCAACAGAAAGTGTAAATAATTCTTTATAGGCAATTTCTAATTCTTCAAAAGAGAAAATAGGGTCGTTGTAATAGTTTTCCCATAATTTTTTGATAAATTTTATTTCGGTTTTGTCATAAAGTTTGGCTAAAATAGTTTCCTCTTCGTAAGTTATATAGCTAATGCCTTTGTTTTTAGTGTTTTTTAGATGAATTGAGAGCATAGTTTGTCTTTTTTTAATTTAAATTGCTTTTTAAAAAGAATTTTAATGGTATTTTATCAATAAAGATGATTTTTTATGAAAAATATCTTTGTAAAAATGAATTGATGTTCCATATTTGAATTCATATTTTAAATGTGATGAGAGCATTTTAAAAACAGATGATGTTGCTTTTATCTCTCCTTGAAACCAAATATCCCAAGCCATTTGTATTGTTTTATTTTCTTTTTCAAATTGATATAAATCAAAGTCGATAGCTTTATCAAAGATTTCGGGGTTGTATTCTGCGGTGAGTTTCCAATTGTTTTCTTTCAAAAAATCAACAATTTTATAAAAGATTTCAGTTGAAATATTGGTTGCAATGTGTATTTCATCATTCATTGGACTTATTTTTTGTTGTTAATTAATTGATTTTAACCAAATAAATCATTCTATTTTTTGAATGTTAGGGAATGGATTATCTTTTGATGATTTTCGCCAAATGCTTTTCTCTGCCAGAAGTAATTTTTCTTCTAAATTAAAGTTTCCCATTCTTGAAATCACATCATTAGCATCGATTATTTGATTTTTGCTGTTGATAATAACTCCTTTTGTTTCTTTAGCAAGAAAATAGGCGATTTGGTACACATTTTCTTCTGTATTAGAAGTTATTTTGAATGTTAAATTATCTTTTTCAATGCATTGTATGTCGAATCATTGATTATTTTCTCTGGAACGCATATAAAGCTCTGTCCAATCTCTGCTATAAACGGGAGAAGCATCGCCATCACTATCGCAATTATGAAAATCATCACCAAAAAAGAAGGCTTTAAAGACTCTAAAATCAGGTCTTTGTTCCTTTATTTCTACTTTTAAATAAAATTGTTCCATTGAAATTGATATTACTTCGATTTTATGTTTTATGTATTGTCTTTTTTTAATTTGATGCGTTTTAAATATGGCATTAATACGTGAGTGAACTTTAAAATAGCTCTTGGAAATGCTTAAATTCTTTACTTATTTTTCTTTTTTTGTTGATAATTATGCTTGGGCATTCCTAACATTCTGTCCACAGCGTTGTGTATCAGGTGAGCAAAGCCATCTTCAAGTATACATAGCTGGTCAGACCAGTAAGTTTGTTCGTTTTCAACAGCTGCAGGGTCAAAACTTTTGATAAACTCCGTAATTCGTTCTACTTCGGCTTCCATTGGAAAGTCTTCTTCCTTTTGATGAGCTTTATACATAAAAATTCCCGCCATATATCGACAATAACTCCTGTAAAATGCCGTAAGGGAACTATTCACGAACATTAAGTTGCTTTCGTTTTCATAATAGAAATCATATTTAAAGATTTTTCCTTCTTTATCAATCACAAAATATTGCTTCTCAAAACCAATTTTCCCGAAACATAAAAAATCACCAAAAGGAATGCGTATTTCGGGCATTTCATCGGCAAATTTTACGAAATAAATCTTCTCGTGTTCGTTGTCGAGAAGTAAAGGAAGTTCATTTTCATATATTTTTTCAAGGTTTTTCTCTTCTTTTTGACGTTCTTTTAAAATAGTTACACCATCTGTTTGTAAACATTTTACTAAATTCATTGTTGGTTAATTAATCTGATTATTTTATAAAATAAGTCTTAATTTTTAAAGATAATTGTACTTGTTTTTCTCTATTTTTTACCATTTTTTCCACCAAAGGAATTTTCTTTGAGGTTGTATTCCCATTTTTTTTAACTGCTCACGGAATTCCGGTTTTTTCTTGCCTAATTTGTATAATAATTCATTGTCTGTTTGATGATTATAGAAAGCAAATGCTTCCAAAATTTGACGAATATGCCAATAATCTTCTGAAAATAGAAATTCCGTGAGTTTGTTAATTCTGTTAGGGGGAGCAATGGTAATTAGCGTTTCTACAAAAAGATATCTGTCGTGTTTGTTTTCAGTGCGATGTATTTTTTGTAATACTTCATCAAATATTTTATTATCAGTGGCGAGTTCTAACTCGGTTCGATGTTTGTTCAGAAAATCAGGCGATTGAACACCAAAGGCAGAAACATCGGTAATTTCTTCAGATTTTACCTTTTCATAAAAGGCTTTAAGTGTGCGAAAAACTGGTTTTACTGAGAAATCTTCTGAAATGAAGAAAATCCAACCTCGCATTGCTCCTTTTGTCATAATTCCTGCATAATTGCTGTCTTCATCTGCTGAAAATAACAAAATATCATCATAAAACGACAGATTTTCATATTCTTCTTTCAAAAATTGTATGTATTCCTCGTTAATTTCAACTTCTTCAGTGTCAAAAAGATGTACATTTCTGTCAAATTTTGTGTAATTGGCATACCAATCATTGATAATATCGATTTCTTCTTGTAAAAGCCCTGCTGGATTGAGGTTTAAATCGCTAAAATAATCTTTGTTAGAAGTCATTTTTAGTTGTTTTTGGGTTAATTTTCATCTTTCCAAACATCTTCATACCCTTCATTGTCAATGATAAAACGAAATCCCTGCTCTAATCCCAGATAAGGCAATACTTCAGGTAAAATTTCAATTAGATGATACCAATGTATCGGTTTGTAGAAATCATTTGCGTCAGAATATTCTCCGCAATAGATAAACCACGAAACTTTTTCGTCTTTCTCCAGTACAATTCGTTGCCCAACAATAGGCATTTGCCCCAGTGTGTCCAGAGCTATCGCCACCATTTCATTGGGTTTTAGTTGCTCGAACTCAGATTGATATTTTGCACAGATTTTTAGTTGGGATTCCTTTATGTTCATAATTTTATTTTTCTAATTCTTATATTTTAAAGCAATGAATCTTAGCTTTTTACTGATTTTTTTTTACAGTTTTGGTATTCTTTGTTTGAAGTTTTATCTATTCATCCTGATTTTTCAGATTTTTAGCGATAAAAAAATGTGTGTTTTTATCAACTTTTGATTTTTCCCATTTTATCTCCTATAAATTGCCTCCACTCAGGTTTTAGCTTTGGGCTGATATGTTCAGTTAGTTTTAATAATTTATTTTTATATTGAGAACCAGAGAGTTTGTATACTGCCCACAGCAATTTTTTATGAAATGAATAATGATTGTTGTATTGCATATACTTCAGTTTCATTTGAAAAGCCTTGAGCAAATATGCAACGGATTCTTTATTTCTGGCTTCTTCTAAAACAGAAATAATATCTTCGTGGCGTTCGTGCCAATCTTCAAGTAATAAACTTTGACACAATCCTACAACTTCTTTATTGCGAATATTAAATATAAAAACGACCAATAAAGCACCTTCCAAAGTTTCATTATTTCTGTTTGTTGCACAATCCTTCAGAAACAAAGTAGAAAGTGTTTCAACCGAAATGTTCTCTTTTTCAGTATATTGTGTGATGTAATATTTTAGGTCGTATTCAGAGAGTTTTTCCTCATAAAAAGAGTCAATATACTTATTTATTTCTGTAAAATCCATTAGTTTATTCTTTGACATTGAGTTTTATTCCGTGAGCTACTGCAAATTTTAAGATGTCTTCTCCAACAAAACTGCTATAAGTAAAATTAAATTGATTGACGGTTTGTAATTTTTCATACGATTTAATAAACTTTCCTTTGTAACTGCATTTTTCTACAAAATTGTTTAGAAAAATCTCAGCTTTTTCTTTTCCGCTGTGCCAAAACACAAAATAGAAAGGCAAAAGTTCATCGTGTTTAACATTTTTATTGAAAATTGCTCCATTTTCTAACAAGAAATCCACCGCCTTGTCTTTATTTTCAAAAAGTTCAAAGATAGGTAAGGCATATTCTTTTAAATACTTTACAATTTCATCGATAGTTGGTTGAAAACTAAGTCCTGCCAAGTTCCATTCGTGCCAATATTGGCGTGGCGTGAGGTAGCCGAGTTGTTTTGTAAAGATTAACTCCCACATTTCTTGCCCGTTACTTTGTGTGTTGAGCCATTTTTCCATTTTTTTGGAAGAAATGTTAATGTGTGGAAGTATGGCAACGCTGCCGCTGTAGTTTCGCATACTGGTCTGAAAATAAATTTCAAATTCGATACTTTTATCTTGACTTACTTTCTTTAGTTTTCTGCCTTTTTGTATGGATTTAAAGTCAGGAAAATGCTGAGCGATTTCTCCGCAACCTTTTTCAAATATTTCTTTTGGACTTGTCATAGTAACTATATTTTCTTATTGATTATCAAAAGCTAAATGTAATAATGCTTTTTGTAATTGTATCAAGTTTTCCAAGTTTTGACTTCTTACTGAAAAGAGAGAACTTTCACAATCAAAAAATAATGTTTTAAGTAAAGGTTTGTTGGTTTCTTTTAAGTACTTTTTAAGTCGTTTTTCGATGTCGTATGCGTTGATTTCAGTATCTTCAGAATGTTGTTTTTCAGTCAAAAAGAGGTCAAAGTCATCTAACAAAAGAGTATATTCATTATCCGATGAAGCAAAGATGTGAGGGCGAAAACTCCGTGTACTTTTTCTTGAAATCGTTGGTTCTTCTGGTTTTTGTTCGTTTTCTTCTAATTTTTGTAAACATTCGAGCAAATAATTTTGTAAAGCACCTCCTAATTTGCTGTATTTCAGTTCAGCTAAAGCGATGTATTTGTTCTTCAGTATTTGATTTTCTACTTTTATGATTATTTCGCGTTTTTGAGCGTCATTTTTCCATATAAAATCAGGAATATCGTTGCTGTTTTCGATAATTTTATCCAAATCACTTGTTAGGTTTCGCAAAAAATCATCTCGTAATGCTTTAGGAATCTTGCGTTTATTGCGTTCACAATAATCAAGCAGAATTATTTTCCATTGCTGAGCTTCTTCGGTCATTATGGGATTATCCCCTCCATCAAAATGTTCTGACAAAAGGCTCAATGCTTTGATATTTCCAAAAATACCTGTACGAATTTTGTCTAAAGTTTTATAATGTTCAATATCTTCACGAATGTTTTTAACATTATAATTGGCGGCATCAAAAAAAGCTAATGAAGCAAAATCATTTCGTTGTAGGTCGCTATTTGTTATTTTCATAGTTGTATTTTGTTACTTAATTGTATTTAGCGAATCGTTTTTCTTTCAGCGTTTCCAATTGTTGCAAGATGATTTCTTCCACGTGATTCTGTAACGCTTCCCGATTTTCAAAATTGGGAGTTTCCAACCATTGTGGAAATTGTAAAGTTTTGAAATCAACAAACTCGCTGATAAGTTTCACTTGGCTTCCTTCTTTCAAAAGTCCTAAACGCATTGCATATTCATAGCTTAAATCCTCTTCTTCAAGAGCTTTCGCTATTTCTGTTTTGTAATCATTGATTTTGTTCAGTGATAAAATCCGATGAAAATAATAATCCAAACTTTCTTGTGCCTTTTTGGTACTTTGGTATTGGGTAACACTTTTGTAATGCTCAAAAATGGCTTTCCGTTGGTTCGCAGTGATGTTTGGAACAGCAACAATGATGGCTAAATAGGATTCCACATCGCCCCAAATAAGGAAATCTTCTTCAAAAGGTACGCTCAAAACTTCGGGAAGTAAAGCCAAAAGCGGTTCATATTTTTCACAAATAAAGAGACTGTTCATCAAATCAGATAAAGTTTCACGATTTGCTGAATTTTTAATGGAGAATTTCTTTTTCAGTTTATCTAAATTCTTTTGCTGTTTTTTTGTGATGCAGAATGCCTCTATTTTTTCAAAAGGAATATTCATAATTTATTAGAATTTTGTGAGAAGAAATGCCAATCCCTCAAAAGGTGGGATTGGCAAGAGAAGTGATTAACTTCCTAAATTCAAGTAAATTACAGGCGTTCCGTCTTCTTGGTAGGATTCCAAATCGAAACCTTCAAAGAAAATATGGTCGCCTAAATCTTTGTTAGATAACGTATTGTGAATATGACGAAGTAAGTTTAAAGCTCCGTAATAGTTGCGGTCTTCACTTTCAAGTTCTGCTAATATACGAGCGTAGTACATTCCGTCTTCGTCTGGGTCGTCAAAAGTTTCAGGATTAAGCAAACGCTCATTTTCCAAAATATCTTTCTCACTTTTGATGTAAGCCTCATACATCATCATCACTTTGGAACTGCTAAAAATGGTTGCAAAAGGAGTGAAGTCTTCCAAATCGTTTTCAATATCAGCATTGTAATCTCGTATGGCGTCCCAGAAATGCATCAGTGAACCGTAAAAACGATCGTTAAACGCCCACGCAATATTATCTAATAAATTAGGAGTTTCCATAGCCTCGTAATCTTCACAAACATTCACACGATTGATATCAACTACTGGCGGATACGGAATGTCAGCCTCTTCGAACTTGTCTAGCAAATTGTCTGCCGATTGGTCGAGTTTGAATTGCGTTTCTTCTGGATAAAGTGGCACTACATAGAAGAATCCAACTTCTTTTCCCGAAGGTAATTCCGCTACAGCCCATTGGCTTTGTTCGCCGTCTTCACTTTGTGCAACTGCCCCGATGAGCATCAAGCAATCGAAATTAGTGCCTTCCAAAGCATCATTGGTAGGTATGGTATGCCCGTATCCTAAATAAGTTTGATGTTGGATAGGTAAACGAGCTAAGTTTTTCAGCCAACGGATAGGCCAATAGTCTTTTTCTTCTTCACTTTGGATATTCCAAGTAGGGGGTAGGTTGATAACCAGTTCGGCAAATGGCGAGGCGTGATAATCCTCCGGAGTGTACATCTGAAAAGCTCCCATACCACCCGTTACCAGTGTGTGATAATTACGTTCTGGTGTGGGTTTTATAAGATAAATATCGCAATGAATATCAGGAGATACAAGTTCGTGCAGAACCTCATCAAACTTCCCGAAGGTCGTTTCGATGTAACTTTCCAAAGCCGTGCGTTCTTCTTCAGTGTAATACGCTGCTTCTTGGTAATTTCCGTCTTCAGCAAACTCAAGCCAATTATTTTCGGCATTGTACACCAATTGTTCTGATTGCAAATTGCGAATGATGTAACCTAACCAATCTTTGATGTCGTTGTAAAGATAACCTACTTCAAAACTATTGATGTCCTCGTTGAGCATCACACAGATAATTTGCCCATAAAATTCTTCCTGTTTGGGGTCTAAATCCATACAAATGAAGAATTGTTCTCCAGCCAAAATCGGAATCCATTTTTCGTTGAAAAGTGTGTTTTGGACATCTTCTTCATTAAAGAAAATTTCTTCGGAAAGTCGGACATTTTTCCAATTCTCACCATAATGTTGCTTTACAAAATTTAGCCATCTTCCTTGAATCTCAGTTACTTCACTTAGTGAAACAAAATGCTGATTGCCTGTTGCGAAAAACGGAACAATTTGTTTTTGACCATTGAAAGTGCGATAAAGCTCTTTGTAAGCTTCAGGAAGTTTTGCACCAATTTGGTTTTCAAAACTTTCCAACTCGGCATCAGAGGCTCCTGAGGCGATGAGTGTACGCAAATTGGGAGCTTTTTTCTCTAAAAAGTGTAAAAATCGTTCTAACGGATATTGCACTCCTTCTCTTCCGCCATTGTAAACCTCTACAGGCGAAACTCCTTTTTCTTGAGCATATTCAATACAAGCCAAGTACGTATCTACATCATTACCAGAACCTTGTAATTCTCGTTCTCTGAGGAAGTGTTTTTTTGCTAATTCACTGTTATTGAGGTAGAAGTAGGAATACCCGATGCGATAATTCCACGAAGCTGTTTCGCCAAGTTCTTCTTCCAGATATTTGAAAACTTCGATTGCTTTTTGCAGATATTTTTCGTTTCCGGCTGTTTGGTCGAGCCAGTAAAAGTTGTTATAAGCCCTTCCGAGTTCGCTCAGAACGGCAGTAGAACGCTCTTCCACAGGCAGATTTTCTATAAAGTCGATAATAGCTTGGATGTTATCATTTTCATCCCAAGCATCAATTTTTTTTAGGATTTGTTTTTCTGTCATAATTTTAAATTGATTAAAACTTTGTTGTAATTCTATCTTTAAAAATTGGCTAAAATTTCAGCCTTTTTTGTCTTGTATTCTTCTTCATTGATAAGTCCGTTTTCAAAAAGTGTTTTGAGTTTTTGAAGTTTTATTGTTGGGTCATCAATAGCAGTTGGTTGATTTTGTTGCATTTGTTGCTGCATCGTTCCCATCATCATTCCCATTGCTACGCCTTCCTTCACGCTTGAATTAAGGTTGCTACGGTCGTTACCAATGGCATTGGCAGTATTAAATTGCTGAAAACGATTCATATCACCAATGATATTCATACTTGTAGCTTTGTCGTAGAATTCTGTAACCTCTTGCGGAAGCGTTACTGAACTTATTGTAAATTGTGTTACCTCAATTCCAAAATCCGAGAAATAAGGTTCAATCATCGGACGAATTTTATTGCTCAGTTCAGTCATATTTCCTGCAACATCTATAACTGAAAGATTGGCATTAGAAAGGGCTTCTCCAAACTTTGGAGCGATAAAATCACGAAGTTGTGTTTCCAATTCAAAGATAGTTAATGTGGGATACGTACCTGCATACTCCTTAAAGAACTTGGAAATGTCAGTTATTTTTACATTGTAGGAGCCAAAGGCACGTACTCGTACTTGTCCGAATTGAGGGTCACGCATTAGCACGGGAGCAGGTGTTCCCCATTTGAGATTTGCGAATTGTTTGGTTGAAAAATAATATACGTCAGCTTTGAAAGGGCTTTCAAAACCATATTTCCAACCTCTGAGTTTAGAAAGAATTGGTATATTTTGAGTAGAAAGTGAATGTGTACCAGCACTGAAAATATCAGCAATGGAGCCTTCATTCAGAAAAAGAACAGATTGACTTTCGCGTACAATAAGTTTTGCTCCATTTTTAATTTCTTTATCTTGATCGGGTACTTTCCACATTAGCAGGTTAGGAGTGTGTTCTACCCATTCGATGATTTCTAAATACGGCAGTTTTGAATCTGGATTTGACATAATGAAATAATTTACTAATTCATATGGCAAAGATAGTTAGATGCTCAAACTATATCAAAGAAAAAGGCGTCTACAAACTGTCTACAAGTGTTCTTTTATGCTCATTTTTAGTGTTTTTTTGAGTTTTGATGTAAGAATGTTTTTCAAAAAATGTATATTTGTAAATCAATTAAATAACATAAATTAGCAGCTTAAATTAATTAAAGAAAAATGAACTTTGGTTTTAAAAGAGATTATCTGATATGATGTTTAAGATAATCTCTTTTTTTGTTATGTGGTCAGACTCTGGAGAAAATCTTCCAAGCTGTCTTCTTTCTCTAAATTTAGCTTCTGTTTGATGCGATATTTGCTCATTCGGATACTTTTGGGTTCCACATTAAAGGCTATAGCAATTTCCTTTGTGGAAAGTTTCAGATACATATAAGCACAATATTTCAGGTCGAGTGATGTGAGTTTGTTGTCTGAAATTTCACTAAGTTTGTTGAAAAAATCGGGGTGAATATCTTGGAATTCTTTAACAGTTTGTTCTATCGTATCATCTAAGAATTTTTCTTTTTTCAATACACGTTCAATGTTAAAGGTGTTTCCCTCTTGCTTAATTTTATCCTTTATTTCTTCTAACAGCTTGTTTTTTCGGTCGATTTGAAGTGCGTTTGCTAATACTTCTTTTTGCATTTGTTCGTTTTTGAGCTGTAAGAGTTCTTGTTCTGCTTTTAGCCGAGCCTGTTCCTCTTTCTCAAGTCGGAGTTGCATTTTTATTTCTCGCTCCATTTGCGATTTTTGTATGGAAAGTAGTCTGCGTTCTTTTTCTTTGAGTAATGCACGAGCTTCGGCTTCGTTTTTTTCTTTTTCGAGTCGGAGTTGTTTTTCGTTTTGTAGTTTTACTTTATTTTGCTGATTTCGAACAACAAACACAAGTGAAACCAATGCCAAAACCGATGTACCAATATAAAGGTAATTGAGTTGCTTTCTGCTTTCTGCTAATTGGGAAATGGTTTCTATTTGTTGTTTTATTTGTTGGTTTTCAAACTCAGCTTCCAAACGGAGCATTTGTTCTTGCTGGTTTTGGTCGTAAAGTTTGGCTTTGTATATTTCTTTTTCGTTTTTTAGGTGTAGGGCTTTTTCAAGATTTCCGTTTTTTTCGTAGAGTTGCGAAAGAGCTTGGGCAAGGGCAATGAGTGTATAATAATCAACTACGGGTTGTTGTTTGCTTATTTCCAAAAAAGCCTCTGTGAGCAGTCTTTCTGCTTCTGATGTGTTGCCTTGTTGCAGAGCGATTTCCGCCAAAAGTCCTTTCGCATTAGCTTGAATTGAAGCGGTATTGCTTTTTCCTTGCGATACTTCGAGGGCAATAGCAGTATGTTTCTCAATATTGGCTAAAATTTTTGGGTCAGAGAGGCTTCCACTTTGGTAATAGAAATCCGCAATGTTGATATTGGTTATTCCGTAAGTGATTGGGCTTACTTTATTTGGAAATTGCTGGTAAATTGCTGCCGATTTCTCCAAATAAATCAAAATACTATCTTTAAAGGCTTCGTTTTGCTCTTTTTTGTACAGATATCCCATAACGGTAGACATTGCCGAGTAGCCGTTAGAGAGCAGATTGTAATTAGCGACCTTGTTGGCGGTTTCGATAGTTTTTTGAGCGTATTTTCGGGCAAGGGAAGCGTCCTCTACACTTGAATAAGCCCCGTAAAGAATGTAATATAGCTTTGGTTTGAGTGTTTCCAGCCTGTTTTCCTCTGCGATTGTCAAAGCCAGTTGGCAATTTTCGACAGCGAGTTGACGAATGTCGAGATAGTTATAATAATAGGCTTGAGTGTAATATCCGTAAGCGATTGCTTGAGCAGAATGAGCCTTTTCGGCTGTGCTTCTGGCTTTCTGCATATATTCTTTAGCTAAATTGGAGTTCTTTATGGCGAAAAAGTATTTCACATATTCCGAATATATCTCAGGTAAATAGTCTTTCTGATTGTTTTCAGCCAGTAATTCAGCTTGTTTGAGGACATCGTAAATCTCTTCAAGTCTTCCTTCTCCTCGTAATTGCTCACTGGATTTCAGATAGCCTTCTATTTCTTTCGAAAAATGTTGCCCGTGAACAAATTCAACTCCTAAGAGTAGCACGATGAGGATAATTTTATATAAATCAACTATTCGGAATATCCTTTTCATTTATTTTTAATTTTATATAGGCAAATATAGTAATTTACTTTATAGAAATAATTGTAGAAATCATTTTTTTAATTTCCTTTTTAGGGTAAATAAAATGAAATGAGTATAAAAGGACTTCCTTTTTTAGTAAAATAAATTAGTTTTATATAATACGAATTACATTCTATAGATAATAAAAATAGTTTTAGCTTAAAAAGCAACTTGTTTGAGGCAAAATAGAGTAGGATAGGAGAAGAAATGCTACGAAAAAGTAATAACACGCAATAAAATAACATAGCAAGTATATAAAATAGTATGGATTTATTTTAAATATCCTTGTCGTGCTACTACGATAAGCTATTCTGTTTTTAAATATCCTTGTCGTACTACTACGATAGGGTATTCTATTTCTAAATATCTTTATCGTACTACTACGATATCCTATCCTGATTTTAAATATCCTTGTCGTACTACTACGATAGGGTATTCTATTTCTAAAAATCCTTGTCGTGCTACTACAATAGCCTGTTCTGATTTTAATTCTTCCTAAAATATAACTACGTTACTAATTTTTTATTTTAAAAATCACTAAAATAGAATACTTTTTAAGATTTTAGAAAGTAATTATCCCTTTAAAGCCTATCTGCTTCCTCTAAATTACTTTGATGAGCCGTTTTTGAGCTTTGTTTTCCGATTTTGTAAGTTAGATAGAACTTTATTTGGCGTGATTCTGCATATCCCCAGATGTAATTATCCAAATTTGGAAGATGACTTTCCGAATCCCAACGTCTGGTATGGAAAATATCGGTAAAAGAAAAGGACAAATGAAGTTGATTATCCAGAAAACTGCGTTGCAATCCGATGTCAATACCTCCAGAAGGCTTAGCAATTTCATTAACATTGGCTATTTGTTTCGTGGTGTAGTCAGCATTAATCTCGCCAGTGATTTTGAAAGGCAATTTAAGCTGATGTTGTGAGTTTATTGAGAAAGTCCATTTGCTGGGGCTAAAAGAAGTATAATTTTCTATCTGAAATGAATTTCGAACATAGAATAATGAAGGATTTATGTGCATTTTGTACCAAGAAGCACACTGAATTTCTTGCAGAATGCTTGTCGAGAAATAATTTTGGTGTCCTATGTTGCGTGGAATCATAATTACACGTTCGTTAGCCTGTTTCTCGGTAATTTGTCCGCTGAAATCATTTGTATAATTGTAAGAAAGTATAGCGGTTGTCTTGTTCCAAGTTGCAGTAGCACTAATCTTATGTATTTTTTGAGGTTTTAAAAATGGATTGCCCACCCAGTCGGACAATCCGTCGAGAGCTAAAATGAAAGGGCTCAAGTTTTGATACGCAGGACGGGAAATCCGACTGCTGTAATTGAATCCGTAGGATATTTTATCGCTTTTCTGATATGTGAGACTTAGGGAGGGGAATAGATTGAGGTAATTCCGTTTATTTTCTTGATAATCTTGATTACTTCCTTGTCGAGGAAATAATTTTCCAACAGAAAAAGTATGTTCACTACGTAGCCCTGTTTCTAAGGAGACCTTTTCGCTTACCGCGATGGCATACTGAATATATGCTGCGAATAAACGTTCTTTATAATTGAAAGTATTAGAACGATTTGGGATTAGAAGGTTACCCGACGGGGATACGCTAAAAAAATCGGAGATATTATTTGATGCAACTTGGGAGAATTTAATTCCTGACGACCAATTTCCTTTCCATAATGGGAATTTTTGATGTAAGGAAGCGGCAAAAATGTGTATTTTTCGGTCGCTATCAGCCAGAAAAGCCTCATCATCGATACGATTTCCTGCCAAATCTTTGTGCCAATTGGGTTGGTTTACTCCCGACAAGCCGTCGAAGAATACATAATCTATGTCGATGTTGTATTTTTTATTGTCAGAAGGTTGATACGCGTAAAAAGAACTCAATCCATAACGTGCATTTCTTTGTTTGAAGTAATCGCTTTGCCCGAAAATGGTCTTTTCATATTTGAAATCCTTATTGAAGATGTCGTTTTGGGTGTTTATAATTCCTTTACCGAAATGAGAGTTCGCAGAAAGCGCTATTCCAATTGTATTCTTCTTATTTAGTAGATAATCCAGCCCAAAATTACCTGAAACAGAGTGACGCTTGTCCGTATCTTCCGACGAACTGATGTACCACTTGTCATCTAACTTTCTTTCTGAGCCGTAATCATAATTGATATACCCAAAATGATGGCTGTATGAGGCGTTTATGTTTAGTTTATCGGTATTGTGTTGCAAGGAAACGTCCGTTGTATTTCTCAGGTGATGCCAATAGGATACGCCACTTCCCGCCGAAATGTATGTACCCTCAATGTTATGCTTGTCTAACACTATATTAATGATACCAGCCGCTCCTTCGGCATCGTATTGGGCTGGTGGATTTAGCATAATCTCAATGTTCTTAATCTGTGAGGCTGAAATGGATTTGAGAAAACTGGCTAAGTCCTCCGATTGCATAAATGTAGATTTTCCGTTGATAAAAACGACCGCTCCTTTTTTGCCCAGAATTGAAATGGCGTAAGAATTATCCATTAATATGCCTGGTGTTTTTTGCAGAGCCTCCAAAGCGTTTCCTCCTGAGGTAATACTACTTTCTTTGGGCGAAAAAATGATTTTGCCTTCCTCCAACCGAATGGTAGGTTTCTTTCTGTCTGCTGATACTACCACACCCGATAATTCAGTAACCAAAGATTGCAGCTTAATAATGCCAAATGAAATGTCTTTGTCCCATTGTAAGGGAGTTTTTCCCTCGTAGGTTTCAAATCCTGTGGCAAAGATTATTATTTTTATGTTGTTTCCGTTTCCTTTCAGGGTGAAGTTTCCCTCCAAGTCGGTGCTTGTTTGTGAAATCACCTCAGATTTGTCATACGATAACACCGAAACAATTGCGTAAGGCACGGCATCGTTGTATTCATCGGTTATACGCCCTGAAATGATATGAGAATGTTGTGAAAATACACTCGTACAAACTAAAAAGAACATAAAATAGATAGTAGTTTTCATTTTTTAAATCATTTTGTTGATTTTGGTGTTTCAATATTGCGAAAAATAAAATAAAAAGTTTCAAAATTTGTACAAAATTAAAAATTAAAAATTAAAAATTAAAAATTAAAAAT
>NZ_KB900707.1 GCF_000379185.1 Capnocytophaga cynodegmi DSM 19736
GACAAAATGAAAACATTTATTTTGACGAAGAATTATATAAAAATCGGTTTAAAATAGAGAGGAGTTTTGCGTGGCTTGATGGTTTTAAAAGATTGATTATAAGATATGAAACCCTAAACACAACTTGGATGGCTATGTTGTATATAGGGATTATACTAACATTTATTCGAAAAGTTTAAACAAGTTTAATAAAAAAACTCGCAATTTCTTTGCGAGTTTTTTTTATATATTTCACTATTACAAACCTTTATTAGATAGTTCCTGCATTATTTCTTTCCCTCCCGAATTAAGAACTTTTTCAGCACATTTTTTACCAAACTCTTCAAAGTTATTCTCATTTGTTTTTTCAGAAATATACACTTTTTTTCTTCCATCTAACGAAAATAAGGCTCCCTCAAACAAGATTTCACCTTCCTTAATTTGAGCAAATGCACCAATCGGAGCTGTACATCCTCCTTCGAGTGTTTTCAAAAATTCTCGTTCTATATGTGTGCAAACATCTGTATGTAAATCGTTTAATTTAGAAACTGCTGCACAAGAAAAAGCATCTTTTTCATTCACAACCACAACCATAGCCCCCTGTGCTGGAGCTGGAATCATCCAATCTAAAATAATGTGATTTTGAGGTTTTTTATCAATTCGCTCTAATCCTGCGGCAGCAAAAATAGCTCCGTTCCAATCATTTTCGTGTAGCTTCTGTAAGCGAGTATTTACATTTCCTCTCAAATTTTCTACCTTATGTTCTGGAAATTTATGTAACCACTGAGCCTTCCTGCGTAGGCTTCCAGTAGCAATTATTGCTTCTGTTTGCAGAAAATCTAAACTATCTTTATATACCAAAATATCGTGAACATTAGCACGTTTTAAAACAGCTTTTTTCACAATTCCCACTGGTAATGAGGTTGGTACGTCTTTCATACTATGCACAGCAATATCAACTTTTCCAGTTATCATTGCTACATCTAAGGTTTTAGTAAAAATCCCCGTAATTCCCATTTCATATAAGGGCTTATCCAACACCAAATCGCCATCAGATTTTACCGAAATTATTTCGGTCTGATATCCTAAATCTTCCAATTTATTTTTAACAGTATGAGCCTGCCAAAGGGCAAGCTCACTATCACGAGTTCCAATACGGATTACTTTTGTCATTCTATTATTTTTTTATTCAACCACCTCTAATTGAAACACTTGTTGCATCCAATTAATACTTTCTTCTGAAGCCTGTGAATCTTTTAAATGGTTTACAAAATGTGTAGTTATCTTTTGAATGATACGACTACTAATTATCTCAGCTTGTTGCTCATCAAAATTCTGAATTTTTTTGCGTTGAAAATCCAACTCTGCCAATTTCAAACTTTCCAATTTCGACTTTAAAGCCTGAATAGTTGGCGCAAACTTTCTGCCATCAAGCCATTGAAAAAACTCAGATTTTACCTCCTCGATAATATTTAGAGCATCGGGTATGGCTTCTTTTCTTCGCTCAAGAGCCTCATCTGTAAGTTTTGAAAGAGCATCCATATGAACCAAAGTTACCCCTGAAATTCCCTCGACATCTTCATTTACATTTTTAGGAACGGATAAATCTAAAATAAGTATTTCTTTATCTTCAGGAATAAGTTCTTTATAAACAGTGGGTTGTGGTGCTCCTGTAGCAACTACAAGTACATCAGTTTTCTCAATCTCAGACTTTAAATCATCGTAACTTTTTACAAGCAAATCAAATTTTCCTGCTAATTGCTCGGCCTTTTCTTTAGTTCTATTTATAAGTGTAATATGCTTATTATGAGTATGTTTTATTAAATTCTCACACGTATTTCTACCAATTTTACCCACTCCAAAAAGCAATATATTCTTATTTGAAACATCAGGAACATTCCTTAAAATGTACTGAACGGCAGCAAAAGAGACAGAAGCCGCACCAGAGGAAAGCATTGTTTCATTTTTAATTCGTTTACTGGCATTAATCACGCTATTGAGGAGACGCTCCAAAAAAGAATTAGCCAATCCTTTCTTTCTTGAAAGTGAAAAACTTTGCTTTATTTGACCTATAATCTCAAAATCACCCAATATTTGGCTATCCAACCCTGTTCCTACCTGAAACAAATGTTGTACTGCATCTCTGTTTTTAAATACAAAGCCTACATTTTGGAAATCATCAACTGAACCATTCGAAAACTCACAAAGTAACTGAATCAATTGGAAAGGATGTTCGGCATATCCATACAACTCAGTACGATTACAAGTTGAGATAACCAAAAGTTCCTCAATGTTTTCGTTTTTTGCCTTATCCAATAGAAGTTCCTTATTTTCAGCAGATAAGCTAAATAATCCACGCATTGAAGCATCAGCTTTTTTATAACTTAACCCGATGCAATAGAAACTTTTATTTTTAGAAACACTGTACTGATTCATAACTATTTTTCCCGTTTTCAATGGCAAAAATAATGACATACGGAAAATAAAAATAACGCTAAAAGAACTTTTTTTGTCGTCTTGTGTTTGTCTTTCATTTTTTTGTTTTATATTTGCACATATCTTCATAATTATCAGAAGAATACGCAAAAAACACACAATGAAATATAGAATAAATCTAAATAAATTTATATGGAAAATTTAGAGCTTTTGTTTTCAAAAAATACCGCAGAAAGTCCCTCAGATGTACTCATCATTAATAAGGATATTATCTTCATCAAAACGGAAAATGACACTCACGAAAATTTTGAACTGAAAAAGGATATTAATCAAAATTATATTCAAATACACTTCAATATCAAGGGATTATCACAATTCTTATTCAACGAAGGACATTATAAAATACCACTAAATACCGAGCGAATGTTGTTACTCTACAACCCTCAAAGAGCTCTTCCTTTGCATCAAATCACGACTCCAAAATCACAAACTGCATCTCTTTTAATTTCAATTCATAAATTTCATTCCTTATTTTCAAATGAAGCTGGATACATTGATTTTTTGAGTTTGGAAAACAAAGACAAAAAATACTACAATGAAGATAGCATTTCACCTGCAATGATGGTGGTTTTGCATCAGATGTTACGTGCAAATTTTCAAAAAAACTTGCAACCTCTTTACATAAAAGCCAAGGTATATGAGCTGTTAGCCCTCTATTTCAATCGTTCCAATGAAGCTGATGTTGAACAATGTCCTTTTTTGGCTGATGAAGAAAGTATTTCAAAAATCCATCGAGCTAAAGAGATAATTATCAATAGGATGGCTGAACCACCAAGTTTACAAGAACTGGCTAATGAAATAGGATTAAACATCAAGAAACTAAAAGAAGGTTTTAAACAAATTTACGGCGACTCTGTTTATGCCTTTTTGTTTGATTACAAAATGGAGGTTGCTCGAAAAATGTTAGAAAGCAAAGAACTAAATATCAATGAAGTAAGCACAAAAGTAGGATACAGCACACCAAGCCATTTTATTGCTGCTTTCAAAAAAAAGTATGGAATTACTCCAAAAAAATACTTGATGAAAACCGAAAGATAATTTTGATAGAAAATTACTCAAAAAAACAAAAGATTGAAGTTTGTATATCAACTTCAATCTTTTTTGTTATTAATCAGATATTTATGAGTTGTTACTTTGCCAATCATTCAAAGCTTCAATTATAATATCACAACCTTCTTTAATTTCTTCTTCACTTAAAGTTAATGGCGGTGATAGACGAACGGCACGTGTTTCAAAAAGTAACCAATACACAATCAGACCTTTATCTTGAGAGTAGAGTACAACGTGATTAGCAATTTCTGCCGATTTTACGATAACAGCTAACATCAATCCCTTTCCGTTAATACCCTCAATAAGTGGATGTTGCAGATACTTTCGGAATAATTTTTCTTTCTCTAATGTTTGTTCCATCAAATTGGTAGATAAAAGTTCCTGCAAAGTTGCCAACGACGCTGCAGCAATTACAGGATTTCCTCCAAAAGTTGTGATGTGTCCTAACTTTGGAGAGTGAGAAAGCAATTTCATCAATTTATGTGATGAAACAAAAGCTCCCACAGGCATTCCACTTGCCATTCCTTTTCCGATTGCTATGATATCTGGCACAAAACCATAATTCTGAAAACCAAATAGTTTTCCTGTTCTTCCGAATCCAGGCTGAATTTCATCAATGATGAGCAATGCTCCAACTTCCTCGCATCGTTTTTTGACTTTTAAAAGATAATCGTTCTGCGGTTCAATAAATCCAGCTCCTCCCTGAATGCTCTCCAAAACCACACCTGCTGTACGATGCGTAATTTTCTGGATATCAACTTCGTTATTAAATTCAATAAAATCTACATCAGGAATAAGCGGACGAAAGGGCTGTTTACGCTCCTCATATCCCATCAAACTCATTGAGCCTTGCGTATTGCCGTGATAGGCATTTTTTGCTGCTATTATCTGTGTGCGTCCAGTGGCTCGTTTTGCCAATTTCACCGAACCTTCAATGGCTTCTGTTCCTGAATTCACTAAATACGTAGTGTCCAGATTTTCAGGAAGATTTTCAGCCAATAACTTGCAAAAATCTACCGCAGGTTTCTGAACATATTCTCCATAAACCATCACGTGCATATAGGTTTCTACCTGATTTTGAATAGCTTTTACTACTTTAGGGTGACAATGCCCAAGTGTACACGCCGAAACTCCCGCCACAAAATCAAGATATTTTTTTCCATCCGTAGTATAAATGTAACTACCACTGGCGTGAGAAACTTCCAGCAACATTGGTGAAGGTGAGGTTTGAGCCTGATATTTTAAAAAATCGCTTTTTTGTGTCATAGATTTCCTTTTTTCAAAAAGCAAAATTAGTCTATTAGTAAAAAAACTACAAATCAGAACTGATTTTTTTATTTTTTATCATTTGTAACATCGAAAATTTATTTAGCTGAAGTTTTGGTCTTCTTTTTTATTAATTTTGTAAAAAATCATTAACTTTGCTCAAGCGATAAAATTATTTATTTAATAATTAATACCATATATTTATGAAAAATTTTTTGTACATTGTTGCTTTATTAATTACCTCATTTCAAGAATTGTACTCTCAGGAAACGTCAGTTTTAGCATCGAAAGAAAAGGAAGAAAAAGTTTATGATGAAACAAGACCTCTGGATAGTTTTGCTTTATTTCCTTCTTGTGAAAATATCCCAAAGAATGAAGAAGTACAGTGTTTCAAAAGAAATTTGGACAAAACTGTTGAATTTCACATCAAATATCCTAAAGAAGCTCTTGAAGCAAAAATTCAGGGGCGTGTAAATGTAACTTTTCGCATCAACACAGACGGAAGCATTACCATTCTTCACGTCTATACTCGCCACAAAGTATTTGAATATGAGGCACGTCGGATTTTTTCCTATATCCCTAAGTTAATTCCTGCAAAACAAGACGGAAAAAACGTACCTTTGACTTTTACATATCCTATTGTTTTCAAGTTATAATTTAAATTAAACATATCACGTATGAAAAATTATCTTTTACTGATTATCATTACCTTATCAAGCTTTGGAGCTTTCGCTCAAAACAAAAATTCTTTTGTATTGAAAGGGAAAATTGAAAATCTCCAAAAAGGTGATACTCTGTCACTTTATCCTATTACAATATCCGAATTTGAAAAAGAAGATGAACACAGAACGCTGATCTCTAATCAAGAAAATACATTCTCTTTTACAATTCCTACAAAGCACTCGCAATATTACGGATTGACTTTTTCATCAAAAAAAGACAACGAGAGTCATAGTTTTTCTTTTTTTGCAAAGCCTGGAGATACTATTTCCTTAACAAAGGAAAAAGAAGCTCATTCTTCAATTAAAGGAGGCGTTTACGATACTCCTCTGTATGCTCGATTAGCTAATCTTTTCTTCTTGAAGGGATACAAAGAAGGTAATGTTTTAAAGAAAATAAAGGAGGCAATCAAAAATAATGATGATGAAACAGCTAATAGGTTATACGAAGAATACAGCAAATTACAAAATGATTTTAGCTATCACAACTTGATGGATTCCATTGCTAAAAACGTTAAAGATGGTGAGTTTGCCGTACTTATGTATTTAAGTGTTAGTTATTCTTGGAATTACCAGCAAGGAAATTCACATTACCAGCAGTTGCATCCCAAAGCAAAATCTTCGTACTACGGAAAGATTTTTGCACAAATTCTAAAAAAAGAACAAAAAGTGAGTGCTGGTGTACGAGCTCCAAAATTTGCATTAACTTCCTCAACTGGGAAAAAAGTTTCTCTTTCGGACTACAAAGGGAAATATCTGCTTATGTACTATTGGAATCCACTGTGCGGAGCTTGCATATCCACACGTCCCGAAATAGATTCAATTTATGAAAAATATGCTAAACAATTAGATGTACTTTCTATCACGCCATCACCAAAAGAAACACATTTAGAACGACAAGCTGATTTGTTTAAAACAGAAGGTATGAAGGAAAAATATCTTGACCCACCTTTTAACAAACCTTGGAATTTGGTTTTTACTTCTGATAAAAAAAACGCAAAAGCACTTGAAGTTTACCGATTACGAATGTTTCCAACACTCACACTGATTTCACCTGAAGGAAAAATTCTTTTCAGGACATACACAAACACTCAGAGACTTGAACGCATATTGGCTGAGCATTTATTGTAATTATTTTTAATAAAATTCAATATTTCTAACTAAATTCATAAATAACAAACACTATCGTAATTCGACATACATTATGGAAATTACACAGAAAAAAATAGAAGAACTTGCTCCTAATGCTGAAGCTGCCAAAAAGGGGCGAGACTTAGCAAAAAAAAATAAATTTTCGAACCTGAAAATTTCAGCAGAAAAAAACTTAATTTGGGGGGAATGTGCAGGGAGCGGAAAAAATCCGTATTATTGTTCAGCAGATTATATTGATGCTAACAATCCTGTATTTCGTTGTAATTGCCCTAGTAGGCAATTTCCTTGCAAACACACCATCGGGTTGCTTTATTGCTATGAATCAGATAATAAAGCGTTTGTTCCTGCCGAAATTCCTGAAGATATTCTTTCAAAACGAGAAAAAATAGAAAAAAAACAAGAAAAGAAAGCTCAAGAGAAAGAATCTATCAAAGAAAAAGCCGAAAAACCAAAGAAAATCAACAAAAACTCTATCATAAAGAAGATAGATACACAACTCACAGGTATTCAATTAGGACAAAAAATACTAAAAGATATCGTTCAAACAGGGCTCTCATCAATTGATGCAAAATTACACCGCACCTTACAAACTCAAATAAAAGAGCTTGGTAACTACTATATCGGAGGCATTCAATCAGCTTTTAACGATTTACTTTTAGAGTTAGAAAACGTTGCTAATGAAGAATATACATCAGTAGTAAATCAAATAAATTATTTGTTCGCCCTTCTGAAAAAAGCTACCGATTATCTCAACAAACGAAAAGAAAATCCTGAAGGAAACCCTGAATTGGACTCTGCCATTGAGGAGCAAATTGGGTATGTTTGGAAGCTGGTGGAATTGATGCAATACGGATTGTATGAGGAAAATGCTCAGTTAGTGCAACTTTCTTTCAATAGTTATGACAACGAAGCCAGACGAGAGTACGTTGACGAAGGTATTTGGCTAAATTTGAAAACAGGAAAGATATATAAAACAAAAAATTATCGTCCGTACAAGGCTTCAAAATATATCAAAGAAGATAACAGCCAGTTTGATGTGTTACAAATCAGAGATTTATACATTTACCCAGGCGATCAAAATCCGCGTATTCGCTGGGAAAATGACGGAGTTACAGAAAGAAAAATAACAACCGAAGACCTTAAAACTATCGTATCGTTATCCTCTGAAAACTACGCTGATATGGTTAAGTCAGTGAAAAATACAATAAAAAATCCGTTAATGGACAAACACCCTGTAACATTAATCTCTATAAGCAAATGTTATCTGAATGGAGAAAATTTAGTTGTAGAAGACAAAATAGGTAACAAACTAACAATCAAAGACATTGAAAATCAAAAAATATCATCAGCAACAAATCTGAAAGCCATTTTGCCCTCAAATACAGAAGGTTTTGCTCTTACAATTATGATGAACAATGATGTGCAAAGCGGACTACTTTCAGCACAACCAATGGCATTAATAACAAATGATAAAATTATCCGATTGTTATACTAAACTCAAAAAATGAAACAATGGAAATATTATACAATTTACAACAGGAAATCAATCGACTATTCATCGCGGGAAGCAAATTTGCAAAGGCAGATCCACGTTTGCAAAAGCACATACCAACCCTCAACAAATTAGGAGAAAAAGCTCCTGTATTTGCCAAATTAGCAAAGGATATTGAAGAACTCCTCCAAACAGATAGCCAACAATCAGCCGAAAAATTGATGGAAATTTCAACGCTTTTGTATTCTATCTTATACACTCAGGGACAAACTATTGAGGCTAATACAACACTAAAGGAACAAGTTCCAAATATTCCTCTTTCACAAATCAATACAGAATTCTCTTACCTACAATTAAAACCTGTTATTCAGGCTTTAACCACAAGTAATTCAGGTCGTTTGGAAATTCTAACAGATGCTTTTGAACGTAACATCTTCAAAGATTCACGCACGTTTCCTTATTTGAATATTGCATTGGCTGATAAATATTCCGATTTATGTGACTACATCGAAAATACAATTATTCCGTCTGTTGGCAAAGCAATTATTCCTTTTTTGGCAGAAGGTTTCAAATATGAAGACAAAACAGAAAACGTACGTCGTTTACGATTGTTAAATCATTTTGGATATGACCAAATCGCTATGATGATTGAAAAGATTTTCGAGGAAAATTTACCAAACCTACAATCAGAAGCGATTAACATCTTAAGTAATGATTCTAAAAATGAGGAATTTATAACAAATCTGACAAACGATAAAAATAAAACTATCAGAGGTGCCGCTTATCGTGCATTGGCAAAAATTGGTACACATTCAAGTTTGGAAAAATTATACAATCTTTACGCCAATAACAAGAATAAAACCAATCAAACTCTTTTGGCGGAGGCTCTTTCTATTGGAAAAATTCCGTTTTTCTTCAAACAAACTTATAATTTGGTGTTAATTCACTTTGAAGAGTTACTAAATATAGACAAATCCGATAAAAAAGCGCTTGATAATGCAATGGATAGATTCTGTACAGATATGGAACTATTCAAAAATAAGGATTATCCTGAGGTTTATGACTTCTTTGAGCGTATTTTTACTGATAAAACTTACACAGAGCTTATCAAAAAAGCGAAATTACATCATTATGATGACACAATTCACTCGAAAATCATTGAAGCTCTTAATACATTTGACACTTACAGAGTACTCAGTTTCTATGAAAGAAATATCAATAATCTACCTTCAAAGAATTGGTATTATTCGGCTTGGTATAATTATTTCAGTAAGGCTGTGAATTTCTATCCAAAAGAGAAGATTTTTGATATATTTAGTCCGCAATTCGAAAAGAATATTTCAATGAGCAACCTCTACGGAGTTTTCACAAATAATAAAGATTTCCGTTACAACGGGTTGGAAGTTTATACTGATAAAATAGCCCCAAGATGGATAGAAATCTTTTCAAACTACATTAAAAATAGCAAAAAATGGGATTATTCATATTTCCAAGCTCTTTTTATTGTCAATAAAATGGAGTATGATAAAGAAAAAGTACGTGATTTGATTGACATTGTACTCCCAAAAGTGCCACACGATGCACGAATCCCATTGTATGAAATCATAATGGAACAAGATTTTAAAGATAAATTCAAAATGATTTATGATTCCATTGAAAAAGCACCAAAAAATACTTACATTTACGCTTTTTCCAGAATAAAAGACGTTGGTTTTTGGACTCAATTCCCGAAAGAATACGCCGAGAAATTCAGGAATTTGTACGAGAAAACAAAAATGGAAGTATATAACGAAATTGCAGAAGAAATTGAAAGTCAAAAATAAATAATAAAAAAAGCCAAATTGGAATTCCAATTTGGCTTTTTCTTCTTTTCAAGATTCTTTACTTATCGGTTAATAAAACATTGACTTCCTTTGAAATATCCGAAAAGAACCGAAAAAAATCCTGTTCAAAATCGGTTTCATTATTTTGTAAAAATTGTGGAGCAAGTCGCATTTTGGAACGGAAGTCGGTACGTCTATCCATCTGATAAAATATTTTTTCGATCCCTTCCAAAGTTTGGTAACTTTCCAACCAATTTTCCTTTATCATATAAAAAATCAAATAGTTAGCACGTTCGTTAAGCAAATGTTTATGCTGCTGCAACAACATATAAAAATCCTGAACATACTCATTTAAAGGCTCTTCGGAATATTTTTGCCAATTTTTAGCCAAAAAGTAATCGTAAAAAATATCAACAATCACCCCAGAATAATGTCCAAACTCGGCAATCAAACGTTTTTTACTTCTTCTGAAAATAAGATGTTCATCTGTAAAAGTATCAATTCTCCGGTGAAGCAAAATGCCTTTTTGCATCATTTCTGGGTAATCCAAATATTGTTTTCCTCTGATGGTATCGGCAATGAAATTTCCTATCTTTAGTAAATCGTCGTTCCCTGATAAATAAATGTGTGCTAAAAAATTCAATTTCTGAAAAGTTTATATAGGCAAAATTAAATAAAAATGTACTTTTGCAAAACAAACATACATTTTTTAATCAATTTCATTATGCGTTGGCTTTTCCTTTTATGTTTTGTACTTTTGGGTTGCTCTGCCGCTAAGGAAAATTTTACGCACAAGCAACAACCTCCAAATATTATTCTTTTTATTGTAGATGATATGGGATGGCAAGATACTTCTGTACCTTTTGCAAAAGAAAAAACTTCTTTGAACAATACATACCATACTCCAAATATGGAACGATTAGCAAATCAAGGAGTTAAATTTACACAAGCATACGCTACGCCTATTTGTTCTCCTTCACGAATTAGCCTTTTAACGGGAAGTAATATGGCTCGTCATCGGGTAACTAACTGGACGTTAGAATATAACAAATCCACTGACGCAAAGGACGAAGACCTACAATTTCCTAATTGGAATATAAACGGATTTGCCACAGAGCCTAACATCCCAAATACATTTTACGCAACATCACTTCCTGAAATTTTACAACAAGCTAATTATCATACCATTCACGTTGGTAAAGCTCATTTTGCATCAATGGGAACTCCTGGAGCTGACCCTCTAAATATCGGATTTGATGTGAATATCGCTGGACACGCTGCTGGAGGATTGCAATCATACGAAGGAGAATCCAATTTCGGTAACATTCCATATAAATCAAGTTACTTTGCTGTTCCAGGACTTCAAGAATTCTACGGAAAAGACATTTTCATAACAGAAGCCCTCACTCAAAAAGCTCTAAAGGCTCTGGGCAAACGTCCTAAAAACAAACCTTTTTTCCTTCACTTATCGCATTATGCCGTTCACGTACCTATTATGGGCGACAAACGTTTTTTGCAGAAATATCTCGACAAAAAAATGCATCTTACTGAAGCTCAATATGCAACTTTAATTGAGGGAGTAGACAAAAGTCTAGGCGATTTAATGAATTATTTAGAAAAGAATAAACTTGATAAAAATACAATCATTATTTTTCTTTCGGACAACGGAGGGTTAGATGCTTTAGCCAGAGGACTTCCCCAAAATAGTTGTAATGCTCCTCTATCCAGTGGAAAGGGAACGCTTCGTGAGGGAGGAATACGAATTCCTTTAATTATTTCTTCACAGAATGGAGAAATAAGAATCAAAACTTCTCACGAAAATGTAATTATAGAAGACCTTTTTCCTACGATTTTGGAAATGGCAAAAATATACGATTACAAAACAATTCAAAAAATTGACGGAAAGAGTTTGTTACCTATTTTATCTGAAAAAGAACCTAAACCTCTTAGTAACAGACCTTTATTTTGGCATCTGCCTAACAAATGGTTCGACACCAATATGGAGCTTTCAATTGCTCCTTCAAGTGCTGTGCGTGAAGGTGATTACAAACTCATCTACTATCATAATACACAACAGAAAATGCTTTATAATTTAGCTACTGATATCGGAGAGAAGAATGATATTTCAGCCAAAAATCCTAAAAAAACAAAAGAATTATCAAAAATTCTTTCAGATTATTTACGAAATGTAGATGCACAAATGCCTATTAATAAGAAAACTGGGAAACAAGTTCCTTTTCCTGATGAAGTTAAATAAATCAACTAAAAAATAATTATTTATATGTCAAATAAGAAAGAAAATGTGCTACGGCTTCCTGCCGAATTGCTATACGCTCACGAATTGGAAGCACTCAAAATAGAAGATAAAAACGAAGAAAAGCCCTTAGGTTGGCAGCTTTCACCAAAAGCAGTACTAAAATTTATAATCGGAGGAAAAGCAAATGGTGTAGACATCACTCCTAAGTACATTGGTCATAATCGCTTGGTTGAAATTGCCATTGCTACCTTACTTACTGACCGCTCCCTTTTGCTTATTGGTGAGCCTGGAACAGCCAAATCGTGGCTCTCTGAGAATCTTACCGCTGCAATCTGTGGCGACTCCAACAAGGTAATTCAGGGTACAGCTGGAACTAGCGAGGAGCATATTCGTTATTCGTGGAATTATGCAATGTTACTGGCAAATGGTCCTTCTAACGAAGCACTTATAAAAAGTCCTATTTACAAGGCGATGGAAACAGGCTCCGTAGCTCGATTCGAAGAAATTTCGCGATGTGCATCAGAGGTGCAAGACGCCTTAATTTCAATTATGTCCGAAAAAACAATTGCAATTCCCGAGCTTGGAACAGAACTCTCTGCACAACGTGGATTTTCTATCATAGCAACAGCAAACACACGTGACAGAGGTGTAAATGAAATGTCATCTGCCTTGAAAAGACGTTTCAATATCATTGTGTTACCTTCTCCAGCAACGCTCGAAACCGAAGTTTCTATTGTTACAAAACGTGTTGCAGAAATTTCTAATAACTACCAGTTGAAAGCAAGTTTGCCAACCAATGAAGCCATTGAAAAAATTGTTACTATCTTCAGAGAATTGCGAAAAGGAATGACTCTTGATGAAAAGCAAAAATTAAAATCCCCAAGCGGCGTTATTTCTACAGCGGAAGCTATATCGCTCATCACCAATAGTATGGCTCTTGCGGGAAGTTTTGGAAATGGCTCGGTAACAGATGAAGATTTAGCCTCGGGATTACAGGGAGCCATCGTAAAAGATGAAGATAAAGACAAACTTGTTTGGAAAGAATATCTCGAAAATGTAATGAAAAAACGAGGAGCTTCGTGGCGAGAACTTTACAATCATTGTACTGAAATCAATGGATAAAAAATTACTTTCTTTTAAAGAATTTTGTATTCACAAGATAATTTTTCAATCACAAATTATAATAAGTAATTCAATATGAATACTTTTGGAGTTCGTCATTTATCACCTGGAGCTTCTTTCCATCTTCTGAAATTTTTGGAAAAACACAAACCAAAATGCATTTTGATTGAAGGTCCTTCTGATGCTACAAACCTCATTACACACATCACTCAAAAAGACGTAAAGCCTCCTATTGCGATGCTGGGATATACTACGGAACTACCTATTGAAACTGTTTTATATCCTTTTGCAAGTTATTCTCCAGAGTATCAAGCCATCTGTTGGGGAGTAAAAAGAAAAATTGATGTTCGTTTCATTGATTTGCCTTCGGAAATTATGCTAAAACTTCAACAAGAGCGTACTTACGAAAAAAATGATGAAAAAGCTGCTGATTATTACTCTTTTCACAACAAATTATACGACCAACTTGCTGAAAAATATGAAGAAACAGACTATGAAAGTTATTGGGAACGAAATTTTGAACACAATTTAAATGAAGATATTTTTCGTCAAGGATTGGACTATCAATCTGAACAAATCAGGGAACTTGTCATAGAAAAAGAATACGAGTCGGTTCCTTATGATTTTTCCTACAATATGATTCGGGAATCCTATATGAAACGAGAAATTCAAAAAGCACTAACTCATTACAAACCTGAAGAAATTGTAGTAATTGTTGGAGCGTATCATTTGGCTGGTATCCGTAGCAATTTACCTGCTATGACCGATGAAGAACTCAAAAAACTACCTCGAGCTACTTCAAAAATTACCCTTATGCCCTACTCCTACTTACGTTTGAGTAGCCGAATGGGATACGGAGCGGGAAATAAGGCTCCACACTACTTTGAATTAATGTGGCAGACAATGCAAAATGGAGAATTAAGCAATTTGTCCGCTATTTATCTTTCCAAAGTAGCCTCAGAATTACGAAAAAAAGGGGATAATGCCTCATCTGCAAGTGTAATCGAAGCCATTCGTTTGGCGAATGCCTTAACTGCAATGCGTGGTGGTACAATGCCCGTTCTGAAAGACTTGCACGATGCTGTAACTACGTGTTTTGGAGCAGGAGAATTATTTTCTGTTGCAGAAGCCATCAATAGGGTTGATATTGGGACAGCAATCGGAAGTTTACCAGAAGGTGTCGGTCAAACTCCTGTGCAAGAGAATGTAAATCAAGAATTAAAACGCCTAAAACTAACACAATATAAATCTGCTGTTGCTCAGGAATTGGTACTCGATCTTCGAGAAAATCTGAAAGTGAAAACCGAAGAAGCGGCTTTTATCGACCTTAATCGTTCTATTTTTTTGCATCGTTTAAGTGTTTTGGGAATTCTTTTTGCAGAAAAACGAAAAACATCGCAAGATAGTGCGACTTGGGCTGAAAAGTGGATATTACAATGGTCTCCTGAAGTGGAAATCCAAATTGTTGAAGCCAATTTAAAAGGAGAAACTATTGAAATTGCAACGGCTTTTCATCTTAAGGAACTACTAAACGAATCAGAAGATATCTCAACAGTGGCTTCCATTGTTCGACAGGCGTGTGAGTGTCATCTTACAAATTTATTTGAAAACGCTCTCAGCACACTTCAACATTTACTCATTGATTCGAACAGCTTTACAGAAGTTGCAAATGCTGCACACGAATTAGCCATACTAATACAATATGACGACCTTCGGCAATTTGACTTAGAACCGCTGAAACCTGTACTGCAACAATTATTCCTAAGAGCTTCTCTTTTGTTAGTAGACGCTTCATCTTGTGATGAAAAAGCATCAAAAAATGTAGCACAAGCAATTAACACGATGGAGCTTATTTCACAACATCAATATGATTTAGTAGATGTTGAAACTTGGCAAAAAGAACTTTCACATCTTGCTTGGAGAGATGATTTGAATACTCGACTTTCGGGAGTTGCTTTTTCTATATTATTGGAACACAATATAGTTTCAGAGGAGGATTGTGCAAAGGAAGTTTCGCGAAGACTGTCCATTGGAGTTCCTGCTGATTTGGGAGCAAGTTGGTTCGAAGGGCTTTCGGGCAGAAATCGTTATGCTCTTCTTTCAAGAATATCACTTTGGAAAGAACTCGATTTGTACATACAGCAATTGGACGATGATGAATTTCTCCGTTCAGTGGTGTTTCTTCGTAGAGCTTTTGCCGACTTTGAACCTAATCAAAAAAATAGCATCGCAGAGTTACTGGGTGACCTCTGGGGGACCGGTTCTGAAGCAACAGCCGAAACTCTACAAGCTGAATTAACGGAAGATGAAACCTCGAAGTTAGAGGCTTTAAACGACTTCGACTTTGATTTTTAATTTTTTTTTCTATATTTGTGCTTTAACCTAAAAAATTAAGACTATGTCATTTACATTACCGAAATTATCGTATGCTTACGATGCTTTAGAGCCTCACATCGATGCTCGTACAATGGAAATCCATCATACTAAGCATCATAACGCTTACACAACTAATTTAAACACAGCTATTACAGGCACCAATTTGGAAGGAAAAACCATTGAGGAAATCCTTAAAAATTTGGATATGAGTAACGGAGCCGTACGCAACAATGGAGGTGGTTTTTATAATCATAACCTATTTTGGGAAGTAATGTCCCCTAATGGAGGCGGAAAACCAACAGGAGATTTAGCCAAAGCCATTGACGAAAAATTTGGAAGTTTTGATGCTTTTAAAGAAGAATTTGCTAAAGCTGCTGCCACTCGTTTTGGTTCAGGATGGGCTTGGCTTTGTGTACACAAAGGTGGGAAATTGGAGGTCTGTTCTACCCCAAATCAAGATAATCCCTTGATGCCTGACACAGGTTGTGGAGGAAAACCAATTCTTGGATTAGATGTTTGGGAACACGCCTATTATCTGAATTACCAAAATCGTCGTCCTGACTATATCCAAGCTTTCTTTAATGTAATTAATTGGGAAAAAGTAGCTGAATTATTCGCTAAAAACAAGTAATTTAGAATATTACTCATTGAAAAAAAGCTCAAAAATCTGATGATTTTTGAGCTTTTTTATTTTTCTATTTATTTTCAGTAGAAGGCTCTTCTATAATTTTACCTCCTTTGCCAAAAACTTTATGTATCAATTCTTTAAAAGTACTAAAATCAACTGAATAAGTAATACCTGCACCTTGTGTATAACCTATTCTGTCCAATAAATATTGTTGCCACTCATTCTCTCTGAAGAAGAATTTTGCTGTGAGGTTTCCCGTCTCTGTCAAACGAAGTACAACCTCTGCATTTCCTGCCACAGCCGTTCGAGTTACGCCCCCAACAGGAATTCCCACCTTAGCATTTACAGAAGCCCATTCCGTAATTTGTGTAGAAAAGGTAAACCCTAAACGGTCGCTATTATTTATTTCCGAAGCACTATCTATCGTTCCAGCCTCGTATGAAACCCCTAAATTTAGTTTGTTATCTTCATCTGAAAGCAATTGATTGAAAAGTCCCGCAGCTGTCTCAAAAAGATTGTGTGCCACCAAACGATTATCTGTATTTCGCTCACTCATAAACGAGCCTTGAGCCAATAACGAAAACGCTTGTAATCGTTTTCGGTCTTCGTCTGCCATTCGATAGTTCAGTTCGGAAACCAAACTCGGGTTGCTATCTGGAAATGTAATGTCAAATAATGTTTCAGGTTGTAACAATTCTCCTTCAAGCTTAATAACTACCTGTGTAGGAATTTTTCGATTATATTGTGATGATTCCAACAACACTGACGGATTGGCATTCAAAGTGTAAGCCGCTTTCAAATCACGCAATGTTGCCTTTAGTGGGTCGCCACTCCAAGAAATAGAACCACCAGGAAGAACCGTAAACCTTTTATCAATAATATTTTCAAACTTAAAATTATAGTACCCTGAATACGTGATAAAGTCACCCCACATATTGAATTTTCCGTTAGTATTAATCTCAATAAGAAGTGTTCCCTCTCCGCGACCAACAAGATTACTACCTGTTTTCTTATCCATAATTATTTCAACTTCAGCATTAGGCATCACGTCCATATTGAACTTAAGTTCCAATCCTTTGACCGATTCCAGAGTGCGTTCTACCTTAATGTTTTTATTTCCTTCTTCAATGAATGTTATAAAGGAATCATCTCCTACCCCTTCTGAATCGGCAAGCGGAATTTTGAAAGCTGTTCCTTCCTCCGTTTTGGCATCTACTGATATAACTAACTCATCTATAGCTCCTTTAACTGTAGCTTCTCCTTGTATAAATCCTGTTCCGTAGAAAAGTGCGTCATCAGTATATTTCGTATTTAAAACTAAAAATCGCTTTCCTAATGACTTTAAAGTTAAATCAAAAAACCAATCAGACAGATTGTTGTGCCGTATCGAACCATCAAATAAAGCTTGAGTTTTGAAAGCCGTATCGTTAAGAGTCCAATTTCTGAGCTCAAAAGTTTGATTATTAACTTTTATTTTAGCATTATCCTGAAAATCAGCATTCAAATTTAAATATGTGATTCCCATTCCTCCTTTTTCAATTGAAAGCTCTCCGTCCATTTTAGGATTTTCAATTTTCCCTTTTATATCAATTCCTCCTGAAAGCCAACCTCTTAAATCAAATAAAATTCCTTCCGCAAACGGGTTGAAAGGAGCTAAATTGAAATCGTGGAAATTAGCTTTCAAATCTAATAGTGTTCCTTCTTTTCCGTCAAGATTAATTTTGCCTCCCATCTGGAAACCTCTCGTTTTTCCATTGACAAAATGAGCAGAAACATCGAAAGAAGATAAATCATCATTTCCGAAGATACTTGCCTCTAAATCACCATAATCATATCCATTCAAACGGAAATAACGAATAAACAAATCAGATGATGGATAAAACAATTTACCTTTTTGAACTAACGATAAATGTCCGTGCATTGTTCCCCTCAAATCTAATCCCTTCATTTCGGGAGTAACTTTTTCTAACGAAACATTATTAGCTACAATATGAATATTTTTATAATCATTTTTGGTCACTATTCCGCTCAAATTGATATGTTGGTTACGGTGAGCCATTCTGAAATTATCAATTTTGATAGTATCAGCAGCACGATTGATTATAATTTTATTTTGCTTGTTGGAATTATCCCGATTGATAAACCAAGCACTTTCCTTAAAGTTAAATAAGGATTTTTTTAAACCAATTATAGATTCTTGTTTTTTGTTAAGTGTATGATAGAAATTAAGTTCGTAAATGTCTTTTCCTGTATCTCCTCCCTTAAATTCTGTTCGGAAAAATAGCGTATCCTTAATTGTCGCGTTGATTAAATTAAAATCACTTATGGTATACATTCCTAAATCCACTTTTTCTATCTCAAAAAAGGTATTGTAAAGTGGATTTTTATTATCAATTTGAAAGTTTACATTATCTATTTGATAATCATACGCATTAATATCAGGAGATTTTAATTGCATTTTAAAACTTCCTTCATCAGCGACTATTTTCCCTTTCAGCGTTGTATTCTTCCCAATTTTAACTTTAGGGACAAATACTTCAACTATCTTGTTATATATATTAAAATTAAAATCAATATATTGGTTTTCAGATATTTTATATGGATTATAATGCGTATAAATACTACCTAAGGCATTTTGCAGAATTCTTTTAGCTTCTGCCATTTTAAATCTTCCTTCCAATTTACCACTGATTATGTCAGGTGAATTGATGGTAATTTTCTTAACTCCTTCCTTTGAAATTGAGGAAGTTACCTCAAAATCACTAAACGAAAATACATCAGCAGAATTGGTATATTGTGCATTTTTAAAACTTATGGTTCCAACAATATCATCCAAGTTATTTCCTTGAATATCAAAAACAATACTTCCTTTGAGTTTAGAAATTGAATCTGACTCCATAAACCTGAGTGCATACAAATCTGCTACATCAACATTAGCTTGAAAATCAAACTTCGAATTATTTTTTGAAAAATCTGCCAAACCACTAAAATCCATTTTAAGATTTATATCATTGGCTGAAATTCTTCCGTTAAAAACTTTATTTTTAAACTCTCCATCTACTGAAATATTATTGTACTCATACCCATTAAATTGGAAGGTTTCTGCTTTTCCGTATGCTTGCATTTTCAAAGAAGCCAAATCAAACCCACTTCCTTTCACAGTCATATGAGCTGTTAATTTTCCAAAAGAACGATCAGCAAGTAAGGCACCAAAATCAAGCCCTTGTGTTACTATGGTTCCTTCGTATCCCATATTATTTATATCTTCCAAATTTTCGAGCATTCCATCAACAGAAGCATTTCCTTTGTTGGAACGTAATTCCAAATTTGCTTCCAAAGCCGAGGTTGTGTACAAAAGGTCGCCGTGAATAGAAAACATTTCCAAACGCTGCACCTCTGACGGAATATTTTGCCCCAACAACACAGGCATCAATGTAGCCAAATCATTATAAATGGTTTCCAAATAAACATCTTTTCCTCTTATGATGATTTTTTTTCTGTCATCAAGTAAATTTTTAAAAGCAAAATTACCCTCAACAATTGTATTCTGGTAGGCAATTTCTCCTTCAGATACTTTCAAATCATTTAAAACACCTTGTATTGATAAATTTTTTATATTCAATGATTTACCTAATCCAAATCCATCATAAAATGTATTCAAATCTGTAGTTTCCAAACTTGCTTTTGAAATTTTAGCATCAAGAAGAACCTTATTTTCAAAGTCATCAAATCCTTCTTCGGTAGGAAATAACTTTACATACCCTTCAAGTGATGATTTATCGGTTTCAAAAACTAAATTTTCAACACTCATAAGTGAATATGTAAAAGCAAAATTTGTTTCTAAATTAGTAACATACAGATTTTTATCATATATGAAGTTTGCCTTTTGAACATCAAAAAATATTTCTGAATCTAAAATCTTGAAATCTTTCAAGTTAATATTCATATTTTCAACCCTTACAACAGAAGGATTCTCTTTATTTTCATCAGAAATATAACAGTTACTATTGGTCAAGTTAATAGACTTGGCTTTCATTACAAAACCTCCTGTACTGGGCTTACCTGAATCAAATTTGGAAACAAATACATCAAAATTTGATATTGTATCTCCTTTATGAGTTTTCATATTGAAAATCAATCTATCAGCCTGAAGTTTACCAAAATATAAATTTCCTTCTGTGAGTTGTTTAAAATTCAAAATTGACGTTTCCAACTCCTTTGCGGCAATCAAAGTATCTTTCCTAAAATCATTGATTAACAATTCTTTGATAGATACTTTACCATTTATTTTCAGATGTATCTTCTCTATCTGTATGTCCACATCATAGTCCGTGTTGAGCCAATTCACTACCTTTTTGGCAATAAACGTTTGAGTTACAGGTAACGTTAATAACAAAGCAACCACTCCTAAAATCAGGAGCGTAATCCATACAATCCGAAATAATATTCTACCAAATCTTTTGATTCTAAGCATCAAAATTTTTCTTTAAGCGTTAAATTTATAGATTGCAAATTTAGATTTATTCTTTAACAGCGACAAATTTTTTTATAAGTATTTACAAATCTATTGGTTAAGAGTAAAAAATCAAAAGTAATACAATCTAATATAAATAAATTTAAAAATAGTTAGAAAATTTCTTGAATATGAAGTTACTGAAAAGTCTAAAATTATAAAATCATATACTTTGTTGTAGTATTCAAAAGAAAATATAACAAAAGAAAAGTGCAACAAATCGTAATCATTAATATAAATTTTCTTTAACTTATTGATAACTAAACAAACGTCAAATATGTGTGAAAAAATATATAAAAATAAATTGTTTTTTGAATTTATATGTCGTACATTTGTAGTCCGCTTTTTTTAGCATTTTAATAAAAAATACGATAAAAAACATTTAAAAACAAAAAATAAAGACTATAAAAGCTTATTCAGTTAGAAAAAACTTAGAATTTTAAGAATAAAATTATTAATTTAAAGACGTAGATATGGTAAATTTGTTAAGAAAATCTGGACGTACTGGTACGCGATGGATTTTGCTTGCGTTACTCACACAAGGATTTTGGACAGTTTCTGCCTCTGAAAAAGTTGAGGCTCCTTTAACAGACATTCTTGTTCAACAGCAAACAAAAAAAGTCAGTGGTACCGTAACTGATGCTTCTGGTGTTCCTCTGCCAGGAGTTAGTGTTTTAGTAAAAGGTACAAGCATTGGTGTAGCTACTGATTTTGATGGTAACTTTGAGGTTAATGTCCCTGAAGACAAAACAGAATTATTGTTCTCATACATTGGATTCAAAGAGCAAACAATCAAAGTAAGTAAATCACAATCAGGATTGAAAATTGTTCTGCAAGAGGATGTTATGGAGTTGGAAGGTACCGTGGTAACTGCCTTAGGTATCAAGCGCCAAGAAAAAGCTTTGAGCTACAACGTTCAGCAAATAAAATCCGATGACTTAACCAAAGTTAAGGAAACAAACTTTGTCAATAGTTTGAATGGTAAAGTAGCTGGAGTTAATATTCAAAGGAGTGCTTCTGGTGTTGGTGGTGCTACCAAAGTGGTAATGCGAGGTTCTAAATCACTTGATGGTAACAATGGAGTGCTTTATGTAATTGATGGTGTACCGATGTTTAACTTCCAATCAAGAAAAGGTGGTGATGGAAAATTCGCTAAACCAACAGGGGGTGAAGGTATCTCAGATATTAATCCAGATGATATCGAAAGTATTAACGTACTTACAGGACCTTCTGCGGCAGCACTTTATGGTAGTGAAGCAGCTAATGGTGTCATCCTAATCAACACTAAAAAAGGTAAAGATGGTAAAATGGAAGTTAACCTTTCAAGTGGTGTAGAATTTATGACTACAGGTGTTGTTCCTGAATTTCAAACTACTTATGGAAGTGCTTCTGGTTCATCATCAAGCTGGGGAGAAAAGCTAGCTACACCTTCTAACTACGACCCCTTGAAGTTTTTTAGAACAGGGACTAACATAAATAATTCATTTACACTTTCTACAGGGAATAAACAAAATCAAACTTTTGTTTCTCTTTCACAAACAGATGCAGCAGGTATTGTCCCTAACAATGCATACTATCGTTACAATGTGGGTGCTAGAAATACCTCTTCTTTCTTAAACGACAAGTTGCATTTAGATATTAGTGCGAATTATATCCGACAAGGTGATCGCAATATGATAAATGGTGGTGGGTACTACAACCCTCTATTTGCTCTTTACTTAATGCCTAGAAGTTTGGATTACAGAGATTTTGAAGTTTACGAGCGTTACAATCCATCAAGAGGAATTTATGAGAAGTACAAAAATCCTTACACGGACGAAAACGATAAAATAGGAAGTCTTTTTGCTGAAAATCCTTACTGGATTGTTAACAGAGAGTTATTCCTATCTAATAGAAAACGTTATATGTTCTCAGCTAGTTTGAAATATGACATTTTGGATTGGTTGAACATTTCTGGACGCGTTCGTATTGATAATTCTGAAAACACTTTGGAGGAAAAAATATACGCAAGTACCACTCCTCTTTTGGCTATTTCAGAAAAAGGACGATATGCTAATTCAAGTTTAAAATATGATCAAACTTATGCTGATGTTATTTTGAATGCGAACAGAAATTTTGGAGAAAACTTCAATTTAACAGCTAACTTAGGAGCAAGTTATAATGACAGATACAACCACGGAATTTCAATCGGAGGCCCTTTGCTGTATGTTCCTAATTTATTCTCAGCTAACAACTTAGACCCTTCTAAACCAGGTCAAGGACAAACTTATGACAGAAATAAAAACGTTGCTATTTTCGCAAGTGCGGAATTAGGCTACAAAGGTATGTTATACTTATCACTAACAGGGCGTAATGACTGGTCTTCTCAATTGGTAAATTCTGTAGAGCCTTCTTTCTTCTATCCTTCAGTAGGTCTTTCAGGCGTAATTTCAGAGATGGTTTCACTTCCTGAATTTATTACTTACTTGAAAGCACGTGCTTCTTATACTGAAGTAGGTTCTCCTATCAGTAGAACAGGTCTTACTCCTGGTACTATTACTTATCAGTTAACTGCTGCTGGATTGCAATCAAATTCAACATATCCTTATCCTGAATTCAAAGCTGAAAGAACACGCTCTTTGGAGGCTGGGTTGAATGCCAAATTCTTCGGAGGAGCTTTAGGATTTGATTTAACTCTCTATAAATCTAATACATATAATCAGTTCTTCGAGCAAGAATTATCAGCTTCTTCAGGATTTACTAAATTCTTCTTACAAGCTGGTAATGTTGAAAATAGAGGAGTTGAATTAGGTGTAAACTTCAATAAAGACATTGTTAAAGATCTCAATTGGAATACATCACTTACCTATACTAGAAACGTGAATGAAATCATTGAGTTAGTACGTGATTACAAAAACCCTTTCACTGGAGAGTTGATGAATTTCACAGAAACACGAAGAGGAGGATTCTTATTGAAAGAAGGAGGAAGTATGTCTGATGTAACCGTTTCAGGAGTTTTATTACGTGACGTTAACGGAAGACTAATCGAAAACAATTCTGGCAAATACGAAGTTGACAAAACCCAAGAGATAAAAGTAGGACGCTCAACTCCTGATTTTTCAATGGGTTGGAGAAACTCTTTTTCTTACAAAAACTTCGACTTTAGTTTCTTATTTAATGGAAACTTTGGTGGTGTAGTTCTTTCTGGTACTCAACCAATGTTAGATGCTTTTGGAGTATCTAAAGCTTCTGGTGATGCAAGAGACAATGAGGGAGTTCTTGTAAATGGAGTTAAATACCCAGCACAAAAATATTATGAAAGTATTGGAGGAGAAGAAGCTTTATTAGGTTATTACACTTATGATGCAACAAACGTTCGCTTACAAGAGGCTTCTTTAAGCTATTCATTAGATGGAAAAATCCTTAATGATAAAATAAAAAGATTAACGTTTTCATTAACAGGAACAAACTTGTGGATGATTTACAATAAAGCTCCTTTCGATCCTCAACTTACAAGTGGAACAGGAACGTATGCAGCAACTGAATTCTTCCAAATCCCAAGTATGAAAACATATGGATTTAGCGTTAAATTGCAATTTTAATTAAATAAAGAAGATGAAAATGATAAATATAAATAGATATAGAACAATTTTACTATCATCTATATCGTCAATGGTTCTGCTTTCCTCTTGTACAAAGGATTTTGCAGAAGTAAATACAAATCAATTACTACCTGACGGACATCAAAAAACACTTGATGGATTAGCTTCAGGTGGGCTTTTCCCAGGATTCATTCAAAATGTAATTCCTACTCGTAGTCCAGGGCAAGATACTGACTTACCTAACAGATATCAAGTAGCTTTAAACTTGGCTGGTGACAACTGGTCTGGGTATTTTTCTCCAGGAAATAGTACTTGGAATGACAGTAAAAATTACACCAACTACTATGTTATAGATGGATGGTCAAACTATACATTTAGTACAATGGTGGAGAGAATAATTAATCCATTTATGGAGATTAAAGCCGCAATGCACGATGTGGAGATTGCAGAAGATAAGTCACTGATATATCGTAAGAAAGATTTAGCAAGTCAGAGTGTTTTCTCTGTTGCCCAAATCATTAAAATAATGGCATATCATAGAACTACAGATATGTTTGGACCAGTTCCTTATAGCAAAATTGGTGCAGGAAGATTAACAGTTCCTTATGATTCTCAGGAAGATGTATATCGCTCGTTTTTAAAAGAATTAGATGAAGCGGTAACTACATTGAATGAATACTTTGCTTCAGGAGGTTCAAAAATTATTGCAGATTACGACCCTGTTTATCAAGGAAATACTGCTAAATGGATTAAATTAGGAAACTCTTTGATGTTGCGTTTGGCTATGCGTGTTCGTTATGCTGATGCAGCCTTAGCCCAAGAATATATCAAAAAGGCATATGAAAATCAGGGAGGTCTGTTGGCAGGAAAAGAAGATACTGCTAAATTGCAAACAAATGGCAAATTCATTTACTTCAACTCTGTAGAGTTATTATGGAAAACGTATGGTGAGGTAAAAATGGGAGCTACCATTTACTCTTATTTGAAAGGATATTCTGATCCTCGTATTTCGAAATATTTCCAAAAAGGAGTTGATAGTGATAAGGAAGATTACTACGCAGTACGCTCAGGAATTACAAAAATTACAGATAACCGCTATAAAGACTTTTCTAACCCTAACATACAGGAAAGCACTCCTACTTACTGGATGAAAGCATCAGAGGTACAATTCTTATTGGCAGAAGCTGCTCTTTTTGGAATTATTTCTGGGGATGCTGAAGAGTTTTATAACAAAGGAATTGCACTTTCTTTCCAAGAAAATGAATTACCTGTGGATTTGTACACTTCTGTATCTGGTACTCCAGCAAAATATACAGACTCAAAAAATAGTGACTATAGTGCAGAGGCTGTGAGTAGTATTGACAAAAAATGGAAATCAAGCTATACAGAAGAAGAGAAATTGGAGCAAATTATTACTCAAAAATATCTAGCAATATACCCTGATGGTCAAGAAGCTTGGACTGAGTGGAGAAGAACAGGATATCCTCGTATGTTCAAGGTGCCTGTAAATAATTCAAACGTATCTGCAAAAGATATTAACGCATCAGGAACAGATGGAGGAATGCGCCGCTTACCTTTCCCTCTTAATGAGTATCGTTTGAATAGTGACAATGTGAATGCAGCAAAAGCCTTGTTAGGAGGAAACGATGATGCTGCAACAAATGTTTGGTGGGACAAAAAATCTAAAAAATAATGTGTATGAAAAAGTATATAACTATTTTAGCTGTTGCTTCTATTGCTTTTACATCGTGCAATAAAGAGTGGACAGAAACAGAATCAAAGGCTTCTGAATTTGAAGAAGTTGCTCTTAGTGATTTGAGAGAGAAGCGTGATAATGCTAAGTGGCAGGCAGAAGCCGAACGAACAGAAGAAAACAGGAGAGTTCTAGATGCTTATTGGGCACAATTGCGCGAATACAAACAAAAAGCTTGGCTAAATACAGGAGAAGAAGGCGGACAAGTACCAATGGTGTACTATTGGTTTGATGGGTCTTCTTGGAAAGCTGCTAATGGGATTGCACGTGGATGGCTACAATCTGTGCCTGACTCAGTAACAGCGGTATCTATTTGGGGAGGTCTTGGAGGTTTACATCCAAAAGACTTAGATGCCAATCGAAAGAAAGACGCTGAAATATTCCAGAAAAAGGGAGGAGCTATCTTGATGTGTTGGCAGACTCCAAGCGTTGGAACTTCTTTGCCAGGTAAAAAAGGTGATGAAAAAAGTAATGGACATAAATACTTCCGTGAAAAATATCCTTTTAGCGAAAATTATGCTCAGTGGCCACAAATATATGCCCGTGAGCTTTCACGTTACATCATTGCTTTAGGTTTTGACGGATACGATGTGGATTGGGAAACTTGCGGTGACCACGGAAGTGTAAGTGAAGAAGGAACACCTCTGATGATTTCAAAAAATAATTATGAGAACATAGCTAATTTTGTAAAGGAAATGGCTAAGTATTTCGGCCCTGTTGGTGAACATCATCACGTAAAAACACAAGCAGAAAGAGAAGCTAACTTAAAGGCTTTATTTGATGCTTCAACTGAAGGATTTCACCCTAATGAAAAAGAATTTATTGATGATTTTAAACCCTATGTACCGTCGGATTATTTAACAAGAAGGTATTATTTTTGTGCAGACGTTCCTTGTGATATAGCACCTATATTTGGTCATAACTCTCAAACACCTCTTTTGATAGCTGATAATCCTTTTGCTATTTATTTTGATAAACACTTCATGCAAGATTACACGAGAAATGGTGTAAATACTTCTGGGGCTTTTCCTCCAATGTTGGGTGGACCAAATTATAATTCAACTAGTGCAAATTTCCAAGCAGGAGGATTTAGCGTAATGATAGGTAAAGGAAAAGACGTTAAAGCTAGAAAAGTATGGGGCTTAGGAGCTTATCACGGACAAAGTGATTTTCCTGTAACAAGCGAAAGTGATGCAAACTTTAAAAAGTATTTACAAGAGAACAATCTTAAAAGAAAATACTTACACTATGCTTGGACACGTGAAGCAATCCGTATTGCAGATCCACGACCTGATTATTCAGGCTATGTCGAAAAAGAACCTTATATCATTACACCTTAATTTTTACTAAAATGAGAAAAGCAATAAAATTAGCTATGTTAGCCCTTACATTGGGCGTTATAGGATGTCAGGAAAAATTAGATACTATCAATACAGATGTAGAAAAAAATCCAAGCGGAGTATTTTTACATATGAATACTAAGACTGCCGTTTTGAAAATACCAAAATCAACTGAGGGAGGACAAGTATTTACAGAAATACGTATGTCGGGGTTGGCAAATAAAGACGTACAAGCCACCATTTCCGTAGTCGATTTCTTGGAGGAATACAATAAAGCTAACAATACTCGATTTCGGTTTTTACCCATTTCAGAGTATGAACTTTATGAAGTTGATAATCCTACGAATATTTCTTCCAATGGTAACCTAACAGTTACTATCAAAGCTGGGCAAATTTTTGAAAAAGTAGGTGTGCGTGTTAAACCTCTTAATGAAAAAGAGTATCCTATTGGAGTAAACTATAGTATTCCATTAAAAATTACAGGTACTTCTGCAAAACAAGTTTTGAGTGAAGACAAAGCTCTTATTTCTTTCGAACGTCCTTTTAAAACTTCTGTAGCAGAAATAAAACAGGGACATGCCATTGTCGTAAAATTAGCTCCTGAGGTAGAAGAAAGTGAAGAAATCACAGTACAGGGGCAATTTATGTGGAAAGCTTGGCATGCATATTCAGGATCAACAATGAATATGAGTGTTATGGGAATAGGTCCTTATACACGTATTTTCCCTGATCAACTTCAAGTAAAAGACGGAGGAGGAGATAACCCTGATGACAAAGCAAAATACAATTTTGAGCTTAACAAATGGCATCAAATTACATTTACTTGTAAAGACAGCTATTTCAAAGTGTACGTTGACGGAAAGCTAATACACACTTTCCAAAGAACAGGAGTTAAGCTTTCTAAAGAAATGCATATCCCAATTGAAAATCCTCAAACCTCATATTCAACAAACCGTTACTTCAGAGAGTTTCGTTTGTGGAACAGGGCGTTAACTGAAGCAGAAATAGCAGCTAATGTGTATTTACCTGTTGATCCTGAAAGTGAAGGACTTGTTGCATATCTTCCTATAAATGAAGATACCAAATTTGAAGATAAATCGAAATATAATAACGAGGTAATTTTTAGAAAAGGAACTGGAGGAACTAAAGGAATTCAGGATGGAGATAGTTGGCACATAGATGTTAAGTACGATGATTTTAAAGTAGAGTGGACAAAAAATGTAAAATTTCCATCGCCTGAAGGACATACAGGATTGTATATTGAAGAGGATTAAATAGTATTTTAGAAAATTGATTGTAAAGAAGATGATAAAAAAAGTCATTTATACAATAATTACCATAGGTCTATTTTTATCTTGTAACAAGGACGAAATCGTGGTTGAAAAAAACAATAGTACCAATTGGGGGATTGATAAAAAGATAATAGACGATGATATCCGTAATCGTATTGGATATGACCCTCGTTTTGAGTACATTCGTTTTAAAGAAACAGTAATTGATGCACCTATGCTTTCTTTAGGTGAGATTCCTTTAACTGGTCAGTACACGTACCAAGTTGTTTTTGAAAAAATTGGAGGTAATATCTCAGAAGATTTGCAAGTAACTATTAGTTACGATGCTTCTCTTTATGAGAAAATAAAAGGAGATTACTCAGGCTTTGAATTAGGAGAAACCTCATTAGTAAAAGTCCTCCAGTCAACAAAAACAATGACGAAAGGTACAGATGATGTAACTTTTGATCTTACTATCAACAATGGCTATAAGTTAGATAAAAAGTTTGTTATTCCTTTTTCAGTAAAAATGAATAATGAAAATGTCAAGGGAATTAGCAATAAGGACTATTTTGTAGTTAAAATTTTTCCAGAACAGGTTGAGTTAAAACCAATAAGTACAGAAATCGAGAAAACGATATTTCTTAAGAATGGAACTCTTTCAACAAATTCAACAGAAGTAGGGGTTACTTTTCGTAGTACTAAGGGGATGTTATCTGGTGTTAAAATAGGTTTGATTCGTGATGATAGTGTAAATCTAACAGATGGTCAGGTGTTAGTACCTAAAGCTATTGAAGGGACATTACCTAAAGTTGATTTTTCAGGAAGTGAACAAACACTAAACTTTAATTTAGATATAAGCAAATTGAATTCTGAATTAGGAGTTTACGTATTGCCTCTGAAATGGGTACTATATGATAGTAATGGAAAATCCTATGATTTAGGTAACAACAAGATATCTATCCGTATTGTAGTTAAAAGAAGTGAGTTGACACAAAATGAGGAAAACTCACAGGGTTCTCATAACGAACATCCGCTTGGAAAGTTGATTACGGATAAGCCAAACATTGCTTTTTCTTACTACGATGATACAGATACTGGTAACGATGAAAGAATGTTGGACGGAGATTATAATGAAACAACTTATTTCAGAGGAGGACCTGATCAATATCTTACTTTCATTTTTGATTCTGTAAAAAACATCAAATCTGTTCGTTTTAAAATGAAATCTACTCATGGTATGACAAGGTGTAACGTATATGGAGCACAAGATGAAGATGGGTATGATTCAAAAGAACAAGGTTGGGCAGATTTTACTGAGGAAGGAGAATTTTATACAATTACTTTTAAAGAAGCAATACCTGTTAAACATCTATATTTTACAAACTTTACCTCAAACACGAGGGGAGGAATGTTCGCTTGGTTTGAAATTTACGAAGTTGACTTCTACGAAGAATAAAATAACAGATGTTAATGAGTAAAACTTATTAATCTTTATGAAGAAAAATGTTTCGTTTATTTAGCAGAGTTTTTATTATTTAAATTGTTGGATATAGTGAGACATTTTTCTTCTAAATTTTGAAAAACCTCTAAAAAGAACTTGTCTGTAAGCAGTAAAATCTTTACTTAACTACAAGCAAAAAGTTTCTTTTACAATGGTTGGATATATTAAATATCATAAAAATGTCAAACGAAGAAATCGTGTGACCTAAAATAATTTACAATGAAGACACATATTTTAAAAACTACAGTTTTATCTCTTTTGTGTGTAGGCTTCTTTAATTCTTGTAATAAAGATGAAATTACAGTTGAAAAGAACAATAGCATCACTTGGGAGATTGATAAAAAAATAATTGACGATGATATTCGCACTCGCATCGGATATGACCCACGCGAACAACAAGTCTATTTTTATAAGTCGGAGACAGACATGCCTATGTTTTCTCTTTCAACACTAACAATTTCAAATGAGAATAAAGTCAATGCTGTTTTAAACTTTACAAATAAAGTTGAAAAAGAGTTTAAAGCTTCTTTAATCTATGATCCTACATTATATGAATCTCTCAAAGAACAATATCCTGATTATCAATTAGGAGCAGAAGATTTAGTATCCATTTCAAAACCAGAAATAACAATCACTCAGGGAAGTAGGACTGCAAGTTTTGAGCTTTCAACACAAAACAGAAGTGATTTTGATAAGCAAGTAATACTACCTTTTTCATTGAAAATAATAGGTGATGATAGTGTTAAAATTCTTAAAGGTAGCGAGTTTTTCGTGGTAAAGATTTTCCCTAAAGGAATAACATTAAAAATTAATCATCCGTATATTAATAAAACTGTTAATATAGACGCTGTTACGGGAGAGGCTTCTTTTCAAAATCCAAATGTAAGTTTTACAATCACGTCTGACAAGGGCATTCCTCAAGACATTTCGCTAGGTTTGGTGCGTGATGAAGATGGAATAATTGCACCCGAAGGTATAGAAGGAACGATTGAAAAAGTAGCTTTCAAAGATTTAACAAAGGCTGAAATTTCTTTTGAACTACAAAATGCCAATAGCATAACAAGAAGAACTATTTTACCTCTGAAAGTAGTTATTTACGGTGCAGATGGCAAAGAATATCCTACAGGCTTAAAAACAAGTATACGTCTTTATCCAGAAATAGTGTATCCTAAAGATTTCTTAGTAGGCTCTAACTCAATGGAAACTCCTTCTGGTACAAAAATTAGTGATATTTCTGGACCTTTTGGTAGCTACTTAAACATAGGTAACAGAGAAGGTTTTGAAAAAATGTCAGACGGAAATGAAAATACTTTTGGCAGTTTCTCAAATGATAATGTTATGTGGGGTGGAGATGAAGAACTAAGATTTAACTTTGTGGCAAACAAAAAAGTGAAAACAATTCGTCTCAAAATGGATCCATCTACTCCTACTGATCAAATAGTTATAAACGTGGGTCGTGAACGTATGGGAACAGCTACCTTTAGTTCTACCGATAATTGGTATGTGATTACGTTCAAAAGTGCTGTTTCTCTATCAAATCTTACAATGCATGGCTTCACAAGAGGAGGACAAAAATCTTATTTTAAAATCTACGAAATAGAATTCTACGGAGAGTAGAAAAAACAGGTAAAAAATATTTATGAAAAAATCTCACCTATAGAAATAAACTATCAACACATTTTTACTTCTGTGAGTGAGATTTTATTTATCATAAGAATTTTTGAAAAATTATGGGTAGAACATACAAATGTATAATCTAAAAAAAATACAATGAAGACACATATTTTAAAAACTACAGTTTTATCTCTTTTGTGTGTAGGCTTCTTTAATTCTTGTAATAAAGATGAAATTACAGTTGAAAAGAACAATAGCACCGCTTGGGAGATTGATAAAAAAATTATTGACGATGATATTCGCACTCGCATCGGATATGACCCACGTGAACAACAAGTCTATTTTTATAAGTCGGAGACAGACATTCCTATGTTTTCTCTTTCAACACTGACAATTTCAAATGAGAATAAAGTCAATGCTGTTTTGAACTTTACAAATAAAGTTGAAAAAGAATTTAAAGCTTCTTTAGTGTATGACCCAACATTATATGAGAGTCTTAAGGAACAATACTCTGATTATGAGTTAGGAACAAAGGATTTAGTATCTATTACGCAATCAGAAATAACAATTGCTCCTGGAAGTAGGACTGCAAGTTTTGAGCTTTCAACACAAAACAGAAGCGATTTTGATAAGCAAGTAATACTACCTTTTTCATTGAAAGTAATAGGTGATGATAGTGTTAAAATTCTTAAAGGTAGCGAGTTTTTCGTGGTAAAGATTTTCCCTAAAGAAATAACATTAAAAATTAATCGCACATATACTGTTAAAAGTGTCCATATAGATGCCGTTACAGGGGAATTCTCTTTCCCTGATCCAGAAGTAAGTTTTACAATTACTTCTGATAAAGGCATTCCTCAAGATATTTCTCTAGGATTGGTACGTGATGGAGAAGCAGAACTTGCCCCTGAAGGCATAGAAGGCACCATTAAAAGAGTATCTTTCAGAGATTTAACAAAAGTTGAAATTTCTTTTGAACCGCAAAATGCCAGTAGCATAACAAAAAGAACTATTTTACCTTTGAAAGTAGTTATTTATGATGCAAATGGTACAGAATATCCTACAAAATTAACAACCAGTGTACATTTCTATCCAACTGTGGTGTATCCTAAAGACTTTTTAGTGGGCTCAAACTCAGCTGATACTCCTTCAGGAACAAAAATTAGTGGAGTTTCTGGATATTTTGCTAGTTTCTTCAATGATGGAAATAGAGAAGGTTTCGAAAATATGTTAGATGGAGATGAAAATACTTTTGGTAGTTTTTCAAATGATCAAGCTTTATTTGGAGAAGATGAAGAATTAAGATTTAAATTTCAAGAAAATAAAAAGGTGAAAACAATTCGTCTTAAAATGGATTCATCTACTCCTACTGATGAAATAATCATAAGTGACAACGCATCCATAACAAAACAACAAATAGGGGTAGTTTCCTTTAATACTAACAAAGATTGGTATGTTATAACATTAAAGTCCCCTCTATCATTGAAGGATTTTTCTTTCCATGGCTTCACACGAAGAGGACAAAGATCTAACTTTAAAATCTATGAAATAGAATTCTATGAAGAATAGAAAATAAATTAGACTAATGTTTATAAAAATCTCACTTGTGGAAGTAAAATATATTAATAGTTTATTTCTACAGGTGAGATTTTAATATTACTACGGATTTTTTGAAAAACTACCCCTTTCCCTTTTAGAACTCTTTTTATTTCAGAGAACCACTATTTTGAAACTACCAAGAACATCATTTAAGTGAAGATAACAAAACTAAAACCTCAAAGTCTTGTAAAAACTAAAGTAGTAAGTTAAGTTAAGATAACTTCGATTCAATATTTTCTTCCTAATACTATTACAACAAGCAATACTTATTGAAAAAATCTCTTTCCTCAAAAAAATAAACTCTTATTTATCAGCAAATTACAAAAATAGTTTTTTACATTTCAAAAAAATTCACATTAATTAAGCAAATACATTTACTTTTCACATAAATTAACTACCTTTGTAATGTTAAACCAAATTTCTTTTTTCTATGAAAAATATAGCCTTTATTTTCCTATCTTTAGGATTAATGACTTTTACGAGTTGTAACAAAAAAGAAGCTAAAAAAGAGCTTCCACGCGTTGCTATAGCAGGTATTGCTATTGAATCAAGTACTTTTTCCCCAGCAGTTTCTCGAGAAGACGCCTTTCCTTTGCGTATTGGCGATAGTATTTTCTCATATTATAATTTTTTCGTTCCTGATTCAGGTGTTGTACAACGTGCTAAGTGGCTACCTACTTTGCGTTCACACGCTATGCCTGGTGGTATTGTTGAACGTGAAACTTACGAAAAAATGATTGCAAAAACCCTTGAAATGCTCAAAGAAGCTCTCCCTATCGACGGCTTATTTTTTGACATTCACGGAGCAATGAGTGTACAGGGATTAGAAGACCCCGAAGGAGATTTAATAGTTCGTATCCGAGAAGTAATTGGCAATGATGTACTTGTATCATCGTGTATGGACTTACACGGAAGTGTTTCTCCTCGATTAGCACAAAATATCGATATGATAACCTGTTATCGACTTGCACCGCACGAAGACGCTATGATTTCAAAAAAACGGGCTTTAACGAATCTTCTCGACAGGCTGGAAAGCGGCAAAGGAAAACCAGCTTACAAGGCTTGGATTCCAGTACCAATCTTACTACCAGGCGAAAAGACAAGTACACGTATTGAACCTGCTAAGAGTTTGTATGGTCAGATTCCAAATCTTATTGATGGTGATAAAGTAATAGACGCTTCAATCTGGATGTCTTACCCTTGGGCTGATGAACCTCGTAATCACGGAGTAGTTATGACATACGGAGATGACAAAGAAGCCGTCGCCAAGGCTGCCGAAACTTTAGCCCAACATTTCTGGAACGTCCGTGAGGATTTTGAGTTTGTAGCCCCAACAGCCTACCTACCCGAATGCATCTCTCAAGCACTAGCTAGTACTGAAAAGCCATTCATTATAAGCGATATGGGGGATAACCCTACTGCTGGAGGAGCAGGTGACGTTACTTGGACATTAACTGAGCTTTTAAAACGTCCTGAATTTAAAACTGAAAAAGGGAAAAATCTTATTTATGCTTCTATTCCTGATGCTGAATTCGTAAAACAAGCTGTGAACATTGGTGTTGGCGGAAAAATTGATGCTACAGCTGGAGCGAGAGTTGATAGTCGCTACGCACCGCCTGTTCGCATTACGGGTACAATTACCGCAATTAAAAAGGATGAAAAAGATAATACCATTGTAGTAGTTAAAAGCGGAAATATTTCTGTAATCGTCACAGAAAAAAGAAAAGCTTTTCATTTTGAAAGATACTTCACAGAGTTGGGTTTAAATCCGAGAGAAACAGATATTTTAGTTGTAAAAATTGGTTATTTAGTTCCTGAGCTTTACAATATGCGTAAAGGTTGGGTAATGGCTCTTACACCAGGGGGTGTTGATCAAGATTTACTGCGTTTACCTTACAAAAACATTCAACGTCCGATATACCCACTTGATGCTGATATGCCACAACCTAATTTAAAAGCTCGTTTTGTCCCTCTAGCTACAGACCCTGCGAAGACAAAGCTATAAAAAATACTATAATTCACTTTCTAAAGATGAAATTCGGGTGAGAAAATTTCTCACCCGAATTTTTTGTTAAATAATATGCTAAAAAAATGATAATATTTTAAATAGTAAAACTCTCTATTATAAAACAACAAAACAACTAAATAACTGATTTAAAATTCATTAAAAATTAAATACAACTAAATAATTAGAATTTGTTATATTTATAAAACTTTAAAAAAGTTAAATTTCTTTTCTATTAACATAATTTTTTTTATTTTCGACAAAGTTTATTTGTTATTATTAACCAAATTTAGAACAGTATGAAAAGAAAGCTTTTAATGATGTTTGTACTTGTTATGGGAGTTTTCACACATCCGCTACTTGCACAAACGCGTACAGTTATGGGTACTGTTACCGACGAAGCAGGAATTCCGTTGTCAGGAGTTGGTATTATGATTAAAAACACGACTCAAGGCGTAACAACTGATTTTGATGGTAAGTATTCCATTCAGGCAAAGCAGAGCGATGTTCTTGTGTTTAGTTACATCGGTTTTTCTACCCAAGAAAAAGTTGTCAAAAGTAGCAGTAATTCACTAACAATGAATATTGTACTAAAAGAAGACACTCAGCAATTGGGAGAAGTTGTAGTTACAGCTTTAGGAATTAAACGAAGTGAAAAAGCTTTGGGATATGCTTTACAAGAGGTTGATGGTTCAAAATTACTTGAATCGCGTGATGCGAATGTTACCAACGCTCTTTCGGGTAAGGTTTCTGGTTTACAGATAGTAAAGGGTGCAGGAGGTATGGCAGGTTCTTCTAAAATCATTCTAAGGGGACAAAATTCCCTCACGGGGGATAACCAACCATTAGTGGTTATTGATGGTGTACCCATAGATAATAAGGCAAGTGGAGCTGCTGATATTTGGGGAAACTCAGGAATGGATATGGGAAATGGACTACAAGACATTAATCCTGAAGACATTGAATCTGTTTCTGTACTAAAAGGAGCTTCGGCTGCGGCACTCTATGGTTCACGTGCAGGAAATGGAGTTATTCTAATAACCACCAAATCAGGCAAACAACAACAAGGCTTAGGTATCACAATTTCAAGCACCATCGCCACAGAAGATATTTTTGTCAGACCTAAGTTACAAAATAGTTTTGCTCAGGGAAGAGACGAAATTTACGACCCAAAAACTACGCTTAATTGGGGACCCAAAATTGAAGGGCAAATCGTAACTAATTGGGACAATAAACAAGTTAAGTTGGATACCTACGATAATATTGGGAATTTCTTCCGTACTGGAATCACTTCCACACAAGCAATTACTTTCCAACAGCAAATTGAAAAGACATCTGTTTATGCATCACTTAACTATATGGATAACAGCAGTATTGTACCTGAAACTGAACTTAACAGAACTTCAGCAACTTTGCGTACCTCTACCAACTTAGGTAAAAGCGACCGATGGAAACTTGACTTTAAAATCAATTATGTGAATACTGTTGCAAATAATCGTCCTATACAAGGGTTGAACCAATCAAACGTGTACAAAACTCTTAATATCTTCCCTCAAACACTTGATATTCGAGAGTTTAACCCGCCTATAATGAACGAAAAACAAGTATGGTACGACACTCAAACTCTACCTGATGATAATCCTTGGTGGACATTAAAATATAACAGAAATAATGATGTTCGTAACCGCTATATAAGTTTTGCTTCATTGAGTTACGAGTTTACTAATTGGTTAAAAGGAGAAGTTAAAGGAGGAATGGATTACTACAACACCAAAATGTTCCATCGTAAACATTCGGGAAGTCTGTCCGTCCCAAAAAATGGATTCTATTCCGAAGGTTCTAAAGAATTTATTGAGAAAAACCTTAGCTTTTTGTTCATTGCACAGAAAAATGATTTACTTAAAGACCTCAGCGGAAGCCTTACATTTGGAGGAAACTTGATGTCGCAACAAACGTCAGAAATGAGTGCCTCTTCAGGTGATTTACTTCTTCCAAATATATTTTCATTAAATAATGGTAAGGAAAAACCAGTAGTCAATTCGCTTCTTACTGAACGAAAAATGAATTCACTCTATGGCTCTGCTCAAATTGGTTGGAAAAATAGTCTTTACCTTGACGCTACTTTCCGCAATGACTGGTCTTCAACGATGAGCGTTGAAAATCGTTCGTACTTCTACCCTTCTGTTAGTTTTTCAGGCGTTTTTTCTGAATTATTATCTTTACCTGAGTGGATTACTTTTGCCAAATTAAGAGCCTCATATGCTGAGGTTGGAAATGATTTAGAGCCACATATGCTTTATAACAGCTATTCTGTGAGTAAAGATTTCTGGGGAACGCCCACAATTTCAACAAAAGAAATACTCTACGATAGTTCCGTTAGAAGTGAATTAGTAAAATCATACGAAGCAGGTATTGATTTGCGTTTCTTTAACAATCGCTTAAAACTTGATGCCGCTGTGTATCAGACCAATTCTACTCGACAATTACTACGCTTACCAATGGATGAAACCAGTGGATATAAATTCAGAATTATCAACGCTGGAAATATTGAAAATAAAGGAATTGAAGTTTCTTTAGGAGTAGGAATACTCAACAACCCAAAAGGATTAAATTGGGATACTTCAGTAAACTTCTCCAAAAATAAAAATAAAATTATTGACCTTTATACTGACGTAAACTCTTATGATCTTCTAACAGTTGATGAAATCACTGTTCTTGCCGAAAAAGACAAAGAATACGGAGCTATTTATGGCTCAAAAATCCGAAGAGTGAATGATGTAAATAGTCCTCATCACGGAAAAATGATTCTCAATAGTGAAGGACTTCCACAACGTGACCAAGTGGCTTTACACTACCTCGGACACCAACAACCTGATTTTATGCTGGGGGTTAGTAATAGTTTCTCTTGGAAGGGCTTTAATCTTGATTTTCTTGTTGATGCTCGTGTAGGTGGAAAAATATTTTCAATGACCAGAAACTTACTTACAGGTTACGGAATGGCTGCCGAGACAGCTCCAGGAGGAGCCAGAAAACCTTTTGTTGTTGAAGGAGTTATTGCAAATGCCACAGGAGGATATGATGTAAACACAAAAGAAGTAACTCCTCAAAGATATTGGGGTGCCTTGGCTCAAAATAATATTGGAATTACCGAAGCTAATATTTACGATGCTACCTCTGTGCGATTGAGAACATTAACTTTAGGATATAACATCAATAAAAAACATTTGGAAAGAATGCACATCCAAAGTTTGAAATGTTCTTTTACAGCTAATAATCTTTGGCTTATCCACACAGATGTACCTGGAATCGACCCCGAATCAGTTTCAGGAACAGGAACAAACGTAACAGCCTTAGAGTTTGGAGCTCCACCTACAACAAGGTCATTTACTTTTAATATCACTATCGGACTTTAAAATTCAAATAGTAAGGTTATGAAAAAAATAATTTCAAAAATAACAATCATAGTATCCATTGCTTTGTTCTGGCAATCTTGCTCAGATTTCGAAGATATAAACAAAGACCATAATGCTGCTGACCGAAACTCAGTTTTAGTAGAAGGACTTTTTAACGCTTCTGTTGCTGATGCTCAGCTCAGTTGGTGGAATCGGGATATTCTTTTTCATCGTACGTGGTTATGGGGGGCTCGTTACACCTATCGACCTATTCACGGACCACAGGTATTGCAAGACCAAAACAACTATATGACTGATTATTGGGGATCATTAGCTCAGTGGATTTACAATGCCAGTCAAGCCATTGAAATTGGTGAAGAACGTATTGCTTCAGGAGTGAATGCTTCTGCTGCAACGAATAATTACGTCCAAATGGCTCGTGTGTATCGTGCTTATTTATTTTCGGAAGCTGCTGATATGTTTGGTCCATATCCTGCTAAAAAAGGATTTAAAGGCAAGGTCGCAGAATACAATAGTGTTGAGGAAATTTATAGTTATATTGAAGATGAGCTCAAATTAGCCGTAAGTAAATTTGATGAAAATGCAACTATCAAAAATGATGCATTCGATGCTTTTTATGCAGGAGACATCAAAGCGTGGAAAAAATATGCTAACTCCTTGCGTTTGCGTTGTGCAATGCGTTTTTCAAATGTGGGCGATGTAGGCAAAACTCGTTTTGAAAATATCATACGAGAGGTGGGCGACGTTAGCGGATTTATTTCAGAAAATATTGATAACGCTTCCGTAGCTCAATCTGATATTGCTGACTTAGAAAATCCTGCCGGTTCTATTTTTGCACTGAGTTACATCGGAATGGAAATCACCTCAACACTTACTAACATTGGTTTTGGACTAGGTGGCATTTCTGTTCGTGAAATGGCAAAACACCCTGGCACATCAGCTTACGGACTGCCCGATGAGGCTCTCAATAATCATTTACGTTCACCTAACGAATATTTAGGATTATATATGCCAGAGGTACTTCCTACCAAAACAAATATAGAATCTGCTGGATATTTGTACGATTACATTCCTTCTGAAATTGACCCACGTATTTTGGTAAATTATCACATACCTGGACATCACGATGGCTTGGTAAATTTCTACGAAAAACGAGACAAAGACGCTGAACGAGAAGGGAAAAATTATCAAGAAATTGAAGTTCCAAGTGGCTCAGGAAACAAAATTAGTACCAAATATACTTTCTCTTCATTCACTTGTGGTGATTTGACAGGAAAAGGTGATGTTATCCGAAGTTTTCGCATTGCTTTAGGACGATTACCCGCTATTAGCAAACAATACAGAGGCGGAAATCTCAGACGTGTATATTTCGGAGCTTGGGAAACTTATTTCCTTCTTGCTGAAGCTGCCCATTATGGTTGGCAAACAGGCAGAACCGCAAAAGAATGGTATGAATTAGGCGTAAAAACAAGTTTTGAATATCATAAAATAGGACTTTACGCAGATGAGTATTTACAAAGTGAAAGCTACAATCGTATAGGAACTTCAGCTAAGTTTGATCATACTACCGAAATTAGTAGCACTCAACTAAAGCGTAAAGTTCATTCATCAAAAGCTGAGGAAACCATAACTTATAATTATCCAAAAGGGGTACATCCTACCAACAATGACGTCCTTTCAAAAATTATGACTCAAAAGTATATAGCTCAGAATCCGTGGCAACCTTTCGAAGTTACCAACGATTATCGCAGAACAGGATTACCTTTCTTTGAAAATCCGTTTTTAGAAGGATTGTTGCCTTTTATGCCTTTCTATACCGATGCTACAAAAGCAGACATCAAAAATGTATATCGTAGAGTGCGTTACCCTATCAATCTAAAAACAAAAAATCCAGCGGGATACAAACAAGCTTTGCAACTGCTCGGTGGGGAAGACAAACCAGAAACACCACTCATTTGGCAGAAAAAATAATCTTTTATCTTTTGAATAAAAACAACCCCATTAGTTTCGAACTAATGGGGTTGTTTATCAAAATTATTAAATAACTTTTACGAAGACCTCTTTTCTAGTTCAATCGCTCGTTCTTCACTGATACCCAACAAATTTGCCAAACGATTTAGTATTCTTCGCTCTCGATCAGATACAGTACCATCAGCTGTAAATATCTTAAATTTCTCCAAATATTCTTTTTCCTCTTTGGATAAATCTCCTCTGTTAATAACAATACTTTCCAAAAGTTTGGCTCTGTCTGGATTAATATTGTATTTTTTGTACATTTCATCTAAGTATATACGTTCTTTATCGTCAATTGTACCGTCATCCTCAAGAGTAAATTTTATATCTTCAAGATATTTGAGTTCATTTTCTGTAAATGTGTGTATCTGTGCTATAGCTTTTTCTTCTAATTCTTTAGCTCTTTCAGCATTGATGTTAAACTTTTTACACATTTCGCTTAAATATACACGCTCCTTATCATCAATAATAGCATCATCTTCAAGCATAAATTTAACTTCCTCAAAATATTGCTGTTCTTCATCACTTAACGAATTTTGAGAAATTTGTTTTAATTGTTTTTTCTCTTCCACAGGTACTGCAACAACCTCATCAAATGCTTCCATCGGTTTGAATACCACATTAATTTTCCATTCTACTTCACTATTTGTTTCTATTTTTTGTTCGCTTTCTTTTCTTCTACCAACTTTTATAGTAGCAAATAATATACTTAATTCAGCGTTTATATCTGATATTTCAGAGTTTGTAAGCACTTGACTTTGTGTTGAAGACATAAATTCACTATGCTCTAAAATGTTACCTGACATTCGTTGATCAATAAGACGTTGCCAACCTATTTCATTTGCTAACCACACTAAATTTTCAGGTACAAAGGGCTTTTTAGTTGGGTTGAACGACTGATTTCTTCCTATTTTTAATGTGCTTTTTGATAAATCTCCAGTCCTTTTATCATTTTCTGAATTAAATTTAATAGAATTTGCTCTAAGACCTACTTCTGCTTCTCTTTTAGTATTATTATGTTTTTGAGTATCTTTACTTTCTCCCCTACTATTTTCTATTGTAATAGAGGTTGCTCCCAAACATTGTAATAAATAACAATATTCATTGATTCTGTCATTGAGCAATTCATAATCGTAATTTTCTATGGGTAAGTAGCTATCCGTTTTGTATGGATGGCATACATAAGTATGGTCAATTTTAGGGTGGGTAATTGGGAAATGTATCTTAGGTAAATTACCCATATTCAAAAGGATTAAATGATTAGATTTGAAAAGAGATTCTGTTTTAGAAACCGTTATTATCTTGCGATCTTGATAATCTACTTTATGGAAATCATTTATAAAATTATTGTAACTCTTTTCTTTTTCCGCTTCATAAAAGGTCAATACATCTCTGTTTTGTGTGCTATTTTCTTTGTAAAAATTTGCAAGTTTATCATAAGAATAAGCCGATTCGTAACCATTTCCTTTTGCTTTATAAACTTCTGCCTCAATCATTAGGTACCAAGGTAAAGAAGCCTTATATTGATCAGGTTCTTCATCTTTTAGTTTTTCTAAATCTGTTTTGAAAACCTCAAACAATTTGAATGCTTCATATTGATAATTAAGCCCTAGTAATCCATATATTTTATAAAAATAATATTCTTCAAACAAGTCCTCTTCCTCTTCTTCTACCCTATCTATTAATTCTTGGTATCGCTGTTTATCTTTGAGTATATTCAATTCATTAATTAACTCTTTGTACCACTCTTCATTTCCTTCATATAACTCATCATATCCATCCAATACTTCATTAAGGAAAGGTTTTACTGTTTCTGTAATTCCGACACCCGTATATGTAAAATAAACATTAGGGATATTGATATAGGTACTATCTTCAACAGAATGAAAAACCAAACAATTAACTATATCTACTACTGCAAAAGCTGGATCATCAGAAATAAAATATGCATTAGGATTATTGCTTTCTATATCTAAATCCAAATTAGAAACATAACTAACATCTTCAATCTCTCCCCACGAAATAAACAAATGTCCATCAGGTTCTTTACGACTACCACTTGTTTGTATGATTCCTGCAAAGCTAACTCCGGATTCTAACACACAACAAGAAAAATGGTAAATTCGTGTCGCTGTAAAGAAATCACCTTCCTTTGTCTTTGTATAATAGAAAAAAGCATATATTGGAGTACTTTTATCAATACCGTGCCACCCTCTAACTCTTGACTCTTCATTTCTTGCCAAAGCTCCTCCCTGTGAGTTTCTCAATTCTCCATCTAAATTTGTATAAATATCTGCTACGTTTCTTGATTGTAATTTATTTATCCCAAACTTTTTAATTGCCTCTCTTATAATATTTTCCATACCAATAATTTTATTATTTATTCGTTCTTTTTCTAATTTCTGTTGTCCTTGTATTCTCGTATAAAGTATTTGAGCTGCCTTTTCCTCATCTTCATTGGATTCTTTTAACAGAGCATTACACTCATTCTCAGTTATACTTATAGGGTAACCCGCTATTTTTTCAAAATAGTCCTGTATTAACAAAATTTGAAGTTCCAATAACTCCTTCTCTTTTTCCATAAAACACTAATTTTTAACACAAAAATCAAGATACAATTTTGTAAATCAGGTATATTATTCCTGCACCAATTAAAACCAAAACGCAGCCACATCCTTTCAGAGTATCTTCAAAACAACCTTTAGCTCCATCTATTGTGTTGTCTATTGCATTATCTATCTGTTTGGATGTTTTCTCACTTTGCTTTCTCGATTCTATATCAGATGATGTCACCTGTATCTTCCCTGCTTTTTTACTAAACGACATTTTTAATATTTTTAAAATAAATTGTTTTACTATTTTTTATAATAAGATAACCCTATCCACTCCCAGATAAGGTTATCTATGGCTTTAGCCAATTTGGTCTGCTCGTAATGCTGATTTAAGGCTCCCCCAAATTGATGATACATCTATCCCATAAATTCGATAGAAAGCTGCAATAACATCAGCTCCTCCATTTACAAAAACAGGATTTGTAGCTAAACGTGTAGGAACATCAACAGACATTCCAGACTCTACACGGATTCCGTTTGAAAAAACGGTTCTCGTAACTGTTACTCTATATAACGGCATAATTAATTGGTTTATAAAGGGGATTCCCCTTTGGTTAATAATTCTTTATTCAATACATTGCAATATTTAGCATCAATTTATATGAAATTACTATATATATTTTTATCTTTTTATTTTATACATTAAATCTGCACAAGATTAATATAGCCAAATTAAAGGATAGCTTATCCAAAATTTTAGCAATTCCAGTCCCTTTTTGGGGTATTTTCACCAAAATTTTAGCAAAACTATCCCTTTCAACCGCTACATTTACCATAGTAAAAGGCAAACTAACTGTTGAAAGGGATATTATTACCTAACTTTCCGTTTGCGGGGTGGTTGGTGAGGGTTCTTGAGGGGGTGTTTGCTCCTTACTTCCTCTTTTAAAGTGTTTACGAAGCTCGGCAAGAATGGTTACTGCACTTGGAATATTCTGAGCAGCAAGGAATTTGATATATTTATAGTATAACAAACCTACTACATAATTGTCCGTATCTGCCAAAGTACGAGTATCTGTAAGCATCTCCAAAATACGATTTACTTTTCGTAAAGGCTCAGTCATTTGCGAACTAAGCCTGTAATCACGGTCAAATTCCGTCTTGTCAATCGTAGTTGGGATGGTATCAGGAGCTTGTTCCATATTCACTTTTACCTTTTCAATAAACATTTTGTTATAATCAGCGACATTTCCATACTGACGGCGTTCATCAGGTGTTAAATTAACCGCCTTCTTTTCAAGCACTTCAATAATTGCATTTAGTGCATCATCAATTTTCTTCATTTCTTCAGAAGAAAACTCCATTGAGATTAGATTATTTTTGTTCATTATGTAAAAATTTTAAAAATTAAATATCTAAAAACAAAAAAATCAGAAACAACAGCCTCCTAAGATGCTGTTATTTCTGATTTTTCAACAATATTCGTCTTGTAACAAAGACGAGTGTAATCTATTTAGTGTATAAGCTGTGCTGTGCTGTGCTGTGCTGTGCTGTGCTGTGCTGTGCTGTGCTAAGGCACGTACAAATATACTGATTTTATGTGAATTACACAAGTTTTCAGTCACTTTTTTCTGCATATTTTTATCTCCTTGAAGCAAAAATTTGATATTCTTCAAGGAGGTAAGAAAGTAGATACCGCTAAGTATGTACCTATATAATTTCATCGTAGTTGTAGTATTCTTTCAAGATGCAAAAATATATTAAAAAATTATAAAAGCAAACATTCTATACCATTTTTAACATCATAACGAACTACTATAAAAAGTCAATTATTAGCAATGTATTGCTAATTGATAATTGTTTTATACTTTTGTACAGAAAAGTTACTCGAAATGACAAAATCAAATGTTTATATATTAGCCATTGAATCTTCCTGTGATGACACTTCTGCTGCAGTACTTGAAAATGACAAAGTTCTTTCAAATATTGTTGCAAATCAGGAAGTACATAAACAATATGGCGGTGTTGTACCTGAATTAGCGTCACGGGCTCATCTTCAAAATATTGTACCTGTGGTAGATAATGCTCTGAAAAAGGTAGGTATCCCAAAAGAAAAGATTTCAGCCATAGCTTTCACTCAAGGTCCAGGGCTTATGGGGTCACTACTTGTGGGAACTTCATTTGCCAAATCGTTAGCAATGGGATTAGGTGTCCCCCTAATTGAAGTAAACCATATGCAGGGACATATTTTAGCCCACTTCATTGATGAGGGAAATCCAAAGCCTGAATTTCCTTTTTTAGCGATGACCATCAGTGGCGGACATACGCAAATTGTGAAGGTAAACAACTTCTTTTCAATGAAAATACTGGGAGAAACCCTTGATGATGCCGTAGGTGAAGCTTTTGATAAAACCGCGAAAATTCTTGGTCTGCCCTACCCTGGTGGCCCACTGATTGACAAATATGCAAAAGAAGGCAACCCAAAGGCATTCTCATTTTCGAAGCCACAAACCGAAGGGCTAAATTTTAGTTTTTCAGGACTTAAAACTGCTGTTTTGTACTTCATACAGAAGAAAACTCAGGAAAATCCAAACTTCATTGCTGAAAATCTTGCAGATATTTGTGCCTCTGTACAACACACCATTGTTGAAATTCTGATGACAAAACTACAAAAAGCCGTCAAACAAACAGGTATCAAACAAATTGCCATAGGTGGAGGAGTTTCAGCAAATTCAGGCATACGCAACGCACTACTCACTTTGGGAGAAAAATATGGATGGAAAACATATATTCCTGAATTTCAATATTGTACTGACAATGCCGCAATGGTTGGCATCGTAGGATATTACAAATTTTTAGAAAACCAATTCACTGACCAACAAACCACAGCCAAAGCACGACTTTCTCTTGAAAATTAATCACTTATAAAAACATAGAGGGATTTTCAGTTCATTAAAAATCCCTCTATACTAAAATTTACTTTTACTTTTTATAAACGTCCTTTTTCATCTTCATCAACTCCCTGTCCTTTGTATTTATTCTGAGTTGGATTAAATGTGTATTGTAAACCTATGTTAATTCCTCGATTATTTCCATCGAAAAAACGACGGTTTGTAATGTAAGAATTTTGCACAACAGTAGTAGCATTTGACATATTGAAGACATCTTGTGCCACCAAATACACCTGCAATGATTTATTAAAGAAAGTACGTGCAAGGGCTATCCCCGAAAAAATCGCAGATTTTTCACGATAAGTAACAGCCAAACTTCCTTTTGATTGATAATTTACATAAAAAAGACCTAACCAATTTTCTGATAATATAAATTGATTCATCATTTCAACAGCAAAAATAGGTTTGTTAGTATAAAAAACACCTTTAGTGAATTGCTTTCCGAAAGTAACGTCTAGCTTAGGCATCCACTTTCCGATTTTATGTTGTGCAGAAAGTACCATTTTAAGAGACTGAAAATCATCATAGTTACGAATTGTACGCTCAACTACATTCGGATTTGATGCCAACAAATTATAATCTTCATAGTAGGCATCTTTCATAAATGAATAAATAACTGAAGCTGAGATACTTTTGTAAGTTGCCAACAAACTAAATTCATCATCAAGTCGTGGACGCAAATCAGGATTTCCGCGATTGTACATAAATGGCGATTCATAAGCCGCATAATCGCTCAATTCGTAAAAGGCAGGTCGGCGGATTTTTTTGGTATAACTGATTGCCATTCTGGTTTTATCCCAAGGAAAAGAAAGCGACACATTAGGCAACCAATGCCCATAAGTTCGGCTTTTCACGTGGTCTTTTGTATGATTTTGGAAATACTCAAAATCAGCATATTCATAACGAACTCCTGTTTTTAGGTTCGCCTTCCCGATAGGTCGTGAAAAACTAACAAATCCCGATGAGCGAAGTTCTTTATTTTCAACGAGAGAAGTCGTTAGCACGTTGTCAGTGTAATTTTCATCGCGTGTAAGTGTACTAAATTCAGCACCATAGCTCAGTGTAGCTTTATTCAATTTTTGAGTGAAAGTAGTTTTGGTATGTAACCAATTGGCTTGAGCATTAGAATGAGTATGCACATTTTTTTGCGAATTTGCCAATAGATTTTTTTCTAAAATATTTGAAGTGTGGTCAGAATTTGCTATGGAATAATCCACGTCAGTATGAAGTTTGATTTTGTCGGAAAGTTGCCCTTCATAGTACGCATTAACTTCTATTTTTTTATCTTGGTTAAAGCGGTCGTAATGATTAAGTCCTTTACTGAAGAGCGTTGCATTTTGGAAAGTTTCCGTTTGTTGGTCGGTGAATGTATGCCCAGCAAACGGATTTACGTACGTCCACACGGTTGCCCCAACGGAATGTTTATCGTTAAACTCGTGATTTACACCAAGTTTTGCGTTTATATTCTTTCCGTTGTTTTTCTGTATATCTTCAGTACGTACTTTCCATTGATTTGTAGGTGTTTGCACAATGAGTTCTTGCCAATTATCATTACGCACTGCTTGACGAAAATTTACATTAATACTTCCAAAAATATCAGTTTTTCCCGTACGATAGTTCAGATTTGTTCCTAAGTATTGCCAAATTCCTTTTTTAAATTCATTGCCATTATAAATACTTCCGCTAAGCCCATCACCTTGTTTTTTCTTCAAGATGATACGAATGACAGCTCCCACATTGTTGTCGTACTCAGCACCAGGTTGAGTTTCCAACTCAATACTTTGAATATCTTGTGGAGAAAGTCGGTTAATTTCTTCAGTATTGTACACCCTTCGTTTGTTAATATAGAAAATAGGATTGCTTTTGCCAAACACATTGTAGCCACCACCTGTATAGGAAGTCGATACACCAGGCAAAAAGTTCAAAAGCATCTCCATTTTAGGCAAATCTTTCAGTGTAGAAGTAGAAATATCAGTAACGACAGCCGTTCCTTTCTGTTTCATAATAGGTTTTGAGACCGAAACAACTACCTCACCAAGTTCATTTATCGATTTTTGCAACAAAATTGTACCAAAATCAGTATTTTTCACTGAAATAGTTTGAGTTTTATACTCCAAATGCAATACTTTTAGTACTAAATTATCGTGTTTGGAGGTATTTATCAACTCAAAAATTCCTTCATCATTGCTAATCGCTCCTTTTACCAATGTAGAATCGGGCAGAGCTATCAAAATAATATTTGCATCGGGAATAACTCGTTTGGTTGTGGCATCAATAAGTTTTCCTTTGAATGTATTTTGTCCGAAAACTAACGAGCAAAATAATAGTAATGTGGTAAAGATGGTTAATTTTTTCATTTTTAATACTATTTAAATATTATAAATTAATTATTTTCAATTTTAACAAGCCCATTTTCAGTCATTTTAGCAACTCCTCCCCTACTAATGTCTATCCATTTATTGCTTCTGAACTCCAATACGGAAAGTTCTTCATCCGAACTTGTAATATGTTTTCCTTGAGGAAGATATAAAACAACTTCAATTCGTTGGTCTCTTATTTTTGGATTTTCGCCAAGTGAATACTTTTCAGGCAAAACAATTTTATTCTCCTCTATTTTCAAGTTGTATTTTATTTGTGAAGCTTTAGATTGAGCATCGGAAAGGTTTCTTCCTCTGGAATATTTCTTCAAAATGATATAAGATTCTTTTTCAGAAGTTTCCCCAATACGGAATCGAACAAAATCTCCTTTGGCAATAATTTCATTATCATCTTTTAAAATTGGACTACCAAAATTTAGTATATCATATTTGTAATATCTATAAGGCTGTTTTTCATACGATAACGAAATAGTATCAGATACGGCAAAAGGAATTCTTTCTTCAACAGAATCATAGGCTTGAAAATGTTTAAACGTATCAACACTCACGGTAATTACTCCCATTACCCCAAAAAAGAACAAAAAAACATTGAGTAAGATCCACACTTTAGATACTTGATAACCTTTTTTAGAAAATAATTTCAGACATAAAATCGAAATTACCAAAATAGGCAAAATAAATAGTGATGCTGCTGAAAAATAAGCAATCCAAAGCTGCCAATTTCCTTCTACAATAAATGAAAGATAATCCGTTAAGGTAAGTACACTGAAACCAACGCCCCAACCTGCAATACCTATCCCAAACAACGCCAAGAGTAGAGACAAAAGATTGAACAACAAAATGAGCAACACAAAACCAATAATAACATACAAAACGCCTTTGAAAAATCCGCGTATGATGCTCCAGATGCTAAAATCAGATTTTTTATACACAAATTCCATTTTCTGTTTTGGGGCGTTTTCCTGCGAAAAGTCACTTTCTGCATTAAAATCATCTTCAGTTAGATAATCATCTTCTTTTTCAAAAAAGGTTTTTCTTTTGTTCATTGACAACACCAGAAATACATAACATAAAATGAATACAAAAGTGAAAAAACCCTCAAATAAAGGAATAGTTGCCAATGTCAGTACCAAATAAGCAATACGTACGCCCGTTACATTCCAGCCATAATGTTTGCTAAGTCCTCCAAAAACTCCAAAGAGTTTTCGATTTTCAAGGCTTCGAGTGAGTTGCAAACCATTTCGCATTTTTATTTCCTTAATGGAAGAAATGGTATCAATATTTACTGCTTTTCCGCGCATTGCTAGTTTCTCTGCAGTGGTTTTTGCTGACGGAATTATCAGTGCCAAAAGCACATAAATTGCTAACCACGGAAAAAACACGACAATAGAATCTACCTTTGAAAAATAGAATATATGTCTGAAAATAAGTACGGAAAATGCAAACAAGCAAAGATAAGCAAAGCGCAACCACGTTTTTTCAATTGCTAAAAAATGCCCGAATCCTGCAAAAACACCCGCTAACAATTTGTTCTCCAAATCTCTGTATAGCCTCTTGTGTCGGAAAAATTCAACTATTCGGTTTTGTTTTTCATTAGCAGTAAATTTCGCTTCTTTTTGAGTTTCTTCTTCTAAGTCAACGTATTGTTCTGGTCGCCCTAGAACACTGATTAAATAATCAACATCTTGGTTTACAATCACTTCCCTACCCTTCATTTGAGCTTTGAGCAGTTCAGCCATTCGTTGTTCCACATCATAAATGATTTCGTTGGTATCAGAAGTATTTCCGAGTGATTTACGTACTTCGTTCAAATATCTTGAAAGTTCTTGATAGGCTTTATCTTCAATCAAAAATGAAAATCCGCCCAAACTGATATTATGTGTTTTGTCCATAACTAAATAATTTTATTAACCATTGTTTGTAGTTCTTGCCACGATTTCACGATTTCTTGCAGAAAAGTTGTGCCATTATCGGTCAGCACATAGTATTTTCGAGGTGGTCCCGAATTGGATTCTTTCCAATTATAGTCGAGTAATTTTTCATTCTTTAACCGTGTTAAAAGTGGGTAAAGTGTCCCCTCAACTACAATCATATCAGCAGATTTCAGAGCCTCAATAATATCCGAAACATATGCCTCTTTGTTTTTGCTGATTATGGAAAGAATACACATCTCCAAGATGCCTTTTCGCATCTGTGTTTTGGTTTTTTCTGTGTTAATTGTCTCCATATTATATAAGGTATTTTGTTAGGACAAATATATAACAATAAACAATACTATGCAATACATAGTACTAAAAAATTATTTATAAAAATATTAAAAATCTATTTTTCAGATAAATACATTACATAAAAAAATAAAACTAAAACACCTTTTCTTCTAAATCATATATTTTGAACATTGATTATCAAAAATATAATGATAATTTTTTCCAAAAAAGATTAATTATTTTAGGATAAATGGAGCTAAATTTTATGCTTTTCATTATGTAATTTGTTAAATCAAACTTCAAAATAAAACATAAAACACTGATTACAAACAATATAAAATTTTAACATAATAAAATTAAATCATTTTTTCTTGTTTGTTAAAAATATTTGTTTAGTTTTGCCCCCACTAATTTTAATTTTATATCAAAGATGAAAAAGATTATTTTATCATTAGCTGCAATTTTTGCATTTAGTGCTGTAAGTGCACAAGAGTTGGTTTCTTCTAAAGGTGAAGAATATCTACCAAAGGAAGGTGATTGGTCATTCGGTTTCAACGCCGGAAACGCTTTGAAATTCATTGGAAATGCTTTCAACAGTAACACTAACAATGAGTTTGGTGGTTCTGCTTTTGGCAAAAACAATACGGCTTTTGCTGTTCCTGGATTTGCTGAAGGATACTCTTTCTTAGGTAAAAAAATGACAAGTGATAACACTGCTGATCGTTACACTGCTAACTTCATTTTCAACTATTTAAAACCAAAAGACGTTGATGCTACAACAACTTTCGGTCTTGCAGTAGGATACGGAAAAGAGTGGAGAAAAGGTTCTACACGTTTGCAAGGGTTCTACGGAGCTGATGCTCTTTTAGGATTTGGAGTTCCTCAAAAAGATGCTTTCAGTTTTGCTATTGGTGCTCAAGGATTTGTAGGTGCTGAGTACTTCATCTTCCCTAAAGTTGCTTTAGGAGCTCAATACTCTTATGCTGTTGCTGTTAGCCACCAATCAAGCAAAGATGCAGCTGGAAACAAAACAAGCGTTTTTGGTTTTGGTTTCGGAGGCGAAAACGGAATTGGAGTAGCTTCATTGTTATTCAATGTTTACTTCTAAGATTTAAACAAAATGTAAATATAAAAAGGTCGGGTTATCCGACCTTTTTTAATTTATAATCAATATATTTACAATTTTATTCTACTTTTTTTTACTTTTGTAAGGTAATTCTTTTTGAAATGGGTATTGTTTTTCGGCAATCGGTTAAAAATATACTAATTACTTATCTTGGCTTTGCTTTCGGAGCCGTCAATACACTGTTTCTGTTCGTATACTTTCTTTCAAAAGAAGAATACGGACTGGTAGGCTATGTTACTTCAACAGCAACTATTCTATCACCTTTGGTAGCTTTTGGTGTGCATAATACTTTCATTCGGTTTTACTCTTCTTACAAAGAACCTCAAGAGCTTTCCAAGTTTAATTTTATGTTGTTTGTATTGCCTTTGTTAGCTATTGTTCCCTTTGGTTTTGTTGGAATTTTAACTTATGAACAAATTGTAAAATGGCTTTCTCAGAAGAATGAAGTCGTGGGTGATTATGTCGCTTTGATTTTCATCACTTCAATTACGATGGCTTATTTTGAAATTTGCTATTCGTGGGCAAGAGTTCAATTCAAAACCGTATTTGGGAACTTTCTGAAAGAAGTTTTTCAGCGTGTTGGTATCACGTTTCTTTTGATATTATTTTATTTCAAAATCATTGATTTCAAGCAATTTATGTATGGCGTTTTTGGAATATATCTATTGAGAATGATTTTTATGGCTCTATCTGCTTTTCGTGTAAAACGCCCTACTTTTTATTTCGGTTTGCCAGAAAATAGAAATGAAATTCTTAAATATAGTCTTTTTAGTATTTTATCGGGGTCAGTGGCAAGTTTGCTGATGGATATTGATAAATTTATGATTAACCAATATCTGCCTATTTCACAAATTGCTATTTACAATGTAGCCATTTTTACCGCAACGGTTATTGCTATCCCTTACAGAGCTATGTATCAGATTGTAAGTCCCTTAGTTGCCAAACTTCTTAACCAAAAAGAAACAATCCAGCTTAATGACTTGTACAAAAAAAGTACTATAAATATTTATTTAACAAGTGTTATTATTTTTATCCTAATAATTTCTAATGCAAAGCAATTTTACGAATTACTTCCTGATAAAGAATACGTTAACGGAATAGTTGTGTTAATTCTTATCTCTGTTGTTAAACTTTTTGATTCGTTAGTGGGCATCAACAATGCAATTTTGTTTAACTCCATTTACTACAGAACAATATTATATTTTGGCGTATTTTTAACCTTTTGCACCATTATTTTAAATATCTGGTTGATACCTATTTATGGCATTAATGGAGCTGGTTTTGCCACCTTGTGTGCTTTTTCTATTTACAATTTCTTAAAATTATCTTTTACATATAGTAAATTCAAATTAAGTCCTTTTTACAATGAAACTATGAAAATCACTCTCTTTGGAATAATCACAGTAATTAGTTTCTATTTTTGGGATTTTCCTTTCAATCCAATTTGGAATATTGTTCTAAAATCGCTGATAATTCTTGTTTTTTGTGGTATAATCCTTTGGAAATTTAAACTTTCGGAAGATTTGATAATCCTACTTGGTAAGATTAGGCATTGAAATAATTTTTTGAAATAAAAAAGACCTTGAACCGATAATAGCTCAAGGTCTTTTTTATAAACTAATGAAAAACAACTATTTTTTATTGTTCTTCAAATTTTCTTCTAAGAATGTATCTTGTTCCCAAAGGGTATGTAAAATACTTTCTTTGGCTCTATAACCGTGACTTTCAAGCGGAAGCAACACCATTCGCACGGGAGCTCCTAAATTTTTAAGAGCTTGGAAGTAACGTTCTGTCTGGAAAGTAAAAGTACCAGCATTATTGTCCGCTGCTCCGTGTATTAACAACAAAGGCTTTTTCATTTTGTGAGCGTTCATAAACGGAGACATTGTATTGTAAATCTCTGGAGAATCCCAGTAATTTCTTTGTTCGGACTGAAAACCGAAAGGTGTTAACGTACGATTGTAAGCTCCACTTCTGGCAATTCCACAAACAAATAAATCGGAGTGAGTCAATAGGTTAGCCGTCATAAATGCTCCGTAAGAATGGCCTCCCACAGCAACTCTTTTTCGGTCGATATATCCTAATTTATCTACAGCATCAATTGCAGCTTCTCCATTGGCTACCAATTGCTCAATAAAAGTGTCGTTAGGCTCTTGCGTACCTTCTCCCACTATCGGAAATGCAGCATCATCTAAAACTGCATAACCCTTTGTAACCCAATAAATAAACGACCCATAATGCGGATATGTAAATTCATTAGGATTGGCGGTACTTTGCCCTGCAGTATCCTTGCTTTTATATTCTCTCGGATATGCCCAGATAAGTAATGGTAATTTTTCTTTCTTCTTAAAATCATAATTTTTAGGAAGATAAAGCGTCCCACTAAGAGCTACACCATCTTTACGTTTGTAATTAATCACCTCTTTATGAACACCTTTAAGAGCTTCAAACGGATTTTTGAAAAATGTAAGTTGTGTTAGCTTATTGTTTTTATAATTTTTAATATAATAATTTGGGTATTCTGTTGGAGATTGCAAACTGATAAGCAAACTATTTTTCTTGGCATCTAAATCGTGAATATTTTCTTTTTGGTTTTTCACGTTGGAAGTGTATAAACGTTTCTTGTTCAACGTTTTCAAATCCAATTCATCAAGAAAAGGGAACTGCCCTTCTTTAGTGTATCCGTCACCTAACCAATATGTTTTCCTGTTTTCAATTTGAAGAACATATCTTCCCCATTTATTTTTAACCGTTTGTGGTACTCCAGGATTGTTGTAAACATCTTGATAATTTCGGTCAACAATTACCTTTTGTATGCCATTTTTAGGATTCAATAAAATTATCTTACTATTGCGAGTATCATACCAAGCCTCAGAAACCAAAACATTTTCTTCATCTCCCCAAGTAACTCCTTGAAAACGTTGCTTCATCTTCATCAGTGACGTCGGCGATTTCGTAAACGGAGCTTCCCAAACAAATAACTCATCACGAAAATCGGCTTTTTTATTTTGGTCTCCTCCATCTAAAGCCTCGACAAAATACAATGTGTGTGGCTTATCTGTACACCAAGTCATAGAGCGTTTGCCTTGATATGTTGATGAAAAACCTTTTGGCATATTTTCAATTAACGGCAAATTATTTACTTTGGCAATTTCTTTTCCTTGAACATCATAAACCTTTGATTCTCTTGGAAAACGACTATAAGGTACAATGTACGAAAAAGGTTTTTTAATCTCCGTTATCAGCAAATATTTTCCATCGGGAGAGAAACTCTCAGAAAGATACATTCCTGCTTCTTTAAAGGACGTTTGATTTCCATTCAAATCTATTTTTTTTAATTCAGAAGTAATTAAAACCTCAAAATTAAATTCATCAATTTTATTTTTCAGCAAATCTTGATACGTTCTATTTTGTGAAACTTGCCCACTTCCAACAGAAACAATAGGGCCTGTAGGGATACTTTTAGCTTCACTTTGCAACGCAGGACGATTTTCTACCAAAGTTTTGATAAGCAAAAAAGAGGCATCAGGCGACCAAGTATAAGGAGTTCCAAAATTAGCATTCAATAACGTATCACTTAAACGCTTAGCGGTAGCTGTTTCCAAATCAACCAACCAAAGTTCTAACCCCTTTTCTGTTGTATTTGTGAAAGATATTTTCTTCTCATCAGGAGAAAACATCACATAAGCTATCTTTGCATTTTCGGGTAAATTTTTAATCTGTTGAGCCTGTTTTGCCCCTACTTTTTGAATTCTCAGATTAGAAATATAGTTTAAGTTACTTGGAGTATTCACGTTAGGGTTCATTCTAAGTCCTCCTAAGCGAATTTCCTCTTGATTTAATTGTTCTAAACTAAGATACGTGGAGCGATAACTAAAAACCATCCACGTGCGCTGGTTGTTCATCATTACCGATGGAGCTCTTTCGAAATCAGCTAACTGCAAAATCTCCTCCGATGGTTTTTGGTACGTCAGATTTTCTTGTGCTGTTAAATATCCCATTGATGAAATGAGCATTAATGATAATATTTTTTTCATTTTTAGTTGAATTATTTTTTCCAATTTTTCAAAATATCTGAAGGAACTCCATCTTTATGAAGCATTATAGCTGTAGTTTTGTAGGTTACGAATGCTTTGGTAACGTACAAATACCCTTGATGGTCGTTACTTACTCCCCACGAATTTTTGACGATGTAATACTCTCTTCCATTTTGGTCTTTAGCAAGTCCAACGATGTGCATTGCGTGGTCATCGGTAGTTTCATAATTATCAAACGCTTTCTGACGCATTTCTTTAGTGATGCTTCTTTCCTTTGTTGGAGGATTATCAAACAATGTTTTTTGTTCCTCCATTGTCATTTCTTCCCAATGCTTTTCAGGAACAAATGCAACACCATTTTTCCAACTGAAATAACGCTCACTAACATCTGAAGCCCAAGCTATTGTAAATCCTTTTTTAAGAGCATTATCAATAACTTTCACAAAATCAGTCATTTCAACATTATATGCTTGATCAAAGCTCCAGTTATCTGGAACAGCCATCAGTACGTTTTTGTACTTTGGTTCGTGTTCGTACGAAAGCATTTCAACATAATCGTTAGGATTAATTCCTACCACTTCTTTAGCAAAAGATTGGGGTGTATATTTTTTATTTCCGAACAAAAATGTTTCAGGAATTTCTCCTAAATAGGCATCAATAGCAGCAGTGAAAGCTTTTTCCCAATTGGGAGTTAGCTTTTTAATATTAGGTCGCTTAACCAATCCTTCCAAAAATCCTTTTAAAGCTGCTTGCATTTCTGAAAAATTGTTACGAGTAGTTCCGTAATTCAATCCAGTGTAAATATACTGAGGAACAGCCCCATACTTAGCATACATATTGATAATATCGTGCAACTCTCCTCCATCGCCATAATCCAAATTTCCGTGAAAACGAACATATTGTTTTGCTTTTTCAATGTAGGTGTTTCTGGCAGTATAAATCTCAGCCAAATCCACAGGTTTTTTACCCATACGGCTCATTTCACTTTCCAAAAAAGATGCACCAGCATAGCTCCAACAGGTACCACTGCTCCCTTGGTCTTTCACTTCCATTCTTTCGAGATTAATTACAGGAGTAAACTTAAATCCTGCTTTTTCACTTTGGTTTCCAGCCACTGCGTTAATCAAATTGTCTTGCCCCGAAACCATAAAAAAAGTTCCGAAAGCAATAAATAATGCTATTCTTTTCATCTTGAAAACTTAATTTATTTTTATTCCACAAATATAAATGATAATATTGGAAAATCTGAATAAAATCATAACAAAATAAATATTTTTTCATTAACAACTTGCATTCATATTTTTATTTATATTTGCATTTCACATATTTTAATAGAATATTATTATGTTTAAACATTTTTTAACCCTTGAATGGAAAGCTTTTACGCGTTCAGCAACCTTTGGGAGAAGCCTTGCTTTGAAGATTTTTATCGCTTTCATAGCTATTTACTTCCTAAGTATGGCTTTATTTGTAGGAATTACTATTTATCCAATTTTGAAAGAAATCTTCCCAAAACAAGAACCAATATATATTTTTAATAACTTTATTGCCATTTGGTTTTTGTGGGAATTGATTATCCGTTTTATGTTTCAATCATTACCTGTTATGGATATTAAACCATTACTAACAAATAACATACAACGAAGTAAAATCATTCATTATCTACTTCTAAAAACCATTTTACATCCTTTTAATTTGTTTGCACCTTTAATTTTTGTTCCGTTTGGAATACGGATAATTACCTCAAATGATTATTCTTTCTTAACAATTTTTTGTTGGTGGGTTGCAATGTTTTCATTCGTTTTTTTAGCGAACTTTACAAATTTCATCTTAATTAAAAAATTTGGCGAAAACCTAAAAGGCTTACTTCCTTATGCAGTAAGCATTGTTATTTTTATCTTTTTAGAATACTTTGAAATATTTAGCATTACAAAATTCATTGGGCAATCATTCAATTTATTATTGAACTATCCTTTTTTAGTTATTATTCCAATAGTATTAACCATAGGAATTTACATTCTGAATTTCAATAGTTTATCTAAGAATTTATATCTTGATTCAACTTTCAGAGGGAAAACTCAAAAAATAAACACATCTGATTTTCAATGGTTAAAACGATTCGGAAACATAGCAACATTTTTGCAACTTGATTTAAAGCTCATTTGGCGTAACAAACGAAGTAAATCTGTTTTTTGGACATCAATAATCTTTATTTTTTATGGATTGATTTTCTATCCAAATCCCTCTTTTGAAAATATGCCTTTCTTTTTGGTTTTTGTTGGAATATTCACAACTGGAGTATTTTTAATTAACTTCGGGCAATTTGTACCTGCTTGGGATAGTGCTTATTACCCAATGCTGATGGCACAAAACATTTCACTAAGGCAGTATTTAAATTCAAAAGCAGTATTATTTTATTTCTCAATTATTGTTTTGTTTATTATTTCAACGCCTTACATCTATTTCGGGAAACATATCTTTATAATCAACACATCTTGTGCTATTTATAATATAGGAATTGGAGTTCCTTCTGTTCTTTTTTTAGGAGCTTATAACAAAAAACGTATTGATTTGGAAAAACGTGGTTTCGGAAATTATCAGGGTATGGGAATAACACAGTGGATTATTTCTTTGCCTATATTACTCATTCCTATTATCTTATGGTCAATAGTATATTATTTTTTTAATGATATGATTGCTTCTACAGTTATTGCATTAATAGGAATTATGGGTTTCATTCTCAGAAACTATTTTATGAATATTATCGTAAAGAAATATAAATCAAGAAAATACATTACCATAAACGGATTTAAAGAAAATCAGTAAATCAACTTTTTCAATTATCAACTCAAAAATCTTATAAAATATGATTGAAGTAAAAAATCTTAGCAAAGTATATGGCAGCACAACAGTACTCAATATTCCTAATCTGATTATCAACAAAGGGGAAAGTTTTGGTCTTGTTGGAAATAATGGTGCTGGAAAAACAACTTTTTTTAGCTTACTACTTGACCTTATTCACCCCACAACAGGAAATATAACAAATAATGAAATTCAGGTTGATACCAGCGAAAATTGGAAAACTTTTACCTCAGCCTTTATTGATGAAAGTTTTCTAATCGGATATTTAACCGCAGAAGAATATTTTTATTTCATAGGAGAACTTCGTGGACAAAACAAAGCAGACATCAATAATCACATACAGAAATATAGTGACTTTTTCAATGATGAAATTTTAGGAAAACAAAAATATCTGAGAGATTTATCTAAAGGAAATCAAAAAAAAGTAGGAATCATTGCTGCTCTCATCGGGAACCCCAAAGTTATTATTCTTGATGAGCCTTTTGCTAATCTAGACCCAACAACTCAAATTCGTTTAAAGAAAATAATCAAAGAGCTGACTGAAAATAAAGAAATTACAATTTTAATTTCAAGTCACGACTTGCTACATACAGTAGAAGTTTCAGACCGAATTGTAGCTCTAAACAAAGGAATAATCGTTAAAGACATTCAAACCTCAGAAGAAACTCTAAAAGAATTAGAACTTTTTTTCAAAATTGATTAAAAGAAAAAACACCTACAAAATAAAAGTTTGTAGGTGTTTTTTCTTTTAATCAAATAAAATTGCTTTTTATTCGTTTTCTGCTTTCTCTTCTGATTTTTCAACAGGTTTCTCAGCTGGTTTTTCAACTTTCTGAATTTCAGCAGCAACCTCAAACGGAAAATCAACAACAACTTCTCTGTGTAAACGAATAGAAGCTGTATATTTCCCTGTTCTTTTAATTGTATTACCAGCAATTGTGATAAATTTTTTATCGATGTTATGCCCTGCTTTCGATAATTCTTGTGCTAAATCAGAACTATTGATTGAACCAAATAATTTATCTCCTGCTCCTACCTTTGCAATGATTTTCATTGTTAAAGCACCTAATGATTTAGCTACTTTTTTAGCCTCATCAACTATATGTTGTTCTTTGTAAGCTCTCTGTTTTAAATTCTCAGCCAACACTTTTTTAGCCGATGGAGTAGCTAAAATTGCAAATCCTTGTGGTATCAAGTAGTTACGAGCGTAACCATTTTTTACTGTTACAACATCGTCTTTAAAACCTAAGTTTTGTACATCTTGTTTTAATATAATTTCCATAGTATCTACTCCTTTTTATTATTTTAATAAATCTGCTACGTAAGGCATTAAAGCTAAGTGACGTGCTCTCTTCACAGCCACAGCCACTTTGCGTTGATATTTCAAAGAAGTACCTGTAAGTCTTCTTGGTAATAACTTACCTTGCTCATTCACAAATTTCAACAAGAAATCAGCATCTTTGTAATCAATGTATTTGATTCCTGACTTCTTAAAACGACAATATTTTTTTTGTTTTGAAGTATCTATATTCAGTGGAGTTAAATATTTAATTTCTCCATCTTTTTTTCCTTTTGCTTGTTGTTCGATTGACATTTCCTTACGCCTTTTTAGTGTTCAACTTTACTCTTCTTTTTTCAGCCCACGCAATAGCGTGTTTGTCTAATTTCACTGTTAAATAACGCATAACACGCTCGTCACGTCTGAATTCCAATTCAAATGCATCAATAACTTCACCAGCTACTTTAAATTCAAACAAGTGATAAAAACCACTTTTTTTGTTTTGGATAGGGTAAGCTAATTTTTTCAAGCCCCAATTCTCTTTTGCCACAAATTCTGCCCCCCTAGCTGTAAGAAAATTCTCAAACTTCTCTACTGCTTCCTTTATCTGTTGTTCAGATAAAACGGGATTCAAAATGAAAACAGTTTCGTAATGATTCATAAGTTTATTATTATATATTAAAAATTCGAGGTGCAAAAGTAATACTTTTTTCTTAATCTACAAAGTTTTCTGTTGCTTTATCTGCTTTTTCCAAAAATCATATACTTAATAATTTCTTTTTCGTGAGAATCGTATTCCAACAAAAATCTATCTATCAACAACTTATCTTCTTCTTTAATTCGCTTAGAAATATTTTTGAATGGTTTTTGAAATTGCCCTGATAATGCTCCTTTACAGATGATTGACAATGATTTTTCGGTAATTCCCCACTTTTCAATAAATACCTCCAGAAAATCATAATGCACCAACTGATGCTCATCATCAACCATACCAAGATATTTTTTCACTAATGGAAAATATTTCTCATCTTCCAATCCTAATCCGAAAACGGCATAAGAACTTGGCATACAACTTTTTTCACCTTCCTCAACATCTTCATACCATTCAAACTCTTTCATTGCTACTTGAGCATAGGACTCCAATTTTGGAAACAGCTCAGCAAATTGAAGTGCTTGTGCAAAAAATCGGTGTGTGGCAGACTTGGCAAGCCCCTTAATTGGTAAAAATTTCTTCTCTCCTTTAGAAGAAAATTTGATGTAGTAACTCGCTACAAATCCTCCTTTTAATAAATTAATCAAAAAATTAAGTGCTTTATCGTAACTTTCAGCTGTTTCATTTTTTAGTTTAATTTCTACTTGTGCAAACACGTCATTAGCTTTACATTCCAAGTCTGTGCCCTTGAAATGAATGAGTGAATCGGGAAGCGTTCCTGTTCCTTTTTTGAGATACATTTGGGCTTTTTTCGAACCAAAATCTTTAGCTGCACGTTGTAACTCTTTTTGAGCAAACTGAGTGTAGCCATCTTTGTATTTTATCTGTAAATAAGACTGATAAACATAGAGTTCTAATTTATTTTCATCTACGTTTTCAAGTGAAAAATCTTTTTTCAATACGTATTCTTTCATCCAATAATTACCCACTACATCACAATACAAGGGTAAAAACTCCTTTTCTGACCATTCTCTTAAATTAAAAATAACGCTACTCTTGAAATCAGAAAAAATAGCTTTATTATCAACAAATTGCATCGTTTCGAATAATCTTTCAATCATTGTTATTGCTTCAGTTTCCGAATATTCCATCAAACCAAAATCAGTTAAATGTTCGCAGAGAACTCTAGCTTCACGTTCACTTTTGACCTTTATCTTTTGATCAAAAACCAACTCTTTAATATAATTTTTCATTACATTTTGAAGTTCTTTTTTGCGATTAATATCTTCAAAATAGAAAGTTTCGGAATAAATTCGGTCAGTTAAAAGTAAAGGATTTCCGTTTGCATCATTCATTTTGCTTTCAAAGTCCAAAATCAATCTTAATTTATACCGAAAAAGAGGCTGATTTGTTGAATCCAAGAAAAAATGTTGTACCTTTTCCATAATTTCTTTTGCAATAAAAGCAAAATCTACTTTAAAAATATTTTCCAATTGAGGAATTTTCAATTTATGTTCATAAGAGTCCCAACTAAAATCATAAAGTGAGAATTTTACTTCGCTTTTTAAAACTGAAATTCGCAAATAATCAAAATATCCCTCTTGAATACAACACTTTGAATATGGTTTTTCACCTTTGTATTGATTCTTCTTTGTTTCGAAGACAAATTTCACACCTTCAAATATTTGCTTTACAATATTTTTTTGTTGTTCTTGGTTCATAAAATTTTAATTTTTAAGATAAACTACTTTTTTAGTTTCAAAAAACTCTTCTGAAAAAAAGTTAGAAATTTCATACAATTGTATATTTTTAAAAGAAGCTAATTCTTCAGTTAAATCACCTCCTTTCAAGTACAAAATTCCATTATCTAGCGAGTGTTTTGAACTTTTCTTTATTTTCCCTCTCACCCACTTCACGAATTCTGGCATTTGTGTCACAGCCCTACTTACGATGAAATCAAATTTTTTGTCAATTTGTTCTACACGACTATTAATTGCAGTAACATTATTAATATCAAGTTCTTTGCAAACTTCCTCTACTACTTTTATTTTTTTTCCGATGGAATCCACCAAAGTAAATTTTGTTTGTGGGAATAAAATTGCTAAAGGAACACCAGGAAAACCGCCTCCTGTACCAACATCAAGTATTTCACTATCAGCAAGAAAAGAAACTACTTTTGCAATTGCCAATGAATGTAAAACGTGCCGTTCATAGAAAGAGTCCATATCTTTTCTGGAAATCACGTTAATTTTAGCATTCCATTGCTCATACACAGGTTTTAATTTTTCAAATTGCGAAATTTGTTTCTCAGTTAAATTATTGAAATATTTGTTGATACACTCCATTTAATTTTATTTTTAAAAGAAAAGTAAGTAGTAATTATTTTAATTTTTCTGACTTTCTACATTTAGGAATTATTTCTGTAAAAATTAATCGCAAAAGTATTAATTTTTCGATAGTTTTTTAAACAAACACTTTAAAAATTTACGTAACTTTGCCACTCACAGACTAACATTTTGAATTATGCAACAATTTTTATCCGACCGAATTAACAATATGGAAACCTCTGCCACGTTAGCTATGGCAGCAAAAACTCGTGAATTGAAATCACAAGGAAAAGACATTATCGGGCTAAGTTTAGGTGAGCCTGATTTCAACATTCCTGATTTTATTAAAGAAGCCGCTATTGAGGCAATTAATCAAAATTTCAGTAAATATTCCCCCGTAGATGGATACGCTGATTTAAAAGAAGCTATATGTGAGAAATTCAAACGCGATAACAATCTAATTTACAAACCCTCACAAATCAGTGTTTCAACTGGAGCAAAACAATGTTTGGCAAATGTAGCCTTGGTAATGATAAATAATGGTGATGAAGTGATTTTTCCCGCACCTTATTGGGTAAGTTACAAAGATATCGTAAAAATTGCAGAGGGTGTTCCAGTCGAAGTTCATACAACCATTGAGAATGATTTTAAAATAACTCCAAAACAGCTCGAGGCAGCCATCACTCCAAAAACAAAAATGGTATGGTTCAATTCTCCTTGTAACCCAAGCGGTTCCGTGTATAATCGAGAAGAATTAGAAGGTTTAGCAAAAGTACTTCGGAAATATCCAAATATTTTTATCCTTTCCGATGAAATCTACGAACATATCAACTTCACAGGAAATTATACAAGTTTTGCCGAAATTGATGGAATGTACAACAGAACTATCACCGTTAATGGTGTTTCAAAAGCGTTTGCTATGACGGGGTGGCGTATTGGATATATCGGTGCTCCTGAGTGGATTGCCAAAGCCTGTACCAAAATGCAAGGACAGATTACCAGTGGCGCGAATTCCATCGCTCAACGAGCTACGATTGCTGCTGTAAAAGCCCCCGTGAGCAAAATTCAATATATGATTGATGAATTTAAAAAGCGTCGTGATTTAATTCTGGATTTACTAAGTGAAGTGAAAGGATTTAAACTAAACGTTCCTGAAGGAGCTTTCTACGTTTTTCCTGATATTTCTTATTTCTTTGGTAAAACATTACGTGGAAAGACCATCAATACTGCCTCTGATTTTTCACTTTATCTATTGGAAGAGGCGGGTGTAGCAACTGTTACAGGTGAAGCTTTTGGAGATGACAAATGCATACGGATTTCGTACGCTGCTTCCGAAAAAGAAATTCGTGAGGCGATAAAACGAATCAAAGAGGTTTGTAACTAGCTAAAAAATCCTAATAATCAATATGATTTAAAAATATAAAATTGATTTGTTTCTATCTTTAGAAAAGAAAAGTAATTAAAAATTTGTATTTTAAAAAAGTTGTGCTATATTTGCACCCGCAATTAAGCACTAAGGGTTCTTAGCTCAGCTGGTTCAGAGCATCTGCCTTACAAGCAGAGGGTCACTGGTTCGAATCCAGTAGGACCCACTTAGTCAAATTTTTTCATATCATTGGGGTTCTTAGCTCAGCTGGTTCAGAGCATCTGCCTTACAAGCAGAGGGTCACTGGTTCGAATCCAGTAGGACCCAC
>NZ_KB900708.1 GCF_000379185.1 Capnocytophaga cynodegmi DSM 19736
ATATATATTTAAAATTTATATATCTAAATTTACTTTTCATACATCATAAAAATAAAAATAAATATTATTTTTCAGAAAAGTAAGGTTACTTATAATTTCAAAATGAAAAATTGAGTAATTCTTTTATTTCTTTTTCTGAATTAAAGCTATGTAAACAAATTCTCAATCGTTCTTGTCCTTTAGGAACTGTAGGAGAAAGAATTGGTATCACTCCAAAGCCTTTTTCTTGAAATTTTTGAGCTATTTGTTTTACAAAATCATTTCCAGATAAAATCACTGCTTGTATAGAAGATTCTGACTCAATAAATGAATAATTTTTTAGTTTTTTTTCAGTTTTTACTTTCTTATCATCTATATCAGTATTCAAAACATTTTCTTTATCTGATTTTTTTAGAATATCTCTAAAAAAAGATATATTTTGATGTAATTTTTTGATATTATTCGTAGTTTTAAGCTCTCCATACGCTGCAATTATTGTTGCAACACTATGCGGAGACATTGCCGTAGTATAAATAAATGAACGAGCAAAATTTATCAAATATTTCTTCAGAATATCCTTCCCTAAAACAGAAGCTCCGTGACAACCCAATGCTTTTCCATAAGTAACAATTCGGGCAAATACTTTTTCTTCCAAAGCTAATTGCTGAACCAATCCACAACCTTGAAAACCAAAAACACCTAATGCGTGAGCTTCATCAACAACTAAAAAAGCATTATATTGTTCTGCCAATTTGGTCATTTGACGTAAATCAGGAGAATCTCCGTCCATTGAAAAAACAGATTCTGTAACTATGAAGATAGAATGTATTGTACTGGAAAATTTCTTCAATAATTTTTCCAAATCTTCCAAGTTATTATGTTTAAACTTAAAAGATTGTGCTAAACTTAATGAAATTCCATCGCGAATAGAAGCGTGAATGTAATTATCATATAAAATTATATCTCCTCGTTGTGGAACGGACGAAAAAAAACCTACATTAGCATCATATCCTGAATTAAAAAGCAATGCACTCTCCGAATTATGAAAAGTTTTTATCTCATTTTCAGCAATTTCAAAAAGTGGGAAATTTCCTGATATTAATCGAGAACCTGTTGCTCCGTGCTGTAATTTTGTAGTTGATAAAATGTTTTTTACTTCATTTTGAATGTTAATTGAGGAAGAAAAACCAATATAATCATTGGAATAGAAATCAAACTCAAATTGATTATTTTTCAGAGTTCGTAAAGCATTATTTTCTGCTCTTTCATTCAGTTTTTTAATAATTTGAGGAGGAAAATTCATTTTTCAAGCATTAAATTCACAAAATTGATACTTTTAAGATACGTTGTGTTTTGTTTGTAACTTTAAAACGATTATCCATCCGTTTGCCAATTACCCAAGCAATATTTTCTTGCGAACAAAGTAACCATTGTTGGTCTTTATCAAAAAGTGAATATTTTTCATCAATGTAAAACTTGCTAAGTTTCTTTTTTTGTTGCATTCCTATTGGATAGAAAAAATCTCCCTCTTTTTTATGCCGGAACATCAATGGAAATTGCAATGTATCATAATCAAAGTACGCAACTTCATTATTTTCGTTTTTGAGTTGTTCTAAATCAAAAAAATGATTTATATCTCGCTTTAGGATAGTCATTTCCAGTGAAAGATAACTTCTCATATCAGAAATACTTAATTTTATCGTATCTTTTCTATCAAAATGATTTTCACTGACTAAAAAAATGATACCTTCATCTTCTAATTCTTTATTTTTAGGAGATGTTTTCATCAAAACAAGATAATCACGACTGCTAATAAGGTTATGTGTAGGCGAAAATAGTTGTTTTCCGCTTTCAGCATATAACATTTTCTTTAAATCTGGAATATTTCTGAAATTGTATGGATAAAAAAGTTTGTGAAGTACAAAATCAATATCAGATACATTTCTAAGAGGTTCAAGACGAATAATAGTTTGATATTCTCGTTCCTCAAAACATTGTTCTTTAATTTTTTGGATATTTTCTTCTATAAATTGTGATGATTGTGAAAGATAATGTTGCGTTTCTTTAAAATTTTCCAAAAAAGTGGGGTGAATTTCTTTCAGAACGGGAATAATTGTATGTCGAATCTTGTTTCTGACATATTTTTCAGTTTGATTGGAGCTATCTTCTCTCCAATGAATAGAATTTTGTTTTGCAAATTCTAAAATCTCTTCACGCGAAAAAAGAAGCATCGGACGAATAATTTTTCCATTTTTTTGCGGAATTCCTAATAGTCCATCAAGTCCGCTTCCTCTGGAAAGATTTATAATGAACGTTTCGAGATTATCATCAGCGTGATGCGCTGTAGCTATATAATCACACTGATTTTCAGAGGCTATTTCGTAAAACCAATCATATCGCAACTTTCGGGCAGATAGTTGCGTATTTAATTTACTTTCAGCAGAAAATTGTGACGTATCAAAACGCTTAACAATAGTTTTTACAGCTAAATTTTCGCCAAAATTTCTTACAAAAACCTCATCTTGGTCACTTTCTTCACCCCTTAACTGAAAATTACAATGTGCTAAAACAATATCATAATTTAACTGATAAAACAACGTTGCAAGTACCATACTATCCACTCCCCCACTGATAGCAACCAAAATTCTTTTATCTTTAAGATTAAAATTCTGACAGATATGTTCTTCAAAACGTTCTTTCATCTGTTATCAACTTTAAAATTGAAATAGGTATTTATTTTTTAAATTCTGCTACAAAACTACTATCTGAACAGTATTTTGAAGGACTTGTTTTAATAAAACTTCCTTATTTTCTTGAATTTTTTGAACAGAAGCTTCATCAGCGTGACGAATTGTATATAAATCTACGTTTTCAAACACTGAAACTTTGAATTTTTCCTTCAATTTCTCCACCAAATCAGAAAGTGTATCGAATTTATTATCAACACAAACAGAAAAACTAATAGCTGAATTCTGAATCATACTAACTTTCATTTTAGCATCAGAAAGCAATTTGAAAATATAACTGATGTTATCTTCCACAATAAATGAAAAATCAAGTGACGAAAGTGAAATTACAACTTGTTGTTTCTTTAAAATGAAACAAGGTACCTTAGGTTCAAGCTCTGCAACGTTGCAAACGGCAGTTCCCTGAGCTTGAGGATTAATAAATGACTTTACAAACAACGGAATCTCCTTTTTTTGCAAAGGTTGCAATGTTTTGGGGTGAATTACAGAAGCTCCGTAAAAAGCAAGTTCAATGGCTTCTTTATATGGAATTTTATGCAATAATTCGGTTTTTTCAAAGTAACGAGGGTCTGCATTAAGTACACCAGGAACGTCTTTCCAAATAGTTACACTTTCAGCATCTAAACAATAAGCAAAAATAGCTGCTGTATAATCCGAGCCTTCTCTTCCTAAGGTTGTAGTAAAAAAATTGGAATCACTCCCCAAAAAACCTTGCGTAATGTTCAAAAGTGATTTATTAACATTGCTAACGATGTTCTTTTGCGTTTCTTCCCAATTAATTCCTGCATCACGATAATTACTATCGGTTTTTATTAAGTTTCGCACATCGAGCCACGTATTTTTAACACCACAATCATTCAAATACTGACTGACAATCGTAGTAGAGATTAATTCTCCAAAACTAACTACTTGGTCATATACAAAACTATGTTTGGGAGATTTATTTCTTTCTAAAAAAGAAGTTAATTCGTTAAATAAGTTATCTATTTTTGAAAAAATCGAATGTTTTTCATCAGGAAACAATCCTTGAAGAATTTTATGATGGAATTCTTTAACAAAATCAATACTTTCTTTGATTTTTTCTTTTTCTTTGAAATAATTATGTACAACTACTTCCAAAGCATTTGTTGTTTTTCCCATTGCCGAAATTACAATCAGCGTATTGGAATAACCAACCTTTTGCAATATGTTTGCTATATTTTTTACACCTTCAGCATCTTTTACAGATGCCCCACCAAACTTGAATATTTGCATAGAACGATTTTGTTTAAAATAAATGTTTTTATGAGATAATCAAGCTAATTTTATAGTGATTATAACATTTTCAGTCGGAAAATACAATTTATGAATATGTAAAATCATTAAAAAGTCTTTCCTTAAAAGAAAATCAAAATCTTTTTATTTAAAAACTTGACATCTACAATCAAACAGAATGTTTCTTACTCCAGATTTTAGAAAATGCTTCGCAAAGTTAAATTTTCTTCAGTAAATCTCAAAAGAAAACAGAAATATGTTTTGTTTTACACAAAAAAAGAATTTCCTGTAAAAGAATCTAACAAATATAAAAAAATAACGTAGATTTGCCCTATAACCAGTTATATAAAGTACAAATGAAAAAGAAAATTATTATTACTGCACTTTTGTTAGGAGTAACTTCTATCATTTTAGGAGCATTCGGAGCACATTCACTAAAAAAGCATCTTTCACAAGAGGCTCTTGTTAGTTTTGAAGTGGGAGTTCGTTATCAGATGTATCACGCCTTGTTTTTATTGTTTTTAGCCTCAATTGAAGGAATATCAAGCAAACTAAAGAAATCAGCTTTCATAGTAACAGTATTAGGAGTGTTGTTTTTCTCTGGTTCTATCTACTTATTAGCTACAAAAAGTATCACTTCTATTGATATTTCATTATTTGCACTCATAACTCCTTTTGGAGGCTTACTTTTAATGCTAGGTTGGATTCTTTTACTGATTGCTTTCATAAAGAAAAAATAAACATAAAAAACAAAAGCCATAGTATAATTCTATGGCTTTATTTTTTATAATTCATCATTATTAATTTGATTAATAATGAAAATGTTTACTTTCTTCAATTAGTGGATGACGTTTCGCCAATAAAGGAGCTTTTGTCAAAGATGTAAACACCACGAAGATAAAAAGCCCTAAAAAGAACAACACCGCCGAAATTTCGGTAATTCCTATGCTCCATTGGTCGCCTACTGTTGCAGGCATAACCATAATATAGAAATCAATATAATGTCCTACCAATATTAAAACTCCTGCTGTAAACACCAACCAGCCAATTCGTTTATAATCTGTGTTAATCAGTAACAACAAAGGCAACACGAAATTAAAAGCTAACATTCCGAAAAATATTTCTTTATAATCTCTAATACGAGCAACATAGTAAACAGTTTCTTCCGAAATATCCGAATACCAAATCAATAAAAATTGAGAGAACCATAAATATGTCCAGAAAATCGAAAGTCCAAACATAAATTTGGCTAAATCGTGCAAGTGACTGCTATTTACGTATTCTAAGTATCCTCTGCTTTTTAAATAAATCGTAATCATCGCAATTACAGTTATAGCTGACACAAAGAAACTTGCAAACACGTACCATCCAAACAACGTACTGAACCAGTGCGGATCAACACTCATAATCCAATCCCAAGACATCATTGACTCTGTTACCAAGAAGAATACTAAAAATCCTGCAGATAGTTTGAAATTCTTCACAAAATTTCTATCGTCAGTAGCTGTATCTTGCGCTATGGACAACTTTCTTGAAAAATGGCGATACAGTACCCAGCCTAACATATAAAATGCAGCACGTGCCAAAAAGAAAGGAACATTTAAGTATCCTTGTTTTCCTTGTAGTAGAGCATCGTGAGCCACAACACTTTCATCCATCCAAACAAAAAGATGATTCAGATGCATTCCTGAAAGTACCAACAAAGTAAAAACTATTAATACACCTGGGAATAAGTAAGCTGTAATTGCTTCCATAACACGGAAAAGAACTGGCGACCAACCCGCCTGAGCAGCTCTGTTTATAGCGTAAAAAGCCAACACTCCTAAAGAGATAAGCATAAAGAAAAGAGCAGCAACATATACTGCAGCCCAAGGCTTGTTGTGCAACATATGTAAAATATGTTCATCTTCGGCTGTATGTGGAACTGTCAAGAAACCTACTACAACTCCTATAATTCCTACAACCATAAGAATGATAGAGGTGATTTTTAATTTATTTGAAAATGTGTACATAATCTAATATCTTTCTTTTTAGGAAATTATTTTACTAACTCGTTACGCAATTTCTCAACATAAAGAGCTACCTGCCAACGTTCTTTCTCGTTGATTTGCGAAGCATAAGACCCCATTGCATTAAGCCCATAATAAATCACGTGATAAGTACCCCCTTGTGTAATAACACGATTTTTATCTCCGTAACTTGGTACTCCTGCGAATTTTCCTCTTTCTACCAAAATACCTTTTCCGTTTCCTTCTGCACCGTGGCAAACAGCACAATAAATATCATATAAAGCCTTACCTGCCTCTGTATTTGAGGTTATGTTAAGCGAATCGGCTAACAAAGGATTTTTTAACTCCTCCTTGGCAAGAAGCAAACCTGCTGGTGTATCAGGATAATCATAAGGCATCCAACCACGTTTAATACTTCCTTGTGCAGGTAGTTGAGCTTGCATACTATCCTTAAAAGCTACTGATTCCTGATATGTTTCATAACCAACACTTTCATACATATTAGGCATAAACTGATAGTTCGGCTCACGTCTGTTAAAGCAAGATACTAAAAGTAAAGATACACTGCTGAATAAAGCTATTTTCACTATATTTTTCATATCCCCTATTTTTCTGCTATTTTAATTTCAACAGCTCCTGTTTCTTTCAAAAGTGTTGTTACATCTCCTATACTATTTTCTGTTACAGCAACTTCCATTAAAAAATGATCATCTGTTGTCCTTACATCTGGATTTTCTGCCTCTTTAAATGGCCACAACTTACTTCTCAAATAGAAAGTAATTACCATTAAGTGAGCTGCAAAAAAGACAGTCATTTCAAACATCACAGGAACGAACGCTGGCATATTTTGCAAGAACGTCATACTTGGTTTACCTCCAATATCTTGCGGCCAATCCTCAATCATAATAAAATTAACCATCAAAGCTGCCACTGTTAGTCCTATACAGCCATAAATAAATGATGCAATGGCAATCCTGGTAGGCTTCAACCCCATAGCCTTATCCAAACCGTGAACAGGAAAAGGTGTGTAAATTTCTGCAATATGATGATTTTCAGCTCTAACTTTTTTCACGGCATTCATTAGAACATCATCATCATTGTATAATGCTTGTATTACTTTATTACTCATTGTGGTTGTGGTTAGAATTATTATCTCTTAATTTTTTATATTTCTCTCCTGATGATTTCAAGATTGATTTTACTTCCGCCTGTGCAATTACAGGGAACGTACGAGCATACAACAAGAACAACACAAAGAAGAAACCAATTGTCCCAATGTAAATACCAATATCTACAAAAGTTGGTGAAAACATTGTCCAAGATGAAGGTAAGTAATCTCTATGCAAAGAAGTCACAATAATTACAAAACGTTCGAACCACATACCTACATTCACCACCAATGAAATAATGAAAGAGAACATTATACTTCTACGTGCCTTTTTTATCCACATAAATTGTGGTGAAAACACGTTACACGTCATCATCATCCAATATGCCCAAGCGTACGGACCAGTAGCACGATTCAAGAACGCATATTGCTCATACTCAACCCCCGAGTACCACGCAACAAATAATTCTGTTATGTAAGCACAGCCAACTATCGATCCTGTAATCATAATCACAATGTTCATAAGCTCAATGTGCTGGATAGTTATATAATCCTCGAAATTACAAACCTTTCTCATAATGATAAGGAGCGTATTTACCATCGCAAACCCTGAAAAAATAGCCCCAGCAACAAAGTAAGGCGGGAAAATAGTAGTATGCCAACCTGGAATTACTGATGTAGCAAAGTCAAATGATACGATAGTGTGTACAGAAAGTACTAGTGGGGTAGCTAAACCTGCAAGTACCAACGATACTTCCTCAAAACGTTGCCAATCTTTAGCACGACCACTCCAGCCAAAACTAACCAAACTGTATATTTTCTTTTGGAAAGGCTTTACAGCACGGTCACGAAGCATTGCAAAATCAGGCAATAACCCTGTCCACCAGAATACCAAAGACACTGAGAGATATGTTGAAATTGCAAATACGTCCCATAACAGTGGAGAGTTAAAGTTTACCCATAACGACCCAAACTGATTTGGAATAGGCATAACCCAATATCCCAACCAAGGACGCCCCATATGTATGATTGGAAACAAACCTGCTTGTACTACTGAGAAAATTGTCATAGCCTCAGCCGAACGGTTAATCGCCATTCTCCACTTTTGTCTGAATAAAAGTAGTACTGCAGAAATTAACGTCCCAGCGTGACCGATACCTACCCACCATACAAAGTTTGTGATATCCCAAGCCCAACCAACTGTTTTATTCAATCCCCAAGTACCAATACCTACTGATACTGTGTAAATCATACTACCCAAGCCCCAAAGGAAAGCGACCAAAGAAATGGAAAAAACTATCCACCACATCTTATTTGCCTTACCTTCCACAGGACGAGCAATATCAACAGTTACATCGTGATAAGTTTTATCGCCCGTTACCAAGGGTTTTCGTATAGGTGCTTCGTAATGCGATGCCATACTTATTATTAAATATTAAAAAATTAAACTTTTTACTTGATTTTTTCAGAAAATATTATCTATTAGGCAAAAACAACTACTTTTCTTCCTTATTATCAACAAACTCAATCTGCTTATTAAGCCCATCGATTTTTCGTTGAACTTTTTCAATTTTTCGTTGAATCTTCTGCATTTTCTTATTACTTTTCGCCAAATTACGATTCGCCTTTTCTGCTCTTTTCAAAGCTCGACGAGCTTGTTTTGCATCTTTAGCTGATGACGAACCCGCCTCAGCAGATGTAAAATCAGATGTTTTCTTATCCGCTCTGTTATTAACTCTATCAACATCAGACTTCAAGCCCTCGTTTTCTATACGACTTTTCTCAAGTTCTATCTTTAGGCTATTTAGCTCTGTGTTAAGTTTTAATATTTCCTCTTTTGCTTTCAGACGCTTCAATTCAGGAGACTTAGTTCCTCCACAAGAAACTAATAAAAAAGATAAAACGTATATTAAAATATATTTACTCATCAAAATTAAATTTCTGCTGTATTTCTTACTTTTACTTGATAAACCACATTAGGTCTTGTCCCTATATGTTCTAACAAATGATAAGCTCTGTCATCAGCAACTAATTTAGCTATTTCGCTGTTTTTCTCATTAATGTCACCAAAAACCATTGCTCCAGTTCCACAAGCTGCCGAACAAGCACACGCATTATTAAACTCCCCTTCACGAACTGCACGTCCCTCATTTTTAGCTTTAAGAATAACCGCTTGTGTTTGTTGGATACAGAACGAGCATTTTTCCATTACCCCACGTGAACGAACTACAACATCAGGATTCAATACCATTCTTCCTAAATCGTTATTCATATGGAAATCAAACTCATCATTGTTATTGTACAAGAACCAGTTAAAACGACGAACTTTGTACGGACAGTTATTGGCACAATAACGAGTTCCTACACAACGATTGTAAGCCATATGATTTTGTCCTTGACGACCGTGAGACGTTGCAGCAACAGGGCAAACTGTCTCGCAAGGAGCGTGATTACAATGTTGGCACATCACTGGTTGGAAAGCAACTTGAGGATTTTCTGAAGCTATCTCCATTTCTCCATAGGTAGAAAGTGCAGCTCCCAACCCTTTAATATTGTTTTTTGTGTTAAGATCACCTGCGAAAGTTTCATCAGAAGAATAATATCGGTCAATTCGCAACCAATGCATATCTCTCGAACGTCTTACCTCTTCTTTACCTACTACAGGCACATTGTTCTCTGCGTGACAAGCAATTACACAAGCTCCACAACCCGTACAAGCATTCAAATCAATTGAAAGATTGAAATGATGCCCTGACGAGCGATCAAAAGACTCCCAAAGGGAGATACTTGAAGCCAGAACTTCTTTATGATCCAATGAAACTACTGGCTTTTTATTCCACTCCTCAGCCGGTTTAGTGTTAAACTCCTCTAAAGTAGTTTCTTTGAGGATATCTCCACGTCCCATCAGAGTATTATGTAGCTGAATACAAGCAAATTCGTGCGTGCCATCTACTTTTGTAATATCTTCAACTTTCTGTACGTTATTGAAGTTATGATAAAGCGGATAAGCATTCACACCTACCTGCATTTCTTTCTTCATACCCTCTACTCTACCATAACCGAAAGCTAACCCTAACGAACCTTTAGCTTGACCTGGTTGGATTAATACAGGGGCTGTTAAACTAACTCCGTTTGCAGTGATTTTAACATAATTCCCGTCTAATGCTCCTGTCGCTACGTGCCAGTTTTTAACACCCAATTGCTTAGCATCAGCTGCTGACATTGTTACGTAATTATCCCAAGTGGTTCTTGTTATTGGGTCTGGAAGCTCTTGTAACCAAGGATTATTGGCTTGTTGTCCATCTCCCATTCCTACTTTTGTATACAAAGTGAGTTCAAACCCTTTGGATTCAGATTTAGCTAAGTTTGTTATTAACTCACTAACAGATACTTCATTTTTAGAAAGAGATTCTCCTTCAGTAGCAATTGCAAAAGCACCATCGTGTAAAGCCTGATTCCATTTTGCTGAACCCAAGATATTTGCTGTCCAGTATTCTTTTACGAAATCATAGTATGTTTTATCCGAGCCTGACCATTTCAACAAAGCTTCTTGTAACTGACGAGTGTCAAATAACGGACGAATTGTTGGCTGTGTCAGTGCATAATATCCTTTCTTCAACTCTACATCACCCCAAGATTCCAAGTAATGTGGAGTGGCAGCTATATAATTTGTTTTGATAGCGGTTTCATCAGCTTTCATTGAAAAAGAAACTGAAAATTCTACTTTTTCTAAAGCTTTTGCAAACTCGGAAGCATTAGGAAAAGTATATAACGGATTAACGTTATTGATAACTAATGCTCCTACATTTCCAGCATTCATATCAGAAACTAACTGCTTTAACTCTGCTAAGTTTCCTTTTCTTGTTAATATAGGAGACTGAGGATTAAAGGCTTCACTTCCTAATTTGTCATTTATCTCCAAAACTAACAACTGTGCATCTTCATCTTGAATTCCAGTAACTACCACGGCTTTTGTCCCAGCCTTTTTAACCTGAAGTGCTGCTTTTTTAACTGCTTCTTCTACGTTCTCTGGCAGATTTCCTGCGACAGAAGTACCCATTAAGTACCCATAAAATTTAGCTAAAGCTACCTTTTGTTGCGATGGCGTGACAGGGACACGTTTGTCGGCATTAGCACCTGATAAGGTCATATTTGCTTCAAACTGAATATGTCGTGACATTTTTCCTTTCACAGGAATACGTCCTTTGGCATACCCACTTTCGAAACCTCCTCCTTGCCAATCAGCAATAAAATCTGCCCCAAATGAAACAATTACATCAGCTTTAGCAAAATCATAATCAGCCATTGCACGAGTATTGTACTTTTTAGCAAAAGCATTTAGTGTGGCCCCCTCTGAGATGGCATCATATTCAACTAATTTTAATGTTGGATATTTTTCTTTAAGATTTTCTATCAGTTTATATGTGGAAGGACTCGCCAAAGTATGGCTCAGAACAACAACTTGTTTTCCATTCTGTGTAGCTTTTTCGAAAGCTTTTATTGCTTCAGCATCTAAATTTGACCAAGAGATAGAATTTCCACCCTTAGCAATAGGATTTTTAACTCGTAAATTATCATACAAGCTTAAAACAGAAGCTATTACCCTTGCATTGGCATCACAATGTGATTTTGCCTCACGATTATGTTCAATCAGAATAGGACGTCCTTCACGGGTTTTAACCAAAATACTTGCAAAATCAAACCCATCAGCTATGGTAGTTGCATAATAATCAGCTACTCCCGGACGAATTTGCTCAGGTAGAACCACATAAGGAACTGCCTTATGTACAGGTCCCTCACAAGCAGCTAAGGTAGCAGCAGCTGTAGTAAAACCTACATATTTTAAGAAATCACGACGCGAAGTTGATGACGACTCTAAAATTGCCTTATCACCTAAAAACTCATCAACAGGAATTTCTTCCACAAACTCATTCTGTTTCAGTGTATCTAAGACTGAATTTTCATTAAGTTCTTCTACACTTTTCCAGTACTTTTTGTTTGATGCCATAGTTATAATCTGAAATTTAACTCTTTAATAATAATTGAATTAGTAGTGACACTTACCACATTCTAAACCTCCTAACTGAGCGATAGTAAGTTTCTCCACATTAAGTTTTTTAGCAAGTTCAGCGTGAACCTCCTTGTAATTTTGGTAATATCCATTCTCGGTATTAACCTCTGTTTTTCTGTGACAATCCACACACCAGCCCATTGTTAATGGAGCGTGTTGATGAACGATTTCCATTTCTTCCACCTTTCCGTGACAAGTTTGGCATTCAAGTCCTGCTACGTTAACGTGTTGTGAGTGATTGAAATACGCAAAATCAGGCAAGTTATGAATTCGAACCCAACGAACTGGTTTAGTTTTTCCTGTGTAAGTAAATGTTTTCTCGTCCCACCCCACAGCTTCATACAACTTTTTAATTTCATTGGTGTAAAATTCACGTGTATAGCCATTTGCTAAATCTTCAGCTCCTTTATATTCTGAAATTGTTTCGTGACAATTCATACAAACATTTAACGAAGGAATACCTGCCGTTTTTGATACACGTGCAGCAGAGTGGCAGAACTTACAATCAATTTGATTATCACCAGCGTGAATCTTGTGTGAATAGTGTATTGGCTGAATTGGCTCATACCCTTGATTTACATCGATTTGCATCAAATAACCAAAGATAGCATACGTTGAACCAAACAAAAGCACCAACACAGTCATTACAACCAAAAATGGATTATCTGCGAATGCTTTTGAAAGAAGCCCTTCTTTACGTTTTGCAAACTCTTCAGCTGAAATGTCCCCATTCGCAATAATTCTTGATGCATTCCCCAGAACAAACAAAATCACGAACAATGCTATTAAAAGCACTGTTATTCCTATAATAGCAGTAACATATGTAACCGATTTTTCTTTCGCCACTTCAGGATTCTCAACAACAACTTGCGGAACTTCCTCTTCAACAACTTCCTGCACTGCAGGAGGATTTGCAGTATAAGCTAAAATATCCTCTATATCCTGATGTGAAAGAATTCCTTCATAAGGAGCCATCGGAACCTGATTAAATTCCTCGAATATGGCTTTTGCGTCAGCGTCACCTGAAGCGATTAACGCCGCACTGTTGTTAATCCATTTATGAAGCCACTCGTTAGTTCTTCTATCTGTTACACCTCCTAAAGCAGGACCAATTGTGCGTTTATCCAACTGGTGACAAGCCATACAGTTGGTTTTAAATAAGGTTTCTCCTTTTACAGGATCACCCTGAACCACATCTTCCTGAGCTAAAACTGAAGTTGAAAATAACAACATCAGCAAAAAGCTAAAAATACTGATATTCAAAAATTTATGGTTTTTAACCTTTTTCATATTAAAATATGTTATCTACTATTTCCTAATTGAACGTTCTGATAAACTGATTTATTCAAGTGACAAAAATAGAACATCTTAGGAATATACAAAAAAACTTATTTCTTTTAAAGTTAATTTATATAAGTTCTAAATAAAAGACATTTTACAGCATTTACAAAGTTAATTTCAATGATTCTCAGTCAATTTACAATTTTTCTATAAAAAGAAAAAATTAGACTTAACAAATTTATCAACTTTTGATTTTTTTAACACTTTAATTTTCCTTAATTTTCGTAGTCAAAACTTCCTAACGAATTTTCTTGAGTTCCTCAATCACTTCTTCTGGATTTACACGTACTTTATAATCAGGATTTACAAAAGCATAACGTATATTCCCTTTTTTATCAATTATATAGGTAGCAGGAACGGGTAATTCAGAAGAATTGGTTCCATTTCGGCTACTCAACTGTAAGACTTGTTCGTAACGCTTTGCCGTTGTATCATCTAACTTAAAAACAACACCATACTTTCGAGCAATTTGATTATTAATATCAGTAAGTACTTCAAATTCAAGATTATTTTTTTCTTGAGTGGAGAGACTATGGTCTGGCAATTCAGGCGTAAGAGCTACCAAATTAGTATTCAACGACTTAAACTCTGGTAATTTCTCTTGCAACTGACTTAGAGCAACATTACAATAGGGACACCAACCACCTCTATACCAAGTTATTACTACATTTCCTTTCTCAAGAAGCGAATACAACGTAACTTCCTCTCCTTTAGCATTTTTCAAAGTAAAATCAATAGCTTTATCTCCTACCTTCAATGATTTTGAAACATCCTGTGAATATAGAGACACAGACACCAAAAAAAGAATTCCTAAAAATATTTTCTTTATATTCATCATATTAAATATTTAAAAAATTAATTATTACACTTGTAAAATCCCCAAATTAAATGATTTTTCGATGGGAGCGTGATTAGCAGCCTCAATACCGATTGAAATCCATTTGCGGGTTTCGAGCGGGTCAATAATAGCATCTGTCCACAATCGGGCGGCAGCATAGTATGGTGAAATCTGCTCATCATATTTTGATTTTATCTTATCGTACAACGCCTGTTCTTGCTCCTTACTAATTTCCTGACCTTTGTTTTTGAGTGAAGCGGTTTCAATTTGTAACAAAACTTTGGCAGCTTGATTTCCTCCCATCACAGCAATATTTCCACTATGCCACGAAACAATTAAACGCGGGTCGTATGCCTTTCCGCACATCGCATAATTTCCCGCACCATAGGAATTTCCAACAACAATCGTGAATTTAGGCACCACTGAATTTGCCACTGCATTTACCATTTTCGCTCCATCTTTAATGATACCGCCATGTTCAGATTTCGAACCCACCATAAAGCCCGTAACATCTTGTAGAAACACCAAAGGAATTTTCTTTTGATTACAATTAGCTATGAATCGGGTGGCTTTATCGGCACTATCAGAATAAATTACTCCACCGAATTGCATTTCACCTTTTTTGGTTTTCACCACTTTACGCTGATTAGCGACAATTCCCACTGCCCAACCATCAATTCGAGCATATCCCGTGATAAGTGTTTGTCCGTAACCTGCCTTGTATTCATCAAATTCAGAATTATCTACCAGACGAAGAATAATTTCCATCATATCAAACTGTTCTGCTCGTGATTTAGGCAAAATACCATAAATTTCCTGCGGATTTTTCAGTGGTTTTTGAGCTTCAACACGATTGAACCCTGCTTTTTCATAAGCACCGATTTTTGCCATCGTTCGCTTGATTCTGTCCAATGCATCTTTGTCATCTTTGGCTTTAAAATCGGTCACTCCACTGATTTCACAATGCGTAGTAGCTCCACCAAGCGTTTCATTATCAATATCTTCCCCAATAGCTGCCTTTACCAAATAACTTCCTGCCAGAAAGATACTTCCTGTTTTATCTACAATTAGAGCTTCATCGCTCATAATGGGCAAATACGCTCCACCTGCAACGCAACTTCCCATAACGGCTGCGATTTGCGTGATACCCATACTGCTCATTATCGCATTGTTACGGAAAATTCGCCCAAAATGTTCCTTGTCGGGAAAAATTTCATCTTGCATTGGCAGATACACTCCCGCACTATCCACCAAATAGATGATAGGCAAGCGGTTTTCAATAGCAATTTCCTGAGCACGAAGGTTTTTCTTTCCCGTGATAGGAAACCAAGCTCCTGCCTTTACAGCAGCATCATTCGCTACTACAACACATTGTTTACCTGATACATAGCCAACTACCACAACCACACCAGCCGATGGACAGCCGCCGTGTTCGGGATACATTTCTTCACCTGCAAACGCTCCAATTTCGATATATTCTTTGTCTTTATCTAAAAGATATTCAATGCGCTCACGAGCAGAAAGCTTACCTTGGCTATGTAATTTTTCAAGACGTTTCTTACCCCCGCCTTCCTTTACTTTGGCTAATCTTCGACGTAATTCACTCAGCTCAAGTTTATTAAAATCTTCATTGATATTAAATTGAACATCCATTTTTTCTTTTTTAGGGGCTAAAATACAAAGAAAGATTTAAATGAGAGAGAACATAGAAATAAAATAAAGTACGAGGTTATAGAGGTTATATTTAAGTAACTCACTAAGCTATTGAGCTTCATCTCCATAAATGGAATATGTCATACATTTTGTTTATTAAATAGTTTTGTATATTTTTGTCCCGCAAATTAATTTTTTAAAATCTAAATAAATAGCAAATGAAAAAAAAAATTATTACCTCACTCTTATTTTTAGGGATTATACCCATTGTGATTTTTGGAGGAAGTTCTTGTACTTTCGAGGACATCCTTGAACACACTAATGAAAAACACAAAAAGCTTGACGAAAATGATAATAACGAGGAATATGACTTCATAATTACCCCTAAAAATATAACAGGAGATTTCAGGGAGTTTTTTCAAAGTATTGTAAACACATACTCTAATGTTCTGATAAAAGATGGCATATATGAAATTGACTTAACTAGTCACTATCAAGGAGTTAAACCAAAAAATGGATGCATTATTACATTTGAACCAAATGCAAAAATAAAGGTAAAACCCAACAATCTTGATGTATACTCTGTAATAACTCTGAGAGCAAGAAGCAATATCACTCTCATTAATCCAAATATTGAGGGTGACAAGTACAATCATCTAGGCAACACTGGAGAATGGGGACATGGAATAAACGTTAGTGACTGCAGCAACGTTGTGATAAAAAATGCACGGGTTGTTAAAATGTGGGGAGATGGTGTCTACATGAAAAACTGCAATAACATTACAATTAAAAACATATACTTATCAGACAATAGAAGACAAGGAATATCAATCATATCAGGTAGGGACATAAAAATTCACAACCTTGTTGTTGAAAAAACTGGAGGAACTTCACCTGGTTATGGAGTAGACATAGAACCTAATTGGAATGGAGAAAGCGTAATAGGGCTACGTCTCTACAATCCAATTTTCAGAAATAATGGAAATAAAAGTAAAGGATCTCATATGGTAGGATTCTGTCTAACAACTAGAGCAAGTACCACCCTTAATCCTACTCAAAATAAACTTGTAGACTCTATCTTTGACATTGAAATTTTCGATCCAATTTTTGAAAATAACATGCTTTTCATAACACCACATAGCAATCATGTTAGAGGATTAATCAAAGTTCATAGACCCGTATTCTATAATTCAAAAGGTGTCGCTCTCTACTTTCGAAATCATCAATCAGATTTTTTTCAAAGTGAAATCATTGATCCCAAGTTTATTAATTGCGTTGAATACCCACAAAACTCAGTTGATAAAGCCCCCATTGTCTTTCATTGTTCGGAGCAATTGTCCATTAAGAGAGAGGGAACAAAAAACATAACGATAACAAACCCAAAAATAGAAACAACTCATGGAATTGGACTTAATTCTGTTGCTATTTTCAACATTTCCTCCAACAATTTTACAAACGACATGAAAAATGTAAAAGTACATAACATCTCACTCAAAGGGTATGAAAAAGGATTCTATAACACAAAAGAACAAACAGATATACATTCAACGTTCTCTCTAAATTTCAGTGATGTAAGTGAAATACCAGAAATTCAATCGGAAAACATAACATCGAACACATTCGATGGCATGGTTGCCAATTACACGGGAGGCACCGAAAATCCAAAAATATACTTAGATAAGAGTGTTCCTATTTCAGATGCAGAATTTTACTATACAAATAACTCTAGTAATAAGTCCTCTCTAGAATTGATATTTGGAAGAATAAATAATCTTGAGAAGATGCATATTCAAAATTGGGGTACCGAAAAGTTTAGTGGTATTGAGCTACCTTACGGAACCTTTATTAAACTAAAAAAAATCAAATCAAATCGCTGGGTAATCAGTTCAGCATCAGATTCAGTCCGTCCTATAAAGTAAAACAATTTTTTAATACAACGCACTGGAAATCATCAAACAAAAAAAAATCAAAACCACGAAATTAAGTTATTAAAACGTTAATATATAGAAAAATTTCGTCTTTTAAAAAAAAATATATAAATTTGCGTTGTCAATTATGAATCATTCCTTGAAAGTATATGTTTTTTAAACAACTAATTAATAAAAAAATATTGGTAACTGGTGGAGCTGGCTTCATTGGTTCTAATCTTTCCGAAAAGCTCTTGGAATTAGGTGCTGTGGTAACTGTTTTAGACAACTTTGCTACAGGTCACAGACACAACATTGAACCATTTCTATCAAACAAGAACTTCACTCTAATTGAAGGTGACATTCGTGATTTAGAAACTTGCAAAAAAGCCTGTGAAAGACAAGAATTCGTATTGCATCAGGCAGCCTTAGGTTCAGTACCCCGTTCTATCAACGACCCAATCACAAGTAATGATGTAAATGTGGGAGGCTTTCTTAATATGCTTGTGGCAGCAAGAGATGCTGGAGTAAAACGTTTAGTTTACGCAGCAAGTTCCTCGACTTACGGAGATTCTAAATCGTTACCTAAAGTAGAGGATGTAATAGGCAAACCACTTTCTCCTTACGCCATTACTAAATATGTAAATGAGCTATATGCTGATGTGTTCAAGCGTACTTATAATTTTGACACAATTGGACTTAGATATTTTAATGTCTTTGGAAGAAGACAGGACCCAAATGGAGCTTATGCTGCAGTAATTCCAAAATTTGTTATTCAGTTAATGAATCACCAGTCACCAACAATTAATGGAGACGGCACCTATTCCCGTGATTTTACTTACATTGACAATGTAATTCAGATGAATCTTCTGGCAATGATTTCAGAAAATACTAACGCTGTAAACCAAGTATATAACACAGCAGTAGGAGATAGAACTACAATTAAGGATATGGCTGAATTATTGAGAACATTTCTTGCTAAGTATGATCCAAAAATTGCAGAAGTAGAAATTCTAAATGGTCCTAATAGGTTAGGTGACGTACCTCACTCATTAGCCTCTATAGAAAAAGCACAAAAAAACTTAGGATATCAACCTACTCATAAATTCGCTGAGGGACTAAAAGAAGCGGTAGATTGGTATTGGAAAAATTTAAAATAATTCAAATAAAGAAACTTAAAATTCATTAATAAAAGTAAGAAAATGAAACACAAAATAGCTGTTATCGGTTTAGGTTATGTTGGATTGCCTTTAGCAAGGCTTTTTGCTACAAAATATCCAGTAGTTGGTTTTGACATCAATAAAGAAAGAGTTGAAAAACTTAAGGGAGGACACGATGATACTCTAGAAGTTTCTGATGAGTTGCTTCAATCCGCATTGGTAAAAGAGAACCCTTTCAACAGCAATACCAATGGACTTCTATGTTCTGCTGAATTAAACGATATCAAAGACGCAAATATTTACATAATCACAGTTCCTACACCTGTTGACAAAAATAACCGACCTGTTTTAACCCCACTAGTAAAAGCGAGTGAAACAGTAGGAAAAGTCCTGAAAAAAGGAGACATTGTAGTATATGAATCAACTGTATATCCAGGAGCTACTGAAGAAGACTGTATCCCAGTAGTAGAAAAAACTTCAGGAATGAAATTCAATGTAGATTTCTTCGCGGGTTATTCTCCTGAGAGAATCAACCCAGGAGACAAGGAACATACAGTAGAAAAGATTTTGAAAGTAACCTCGGGTTCTACTCCAGAAATAGGGAGAATCGTAGACGATATTTACAAATCGGTAATTACAGCAGGTACTCATTTGGCTCCGACCATAAAAGTGGCTGAGGCGGCTAAAGTGATTGAAAATTCACAACGTGATATCAATATTGCTTTTGTTAATGAATTGGCTAAAATATTCAATTTAATGGATATTGACACACACGCTGTTTTGGCTGCTGCTGGTACAAAGTGGAACTTTTTACCTTTCAAACCGGGGTTAGTTGGCGGACATTGCATTGGTGTTGACCCATTCTACTTGGCTCAAAAGGCACAAGAATATGGCTATCATCCTGAGATTATTTTAGCAGGAAGAAGATTGAACGATTCTATGGGTAAATATGTAGCAGAACAAGTAGTAAAGGCAATGATTAAAAAGAACATCAATGTGAATGGAGCAGAAGTATTGATGTTAGGAATTACTTTTAAAGAAAATTGTCCTGATGTTCGCAATACGAAAATTGTGGATGTGATTGCTGCTTTGGAAGATTTCGGTGTGAAAGTAACTATTTTCGATCCTTGGGCGAATCCAGAAGAAGTTAAACACGAATATGGCGTTGAAAGCTCACAAAAACTATCTTCTACAAAGTTTGATGCTGTGGTTCTTGGAGTTGCCCATGAGGAATTTAAAAACCTAAATTTCAATGCCCTGAAAAAAGACAATGCTATTGTGTATGATGTAAAAGGAGTCCTCATAAATTCAGAAGGTAGATTATAAACATCAGGCATATGAGTAGTAAACTTAAATTAGGATTATTATGGAGTATTATTGAAGTTGTAATTAAAAGGACACTAGACTTTGTTGTCAAGCTAATATTAGCAAGATTGTTATTTCCAGAAGATTTTGGGGTAATAGGTATGGCTACCGTTTTCATATCTTTTATACAAGTTCTCAATGACGGGGGAATGGGTCCCGCAATCATACAGAAGAGAAATTTAACACAGAAACACCTTAATACCGTCTTCTGGACCAATGTGTTTTGGTCACTGTTTTTGTACAGTTTGCTTTCGTTTGGGGTGGCTCCTTTTGTATCTAACTTTTACAATCAACCAATACTTAGTAAAATAATACCTTTCCTAAGTTTGTCTATTTTGACTAGTGCACTAAATACTGTGCACTTTGCATTACTCAGGAGAGATTTGAAGTTTAAACAAATCGCCATAATTCGTAACGTTTCTTCTTTAATCGGTGGTTGTTACGCTGTGTACCTTGCACTTTTTGATTTTGGAATTTGGGCTCTAGTTGCCAATGAAATCGTAGCGTGTATGGTATCTGTCCCATTGTTTTACAACAAATCCAGGTGGATTCCAAAACTGCAATGGAATTCTAAAATTTTGAAAGAAGTAGTTTCTTTTGGAGTTTTTGTAACGGGTACAAAAGTCATAATGAATATTGTGTCTAATATTGACTACCTTATTATTGGAAAATGGATTGGAGCAGCTGCATTGGGCTATTACACACTTGCGTTCATGATGACTAACTTAGTTAGTGGTCAGATTACAAGTATGCTTGACACTGTGATGTTTCCCTTTTATAGCACAATACAGAATGATATAAACAAGCTAAAGGCGTATTACTTAAAATTGATTGGATATTACGCTTTATTAATATATCCCATTATGCTAACTCTAATTCTGTTTGCAGAAGATTTGATTAATCTATTTTTTGGCGAAAAATGGGGTGAGGTCGTTTTACCTTTAAGAGTTTTAGCATTAGCCGTGATGATAAATGTTCTGACAAGTGGCTATAACCTATTGTTTAGAAGTACTGGTAATCCCAAATATGAGTTTAAAATCCAACAAATAACCTCTTTAGCAGTTTATTTACCGTGCATTTTGATTGGAGTTTACTCATATGGTGTAGTCGGAGCTGCAACAGGGATACTATTATCGAAAATAATCAATATTTTTGTCCACTTGCATGTATTAAATAAGTACTTCAAGATTCAAGGCTTTGAAATTTTTAAACAAGTGTACAAAATTATAGTTCTTTGTTTAGTAACTTCTGTCGTTGTGTTGTTACTACGATTACTAAGAATTGACAACCAACTAATTTTCGTTGTGTACATATTAACGCTAAGCATTTCTTACATTAAAATTTTCAAAAATAAACTGATAATTTTATTAAAAAAATAAACTTATGAAAGTTTTAACTATAATAAATTCCGCAAATATGGGAGGAATTGAAAAAACTCTTTTATCTTGTTTAAACCATATGAAGGAAGAAAAATTAAGTATGTCAATCTTATGCTATGAACCTCTTGGTGTTTTGGAAAAAAAATTCAGGAAGCTAGGGGTCGATTTTCTTTATATAAAGAAAACGGGAATGATCGTGTTGGATGCTTTACAAATTCTCCTCATACTATTGAGGCATAAATTTGATTTGGTACATAGCCGTTTTGGATTTACCTCAGGAGGCTTTGTATTGGGTTCAAAATTAGTTGGAAAGAAAATTTACGTTTCACTACATAGTACAGAACCTTCGTCTTTGAAAAAGTTTAAATCTAACAAGCTTTTATTCAGAATGTTATTTTTTCATCTCAAGATTCATAAGTACATAACAATGAGATTTGCTGACAAGATAATAGGACACTCAAAATCTAATCTTTATTCTAATTATCCTGAATGGAAAACTAATAAAAAATTTCAATTGATTTACAATGGGATAGACTTTGATACATTGGATAATGATCTTGAAGAGAGTGAAAAACTAAATATTTTTAAGAAGGTTGATGATTTTGTAATTCTACATATAGGTAATTTTAGACCTGTAAAGAATCATTCTTTACTTATAGAAGGTTTTCATGATTTAAATCCAAAGTACAACAACTACAAACTGATCTTAGTAGGTGATGGAGAATCACTAACAACAATAAAGAAAAGAGTTAAGGAATTGGATATATCTGACCACGTTTTTTTTGCTGGATTTGATGAGAATATAGGCAAATATCTTGAAAAAGCAGATTTATTTGTTCTGCCTTCACTAACCGAAGGTTTAGGAAATGTACTCATTGAAGCACAGTATAAGGGCATTCCTATTTGTGTTTCTAATATTCCTCCACTTTATGAGTCTGGGTACAGAGAATATCATAAGTATTATTTTGACCCAAGTGATAAAAAAATGATGGTTGAGAAATTGAATCAAATAATATCTGACATAAAGCAAAACAAATTGAATGACACAATCAATGAAGCTCGTAAATATGTAATAAAGAACTTTTCCATCAAATCAATGACATTAAAACTATTGAATTTATATTATGAAAAGTAAGCCTTTATCATCCCATCTTGATTTTAGTGAAAAAGTCCTATCTATAACGATAGCTGGCTTAGCTTTGTTGTCTTGTTCACCTATAGTTTTATTTGATCTTAACGAGTCTCTCATCTTATTATTTTGTGCATTTTTTTTTATTTTACTTATAAGGCAATTTATAAAAGAAAAGTTTTGTTTAGAAAACTCGGTCATTATTACATTTTTTTTTAGCATTACGACATTTTTATACGTAGCATTCCCTTTTAGAGAATATGATCGTTTTTCACCCTCGACAATATGGTTACTTTTATTTTCCACAATTCTGCTACTACGAAGGATTATTCTAATAAAAGCCTTTAATATTTTTTCTACCGCAATATATTGGGTGTGTATAACATCATTTATTATTTTACTTCTGAATGCCGCCAACATTTCGCTACCCAATCAAATTATTCCAAGGGGTGATGTAGGGGGATATTTCACATCTTATTTTATTTCAATAAAACTAAGCGGACAAGAATATTCTATGTTTGGTATAAACTTGTATAGGTTAAGTGGTATATTTGCTGAGCCTGGTCATTTTGGCTTAGTTCTAACTATGATTCTATATACATACAAAGGCATAATGAAAAGTATAAAAGGAAAGGTAATTCTACTAACCTCCTTGCTCACACTTTCCTTTGGTACTTTTGTATTATTATTCGGGCTTCTATTAAAGTATATTATTTTAGAAAAAAAAATACGATTATTTTTCCTCATTGGATTAGCCATATTACTGTTTTTCTCGCTAACCCCTGTGGAAATCATTGAGCGTTTTTTTCTTGACAAAGCTGAAGGTTCTTTAGAAGAAAGAACTTCTAATTATTTTCTGAATTTTTACAATTCATTTCTACAAAGTGGTAATATTTTAATAGGAGAAGGAAGAGATATTTTAGAGATTAACAACATCAGAAATTCTGATTATAGAGGTTTTGTCATACGCTACGGTTTTTTAGGCATATTATTGTTTTGCTGTATCATGTTATCAATGTACTGGAAAAAAGACATCACCATCAAGTTCCTAGGTTTTTTCTATTTCTTAATAGTTTTAATGCATAGATCCTGGTTTGTAGATTACTTTGCTTTTTTATTTTTCCTGTTGGTTTTAACATACAACTTACATCACAATGATAGTCAAGGAAAATCTGCATGAATCATATTAAACAAATGTTTACTTAAATAATCTATATAATGGATAGTCAAAAGATAAAAACACTGATACAAAGTATTTATACTTAGTGTACAGGGAATATTTGAAGTTAAGATATAATTAGTTCCAGTTCGGAAGGAATCTATCCTTACACTGTCTGAATATGATCCTCTCTAGAATTGGTCTTCAAATCCTCTCATCTTGAGAGATAACTTGAAAATTATGTTTATAGCCAATTGAGGCTTATCATAGTCTCTGTTTTTATGAACATTAGGCATAAAAAATTAATTCCATCTATAAAGGAAAAAATAAAGAAGTAATTTCTTTGGTTTTTAACTCCCACAGTGATAGCAACAAAAATGTTTTAAGTCGCACATATATTACAAACTAAAAAAATAATTTAAAAATACAGTATGAAGCCCAAACTTTTTCGCGTCACAACTATTTCTGGATCCCTAAAACTTTTAAAAGGACAGTACCGTTTCATGTCAGATCATGGGTTCGAGGTTATCGGAATCTCAAGCAAAGGAAGACATCTTGATGACATAAGAAAAGATGAAGAAATTAGAACTATCGCCTTGGAGATGACTCGTACCATTTCACTATTAAAGGACTTGAAATCACTATTTCAATTCTATAAAATATGTAAAAAAGAACGTCCTTTGATTGTGCATACTCACACTCCAAAAGCAGGAATTGTAGGAATGTTGGGAGCCAAACTAGCAGGTGTTCCAATTCGCTTACATACTGTCGCTGGATTACCTTTGGTAGAGTCTAGTGGAATAAAACGAAAAATATTAGATTTTGTGGAAAGGTTAACCTACTCCTGTGCTAGTAGAATTTATCCAAATTCTAAAAAAATGTATGAATTCATTATAAAAAACAATTACACCTCCAAAGGTAAACTAAAGGTTATTGCTAATGGTTCGTCAAACGGAATTGACACTCAATTTTTCTCTCCTGATAGAATCACAGAAGAAAAGAAAAGCCTATTAAAAAGAAAATTAAATATTTCAGATAGTGATTTTGTTCTCATATTTGTTGGGCGAATTGTAGGAGATAAGGGAATAAATGAGTTAGTACAAGCTTTTGTAGAGCTCAACAATCCTCAAATGAAGCTTCTACTCGTGGGAAGTCAAGAGAAAGAACTTGATCCCCTAAAAAAGCAAACATTGATAGCTTTAGAAAAAAATAAAAACATTTTATCTGTGGGGTTTCAAGATGATGTTCGCCCATATTTTGCTATCTCAAAAGCGTTAGTATTTCCTAGTTATAGGGAAGGTTTCCCAAACGTAGTAATGCAGGCAGGAGCAATGGAAGTACCAAGCATTGTATCAGATATCAATGGATGTAATGAAATCATCGTCAGCGGTGAAAATGGAATTGTTATTCCAGTCAAGAACACCGAGGAACTAAAAAAATCAATAACAACTTTGTTTAAAAATAACGTACTTTATAACAAGCTCAAAAGTAATTGCCGAAGAATGATTGTTAATCGTTACGAACAAAAGATTATTTGGAGTTCCTTATTGAGGGAATATCAAAACCTTTTGAAACAACACTCAAAAGAATAATTAGCCATAATTCGATGAAACTATCCATCATAATCCCCATCTATAACAGCGAGAGATACTTGGGAGGATGTATTCAAAGTCTTTTTGATCAAAAAATCCCACAAGATGATTTTGAAATTATTTTAATTAATGATGGTTCTAGCGACCAAAGCTTGAGTGTCTGCCATAAACTATCTAAAAAATATGGAAATATAAAAATAATTTCTCAAATAAATAAAGGTCAAAGTGCTGCCAGAAATGTTGGATTTAGAAAAGCAAAAGGCAAGTATATTTTTTTCATGGATTCTGATGATCACCTAAAATCAGGCTATTTAAATCATTTTTTAAAGGTAATAGAAGCGAAGAAACTGGATTTTTTAGGTTTTGGAAATTACAAAACCTCAAAGATGTATCGTTTTTCTGATGATTTTCGCAACTTAGAAATCACAATTGAAGGAGATGGACATAATATAATAGCAAATTATCAGTATTACAATGGTTCATCCTGGTATCTATTTGAAAGAGAACTCGCAGAAGAAATTCAATTTGAAGAAGGACGTACATGTGAGGATGTTATTTTCACCACCTTGCTTCTTCTAAAAGTGAAAAATGGATGCATATATAGCAATAAAATTTATGGTTACTACGCAAATAGTGAATCGACTCTGAAATCCAAAAAACAGGAACAGTTATGTAAAGTGACTAATGATATGTTTTATGTCGCTCTGCGATTTAGTGAAATTATAGAGCAAACTGACTTTAAGGAAAATATGAAAGTTTTTAATCGACTAAAATCAAGACAAGAATCATACACGTACTTCGCTATTGTTCGTTTCCTCAGAAGTAAAAGAAAATACTCCGAACTGGAAAAGTTTTTGTCAGATTTGAAAGAATGTAGATATCAAGCATATCCGATTACCAACTTCAAAGGATATAATAGAAGAGATAAATTGTTAATCAAATGCTTCAACAATAAATTCTTCTTACAAACTTTCATAAAGTTCAATAGACTTTTAAACATTTTTAAATAGTACAAAAACACATCTATTATAATTCAAAGTTCACAATGAACATACTCATAACCTCCGCTGGACGGCGGGTTTCTTTGGTTAATTTTTTTCAGAAAGAGATAAAACATTTAAATCCTGAGAATAAGGTTTATACGGTAGATTTAAATCCAAGCTTAGCTCCTGCTTGTGTAATTTCAGACGGTTACAAAAAAACTTGTAGTGTAACTGCTCCCGATTATATCGAAAATCTATTAAATATTTGTCAGTTATGGAATATAAAGATAATTATCCCAACGATTGACACCGAACTTTTAACTCTTGCCAAACACAAACAACTGATCTTAGATAATGGTATAATACCCATAATTTCATCGTTGGATTTTATAGACAAGTGTAGAGATAAAAGAAAAATTAATCAATTTTTTGTAAGTAACAACATTGAAATTCCGAAAACTATTGATAAAAAAAAACTAGAGTTTCCTCTATTTATAAAACCTTATGATGGTTCAGCAAGCAAAGGTTCTATGTTGATAAATGACGCATCAGAGCTTAAAGAATATCATTTGAATAATCCTAAATTGATGTTCTTGGAGTACATTGATAAATCTCAATATGAAGAATTTTCCATTGACACATATTATGACAAATATAATACGTTAAAGTGTTTGGTCCCTCGCAAGAGAATTTTTGTGCGTGCTGGAGAAATTAGTAAAGGAATTACCAGAAAAAATGAACTTATAGATTTCATCAAAACTCGCTTAAACAAAATAGAAGGAGCTGTGGGTTGCCTCACGATGCAATTCTTCTTCAATCCTAATACTAAACGAGTTGTCGGAATCGAAATTAATCCACGATTCGGAGGAGGTTATCCACTAAGTTATTTGGCTGGCGCCAATTTTCCCAAATTCATTATTGATGAGTACATCCTAAATAAAGAAATTCAACCTTTCGATAATTGGGAAGATAATTTATTGATGCTTCGTTATGATAACGAGATTTTAGTACACGACTATGAGGAATAAGTACATCATTTTTTTGATTTAGACGACACGCTAACTTACGAAATAGATTTTTTAAAATCAGCATATAAAGAGATTTCCCATTTTATTTCTAATTCTCAAAATCACGAATCTCTTTACGATAAAATGCTTGACATTTATCCTTGAGGAGAGGATGTCTTTTCATTTGTTGTTGAAAATGTATAGAAATCATTTTCCAAGTTTAAAATTAAATGATAGTGCTGAAGTAATCTTTAATTTCTATAAATCAAAAAATTATAAGATGGGACTCACACCTTATAACATTGTGTAAATCAGTAAAATAAGCTAAAATCATTGAAGATAGAGAATATTTTTAACAAAATTATCATTTCAGAAGAATTTGGCTTTTCTAAGTCTGATGAAATTTTACCGCTTTCTATAAAGAAGGAATTGACGAGTATTTTTATATTGCGAATGACCCAAAAAAGATTTTATCATTCCAAAATAAACTATATGCCTACTTGATAAAGGCTGAAATATACATACACAAAATTTCAATCTCGAAAAAGATTTCCTTCCAAAGCATAAAGTTGATGATTTAGCAAACATAACTGACATAATAATGTGAAAAATATCATAAAATTGATATTTACATGAATCAGTATTAAATAATTTCCTACCTTTGCACTGATTAATTTAAAGAAGGTTATCATTAATATTTTGGACATAAAACAAAATTAGCTTTAGAAATATTCCAAAAGTGTAATGTAATAGTGTTTAATATGGTTTGTTGTATTTTTGCTGAAATTGAGAATCTGCTTTGTAAAGTTTTAATTAACATTTGGAGAGGATTATGGTTGAAACACCTACCTCGAAGTTACTCTACTGAAGTATAATCCAATCTGACAGAATCGTTGTTTATTGATCTCTCAATCCTGTAATATGGCTGCAGTCATCATAAATATAAACATTTTCGAAGAGTGACTTTATGCAATTTTTAACAATTTTAATAACAACACTTTTTGCTTACCTGTTAACCTGTCTGCCTCGAAAACAAATCAAAACTATTTTATATATAGAGTTGTTGTACAAAAAAGAGTTATAAATAAAAGATATATCGTTAATCATGCTAATGTAAATACTTAACTACTATGAAGAATATTAGAAACTATGTTTTTTGGGCGATAGACTTTGTAACAGGAGGAAAAAAGAGAGCATTCTACGAAGAAATTAGAAAAGTTTATTATCAAACTAATGGCTACGAAAAAATTACATCTCAACGATTGAGTGAGATTTTATCTTATGCCTATGAGAAAGTACCTTTCTATAAGGGAATTGATTGCAGTAGCATAACAAACTTTCCTGTCATAACTAAGAAGATTATTAACAGCAACTACAACGATTTCTTTTCCACAGACTACATCAACAAGAAAAATAGATTAAGACTAATGACAACGAGTGGCTCTACAGGGACTACTTTTAAAGTTTTTCAGAATTCTGATAAGGTGTTGAGAAATAAAATTGATGCCCTTTTCTTCTATGAAATAGGTAACTATTCTCTTGGCGACAGAATTTACTCATTGCGTGTATGGACTCACTTAAATAGAAAAAAGAAGCTATCATGCCTAAAAGAAAATCTAAAGATGATAGACACCTCAGATTTATGCAAAAGAAATTGGAACTCTTTTAAGAGTGATATGTTAAACTACTCTTCTCCGAAAATAATTTTGGCGTATGCATCATCCCTTACTGAATTTTTAAATTCTTTGTCTGACGAAGAAAAAAAGCTTAAATGGGGTATAAAGTCAATTTTTTCGGGTGCTGAGGAATTGCCTTTGCACGTAAAAAGGGAATTAAAAAAAGTTTTTAAATGTCCTATAGTGTCTCGTTATTCGAATCAGGAAATGGGTATATTTGCTCAACAACCTATTTCTGGGGAAGAATATTTTTTAACTAATGATGCTAGTTATTATTTTGAATTTTTAAAACTTGATAGTGACAAAAACGCACAAGAGGATGAAATCGCAAGAATTGTAGTCACAGATTTATTTAACAAAGCAATGCCTTTGATTCGTTACGACACTGGGGACTTGTGTACTTTTGGAACAAGAAACAATAGAAAATATATAAAAGTAATACAAGGAAGAACGTTGGATCTTTTAAAAAGTAAAAGCGGACAAATTTATTCCCCCTATACTATAATTCTCTTGCTGTGGAATTTTAAAGGTATCATACAGTTTCAATTCATACAAGAAGATTTAAATTTTATCGTACTGAGGTTAGTCCATAATTTTGAAAACAAAGAACAAAGTTTTAAGGATATTGAAGAAAATCTAAGGTCCCTCTTTGGAAAACAAACCACAATTAAGATTGAAGAAGTCACTGAAATACCGTCAGAAAAAACAGGGAAACGGAGATACATAATTTCGAAACTAAATATCAATGATAATCAAACAATAACAAAATAATTAACTATTAAAAGACTTAACATGTATTTAGATGAACTAATAAGAAACAAAGTTTTTTTCCTCTTAGATTTCATTAAAGGGAAAAACATTTCTAAAAAGATTAATTTACTAGATGATTTTTATCGTGATTCCAAGGAAAATCAATTGCATATCGTCAACAATAAACTTGTAAATTTATTGAACGATGTTACAAAAAATGTCCCTTTTTACATGGACAAAGGGGGGCTTTCTGATTTAAAAGACTTCCCTATTGTAAATAAGAAAAATATATATCAAAACACCATTTCCTTTTATTCCAAGATATACAACTCCAAAAAACTTGTTCCTGTTCGCACAAGTGGTTCCTACGGAACTCCGTTAACTTACTTTCTAACTAAGAAAAAAAAGGAAAGTCAGTTGGCTGAAGTCATTTTTTTTGGAAGGAAAAGCGGGTATGATGTAGGAGTTCGTCACGGATATTTTAGATCCATCCCACATAAAACAAACTTTAAATTTTGGATGCAAAATGAAACTTTTTTTGCTTCGAAACAGCTAAATGAGGAGTTTGTCTCCTTAGGAATAAAAAATCTTAAGAAAAAAAGAATTAAATCTTTGATAGGGTTTCCTTCTGCAATTTCTTATTTAGCTAAGAGTTGTCTTGAAAAGGGGTATCTCCCTTCTGATTTTAAAGTGAAAGGAGTGATTACTTCATCAGAAAATTTGACTAGTCACCAGAGAAAAACAATAAGGAAAGCTTTTGATTGTGCTATCCACAGTAGATACTCGACGGAAGAACTAGGTGTACTTGGGAATCAGCTTGATGAGACTTCTGGATTTGTGATGAATACGTTCAATTATATCATAGAAGTTTTAAAACTAGATAGAGATGAAAGTGCCGATATTGGGGAAATTGGAAGAATTGTTGTAACAGATTTACATTCTAACTCGATGCCTTTAATTCGTTATGAGACAGGCGATTTAGGTAAAATAGGTAATTTTTTCTGTAATGAAAAAAAATGGGTGGGCAATATAAGTATGTTATCTGGAAGAGCTGTTCAAATTATATACAGTACAAATGGAACACCTTTATATCCTCTTTTTTTAGACAGTATTATGGAAAAATATGATTACTTCTCCCAATATCAATTGATCCAGAATGACAAAAAAGACTTTACTATCAAACTGGTCACAAACAACTATTACTCTGAGGATCAATTCGACATCAATAAATTTCTAAATTATTTCTATAATTGGCTAGGAAATGATGCAAATGTAACTGTTGATTTTGTAAAAGACATCGACAAACTCCCTTCTGGCAAAAGACCTTATATTATAAACAGATATAAAGAGTTTGCACCATGAACATGATATACAAGACTTATATAAAACGTTTTATCGACTTTTCAGTAGCTCTTATGGGGTTGATTTTATTTTCTCCCATATTTCTAGTCACGATGATGTGTTTATATTTTGTAAATCAAGGAAAGCCATTCTTCTTCCAAGAACGACCAGGGTTGAACGAAAAGATTTTTAAAATTATAAAATTCAAATCAATGAATGATAAGAGAGATAGAAATGGAAATTTGCTCTCTGACAATGAACGATTAACCAAAGTTGGTGCCTTTGTTAGAAGAACTTCGTTGGATGAGATTCCACAACTAATAAATGTCCTCAAAGGCGATATGTCTCTTGTTGGACCTCGTCCATTACTAACAAAATATCTACCATACTACACTGAAAGAGAAAAGATTAGACACAACGTAAGACCTGGAATAACGGGACTAGCACAAGTTACTGGTAGAAATACTATTAATTGGGATGAAAAATTGGAGTTAGATGCTAAGTATGTAGAAACGATATCTTTTTGCAATGATATAAGAATATTGTTAAAGACAGTAAAAAATGTAATAAGTAGAAAGGACGTTATTGTGATACCTGGAAGTGCTTTTACAACATTAGATAAATACAGACAAAATGACGATAATACCAAAAAAATTCAGTAAATTGGATATCCCAATTCGAGTAGCTTGGATTAATGATGAAAGAATAAACAAGAGCATGTCTTTTTCCTTACCAGCTTCAATTGAAGCTACGGAGGCTTGGTTTGTGAATAATATTGGAAATACTAAAAGAGCTGATTTCTCTTTTTTCAACGAGTTTGGAGAACTTATTGCAATGGGAGGATTCACTAACATAAATCAACAAAGTCAAAATGCAGAATTTTACATCATGGTTAATCCTAACATGCAAGGGAAGGGTATTGGAAAACAAGTTTCAATTTGGCTATTTAATTATGGCTTTTCTGTCGTTAAATTAAACAAGATCTATCTATATACTGATGATGATAATATAAAGGCCTACAATATTTATGAAAAAGCAGGCTTTGTATTAGAAGGCACTCTTAGGCAGCATCATTTTAGGAAAAACACATGGACTAACAAAAGATTCTACGGATTATTGAGAGCCGAATGGAATACAAAGCACTGGAAAAAAAACATTTACAATGAAGTTTAATCTAATACAAAATATTCAAGGTTATACATTTTTTAGGGATGACTTATTTCCCTTTTTAGGGGGCGGAAACAAGGGACGAAAGATGAATGAAATAGGAAAATTTGTCCTATCGAATAGTTACAATGCACTAGTAACTACAGGAGGATTCCAATCAAACCACTGTAGAGCTGTTGCCGTTTTTGCCGCTCAAAACAAGATGGATTGTACATTAGTTATACATGGTTCAAAAGACTCTTTCCTTAAACAATCTGGCAATGCAAAAATCATGAGGCTGTCTGGAGCAGAGATTGTCTTTGTAAACGAGCCGAAAGAAATTGGATATGAAATGGATGAAGCCATGCAACGATATAATAAAAAAAATAAAAAACCTTTCTATATTTTTGGAGGAGGACACAATATAGAGGGAGGATATGCCTATGTAAAATCTATTAAGGAGCTACAAAGGTATAAAATAAAGCACAGCTGGGAACCTAAGTATATTTTTCTAGCTTCAGGGACGGGTTCAACTCAATCTGGTATTCTAGCTGGGTTAGATAAGTTTAATTTCGAGAACACTAAAGTTATTGGAGTGTCTGTTGCCAGAAAATCTTCCCAAGCAGAAAAAATAGTGGATGAGTTATATCAATCCCTATGTGTATCCTACCAAATATCATACACTAAACGTACTTCAATTGTTCTTGATGATTATTTATGTGGTGGTTATGGCTTATATGACAAAAATATAGAAGAAGTAGCAAGAACCTCCGTAAAAAACTTTGGGGTAACTTTAGATTGCTGTTATACAGCAAAAGCATTCCACGGAATGATAGATTTTATGAACAAAAATAACATCAATAAAAGAGACGTTTTATTTTGGCATACTGGTGGGATTTTTAACTTTATGGCAGAAGCAAATCAATAAACATCATGAATATACTTTTTACTTGTGCAGGACGAAGAAATTACTTAATTAACTACTTTAAAAAAGCTTTAGAGAATCAGGGAAAGGTTTTTGCCTCAGATATGAATCTCACAGCCCCAGCATTGGTTGATGCTGATATGGCCATTCAAGTCCCAGAAATTTATGAAAGAGACTACATATCGACAATCATTGGAATTATAAAAGAACACAACATTTCTGCTGTAATTTCATTGAATGATTTGGAACTCCCTATCTTATCTAGGTGCAAAGAAGAAATAGAAAAAATTGGAACAAGAGTCATCATTTCTGATGATAACGTAATTAAAATTGCTTTTGACAAATGGGAAACAGTGAAATTTCTAAATAGTATTGGACTAAAATCCCCCAAAACATTTATTAACTTAAATGAAGCTAAAAAAGCTATCGATGAAGGCTCTTTAAGTTTTCCTTTAGTCATTAAACCTCGTTGGGGGAGTGCTTCAATTGGAATTCACTTCCCAGAAAATCTTGAGGAGCTGGATTTAGTATACCAACTACAAACCATTCAATTAAAAAAAACTATTCTTGCGGAAGCTAGCAACGAGGATATTGATCATGCTATCCTCATACAAGAAAAGATACAAGGAACAGAATATGGAATGGATATCCTAAACGATTTTCAAGGAAACTATATAGGTACATTCGTTCGTAAAAAATTGTCCATGAGAGCAGGTGAAACAGACAAAGCTATTTCAGTAATAGATGAGAGATTTAATCAGGTAGGAAAAATTATAGGAGAGAATTTAAAACATATAGGAAACTTAGACTGTGATGTTTTTGAGTGCGATGGAAAACTGTATATCTTAGAGCTAAATCCTCGCTTTGGTGGTGGATACCCTTTTTCACATGAAGCAGGAAGCAACACAGCAGCAGCTTATATCGAATGGTTGAAGGGAGGAAATAATATTTCCCAATACCTTGATTACAAAGAAGGAATAATGTTTTCCAAGTGTGATAGACTACTAAGAATTAATTAGCACCATCTTATAGCGTATAAAATATGAACACTTTCTAATACAATAAAATTTCCAATTTTTCACAAGAGATACAGAATATCATTATAAAAACGCTAATAGGTAGCATAAAGAAATGTTAAATATATAAAAGAATAGAGTTTTATATTTACCTTTGCACACCAAAAACAGTTGTTATTACAACGATCAATCTAAAATAAAGTCATTTTTAAGTATTTCAAAACCATTAAAGAAAATGAATTCAAAAGTATGGTTATCTTCACCTCATATGGGAGGAAGTGAACTTAAGTATATCCACGAAGCGTTTGACCAAAATTGGGTTGCCCCACTTGGTCCTAATGTAAACGGATTTGAAGAAGATTTAGAAAAATATTTAGAACAAAATGTAAAGGTGGCAGCTCTCTCTGCAGGTACTGCAGCTCTGCACTTAGCTTTAGTTGCTCTTGGTGTAAAATCGGGAGATGAGGTGATTTGCCAGAGTTTTACGTTTTCAGCTTCCGCAAATCCAATTGTTTATCAGGGCGCTACCCCCATTTTTGTTGACAGTGAGCCACAAACTTGGAACATTTGCCCACAAGCGTTAGAAGAAGCCATAAAACACCGTATTTCAAAAGGTAGAAAACCTAAAGCCATCATTGTTGTACATCTTTACGGAATGCCTGTAAAAATGGATGAAGTACTTCAAGTGGCGAATCGTTATGAAATCCCTGTCATCGAAGATGCTGCTGAGGCTTTGGGAAGTACATTCAAAGGACAAAAATGTGGTACTTTCGGAGAAATGGCAATCCTTAGTTTTAATGGAAATAAAATCATAACAACTTCTGGAGGAGGAGCTTTAGTGTGTAAAAAAGCTGAGCAAAAAGAAAAAGTTGTGTTCCTTTCTACTCAAGCAAGAGACAACGCACCTCATTATCAACACTCACACATTGGATATAACTACCGAATGAGTAATATATCAGCTGGAATTGGTCGTGGACAAATGGAAGTACTTGAAGAAAGAGTTGCTCAAAGACGTAAAAATCACTCCTTCTATCAAGAGTTTTTTAAAGATTTTGATGGAATTACACTCTTCACGGAACCTAATTCTGATTTCTTTTCAAATCATTGGCTTTCAGCAATAACAATTGATAATAAAAAAACAGGTTTTGATAGAGAAGAACTGCGTCTGAAATTCCTTGAGGATAACATTGAAACGCGTCCTCTGTGGAAACCTATGCATTTACAACCCGTTTTTGCCGATGCTCCATATTACGGAGGAAATGTTTCTGAAACTTTATTCGATAAAGGTCTTTGTCTTCCTTCTGGTTCTAATATGACAGATGAAGATAGAGAACGAATCGCAAAAATTTTCTCTAAATAATTCAAAAACATAAATATTTACTACTTAACCTAAATTATAAAACTTTTGCTCAGAGATTCTTTGCAAAAATAAAAATAATTGCTGATAATGAACAAAGTAACATATAATGAGCGTAATGTCATTGACTTATCTAGTCTCAGATATCTTCCCAGATGGTCTGTTCTAATTATTGATATTTTCCTAGCTGTCGTCTCTCTTTTCGTTTCTTTTTATCTATTAAACGGATTAGATGTAAAAAATAGTGATAACCTACCTCTTTATCAAAAGTATATTTTGATTATCGGAATAAATATCATATTCATGTTAATTTTCAGAACATACTCTGGTATAATTCGTCACTCTACATTTGCCGATTTGTTCAAAATTTTACTATCAAATGTATCAACAATATTTATCCTTTGGCTCATAAATGTAGCGAATATTATTGCGGTAGGAGAGGTATTGTTACCAAATATTCCTCTAATACTTTATTTTACAATTTCTTTTGTATTGATGTCGTTTTTCCGGTTGTTTGTCAAAGAAATTTTTCAGCAATTAAAAGAATTCAGAAGAAGTGCATTAAAGAAACGTATTCTTATATTAGGAATAGACGAGGAATCGATATCAATGGCAAAGGCAATTATGGGAAATCCAAAATTGCCCTATGATGTAGCTGGTTTCCTAACCCAAAGAACAGACTCCAACCACGCTGTACTTTTAGGTAAGGCTATCTATAGCAAGGACAAACTTATGAAATATCGTAAGGAGTATCTTGGTTTACATGGAATACTTATAAATAAAAATAACTTCTCTAAAGAAGAATTAAACCAATGGGTAAATTTCTTCTTGGAGAGAGGATTGGTAATTCTAAAAACTCCGTCTTTACAAAAATTACGTCCTGATGAAAATATCAAAATTCACCAAGTTCAAATTGAAGATTTGCTCAACAGAAAACCTATTGTAATCCAAAACGACGAAGTGAAAAAACGACACTTCCAAAAAAATGTATTGGTTACAGGAGGAGCTGGTTCTATCGGGAGTGAAATTGTGCGTCAGGTGGCTTCATTCAACCCTTCATTAGTTGTAGTTTTAGACCAAGCTGAAACCCCTTTGTATGATATTGAGCTGGAAATGAAAGAGAAATTCCCTAATACGAAATTTAAGTTCGTTTTAGCAGATATCTCGAACAAAGAACGTATAGAAAGTGTTTTTATGGAACATGATTTTTCTATGGTATACCACGCGGCAGCTTACAAACACGTTCCTTTGATAGAAGAAAACCCTCACGAGGCTATTTTAGTAAACATTCAAGGAAGTAAAAACTTAGCATTACTTTCCAGCAAATACAAAATAAATCGTTTTGTAATGGTTTCTACCGATAAGGCTGTAAACCCCACAAACGTTATGGGAGCCTCAAAACGGACCGCTGAACTTTTCGTACAAGCACTTCAAAATGAAGAAGGTAACGCTACTAAGTTCATCACAACTCGTTTCGGAAACGTATTAGGTTCTAATGGTTCAGTAATCCCTCACTTCAGAAAACAGATTGAAAAAGGAGGTCCCGTAACCATAACACATCCTGATATTGTTCGCTATTTTATGACTATTCCAGAAGCTTGTGAGTTGGTTCTTCAGGCGGGAACGATGGGTAAAGGAGGAGAAATTTTCGTGTTTGATATGGGAGAACCTGTTAAAATCCTCAATTTAGCTACCCGTATGATAAAATTATCTGGTTATGAACCAAATGTAGATATAAAAATTGTTTACACAGGACTAAGACCAGGTGAAAAACTTTATGAAGAACTTTTAAGTGATGACACAAGAACACTTCCTACTCACCACGAGAAAATAATGGTGTCTAAAGATCCGACAATGGCTTTTAAAGAAATTGATGCCTTATCAAACAAAATTAGTGCAGCTGCCAAGTTAGGCGACAAAATTGAGGTGGTTCGTATTCTGAAAGAAATAGTTAAAGAATTTAAGAGTAATAATTCAATCTTTGAGATTTTGGACAGAAACCAAGAACAAATTAAAGAACATTCATAAAAAATTAAAATAAAAAAATCGCAAATTTTTTAAATTTGCGATTTTTTTATTTTACACGAACAAAATCTCGTCTTCTGTTAGTAATGCTTCTCCTCGAAAACGCAGAAATACCTGAGCAACAGTTACAGTATCTTTCTCACAATAGGTAACAATTCTGTCTATATTTTTCTCTTTGTAAAAAACATCTCTGACTTGGCTTCCGTCAATATCATCCTTAGGTGAAGGAATTCCTAAAACGTGTGTCAATAATTTCAATGAAGTAAAATGCTTATAATCCCCAAACTTCCACATCTCCAACGTATCTAAATGTGGAACTTCCCAAGGTTTTTTACCAAATAATTGCAATTTTTGGGGAATACGTATATTATTGATTATCATACGCCTTGTGATATACGGAAAATCAAACTCTTTGCCATTATGAGCACACAATAACTTATTACTGCTTGAGAAATATTGTTCAATAAGACGGGAAAAATCTTTCAGAATCTTTACTTCATCGCCAAAAAAAGAAGTCACCCGAAAAGTTCGTTGTTCATAGCGAAACGAAAAATAGCCTACTGAAATACAAACTATTCTCCCAAATTCAGCCCAGATTCCTGCTCGGTCATAAAATTCCTCAGCAGTAAAATCTTCTTTTCGCTGATACTTGGTCTTTTCTTCCCATAATTCTTGTTCAGCTTGTGAAAGTTCTTGATAATCTTCAGATAAAGGAACCGTTTCAATATCTAGAAATAGAATATCTTCCAAATTGATTTTATTGAGCATTATTTTCCAACATTTTATAAGTTTCGTCAATATATCCATAGATATCCTCAGTGAAAGGATCTCCTCCCTCCTCTTCTACCCCCTTCAAATGTCCAAGCCTAACAATCATAATGTTATCTTCTGGCTGAACTATAACATACTGCCCCAAATGTCCTCGCATCATAAAAAACTTTTTGCTATTATGAGTCAAAAGCCACATTCCATATCCGTATTCTGGACTTTCGGGAAATCGAGGTTGAATGGATTTAGCTACGAAGGCAGAGTCTAAAACCTGCTGTCCATTCCATTTTCCATAATCACGATAAAGTTTACCAAGCCGAGCAAAATCACGAGCATTGGAAGCTATACAACAATAAGCTTTTTCCATCCCATTCGTTTCACTATCAACCTGCCAAAGAGCATCACTCTCCGACCCTAACGGCTTCCAAATCGATTGTGATAAATAATCGGAAAGCGTTTTGCCTGTTGCTTTTTCAATAACCATTGCCAATAGTTGTGTGTTGCCACTTTGATAAACATATCTTTTTCCTGGCTCTTCAACAATTTTCATTCGCCCCATAACTTCCCGAAGATTCGTATCAAAATAAGCCTGCGTGGTGATTGAAAACGGACTGTAATACGACTCATCCCAATCAGAACCTGAAGCCATTGAAGCCAAATCACCCACAGTAAGTTTTGAAGCTAATCCTTCTGAAAACTCAGGAAGATAATCACTTACAGGCTGTTCCAAACTTTTTATATATCCATCATAAATAGATTTTCCAAGTAAAGCAGAAACATATGATTTTGCCATTGAGAAGGAATTACTTTTTGATTTTTCAGAATACCCATCAAAGTATTGCTCGTGCCAAATACTATCATTTTTAAGAATAAGAAATGCCACAGACTCGTACTTTTTATGCAAATTTTCTAAATCTTTTGTGGGTTTCGTCTTGTTGCAATCCTTACGTAACGCCCAAGGTTGTGATTCTGCTCCCTTATTGACGGTTCTGTTATCAAACTTCTCGTAATCAGACAGAAAGGCTGTCTTATGTCCTGAACCATAGATAACATAAACTGCTTTGAGAATATATCCGTACCCGCTTATATAAATACCCCCAACAACCAATAACAATATTACAATCAACCCTATAAAAAATCTTTTGAAATATCTCATAACTTTAACGATTAAAATGCCTTTCCAAAAGTACAAATATTATTTTAAAAATCAATTTTTTATACAATTTTCATACTTCAAATTACAGCTGACTTAAATTTCTTTAATAAAAATCTACTTCTATTTACTACGAAAAATATAGAAACAGAAAAGCCACCTATTTGCATAAGTGGCTTCTCTTGTAGAAAATTTATTTTGATTATGATTTTATTTACATCATTCCAGGCATTCCTCCACCCATTGGTGGCATTCCTGCTCCTGCTTTCTCATCTTTTATATCAACCAAAGCACATTCAGTTGTCAAAATCATTCCTGCTACAGAAGCTGCATTTTCCAACGCTACACGAGTTACTTTTTTAGGATCAATGATTCCAGCTTTGAACATATCGCTATACTGACCTGTTTTTGCATTGTAACCAAATGTATCTTTTGAAGCTTCTAAAACTCTGGCAACAATCACAGAACCCTCTACACCAGCATTTTCCACAATCGTTCTCAATGGAGCCTCCAACGATTTTGCTACTATTTGGATTCCTGTTGCTTCATCTGCATTCACAGGTTTAAGTTTTGCTAAAACAGATTTTGCACGAAGCAAAGCAATTCCTCCACCAGCTACGATACCTTCTTCAACAGCGGCACGAGTTGCGTGAAGAGCATCATCAACGCGGTCTTTTTTCTCTTTCATCTCTACTTCCGAAGCAGCTCCAACGTAAAGAACAGCCACACCTCCAGAAAGTTTTGCTAAACGCTCTTGCAATTTTTCACGGTCATAATCAGAAGTTGTTACTTCAATTTGAGCTTTAATCTGATTTACACGAGCTTTTATTTGTTCAGCATCACCAGCTCCATTTACAACAGTTGTATTATCCTTGTCGATAGAAACTTTTTCTGCTGTACCAAGCATATCAATGGTTGCATTCTCAAGAGTAAATCCTCTTTCTTCAGCGATAACTGTTCCTCCTGTTAAGATAGCGATATCTTCCAACATTGCTTTTCTTCTGTCACCAAATCCAGGAGCTTTTACAGCAGCAATGCGAAGTGTTCCTCTCAATTTATTAACCACCAATGTAGCTAAAGCTTCTCCATCAATATCTTCTGCAATGATTAACAACGGCTTACCTGATTGAGCAACTGGCTCTAACACAGGAAGTAAGTCTTTCATTGTAGAGATTTTCTTATCGTACAATAAAATGTAAGGTCTATCTAATTCAGCAACCATTTTCTCTGAATCTGTCACAAAGTAAGGAGATAAATACCCTCTATCGAACTGCATTCCTTCCACCACATCTACGTAAGTGTCAGTACCTTTAGCCTCTTCAACAGTGATAACGCCTTCTTTTCCTACTTTTTCGAAAGCAGCGGCAATCAATTCACCGATAGTATCGTCGTTATTTGCTGAAATAGAAGCTACTTGACGGATTTTCTCAGAAGAAGAACCAACTTCTTTTGCTTGTTTCGCTAAATTTTCAACGATTTTTGTAACCGCTTTGTCAATTCCGCGTTTCAAATCCATCGGGTTTGCACCAGCAGCAACGTTTTTCAAACCTTCTTTAACGATGGCTTGAGCCAAAACAGTGGCAGTAGTAGTTCCGTCACCTGCCAAATCATTGGTTTTTGAAGCAACTTCTTTTACCATTTGAGCTCCCATATTTTCAAGAGCATCTTCTAGCTCAACTTCTTTTGCTACAGTTACACCATCTTTGGTAATATGAGGAGAACCAAATGATTTACTGATAATTACATTTCTTCCTTTCGGACCTAAAGTAACTTTCACTGCGTTTGCTAATGCATCAACGCCACGTTTTAAGCCTTCACGAGCTTCTATATCAAATTTTATTTCTTTTGCCATTTTTATTTCTTTGCTTTATGCAATAAGCTTTAAGCTAACTTATTGCGGATTGATTTTTTGTTTTAAATTGAAGATTTTACTCTTAATTTGATTGATGTTTTTTAACAAACTCTCAGAAGTTTCTGCATCAATAAATTGTAAGTCTGTTGAAAGAATAACCAGATACTCTGCTTCAGAAGCAGAACCTAGAGCAATGTTCAAAAAGTGAGAAAACTCTTTATCAGAACTTCTTCCACATCCTTCACTAATATTTGTAGGGATTGAGGTAACAGCTCTACGCAATTGAGATGTTATATTAAATAGTTCATCTTTCGGAAAATTCTTAGAAATTTTGTAAACTTCCAATACTAACTTATGACTCAATTGCCAAACATCATATTTTTTGAATTCTCTCATTGCTTACAGCCTATCGCCTATAGCTCTTCTTAGATGACAGCTAACACATCATTCTCTCTCATAATAAGATAATCTTTTCCTTCTAATTTAAGTTCAGTTCCTGCGTATTTCCCATAAAGAACTACATCTCCTACTTTCAAGGTAATAGGATTGTCTTTTGTTCCTGCTCCTACTGCAACCACGGTACCTTTTTGTGGTTTTTCTTTTGCGGTGTCAGGAATGATGATACCTGATGCCGTAGTGGTCTCAGCTACAGCAGGTTCAATTAGTACTCTGTCTGCCAAAGGCTTAATTTTCACTTTTGCCATATTTTATGTTTTTATTGAATTTATAATTTACTAAAAAATTTCAATACATTGTAAGTATTCAAAAATCTTCTTCAGAACAACTCAGAAAGTGTGCCAAACAAAGAAAACTGACACTATGTCATACTTTTATTTTAAACAAAAAAGAGAATTGAAAATACATATAATACTCAATTCTCAATTTTTTAATTCCAGCCGCTCAACCTTTATTGTGCAGTGTTTGAAGTTGTCCCAGGTTGTTGAGCCTCATTTGTAGAAACTGGCGTGTTTAAAACATCTGTTTGCACAGGAGTTCCATCTAATAATTTTGAGTCAGAACCTGTCGTTGTATTTGATTGCAACAAAGTGTTAGCCACCAAAATCAACACTGCCAAAAGGGTAGCAAATGTCCAAGTACTACGCTCCAAGAAATCTCCTGTCTTTTTAACTCCTCCCACAACTTGCGTATTTCCTCCAAAAGAAGAAGAAAGACCACCTCCTTTAGGATTTTGAACCATTATAACCAAAGCAAGTAGCAGACACACCACTACAATAAGGATTAAAAAAATATTGAATGTTGTCATTTAAATAAATTATTTTTGTTGTTGTAAATTTTTTATTTCTTGTATTTGGGATGCAAAGTAAGCACTTTTTTCTGGATTTTTCAAAATTAATATTTCATAAGCCTGAATTGCTTGTTTATATTTCTTCTGATTCACATAAACTTGAGCCAACGTTTCGGTCATTAATTGGCGTGGGTCTGTTTTAACTTCATTAGCCAAATTTACATTTGAAGAATAATCTTTTACAGGCTCAATTTTAGGATTAGTCTCCAGAAATTTATCTATCAAATGAAATTTTTTAGCCACATTATCATCTTTATATTCAGAAGATTGCATACTTTTATCTTCAGAAATACTCTTCAGCCATTCCGAAATAGAATCCAGCCTGTCACCTAATGCGTTTTTGCCTTGTACCCTTTCTGTTTCAGGTGTTACATCGTCCATTTCCTCCTTATAAACAAGGATAGATTCTATATCTCCCTGACGAATAAATTTTTCTGAAAAAATATCTTCATCAAAAATAGATTTAGGCACTTGTGGAATGGTAAAAGGCTCTGGAGGCAGATATTCTACATTGACAATTTCTGCATTTTCTTTTGCTTCTTGCCGTTGTACTGCTTTTTTAATTTCGTTCAAATCTTGCTTCAGAGCTGAAATATCAGGTACAACCGCTTTTGAATGTATAAATTCATACAAAACAGAGCGATCCAAAACGTGAGCAGCAGCAAGTTTTAAAGCCTTGTTGTAACGGTAATTTCCTTCAGAATGAAGCACTTTGAGCTGTAATACGCGAGCAGCCTGAAAGTAGGGATACTCCTTCACGATATGGTCTAATTCGTGTGCTTGTTCCTCTCCTATTACATAAGGATTTTTTAGTATTTCAACAAACTCTTTTACCGTCATTCTTTTACCAATCAGCCAACGATGCGTTAAAAATATCTTGAGTGATTCGTTCAAAAATCTCAGGAATTGCTGTACCTTTCACCGAACTTAATTGTGATGTACCAGGATAATCGTAGTAGAAAGAAAAACGCTTTTCAAAATCCTTATTTTCTTCCACGTTATTGGTAAAACGTACATTCACTGCTATAGTAAGCCGATTCTGAGCTGCCGTCTGTTGTGCCGTAGCCGTCATTGGTGTAATATTAAATTCTACAATTTCCCCTTCATACACCAAATCCCCATTCCTATCTGTTAAAGACAAATTTGTTTGATTGTTAATCAAATCTTGTAATGCAATGGTAAAATCTCTGTCCAAACCAGGCTCAACCAAAGGGGCATCGTTACGAAAAAAGTTAACTTGAAATGTTTTTGCATCTCCAGTACTTCCTCCAGTAAAGTTATAAACTCCACATCCTGTTATTGTTAGAACTATAAACAAGAAAAAAAAATTCTTCATAGTAGCTTAAAAATAAGTTTCGCAAGATAATTATTTTTTTTGAAATAGCAAAATTAATAAAAAGAACTTTGACATTTGAAAAAAAAGAGTTACTTTTGCACCCAATTTTAACATTTTAAACAACAAGCTATGTACGCAATTGTAGAGATAGCAGGGCAACAATTTAAAGTTTCAAAAGACCAAAAAGTGTTTGTTCATCGTTTGCAAAACCAAGAAGGAGAGAAAGTTGCATTTAATAACGTTCTGCTTTTGGACAACAATGGAACAATCACAGTAGGCGCCCCAGCTATAGATGGTGCTTCAGTTGAAGCAAAGGTAGTAAAACACCTAAAAGGAGATAAAGTTATTGTCTTCAAAAAGAAAAGACGTAAAGGGTACAAAGTTAAAAATGGTCACAGACAGTATTTGACTGAAATCCTTATTGAAAACATCATCGCATCAGGAGCTGCTGTTAAACCAGCAAAAACTGAGAAAAAAGAGGAAAAACCTTCAAAATCAGTAAAAGCTGATGATTTGAAAAAAATTGAAGGAATTGGACCGAAAGCATCAGAAGCCCTTGTAGCCGCTGGTGTAGACACATTTGCTAAATTAGCCAAAAAGTCAGCAGAAGAAATCAAAACAATTTTGGCAGAAGCAAGTTCAACATTAGCTCATTTAGACCCACAAACTTGGGCTGCACAAGCTCAATTAGCTGCCGATGGCAAATGGGACGAATTGAAAAAATGGCAAGATGAGCTTAATGGTGGTATCGTAAAATAATTTTAAAACTTAAAAATTAAAGAAAATGGCTCACAAGAAAGGTGTCGGTAGTTCGAAGAACGGAAGGGAATCTCACTCTAAACGCTTAGGAGTGAAAATTTACGGTGGACAAGCTGCTATAGCTGGTAACATCATCGTAAGACAAAGAGGAACTCAACACAATGCAGGAGAAAATGTGTATGTAGGTAAAGACCACACACTACACGCTAAAATTGATGGTATTGTTAAGTTTGAGAAAAAGAAAAATAATAAATCATACGTTTCAATTGTTCCTTTTGAAGCATAGTTATTATTTAAAATAAAATTAAAAAGGCTTGGAATGGTTTATTCCAAGCCTTTTTTACATTTATCTGACGGCGAACTACTCTGGAAGATAGATAATGTCTCCATTTTCCAATTGATAAGCTGTTCCGATGCGTTTGCCCCGTTTTTGAGAATCATTATCCGTATTTGAAGGGACGTATTTATGTATCTTTTTGCCTTCTCGAGTAATAATTTCCATATTATCTTTACCTGGATTTTTGACAATGGTAAAATCTTCATTAGTAAACATTTCTGTCATATTCATATTCATCACCATTGCAACCATTAATGCCACTGCAAAAACCATTGCAACGTCAAAAAGATTGGCAATAACACTAAGAGGGTCGCTTTCTTCTTTATTTTTTGCTAAAAGTGAGATACGTCTGTTTGACTTCATTGGGTAATATTTTGGTTTCGGATTTGTGAAATGTAATACAAGTTATTAGACTCCTGAGTGTACCATCGCTGTTTAATTTGCTGAGTAACAACCCCTACTATACTAATTACTAGTCCCACAACAGTTGTCGCAAATACAATTTGCATATTGTAAGCCATACTTGAAATATCTCCTGATGACAATCCTACCAACGCAGGACTCATTGCAATAAGCGTTCCGATAAGCCCAAGAATAGGACCTACTTTAGCTAAAATTTTTGAAGATGTAATATCTTTATCCGCATCAATTTCAAAATTTGTAATGAGAAAATCTGTATATGCAGCATCTGGTTTATGTGACAACATATCCCTTAAATAACGAATATACAGGGAATTATCCGTATCAGGAAGCAATTTTTTTATATTTTCAATTGTATCGGGAGTACTGGTTTTAATAGCCTCACTCAATAGTTTATCATTCTTCTGTCTATTAATAAATCGATTGTAGAAGCTCCCTACCATAAGTAGCGATTTTATAAATAAATACAGCAAGGCAATAATATCAGGGATAAGCAAACTATTTGATACCCAAAATAATATCTTCGAAATAATTTCCATCTTTTAATTATATTTTATTATTTTCTATTTGTTAAAATACCTCCATTTGATTCGATTTACGAAAAATCCGATTAAGAAAATCACCACAAAAAGAACAAAAGTAAATAGGTGCTCTTTATAATTAATAAACTGATTTTTAGAAACATAAACAATCTTTCCGTTAGCTGTAGTTACCAAACCTAATACCGCAACCAACAGGCTAACAAGAAATAACATTTCCAAACGGATATCTTTCTCTGGCAATAACCATCGGATAAGATAACTCATCGTAAAAATACCTACAACAAGCCCTAAAGCCACAAAAATTGCAATTATTAAAAAATCCGTTCCTGTAAAGTAAAACATTGATTGTGTAGCGATATAAAATGACATTGGAAAAATTAATAATCCCGAATAGACCTCCAATACTAAAAACTTTTTACTCTTTTGAGAAACATATAAATCTTTGATGGATAGAAAACAAAAACCAGCATACAACATTGATTCAATGGTTATTATCACAGCCATTGTACTTAGTACATTTGTATCCTCAAGCCACCATTTTAGTTCTGTTTGCGATTGTTCGGTAGCTATCGGATACACACACATAACAAAAAGACCAACCAAAACAGAAAAGATTAATCGGTATTTGGCTTTCCAAAAGCTGATTTTCAATATCGTACTAAGAGCTATACTTACCAATAAAACTGAAATAAGAATTTCCATCGCATATTTAATTATATCTATCTATTAATCAAATAAATATAAAACATTCATACTCATCTTCGCTTTCTTCTCCTGATGAAAAAGACAATTGTAATAAATGCAACAACAACTCCAACTCCTACCCAAAGCCCATCAAGTTTTACTTTTTCTTTCTCTTCAGATAGCTCTTCTTTACGCAATACTTTGCCTTCTTTACGCTCTATATCCGTTGTGGCATTTTTGGTTTGTTCAATTTGTTTACGATATGCAACAGATTGTTCTTGAGACGCTTGACTCTCTATATACTTCTGCAATTTAACATTTTCGCCACTAAAACCAGAAGGCTCTAATCCAAAGCGTTCTACAAATTCCAAATATTTATCAATTAGCGATTTAAGCTGAATATCTGTTGGTTTCCAAAATCCCTTACGAGAAGTTTCTATCATTATAGCTGTAATTTCTTGCATTGCAGCTGGATTCTCTTTTTCAAAGAAAGCTTGAACTCCTAAGTTTTCTTTATCAAGAACATACAAGTCGTGAACCTGATTCCAGAAAGCATCATCAATAATTTCAGAACGAGTAGCTTCCCACCCAAAAGCATTTGTCACCAATTCGGTAATGCCTTCGGCGCTGGTTTTCCCTCCTTTAAGAACATCTTTGATGTATTTGGGATTGAAGATAGTTGCTCGTGACTCAACACCCACAGCTTCTTTAAGTTCTTGCATTCGCATACGATTATGATTGCGATAGTCGGCCAGATAGGCATCAGGGTCTTTACCTGTAACTTTCTTGATTGCAGTATTCATTCCGCCCATAAATTCAAAAACGTGGTCAAGGCTTAATGCTCCCCAAACATTACTTTGCCGAGGTTGTATCAGTACATCTGTATTTTGTAAAGAAGCTTCAAACAAAGCTGCTTTGTGTTCACCCCATTCTTTTTCAAGACCATAGGTAGCTCCCATATTGTTAATATACACTTCAGCAATGTCGTTTTGTGACTCCCATTTATCCCCAGAAAGCATCAGTTCTTTGGTTCCTGTACTATAACCTCCTCCAAGTCCTCCAAAAATGCGTTGCTTTGACAATTCACGAGCTTCCTTAGGAGAAATTCCTTTGTCCACAAGTGTTTTTTCTATATCTTGGCTTCCTTTACTAACGTAATTTTCATACTCTTTATCAGAAGCTGAAGACGCTAAATCTATAGCCCGTGTGAGTAAAAACAACCGTGAGGCTGCTAAATCACGAAACTGACCTGAAGTTTGTACTACTATATCTATACGAGGTCTTTTAAGTTTGTCTGAAGGAATAAGCTGAAGGTCAGTAATTCTCCCAAAACTATCACGCGTAGGCTCAACCCCTAACATATACATTGCTTGGGCAATCGACACTCCTTCAGTTTCAATAAATTCACTACTCCAGAACGTGTAAGCTATCTTCTGTGGATATTTCCCGTGTTTATTGAAATACGTATCTATGGTGTGCTGAGCCAAGGCAACTCCTCTATCCCAAGCCAATTCGGTAGGAGTGATTTCCGCATTGATAGAATAGAGATTACGTCCTGTGGGAATGGCACGTGGGTTTGCAATAAGATCTCCACCAGAAGAAGGAGAAACGTAACCTCCTTTCATTGCATTGAACAGCGATTGAAACTCTAAATCAGGGCTTTGCAACAAACTTTGCTGATACTTAACAATATTATTGATTGTTCTATCTATTTCTACAATAGCCCTTGCACGTTCTTTTTCCTCTTTCGTGTAAGCAGGCTTTTTATTTTTTTGCTGCATTTCTGCCATATTCATATCAGAAGGCTTTTTACTTTTCAGGCTATCTGGAACAGATATTTTTTCACGAGCAGAATCAGGTTTTTGTTGCTTTTCTTTATTTGTTTTTCCTTCGGTATTCGGATTATTTTTTTTACCTGCACCTACCATAAAAGGCATTTTCACGGGAGTAAGAATTTGCTTTGCTTTTTCAATTTCTTCTACAGAAATATTAGCAAACGAAGCTGTTAATTCATAAGAAATCTGTTTCCCTGTTAAAATCTGGCGAATTAAATCTTTAGCAGGATTCAAATACTTCTGTGTGAAAAACACTTGACTTTTGAGTTCCTTATCTGATACTTTTCCACTTTGCTTTTCGAGATTGGCTAAACTATAAGCTATTGGGTCAGCTCCCATAGCGATTACAGTGGAAATTATTTTATCTTGGGTGTAGGGTTCTCCTGTTGTGTAGAGTATTCCATTGATTTTTTCAGTTGATATTTCTTCAGCAAAATTGTCCAACTTTAGTATATCTTCTTCAGTGTATGGAACAGAACGCACACTATCCAAGCGTAAATCGCGATGTAAACCCATATCAACGGCTATCTTCTTTACCAACAACGAAGCCTGTTTTTTTTCACTGTCAGGAGCTTTGAAATAGTTGCGAATATAATCTTGTAACTTACTGAATTTGTTACGCATATCTGTTTCTGTGAAAGGCGGAGTTAAATATGATAACGTTGTAGCGTACGAACGACGTTTCGCCATCATACTCTCACCAATGTTTGCAATGGTATAATAATAGAAATGTGGCGTGGTTCCTACGAACACATCACTCCAATCCTCTCCACATAATGCAACTTGCTTTCCTGATGTAAATTCAAGACTTCCGTGTGTGCCAAAATGTAGTAAAGCATCAGGCTTGAAAGTATTTTGAACCCAAAAATAACTTCCTAAATAAGCGTGTGTGGGCGGTTCATCAACTCCGTGAGCCATTGTAAAATCGTCCTTACCTAAAGCAACAGCAGGTTGTGGAAGAATAACCACATTGCCTAATGTAATTTGTGCAACCGCCAGATAATCTATCTCATTTTGATTTACAAACATATAACCCCTTTTAGGAGGTCCGTAAGTATTTATTACATTATCATAAGCAGGTTTTGTTAAAGATTTCTGTAGCCATTTTTCATATTCCGAAGTTTCAATGAGTGCAGGATTGCCTTCTCTGATAAACTTTTCAAAAACACCAAAGGCTTTATCGGGAATAATGCTACCGCTTCTATCCAAAAGAGCTTCAAATTCTTTGACATTTTCAGGAAGGTTTTCCACTTTAAATCCTTCTGCTTTCATACGTTTAAGCAAATTATAGAGAGACGCCCCCGCTTCCAATCCCTGACCTGCCAAAGCGTGTGAACCTATGCCTTTAAAGTAGTAAATGGCGACTTTCTTTTCAGAAGTAGGAATCGTTTTCAACCGAATGAAATTCTGAACAACTTGGGTAAACTTTTCAAGCCGGTCTGGAATGGTTTTGAAAGTAAAAAATCCTTTATCATTCTTTTCTTGAGCAATAATCACATACGGATAAATAGCACCATCAAGTTCAGGCATTACTATGGTCTGCCCCATAAAACCTCCGAACATACCCATCTTATCTTTAAGCCAGTCTTCTTCAAGTTGCAAAATTGATATAGGTGTAAAAATGGGAATATTTCTTTGTTGCAGATAATCAACGAAAACATCTCCATTCGTCATAGAAAGCCTTCCGTGAGGGAAATAAATAACTGCATCTGGATTGATTTGCTGCAAAAATTCCAATCGCTTATCGAAAGAAAAGATAGGGTACACATTATTTCCTTTGTTTTCAAATGAATGTATAATGTTACTAATGTATTCTCTATCACCACCAAAAGGAGAATGAATCCCTGAAATTATAGCGATTTTGGGAGCATTTTCCTTGTACCAATTATTATCTTTCAAATATTGTTCAAACGAAGAAACATCGGGAAAATCAAGGGTTTCATCAATATGGAAAAGCACATCTTTTTTTCCTACTGAAGGAACTTCAGGAGCAGTGACAAACATTTTTTTCTGGTCTATCGACTGGCGAATGTATCTTCCCAAATTTTGGTAATTCTTCTTATCGCCACTATCCAAATAATCAGTTACATTTCTGAGATGGAGCGAATCCAAACTGCTAATTTTATTCTCAGGTGAGGTAACCACAAAGAAGTGTGTGGGAACTTTTTGGGATATCTTGACAAACTTTTCCCGTTGTTCCTCATTAATTTTAAGTCCCATACCCCAAGTTAGTACAAAATCATAATCTTTAAGGTTATCAATTTCATCAACTGATACGGATTCATACTTTATAAAGTCGTCGGTATTAGACAAAGCAATATTCGATGCCTGAAACGACGGAAAATTCACTAAAGCAATCCGAGTTGGAGCAATCCATTTCTTCCAACCAACAAAGCCTATTGTTACGACAAACAAAACTATTAAGCTGATTAAAACGATTTTTTTAGCTTTCATTATAAATATTTTTATTGATTATCTTTTGCTAAATCGACCATTTCAGCCCAACAAAATACGTTCTACCTGGCGAAATGCTCGAATAAAAACTTGCCGTTTTAGTTACATAATCAAACAGATTGTTAATCCCCGCATTGAGCGTAAAATAATACGGCAAACGAATGGAAGTTTGTAATCGCCATATCACATAACTTTCATAAGGTATGTAAAAACTTCTGTCATCATTATCAATATCGTATAATTTAGATGAGCTTACATATTTTCCACTTAGGATAACGTTGGGAACATATTTTGCATCTGCTTTCGGAATATATTCAGCTTTAAAAGTGAATGTATGAGGTCGGTTAGTTGATTTTCTCTTTTCTATATCATAGTAAGAATACGAACCTTTGATTCGCAACGACTTACTCAATCGGTATGTTGCGGAAAGCTCGGAACCAATAATGCGAGTTTTTCCACTAAAGTTGGTATATTGAATCGTGTCTCGGGAGCTATTCCAGTCATTATCAATTTTATCCTTCATTACAGAAACTTGCGTCATTGCAGTTATATTCCATTTTTTAGTATTGTAATCTACTGAAAAATTAATGTTGTTATTACTTTCAGGTTTTAGATTTTTATTTCCCATTATCTGAAAACCTCCTCCCCAAGGATGAAACCAATTGGTATACAACTCCTTAAGAGTAGGCGAACGAAACCCAGTGGAATATCCTAACCTGAATGTTAAATCCTTTACTTTGTACATTCCTGAAAGGCGATACGTAAAATGTTCTTTGAAAAATGAATGATAATCCATACGAAGACCCGCAACTAAAGTAAAACTTGGGCTAACAATCCAATCCTGTTGTGCAAATAGCGTATAACTTTTGGCACTTTCCATAGCTTCTGTTCCTTTGCTATTAAATCGGAAACTGAGTAATTTATCTGAAAAAATTTCTCCTCCAGCTACGAAAGTATGTTCGTTCCTTATGGCTTGATTATATTGAGCTGCAACTCGCCAGATTGTATTTTCGTAATTTTTCTCTCTTTCGTTGAGCAATCTGTAATAATTTGATTTTTCATATTGGTCAAAAGCTCCTGACAAACTGAGTGTTTTATTTTCAGTGAACGAAAAATCTGTTTTTGCTCCCATTGTGTAATTGTGGTAATGGTCACGTACTTTTTCGGCTGCTTGTGTTCCACTGTTTCTTTCACTAAAATAATAACTTGGTGTAAGTTCAAAAGTCATTTTCTGTGGCACAACATTAAATTTCAGCTTTGGCGATACACCATAATTAGTAAATCCAGCGACATTCATCTGAGAAAGCTCAGACTCTTTAACACTTCCGTCATTGTAGATTCTTCTCAAAGGATTTGTATCTTTCAGAATATAAGGTTCTCTTTGTTTATAAAAAGAAGCTACACCCAAACTTCCCCATTTCTGTCTGGTTCCTACTGAAAAGTTAATTTTGTGATCCTGACTTGTATCATAAAGATAATTCGCGGAAATATCGATAGGATTTCGAGCCTCTTTAGTAATAATATTTATCACTCCCCCCAAAGCATTTGAACCATACAACGAAGAGGAAGCTCCTTTGATAATTTCAATTCGTTCAATATTATCAAGGTCAATGCGGTCATAATCAATATTATCAAAAGTTTCACCAGCCATTCGTTCTCCATTCATCAGAAAAAGAACGTATTTTCCGCCAAATCCCATCATATTGATATTGGGCATTCCACCATCGTATGTAAAATTAATTCCTGAAAATTCAGTTTCTAAAAAATTCTGAAAATCGGTAGCTTGTGATTTTCTAATTTCTTCAGAAGTAATCACTTGAACCGTAATAGGCACATTTTTAAGATTTTTGGGAGTACGAGTAGCTGTAACAATAACCTCATCTATTTCGATATCTTTATCCTTACAAATGGAAAGTGTGAGGTTACTTGTTTTTTCTGTCAAATGAATTGAAGCAAAAGCACCCTTGAAGCCATCTTTGGTTATATAAAGAATATACTTCCCTTTGGGCATATTGTGAAAAACAAAATTTCCGTTTTTATCAGACACGGCTTTTCTGTCAACATTTTGTATTTCTACAAAAACATTTGAAACCCCCTTATTAGTTTGACAATCCATTATTTTTCCTGAAATAGAATATTGTCCAAACAAATTGGTTATAAATAAAGAAGATAGAAGTGATAAATAAATTAATTTCATCGTGTTAGCTATAAATATAAGGGCGGAAAAATTCTCCCGCCCTGTGCAGACTTTTACTTCATAAATTTGAATTAAAATTTTCCGTCCTGACTTGTTACATATCTGAAAGTCAAATAACCTGCCTTTGCCTTATCATTGTAAAAATCCGTAACTTGAATTTTTGCAAAATTCCCATTAGCAGTTTTAATTACATACACTCGCTTGGTTGGTGCATACACACTAGGCCAAGTGCCTAAATTGGAAGGAGAAAGACTCACAAAGCCTGTTTTTGTTTCAAATCCACCTGACATTAAAGCAGAAAATGTATCTTCTTTGCTCACTAAATTAGGATAATTCCCATAGCTCATTGTGCCTTGTGTATCCTTAACATATTCCGTAGTTGGAGCTTCTTTTACTGCATCAAATTCTTTATTTTCAACCAAAACGACCTCTGCTTTTCCTTTTCCTGATTCGCCTCCGTTAGTTTTCACATAATATTCAAAGAAAGCGATATCCCAATCAGTACCTTCCTTCGGATTCGTAACCTGAACAACAGTCCCTTTTTCAAAAGAAAAATACGTCCATTCTTTTGAGGTAGTAACATCTAAATTTTTTATTTCTGTTAATTTAGTTTCTTTTTCTTCTTTTTTGCTAACCTCATCTTTTTGGCAAGATATTAATGCACCTGTAGCTGCCAGAATTGCTGTAATAAAAAATCTTTTCATTGCATTAAAATTTTCCGTCAGTACTATATTTGTAGGTAAAAGTCAGAAAACCAGATTTGTCGGTTTTGCTGTGATTATATCCCGTTAGTTGAATCTTAGCAAACTTACCATCAGCAGTTTTAACAACATAAACCCATTTCGTAATTTCTTGTGTGGGTGTAGTTGCTGGAGGAACAGGTGGAGCATAATTCCACCATCCTTTGGCTTCTTTCACCATTACTGTTCCTGTAATAACAGAATTGACTGAAATGGTAACAGGCTCTTGACCAGGACGTGGAGAACTTACCACTTCTGTATCTACCACGTAACCCTCTGTAGGCGATTCTTTTACTGAATCAAATTCCTTAGTGTTCGTATTTACCACCCCTGCTTGTCCTTTACCTGAAGTTCCTCCATTAGTCTTAATATTATAGCGATTGAAAGCTATATCCCACGAAAGGTCTGTAGCGGGTTCAGTAATAGGCACTTCACTTCCTTTTGAAAAAGAAAAATACACCCAAGCATCTGACTTAGAAGCATCTAAATCCTTAACTTCCTTATTACCATTATTAACAATTGGCGGTTCTATTGGCTTGTTCTCATCTTTATTACAAGCTCCAAACACGAATGCTCCCATCAAAAGAGCTGATAAAATATATTTATTCATACTAAATAAAAATTAAAATTTCAAAGGCAAAGATATTATTTTTATTTAGAACAAACAAAAATAATGATGTTTTTTACACTTAATGAATGTAATATATTACAAAAACCCTTTACGAATCTACCTTTTTTATAGATTTCACAGATGAATTTTCGTTTTTAAAATAATATTTTATACCTTTGGAGCCTATTTACTATTATGTTTGAGATTATGAAAAAGCAACTAGAAAAAGAATTACAGGAATTAGCACAAAATATTATCTCAACAAAAGATAATTTGGATCTGCCTGACTTAAAAAAAGAATTGGAAAAACTATTGGAAAAGGTTTCAATTTTAAATTTTGTAGAGAAATATTACAACTCTGTTGGCTCCTCGGAAGACCGTTTACAATACACAATGAAGAAAGTTGCAGATTTCATAGAAGAGGAACAAGATGAAAACGACATCTTCAACCTCCCTGTTGAAACAACTAAAGTGCAGAAAATCGTTCTGTCTCAAACAGAAAAAACACCTACTGATACAGAAAAAAAAGAAGAAAGCCACGCAGTAAAAACAAGTTATACTTCTACTGAGTCACATAAAACATCTGCTTACAAGGCTTATCAGGATATCGTTCAAAAGGCACACGCTAACCAAGAAGCAGAAAATCAACACACTCATAATGAGCCTGTTGCTGAAGCATATAAAGAATCAGAGGCAAAACAAGGAAACAAAGGTCAGTCTCTAGAGGATTTCATCTCTCAAACACAACATCCTGTATTTGAGAAAAAAGAGGAAGCAGAGACCACAAAAACTTCTTCATTAAATGACCATCTCGGAAAAACTGCTCAAATTGGGTTGAATGACAGACTTGCGTTTATTCGTCAATTATTTTTCGGAAGTGAAAGTGAATACAACGCTGTAGTTCAACACATTAATGACTTACAAAGCGTAGAGGAAATTGCACTTTACATAGAGCAAGAAATAAAGCCTATCTATAATCACTGGAGAGGAAAAGAAGATTACGAGGAGCGATTTTTAGGTTTAATGCTTAAACGGTTTGAAGTTTAATGGGTAAAATCTACCTCATCCCTACTCCTATTGGAAATCTGGAAGACATCACTATCAGAGCTTTACGTATTTTAAAGGAAGTTGATTTTATACTTGCAGAAGACACTCGAACAAGTGCTAAACTCCTAAAACACTACGAGATTTCCACACCAATGCAAAGTTATCATATGCACAATGAGCATCAAGTGGTTGGGCATTGGGTGCAACGAATTATAAGTGGAGAAAACATCGGTTTAATCACAGATGCTGGAACACCAGCTATTTCCGACCCTGGCTTTCTGCTTGTTAGAGAGTGTGTTGAAAAAGGTGTTGATATAGAATGCCTTCCTGGAGCTACAGCTTTTGTCCCCGCGTTGGTGAATAGTGCTTTGCCGAATGACCGCTTTGTTTTTGAAGGCTTTCTGCCAGACAAAAAAGGGAGACAAACCCGCTTATCCTCTCTTGCTGATGAGAAGAAAACAATGATTTTTTATGTTTCTCCTCATAAATTGCTCAAAACTATTTCCGACTTTATTTCCGTTTTTGGAAAAGAAAGAAGAGCTTCTATCTCTCGGGAAATCACAAAAATACACGAAGAAACGCAGCGAGGAACTCTTGAAGAATTATCACAATATTACGAAAAAAAAACACCCAAAGGCGAAATTGTAATGGTTATTGAAGGAAAAACAAAAAAATAATTCTTCCGAAACATTTTCAAAATTGACTTTATGACGAAAATTCTTTGTATAGAAACCTCTGGCTTAAATTGTTCCGTAGCAATTTCAAAAGATAGCACTCTTCTGGCTGAAAGAACCGAAAACAAAGGGAAATTCACACACGCTGAAAGTTTGCACGTTTTCATAAATGAAGTAGTCGGTTTAGCGGGGATTTCTCTCAGTGAAATTGATGCTATCGCTGTAAGCGGAGGACCTGGCTCCTACACAGGCTTACGAATTGGTATTTCGACAGCTAAAGGATTATGTTTCGCCTTAAATAAACCATTAATTGCCATCTCAACACTTCAAATTTTAGCTTCACAAGTAACAGATAATGAAATCATTATCCCTATGATAGATGCTCGACGTATGGAAGTGTATAGTGCTGTTTTTGACAGAAATTTCAATGAAATTGAAAAAACTGAAGCCAAAATTCTGGATAAGAATAGCTACGCAGAGTGGCTCTCAAAAGGAAAAGTAATTTTTTTAGGTGATGGTGTAGATAAATTTTCGGAAATCTGTGACAATCCAAACGCAGTTTTTGTAAAAAACGCCTACCCTCAAGCAAGAGATATGATTATACACGCTCTTGAAAAATTTAAAAACAAAACTTTTGAAGATATTGCTTACTTTGAGCCAAACTATCTGAAATAATTGATTACTATCTTTTAGTTCTTGACTTTTTTGTTTGCCAGTTGCCCACACGCAGCGTCAATATCTTTTCCTCTTGATTTTCTAACTGTTACAGTAATCCCTGCTTCTTCCAGCATATTTTGATACATTTCAATAGCTGCACTATCCGCTTGAGCAAAACCATCTTCCCCAATTGGGTTGTATTCTATAAGATTTACTTTTGAAGGAGCAAAACGACAGAATTTTATCAACGCTTCTACATCTTTCTTCTTATCATTGATATCTTTCCAAACCACATATTCATAAGTGATTCTGTTCTTTGTCTTTTTGTACCAGTATTCCAAAGCTTCACGAAGTTCGGTTAACGGAAATTTTTCATTAAAGGGCATAATAGATGTTCGCACTTGGTCTATAGCAGAATGCAATGACACAGCAAGTTTAAACTTAACATCATCATCAGCCATTTTTTTTATTAATTTCGGAATTCCTGAAGTTGAGACTGTTATACGTTTAGGAGACATTCCTAACCCCTCTTCTGAAGTAATTTTCTCAATAGCAGCCAGTACGTTGTTGTAATTCATTAAAGGCTCTCCCATACCCATAAAAACAATGTTGGAAAGCGGTCTGTTAAAGAACATACGACTTTGACTATCAATCACTTTTACTTGGTCAAAAATTTCATCAGGAAGCAGATTTCGCATACGTTTCAAACGAGCTGTAGCACAGAAAGTACAATTCAAACTACACCCAACTTGACTTGATACACAAGCAGTTGTTCGTGTTTCAGTAGGGATTAAAACAGATTCAACTAATAATCCATCGTGCAGTCGAACCGCATTTTTGATTGTTCCATCAGAGCTGCGTTGCATCATATCAACCTCAATATGTTTGATAACAAAATTATTATCAAGCATCTCTCTAGTTTTTTTTGGTAAATTGGTCATTTCATCAAAGGAGTGCAACCCTTTGCTCCAAAGCCAATCATATACCTGATCTCCACGGAAAGCTTTGTCTCCGTTCGTTTCAAAAAACTCACGCAACTCACTTTTACTTAATGCTCGTATGTCCTTCTTTTCCTGCATAGGTGCAAAGGTAGTAAATAATTGATAAGCAGCAAACATATCTTTTTTCTTTGCAAAAACACAATTCAACTCATCTTCGAATTTTCTTTTACAAACAAATTCTTAACATAATTCCTCTCAACATATATAAAAAAAGCCAAAGTATTGTTAATTTTTTTTAGATGTGATATTAATTTGTATTTTTGCTAATGTTTTAAACCAATAATTATTTTTTTCATATGAAAAAGACAACCCTGAGCTTAATTGCTATTTTATCGGTTGGTGGGTATGTGTGTGCCCAAGATTTACCAGCAAACCCTGCCCCAGGAAAGTGCTACGTTAAATGTATCACAAAGGATGAATTCCGCGAAGAAACAGAAACTATCGAAATTTCTCCTGCGTACAGCAAATTAGAGGTAGTTCCTGCTAAGTACAAAACCATTGAAGAACGTGTTCTTGTAAAAGAAGCAAGCAAAAAGTTGGTTTACGTACCTGCTGTTTATGAAACAGTCGATGTCCCTTACGAGAAAAAAGAACAAGGAAGTATTTTGAAAGTTGTTCCTGCTGCTTTTGGAAATGATGTAAAAACTATTGAAGTATTCCCTAAAACTTCAGGGTGGGAATACAAACATCTTGACAATTGTCCTTCAATTAATAAAGACGCTTGTGTTACTGCGTGTTTTGTTGAAAGACCAGCTCGTTTTGAAAGTGTTAACATCGTTACATTAACAAAAGATGCTCACACAACTGAGAGTGAAATCCCTGCTGTATCAGCAAACTTCAAACGTCAGGTAATCAAAACTCCTGCTCGTGTTGAAGAAATTGAAATTCCTGCTGAATACGCCACTATCAAACGTGAAGTAATTGATTCACCAGCAACAACTCGCAAAGTAGAAGTTCCTGCTGAACACAAAACCATAACTAAACAAGTTTTAGTTAAACAAGGAGGTGTTACTGTTTGGGAAGAGGTTGATTGTAAGTTATTAGAACCTACTTTGTTGCCTATTCTTTATGAGTACAATAGTGCTAAGTTAACAAAAGCTTCTGAAAAAGTTATTGATGATATGTTATTACCTTTGTTAAGAGGAAAAAACACAAGTGTAGAGATTATGTCACACACAGACTCAAGAGGAAACGACCAATACAATATGTCTCTTTCTCAACAGAGAGCAAATGCTGTTGTTAACTACTTAGCTAACAAAGGTATTCAACGTTCAAGAATGATCGCAAAAGGATACGGAGAATCTCGTTTGATTAACAGATGTGCTAACGGAGTTCAATGTTCAGAAGAAGAGCATCACAAAAACCGAAGAACAGAGTTTAGAATTCTTGGAGAATAGTTAAAATTGAATTCAAAAATAAAAAGAGCCTGAATTTTAGGCTCTTTTTATTTGTATAATTATATCTTTCGGTCAATAACATAATTCACCATCAGTATTAGTGCGTTCTTATACTCCGAATCAGGAAATTCAGCAAGAATTTTCAAAGCTTTTTGTTGAAATTCACGCATTTTTCCCTGAGCGTAAGCAAGTCCATTCTTTTCTTTCACCAAATTGATAACTTCCCGAACGCGTTTTTTGTCTTTATTATGATTTTTAATAGAATTTATTATCCATTTTCTCTCTTTTTCCGTACAAGTATTCAATGTGTAGATAAGAGGAAGCGTCATTTTTTGTTCTTTAATATCAATTCCTGTTGGTTTACCGATACTTTCTTCTGTGTAATCAAACAAATCGTCCTTGATTTGGAAAGCCATTCCGATATATTCTCCAAAAAGACGCATTTTTTCGATAGTCTCCTCATCATCTGGAATTACAGAACACGCACCCATAGCACAACAGGCAGCAATCAATGTAGCTGTTTTCTGACGAATAATTTCATAATAAACGGACTCAACAATATCCAACCTACGAGCTTTTTCTATTTGCAAAAGCTCTCCTTCACTCATTTCACGAACCGCAACCGAAATTATTCTAAGCAAATCAAAATCAGAGTTATCAATTGAAAGCAACAATCCTTTGGAAAGCAGATAATCACCAACCAAAACGGCTATTTTGTTTTTCCACAAAGCATTTATCGAAAAAAATCCACGACGTTTATTACTATCATCAACCACATCATCGTGAACCAAAGTTGCCGTATGAATAAGCTCAATTACAGAGGCTCCACGATATGTACGTTCTTCCACATTACCACCAGAAACCATTTTCGCCACCAAAAACACAAACATCGGACGCATTTGTTTGCCTTTTCTATTAACAATGTAATACGTAATCCGATTAAGTAATGCCACTCGAGAGGACATTGAATCGCGGAATTTCTGCTCAAAAAGCTCCATCTCTTGGCGGATAGGTTCCTTTATTTGTGAAATAACTTTCATATCCTTATGCTTAAAGCCTTTTATTCCACACTGATTTTCACTACCATTTTCCGAATTTTACCTTCGCCAATAATCGGGGCGTGAGCATCTTCAGGATATACAATCGCAAATTGATTGGGTTTTAGCGTAATGTAAGTTGTTGGTTTATCTTCGTAAAGTCCATAATCATTTTCCTCATCAAAAGCTTTTTTTTCCTGTTTGCAATCAGCCAAATTCTTCCAGCCGATAGTTTCTTCACCAGAAAGAAGAATATGAATATCCAAATACTTCCTATGATACTCAAGTACTTGATTTTCTTTAGAAAGGCATTCAGGTTCTGAATTAATTATAAAAACTTTATCGCCATCTATTTCTATTTTCCCCAGTTCTGCGTTTAACAAATCATGACTTTTCACATACTGAAAAACCTTCGGAAAAGCAGAGTGCAAACCCTCATAACGGCTACTTTGGCTTAAATCGGACAGAATCATTATTTTCTTTATTTTTAGTGCTTTGCAAATGTATTGAAAAAATCAGCGAAAACAAAAATAATATCCAAATTTGTTGATTCTAAATTTATTATAATCTTTGGAAAAGATTCCATTTCACTACTTGCAAAAACAACAATCAATTCATATTCATTCTAAATTTATATTTAAAAATAAAAT
>NZ_KB900709.1 GCF_000379185.1 Capnocytophaga cynodegmi DSM 19736
TGTAAAATAGAAATTATAAAAAAAATCTTCTTTTTCATTGTATAAAAAATAAAACCTCTATATATAACTTTATAGAGGTTTTGTAAATATAATTTTGATAGAATAATCTACTTCAAAAAGTTTGGGTATTTATTAGGATTTGCCTCGTGCATAATTCCATATACTTTTTCAAAAACGTCATCTACACTTGGTTTTGAAAAATAATCCCCATCAGTGCCATATGCGGTTCTGTGGTCTTTCGCAGTTAGCGTTTGCGGAGCACTATCCAAATACTGATACGCATTCTGTTCCTCCAAAACTCTTTGTAAAATATAAGCTGAAGCACCTCCTGAAACGTCTTCATCTACAATCAATAAACGATTAGTTTTAGCTACACTTTTTACAACATCGTGATTTAGGTCAAATGGTGAAAGTGATTGAGCATCAATTATTTCTGCACTAATACCAAATTTTTCTAATTCTTCAGCAGCTTGATTTACAATACGTAAGGTTGACCCATAAGAAACTATAGTAATATCCTTTCCTTCTTTTATCGTTTCAACAACTCCAATAGGCGTTTTAAATTCTCCAAGATTTACAGGAAGCTCTTCCTTAAGGCGATATCCATTCAAACATTCAATTACAACCGCAGGTTGATTTCCTTCTAACAAGGTGTTATAAAATCCTGCAGCTTTGGTCATATTACGCGGTGTTAATATATAAACTCCTCTTAATGAATGTAATAAAACTCCCATTGGTGAACCTGAGTGCCAAATCCCTTCTAATCGATGCCCACGAGTTCTGATAATCATAGGTGCCATTTGCCGACCAAATGTACGATAATGTAATGAAGCTAAATCATCGCTAAGTGTCTGTAAACCATAAAGTATATAATCCAAATATTGAATTTCAGCAATAGGACGCAATCCTCTCATTGCCATACCTATTCCCTGCCCCACAATGGTCGCCTCACGAATTCCTACGTCAGCAATACGTAACTCGCCGTATTTTTTCTGTAAGCCTTCTAAACTTTGGTTTACATCGCCAATATTTCCAGTATCTTCACCAAAAATGAGTAGATTAGAATACTTTGCAAATAGAGCATCAAAATTTTCACGCAAAACAATACGAGCATCTACCAAGTTTGAATTTTTGTCATAAACAGGTAGAACTTCCTTTACTGAAACAGGATTACTATCATTTTCAATATATAAATATTTACTATATTTAGGTTGAGTATCAATTGAGTAATTCTGAATCCATTTACGTAAATTTTTGGTGATTGAAGGTTGTTCGTAACGTAAATTTCGAAGTATTTTACGACCCGCACTTACAATATCTTTGCGTATAGGAGCCTTTATGCTAACTAATTCATTTCTAATTTCTTGAATTTCAGCTTTATGATTGGTAGCTTTGTTAATAAGCTCATCAATTACAGAAATGAACTCACTTCTTTCGCTTTTTATCGGATTGGTATACGCTTCCCAAGCTCGTTTTCTTCCTCCCGCTACCATTTTTTTAACTTCTTGTTCCATCTGAACAAGTTCTTCTTCTGTAGCAAATTCGCTCTTTAAGACCCATTCACGCATTTTGCGGTTACAATCGAATTCCTTTTCCCATTCGAGGCGTTCTTTTGTTTTATAGCGTTCGTGTGAACCTGAAGTTGAATGTCCTAAAGGTTGTGTGAGTTCTCTTACGTGAATAAGTACAGGAACGTGCTCAGTACGAGCTATATTTCCAGCTTTTTCAAAAGTCTCAATCAAAGCAGGATAATCCCAACCATTGACAACAAAAATTTCAAGTCCATTATTAGAATTTTTATCGCGTTGAAATCCTTTTAAAATCTCAGATATATTCTCTTTAGTAGTTTGATATTTTGCTGGTACAGAAATTCCGTAATCATCGTCCCATACACACATCACCATTGGTACCTGCATTACCCCTGCCGCATTGATTGTTTCAAAAAAATGCCCTTCGCTGGTACTTGCATTACCGATAGTTCCCCAAGCTACTTCGTTTCCGTTATCAGAAAAATTATCGTTTTGTATACCAGCTACTTCTCTATATATTTTTGAAGCCTGTGCCAATCCAAGTAAACGAGGCATTTGCCCTGCTGTACACGAAATGTCACTACTACTATTTTTCTGTTTTAATAAATTATTCCAATTTCCGTTTTCATCTAAACTATGAGTTGAAAAATGCCCTCCCATTTGTCTTCCAGCACTGGTTGGATCGGCTTGGATATCAGCGTGGGCATATAGTCCTGCAAAGAAATTCTCAATGGTGAAAGCCCCTATCGCCATCATAAAGGTTTGATCTCGGTAGTATCCACTTCGGAAGTCACCATTTTTAAAGGCTCGTGCCATTGCCAACTGAGGTAATTCTTTTCCATCACCAAAAATACCAAATTTAGCTTTTCCCGTGTGAACCTCTATTCTGCCTAAGGCACTACACTCTCTACTGATGAGAGCGGTTTTGTAATCTTCTAAAGCATAGCTCTTTAACGTGTTGTTAAGCAAATGCTTGGAGGTTGTATTCTTTTTTGTCATAGATTAAAGTTATAATAAGTTTTCAAATGTATTAATTTTTTGTCAAATAACCAAAAAATTATGAAAAATTAAGGTTATGAATATGATATAGTAAATTTATCTTCTAATTCCTTGTGAATTTATCCACTGATGATAAGCTTTACTATTGATAAGATGTTGATTATAAGTTCGTGCAAATTTGTGAAAACCTGGTTTTTCTATATCTGCTACAAAATAGAAAAAATCGTGTTTTTCAGGATTTAAAACAGCTTCAATAGATGAAACATCAGGCATTGCAATGGGTGCAGGAGGTAATCCTGCATATTTATAAGTGTTGTAGGGAGAATCAATCTCTAAATCTCGGTTTAAGACTCTTCTTATTATCGTGTCGTAATTTCCTGAATGTTCTTTTATTGCAAAAATCACGGTTGGGTCAGCCTGTAGTAACATATTTGATTTCAACCGATTAAGATATACTCCCGCTACCCTACTCCGCTCTGATACTTGAGCTGTTTCTTTTTGTACTATAGAAGCTAAAACACTCACTTGTTTCGGACTAAGATTTTGATTTTCAGCTTTTAATTTTTTTTCTTCTGTCCAAAAACGATTGTATTCCTTTAGCATTCTGTCCCTGAATTGGTCTGCTGATGTATTCCAAAAAAACTCATACGTGTTAGGTAAGTACATTGTGATGGCATCTTTATCACTAAATTGATTTTCAGATAAAAAAGAAGTTTCTAAAAAAGATTTCAATAGAGAAAGACTATCAGCCTCAATTTGCTGACTGATACGTCCTGCCAAATCTTGTAATCTATCTTGATTGTTGAAAGTCAATTTGATAGGTACATTTTTGCTTCTCAATGTATTGACAATATCATTATTATTACTTCCTCTTTTTATAATATACTTTCCTGCTTTTACATTGTGAGCGTATTTTTTTTGAATAGCAACTCGTTTAAAAGTTTCTATATCAGAAAGGTACGGACTTATTTTATGAATAACCTCATTAAAATCAGAACCTGTTGGGATATAGATAGTCACTTCCTTTTCCTGAAAATTCGTATTCGGACTTAAAACGGCGTTGTATACAAAATAAGAGAAAATCCCCAGAATAACTACTCCAATAACAGATGCGACAAGTATAATTCTTTTCAGATACATAGTTTTTTTATATTTAAAAATCAAATGATTTGGAAGTTTTAAGAACAAAGTCAGGAAAATTCATTAGTTTACAAACTTCCAAATCATTTTATAATCAATTAATTACTGATGTGTTTTTTTCAGTAAATCGTTTACCGTTTTTACTGGGTTAAAAGTAATCAATGGAACTTCAACAAAAATAGTTATCCAGTTTGCCATAGAGCCATTCCAAAGTCCTGGACGTTCAAGAGCTTTCAGTGGTTTTCCCATATAGGTTTTTCCTGTAATAAAAGCTTGTTTAGGGTCTTTAAACTCTTGTAAATCAAATTTTTCCCCTTTGAAGTTTTTTGTTCCACAAACTAAATCAACTGGATTAAAGTGTGTAGACTGCTGGAAAATCTCTTTTTGTTCAGCATTGCTCAAATCTACTTGTGCAGATTCAATAATTTGTAAGCTTAAGTTTCCATTGATATCTTTTACCCAAAATGGACCTCCACCAGGTTCCCCTTCATTTTTAACCATTCCACACAAACGAATTGGTCGATTGAGTTGTTCTTGAATGAATTCCAAAGCATAACGCCTTCTGAATTTATACAGATAATCAGGGACATAAATATTGATTTCTTTAAGAAAATTCAATATTTTTTTTACTTCTTTTTTCTTAACTTTATCGTTATCGATACGTTTTAAGATGTGGAAAACTTCTGATTGAATCTCAAGTAATTTTCCAGCTAAGGCTTCTTTATAAAAAACAGTTTCATCTGTGTATTTTTTAACTACAACATTATCAATATTTTTTATAAAAATTACATCAGCATCAACTTCATTAAGATTATCAAGCAAAGCCCCGTGACCCGACGGACGAAACAAAAGATTTCCATTCTCATCTCGGAAATATTCATTGTCTTCGGTAACAGAAACGGTATCTGTACTTGGTTTCTGATACGAAAAACTTACATCAAATTTAGTGTTATATCTCTTTTCAAGTTTTTCTTTGATTTCATTTAATTCTTTGTTGAATGCTTCTGTATGTTGTTCAGTAATAGTAAAATGCAAATGAGATGTATCCTCACCCGAAGCATACATTACCGATTCACGAAAATGCTCTTCAAAAGGAGTGACAATTTTTTCGGAATGCTTATGAAAAGGAAGTAGCCCTTTAGGTAAATTTCCATAATTTAATCCGTTTTCTCCAAGCAAAACAGATACAATCATATGTTTTTGATTGTCTTCATTTTGTATGTGAAAATCGGGAATATTTTTTGCTATATAATCCATTAAAATAGGATAAAAAGCGAATTTTTCCAGACCTTCAAAAAAAGCTTCAATTTCTTTATCACTTTTTCGATTGATATATGCTTTAAATGACTCTTTTTCAGGATTGTAATTATCTTTAAAAGCAAAAAGTGATTTGAACATCCGAGTGGCAGCTCCTGATGCAGGTACAAATTTCAAGATTGAAATACCTTTCTTTTTCTTTTGATAAAGTGCTGCATATTTAGCGGTTTCTTCTTTTGAGAAAGATAGAATTCCATTACCAATGGTCGCAGCAGCCTTTAACTCAATTGGAGGGACACCTTGTCTGAAAAGTTCTAACTGATTTTCAAGAACTTCCTCTGAAATTCCTTTTTTAGCCAATAACTCTTGGTCTTTTGATGTAAGTTTAGTCATTGTTTTTCAATATTTTATTAACAACCTCTTTTATAGTTTTCAAACGTTTTTCAAGGTCGCCTGTTATTATTACATATTTAATATTTTGTTTGTCAAGAATTTGCTTAAATTGAGCAAACATAAATTCACGTTCGTTGGGTTTATCACGCAAATCATCTGCTTGCCAAGGAACATCAATATCTGTCAAGAAAACGACATCATAATGATTTTCAAGTGCATATTCTTCAATTTCAGCCGAGCATTTTCCGTAGTAAATATACGAATAAATCATCAATTCAAGCAAATTTGTATCACAAAAAATAATTTTATTTGCTTTTTGTATAAGTTCATTTTCCGATGAAATTTGCCCTAATGCAATGGGTTCGAGGTCGTCCCAAGTACAGGTTTTACGTTTTTCGTCCCATTTTTTTTGTAGATACGTTCGCATAAACTCAGGAACCCATTTTGTTTCGAAATCCTTGGCGAGAGCTTTGCTAAGTGTAGTTTTTCCTGTAGACTCAGGTCCTACAAAAGCCACGCGAATTATATCACTTTCAATTTGTTTAAACTTCTTTTCCATTCAAAAAAGGCTGCAATTGCGATTATAGTAAAAATAAAATACTGAAATGAACTGAATACAAGTCCTTTATGATAATACAAGGGCACCGAAATAATATCGCCAATAATCCAGCAAATCCAATTTTCAATTTTTCGTTTAGCCATCAACCACATTCCAACCAAGAATATTGAAGTGGTAAAAATATCAATCCAATCTATCCAGGTAAAATATTGAAAACCAAAGGAAATACCTTCAGAAGAAAATCCATTATTGATGTAAGGCTTTAACAAATACACTCCCGTTACAAATACCCAACTGAACATAGCTAATCCAAAACTAATAAGCCAATCACGCCGAGTAGTTTTTGAAACTTCAATATGTACATTGTCTTTACTACTTTTTGCCCAAAGAATCCATCCGTAAATACTCATTATTGTATAGTAAAAATTAATAAGCATATCTCCAAAAAGCCGACTAATCCAAAGTAAATACACAAAAATAATTGTACTGATAATGCCTGTGGGATAGACCAGAATATTTCGTTTCTTACTGAAATAAACACTCAGAAGACCAAAAATCACACCGATGATTTCCAGCACAATAAGATGCGTTTCTACACCCTTATATTGAGCAAAAAACCAATCAAAAATGTGGTTCATAGTCGTATCTGTCTGATTTTACTATTTTTATGTACATCAATCCACGTTCAACAAGCTCCATAGCTTCTTTTATTTCAACAGTGAGTATATGCATTACCTTATCATAATCACCATAAACTTGTGTACTTAGCGGATTTTCAAGTACTTTTAAACCTGAATTTCGTAACTTTTTAATAAAATGAATAATAGGTTGTTCAAAATCATCTTGTAATGGACTGAATGTCAGTTCTACTGATATTTTCATAAATTTTATAGTTTAGAATGGTTAATGTTTTTCAATATATTTTTCTATAGTTTTTTCATAAAGATTTTCGTACATCGGAATGATTTTGCACTCGTCAAATCTTTTGGCAGAAATTTTTGCCTGTTTTTTAAATTGAGCTAAGCGGTTTTCATCTTCCAGAATGTAAATAGCGTTTTTACTCATTTCCCTAATGTCTCCAACAGGACTTAAAAATCCTGAAAAACCATTTTCATTTACTTCGTGTAAACCTCCTGCATTTGAAGAAATTACAGGAACGCCTGATGCCATTGCTTCCAGAGCTGAAAGCCCAAAACTTTCTGATTCTGATGGTAATAAAAATAGGTCAGAAGCACAAAGTAGTCTATCCACATCTAAAGTATTTCCCAAGAAAAGCACTTTATTTTTGATGCCTAATTGCTTACATTTATTCTCAGCAAACTCTCTTTCAGGTCCATCTCCTGCTAATATAAGTTTCGAAGGAATTTTTTGTTGTATTTGATAAAAAACTTCAATCACATCAGGAATTCGTTTTACTTTGCGGAAATTACTAATATGAGTTACAATTCGTTCGTTTTTTTGTGCCATTATAGAACGTTTGCACGGGGCTGTGTGCGTGTCTTTTCCTATATCAATAAAGTTCGGAATTACATAGATTTCTTTTTCAATATCAAACAAACGTAATGTATCTTGTTTTAAACTCTCTGAAACAGAAGTAACTACATCTGATTCATTAATACTGAAAGTAACTGCCTGTTTGTAATTCGGATGATTTCCTACTAAAGTTATATCTGTTCCGTGCAGAGTTGTAATCATCGGAATTTCAATACCTTCCTTTTTCAACATTTGCTTGGCCATATAACCTGCATAAGCGTGTGGAATGGCATAATGTACGTGTAAAATATCTATTTTATAGGCTTTTATTACGGAAACCATCTTACTGGAAAGTGCCAATTCATACGGCTGATAATGAAACAATGGATATTCTTCCACGTGTACTTCGTGAAAGTGAATATTCATTTCCAAATAGTCCAAACGTACTGGGTAGCTGTATGTTATAAAATGTACTTGATGTCCTTTTCGAGCTAAGGCAAGTCCTAATTCGGTTGCTACTACCCCACTTCCACCAAAGGTAGGGTAACAAACAATTGCTATATTCATCTAAAATTGATTTTTGTTGGCTTACCACCAAATATTCAATTCGTAAAAATATAAAAAAAATGAATAATCAACTGAAAAAAAACAAAAAGTTCTTCTTTAAAATATCGTTTTGAAAATATAAAATAATTAAATCATTGTAAACCAACATATAAATGATATCTCATAATATTTTGCTTTTACATCTTTTTTAAATTGACGTCAGAAGTTTTTTAAATATCAGCTATGATTGACTGACAAGTCAGCATTTTTTGCTCTTTATCAATAAAGAATTATCTTTGCACACAATTATGGGAAAGAAAAATCAGAAGTTAGTATTTGAAAATATAGAAGTCATCGATGCTGGGGCAAAGGGCAAAAGTGTAGCCAAAGCTCCTGACGGACGGGTTATTTTCCTGTCAGATGCTGTTCCAGGTGACGTAGTTGATGTGCAGACTACTAAAAAAAGAAACGCTTATTACGAAGGATTTGTAACAAAACTTCACAAATCATCAGAAAGGCGTACCGCACCCGTTTGTGAACATTTCGGGTATTGTGGGGGGTGCAAATGGCAGAATATGAGTTACGAACATCAACTTTTTTACAAACAAAAAGAAGTTGAAAATAATCTCAAACGCTTAGGAAAAATAGAACTCCCTGAAATACAACCTATTTTAGGCTCGGAAAAAATCTATTTTTACCGCAATAAAATGGAATTTTCTTTTTCGGATACGCGTTGGCTTACGCCTGAAGAGATAAAAGATTCAGAAAGTATTGACAATCGCAACGGCTTAGGTTTTCACATTTCAGGGGCTTGGGATAAAATTCTTGACGTTAAAAAATGCCATCTACAAGCCGACCCTTCCAACGCCATACGTTTGGCGGTAAAGCAGTTCGCTTTGAAACACGAAATGCCTTTCTATAGCCCTCGTAATCAGTCAGGTTTCTTACGTTCGATGATGATACGAACTGCTTCCACTGGTGAGCTTATGGTGGTTATTCAGTTTTTTGAGGAAAATAAAACTCAACGGGAGTTGCTGCTCGATTTTCTGTCAGAAAAATTCCCGCAAATTACATCGCTTCAATACATTATCAATGGAAAAGCAAACGATTCTATTTACGATCAAGAAATTATTTGCTACAAAGGACGCGATTATATCTATGAGGAAATGGAAGGTTTGCGGTTTAAAATCAATGCTAAGTCCTTCTATCAGACTAATTCCGAACAGGCTTATGAACTTTACAAAGTGGCTCGTGATTTTGCCCAGCTAACGGGAAATGAATTGGTGTACGACCTTTATACCGGAACGGGTACTATTGCTCAATTCGTGGCAAAGAAAGCCCGAAAAGTAGTTGGTGTAGAGGCAGTTCCGGAAGCTATTGAAGATGCCAAAGTCAATGCCCAAAACAATAATATTACGAACGTAAGTTTTTTTGTGGGAGATATGAAAAACGTTTTCAATGAGGCGTTTATAGCTGAAAACGGAGTACCTGACCTTATCATTACCGACCCACCTCGCGACGGAATGCACAAGGACGTGGTGCAACAAATCCTCAACATTGCTCCGCCTAAAGTGGTGTATGTGAGTTGTAATTCCGCCACGCAAGCACGTGATTTGGCGTTGATGGACGCAATGTACAAGGTCACCAAAGTGCAACCTGTCGATATGTTTCCGCAGACGCACCACGTAGAAAATGTAGTACTTTTGGAAAAACGATAAGAGCCGAAAATACGTTCCAAACAGAAACGTACGTACACTTTAAAAAAGATTGACGTGCGTTTGAAAATTTTCTGACGTCAAGAAATTTATTTTCTGACGTCAGTTTTTTTTCAAATTGACGTACGTTTTTTAGATTCCTGATGTTCATTTAATTATAAACATCATTTTTATTTGTTGATAATTGTACAACGAAGCTAATGTTTTATAAGTACATCTTTTTATTTTCTAACGGAAAGAAATTACAAGTTACACGTTTTCAGATTTATTTTTGTTGTGAAAATCAAAAACACTTTGACTGGAAAGTATTTTAACTTTGACGTCAAAGTGTTTTCAGTTTACAGGCAAAGTGTTTTTAGTTTGCCGTATGTTTTTTAATCATTGTCAGGCGAATTATTTTTCAGTTTCGGTAGAAGCTTCTTCATCTTGCTCAGCATTTAGTTTCGCTTCTTCTATATCAACTTCTTCAGGTTCCTTAGGTCCTTGAATTTTAATAGGTTGTTGTTTCTTTTCTTCCTCGCTAAAAATTTCATCTTTACTTGCGATTCGTTCGTCGCCTCGCCATATAAATTCTCGGAACTTGCGGTCGTTCTTATGAAGTTTGTCTTCTGGATATAAATCTCCTACAGGTTGTGTGATAAATACGACCTTCTCAACTTGTTGTTGCTCATCTAAATGCAGTTTGATGTGACTACAAGTGAGCTTGTTGATGCCTACCATTTCTTTTTTGTCATTGTAGACGTAATAGATAGATTCCGTATTTTGGAGGAAATCAATTTGCTTGAGCTGATTTTTCTTGAATTTGCCATACAGAACTTTTCCCTTTACTTGATTGTATCCGTCGCTCAGCGTATCTTTTTCAACCACGAGGGCATTATTGAACACTTTGAGCGAATCTAACTGTTCAGTTTTTGTATTGGCTATCAGGTGGATACTATCACCAGTCATTTGGCTCTCCCCTGTCCAAACCACAGGCTTACCTATAAGTTGAGTAAGTCCACTAAATTCGTTGGAATGGATAGAGTCACATTTTGCCTGCATATCCGATTTAAAAATACGAGCATCGGGGAACACTCTGATTGTTCTGTTCTGTTCCTTTCCTGTAACCAGTATCTTCTTTCCGTGCATATACATTGAATCTTTTTCAATCAATGAAATGATTACAGGTTTTTTGGTGATGAACATAGAGTCTTTCGCTTTGTGAATTTCGCCATAATGTCCCTTAACAATGGTATTATTGATGGTATCAATCACAACAATATTATTTGTCCCTGAGGCAAATTGTTTCTTCTTATCGAAGTACAAACTATCTCCTTTCAGTGTTTTTAAGTCGTAATCGATAGTTGCATTTTTCATAAAGTACCCTTCTTCTTTACGTGTATCGTAAAAGCCTCGTTCACAATAAACTTTATAGTCCTGCCCTGTAATTGTTGTCGCTCCGTAGAAGTAAGCATTTCCTGTGGGGTGATAGTAGTCCAATATTTGCGAGTCAACCACGAAATCTTTATTTACAATTTTTACTGAATTAGTAAATTGATTTTTCTTTTTGGTAATGAAGTACTTGCCTGTTTTGCTGGTCAGTTCGTTTTCCACATCGGTGATTTTACCGAAGTTGTTATAATAGGCTTCTTGTGTATTTCTGTCGAGGAAAAGCTCTTCTGTTTCAAGAGTCATTGTTTCGTTCTTCAGTACTACATTTTCTTTAGCTACAGCTGTTTTAAGGTTTCCGTTGTAGGAAATGTATTGGCTATTCATTTGTAAGGTATCCCCTTGCTGTACAAATATATCTCCGTGAGCAATCACAAGATTTTTTTCTTCATAAAGTACTGCCAGATTACACCAAATATCCAATCCTTGATGCCTGAACTGAACTTTATTTCCGTCGGATTTGAAAATGGTAGCTCCAGGATATTTTGCGTTATCAATAGTGAATTCACCTCCGTAGACAATCTCAATACGTTTTATTTTTGGGTCATTATTTTGAGCCAAAGAAGGTAAAGAAATTGCTAACAAACTGATGATAAATAAAATATATCTCATTCGGACAGGATTTGATACACGTATTTTAAAAAAATTATTTCTGATTTTTCTTTAAGAAGAAAGTATTAAAAACGATATTGCATTGTTATCCCAAACATAGGCTTTGCATTTATTTCATTTGATTCAAAGAAAGGTTCAAAAGAAAGACGCTCATCTACATTGAATTGCTTTAAGTGTGCATCTACATTGGCTTCGATGATATTCAAAGCATACAAACCTGCCGTAATTAACAGGGACAACTCCTGATTTCTTCTGTAAAATTGCTGAGCCCTACGCAAACCATCTGTACTTAAACGAGGCTGACCATCACTCCTATTTCCATAAAATTCGTCGTCGGTATGTCCTGCAATTCGCCTTTTATAAGCCGTTTGATATCTGTTAAATTCTTTCGTATTGCGAATGTAGAAATAAACTCCTGTACCAATGGCTCCATAAACGAGAGGAACTTTCCAATAACTTTTGTTATAAATTTGTCCCAAACCTGGAAGAATTGCGGAATAAAATGCTGCCTTAGCAGGAGAAAGAGGGTCTGTATTCCAAGTAGGTTGTTGTATCGTTTTAAATTCACTTTTTACAGCTTTAGCCTGTATTGTATCTTGCAAACCAGCTGATTGTGCATAAGATACATACAGGCCAAGCCACATTATAAATATGAAAACAATTGATTTAGACATTTTTATTCAACAAACTTTGAATACGTTTAAAATCTTCTTCCGAAGAAAAAGGAATTGTTAATGATCCTTTACCATTTTTAGCAACTTTCACAGAAACTTTAGTGCCAAAAAAGTGACTAAAATTGTCCAAATTTTCCTGAATATATGAAGGAATTCCTGCTTTTAGATTTTGGCTCTTAGAGGTTTCAATTTCTGACTTTTTACCTTCAGTAGTTTGCAAATCAGGATTTTGAATTCTGCGAACCAAATCTTCTGTTTCACGAACGGACAAATTTTGCGAAATAATTTCTTGATAAATATCCACCTGTTGTTCAGGATTTTCAATGGTAATTATGGCACGTCCGTGTCCCATAGAAATAAAACCATCACGAATTCCTGTTTGGATTACAGGAGCTAATTTTAAGAGTCTTAGGTAATTAGTGATTGTAGAGCGTTTTTTACCAACACGTTTGCTCATTTGGTCTTGAGTGAGATTAATTTCCTCAATTAGTCGTTGGTAAGAAAGTGCTATTTCAATTGGGTCTAAATCTTGGCGTTGGATATTTTCAACCAAAGCCATCGTCAAGGATTCGTTATCATCTGCGATACGAACATAAGCAGGAATGGTTTTCAGTCCAGCCAATTTTGAAGCTCTAAAACGACGCTCACCAGAAATTAATTCGAACTTATTAAATCCAATTTTCCGAACAGTAATTGGTTGAATAACACCTAATTCCTGAATAGATGAAGCCAACCCTTCAAGTTCTTCTTCATTAAAAGAAGTTCGGGGTTGAAAAGGATTTACTTCTATAAAATCAAGCTCCAATTCAATGATGTTACCTACTATTTTTTCAGCGTTTTTATCTTTTGCTGAATTAATGTCATTATCTGGGTTATTTCCAAATATGACAGAAACACCTCTTCCTAAGGCTTGTTTTTTGAATGTTTTAGCCATTTATGCGATTTAAACTTTATTTTTATCAATAATTTCTTGTGCCAAATTAATATGGTTTGTAGCTCCTTTACTAGTTGCGTCATAGTTTATGATTGTTTCACCAAAACTCGGAGCCTCACTCAAACGTACATTTCGCTGGATAATCGTTTTGAAAACCATATCACTAAAGTGCTTTTGAACCTCTTCAACTACCTGATTTGAAAGACGCAAACGAGCGTCATACATTGTTAAAAGAAGTCCTTCAATATCCAAATTCGGATTGAATACTTTTTGTACTTGTTTAACCGTATTTAAGAGTTTGCCAAGCCCTTCCAAAGCAAAATATTCACACTGAATAGGGATAATAACAGAGTTAGCCGCTGTAAGTGCATTTAGTGTAATTAAGCCCAATGAAGGAGCACAATCAATTAAAATATAATCATATTGGTCTTTGATAGGTTCTAAAGCTTTTTTGAGCATAAACTCACGCTGTTCCTTATCAACTAGCTCAATCTCAATAGCAACCAAGTCAATATGTGCTGCGATTAAATCTAAATTAGGAGATTCTGTGTGGATAATCATATCCTTTGCTTCCACAGTATGCTCTAAAAGCTCGTAAGTTCCGTGCTCAATTGAATCAATATCAACCCCTAACCCTGAAGTAGCATTTGCTTGAGGGTCAGCATCAATAAGTAACACCTTCTTCTCAAGTACTCCTAAAGAAGCTGCCAGATTCACTGAAGTTGTAGTTTTTCCTACTCCCCCTTTTTGATTTGCAACAGCAATTATTTTGCCCATAATCTTAAATTTTAATTATCTTGAAAGTAATATTTTATTGGTGATTAAAGCTCTTTACTAAAAAAGACCAGGTATGTTAGGCATTCCTTGTTTGGCAACTGCAGCTAACTCATTTTCATTGATTTGTGTAGCTTTTTCAATCGCTTTATTTAGTGTGAGCACCAAGTAGTCTTCCAATTCTTCTTTATCAGAAAGTAAACTTTCATTGATTTGAATAGATTTTATTTCCCGATTGGCTGTTATGGTAACTTTTATTTCACCATTTGATGAAACTTCATCTATTAAAACATTATTTAAACGTTGTTTTGTTTCTTCAATTTTTTGCTGGGTTTCTTTTAATTTACCCATCATTCCCATAAGATCTCCAAACATATTTTATTTTAATTTTTCTGTGTGGACAAAAGTAGTAATTTTTTTTGAAGTAACAAGTTTGCAAAATTAGGGGTATGTAAAATCAATTTATATTTTTTTGAAAGTGTACAGATTTCTAACATTTTACATTTTTTGTTTTAGAATACTGAAAAATCATTTCAATCTTAAGTAAAAAATACGTGTGAATTCTTTGCATATTTCGTATTTTTGCAAAAAGAAATTTTACAAAAATCATAATAAAAAATACAATTATGGTAAATAAAGTATATTCACAAAAGAAATTATCTTTAAAACCTTACAATACATTTAATATAGATGTTCAAGCAAATGATTTTATTAAAATTCAAACTGAAGAAGAATTAATTAATGCATTACAACAATTTCCTAATCCCTTTATTTTAGGAGGTGGTAGTAATATGCTTTTGACCCAAAATATTGAAAAACCTGTATTTCACATACAACTCAAAGGAATTTTTATAGAAAAAGAAACAGAAGATTTCGTTTGGATTAAAGCTCAGGCAGGTGAAAACTGGCACAAATTTGTTTTACATACGCTAAATCAAGGGTTTGGAGGACTTGAAAATCTGTCGCTCATACCAGGTAATGTGGGGACTACCCCCATACAAAATATAGGAGCTTATGGTATTGAAATCAAAGATGTTATGGAGAATTGTGAAGCGATTCACGTGAAAACATATAAAAAGAAAACCTTCTCCAATGCTGATTGCAAATTTGCGTATCGTGAATCTATATTTAAAAATGAAGAAAAAGATAATTATATAATTACTTCTGTTACGTTCAAACTTACCAAAAGAAATCACGTTTTACATACAGAGTATGGTGCTATAAAAGACGTTTTATCTCAAAGAGAAATTAAAAATCCAACCCCAAAAGACATTTCAGAAGCGGTTATTTTTATTCGCGAAAGCAAATTGCCTGACCCTAAAAAAATAGGAAATAGCGGAAGTTTTTTTAAAAATCCTATTGTGACAAAGATGAAATTTAAGAAACTTCAAGAAAAATATCCTAAAATGCCTTTTTATGAATTAAATCAGGAAGAGGTAAAAATACCAGCAGGTTGGTTAATAGACACTTGTAAATTAAAAGGTTACAGAAAAGGTGATGCGGGCGTACACGAAAAACAAGCCCTTGTTTTAGTGAATTATGGAAATGCTACTGGCTCAGAAATTTTCGAAATTGCTCATTTTGTTAAAAATAAGGTAAAGGAAAATTTTGATATAGAATTAGAGTTTGAAGTCAATATTTTTTAAAAAATTGATTTTCAATTAAAAACAATTGTTATGATTTTTTCAATTTGAATCTTAGTAAATAGGTATTTGCTATTCATTTTTTATGATAACAAACTGAGCTTTAGAACCTGTTGCTAAATTCCATTGATTTTGGGCAATAACCTTTCCACTATCGTCCAAAACTCTGAAGTCTGCTGTGTTAGGACCTGATTCTCCCTGATTTAAAGCTAAAAATTCAATTTTATTGAATCCAGGTTTTAAATTAATTTGAAAGCCATTATATTCTCCTAATAGAAGAATATCGTGAATTTCAACTTTGTCATTTACTAAAATGCTAACTCTATCACCATCAATGGCTTGATAATCTCTACAGTACACATTCACAAATCCGCCATTACTTACGAAATCTCCAAAAAATTGATTCCCTTTTGGAGCATTATATTCTTCCCTTTTATGGTCGTTTAAAACGCCATAATTAGGCTTAAAGTCTATTTTTCGTCGTATCAAATCACTTTTTTTTGTGAAATTAATCTCTTTTTCTGGTGTTTTTAGTAGAGAACCTGATTCGTCTTTTTTTGTAGATAAAGGTAAAGAAAATAGATTATCAGATGAATTAAGTTCGGGAGCATTTTCAAGTGGAACTACAACGGGAACTTGTTTTTTTGAAGTTTCAAAAGTTTGTGCTTTGGCAAAATTAATAGCTAAACACAAAAAGCAAATAAAAATACTTTTTTTCATAACAAATTCATATTAAGTCATCAAAAAATAAATTTAAACTTTGATGAGTTTCATTGATTAATCACAATTGGACTGAAGCTTTTCTAATTTCGCTTTTCTTCTTTCCATCCTTAAGACTTTCAACAACAAAAATACGCCAAAACCGAAAAACAGAACTAAAAAAACTACTGAATTTCGCATATTGTTCGTAAATTGGTCAATAAAGCCATATATTCCCATACCAATAACAATGCCAATTTTTTCGGCAACATCAAAAAAACTGAAAAAAGATGTTGTATCTTTTGTTTCGGGTAGATAATTTGAATACGTTGAACGAGAAAGTGTTTGAATTCCACCCATTACCATTCCTACAAGCATTGCTGTTATATAAAAATGTGCTGGAAGGTAAATAAAATAAGCTACCAAACAAATTACAATCCAAATGCAATTTAAAATAATTAGTACAGGAACTTGTCCCATTTTTTTGACAGCGACAACCGTTAGCCTTGCTCCAAAAATAGCTACAATTTGGATTATCAAAATGCTTATAATTAAGCCTAATGTTCGTTCTTCTGTACCTTTCCAACGGATTTCCTGTTCTCCAAAATAGGTTGCAACTAACATAATAGTTTGTACTCCCATACTATAAACAAAAAATGCGAATAGAAACATTTTCAATCTGTTAGATTCTTTTAATCTTCTCCAGACACCTCGCAATTCTTTGTAGCCATTGAAAATAATATTTTTGTTTATTTTACCTCTTCCCTTCTCAAAATCAGGTAGATATCTGAACGAATACTGACTGAAAGTAATCCACCAAATTCCCACCGTTACAAATGAAATTTTCATTGCTGTAAGGGTTGCTTGTGTTTCATCTCCTCCAATACCAAAAAAAGATGGATACATTACCATTGCTAAGTTGAAAATTAATAGTGTGGTACAACCTAAATACCCCATAATGAAACCCTTAGCACTAACTTCATCATATTGTTCTGGCAAGGCTATATCTGGCAAATAAGAATTATAAAAAACGATACTCCCCCAAAAACCTACAACTCCCAAAAAATAACACGTAAGTCCGAAGTATATATTTTCCAGAGAGAACCAATATAATCCTATGCAAGAAATTGCTCCCAAGTAGCAAAAAAACTTCATAAAAGTTTTTTTATTTCCCAGATAATCAGCTATTCCACTAAGTATGGGAGAAACTAAAACGACCACCAAAAAAGCCAATGATGTAACAAAAGTGATAACGGCAGTATTTTTAAAACTTATTCCGAAAATTTCAATATGAGTTATTTCTGCTATTTTGAATAACAATCCATAAAAGATAGGAAATACAGCAGAAACAATAGTTAAGCTATATACAGAATTAGCCCAATCATATAATATCCAAGCTTTTAGAAGTTTTTTGTGTCCGCGTGGAAATTGAGTTGGCATAAGCAATTTTTTCGTTAGTTAAATTATCAAGGAGGCAAATTTACACTTTTTTAAGATTTTTTCTCTATGTTAGAATAAAAATATCTTTTGACTTAAATGGGTAATTTTCTGTATATTCAAAAAAAATATATATTTGTACTTCGAAATAATGAATGAGTATGATTCACTATATATCTAATGATGTGCTTATTTTGGAGCATATCGAGTCGCTACTAATTAATGATGTAAAGTTAAAATTATCGGAAGAAGCAATAATTAATGTCCAAAAATGTAACGTCTTTCTGAGCCAAGATATTTCAGAGCAATTTGAAGAAAAAGATATTAATAATCAGTATTTTCTGTTAAAATCGTATGCTTGTGGTATTGGAGAGACTATTTCTGACGAAGTTGTTAAACTTATGTTGTTTCTTAAAATTCAGTCGCTGTGCTATGGTTTTAGCGGTGTTCGTTTGGAAATTGTTGAACGTTTACTTGATTTTTTCAATAATAACATTCTTCCTGTGGTATACTCAAAAAACACTCCAGATGATCGTATTGCTCTGGCTCACTTATCATTACCTTTAATCGGAGAAGGAGAAGTTCGCATTAATGGAAAGGTATTCTCTGCTTGTGAGTTGGAGGCCAAATTTGGTTGGAAACCCATACAATTAAGAAATAAGGAAGCTGAAGCTTTATTAGGAGGCACACAACTTACGACTGCTTATGGAGCTTGTAATCTTATTAAAGCATTGAAATTATGCAAGATATCTGATTTTATTTCTTCAATTTCGGTACAAGTTTTTGGAATTAATAGTTTGTTTTTTTCAGAACAGGTGCAGATTGTACGTCCTCACAAAGGGCAAATTCAAACAGCGGATTCTATTCGTAATTTAATGAATAGTAATAAATTAAATATCAATAAAGTTGTTTCCTCTTCAGCTCCTGAGGCTTTTTGTGCTATTCCACAAGTACACGGAGCAGTAAAAGATACAATTGCACACGTACGAAAAATTATTAAAACCGAAATTAATTCAACTACAGATAATCTTTTAGTCTTCCCAGAAAAAAAACAAGTTATTTTTGGAGGAAATTCGCATACCTTACCCTTATCACTTGGCTTAGATTTTCTATCAATTGCTTTAACAAGTTTAGGAAATATCTCAGAAAGAAGGATTTTTTACTTAATTTCTACCTTAAGTACACAGAATAACGAAGAAAATTTGGCTATGTTTTTAAATTTTCCAGTTCTTCAGCGTATAACTGAGGGGATTTTGGCAGAAAATAAACGATTATCGGTTCCCGTAAGTGTAGAAAGCCCTATTTTTACTGAAAAAATGACTGATATTAAAGGAATGGGCGGAAGTTCAGCAGTGAAATGTTATGAAGTGATTAAAAACATAGAACAAATTTTAGCCATTGAATTATTGATTGTAGCTTTAATAATATTCAATGAAAAAAGCCAGTATGACTCTGAGATAATTAAAAAATACATCAAATATTTAGATTTTGATACAAATAAGCAGGATTTAAAAAAATATATTGAAAAAACATTATTATTTTTTAGAGAAAACGAAATTGTTTAAATAAATCAATGTATATATTATATTATTAACTTTCAATTTAATAGAATGAAAAATTATTTTTTTGTACTTTTAGGAGTATTTATAATTTTACAAAATTGCAAAAACCAGACACCCAAAGAACTTGTTGAAGAAATTAAGCAACGAGAAACCTATGAAAGTCCTAAAATGGTTTCTTTATCCGACACTACGCAAAAATCTTTTAATCAGATATTTATAAAAGATAGTGTACTCAGAAAATCTGTTATTAATGACACTAAGAATTTTTATAAACAGAACGGATTTCAAACGCGTTGGCTTTACGAAACCAAGCCAGGAAAATTATTTTATGAGTATATGAAAATTCTGGAAAATTCCGAAAATTACGGATTAAATCCTGAAACCTATAATCATAAACTTTTGTTACAATCTGTTGAAAATCTTTACACTTCCTCCCCTATTCTTTCAGAAATTGAAAAATTAGATAAGGAAATTACATCTTCTTTTTTGTTGTTAACCAATCATTTAGGACGTGGACGTATCACAAAATTAGCTCACGGAAAACACATTTGGAAACGTTCAAAAAAGAATAGAGACGATTTGGAAATATTATTGAAAATAAAAGATGATGAAAAACTATCAGAAATTGTTGACGCTTTACATCCTCAGCATTCTCTTTATAAGCGAATGAGTGAAAAATACAAAACATTAAAAGATACTGAAGAAGATTCAATAATAGAGGTTATAATTCCTCAACCAAAAGAATTTTTAGTGGGATATAAACACAAGTCAGTAGAAAATTTAAGACAGAATTTAGCACAAAAAGGCTATGAAGCAATTCCAGAAAACTTGGCTAATCAGGTAGATAGTACTTTGTTGAAAGCATTGATGCAATTTCAAGAAGATAAAGGAATTAAACCAGATGGAATCCCTGGTAAATCAACTCTTTATTATTTGAATATGACTCTTTCTCAAAAACGTGATTTACTTCAACTTAATATGGAGCGTATACGACTACTAAACAATGATTTAGGTGATGATTACATTGTTGTGAATATTCCTGAATTTAAGATGTTTATCTATCATAAAGATTCTATGATTCATCAAATGAATGTAATTGTAGGGAAAGAATATACGGCTACACCTGTATTTATAGATACGTTAAAATATGTTGAATTTCGCCCTACTTGGACTGTTCCTCAGAGTATTATAAAAAACGAGATGATTCCACAAATTGTATCTCAATCCGACCCTGAAAAATACCAAAAACGTGGATATACACTTTACGAAAATGGAAAAAAAATAGATCCAAAGACAGTTGATTGGAAAAGCTCTGATATTAACAAACGAAAATTCAGATTTGTAGAGGCTCCATCTGCCAGAAATTCTTTAGGTTTAGTAAAATTTATTTTAACAAATGATATGAGTATATATCTTCACGACACACCCTCTCCTAAGCTATTTGCAAGAGAAAATAGAGCTTTAAGCCACGGATGTATTCGTGTGGAAGAACCTGCAGAATTGGCGTATCTTCTTCTAAAAAATCAAGATGATTGGACAAGAGAAAAAGTGGTCGAAGCAATGAATTCAGGAAGAAATCAGAGACGTATAAAATTGAATACCAAATTTTTAGTAAATATGCTTTACATAACTGCTTGGGTTGATGAAAAAGGAGATTTGATTATTAAAAATGATATATATGGATTTGATCAAGAACAATTCAAAGAATTAAGAAAATTTCAAGATTAAAAAAATAGGATAGCAAAATTGCTATCTTATTTTTTTATGACAACCTTAAAATATTAAAGCATAGAATATTCTATTAATTTTAGGACATTTAGGTATTTAGAAGAACTTAAATATTTTGGATTGTTGTAGTAAGCAAAAATCATTGTCTTTTCCTTGATAGTCTCTATAACTTGTTTATAAATATCTTTAGGCAGCACAGGACATCCCAAACTTCTTCCCATACGACCATTTTTCTTTATGTAATCCTCACTGGCATAATCAGCTGTGTGGATTACCACACCACGTTCCGCCATATTGCTGTTGTATCCTTTTTCATCACCGTGAAGTTGTAAGCTGAATCCTCTACTTCCCATATAGGTTTTTCCTGTGATATAAAAGCCAATACTGCTTTTGTTGGATTCTTTGATATTTGAAAATGAAGTGGGGGTTTTTTCTCCGCTTTTTTTACCGTGTGCAACATAGGTGTTGTAGATAATTTGCTTGTTTTCCAAGTCAATTGTGTAGAAGCGTTTTGTGTTGCAATCCTTTGAGAAGTCAATAATTGAAAAGATTTCTTTATCGTTTAGGCGTTGCTGTTTTCTGAGAGATTGATAACCAATGTAAGCGTATCTGAAAGCTTCAAAGTTTAAATCGTATTCTTCTGCCCCAATTTCATCATAAACATCTTTGATGTTTGTTTCCATTTTCTTTAGAGCCAAAGTAACATATTCTTTTGAATTAACGGAATCACTAATTGGTTCAAAAACAATGTTTTCTGCCTTTGTTAGATGTGTTGAAATACTTAAAATAAATAAACAAATTACACGGAATATCTTGTTCATAACATATGATTATTATACTATAACAAAAATCGATGCAAAGCTATGTCCATATAAATTAAAAAACAAGAGCTTAGTGAATAAAAAATTGTTAATTAACATTTTTATAGTAAATAAAAAATTGCTGAACTATTTTGTATTTATTTATTTTTGCAGTGTAAATATTTTATTATGAAGAGATTAATTTTAACGTTTGGTTTTATTTTTATCTGTAATTTTTTGACAGCTCAGCAAGGAAGTTCTTCATTTTCAAAAACTTATTCCCCAAATAATTGGACTTTTGGTGGGAATATAGGTCTTTCAGGAGGAAGTTATGGACTAGGAATTTTCATTACACCAAGAGTTGGTTATAAAGTAACAGATGCTTTTGAAGTAGCTGCAAATCTGAATTATACATTTCAAAATACAGAATTTTACAAAAATAATCTTTTAGGATTTGGTCCTTCTGTTAATTATTACATACAACGAAATTTTTTCTTAAATTCTTCCTTTCAGCATTATTTTGTATCACAAAAACACAAAATTACTAAAACTTCGTATAATGTGAGAGAAAATGCATTATATGTGGGAGGTGGTTATATGCAACATTTAGGTGGAAGAGCTTATATGCAGCTCGGCTTTTCATATAACATACTTTACAATAAAAATAAAAGCATATTTTCCACAGGATTTGTTCCTAACGTGGGAATTGTTATCGGGTTGTAAAATTTTTCTTTTTCCTTTTTCTATTTTTGTTTGTTTTTGTACCTTTGCACCCGAATTAATAACAAGAGGAAAGATTTGGACTGATTGCAACCTCTTTTTGGAACTTCCAAAAAAATGCTAAAACAGTGATTTATATTGCTTTATAATTGCTAAATGATTCTTTCTTTAATAAGAAATGAATTAATGAAAATTGCAGTTATCGCCTAAAATCTTCCTTTCTAAAAATTTTATAGAAATGGGATATTTATTTACTTCCGAGTCCGTTTCAGAAGGACATCCAGACAAAATCGCAGACCAAATTAGTGACGCACTTATTGACAATTTCTTAGCTTTTGACCCAACCTCAAAGGTTGCCTGTGAGACCTTGGTAACTACAGGGCAAGTGGTATTAGCTGGTGAAGTAAAATCGAACACATATATTGATGTTCAGCAAATTGCAAGAAATGTTATTCGTAAAATTGGCTACACCAAAAGCGAATATATGTTTGAGGCAAACTCTTGCGGAATTTTATCGGCAATTCACGAACAATCACCCGATATTAACCAAGGTGTTGATAGAGGAAATCCAGAAGAACAAGGTGCTGGTGACCAAGGTATGATGTTTGGTTATGCTGTTAACGAAACAGAAAATTATATGCCTTTGGCGTTGGATTTATCTCACGCTTTGTTAAAAGAATTAGCTGAATTACGTCGTGAAAATAAGGAAATTACCTATCTTCGTCCTGATGCAAAGAGCCAAGTTACTTTGGAATATAGCGATGATAATAAGCCCATTCGCATCAATACAATTGTAATTTCAACCCAACACGATGATTTTGATACAGAGGAAAAAATGTTACAAAAAATCAAAAACGATATTGTAACTATCTTAATTCCAAGGGTTATTAAAAAATATCCGCAGTACGCACCTTTCTTCGACGAAAAAATAAAGTATCATATTAATCCTACAGGAATTTTCGTCATTGGAGGACCACACGGTGATACAGGTTTAACGGGCAGAAAAATTATTGTTGATACGTATGGCGGAAAAGGAGCTCACGGAGGCGGTGCTTTTTCAGGAAAAGACCCAAGTAAAGTGGACAGAAGTGCTGCTTACGCAATGCGTCACATCGCCAAAAATATGGTCGCCGCTGGGGTTGCTGACGAAATTTTGGTACAAGTAAGTTATGCTATTGGAGTTGCTGAACCTACAGGTCTGTACATAAATACGTATGGTACATCAAAAGTGAATTTAACAGATGGAGAAATCGCTAAAAAAGTACAAAACATCTTTAAATTAAGACCTTATGATATTGAGCAACGACTCAAACTTCGTAATCCAATATACAGTGAAACAGCTGCTTACGGACATATGGGGCGTACACCTGAAACTATAACCAAAGTTTTTACATCACCTTACAATGAAACCAAAACGATTGAAGTAGAATTGTTTACTTGGGAAAAATTGGATTTTGTGGATAAAATAAAAACTGAATTTGGAATTTAGTGTATTAGGTATTTTATTCCTTCATTTTATATTTTTTGTTCACTTAGCTGACAGAAATAATGATTTTCGGTATGAATTTTGCTATTAACTTTGTATAAATTGTTCAATCAATAAAAAGTATAAAATATGAAAAATGCAGTATCAATTATCATTGTTTTATTTGTTGCTCTAACCTCTTTTTCGTGTGCGAGTGTAATGGTTGCAGTAGATTATGATGGAAAAGCGGATTTTTCTACCTACAAATCGTATGCATTCTTTAAGGAGGGAGTGGACAAAGCTCAGATTTCGGATTTGGACAAGAAGCGAATTTTACGTGCCATTGAACACAATCTGAACACAAAAGGAATGGTGGCTTCTGACAATCCTGATTTTTTGGTAAATATTTTCACAAAAGAGCGTGAAAATATCAATATTTACAACAATTCCCCCTATTATTGGGGTTGGGGCTGGGGACCTTTTTGGGGAGGTTCTTACTATAATGTAAGTTCAAGTGCGGAAGGAACACTTTACATTGAAATCATTGATGCCCAAAAAAAGGAACTCATTTGGCAAGGTAAGGGAACTGGCTACATTCCCAGAAGTATAGAAGCTAAGGAAGAGGCCATTGCCAATTTTGTAAATAAAATCTTGGAAAAATATCCACCACTGAAGAAATAAAATGTTGGTCAAAATTTTTAAAAAAAAGAGGTAGATTGAATTAGTTCATCACCTCTTTTTTCTTTTTTGACTTTTCTTATAAAAGTTAATTATTTTTTTAAGCAAATTAAGAATTTTAATTCTGAGTCTGGAAATTAATTATTAATTTTGCACGAATATTTTAAAAATTTACTGATGATTAAATGGTTTAAAGCAGAATTTTGGACAACCATTGCTCGTTTAATACTACGAAACAGAATTACGCTTCTGATAGGTATAGCATTGATTACTATATTTTTAGCAATTCAGTGGAGAAACATTCGTTTTACTTTTACAGAAGCAAATATGCTCCCCAATGACCACCCTGTGAATTTGGAATACAAAGATTTTCTATCTAAATTCGGAGAGGAAGGTAATTTAATTCTTTTAGCTATCAAAGATAAAAACGTATATACTCCTGACGTACTCAATCAATGGAATGAGTTAAGCAGAGAATTGAAACGTTTTAAAGAAATAAATGCTGTTATCTCCGTTGAGAATCTTCCAATTCTGGCAAAAGATACTGCTAAACAAAGTTTTACTACAGAATTGCTTCTGAACGGCAAAATTGAAACTCAAAAACAAGCTGATAGCATAAAAACAATTCTTGCGGAAAAATTACCTTTTTATGAAGGACTAATTTATAACAAAGAAACAGGAACTTTACAAACTGCGGTGTATATGGATAAAAAAATCATAAACACTAAAGCTCGTAAAGACTTTATTATCAATAATTTTATTCCTATAATAGAAAAGTTTGAGCAGCGAACTAAATTAAAAGTTCATACTTCGGGAATGCCATACATACGCACACTCAGTGCTCAAAGTATCATTGACGAAATAGGCTTGTTCATTGCGGCGGCTTTGTTTACGACTTCTTTTATTTTCTTTCTGTTTTTCCGTTCATTCCGAGCGATGTTCATCTCAATGACGGTGGTATCTATCGGAGTTATGTGGACATTTGGCTTTCTTGGATTGTTTGATTATGAAATTACTATATTAACAGGACTAATTCCTCCGTTGGTAATTGTTATCGGAATTCCAAATTGTATCTTCTTGATTAACAAATATCAACAAGAAATAAATAAACATGGAAATCAAGCCAAATCATTGCAACGTGTCATACGTAATATAGGTAATGTAACACTTTTGACGAACTTAACAACAGCCATCGGTTTTGCTACTTTCATATTTACAGAAAGTGATTTATTGAAAGAATTTGGGATAATCGCCTCGTTAAGTGTTATTTCAATTTTCATTCTTTCTTTACTTATTATTCCGATTATTTATAGTTTTATGAAGATTCCGAAAGCTAAGCATTTGCGTCACTTGAATAGGAATTGGATTAGTGGACTTATTCGATGGCTTGAAAACACAGTAAAACATCATCGTTTTGCGGTTTTCTCGGTTGCAGTGACCTTGCTAGTGGCAAGTATTATCGGAATTTACAAAATAAAAATATCAGGTAGTTTGATTGAGGATATGCCAAAATCGGCTGCATTTTTTGATGATATTCTCTTTTTTGAAAAAGAATTTGGCGGAATTATGCCTCTGGAAATTGTTATAAACACAAAACAAAAAAATGGAGTGACACGCTTACCCACTCTCAAACGATTGGAAGAGCTTTGTGAACACATTAACGAAATTCCAGAAATTTCAAAACCAATTTCAATTCTAAATTTGGTAAAATACGCGAAACAAACGTACTATAACGGAAATCCAGACTATTACGAATTGCCTACCACACAGGAGCAGAATTTTATAATGTCATACGTACGAAATTCCAAAGGAAATACGCAAATGTTGTCGTCTTACATAGATTCTTTAGGACAAACAGCTCGTATCACAACTTTTATGAAAGACATTGGTACGGAGAAAAAGATGCAACAGATTGAAGAAAGTATTTACACAAAAGCTAGAAAACTATTTCCTGAGGATAAATATGAGTTGAAAATTACAGGAAAAGCGTACTTATTTACCAAAGGTACAACGTATTTAGTAACAAACTTGATTTATTCATTGTCATTGGCAATTTTCCTAATTGCATTGATAATGTCTTATATGTTCCGTTCATTCAAAATGATTGTAGTATCCTTAATACCAAATATTTTACCATTATTAATAACAGCTGGAATGATGGGATTTTTGGGAATTCCACTGAAACCTTCTACAATATTAGTTTTTAGCATTGCATTTGGGATTTCGGTAGATGATACAATCCACTTTTTAGCAAAATATCGTCAGGAATTGGTTGCTCGAAATTGGAAAATTAGTAAATCGGTTTATGCAGCATTACGTGAAACGGGGGTTAGTATGTTTTATACATCTGTGGTGTTACTTTTCGGATTTTCAGTGTTTTTGCTATCAGGATTTGGCGGGACAAAAGCTCTTGGAGGGTTAGTTTCTGTAACGCTACTTTTTGCAATGGCTACGAATTTGTTATTTTTACCAAGTTTGTTGTTAGCTCTTGAGAGAAGCATTGCAAACAAGGAAACTTTGAAAGAACCTCAAATAGAAATTTTTCCAGAGGAAGAAAAAGAAGAAACAAAATCTGAATAATTATAATCTAAAACATTTTTTAAGAATAATTTGTAACTGAAATTTATTTTTATACATTTGGCAAATGATTTTTAACTAAAATTTTATTTTTATGGAAACAAATGTAGTAAACAGCAAAAACATTATGATTAAAAATGGATTGTATTTAGGACTTGCAATGGTTCTTGTCAACGTCATTATGTATGTTTCAGGAATGACTTACTCTGGAAATACATTAATGGGAATAATTAGTACAATACTAAAATTCTCCTTGATGATATTTTTTATTGTATTGGGGATAAAACAATTTAGGACAGAGAATTCAGATTTTTTAAAATTAAGTCAGGCTTTAAAAGTAGGTGTTGGAATTGCACTTGTTATGGCTATTATTGAAGCTGTTTATTCCCTACTTTTCACTACGGTAATTGAACCAGATTTTAACAATAAGATACTTGATGTTCAGAGAGCTGCTATGATTGAAGCAAATCCAAATTTAACACAACAGCAGTTAGATGGAGCTATCGAAATAAGTAGGAAATTTATGTCCCCTGTATTTGCCTTACCAATTTCAATTGTTTGGAATCTATTCTTAGGTCTAATCATATCTCTCATTGCAGGAGCTGTAATGCAGAAAAAAGAACAAACATACTAAAGTAACGTGCTTTATACATATAAATAAGCAATAAGTTTATTACTTGTTGCTTATTTTTTTGTCGTAATTTATCACGATTTTCTGCCTTTCAAAACTTTTTCATTTTTCACTTTCTCATTTTCACTTTTTTAGTATCTTTGCATATTCAATAAATAGGAAATTATGTTTGATAATTTAAGTGATAAGTTAGAAAAAGCCCTACACAACCTTAAAGGGCACGGAAAAATTACCGAAATTAACGTTGCTGAAACGCTTAAAGAGGTACGTAGAGCCTTGCTTGATGCCGATGTTAACTACAAAATAGCAAAAGATTTCACCAATAAAGTAAAAGAAAAAGCACTTGGGCAAAGCGTATTAATGTCTTTACAACCAGGCCAGTTAATGGTCAAAATCGTTAAGGACGAACTTACTGAACTTATGGGAGGAGATGCCTCTGGGGTAAATCTATCAGGGAATCCGTCTGTTATTTTAATGTCAGGTTTGCAAGGTTCAGGTAAAACTACTTTTTCGGGTAAATTGGCTAACTTCCTTAAAAAGAAAAAAAATAAAAAACCATTGCTCGTTGCTTGTGACGTGTATCGTCCTGCTGCGATTGACCAGCTTCATATTGTTGGGGAACAAGTTGGTGTAGAGGTCTTTTCTGATAAAGGAAATAACAATCCTGTTGATATTGCTCAGAAAGGAATTCAGTACGCCAAGTCCAATGGTCATAACGTTGTGATTGTCGATACAGCAGGTCGATTAGCGGTTGATGAGCAAATGATGAATGAAATTTCAAACATTCATAAGGCAATCAATCCACAAGAAACATTATTTGTAGTTGATGCAATGACTGGGCAAGATGCTGTAAATACAGCAAAGGCTTTCAACGATGTACTTAATTTTGATGGAGTTATCCTTACAAAGTTAGATGGTGATACACGAGGTGGAGCTGCCATAACTATTAAATCTGTCGTAAACAAACCTATCAAATTCATTGGTACGGGCGAGAAAATGGACGCTATTGATATTTTCTATCCAGAACGTATGGCTGACCGTATTTTGGGTATGGGAGACGTGGTTTCACTTGTGGAAAGAGCACAAGAGCAGTTTGATGAAGAACAAGCACGAAAATTACAGAAAAAAATCGCTAAAAATCAGTTTGGTTTTGATGATTTCCTTGAACAAATACAGCAAATTAAACGAATGGGAAGTATGAAAGACCTTTTAGGAATGCTCCCTGGAGTTGGAAAAGCTGTCAAAGACCTTGATATCAATGATGATGCATTCAAACATATTGAGGCTATTATTTATTCGATGACGCCAAAAGAACGTAGTACGCCTTCTATTATTGATGCAAGTAGAAAAAAACGAATTGCAAAAGGCAGTGGTAGAGAAATTCAAGAAGTAAATCAGTTGATGAAACAATTTGAGCAAATGAGCAAAATGATGAAAATGATGCAAGGTGGTGGAGGCAGAAAAATGATGCAAATGATGCAAGGAATGCGACGATAATTCTGTTGAAATATCTTAATCATTTTGAATAAATCTATAAAATTACGATTTCAAATAATGCACGATTTTATCCACAAAATAATTGAAAATAAACTACTTTTTACATTAAAAAAAAATGAAGAACAGGCAGTTTGTTCCTCTAATGATTTTATTATAGAACAGACGGGAGAGGCACTCGCTGTTTTTCCTTTTTGGTCGGATAAATCATTAGCTGAGAGTTGTAAAAAAGAAGAATGGAAAAGCTATCAAGTTTCTGAAATTCCACTTTCAGAATTCATAGAATTTTGGTGTTTAGGAATGTATGAAGATAGCATCGTTGCTGGAATCAATTTTGATGAAAATTTGTACGGACAAGAGGAAAATCCAATGGAATTACTAAAAAAAATAATTAATGAAATTGAAAAAAGCAATACAAAAATAACTTTCAAAAATTTTAAATCAATCAAGCATTTAAAGAACTATTTGGAAACTGAAGAATAACTTTAAAATTCTAAATATAAGAAATTGATAAATAACTAACTAACCTCAAACTGATAATATAAATATTTAATGATATGAAACTATTAGACGGAAAAAAAACTTCGGAGCAAATTAAGCAAGAAATCGCTGAAGAAGTAAAAGAAATTAAAGCCAAAGGCGGAAAAGTTCCTCACTTAGCAGCGGTTTTGGTAGGAACAGATGGAGCAAGTCTTACGTATGTGGGTAGCAAAGTAAAAGCTTGTGAAAAGGTTGGCTTTGATTCTACTTTAATAGAACTTCCAGCCGAAATAACTGAGGCAGAGTTACTAAAAAAAATTGAGGAACTGAACAAAAATCCAGAAATTGATGGATATATAGTTCAGCTTCCTTTGCCAAAACATATTGATAGTCAAAAAGTTTTGATGGCTGTTGACCCAGAAAAAGATGTAGATGGCTTTCATCCTGCCAACTTTGGGAAAATTGCATTGGATATGGAGGCTTTCATTCCTGCCACTCCTTTCGGAATTATGGAACTTTTGAAACGACACAATGTAGAAACCAAAGGCAAACACGTGGTGGTAGTTGGTCGTTCGCATATTGTGGGTCGCCCAATGAGTATTCTACTTAGCCAAAAAGGAAATCCAGGGAATGCAACTGTGACACTTACACATAGCTATACGCCTAATTTAAAAGAAATTACACAACAGGCTGATATCATCATTATGGCTTTGGGAATTCCTGAATTTTTAAAAGCTGATATGGTTAAAGAAGGGGTTACAGTAGTTGATGTGGGAATTACTCGCTTGAAAGATGAAAATGCTCCGAAAGGTTATCGAATTGTAGGAGATGTTGATTTTGAGCAAGTTAAAGAAAAAGCAGATTATATCACCCCTGTTCCTGGTGGTGTAGGACCTATGACAATTGCTATGCTACTGAAAAACACACTTTTAGCAAGAAAATGGAAAGATAAATAAAATTTGAAATGATATATAAATTCAGAGTTATACTTGATGTTAAAGAAGACGTTTTCCGTGACATCGTAATTCAAGGAGAGGCTTCATTAGAAGACTTCCACAACGTTATCGTACAATCATTTGGGTTTGCGGGTGACGAAATGGCATCGTTTTACTTAACCGATGATGATTGGAATCAAGGTGAGGAAATCACGCTTTTTGACCTTTCAGAAAGTGGTGAAATTCGTTTGATGGAGGAAACCTCTATTGATTCTGTGGTAAGTGAGGAAGAGCCTAAATTATTGTATGTGTATGACTTCTTCTCAATGTGGACTTTCTTTGTGGAACTCGTAGAAATTGCCGAAGAAGAAAGTGGAGTTACCTACCCTTCCCTACTTTTTGCACACGGTTCAATTCCTGCTGAAGCTCCCGAAAAGAACTTCGAATCTGATGATTTTAATGAATTTGAAGATGAGTTCAGCGATTTTGATATGGACGAAGAGGATTACGACAATTTCAGAGAAGAAGATTATTATTAATTCTCCTAACTGAACAAAAAATAAAGCAATATTTGGCTATTTTATAAATAATTATTAATCGGAAAATCAATTTTCTTTTAGAAAAAGTATTAAAAATTTATGCTAAATCTTTACACCACACACATAGATAGTTTATCTATTCATCGTATTGGAAATCAGAGTAAAAACGAACCTTTATTTCTCTCCGAGCAACCTTATTCACTCAATGATGAAATAGTAGGTTTGCTTAAAGAGTATTTCTTCAAACCCTTTCGGGAAAAAGAAGAAAACTACTTCCGATTTACACACGATGTAGATGTGGAATTCAATGAACTTTATCAGTTAGTTTCTGAAATTTTTGAAAATGAAAATAATATACATTCCGTTTCAAAAAAAATAGCTCAACATCTTTATAATCAGTCTAATCACCCGCACATTAAAAGTGGAGAGCTGTATGTTACACTTCTTCACGATATTTATTTGGATAACAATAAAGTAACTGCTGTGGGGATTTTCAAATCGGAAATGAAACACAGCTTTTTGCAGTTCGAAGAAAATCAAAATCAGTTGGATATCATCATTCAAGAAGGTGTAAATATTCATAAATTAGATAAAGGTTGCATCATTTTCAACGTCAATAAAGAAGATGGTTACAAGTTGCTTTCGGTAGATAGTAATCGTTATGATACGAAATACTGGCTCGAAAATTTTCTTGGTGTAGATGCTTTAATTGATGAGAATTTTTACACAAAAAAATATCTGAAATTCAGTCAAGATTTTGCAAAAGACGTAATTCTTCCAGCAGAAGATAAAAAACAAGAAGTAATGTTTATGAATCGGGCAATTAATTATTTTGCAAAAAACGATGAGTTTGAAGAAACTTCTTTTGTAAACGAAGTAATCGATAATCCAGAACTTATTCCTGAATTTAAGCATTATAAAGTTGAAAAAGGTCCCAAATATCAGATTGAAGATGTTTCGAGCTTTCCGATAGCAAATAAAGCAGTTTCAGATGTTCGGAAAAAAATTAAAAATGTAATTGATTTAGATACTAATATTCAAATACGAATGGATTTTGTCAACCCCGAATCAGCTGAAAAATTTATTGAAAAAGGTTGGGACGAGGAAAAGCAAATGTATTACTATTTGGTTTATTTCAATCGAGAACAGAAAAATTAAACTCTAATTATCAATAAGTTACCTTTATCAAAACAAAATTAAAATTTGATGAAGGTAACTTTGTAGTTTTGTTTGCCCTTTCTCTGTTGTTGCTTTTGATGATTTCAAAATATATCAGTAAATAAGATGAATACAATTTTCACTATTGGAATTTTTCTTTCTTCTTTTTTGTCAATTTTGCTATTTACAAAGAAAGGTAAAACTCTGTCAGATAGTATTTTAGGCACTTGGCTGATATTTATATCTATGCATTTGCTTAGTTACTATTTGTACTATTTAGGATACTGGCAAAAATATCCTCATTTAGTAGGAATTACACATCCTTTTCCGTTGCTTTATGCTCCTTTTTTATATCTCTACGTTGTTTTTTCCCTACGTGCTGACCAACGTTTTCACTTAAGAGATTATCTTCATTTTGTGCCTTTTGTAGTAACGTACCTTTGTATGTTTCCCTTTTTCTTTGGATATACCGCTGAACAAAAACAAATAATTGATAATGAAAATTTTAATAGTTCGTATCAATATTTTTTTGTAGCTACATTTCTGCTTTATATTATTTTGGGAATTGTGTATTCTGTTTTAGCTTATAAGAAAATCACTAATTACCAGAATCTTATAAGTCAGAATTTTGCTTATAAAGATACAATAAGTTTACAATGGCTTCGTTTCATTATTCTTGGTATTGGAATTATTTTCCTGTCAGTAACGATTATTTTGTTGTTACAATATGTTTTTAATTTAAATTTTGGTTTTAATTCCGATTTAATTGGTTTTGTTTTGATAGTGTTACTTGTTACTTCAATGGGATTTTTAGGCATTCGTCAGCAAGGGATTTTTGGTGGAAAAAATGTAAAACCTCAAGATATTATTATCGAAAGTAAACCTACTGAATACAGAAAGTCAGGATTAAAACAGACTGAAGCACAAGCAATACATCAGCAATTACTTGCGATAATGGATAACGAGAAATTGTATCTTGAACCTAAACTCACTTTGGGGCAATTGGCTGAACAAGTGGGAGTATCAACAAACAACCTTTCACAAGTTATCAATCAATACGAAGAAAAAAATTTCTATGATTTCGTGAATTCCTATCGTATAAAAGAATTTATCGAACGCACTAACGACCCTAAAAATAAAAACTTAAATATTTTAGCAATAGCTTTCGATTCAGGATTTAATTCCAAATCTTCTTTCAATCAGGTATTTAAAAAATTTACAGGTGAAACGCCTTCCGAATTTATAAAATCACGAAATGTTTAAAAATTCTATAATTCTTTCCAATAAAGTTAGGACGATTCTAATCATAATTCTCTCCTTCCCTACTTGTATTCCACTTTGAATTTATAAAAAAATACGAATAAAAGAATATTTCTAAAAAATTTCCTAATTATTTTTTATTTCAATAAAAATCATATTTAACTGATTAACTGAATATTAATTGTATAAGCCTATCGGTTAGGACTTATTTATTGTCCAATTATATGGGTTTGGACGATATGTGTAAACTATTGTTTCATCTTTGCATTGAATTCTAAAACAAAGAACAAATGAAAACTTTTTTTACACATTTTTACGCATTCACTTTTTTATTATTGATTTCTTTTTCTGTGAAAGGTCAGTCCATAGAGCAGACTTTAAAAGGAAAAGTTTTTGACCAAGTCACCCACGAACCAATAATGGGAGCTACTATTTTGATAAAAAATTCAAATCCTGCTATCGGGACAAGCACTGATGAAAACGGAAATTTTGTTATTTCAAATCTTCCTGTTGGACGACATAATTTACAAATATCATTCGTGGGCTATGAAACTATTTTGACTCAAGTAATGGTTACTTCAGGAAAAGAAGTTGTGATTGAAATTGCTTTGAAAGAAGATGTTACTGTTCTTAATGAAGTAGTTGTAAAAGCTTCACTCCAAAAGGAACGTCCATTAAATACAATGGCAACAGTAAGTGCGAGGTCATTTTCAGTAGAAGAAACTTCTCGTTATGCAGGAGGAATGAATGATCCAGCGCGTATGGTCTCTGCTTATGCAGGAGTCACCACAGGTAATTTACAAGATAATTCAATTATCGTTCGTGGGAACGCCCCACAAGGTGTGCAATGGCGATTAGAAGGTGTTGAAATCCCTACTCCACATCACTTTTCGGGAGGAAATGTAGCTGGTGGCGGTATTGTTACGCTTTTTAGTAATCAAGTTTTGGGAAATTCTGACTTTCTATCAGGAGCATTTCCAGCTGAATACGGAAGTGCTACGGCTGCCATTTTTGATATGAAATTACGCACAGGAAATACTTCTAAACGAGAACATACAGCTCAAATTGGTGTTTTGGGAATTGATTTTGCCTCTGAAGGACCTTTTTCTAAAACAGGAGAATCATCTTATTTATTCAATTATCGATATTCCACTTTTGGGCTATTGGGTGATTTGGATGTTATTCCGTCTAAACAACGATTAAAATATCAAGACCTTTCTTTTAAACTGAATTTTCCAACTCAACGGATAGGAACTTTTTCCTTTTGGGGAATTGGTGGGACAGACAATACCAGCAAAAAAGCTGAAACTAATCCAGCAGAATGGAAAATTGATTTTGATCGCATTGAAAACAAATGGGAAACATACTTGGGAGCAACGGGAATTTCACATCGAATTAAAACAGGAAAAAACTCTTTTTTACAATCGAATTTGGCTCTTTCTGGTGTAAATACTACGATTATAACTAAAAGAATTACAGATGATTTACAAAATTTCACACCAGATATGGATTTAAAAAATATTACAGGTACATTTACTTTCGGAACAACTCTTAACCATCGTTTTTCTTCAAAAACTACATTTAAAACTGGGATTACTCACAAGCAACTTTTTTACAAATACAATTTAAGCAGTACTCAAGACCATAATCTACCTCTGACGTATGCTCAACTTATTGATGATAAGGGAACTACTAATGTATCAGAATTTTTTGCACAAATGCAATACAATTTATCTCCATCAATGATTATTAATACAGGATTGCATACTGAATATTTTGATTTGAGTAACGAATTTGTCATAGAACCCCGTTTAGGATTTCAATGGAATTTTCTTCCAAAACATAGTTTGAATTTAGGATATGGAAAACATAGTCGTCCTGAAGCTATCAATATTTATATGTTGAAAATCAATGAACAACAACCTAATAAAAACTTGAAACTCTCCAAAGCACATCATTTCATTGTAGGACACGATTGGCGTTTGAATTCAAATTTACGATTGAAAACAGAACTCTATTACCAACACATTTATGACGTGCCAGGGGAAGCAAATTCTTCATACTCGCTTATTAACTTTAAACAAGATTACGCACTTCATAAAACTTTAATAAACAATACTATAGGGAGAAATTTCGGTATTGACATTACACTCGAAAGATTCTTGAATAACAATTATTATTATTTGCTAACAGCTTCTCTCTTTGATACGAAATATAAAGCTGGAGACAATGTGTGGCATAACACACGTTACAACAAAAATTACGTGTTAAATGCTTTGTTTGGAAAAGAATTTTTCTTTAAAAATAATAGTCGTGTGCTTGATGTAAATGCTCGGATTTCCGTTACTGGAGGTGAACGTTATAGTCCCATTATAGAAAATAAATCTATTGATAATAAAATAATTATCAAAGATGAAAGCAGAGCATTCGAAAAATCTTTTCCAACATTGATATATGCTGATTTAACATTAAATTATCGCATCAATCATCGTAAAAGTTCAAGTGTTTTTTCCTTTCAAATGAAAAATATTTTGGGAGCTCCTATCTATGAAGGACACAATTATAACTTTCAAAATCAACAAATTAAACTAAGTAAAAGCACGTTAGTTATTCCAAACTTAAGTTATAAAATTGAATTTTAATGATAAAAATTAGATAAAATGAATCACATCATAAAAAAATACGATAAACCTTTTGTTTTTTTCAGTTTGGCATTGATAATTCCTTGGTTGTTGTGGTTTTATGCAGCTTATTTAAGCCATAAAACTGATAATGAAAGTATTATTCTACAAGGATTTTTACAACTTGCAGGACTATTTGCTCCAATGTTAGTTGCGGGAAGTTTCTTTTTGAAGGATGAATACTTATTTTCTGACCTTAAAAAACGATTTTGGGGTAAAAACTTGTTATCAAACAAATATTTTTGGGTAGCGTTGTTACTCCCTCCAATTTCTATCGTAATGGCTCAATTACTTTCAGTAGATTTTGGACATAGTTTTGAACAATTTTACATTTCAGGGCAACCCTCATTTACATCAAAACCATTTTCTCCTTGGCTATTGTTATTTATCGCTCCTATAGTGGAAGAGTTAGCGTGGCATTCCTATGGAACGGACGCATTACGACAACGTTTTTCTGTTTTTATAACCTCTGTCCTGTTTGCAGTTTATTGGGGATTTTGGCATTTACCTTTATTTTTTGTAAAAGGTTATTATCAAAATAATGTACAAGCTGAGGGATTAATTTATACATTGAATTTTGTAATGAGTTTATTCGTTTTTGTTTTCATAATGAATTGGTTATATTACAAATCTGGTAGAAATGTTTCTATTACTATACTTTTTCATTTAGTAGGCAATATTTCTAATGAAATTTTTGCAACACACCCTGACAGCAAAATTATTCAAACTTCCCTCTTACTGATATTAGTCGTTTACATATTAGTTAAAGAAAAGAGTTTATTCTTTAGTAGTTGAAAATAATTTCGTTTTGATAGACTTTATTTTCGTTTATTTTCGTTTTTATGCATTTATAAGCTATTGATAATATGATAATTGTCAGTATATTTTTATTAAAATGAAAAAAATGTTGTCTGTAAATTTTGTTTATATCAATTTTAATACATACTTTTACCCTTATTTTATTACATTTACAAATTATGAGTAACAATACAGAAAAGAAAAGAACTGGAATGTATGAAAACGTGATGCACGAGTTCAACAAAGCTGCTGATAAAATGAATTTAGATACTGGAGTGCGTAAAATTTTAGCTTCTACTCAGAACGAAATTGTGGTGCATTTCCCTGTAAAAATGGATGATGGCTCTATTGAGGTTTTTACTGGGTATCGTGTTCAGCATAATAATGCTTTAGGCCCTTACAAAGGAGGATTGCGTTACCACCCAACTGTAGATATCGATGCTGCAAGAGCTTTGGCTACTTGGATGACTTGGAAATCTGCCATTGCTGGGCTTCCTTATGGTGGTGGAAAAGGAGGAATTCAATTAGACCCTTCTAAATATTCAAAAGGCGAACTAGAAAGAATTACACGTAGGTTTACATACGCTTTGGGAGATAATATTGGACCTGATTATGATATTCCAGCTCCAGATGTAAATACAAATGCTCAAATAATGGCGTGGATTTCAGACACCTATGCTTCTGCTAAGTCTCCTGCTAATCGTTCGGTAAATTTACACGTAGTTACAGGAAAACCTGTATTGTCAGGAGGATTACAAGGTAGAGATCGTGCTACTGGGTTTGGTGTTGTTGTTTCCATTCAAAAATGGGCTAAGAAAAATAATGTTGATTTAAAAGGAAAAACTTTTATTGTTCAAGGTTTTGGAAATGTAGGCTACTGGGCTGCACATTTTCTTCAAGAATTGGGAGCTAAACTTATTGCTGTTCAAGACCATACGGGTTCAATTCTTAATACAGAAGGAATTGATTCAGAAGATTTGTTGGCTTACACAAAAACGAATAAAGGTGGTGTAAGCGGATACAGCAAAGCAAAAGCTATTGATAATTCAGAATTCTGGAAAACAGATTGTTACCTTTTAGTTCCTGCTGCGTTAGGTAATCAGATTACCACAGAAAATGCCAATGATATCAAAGCCTCACTAATTGCTGAGGGCGCTAACGGACCTACAGATAGTGCTGCAGAAGAAATTTTGATGAAAAAAGGTATTGCTATTATCCCTGATATTCTTTGTAATAGTGGTGGTGTAATAGGCTCATATTTTGAGTGGTTACAAAACAAACGTGCTGAAATTTGGGAAATTGATGAGGTACTAGTTAAGCTCAAACAAAAAATTGAAACTGCATTTGATGCTGTAGTAGCTTCAGCCGAAAAATATCAAACAGATTACAGAACTGCGGCATATATTGTTGCTTTGGCGAAAATAGAACAAGTATACAAAGAAAGAGGGGTTTTCCCTTAATAGATAATGTTTTTGAAAATGAAAAGTCACTCTTTTAAGAGTGACTTTTTTTATTTTTAATTTTCTAATTCAAAGAAACTAAACATATTTCCTCCGTATTTTTTTGAATATGAAAAATTTGGTACTTCTTCTAAATCGGTTTGTTTTGAATGTTCTATAATAAGAACTCCTCCTTCATTTAGCAATTCTCTTTCAAAAACCAAACTTACTATTTCAGAAAATTTTTCCTGAGTAAATTCATAAGGAGGATCTGCAAAAATAATATCAAACTTTTGATTTGTTTTTTTTAGGTAATTATACACATCTGATTTTAAAGGTGTTATAAAGTATTCTAATTCCTTAGCAATTTTTGTTATGAATTGAATACAACCACTATGATTATCTACCGAAATGATGCTTTGACATCCTCTACTTGCAAACTCATAGCTGATGTTTCCCGTACCTGAAAATAAGTCAAGAACTGAAATTTCATCAAAATAGTAACTGTTATTCAATATATTAAATAATGCTTCTTTTGCAAAATCCGTTGTAGGACGCACAGGCAATTTGGCTGGAGCGATGAGGTGTTTTCCTTTGTTTTTTCCTGAAATGATTCGCATTTTTACTTAATTTCTACTTGCAAAAATAACTAATTTAATTCTATTTTTGAATAAAATTTTTTCTGAAATGAAGAGCCAAAAGTAATCCTCGAGTAGTTATCCAAGCAAAAAAGGCAAACCAAATACCTTTCAATTCCCATTCAAAACTTTGAAATAAGTATAAAAATGGTAAGAATATTCCGAAAGAAGCGATTAACAATACATTTCGTAAAATTTTCGTAAATCCAATACCTTTATAAACGCCATCAAGCAGAAATGTAACAGAATTGATGGGTTGCATTAATACAACTATCCAGAAAGTTGCAAAAAATAAAGATTGTACGCGTTCATCTTTGGTTAAAATCTGACCTATTGGAAAATATAAAATAGAGTAAGATAATGCCAAGAGTAATCCTATCAAAATTGTAATTTTCAACAAATCCTTTACTAAAAGAACAAGCGTATCAAACCGCTTCATTCCATATAATTTACCCGAAAGAACCCCTCCTGCACTACTATAGCCATCAATAAAAAAAGCCGAGAACAACCAAATTTGAGCAAGTAATGTGTGTGTTGCTACAAATGCATTATCCGTTTCACTCCCTAAATTAGTTGCCACTCGAAAAGCAAAAAATAATGTGATTTGCAATGAAAGTGAACGAATTAAAAGATTAAAACTCATTAATAAGTTACGAAAGAATTCAGGGTGTAGCTTACTGAAATAAAATAACTTAAAATTAGTTTTTCGATATAAGAATATTAAAGCTAACACAAACATCGTAATTTGTGAGATTAATGTTGCCCAGGCAAGTCCTTCTACACCAAGTTGAAATTGAAAAACAAAAATCAAATTCAAAATAACGTTTAAAATACCTCCTATAACACTGATAATCATTGCCCAAGATGTGTTCTGAAGCCCTTTAAAAACTCCATAAAGTGTTATTGTTAAGAGTGTTATAGGAAATCCCCAAACTCGAATATTGAAATATGTTAAGCAAATATCCAATAACTTCTGTTCTGCCCCATAAAGTTTGAAAATAACATCACCAAAGAAAAAGCTTATTCCGGAAGCAAACAACGAAATGATTGCACTGAACCAAAAAATCTGAGCCACCAAGCTTTTTAATCTGTTTAGCCGGCTTTGTCCATATCCTTGAGCAACTTGCGATGCTATTGCATAGGAAGTTTGTGCAAAAATCCATATAATTGCAGTTATAAAAGAGCCTACAATCCCTACTGCACCAAGAATTTCTTGTGTATTTAGAGGAATATGTCCAGCCACAATTGTATCAGTCAATGAAATTATAGGCTCTATAATTCCCGAAATAATTGCAGGAATAGCCAAACGATTTATTTCTTTTAAAGAAACTCTCGACATTTTATATTAATTCAGCTAATTTTTGAGTTAAATTCTTTCTACTATAGGGTGCTAAACCTATTGGGTTAGACTTTAATTCACCTCTTTTATAAAAATTGTACCATTTTAGGATAGTCTCTCTTATTTCTTGATAGTCATCATATCTAAAAAATTCTCCTGTATTGGTATCTTTTACAATCTGTGCTGCGTCCCAATGCTCCGGACCAATAGCTAAAATAGGACGACTGGAAACCATATATTCAAATAATTTTCCTGGAATAATTCCCTCAGTTTCTTTCGAGTTTATCTCTATAAGTAAAAGTATTTGAGATTGATTTTGTAATTCAATTGCCTCTTTATGAGAAATATAACCTTTGTTAGTTATATAATTACCTAAACCTAAAGTAACTAAATATTCTAATATTTCATTGCTTATTTTTCCTGCAAAACATAATTCAAAATCTTGTGCAAATGATTCATTTTTAGAGACTAAATCAGCTAATACTTTCCATAATATTTTTGGATTTCTATCAGAAAGTAACGAACCTATATGAGATATTAAAAACTTTTCAGAAAGATTTCTTTTTGTATATGTCTGAATATCATAACCATTAGTGATGGTATGAATAGGTTTATTTGTTAATAATGAAAATTCTTTCTTTGTTTTAAAACTTGTAGTAATTACCAAATCAGATGTCTGTAGAATTTCTTTTTCTAAAAATTTATGTTGATTTGCTGCCCATTTGGTTAATCGTAAATCCTTATGATAACCAATAGTTGTCCAAGGGTCACGGAAATCACTAATCCATTTTAGCTTTGGAAATTTTTTCTTTAAATGATAGCCTATTAAGTGTATACTATGTGGTGGTGAGGTAGTTATAATTGTTTGAATTTCATTTTCTTGTATAAATTTTGAAAGAAATTTTACGGAAGGCTTTACCCAAAATTTACGAGCATCAGGAATAAATAAATTTCCACGAACCCAAAGCATCATTTTTTCTATGAAAGACACCTTTTTGCGAGGAATAATTCCTGAACTTATCTTTTGTGTTTTATTTTTAGAAAGTAAAGAAGCTAATCCGTATGGTTCCCAAATAGGTTGTTTTATTACCTGAATATTAGTGGGTAAATCTTCTCCCATTTGTTTATCTATCATAGGATACATTGGGTTTTCAGGCACATATACAATGGGTTCAACTCCGAAATCACGTAAATATTTCACGAACTTAATCCATCGCTGTACTCCCGGACCACCTGCAGGTTTCCAATAATATGTAATGATTAAAACTTTTTTCATTTTTGTTTAATTATCTAGATTTATAGTCAGAAATATAAGAAAATATAATAAATCAAACCATAAACTTTATAATAAATTTGTAAAAAATATTTTTTGAAACTTGAAATACAAAAAAGCCGTCACTTCCCAGCAACGGCTTTTCCTCATTAAAACAAAAAATTATGAAAAAAACTAAATTACTTTCCTCTTTCCATTTTGTCTTTCAACTCTTGAAGAGCTTCTAAGTCTCCTAAAGTTGATTTTTCGACAGCTGTTGTAGAATTTGATGCTTCTTTAGCAATCTTTTCCTCTTCTTCTCTAAATATAGCAGTATGAGAAGCTACAACTCTTTTGAATTCTTTATTAAATTCAATCACTTTGAAATCGGCTGTGTCGCCTTTTCCTAGTTTTTTACCATCTTCTTTCTCCAAGTGGCGTGTGGGGATAAATGCAACGATATCTTCATTAAACTCAACTGTTGCTCCTTTGTCTACCATTTTGGAAATAGTTCCGTTATGAACAGTTCCTACTGCAAATTCTACCTCGTATTTATCCCAAGGATTTTCAGTAGTTTGTTTGTGTCCTAAAGAAAGTTTACGAGCTTCTACATCCAACTCAAGTACAACTACATCTAACTTGTCTCCTACATTAACAAACTCTGATGGATGTTTGATTTTTTTAGACCAAGAAAGATCTGAAATATAGATTAATCCATCTATTCCCTCTTCTAACTCAGCAAAAACACCAAAGTTTGTGAAATTACGTACTGTTCCCACGTGTTTTGAACCAACAGGATATTTTGTAGCAATACTAGCCCAAGGATCAGATGTTAATTGTTTGATTCCTAAAGACATTTTACGCTCATCTCTATCCAATGTTAGCACAACTGCCTCAACCTCATCTCCAAGACTTACAAAATCTTGTGCTGAACGAAGGTGAGTACTCCAGGACATTTCTGATACGTGAATTAAACCTTCAACACCTTCTGCAATTTCTACGAAAGCTCCGTAATCAGCGATAACAACTACTTTTCCTTTAACTTTATCCCCAACTTTTAAATCATCAGCTAAAGCATCCCAAGGGTGTTTACTTAATTGCTTTAGTCCTAATTGAATACGAGATTTATTATCATCGAAATCTAAGATAACTACATTCAATTTTTGGTCTAACTCAACCACTTCGTTTGGATGATTAATTCTTGACCAAGAAAGGTCTGTAATGTGGATTAATCCATCAACACCTCCTAAATCAACAAACACACCATAAGAAGTAATGTTTTTAACTACACCTTCTAAAACTTGACCTTTTTCAAGTTGTCCGATGATTTCTTTTTTCTGTTCTTCAATATCAGCTTCGATGAGAGCTTTGTGTGAAACAACTACGTTTTTAAATTCGTGATTTACTTTCACAATTTTGAACTCCATCGTTTTATTTACATATTGCTCGTAATCACGTATTGGTTTTACATCAATCTGAGAACCTGGTAAAAATGCTTCAATTCCAAATACATCAACAATCATACCACCTTTTGTTCTGCTCTTAACAAATCCGTTTACAATTTCTCCGTTTTCGTGAGCTAAATTCACACGATCCCACGCTTTAATCGTGCGTGCTTTTCTGTGAGAAAGTACTAATTGTCCTGTTTTATCCTCACGGATATCAATCAAAACTTCTACTTTATCACCTACTTTTAATCCTGGATTATAGCGAAACTCGTTCAAAGAAATAACACCTTCTGATTTGGCATTTATATCAATAATCGCCTCTCTGTCAGTAATTCTAACAACTGTTCCCTCAACAACTTCATTGTCTTGAGTATCAACAAAATTGTTTTTTACTAAATCCTCAAAGTTTTTCAACTTATCTTCTTGAACACTTTCAATACCTTCTTCGTATTTTGTCCAATCAAAATTTTTCAAGAACTCGTCTTGTGTGTGTGTTTGTTCAGCCATTTGCTGATAAATTAAATTTGTATTTCTTTTGAAAATAAAGAGCTTAGCGTATTTTCATCAGAAAGAATTAAACATCAAAATTATCCCTTTGCTCTTCAAACGCTCACTAAGGGAGTGCAATATTACAAATAATTTTGTTATCTACCAAATTATTTTGTTTTCACCAATGAAAATTATGAGATTAGCCTGACTTTTTCCTATGTCTGATTTCTTATAAAAAATCTTCTCGTTAGATATTTACATATTAAAGTATCAGCATTGCATCGCCATACGAATAGAACTTGTATTTTTCAGCTACAGCTTCTTTGTAGGCTCTCATCACCAAATCGTGACCTCCAAAGGCAGAAACCATCATCAAAAGAGTTGATTTTGGAGTATGAAAATTGGTAATCATTGCATTAGCAACGCTAAAATCGTACGGAGGGAAAATAAATTTGTTTGTCCAACCGATATATGGATTAACTGTATTTTCTGATGAAACAGAACTTTCCAGAGCTCTCATTACGGTTGTTCCGACAGCACAAACTCTTTTTTTGTTAAGCTTTGCCTTATTGATGATTTTGGTTTGATCTTCAGGAATAAAAACTTCCTCACTATCCATTTTGTGTTTTGAAAGATCCTCCACCTCTACAGGACTGAATGTTCCCAATCCTACGTGTAATGTTACTTCTGCAAAATTTATTCCTTTGATTTCAAGTCTCTTCATCAAATGTTTAGAAAAATGTAAACCTGCCGTTGGAGCAGCAACAGCTCCTTCGTGTTTTGCATAAATAGTTTGATATCTTTCCTCATCTTCAGGTTCTACGGCACGTGAAATATACTTAGGTAGAGGCGTTTGCCCCAATTCTGTTAATTTATCACGAAATTCCTCGTAGGAACCATCGTACAGAAAACGAAGCGTTCTTCCTCTTGATGTAGTATTATCAATAACTTCGGCAACTAAGCTATCATCTTTTCCAAAATAAAGTTTATTTCCTATACGAATTTTTCTGGCAGGGTCAACCAAAACATCCCACAAACGTTGTTCAGCATTGAGTTCTCGAAGTAAGAAAACCTCAATTTTTGCTTTCGTTTTTTCTTTATTTCCATATAATCGAGCAGGAAAAACTTTGGTGTTATTAAGAACAAAAACATCTTGGTCATCAAAATAATCGATAACATCTTTAAATAGTTTGTGTTCAATTTCTCCAGTTTTTCTGTGCAAAACCATCAAACGAGCTTCATCACGATTCTCACTCGGGTACTCTGCTAATAATTCTTTTGGAAGTTCGAAGTTAAAATTAGATAATTTCATCTCAGTTAAGTGTATATTTTTTTGTAAAAGCGTGCAAATATACATCTTACAAATAGGCGTTGTCAAGTAATTTATAAAATAATTCGAATGTTATTTTATAAAACACTATAAACAAACAAGTTATATTTCAAAAAGAGAAGACTATTTATGAAGAAGAAAAATAAAAGTCGGGGTGACTGGACTCGAACCAGCGACCACACGCACCCCATACGTGTACGCTACCAACTGCGCCACACCCCGATTTTTTCGAATGCAAATTTACATCTTTTTCTAAAAATGAAAACAATTTTGATAAGTTTTTTATAGAAAACGACTATGCCAACTCTCCTCCATTGGAATTTCCCAATCTGTTTCATATTCAACTTTTGTATTTACTAAATTATTGAATACAATTGTTTTGGCAGAAACAGCTTTCTCTTTTACCATCTTTTTAAAGTCAGCTAAGTTTTTGTATGCTATAAAATCACCCTGTCGATAGCTTACGTTCATTCTGTCGAGTAAATCTACCTGAAAATCTTTTTCTAACTGTTGAATGAATTGAGCCAAATTATCTAGCGAACACCCTGAAACTGCGTGTAAATCTTGGTTCACTCCTATTACGATAAATCTATTGTAACGTATTTCATACGAAGCAGTTAGCCCTATGCCGTGAGCAGTCCAATTTTCTAAATATGTTTTAATTTTAAGGTGTAATTTTGTTTGTTCTGTTTCAGTAAAACTGCGATTACTCTGATATATCCAAATCCGTGAATTTTCTGGTAATTCATTGAAATCTACGTACATTGCTTTGTTTGTTTTAGTATGTTAAAAGTAAAACCTTTTGGGGTGCGAAGTTACAATATTTTTACGTATTAATTATATTTATAGATAATAAAATGAAATTCACCTTGTTTAGAAAGTAGTTTTTTGATTTTGCTGTATTTCCATTTTTTTAAATCTTCTTGCACACGATAATAAAAAGATATACATTTGTGCGGATAAATTTAAAATAACTATGTCGAATATTCAACAACTTACAGATTTAACTACGCAAGTACGTAGAGATATTTTAAGAATGGTTCATAAAGTAAATTCAGGACACCCAGGCGGTTCGTTAGGTTGTACTGAATTTTTAGTTTGCCTCTATAACGAATTGATGGAAATCAACACAAATTTTGCAATGGACGGCAAAAACGAAGACCTCTTTTTCCTTTCAAACGGGCATATTTCTCCTGTATTTTACAGCGTTTTAGCTCGAAGAGGTTACTTCCCTATTAGCGAATTAAACACATTTCGTTTGCTAGATTCTCGTCTGCAAGGACACCCAACGCCACACGAAGGATTGGAAGGTGTTCGTATTGCTTCAGGATCTTTGGGGCAAGGGCTTTCAGTTGGGATTGGAGCTGCACTGACCAAAAAGCTCAATGGTGATACGCATTTGGTGTACACTCTTCACGGTGATGGCGAATTGCAAGAAGGACAAATCTGGGAAGCCGCAATGTATGCTGGAGGAAAAGGCGTTGATAATCTGATTGCTACCATTGATTATAACAAAAAGCAAATCGACGGAAGCACCGATAACGTTTTACCTTTGGGCGATTTACGGGCTAAATTTGAAGCCTTTGGTTGGCAAGTAATTGATATTGAAAAAGGAAACGACATCACTTCTGTTTTGGAAGGAATGAAAAAAGCCAAATCATTGACAGGCAAAGGAAAACCTGTGTGTGTGCTTTTGCATACCGAAATGGGTAATGGTGTTGATTTTATGATGGGAACTCACGCTTGGCACGGAAAAGCTCCAAACGATGAGCAACTTGCCAAAGCTCTCGCACAAAATCCTGAAACATTAGGGGACTACTAAAAACTCGACTACTTTATACAAGTTCCATTTAAAATGAAAGAAACAACATTCGAGTTTTTAGAAAAACTGAAAGGAGTAATGAACTATGTTATTTTCGATGTTCAGGGGAGTAATTTTACTTTGCTGACATTGATATACTTGGTTATTTCTATTACTATTCTAATTTTCGCCTCTAAGAAGATTACACACTTTTTAGAGCATAAATTCTTCGCAAGTCGTATTGCAGAAAGAGGAAATCGGTCTGCTATTGTTACTATTATCAGATACTTAATTTTAGTCTTTGGATTTTTATTCATTTTTAAATCCGCCGGTTTTGAATTAGGAGCTTTTAGTTGGCTTTTAGGAGCTTTGGGAGTCGGTTTGGGATTTGGTTTACAGAATATAACCAATAACTTCATTTCAGGAATTATCATTTTATTTGAACGCCCCATAAAAGTAGGCGACAGAATTCAAGTAGGAGATATTTCAGGAGATGTTATTTCTATTTCGATGCGTTCTACAACAATCGTCACTAATGATAATATTTCAGTAATTGTTCCTAATTCTCAGTTTATTAATGGAAATGTAACCAATTGGTCGCATAACGATAGACTTGTTCGGTTTCATTATCCCGTGGGAGTTGCCTACAAAGAAGACCCAGAAAAAGTAAGAGATATCGTCCTAGAAATTGCTAAAAATCATTCTGGTGTATTGAAAGACCCAGCCCCCGCTTTCTGGTTTGTGGAGTATGGAGATAATTCTCTGAATTTTGAATTAGTGGTATGGACATCTACATACATTCAAAAACCTGTAGTTCTAAAAAGCGAGTTGTACTACGAAATTTTTAAAGAATTCACAAAACATAACATTGAAATTCCTTTTCCACAACGCGATTTGCACATCCGTTCAGGATTAAACACTATTAAAGATTAAAAAAAACAAGTAACTATGAGTGAAATTAATAACACAAATGAAAAATCAACATTAAGTGAGAATTCCAAGAGCATTTGGGAGCAAATAAAGGAATTTCTTTCTGAATTGATGAATATCCGTCAAGATACTGACAGAGAAGCAGCTATCGAAAGTATAAAAGCCGATATTTCTTTCAAAGGACATACTTCTTGGATTTTGATTTGTTCTATCGTAATTGCATCATTAGGGTTGAATGCCAATTCAACAGCCGTAATCATTGGAGCGATGTTAATTTCTCCGCTAATGGGACCTATTTTAGGAATGGCTCTTTCCTTGGCTATCAATGACGTAGATTTGTTAAGACGAGCCGTAAAGAACTTTGGAGTTATGGTCGTTTTGAGTGTTACTTCAGCTTTTGTATTTTTCTGGCTATTTCCTCTTCGTGATACTTCTTCAGAACTTTTAGCACGTACCTCTCCCGATATTCGGGATGTATTAATCGCCTTTTTTGGAGGATTAGCCTTAGTGATTGCTCGAGCCAAACGAGGAACTGTAGCGAGTGTTATTTTTGGTGTAGCGATTGCTACCGCTTTGATGCCTCCACTTTGTACGGTTGGTTTCTTTTTGGCTGTTGGGAATTGGAAATTAGCTTTAGGAGCGTTGTATCTATTCCTAATTAATACTATTTTTATCGGACTGGCTACATTTTTGGTACTTCGTTTTTTGCGTTTGCCAATGGTAGTTTATGCAAACTCTTCCAAACGTAAACGAATTTCAAATATAGCTTACATTTGTGCTACATTGGTAATGATTCCTGCTGGATATACTTTTTACCAAGTTTGGAAAGTTTCTCAATTTAAGAATAATGCAAATACTTTTATTGAAACTAGTATCGAAAAATCAGAAATTGAGGGAATACGCTTTTTGAAAGACCTCTCAAAAGTGGAATACAATGACGGAAAGCCTTACATTGAACTTGTTTTCTTTGGAGATACGCCTATTTCAGCTGAAATGAGAAATTTATGGAACAATCAAAAAGATACCTATCCATATCTTAAAAATGCAGAATTACACATTGTGAGTGATAGTAAGGAACGTGACCAAAGCCAGTACGTTCAAGAATTGTATAATACTAATAAAGAACAACTTATCTCTAGCCAAAGTAAAATAAAGCTGTTACAAGACCAAGTAGAAACTCTTGGAAAATACAACAGAGAAGCCTCCAAATTTCAGCAAATTACCAAAGAAATTGCGGTTAATTATGAGGATATTGCTTCTGTTTCATTTGCAAATGAATTAAAAAGTAATTTCAAAAAGATAGATACAATTCCTGTTTTTCGTATTCAATGGAAAAAAGATTCAAAAAAAGTTGATAAAAAAGCTGAAACAGAAAAACTAAAAAAATGGCTTTCAACTCGCTTGGATAGCAAAAAAGTTATAGTAAAACAAGAAGATTAAAATGTAAAAAAAGTAATTATGATTAAAAAATTAACAACAATTATTTGTGTTGCTACTGCTACATTAGTGATGTCTTGTTCAAAAAACGAGGACAAAAACGATAACACACAACAACTTTATTGGGAAATGGAAGGACAACGTTTCACAGCACAAGGAGGAAAGGCTTTCGATAATGGAAATTCTATTTCGGTGTTTGTAACTCCACATCAGAGTGACTGTTCATCTAAGGAATATAGTTTTGAAAATTATTTGAATGTTGAAATTCCGAAAAATTCAAAAACGGAAGGTTATAATGTTGTTTTCGGACGTAAAGGTAGTATTCCAATGAATGCTCTAAACAGCAAAATTCGTTACGAGCATAATGGTGAACAGATAACCATTTGGGTAGAAGCAAAAACAATTTTAGGGCACAAAGCCGAAGGAAAATACACCGTTCCGTATTGTAAATAGCAAAACATTTTAGGTTATATATTTATTTGTAAAACCTTAACTTTAAAATATCAAAACATTATGAAAGTATCAAAATTAGCACAAAATTTAATCGGTTCTGAGATTGTAAAGATTGGAAACGAAGTAAACGACCTCAAAGCTAAAGGCGAAAAAATCACAAATTTAACCATTGGGGATTTGGATTCGAATATTTATCCCATTCCCAATGAGCTTAAAAAAGGGATTCAACAAGCGTATGCAGACAATCTTACGAACTATCCTCCTGCGAGTGGTATCCTTTCGCTTCGGGAAAATGTTTCAAAAGATCTCAAACAACGTTATGCATTGGAGTACTCAGCGAAAGATATTCTTATCGCGGGAGGTTCGCGTCCGTTGATTTACGCAACCTTTAAAACCATTGTAGATGAGGGCGATAAAGTGATTTATCCCGTACCTTCGTGGAATAACAATCACTATTCGTATTTGAATTCTGCTCAGAAAGTAGAATTGGAAGTTAAGCCTGAAAACAACTTCTTACCTACGGCGGAAGAGCTACGTCCGCACCTGAAAGATGCCGTTCTGTTAGCACTTTGTTCGCCACTTAATCCGACAGGGACGATGTTTTCCGAGCATCAACTCAGAGAAATTTGTGAACTTATTGTGGAAGAAAACCGCAAACGTGGAGCCGACGAAAAGCCTCTTTACTTAATGTATGACCAAATTTATGCGATGCTTACCTTTGGAGAAAAACACTTTAATCCGGTAAGTTTAGTCCCTGAGATGAAGCCTTATACGATATTTATTGACGGTTCTTCCAAATGTTTTGCGGCTACGGGCGTTCGCGTGGGCTGGGCTTTTGGTCCTTCGGAAATCATCGGAAAGATGGCGGCTCTACTTACGCACGTTGGGGCGTGGGCTCCAAAACCTGAACAACAGGCGATGGCTCAGTTCCTTACTAACACAAAAGCGGTTGACGCGTTCGTAAATGATTTCAAAGGGAAGATTAAGCATAGCTTAGAAACCCTGCACGAAGGCATTCAGGCATTGAAACAAAAGGGATATGCGGTGGAGAGTATTCGTCCGATGGGAGCTTTGTATTTGACCATTCAGTTGGATTATGTTGGGAAAACTACACCGAAAGGCGACAAACTTAACGATACTACTGACTTGGTTTTCTACCTTATTAAGGAAGCAGGAATGGCATTAGTTCCGTTTTCTGCCTTCGGAAATAGCCGAACAATGCCTTGGTTTAGAGCTTCTGCAGGTGGATGTTCTTTGCAAGATATTAAGGACGTTCTCCCAAGATTAGAGAAGGCTTTGAGCGAACTAAAATAAAAGGATAAGCAACAAATAGAGTAAAGTCTAAAAAGAAAAATACAAGCAATCAGGCTTTGCTCGGTTTGTTTGCTTTATTATAAAAATAGAAATATTACACCTTATATATATTGTATCACTAAAAAATTTATTTATTATGGCAGTAAAATACAACATCGTAGAGCGAAAAAACCTATTAGATAAAGAAGCTCAACCTAAATTTTATGCAAGTGCGAAGGCAGATGGTGAAATATCTTTCCGTGCTCTTGCCAAAGAAATCGCCACAGGTTCATCAACCGTATCGGACACAGATGTTTTGGCGGTTCTCAATGATTTAACTAAAGTATTAGTAAAACATCTTTCAGAAGGACGTATTGTTCGTTTGGGTGATTTCGGAAGTTTTAGAATTACTATTTCGAGCGAGGGAGCAGAAACCGCGGAGAAATTCAATCCTGCTTTAATTAAAAGCAATAAAATTCAGTTTACCCCTGGAATAGATTTAAAGGAAATGCAACGCGTTATCAAGTACGAAAAATATAAAAAATAGTTTTCTTTTCGGAAAGAAATATAAAATTGTTGTTATACAGATAGATATATTCTTAAAATTATATGTATATATCTTATCAAAAAAGTATATATAAGTTTCTAAAAATATATATACAAGTTGACTAAGTTTTATATATA
>NZ_KB900710.1 GCF_000379185.1 Capnocytophaga cynodegmi DSM 19736
ACTCCTCATAATTAAAAATATTCTCGATATCTAACCTTTTATACTCTTCTATGGAATCGGCTACTGTCATTTTAAGATTGATGTTTTCAATGTTTGGCAAAGGTAGGGTTTTGGTTTTAATAAATAAAATCATCAGGAAGATTGGTGGAAGATGTGTATGAAATAAGTGAAAGTTGTATATTTGGGTGTTGAAATTATTTACGAAATATCCATATACAAAATGATAAACGAAAAATTTATATCAGACATCAATATCAGGTTAGAGACCATTGCTATAATTAATTCATTTACTAACGACAGCAAGACATATTATATAGCTTTGCTTGACAAAGAAGAAAATAGCATTACGTCAACTCTAAGGAAAAATTTCAATGCCAGCAGTTGGACTTTTGAAATAAGAGAGGTGTTGGATGATTGGAAAACAGTTTTGAAAAATGAATTATTAGGTTATTTTGGGCAATATATTTTGCAAGCAAAAGCACATTATATTAGGAATGAATATGAGGGTAAAAGCAATGATGAATTTGACAAGATTGGCAAAAAAATTATTCTGGAAAGTGATACTAGTTGTGAGTTTTTGCTTGATACTTTTCTCTCTGACATTCAAAAAATTATTGGTGATAAATTTTTATTCAACAAATTGAAAGTCAATTGGGACACGCCAGATGGGTATGAAGTATGGTATGAATGTTATGAAAACGACTATCTGTTTGATTTAGGAGATAAAATTTTGTTTTTACATTTTGGAGGGAGCGATTAAAATTGTATTTAGTTAACTAAAATTTATAAACATTTGAGGGTTAAAAGTCTTTTTTCTATAATTGTTTTTCTCGAAAGAAAATGTCTATATTTGCGTACTCAAAATGGTAAATAAAATCAAAGTTCTTCAGATAAATTAGTTTGGAGAAAACAGTTAAAGTTATTCCTAGTGGAAGCTTATGCTGAAAAGATTAGAGAATTGATTAGTGCTTTTATCGATATGGTTGCTCTGATGACAGAGACAACAAGTGAAATTGGTAGACTTTACTAAAATTTAGCAATGCAATACCTAAAAAGCAATACGTATCATTACAAAAGAGGTAAAATTCAACAAACTAATTGTTAGAAGGTTTTATGAGTACCTTTGAAGAATCATCAAAAGAAACAGATGTTACCTATCATAAAAGGAGATAAGTATTCTGGCTAGCAAAATTTTCGAGACAAAATTTCCCCCTTGAGATAATAACGAATAAACAGCGTAAACGATAGTGAGTAATAAAATTGGCAGAAACGACCCGTGTCCTTGTGGAAGTGGAAAGAAATATAAAGAGTGTTGTATTAATTCTAACAAAAAGTTTGGATTTACTCATCCTAAACCAAACAAAATAGAGAATAAAACCTTTGAATTTATTGAATTAAATAATTCGCACCAATTATTAAATTTTATTATTGGTCTGCAAATGCAACCCAATAATCACGGCAAAAATGTGCGAATGGAAAAATTAGCAGCACACATTGTTACTAATTTTAACAGCAATCCAAATGGAAATTTAAAGTTGTTTAAACAACATCTTGACACAGAATTTGCATCCAATTATTTGGAAGACATTCCCGAAAATCTTTTTAGCGAAACCATAGTTTTCTATGGAGGAAACTATACTGTTTTTTCAGGAATTTGCGGATATGCAATTGAAATATTTAGAAATTTAACCGAAACAATTTTTACACAAGAAAACGATCTGCCCAAAGAATTTAAAAATCACGTTTATAGTGGTGTCGCTCTAATTTTAGAATTAGGAAAAATTCTTTCTACAAAATTTAAAATTGAAGGGAATATTGAAGGAGCGCAAGGCAATAGAAAATTTGTTTATTCATCTAACGAAATTGACACATCTTTTAATAAAGATGATATAATTCAAATTTGTCAAGAACATCAAATTGACCCGCGAGTCATTGATGATTTTATTGTTCAACCGAATGACTCAGGATTTTCAAATAACGACCCAGACAAAAATCCTTTACTGAAAAAGCCAATTATCAAGTTTGAAGACAAATATTATTTTGTTCTTATTTCTAACCAAGTAAATGCTTTGAATGAGTTTATCATAAGATTAGGCAATGAGTATAATTGCAATCAAAAATTGATGGAATTATATCACGCTAAACTATGGCATGAACAATGGGGAGCTTGCGAAAAAATGGGATGGAAATTAACAGATATAGAACTACCTCTAAACAATGTACCAACTATTTTAAAAGAACGTGTTTTTCAATTTGATATAAATAGGCTAGCGTATGTTTGTTATGTTCACAATGATAAAGACGAAGAATATTTTTTGAACAAAAATTTAGATTTAGATAAGCGAATTACTGAAGTAATAACAGAGTTTAAGAAAAACCCATCGATGAAAGACTATAAATTTCTTTCATTAGTTACGTATGATTGTATGGGACGAAAGATGTTTATTGGAATTGATGCACCTCAAAAAGATGAACTTCGTTTATCGTTCTCAATGCATCAATTCAACTTCCTTTGTTCTTCTGAAAAATGGAATAATTTAAGCTTATGGAAATTCGCAAAGTCTTATGAAATTTTTTCTAAGACCACAAATTCGGTATCTACCGATACTTTGGATATGTATTCAATCTACAAAGCCAAAGACGAAAGTTTTTATTTCGGAGACGATACACGACCTAACTTTTTTACAGTTGTTCCAAGTGACGGCAGTCGCTTAATAAAAGAAGCGAAAATTAAAAAAAAGATTCACGGTATTTTAAATCAAATAAATGAACAAAGCGTTTTCATACCCTCTACAAAATATGCCAACTATGCACCGTTATACAAACCATTAAACGATTTGGGATATTATACCATTTGTTTAAAAACTTTTGATTTTCCTATTTGGCTGACCAACCACCAAGTTAAAGACAAATCAATGATAAAGCAAGTGCAAAATTTTGCGGAAGCTATCGGTTTTTGGCTTTATAAACTTCAACCAGAAATCGCTAAAATTTTAAATCGAGCTATTTCAAACTTCTTCGAAATACACATAATTCTTGACCAAAAACTTTTTGAAGACACGCAAACAAAAGATATTGTAGAAAGCAAAGACACTGATAATTATTCTTTCTCATTAAATGAAAACATTTTAGGGTTTTCAATCCCATTTTCAAAAATGAAAACCTTTACAGGGAGCAGTAATTTTGGTGAACGAGAAATGATGAAAGAGATATTAAATGCTTTCAACTTGGTTCAAGGTATTAGTTTTTCGGAACAAGACATAGATTCTTTCATTGATAGATGCATTCCGTTGGGGCAAGCCAAAATGATACTGTCATTAGATTGCCATAAAGACCCTTTAATTGACAATAGATGGCTCATAAAGCCTTTCTATATTAGCGATTCGGAAGTTGATATATTACTAGATGAAGTTCCTTTGTTGATTGAACAAACAACTGAAATTCCTAAAAATATTGACAACGAAGAAGACAAGAAAAAACTTTTTAACACAGCAACTGCACTGTTGTTGGATACATTAAACAAGGAAATTCAAAATTTTGAATTTGAATTTTTGTTGCGCGTTCTCTTAGAATTACACGAAACATTAGTATGGAAAAGAGAACATAACAAAACAATGATTCCTGCTCAAATTCTTTGTTTTGGAGATTTAGAAGGAGAACTAAAAGAAATTTTGGAAAAAGACAACAAACTTGTAAAAACATCATTAGCGACAAGATGTCTAATAGAATACATTGCAGCAAAACCAACAAAAGGCAGTATTAAAGTTAGTCTTGACGATGTTGACAGACTTTTGGTTTTAATGCACGAAATAGTAAATTATGGTTTTTTAAGCGATGCAATTCATTTTAAACTTGCGAATCCAACTGTTGGAAAATTAGACTCAGGCAGAATTGGAATTTCAAGAGAATTTTTTGATGATAAACTCAAACTTTTTGCAGAGGCAAACACAAAAGAAGAAGTTAATAGATACATAGAGAATTTTGACAACAGATTTGAAATTGCAGAGTTTTTGCAGGAAGAAAAAGAACTAGAAGACGATAAAGAAGTTAAAGAAATTGATTCTGCGTTTTTAGAAGATTGGGGAATTGGTTACTTAAATATCTACAAATTCTGCTTTAACTGTTTTATCATTTGTATTGAAAAACAAAGTTCAACCTGCTCAATGAATGAATCTGAATTTATCGAATTAATCAAGGATAAAGCTAAAATTGATGAAAAAGAAATAATCGCAGGTATTGAACGATTTTCAATTACACAAAGAGATGAGTATCTAAAAGCACCTAAAGGCTATATTGACAATGAAGTTTTTCCTTGGAAGTATAATCGTGAATTTAGTTTTGCAAGACGATTTATTGTGAAATATAAAAACGACAAAGATGAAACGATTTTGACTTGGGGTTTTAGAAATGCAATTTCTGCACAAAAACAGTTGAATTATTTGTTGTTTGAAGGAAAGCTAAACAATGGCGGCAAGAAAATAGAAAAACTTCTTGGGGCTTTCCGAGAGAAAAAAGGCAAAATATATCGTAATGAAGTGAAAAATTGGCTCAAAACAAATCCCGATTTAACTGTAATTGATTATGAGGTAAAAATTGATACGAACGGACATCTTGTAGCAGACAAAAATTATGGCGATATTGATGTTTTAGTGCATAACACAAAAACAAATACTGTTTACAGTCTTGAATGTAAAGACACGAACAAGGCAAAGAATATCCACGAAATGAAAAAGGAAATGGATAATTATCTTGGACGCGAAGGACAAAAAGGAATGATTCAAAAGCATGTTGAAAGACATGACTGGCTAGATTCTAATAAAGAAAAACTATGTGCGTTTTTAAAAATTGATAAGGAACCAAAGGTTACATCATTTATGCTAACATCAGAATTGATTCCTGTAACCTATCTAAAAGCAGAAGCATTACCTTTGCCAATAGTTTCTTTTCAGAATTTAAAAAAACAAGGTATAGAATTGTTAGAATCGTAGTTAAAAATTTTGAAAGATCAAAAATGAAAAAAAAATATTTAACTACATAAAAGCGGTCTTAATGTTTATTTATGATAGAACCTATCTTGATTCGCTGAAAAGTTTTTATCCCCAGCAAGTATTAGAATATAAAAAGAGTGAAAAACCAAATCATAAAACAATAACCACAAAAGATATTTTTTCAGAATTTGAGAAAGTTTGAACTGATCTAAAAAATGACACAGAAACGCTAACAAAACTTCTTGATTATTATTTGAAAAAAACTTTGTCAAAGTTTTCGATGAAATAATAGACTGTGGCAAAATTTCTCTTAATTTAATTATTTGACACATAATCAAAAACTTAATATGAAAATATTTGGAAATACTAAATAATGTTTGTAAGAGACCGCACTAGAACTGATGTTATGATAAATCTGGCTTAAGGCGACTTCATTTAAAATAAAATCGTAATTTTGACGCTCGTAAAAAACAATGATTAAATGGCTGATAACAAAACTACCAAACCATTCTTGAAATGGGCAGGAGGAAAAACGCAACTGATTTCGGAGATAGAAAGAAATTTACCTTCAAAACTTGTGCAAGGTAATTTTACCTATGTCGAGCCTTTTGTGGGAAGTGGGGCAGTTTTGTTTTGGATGTTGAACAATTTTCCGAATTTGAAAAAGGTAGTTATCAATGATATTAACCAAGACCTTATCAATACTTATAAAACAATAGCTTTGAATCCTAACGAACTTATTTCTATTCTCGAAATTTTACAAAGTGAGTACCACGATTTAGACGGAAACGACGAAAAGAAAAAACAGTATTATTACGACAAAAGAACCTTGTACAATACTAGAAAGGAAGAAAAAACCAGTCATTCGGCATTGTTTATTTTCTTAAACCGAACTTGTTTCAATGGCTTGTATCGTGTCAATAGGAAAAATGAATTTAATGTACCGATGGGAAGCTACAAAAAGCCAACCATTTGTGATACAGAAAATCTTTTGGCGGTAAGTGAGGCTTTGCAGAAAGTAGAAATTTTATGTGGCGATTTTGAGCAAACACTATCTTATGCAGATGAAAAGTCGTTGTTTTATTTCGATCCTCCCTATAAACCGCTTAGTGAAACTTCGAGTTTCAATTCGTATGCAAAAGACGAATTTAATGATGATGAACAAATTCGTTTGAGAGATTTTTGCAATAGATTAGATGCTTTAAACCATACTTGGATTTTGAGCAATTCGGATGTAAAAGGAAAAAATGCAGAAGATAATTTTTTTGATGACCTTTATGCTGAATTTTCAATCCAAAGAGTAAATGCCAAACGAAGTATAAATGCTAACCCTGAAAAAAGAGGTCTTTTGACTGAATTGTTAATTACAAATCAAATTACACCCGAATATGCGAACACCCTTTAACGAATTTCTTACTCAACTTGCTGAAACGAATGCTACATTGGATTATTTTGTTGCATTTGAAAAAATCAGTAATAATGTAAGCAAAATAGAAATGAAGCTTAATCAATTGAATTATTTGATTGGGAAAGATGACTTAAAAAAGGCTGTTCAAGAACTTTTTGAAGAAAACCCAAAAGCCTTTGAAGTGTTGGATATTTTGATTGCAGTTCGGAATTCCAAATCAGCAAAAACATTTAACAGTAAGGGCGAAATAGTTTTGCTTACCACTTATTTTACTTCTTCTGAACTGATTTTAGAATACATTGAAGAAACAGGATTAGGCGAAATATTCAGAACCAAAAAAATTACTAATTTAGTAGATTATGTTTTTGGTATCGAGGTAGGCTTAGATACCAATGCTCGAAAAAATAGAGGAGGTTCTAATATGTCAAAAGCGGTTGCTTCAATTTTTGACAAGGCAGGGATTTCGTATAGAACGGAAGTTAATCATACAATATTTCCAGAAATTATGAGTTTGGGAACCGATGTAAAACGCTTTGATTTTGTAATTGAAACTCCCGAAAAAACTTATTTGATCGAAACCAATTTTTATAATACAGGCGGTTCAAAACTCAATGAAGTTGCAAGGGCTTACTCCGATGTTGCTATGAAAATTAATCAATATCCGCAATACGAATTTGTTTGGATTACAGACGGACAAGGTTGGCTTTCTGCAAAAAATAAGTTGGAAGAAGCTTATAACATTATTCCGAGTGTGTATAATTTGACCACGCTTGGTGAGTTTGTAGAGAAAGTGAAAAATGAAAGTTTAATTTAAGCTTTAAATTTTGATATGAAAGACATTGTAAGGAAGTATTTTTCACAAGATACATTGAATCATATATTTGATTCTAAAATAGTTAAAAATAAATCAAAAGGGATTGATAAAAAAACTTATAAATTTTACACAGAAAAATCTTGTAAACAAGAATTGATTAGTACTATCGAATCAAAGATAGTTAATGAAAAATATCATTTTAGTCCTTATCTTGAACTTTTGAAAATAAAAAGAAGAAATACCCCCCCAAGAGTGCTTTCAATTCCTACTGTTAGAGATAAAATTGTGCTTCAAATATTGAAAAACTATTTACATGATGTTTTTCCAGAAGTAATAAATAAAGAGCAACCAAACAGTTATATCCGAAAAATAAAAAATTTTATTAGACATCATAAAAACAATAAAATATATTGTTTAAGAACGGATATTAATCAATTTTATGATACCATAAGCAGGAGTAAGCTAAAAAAGGCTGTTAAAATAAAATCTAAAAACAGGTATATAAATAAATTTTTATTTTTATCAATCGAAAATCCTACTGTTCCGCATGATTATAAAAGAAATAATATATCTCAGTATAAGTTAAAAAAAGGTATTCCGCAAGGATTACCTATTTCTAATATTTTAGCTCAAATATATTTACAAAATCTTGATACCTCTATTAATGGAATAATTGATGAAAATACACTTTATTTGAGATATGTAGATGATATCTTAATCCTTTCTACAAAAAATTGCTCTGATTATTTAAATCGTATTAAAACAGAATTAAAAGAATTGGGATTGAAATTGAATTCTGACAAAACTTTTGTTGGTGAACTTTCGGAATCAATATTTTATTTGGGGTACTTAATCAAAGATACAAGTATTTCTGTTTCTAAACAAACAATAGAAAACCAAGTGAACAAAATAGCAGGAAAAGTTACTTGGTTTAAAAAAGGTATTGAAAATACAAACTTTATGCCAGCTAGATATAAGAATAATCCAAAAGAGTTTTCGGAACAATTCATTAAAGAAGTAAACGAAATAATCACAGGTTCTAAAAATGAAAATAAAAATTATGGTTGGTTATTTTACTACATTGAGATTGATGATGTTTCAGCATTATATAAGTTGGATAATATAATTAGAAAGATGATACAGAATATACCTTTTTTCCAAGGAAAAATACCTCATCAATTAAAAAGCTTTGTAAAGGCTTACAATGAAATTAAGTATAAACCAGAAACTAGTGAATATATAAATGATTATACAAAATACAAAACGATGGAACAAAAGAAGGAATTGTTAAAAGAATTTTCTCAGTTGGAAGAACAAAAAGATCATTCGAATGAAGAAATTGATAGCTTATTTGAAGAATTCAAAAATAATAGATTAAACTTTTTAAAAGAGAATATTGTGTATTAAAATATTAGGAGGGTTGACTTTCAAGTTTATCAAACTTGAAGACTTTCGGTAGAACGAAAGTATAAGTAATATAATTAACAATTATGTTTCCTTATTTAGGAAAATTAGATCTAGAATTGTAGCCAGCCCTCCTTTTTAAACATTTTAGGTTATGAGTTACGCTGAAAATTTATATAATAAAATATGGAAAACAAGAGGGAGTAGATTTATTGCTCACAAAAGATTAGAACGCTTAAATGAACTTTCTAATTATTCAATCGCAATTAATTCGATTTATGTAATTGTATTGAGTATTTTATCTCTCGAACAATTCAGAAATTTATCAAAACTAGATGCTAATCATCTGTCTTTAATAACCTTCTTTCTATCAATATTAATACTTGTAATCAGTTTGATAGAAAATTCTAAGGATTATAAAATAAAAGCAGAATCCCACCATCGATGTGGAAAAAAATTAAGCAGAATATACGAAAAACTTATTCAGATAAAAGATAAATCCAACGATCCCAGCATTTTTGCTAAGATTGAAGAATTAGCTACTGAATATCAAAATATAATAGATGAATTTCCATACAATCATTCACCTATTGATTATAAAAAATTTACACTAAAAGAAAATATCGATAACAAAAATATATTTTCTAAAAAAATTAAGCTACTATTCCTTGATATTGAAATTTATTTTATAATTTCAGCATCTATAATAGCTCCATTATTATTTATCCTTATCTATGTAATAAATTTTAACTAAACTAGGGATGCTCACCCCTTACTACATATCAAATAACAAAGACTTTTATCTTCTGCACGGAGATACAATGGAGCTTTTGCCTCAGTTCAATCGTGAGTTTGATATGATATTTGCTGATCCACCTTATTTTTTATCCAATGACGGACTTTCTATCCAAAACGGACAAGTTGTAAGCGTAAATAAAGGTAAGTGGGATAAATCACAAGGATTTGAATTTATCAATGATTTCAATCGTCAGTGGCTTTCTTTGGTTCGCGAAAAAATGAAAGACGACGCCACCATTTGGATTAGCGGAACGATGCACAATATTTTTTCAGTAGGGCAAATCCTTACCGAATTGGGCTTTAAAATCCTCAATATCATTACTTGGGAAAAGACCAATCCGCCACCTAACTTTTCGTGTAGGTATTTTACCCATTCTACCGAGCAAATCATTTGGGCGAGGAAACACGAGAAAGTTCCGCATTATTTTAATTACGAACAGATGAAACAACTCAACGGCGGAAAGCAAATGAAAGATGTTTGGAAACTCCCTGCCATTGCCCCTTGGGAAAAATCGTGTGGTAAACACCCTACACAAAAACCCCTTTCGGTTTTAACGCGACTGATATTGGCTTCTACCCAGCCCAATGCGTGGATTCTCGACCCATTTACGGGAAGTTCTACCACGGGCATTGCGGCAAATCTTTTCGGAAGAAATTTTGTCGGTACCGACAAGGAAAAAGACTTTTTGGAACTCAGCAAAAACAGAAAGGAGGAGATAGAAAATCCTGAAATAGCTATCATTTACAAGCAAAAAATAAATGGCCTTTAATAATAAAAAAGTTAAGTCCTTTTCCAGTCAAAAAATAAGAAGCTGAGTATAAAACTGAAATAAATTTCAAAAACAGAGAGAACAGTTAAAATTTAGACATTAGCTTCATTTTTTTACTTATACAATTTGTTTTTATTTACTTACATTTCTTAACTTTGCGTACAAAAACTTAGTTGGATAAATTAGATTATGACTTTTTTATACACCATTCTATCAATACAAAAATAAGTACAGAAGTTTGTTTTCTTAAAACACAAGACAATGTACAGAATAAGAAGAAAACTACCTTTTTGTGAAAAATAAAAAGTGGTAGCTCAATAATAGAAAAATTAAATTCATTTATTAATTATACCAAGAGATGACTATAGATGAAATTTATAACAATCAAGAAATAAGTGTTCGATCATATAATGTCTGTATGTATAGTGGTCTGAATACTGTTACTGAGCTAATAGAATATTATTTAAGGTACAATAATTTTTGTAAACTACGTAATTGTGGACAAAAGTCCAATGAAGAATTAGTAAGTATTTGTAATAAGTATCAAGCTTTTATCGAAAAAGGTGAAATTATTAGAAATATAAAAAATCCTTTAGAAGAGATACTAGCAAGTTTAACTAGAGTTCAGAGAGAAGTCATAAATAGTTTTATAGTTATAAATGCCAATAACCTTTCAGTAAGAAGCAGGAATGTTATATCGAAATTACTGACAGACAATTTTAACATTAGGAATTTTTCCGATAAAATTTTATTAAATAAAAATTTTACTCTTTCTACTATTGATAACATTGGGAAAAAAACTATTCCAGAACTTGAAATCTATATTGATATAGTAAGAGATTTCATTTTCAATATAAATAAAAATGCTAGTGAAAAACAATTAATTGCATTAAAAAATCATTTTTTAATACAACAAACCTTTTCTATTCCCAAAATTCCAACGGAAATTTTACAATCTGAATCAATTTTTAAAATAGTAGATTTCTTACTCAAAAAGAATGCTTTTTTTAGTGAAACTCATAATTCAATAATCCAAGAAACATTGAATATCTATCAGTGTCATAAAAAAAAGACTCTTGAAGAAGTAGCTATGGAGTACAATTTGTCAAGAGAACGAATAAGACAAATACGAAAAGATTGTATTAATGAATTATCTGAAAGATTATCTTTCATTAAAAATTTTAATGACGATTTATCCTCGAAATATGGTATAGAATCATCTTCAAGTTTGATTAAAATAGACGAAAATCTAGCAAAACAAATTAACATAAGAAATGAAACAGATTTTTCAAAAGAATTTATATCATGCATCCTTGCTGTGTACTTGAATGATAATTTTATTGTCATAGGAAATGTTGAGGATATATTACAGCCAAAATATTCCAATAGTAAAAATCGACACAATTGGAACAATATTTATATCATCAACAAAGAACTTCCAAAAATTGACCTCATATCATTAGCAAATGATATCAATAAAAGAAAAAGTGAAAAAATAGAAGAAACTTATTCTTTTAATTTTAAGAGTTATTTGTCTGTATTTATGGATGATATTAATATAGAATCAATTAATTTAATTTATCCTATTGTAGAAAGGATAGTTAATAGTGAATTTAATTTATCCCTTAACATAGAAGATAATCTGATTTTCAAGAGAAATACTATTAAGCAAGCATTTGAATATTCTTATGAAGCTCTTGAAATATTAGGTAAACCCTCTAGTATTGAAGAAATAGCTCAAAAAGTTTTTGAATTATATCCTGACTACCAAACAGATGAGAACAAAATCCGTGCTTCGATGAGAAGAAAAGACGGTTTTGTGCCAGTAGGGAGAAATAGTGTTTTCGGTTTAAAAAAATGGGAAAAAGAATTGGAAGACTTCAAGGGAGGTACAATAAGAAGTATAACTTATGATTTCCTAGAACAATTCAGCACTCCAAAACATATTACAGAAATTACAGAATACGTATTAAAATACAGACCTAATTCTAATGAAAAAAGTATCTACTATAACCTTAAAATAGATGAATCTGAAACTTTCAGTTTCTTTAAAAGCTCTTATATTGGACTAAATAATAGGATTTATACTGAAGACTTTGAAATACTGAAAGACACTGATATTATTGAGCGAAACTCTTGGGAAGAGAGATATGATGATTTACAAAATTTTCTTTTACTTGAAAATAGATTGCCTTTTTCTAATGGAGTTCCAGAAGAAGAAATACGGCTTTACAGGTGGCTTAATGTTCAAAAAGGAAAACTAAAAACAAAAAAATTGGATGAACAGAAGGGAAAACTAATAATTGAAATTTATGAAAAATTTCCTCCAATAAATGGTAAAAGAAGATTAAACTCAACAGAGAAATATGATGAGCTTATTGAATTCATTAAACGTAATCAAAGATTGCCAAGTGCAGACAAGCAAGGAGAAGAAAATCTTTATAAATTCTTTTACAAACAAAGAAAACTATATAATAATGATGAGCTGAATAATAATGAAAAATCTTATTTTTCAAAAGTATTTGAAATATTGAAAAATCAAAATTTATGAAGGTAAAAGACAACAAAATACACCAAAGTGAAAGACTAAAAGAGATTTGTTCTACTAAAGGGGTTGATTACAAATCGTTGGAATCTTTGTTAGATTCTGTAAAAGCAAAAAAAATAAAACGTATTAATTATCATCAACAAAAAATTGTTGATGTAATCGAAAAAGCTGTGAAATGAAATTTTCCAATATAAAAATCGACAATTTCAGACAGTATTATAATTCTGTTGAATTTGATTTATCTACTAATGAGGATAAGAATATTGTAGTCATTGGTGGTAAAAATGGATATGGTAAAACCAACTTTTTACTATCAGTTGTATGGTGTTTGTATGGTGAAAAAATTTCTCAAATAGACGACAATTTCAAAAAAGAAATTCAAAAAGAGAAAAACTACTCCTCCTTCATACAGCAATCAATAAATTGGTCTGCACAAAAAGAAGGAATTAATACTTTTTCAGTCAGTATTTTGGTTGAAGAAATCGAATTACCCGAAATTTATAAACTATCATCGAATTATGATAAAGTATTAATAACTCGATCAAGAAATACGTCAACAACAGAAGAGAAATTGTCTATAGTTGATCCAATATCAAACATAGAATTTTTTGACAACGAAGAAGATAAATTTAATTTTATTAATGATTATATAATTCCTATAGATGCCGCAAAGTTCGTATTTTTTGATGCTGAAAAAATTGCTGAAATAGCTAATTTATCAATAAAAGATGAAGGAAGTTTTATAAATGATGCACTTGGAAAAATATTAGGGTTAGACAATTACGAAACCTTAATTGAAGATTTTGAGTTTTATATAAATACTTTAAAAAAGGAAGGAGCAACAAGAAATCTTCAGGAGCAAATTATAGATAAAGAAAGAGCTATTGACTTATCAAATTTAGAAATTGAAAAGCTTGAAGAAGAAAATGCAGAAAAACTCAAAGAGATAGATGAGTTAAAAAAGGAAATTAGAAAGTATGATAGTTTAATTTCACAAAATAGTAAACAAGGAAGTTCTAATTTTGACAGAGAAGTTATTCTTACTGAAATTGAGAAACTAAAGACGAAAGAATTAAAACTTAGCGAACGGTTTACTGAACTAAGCGAAATTATTCCTTTGACAATTTTGACAGGAAAACTTGAAGAAGTTAAAAAGCATATTTCAATTCAAGAAACAAACAAAATTTCTCAAAAATCATCAAAAGAAATTTTAGAGAAAATAGAAAATTTCATTGAACTACTTTTCAATAGACCTCCTGACCCAGAAAATTCGACCATGTCTTTTAAAGATAAGGCATTTTATTATGAAAAAGCAAAACGATTAGGAAGTGAACTATACAACATTGAGGATGAATATCAAGAATTAGAATTTGAACACGATCTAAACAATGCTGAAAAGAACTTGATTTTTGATACAATTAGTCTTATAAACTCTCAGTCAAGCGACTTATTTCAAAGTACTATTGAGGAATTTAATATTGTTAATTCAAGAAAGTCTGAATTGATAAAAACCCTTAGCAAAATTGATGCAGATTTAGTTGATGATATAGTCTTAGATTATTTAGCTAAAAAAGAAACCGCCGAAAACAAAACCACTGAATTTAATAGAAGAATCGGAGAAAATTTTCAACTAATAAGCAAAATAAAAAAGGATATAGGTCGGTTCAATCAAGAGCTTGTAACACTTAGAAGTAAAGTTGAAATTAATACCCAAAACAAATTAAAAATTAAAGAAACTGAAAAATATATTGGTGTGCTCAATTCATTTCTGGAAGAGCAAAAGAGTAAGCACAAGGATAGTCTAGAAAAAACTATTCTCACTGAATTAAAAATTTTAATGCATAAACTTTCAAGTAAAGGAAACTACAATAAATTCATAGAAGATGTAAAGGTGACTATTTTGGCTTCAGGGCAAGGAATGAAAATCACCCTACTCGACCAAGATGACAATGAGATTAGGAAAGAAAGTTTATCGTCAGGAGAAAAACAAATTTATATTTCGTGCTTAATTAAAGCCATTCTCAAAGAATCTATTCAAAGTTTACCGATTTTCATCGATACTCCCTTGGGGAGACTTGACGAAGAACACAGAGATACGATTACTAAAAAATATTATCCTACATTATCGGAACAAGTTGTGCTTTTCTCAACAAATAGTGAGATTACACCAAAACGATTTAAAGACATTTCAGAAAATATTGCCAAATCATATCTATTAGAAAATGATGGGGCAAACACTATATTAAAAAACGGCTATTTCCATAATTATGAGAATAACATTAAGTAAAGAAAATGATGAAATTCTATATAAACTGAAAGGGTTATATGGTTTTAAAAATGAGGGAATTGTTCCTCGTATCGCATTTGCATTGAGCCTACAAACAGGAAAATGTTTTAATCTAGAAAATGAAAATATTCCAAAATCCGATGGAAAAGAATTTAGAGATGATAAAGCTCTTTTCGGAACCTTCATAAATAATACACCCAATGTTATTATTTATAAATCAATATTAGATCAACATTATAACAAAAATACTTTTGAAGATGAATTTGTAAAGCTTTTTAAGCTTCACTTGAATCATGGTTTGAAAATATGGGATAAAAATGTGGAAGATGGAGATATTACAAAAGGAAACCACATAAATTTCCTACTAAAAGCAATAAAAGAAGGATTAATCCTAAGATCAAGTGTTACTAATATTTCCGCAAACACTAAAAAATTAGAGGTTAAAGAATTTCAGGAATTATTGTCATTTGAAATTGGACAATCAGATAATAATGAATCTATTGTAATTAAAATCAATGATCTTAGGGAGTTTGATAATAGAAATATTGCAATAGCAGGAATGGCTGGTTCAGGGAAAACCCAATTAATAAAAGACATCCTTTACCAAATTTGTAAAAACTCAAATGGTGAATTGAAGTTTATATTTTTTGATTACAAGGGTGAAGGAAATCCAGAACAATTAAAACCTTTTTTAGAAGCGACAAAAGCTGAATTTGTTGATGTTGTCAATGATGGAGGGATTGATTTCAACCCTTTCCTATCTATTAATTTAGATGAAAGACAAAGACCTTTTAGTATTCGTGCATTTGTTGATACAATCTCTACATTCGTTCCAAAAATGGGAGTCAGTCAAGAAAATATTTTGATAAGTTTAATTAATAGTTTACTTAATAGAAAAAATGGATCATATCCTAGTATTAACGAGTTATTTGAAGATCTAGAAATTTATTATGAAGAAAATTCAATTAAACAAGACACTTTATACTCTGTGATAAGAGACTTATCTACCAATATCTTTGACTGTGTTTCAACTACCCCAGAAGTTTTAAGTAAAAGTTTATATTTAAACTTACCTCCTGCTCTTTCAGATACATTACGTCAATTGATTGTATTTCTCCTGTTGAGATATTTTAATTCATATTTCAGCTCTACAAATGATTGTGAACCAAAGGGTCATATTTTTCCGCTTCGATATGTAATTGTGATTGATGAAGCTCATATTTATTTAAAGAATAAGAATGCTAGAAAGGCATTGGAAGATTTATTAAGGCTTCTAAGATCAAAAGGTGTTATTGTAGTTATGTTATCGCAAGGTGTTGAAGATTATAAAACAAAGGACTTTGATTTTGCTTCACAGGTTAAATTGCCAATATGCCTAAATATTCAAAACAAAGACTACAAGTCAATAAGTAACTTCATAGGGACACCTACTAGCAGATATAAACTTGAATCAGAAATCAAAAAACTAGATTCAGGAAAAGGGCTGGTAAATATTAAAGAACCTAAGACAATTGAACTCAGACAATGGTGGAAAACTAAAAAACATGAAAATTTGTAACAATTTCAATTTTGTATTTTTATATTCAATATTTTAATCTAACAAAAAGTGGAAGAGAGCTATAAGATACCATTCTAAAAAATAGAAAAAGACCTAAAACCATCCTTCTTTGGAAATAATTCTAAAGAGGTTTATTTTTTATTCCAATTCAATATTTCAGTTAAAAGATGATTGTAAAAAGTAGTTTATAAAAATACATCTTTAAAATAAAGAAGATTCGTCTCTCCGTTATTAGGATACTTCCTTAGGCACAGATTGCTCCTATATAAGAGATTTTTTGTAAAGAATGTAGAATGATATTAGCACCTATTTTAGCACCCCAAAAAACAAATCCCTGTAAGTTAATTACTTACAGGGATTTTTGCGGAGAGAGAGGGATTCGAACCCCCGGACCTGTTACAGTCAACGGTTTTCAAGACCGCCGCATTCGACCGCTCTGCCATCTCTCCAATTAATGCATCAGTTATTTCACTTATGCGGTTGCAAATGTACAACAATTTCTGACATCTGCAAATTATTTTTTAAAATTTTTATTTCTTTTTTTATGATTCTTATTCAAAAAATTGTAAATCAATGATGTAAAATAATACATTGATGTTTTTCAAGAATAATCAATTCAATAAAGATGAGAATTATTCGTTTGTATCTGAATAAATCAGGTCATCAAATACAATAAAATTGATTTTCTTATCGTCGTTAATCTGATATTTAATGAGTAATTCTCCCCAATTTTCGCCATCAGAAAAATCACAAATAAGCCACTTATTATTTAAAACTTTAACTTTATTTATCTGAAACGAATCATTTTGAGACTTAAACCGAATTAAAGAATACTGTTTTTTATCTGTGTTTGTTTTCAAAATGGCTGAGGTTACTAACTCCGTCGGATTTTTTATTCCCATTTTTGCAAAATAATCTCGAGCGTAGGTGTTATCGTCAAGATTGAAGTACTTTAATTCGCTTTTTTCGATAGTTAATTTTCGGATAGAATCAATCAAAATTTCTTTTTCATTTAAAGAAAGAGATTTATCTAAATGATTTTCCGATGTTTGTACTTGTTCATTCGTTTTTTTCTGTTTCGTTGTAAGTAAAATCAGGTTCAAAATTGCTGAAAGTACGAAGAGTACAATAAAAATATTTTTATTCATTATTGAAAGTTTTTTGTTTATCAAGATTTATGATTTTCAATATGTTGTGATTTCTCAAATAAGAATGCAAAATATGTCTGTTTATCAGTGAATTGGGTAGGGGAGTTATCAAATTTTCTATGATTTCCAATTGTGAAAGCTGATAATTTAGGTTGAAAAAACCATATCCTTTGATATTTCCATCGAGGATAAGAATTATGCTTCTCTCTCCAGTATTTCTTCCCTTATCAACAATAGCAATATTCTGATTTACAAAACCATATTTTTTTAAAACGTTTTTTGCTCTTTCATTATATTGTTCAACAGGTTCAAGTTCCACACAAGCTCCGAAACATTTTCCCACAGTGTAGTTGTAACAATTTTTTCGTGCTTGTGAAAGATTTTGGAATTTAGGACACAATTGAAACTCCTCAGTTATTTGATACAGAAAATTTTGAGCCTGATGTTGTGTTTCAAAAGTGGTAATGAAGTTATCATTGGTTTCAAGCAATTTCGTTGAGAAACAAAGGTAACCCGCTTTGTTAAGATGTGTTGTTAAGATGTAGTTGATATTATCTGTTTTGTACTTATTTCTTCGATTGAATTTTGGGTTGTTTTGCCGAATTTCTTCGATTTCTTTAAGTGTTGCAATTAACTCATTTCCAGTTTCTTCGTATGTTGCAGAATACGTGTTTCGTTGTAAAAATTGATTTTTTTTGGTTGCAGAAGTAAATATTTGATTTACTCGTTTTTTTATATTTTTGTGTTTTCCAATGTAAATGATTTTTCCCTCCTTATTGTGCATATAGTACACTCCAATACGTTCAGGTAGTTCGTTTATAATGCGAATATGTCTGGAAGTCATTTCCTGTTGAAAATCATTTCTTAATGAGCTGGTTATGATATTTTTTTTTGAGTCTTTTTCCAGAAGATATTTAAAGAGCTTTATTGTAGCCAAAGCATCTCCTGAAGCTCTATGTTGTTCACTCACAGGGATTCCTAACGAACGAGTCAGCTTTCCCAAACTATAGGATTCTTTTCCTGGAATGAGTTGTTGAGAGAGTTCCACCGTGCACAAAGAAGTTCTCGAAAATTCATATCCTAAGCGGCGAAATTCCGTTTGCAGTATACGATAATCAAAACTAGCGTTGTGGGCTACAATGGTGCAATTCTCTGTGATTTCTACAATTCGTTTGGCAATTTCATAAAATTTGGGAGCATTTTGTAACATTTTGTTGTTAATTCCTGTAAGTTTTGTAACGAAAGGCTGAATTTCTCTTTCAGGGTTAACTAAGGAGATGAACTGGTCAACCACCTTATGACCATCATAACGATAAATGGCAATTTCTGTAATGCCTTCTTCGTTATATTTTCCTCCCGTGGTTTCTATGTCCAGAATTGCGTACAAAGATTTGTGAAGCTTTCTTGAAATTTAAAAGTTAGTTGTCTTAATTACAAAAAGTATGTGCAAATATAGGTAAAAATATTGAAAATGCAGTATTTTGAGAGTTTAGTGATGTTTTTTGATTTTTTAAAGAATTTTTACCTCATCTCATCTTTCATCAAAAATTTTAGATAACAAAAAAGAGCAAGATTTTGTTCCTGCTCTTTGTGTTATTTTTATAGTACGTATTATCTAATTTCTTTAATACGAGCTTTTTTACCAGTAAGTCCTCTGAAGTAATAGATTCTAGCACGTCTAACTTTTCCTCTTTTATTAACTTCAATTTTTTGAAGAGCAGGCATATTAAAAGGGAAGATACGCTCAACCCCAACTGTTCCTGACATTTTACGAATGGTAAAAGTTTCAGTCGCTCCACTTCCTTTGCGTTGAATTACAACTCCTTTAAAAAACTGTGTACGCTTTTTGTCTCCCTCTTTAATTTCATAATACACTGTAATAGTGTCTCCTGTTGAAAATTCAGGAAAATCCTTCTTTGCTACAAAGTTATCCTGTACATACTTTAATAAAGATTCCATAAAAAAATAAAAATATTATTAGTTAACATTGGGCAACATATCACGTCTTTCGCCAGAGGTTACTCCAAATCGGGTGCAAATTTAGATATTATTTTCGGAAAAACAAGTCTTTCTGATTATTTAACTTCTTTAATTTCCATATTTTCGTACTTAACAATGTAAACCCCCTGATTTTCATATCCTCCACCTCTGTAAGGATTTCGCAGATAAGCAAATTTGTTCTCAAGAAAAGAAGTTTCGCCCAATTGATTGTTCGAATCGTTGAAATTGCCCGTAACTCCCAATCTCAGGATAGTGTCCATTGTAATATCAAACCCTCGAATAGCATATTTATTTGGTAAAATTCCATATGTTTTTAAATATCTTTTTGAAAAAGTGTCACCACCATTGGAATATTTGTTGAAGGTAGGAAACGTGAATTGCAGGTCAGATAATTGATTGTTAGATAGGCTATTAGAGTCGTAAACACTTCCTTTGTCGGTTGTCATAAGGGTGATTTTGGGAGAAATATTATCCTTTTTGTTTTGCATTATATTATGCAAAACTCTCACCGCATTGGAAACAAAACCAATTTCGTTAGATTGAATAATGGCAATATTTTCACGTGAATAGTCTAACGCGTTTGGAATAGAATTCACTGTAATCTCTGTAACTACTTTGGCGTGAGGGAAACTCTGTTCCAATTTCTCACGAACAGAAGCATTGTTTGCGTCTGCCAAAATTAAAATATTTGCATTGGCATAATTCTGTGAGATAAATTGTATCATTTTACTTTGTTGAACACTCTCAGTAGGCAAGGTTTGATAAACGTTTGGCTTTAGCTCTATATTTTTGTTAGAAAGTGGAGCCAAAATAGCCACATTGGGGTTTGAAATTGAAGCAGAAATTGTATTGAAAGATTTTGCTGAGAAAGGACCAATAATAACCTGCGATTTTTGGATGTTTTCATTCAAAGCCATTCTTTGTATTTCTTTTTCAGTTTTTTCACTATCAAAAACATTTATACGGAATTTATAGCCCTTTTTTTGCAATGAATCAATGGCAATTAAGGCACCTGAATAAAAATCTGTAGCAATAGGGGTTACTCTATTATCGCTCAAACGTCCCTTTAAGGTAGCCATTTTATCAGCTTCACCAACGATGTCAGAAATTCTAAAAGGCAAAATGAAAGAAATTTCCTTTACGTTTTCAGCCGATGAAATGGAAAATATTTTCTGAGTGGAATCTTCAAATAATTGACTTTCCATAGTAAGAATTTCTCCCTGTTTGTATCTTTCAAAATTCGCTTTCGGAATCCAGATTTGAGAATCAGATTTTAACCCATCTTTTAATTCTGGATTAAGTTTGATGATTTCAGCTTCAGAAATTCCAAATTTGCGTTCCAAACTATAAAAACCTTCCGCTTTTTCAACAGAATACAGGACAAGGTCTTGATTGTTAGTGCTTTTTGGAAGAGAAGGAGTGTGTGTTTCCGATGCTGGAACCCAAATTTCTTGTCCTTCACGCAAATTTTCGGCAGTAATTCCAGGATTCATTCGCTCAAGTTCCTCCTGGCTTATGTTGTGATTTTTTGAGATTCTCCAGATTGTTTCCTGAGGCTTTACTACATATTTTTTCTGTCCTTGAATTCCCTTTTGAATCATCTGTGAGGCTTTCTCGAAAATAGGAATAGAAATAGTTTCTCCTTCCAACAACCCTCTGTTGTAAAGGTCGAAGTTATAACGTTTTAAGTCATCAATTGAGATATTGTATTTTTGTGACAAACCGAAAAAAGTTTCTTTTGGAGCCACTGTATGTGACTTATATCCCAATGGCTTTTGTGTACTGTAATATTTCACTTTTCCCGATGGAATATAGATAACCATATCTTTCTTCAAGCCGTTTTTTAGCTCAGGATTTTTCTTGATAATGTCAGAAGGTGAAACTCGATACGTTTTTGCAATACTTTCAATATTTTCATTTTCTTTTACATTATGAGTTTGTTGCTGGGCAAATCCTATACCAAATAAAAAAATAAATCCTAATATCAATAAATTCTTCATAAAGAGCTTATAATTAAATTTTTATGTGCTATTTTTGATTTGGAAAAACAAATAATCCAAACCACAAATATACTAATTAATTGTAAATAGAAGTACTTATCTAAAAAAATAGCATATTTTTAAGTTTTCTGAAGATATAATAGAAAATAAAAATGAAGGAAAATATTGTTAGTTTTCCTTCATTTTTATTGAAAATTCATTTATTCCCATTCAATTGTTGCTGGTGGTTTCGAGCTGATATCGTAAACTACTCGGTTTACGCCTTTTACTTTGTTTATAATTTCGTTTGAAATTTTCTGTAAGAATTTGTACGGCAAGTCAACCCAGTCAGCAGTCATTCCATCAACACTTTCCACTGCACGTAAGGCTACCACTTTCTCATATGTACGCTCATCGCCCATTACACCTACACTATTGATAGGTAGTAAGATAGCTCCAGCTTGCCATACTTTGTCGTACAAACCGTGCTCCTTAAGTCCATTGATGAAAATTGCATCTACTTCTTGTAAGATACTTACTTTTTCAGGGGTAATATCTCCCAAAATACGAATAGCTAATCCAGGTCCTGGGAAAGGGTGTCTACCCAATAATTCATCATCTATGCCAAGTGCTTTTCCTACACGGCGTACCTCGTCTTTGAAAAGCATACGTAGGGGTTCTACAACTTTAAGTTTCATAAAATCAGGTAATCCACCTACGTTATGATGCGACTTGATAGTTGCCGAAGGACCTTTTACAGATAAGGACTCAATTACATCAGGATAAATTGTTCCCTGTCCTAGCCATTTCGCATCTTCTATTTTATGTGCTTCATCATCAAATACTTCTATGAATACACGTCCGATTATTTTTCGCTTTTCTTCTGGGTCAGATTTTCCAGCTAAGGCATTTAAGAAACGCTCAGAGGCATCAACTCCTTTTACGTTCAAGCCCATACCCTCATATTGTTTTAGAACATTCTGGAATTCATTTTTACGAAGTAGTCCATTATTTACAAAAATACAATGCAATTGATTTCCAATTGCTTTGTTTAGCAAAACAGCAGCAACTGTCGAGTCCACCCCCCCTGAAAGCCCCAAAACAACTTTTTCATTACCAACCTGTTCCTTTAAGGATTTTACGGTCATTTCTACGAAATTATCAGAAGTCCAAGTAGGTTTTATTTTTGCAATCTTAATCAAAAAGTTTTCTAAAAGTTTTTTTCCATCAATGGAGTGTGATACTTCGGGGTGAAATTGAATTGCGTAAGTATCTTCGCCTTCAATTCGATACGAAGCATTTTTTACATCGGCTGTACTTGCTAAGCAAATTCCACCAGTAGGAAGTTCCTTAATTGTGTCACTATGACTCATCCAAACTTGGCTTCCTTGCGAAATTCCATCGAAAAGAGGTTCATTTCCTTCAATGAAAGATAAATTTGCTCGTCCGTATTCACGTATTTTTGAAGGAGTTACACTTCCACCATTGAAGTGTGCCAAATATTGTGCTCCATAGCAAACGGCTAAGAGTGGTTTCTTTCCTCTGATTTGTGATAAATCAGGATGAAGAGCGTCTTCACTTCTTACAGAATAAGGTGAACCCGAAAGAATTACAGTTGAAAATTCATCTAAATTCTCAGGTAAATGATTAAAAGGGTGGATTTCACAAAAGATATTAAGTTCTCTGACTCTTCGTGCAATCAATTGTGTATATTGCGAACCAAAATCTAAAATTAAAACACTATTATTCATTGAGTTATAACTTGTCTGTTAAATGTAATTCAGTTAAAATATCGGCAAAAGTATGAATTAATGTTGAATTATGGTAATATCAGAGTATTTATTTGTGAGATGCTTTCAAGAATGTGTGTGATAAATTTTACTCTGAAACAATTATTGTGTATTTAAAGTGTGTAAAGTTTACACATTAAAAATTGTTTTACACACTTTGTTACACAATGTTTAATTTCTTTCAAAAATATAAAATATTTTGTTTTATTCTGATTGTCAGTTTCTTGTGTGTTAATTATTGAGTTGTATCAAAAATGGCACGTTATTTTCTATAATGAGAGCGTAACTTTGTTATGATAATGTGAGTTACAACAAAAAATTAGAAAAACTAAATTTATAAATTGCTATAAGAAACATTGTTTAGATGAGATTATTCATTAGAACATAGTTATGAAAAAACAATTACTTTAGGTAAAATCATTTATTAAACTATTCAAAGTCATTAGGACTGAATTTTATGAAAAAAACTTACTTTTTTGAATAGTTAAATGATTAAATGTAAATAACTTTGGAGTTAGTAGTAGTATTTATATGCATTGTGAAAAAGGACTTTTTCGTGAGAAAAAGTCTTTTTCGTTTTAACATACTTTTTGCTTTGAAATTTGTATATTTGCCTCCAATTAAAAATCAGAAACTTATAGCAAATTTTTCACACTTAAAAATTTAATGAATATGAATCCTATTCTTTTGGTTGAGGATGATATTACGTTTGCAAAAATGTTAACTCGCTTTTTGGAACGAAATGGATACAAAGTGGAAGAATGTGGCACTTTGGAAGAGGCCAAGAAAAAAATAAGTCCTTTTACAAAAATGGTTTTTACGGATTTGCGTCTTCCTGATGGAGATGGAATTGTTCTGCTTAAAGAGATTAAAGCCTCCTATCCTGAGATTCCCGTGATTGTAATGACAGGATATGCTGAAGTTTCTACCGCTGTTGAAGCTATGAAGTTGGGTGCTTTTGACTACATTTCAAAACCTTTTCAACAAGAAGATGTATTAAATGTAATTAAGAATGCAGATAAGTCAAAATCTCCAAAAATAATAACTCCTTCTGTACCGAAAATCAAAGAAGAAAAAGAATTAAAAGTTCCTGAAAGAGAAACTTCTTTTGTGAAAGGAGTTAGCCTTGCATCAAAAAAATTAAACGAATTTATCAGTTTGGTTGCTCCCACAGATATGTCAGTTCTGATTACAGGGGAAAGTGGAACAGGAAAAGAGGTTGTTGCAAAGTCAATTCATCTTAAAAGTGAAAGAGCAAACAAGCCTTTTATTGCAGTTGATTGTGGAGCTATCCCTAAAGAAATCGCATCAAGTGAATTTTTTGGACATATAAAAGGTTCGTTCACAGGTGCTATTAGTGATAAAAAAGGACATTTTGAGGAAGCCAATGGTGGAACAATTTTCCTTGATGAAGTTGGTAATCTAAGTTATGAAAATCAAATTCAACTATTAAGAGCCTTACAAGAAAGAAGAATAAAACCAATAGGAAGTTCCAAAGAAATTGAAGTGGATATCAGGGTTTTAGCTGCAACAAATGAAGATTTACTCACAGCTGTTGAAAAAGGACAATTCCGTGAAGATTTGTATCACCGATTGAATGAGTTTTCCATAAAAGTACCTTCATTACAAGAGCGTAAGGACGATTTGATGATTTTTGCTTCTCACTTTCTGGAAGTTGCAAATCAAAAATTACGAAAACAAATCTATGGATTTTCTGAAAAAGCAGTGCAAAGAATGCTTTTGTACCCTTGGAATGGAAATTTGCGAGAATTGTCCAATGTGATAAAAAGAGCTACATTACTGGCACAGGGAAATTATATCACAGAAGATGACTTACCAGAAGAAATAGTTTCGGAAACGCATAATGTTATCGCTGAAAAAATATCTTTTTCGACAAAGGACAATGAGAAAGAGTTAATCATAAGTGCATTGAAGGAGTCACAAAATAATAAAACAGAAGCAGCTAAATTGTTAAATATTACTCGTAAGACACTCTATAACAAGCTTAAAGCATACGATATAGATTTATAATGATATAAAATTTAATTCGTGGCATTATTTTTGATAGAGGAGGATTATTAATTTGTTTAACTATTTTTTAGAACACTATGATTAAAAAAATTATTGCAATTGCAGCTTTTGTTTTGATAAATGTTAATTTGTTATCTGCTCAAGAAATAAAATGGATGACTTTTAATGAAGCTATTGCAGCTCAGAAAAAGAATCCTAAGAAAATTTTTATGGATGTTTACACAGTTTGGTGCGGACCTTGCCAACAGTTGGAAAAGAAAACCTTTAATAACAAAGATGTAGCAAAGTATATCAACGAGAATTACTATGCAGTTAAATTCAATGGCGAAGGAAATGAAGTAGTAAATTATAAAGGTCAAAAGTTTGAAAATAAAGGATATGACCCCGCTAAAGCTCAGCGTAGAAACGCACCTCACCCATTTGCAAATTATTTGCAAGTTCAGGCGTACCCAACAATGATGTTTTTTGATGAAAAAGGTGAATTTCTTCAGCCTCTTGTGGGGTATTTTTCACCAACTCAAATAGAAATGTTCTTGAAATTATTTGCTAAAGATGATTTTAAAAATATCAAATCTCAAGAAGATTTCCAAAATTATCAATCTAACTTTAAAGGCACATTTAAAGAATAAATACTTTTTCATAGTTTATTGCAAAAGCCCTTGAACAATTTCGTTTAGGGGCTTTTTTTAAAAATAAAAATCATATACGTTGAAAAAATAGTTTTAATTATCAATATATTGAAATTTTTTTATCTTTCGCAAAAAAATAGATAGTAGTAGAATATGCCAAAAATATTAATAATTGAAGATGAACCAGCTATCAGAAGAGTACTCAAAAAAATTCTGTTAGATGAAAATAAAGAGTACGAAGTAGAAGAAGCCCCTGATGGAGTAGAAGGTTTGGAAAAAATCAAAAAAGAAGATTTTGACTTAGTTTTGTGCGATATAAAAATGCCAAAATTAGATGGAATGGAGGTACTCACTTCCACAAAGAAAATTAAACCTGAAATTCCGTTTGTGATGATTTCAGGGCACGGAGATTTAGAAACTGCCGTCAATACAATGAAGTTGGGAGCATATGATTATATTTCGAAACCACCAGATTTGAATCGTTTGTTGAATACGGTTCGTAATGCGTTAGATAGGAAAGAGTTAGTTGTTGAAAACAAACGCTTGAAAAAGAAGATAAATAAAAATTATGAAATGATTGGTAAAAGTGATGCTTTGCAACAAATCCGCCAAATTATTGAAAAAGTAGCACCCACTGAAGCCCGTGTATTGATAACGGGGTCTAACGGCACGGGTAAGGAGTTGGTGGCACACGCTTTACACGAAAAAAGTGAACGTGCGTCTGCTCCGATGGTTGAGGTCAATTGTGCAGCAATTCCTTCTGAATTAATTGAAAGTGAGTTGTTTGGTCACACAAAAGGAGCATTTACATCAGCAGTAAAGGATCGTGCAGGAAAGTTTGAAGCCGCTCATAACGGAACTATTTTTTTAGATGAAATTGGTGATATGAGTTTGTCAGCACAAGCTAAAGTATTGAGGGCTTTGCAAGAAAATAAAATTTCACGTGTTGGAAGTGATAAGGATATCAATGTAGATGTTCGTGTAATCGCTGCTACAAACAAGGATTTGAAAAAAGAAATTTCAGAGGGGCGTTTTCGGGAGGATTTATACCATCGACTTGCTGTTATTTTAATAAAAGTTCCTTCATTGAATGAGAGACGTGATGACATTCCTCTCCTGATAACTCATTTTTCAGAAAAAATCTCTCAAGAACAAGGAATTTCTCCTAAAAAATTCAATAAAAAAGCAATTGAGTTATTACAAAAACAAGATTGGACGGGAAATATTCGTGAACTTCGAAACGTTGTGGAACGTTTGATAATTCTTGGAGGTAAGGAAATTTCGGAAGATGATGTGAAAAGTTTTGCCGGAAAATAGCCAAAAAGTTAGTTTTTCAAAAAAGTACAGAAATTTTAAAAATCATTTAAAAATTCTGTACTTTTTTGATTTATCATTACCAATTATAAATTCGATTGGCGTCCAGCCTTAGGAAAATAAATAACAAAATTGTAAAAGCCCACAATCCAGAACCGCCGTAACTGAAAAATGGAAGAGGAATTCCGATGGTGGGAATCAGACCGATAACCATTCCAACATTTACACAAAAATGGACAAATAAGATAGAAACTACACAATAACCATAAATCCTGCTGAAACTTGATTTTTGTCTTTCTGCCAAAAAGATAAGCCGTAAGAGCAAAAACGTGAATAAAGCAATCACAGTTAATGTACCCACCAGTCCCCATTCTTCTCCCAAAGTGGTGAAAATGTAGTCAGTATGTTGTTCAGGAACAAAACTTCCTTTAGTGCGAGTTCCTTCCAAAAATCCTTTTCCAAAGATTCCTCCAGAGGTAATTGCCGATTCGGACATATAAGTATTGTATCCAAAATCTCTCCGCATTTGGCTGATTTTATGTGGGTCTTGTTCCAAACGCAACCATAGACTTAATCTATTTCGATGGTGTTGTTTCAGGACATTATCAAAAATAGGTTTCGTTGATAATGAAGTGATTAAGCAAATTAATGATAAAATAAATATATTTTGAAATGGAATTCTGTTGGTACGCTTTTTATGCCAAAATCCGTATAACCAAATTAGTAAAACAGTGACAATAATAACAAAAATACTTCCAAATTTGAGTGTAGCAACAAAAATTAAAGCAGTGATACTTAGGTAAAAAAGTAATGAAGAAGGCATTCCTTCGCGATAAAGAACAAAGACTAATGAGAAGAAAACCAGTAAGCTACCAACATCGGGTTGTAGCAAAATTAATATAGCGGGTACGATAAGTATGAGTAAAGCACGAAATAGGTCTTTAATTTGCTTAATATCAGTATGAATATCGCTCAAATATTTAGAAAAAAACAAAGCTGTGGCTACTTTGGCAAATTCGCTTGGCTGAATTGTTACTGAACCTATGGCATACCAGGATTTTGCCCCGTTAGTTTCCTTCCCAAAAACGAACAATCCTGCAAGTATCACAAGGCTGGATATGTAAAAAACAATTGAAAAGTTTTCGTAAAATTTTGGGTCGATTGCCAAAATAAATATAATTAGCAAAAAACTAAGCCCTATGAAGAGGAATTGTTTGCCATAGAACTGATTGATGTCAAAAAGAGAAGTAGCATTAATCTCATTATAAGTTGTTGAAAAAATGGCAACCCAACCAATACAAACCAAAAGTAAATAACACAAAATGGATAACCAGTCCAGATTTTTTATAAGGCTTCGCTTCATTATTTGAATTGAAAAATTATATATCGTTTATAATACAGAAAATTTGATGATTTGAAAAAGTTTAGTTTTCAAACCATCAAATTATTATTTTAAAAGTTATTAATTTATTATCTTCTTCTTAGTAAAAAGTATATTGCATAGTTCATAATCAAGTTTATCCACCTTGTTTTAGGATTCAAAAAAGAAAAACCTATGTTAGTGAATGTACTTGAAACAATATTTTTTACGGAAAGATTATCCTTTAAATCCGAAACATTGTTCTTCAGATACAATCCGTCAATTTGTTTTTTTAATTTCAGGATTTTAAGGTCAGTTTCAATCTCTTCAAATGATTGATATTTTTTATTCTTCGTAATCATCTTCGTCATCCGATTTAAAATAAGCCTCTGAAAGTCTGTTAAGTAAAGGTTTTTCAATAAGATTTTTCTTAAAAATGAATGCGATAAATGCTACTAAGGAATAAAAAGCTCCCATAGCAAGAAACCCTAACGCAAAACTTTCCAACCAACTCCCGATTGCAAAAGCTGCCGCAAATGATAGGAAAAAAAGTACAAGTAAACTTACCAGACCTATCAAAAAAATATTAATCAAACCATAAGACGACTTCGCTATAAATCTGAAAGCAAACAGCTTATAGTATGACACGTTAGAGTCCAGAGCCTCGCCAGTTCTTGTTGAAATTTCTCTGAAACTTTCTTTGATACTGTTTTTAGACATAATTTATATTTTACTTCTTACAAAGCTCACTGATTGCACAAAAAAATTATGTGAAACTTACTTTCAAAAGTACAATCAGTGAAATGTATGCAAGAATTTTAATTATTTCTGTAATTTAGCGTTTGCTTCTTTTAATGCAGCTAATTTTTTTTCTAAAACAGTAATAACATCTTCAGCTTTGTGGCTTGATTTGGATACTAGGTTCTCAACTTTGTCTTCCAAAGAGCCCTTGAATTCTGAAGATTTTTCTTTCATCTCTTGACTTAAAGCGTCGATTTTATATTTCAATTTTGAAGTAGTATCATCAATAGAATCCTTGATTTTTCTACGAGTATTTTTCCCTTTGTCTGGTGCGAACAAAATTCCAGCCCCAGCTCCGATAGCAACTCCTGTTACTAACGCTAGTAAAACATTTCCTGTTTTTGCCATAATTCTGATTTTTCTAGTTTGATAATTTTAATAAAATAAGTGTGAAATTGATAATTAAATCCTTAATTTTTAGGACTTAATGTTTTTCTTTAAATCGTTTAGTTTTTTGTCTAAAAGATTGATAACTTCCTCTGTTTTGTATTCTGATTTAGCTAACAAACTTTCGATATTATCCTCTAAAGTACCTTTTATTTCAGAAGATTTTCCTTTTACTTCACGAGCTAACTTGTCCATTTTCTTTTTCAGTTTTGAAGTTTTTTCATCAACTGAATCTTTAATTTTTTGACGAGTATCCTCACCTCTGTTAGGAGCGAATAAAATTCCAGCTCCAGCCCCAATAGCAACACCTGTTACCAACGCCAATAAAACATTTCCTGTTTTTGCCATAATCTTGAATTTTAATTTAATAATTTAATAATGTTTGAAATCTTAATAAGTCAATCCTTTAGAACTTAGGATTTAACTGTTTTTTTTAAATCGTTTAGTTTTTTGTCCAAAAGTTTAATAACTTCATCTTTTTTGTATTCTGACGTAGCCAACAAGCTTTCGATATTTTCTTCTAAAGTGCCTTTTATTTCAGAAGATTTTCCTTTCACTTCACGAGCCAACTTGTCCATTTTCTTTTTTAATTTTGAAGTTTTTTCATCAACTGAATTTTTAATTTTTTTGCGAGTGTCCTTTCCTTTGTCTGGAGCAAATAAAATTCCAACTCCTGTTCCAATAGCAACTCCTGTTGCTAACGCTAACAAAATGTTTCCTGTTTTTGTCATAATATTACTTATTTTTATGTTTAATAGTTTGATTATATCCGAATAATTCTTTTTTCATAATGATTTCCGCAACTCCCTCAGGAAGTAACTCTTGCCAACCTGAATCTCCTTTTTCAATCATTGAAAGTATTTCTTTTGAAAATATATTTAGGTGTGTTTCATCATAATCCTTAATATCTACAACTTTTCCGTTAAATTTGAAAAATTTGTATAATTCTTTCATACGTGGGTGAACTTTCAAATTTTCGCTATTGATAATTTCACCAGTATTTGGGTCTTTCATAGGGAATAGGTAAATTTTTATATCCCGATAGAACAGCTTCCCGAAAGCTTCTAAGATTCCACCACTCAAATGTCGGTAATATTTTTCATCAAAAATGGCAATTAAGTTGCTCACTCCCATTGCCAATCCCATTCGGGAATTGGTATAATTTGAAAAATATTCAACCACACGATAATATTCTTTAAAATTGGAAATCAGTACCTTTTGTCCCAAAGAACATAACAATCTGGCTCTGTCCATAAAATCCTGCTCATCAAGTTCGCCTCCAGAAATAAGATTAGAAAGTGTAATTTCAAAGATAACCTCAGTACGTGCTGGATTTACTTTATTCTCACTAAGGAACATTTCTAAGGATTTTTGGTACATATCCATATTCACCTTAGTTACAGGTCTGAAACTACCTCGCAGGGTAAGGATATTTTTCTTGTAAAGTTGTTCCGCTGGGAGGATATTTTTCCCATCAGGACCGAACATCACAGCCTCCGTCATCCCATTTTTAATGAGTTGTAGGCTAATTAACCTATTATCAACATCTTTAAAGTCAGGGCCAGAGAAATTAACCATATCAATCTCAATCAAATCTTTATCGATGTGGTCATATAAATATTTCAATATTTTTTCAGGCTTTGAGGTTTTATAAAAAGCCCCATAAATTAAATTTACACCTAAAATTCCGAGAGTTTCCTGCTGAGCTCGAGCTTCATTCTGATGAAAACGAATGTGGATAATTATTTCATTATATTCACCTTGTGGTTGCGTCTGAAAACGTATCCCAACCCATCCATGTCCTTTTTTTCGTTTTGAAAAATCAATCGTAGTTACAGTATTGGCGTATGAAAAAAAAACTTTATTAGGGTGATTTTTTCTTGTTAGGCGAGTTTCTATCAACTTGATTTCATAGTCAAGCATCTTCTTTAACCTACTTTCAGTAACATATCTGCCATCTTTTTCAATTCCATAGACCGCATCACTTACCTCTTTATCGTAAGCACTCATCGCCTTGGCAATAGTACCAGAGGCTGCACCTGCTCTGAAAAAATGCCGCACGGTCTCTTGACCAGCTCCAATTTCAGCAAAAGTGCCGTATATATTTTCGTTTAGATTGATTCTTAAGGCTTTTGCTAAGGTCGAAGGAACATCTTCAATAGGAATATCTCTATCTCCTTGGATAATGACGCTCATAGTGGAATGTTTCGTATTTCGGAAAAAAATTTTTACAAATATAAGCTTTTATTTTTTAAAATCCTAATTTTGCAGAAAAAAAATACTTTGAAAATCACTTTTTTAGGTACAGGAACATCTCAAGGAGTTCCAGTTATAGGGAGTAATCATCCTGTGAGTTTGAGTAAAGATAAGAAAGACAGGAGATTACGTGCTTCGGTATTAATTTCGTGGGAAAATACAAATTTGGTTATAGATTGTGGTCCTGATTTTCGTCAGCAAATGCTAACGAACAAGGTTAATCATCTTGAAGCAATTTTGTTTACTCACGAACACGCCGATCACACCGCTGGGATTGATGACATCAGACCTTTCGTATATCAGCAGGGCGATATGCCTATTTATGCGTTGCCTCGCGTAATATCTGAACTCAAAAAACGATTTGAATATATTTTTAGAACAGAAAATCGTTATTTGGGAGCACCTTCCGTTATTGTTAATGAAGTAGAGTGTGAAAGTTTTGATCTTTTCGGAAAGAAAGTTATACCAATTCAGGTGATGCACGGAGAGCTTCCTATATTAGGCTATCGTATTGAAGATATGGCATACATCACTGATGCAAAAACAATCCCAGAAAGTGAGTTCGTTAAACTAAAGAACTTAGATGTATTGGTGCTGAATTGCCTACGTGAGCAAGTCCATCCGACGCATTTGAACCTTGAAGAGGCTCTTGACATTATAGAAAAAGTAAAACCGAGGCGTACTTTCTTTACACACATAAGCCAAACTTTTGGATTTCACGAGGAAGTTTCCAAGAGGTTGCCCTCCAATGTTTTTTTGGCATACGATAACTTAGTAATTGATATTCCATAACTTTTGTAGCTGGTTTATCGAATAAAATACGTAATTATTTTTTTTAGTAGATTAAACCTTTTAGATATTTTGACGTCTTAAAGGAATTACAAATAGATTTATACAATACGTTATACAGATTTCAAACTATAAAAATCATAATAAAGATGAATAGAATGCTATTTTCAATAATCATAGCTGGTTTATTTACAGCGTGTAAGGATTCAAAACAACAAGCACCACAGGGAGTGAAGTCTTATCCTGTAATTACGATAAGCGAGGGTGAAGCAACTTCCTATTTGTCATATCCTACAAATATTGAAGGTAAGGTAAATAGCCCTGTACAAGCAAAAGTTACGGGTTACATCACGCAAGTATTGGTCGATGAAGGGCAATTTGTGACTAAAGGGCAGCCTCTTTTCAGGTTGGAGACGCAAACACTCAACCAAACTGCACAAGCTGCCAAAGCCTCAGTAGAAGTAGCTCAGGTGGAGGTAAACAAGCTCCTTCCGTTGGTGGAAAAAAACATTGTAAGCCCTGTACAGCTCGAAACAGCTAAGGCAAATCTGCAAAGAGCTAAAGCCGCTTATAGTGAAGTGACATCTAATATGGATTTTGCTGTGGTAAAGGCTCCTGTAAGCGGGGTAGTGGGAGCGATACGCTTTCGAGAGGGGGCGTTAGTAACGGCAGGAAATACGATGCTTACCAGCGTTTCTGATGTGAGTGAAGTGTACGCTTATTTTTCTATGAACGAGAAAGAATACATAACCTTTTTGGAGCGTGTGTCTGGAAAAACTATAGCCGATAAGCTCAAAAGTTTTCCGCAGGTGGAGCTGACATTAGCCAACGGAGCTACATATTCCCAAAAGGGTACTATACAAGCCGCTACGGGACAAATTGATGCTTCTACAGGGAGTATTCGGTTCAGGGCTACATTCCCTAATCCTGATGGGTTATTAACTAATGGGAATAGTGGGACTATACGAATTCCGCAACACTTTAGCGATGCGATTATCATTCCGGAAGTAGCTGCCTTTGAGCAACAAGGAAAAGTATTTGTATATAAAGTTGAAAAGGATACCATAAAGCAGTCTGTTGTGAAAGTACGTAACCGAAGTGCTAATGCAATGGTAGTTGAAAGCGGACTAAAAGCAGGAGAAGTTATCGTAGTTCAGGGGATTAATGGGCTTCGTTCAGGAATGGTTATCAAACCAGAAGCTGTACAAATGGATAGCATCATCAAACAGATACAACCTATCTTTTAGAAAATAGCTGATAATAAGATAAGTTCTTTTATAGTGTGAGTTTAACATCCCCCTAACCCCCTTAAAAGGGGGAATCTTGAAGCGTTATAGAGCCATTTTTAATAAAAGTTCTTTTATTTTGTAAAATAGAGATTTTCTTCACTCTTTTAAAAGGGGGAATCTTGAAGCGTTATAGAGCTGATTTTACTAAAAATTATTCTTATGAGTTGTATAAAGAAAGTATTAGGATGAGAAATTCCCCCTTTTAAGGGGGTTAGGGGGATATAAAATAAATAGATATATAGTATAAACTAATTTGACAATGAACATATTTAAAATAATAGGAATTGCGACCACTATGGCACTGCTAACTTCGTGTGCTGCTCGTAAATCGTATGAGAGACCACAGGTGGTGGATAGTAAATTGTTCCGAAGTGAGAACATTTCAGCAGATAGCCTCAGTTCGGCGGTGGTGTCGTGGAAGAATATTTTTACTGACCAAGTGTTGCAGCAACATATTAGCAAGGCTTTGACCAGCAATCTGGATATTAGAGTTGCTATGCAGAATGTAGCTTCAGCACAAGCCTATTTAAAACAAAGCAAAAGTGCCTTCTTGCCATCAGTTTCAGCATCAGGAAGCTATACGCATAGCACAGCATCGCTCAATGCAAATCCATTGCTAAGGGAAAGAACCTATAACGATTTGTGGGACTTGACAGCTAATGCCTCTTGGGAAGCTGATATATGGGGAAAATTGAATGCACAAGCTAAGGCAAGTTATGCTTCGTACTTGGCTACAACTTCAGCACATCAGGCGGTACAATCCGAAGTGGTGGCTACCTTAGCAACAGCTTATTATCAATTGCTGATGTATGATAAGCAACATAAAATACTTCAGGAAACTATTAAGCTGCGTGAAGCCAGTTTGCAAACTACTCAAGCTCTTAAAGATGCAGGAATTACCACAGAAGTAGCTGTGCAACAAACACAAGCCTTATTATATAATGCACAATCGCAATTAGTTTCTATAAAGAATGCTATCTGGGCTTTGGAAAATAGCATAGCTGTGCTATTGGCAGAAAGTCCACAGGCTATTGAAAGAACAAATCTGGAAGAACAGCAGTTTCCTACAGATTTTAAACAAGGATATGCCATCAGTTTACTTGAAAACAGACCCGACGTGAAACGTGCAGAGTACAATTTGATAAATGCCTTTGAGCTAACCAATGTAGCACGTGCAGGATTTTATCCGTCGTTTACCCTTACAGCTCGTGCAGGTATTACAAGTACTGATATTGAGCAATGGTTTTCTGTCAAGTCCATATTCGCAAACTTTATTGCAGGGCTTACGCAACCCATACTCAATCGCCGACAAGTACGCACACAATACGAAGTGAGTGAAGCTAACAGACAAATAGCTTTATTAGGATTTCAAAAAATATTACTTACAGCAGGAAAGGAAGTTTCAGATGCTATGCAGAATTTTACTTCACAAGATGCCTTTATACACCTAAAGCAAAAAGAAATGGAGGCTTACCAGAAAGCAACAGACTATTCAAAAGAATTATTCAATAGTGGAATGGCAAGTTATTTAGAGGTAATAACAGCTGAGGTTAATCGATTGAATGCTGAACTTGCCCTTGCGAACGCTCAGTTTATGCGAATGCAGTACGGAATAGCCCTTTATAAAGCTCTGGGTGGTGGTTGGCGATAGATTTTATAAGTAAGTAAATTTGAAATTATAATATAGGTATTGCGTAGGAAATGCTAAATAAAATTAGTTAGTGTAGTTAGGTCTTTCTTATAGGTTCAAATTTTTAAAGTTGCTGTATTGAGGGCATTTTTATTGATATTTTATTTTTTAGTTAGTGTGTTGAGGTCTTTATGATAGATATAAGTTTTTGAAATTATAGTAAAGAGTAATCTATCATAACTAAAAAAAATAAAAAGTAATTGTATCGACCTGTATCTATTAGCTAAAAATATTTGAAAGTATTGTAAATAGTAAGATATATTGATTTTGATTATCAAAAATGGATTGATATAGAAATAATTTATAAATTTTGCTTTTTAGAAATATGTAAACTATATTTATTTCAGTGAATAATAATTTTAAAATAGATAGTTATGAGCGTATTAATGGACATTTCGTTGCCGAATCTTGTTAAGTTAAACAATGATGAGTATGCCCAATTTATAAAAGGGGTAGTGAATTTGATAGATGAAAGTGCTTTGGATAAACTGGCTGTAAAGCAAGAGCTATTTGCATCTATTCAAAAAAATTTGGATTTGCTAACAGAGGCATCTCGCCAAAGTCGTTCAAGCAAAGAGTCTGAAAGTATCAATCGATTGGACAAACAGCGTACGGAGTTGCTATCCTACATAACGTCATCTTTCAGGTTGGCAAGAAAAAGCTCGATGGACTCGCATAAGGAATCAGCTCAGGTGCTTAGCAAGGAGTTTAAAAACTACTCGGGTGTAGCATCATTGCCTACGCGTCAGAAGTCACAAGCTATCGATGCACTGCTTAAAGATTTGGAAAAGGCTGAAATCGCAAAGCATTTGAAGGTTTTGAGCTTATCACACGCGGTCTCTACACTGAAAGAAGTTAATGCAAAATATCAGGAGCTGGTAGGAGTGAGGGCAGAAACACAGGCTACAACACCGCTAATCAATGTGAAGAAGGTGCGTAAGGAAACCCATTTGCTTTACAGGGAGTTGGTCAGATATGCTTTCTCCAACAATGTGATTAATCCATCTGACGAAAGCCAAAGTTTTATCAGGTTGCTTAATAAATTGATGGACGACACGATGAATGCCTATAAGCAACGTTTAGGGCAGCTTAATGCTAACAAAAATGCATCTGCTAAGGAGGAAAATAAACCTGCAATGTAACAGAATGTATTAGTTTTATGATTTATTAGCTTACCGATTTGCATAAAGTTGGTAAGTAGTATTTTTTTTGGCTCATTAAAAATAGTACTATCTACTAAATTAAATAGAAAAAAGTTATTGTAAAGTTTGTAATATGAATAGGTTGGCTATTCTTATTCTATAGAAAAATAAAAATTGTTATGCTATGATAATCAAAAGCTATTAAAAATAGTTGTGTGTTATGATTACATAATGATTTATATATTAGGAATTAAAAAATATGATAAAAAAGTTTATTGACAGACCTGTACTATCAACAGTTATCTCCATCTTGATAGTCATTTTAGGTATTTTAGGGATAATTGCACTACCTGTATCCCAATATCCTGATATTGCTCCGGTAACGGTAACAGTTTCGGCAAATTATACTGGTGCGAATGCGGAAACGGTACTAAAATCTGTTGTTATTCCTCTGGAGGAACAGATAAATGGTGTAGAGAATATGGATTATATCAGCTCTACAGCCAACAATAGTGGTTCTGCGAATATCTCAGTTTATTTCAAACAAGGAACTGACCCAGATATTGCTGTGGTTAATGTGCAGAATAGGGTTGCACGAGCCAATGCCATATTACCTTCGGAGGTTACGCAGTCGGGAGTTATCACCCAAAAACAAAACTCGGGGGCGTTGATGTTCCTAACGTTCTACTCTGAAAATCCTGAGCTTGATGATATCTTCATTCAGAACTATATGAATATTAATGTAGTTCCTGCCATTAAGCGTATCAACGGGGTAGGAGATGCTTCAGTATTCGGAGCGAAGGATTACTCAATGCGGATATGGCTCGACCCCCAGAAACTTTCGGCGTATAAACTAAATCCGTCCGAAGTTACTTCTGCAATTACCAGCCAGAGTAGGGAAGCAGCAGCCGGAACCTTAGGTCAGAATAGTGGAAGCATCTATGAATATACAATTAAGTACAAAGGAAAGTTCAACGAGGTAAGCGAATATGAAAATATAGTCATCAAAGCGATAGATGGCGGTAGGGTACTACGCTTGAAAGATGTTGCAAAGATAGAGTTAGGGGCACTTTCTTATACTGGGTTTGCTAAGAATAACGGAAATCCTGCCGTTTCGATGGGTATTTTCCAGACGCCTGGCTCCAATGCACAGAATATTATCAATGATATTAAGGAATATCTGCAAAATGCAAAGCCTACCTTTCCTGAAGGGATAAGCTATACTATCAATTACGACACCAATGAGTTCTTGGAAGCCTCCATATCAAAGGTACTTACTACACTTTTGGAAGCCTTCTTGCTGGTGTTTTTAGTTGTTTATATCTTCTTGCAGGATTTCCGTTCTACGTTAATTCCTGCTATCGCAGTGCCTGTATCTATTGTAGGTACGTTCTTCTTCCTAAATCTGTTTGGTTACTCGATTAATATGCTTACGCTCTTTGCCTTGGTACTGGCTATCGGTATTGTTGTGGACGATGCGATTATCGTTGTGGAGGCAGTTCACGCTAAAATGGAGAATACTGGACGTAAAGCAAGGAATGCAACCATTGAGGCGATGCACGAGATTTCAGGAGCGATTATCTCAGTTACTTTGGTGATGGCAGCGGTGTTCATTCCAGTGACCTTCATAGGAGGAACAACGGGTGTATTCTATAAACAATTTGGGGTAACACTCATTGTAGCTATTGCAATATCAGCAGTGAATGCCCTTACACTTAGTCCTGTGTTATGTGCTTTGTTCCTAAAAACACATCAGCATAAAGAATATCAGGATAAATCTTTCGTACAGAAGTTCTTTCATAAGTTCAACATTGCCTTCGATGCAGCTACTAAACGATATGGGCAAACCTTTACCTTCTTTCTACGCCATAAGTGGGTAACTTTAGTATTATTTGCCATAGCTGGAGTAGGGTTTTATATGGCTAATACTAAAATGAAGACTGGTTTTGTACCTACGGAAGATAATGGATTGTTATTTATAGATGCACAATTGATACCAGGAGCATCAATGGAACGCACGGCAGCCGTGATGAATGAAGCACAGGAGAAGCTACGAAAAATTCCAGGGGTGAGTTCTGTTACAGCTATTACAGGTAGAAGTTTTATTTCAGGGGCAGGAAGTAACTATGGTATGGGCTTTTTGCGATTAAAGCCTTTTGAAGAACGTTTGTCAGACCCTAATCAGTCAATACAAGCTATCACAGCTCAGGCTTTCAGAGCGGTATCGGATATTCCAGAGGCTCGTGTTATCTTTTTCCAACCACCAGCAGTTCCTGGATTTGGTATGAGTTCAGGTTTTTCGATGGTATTGCTTGACAGAGCAGGAGGAGAGATTAAAGATTTGGAGCGAGTATCGCAGGAGTTTATAGGAAAGCTAATGCAACGACCCGAAATACAATATGTACAGACTTCATTCAATGCAAATTACCCACAATATCAAATGACGCTTAATGTAGAACGTGCAGTACAGGCGGGAGTGAATGTAAGTAGTATTCTATCTTCTCTTCAAAGCTATATAGGAGGTGTTTATGCTACTGATTTCACCAAGTACGGAAAGCAATTTCGTGTGATGGTTCAGGCACTTCCTGATGATAGAAAGGATATAAGTAACTTAAATGGGTTGATGGTAAAAACAGCATCAGGTGAAATGACTCCTATTTCACAATTTGTGAGCTTGGAAAGGACTTTCGGACCTCAGAGCTTAAACCGTTACAATCTTTTTACTGCTGTGAATCTTTCAGGAGCTAATGCCGAAGGATATAGTACAGGTGATGCTCTTCGTGCTGTGGAGGAAGTAGCTACTGAGAGTCTCGGTGCTAATTACAGCATTGATTACACAGGAATTACAAGGGAAGAGCAAGGTTCTGGCTCACAAACGGCAATCATTTTTGTACTTAGTTTGATATTTACCTATTTCATTCTTTCAGCTCAATATGAGAGCTACATTCTTCCTCTGGGGGTTATCTTCTCGCTACCCTTTGGAATAATGGGAGCTTATCTGGGACAATGGTTATTTGGCTTGGAGAATAATATTTATTTCCAGATTTCGCTCATTATGCTAGTTGGACTTTTGGCTAAGAATGCTATCTTGATTATTGAGTTCGCTGAGCAACGCAGACATCACGGCGAAAGCCTGTCGCGTTCGGCTATCAATGCAGCGATGGCACGTTTGCGACCTATTTTGATGACTTCATTTGCTTTCATTGTAGGATTATTACCCTTGGTATTTGCATCAGGCATTGGAGCAGCTGGTAATCGTTCGGTAGCAACAGGGGCGGTGAGTGGTTTGCTTATTGGAACTTTCTTAGGACTGATAGTAATTCCAGTTTTGTTTGTAATCTTTCAGCATTTACAGGAAAGGTTTGTAGGAAGAAAAGTACGATTGTAGTCGTTTCGTATAGCTATTGTTTATTTAAATAGATATAAAGACTTAATTATTATAAATAAAAATCCCAGTAATTAGTGTATTACTGGGATTTTATTAATTTTGGATAGTTGGTTAGAACTTCAATCCAACTCCAACTTGAATTTGTTGTGTTTTAGCCTTTTCCTTTCCAAAGTCGCTAATATCATAGAATCCCCAGACGTAGCGTCCGTAAATGAAAAAAGGCCTTAAGTTAATTTCAGCTCCTGTAACGAAAGAAAAATCAGAGCTTTTGAAAAGTTTTTCTCCATTTTGCCACAAATTATCATTGCGATTTGTTAAGATACTGAATTGCGGTCCTGCTAACAAGGAAATAAATCCATTTTGATTGAATTTTAATAGAATAGGAACGTTCAAATAATTAAGTTTCTTTCCTTTATCGAATTTATCATTCCAGATGGAAGTGTAAGAATCCTCAAGAGTGGTATTTGTTTGGTCGAATAAAATTTCTCCTTGTATTGCCAGTTTATCAAGAAGCCCAACGCTCACGAAACCACCTAATTGATACCCCAATTTGAATTGGTCTTTATAGGCTACACCATCAATTTTACCCAAATTGGCTCCAGCTTTTACACCAATGTTAACTTGTGAAAATGCATTTGCAGAGAAAAGCAAAGCAAAAATGACTGAAAATGTTAAAATTGTTTTTTTCATTTCTGTAAAATTTAAAATTTCCGAAAACGATAGGGCAATAACCATACCAAATTACAAAGTTTGTTATCTGAAAAAGAAAGTCGAAAATATTTATATGTTATAAAATGTAGTTTTTATTTGAGAAAAATAAAATTTTAATGTAAAACTTTCATAATATAATATTATCTTGTACTTTTGTATCCCTTTTGTAGAATTAACTTAATAAACAAATAATATATGAACAAACGAGTTTTATGTTTACTTGTGTTACTTGTAGTGAGTTTTCCTCTTTTTGCACAAGTAAAAACCGTAACAGGTACTGTTACAGATGAAGCGGGTAGTCCATTACCTGGAGTAGGCGTTCTGATACAAGGAACGAAAAGGGGTACATCCACTGATTTTGATGGGAATTATACCTTGCAGGTTAATGAAGGAGGTGTTCTTGAGTTTTCCTATATCGGATTTATGACTCAAACTAAAAAAGTAACAGGAGCTGGTAATTCTTTGAAAATTAATGTAGTAATGAAAGAAGAGGCTCAGCAACTTGGAGAGGTTGTTGTTACAGCTTTGGGAATCAAGCGGGAAAAGAAATCTTTAGGATATGCCTTACAAGAAGTGAAAGGAGAATCTTTAGTAGAAGCAAGAGAAGCAAATATAGCAAATGCTTTTTCAGGAAAAGTAGCTGGTTTGCAGATTGTTAGAGGGAGTAATGGTCCTGCGGGTTCTTCTAAAATAGTACTTAGGGGAAACAATTCATTGACAGGAGATAACCAACCTTTAGTAGTTGTAGATGGTGTTCCAATGGATAATTTCACAGGAGCTTCTAACAACGATTTTTGGAACCCTTCTAACGATATGGGAAATGGATTGGGTGATTTGAACCCGAATGATATTGAAAGTATGTCAGTGTTGAAGGGACCCGCTGCTGCAGCGTTATATGGTTCTCGAGCTGGTAACGGGGTTATACTTATTACTACAAAAACGGGTAAAGCACGTGAGGGATTGGGAATTACATATTCTTCTTCTGTAGGTTTTGAAAATGTTTTTATAAGACCCGATGTTCAGGATATCTTTGGTCAAGGACAAGATGGCGTTTATGACCCTCTTTCTTTTTCAAGTTGGGGACCTAAAATTGAAGGACAGATAATTACCAATTGGAATGATAAAAAAGTTCCGTTGCGTACTTATGATAATGTTAATTCATTTCTGAATACAGGTGTTGATATTCAGCATTCTTTGTCTTTTCAGCAACAATTGAAAAATGGGACATCTTTGTATACATCCTTAACACACGTAGACAATCAGAGTACCATTCCAGGTTCTACTTTGGAGCGTCTGAATTTAATAACCAGAGCTGTGTCTCGATTTGGAAAAGATAATAAGTGGACAACAGATTTCAAAGTTCAGTATATTAACTCTAAAGTAAATAATCGTCCTATCAATGGTAACCGAAAAGACAATCCGTTTTCAACATTGATTAATCTTCCTTCTACGATTGATATTTCTGAATTTAGTTCAGGAATTAATTCTAACGGATATCATATTTGGTTTCACCCGAAAGATGGTTTGAATCCATATTGGGCAACTAAATACAATTTGAACAACGACTCTCGCGATCGTTTTTTACTGAATGGTTCTGTAAAATATGAGTTTACAGATTGGTTAAATGCCGAAGCAAAAGTTGGAACAGATTTGTATACAACCAATTTGGAAAATAAAACTTATGGAAAAGGACCTCTAACATCTACAGGAAGATATAGTATTGGAAAGAGAACATTTAATGAAACTAATATGAGCTTCTTGTTGAGTGCCAACAAAAGTAATTTATTTGGTAAGGTGGGAATGGCAGCTACCTTTGGAGGTAATTTGATGAGTCGCAAACATACCGAAATGGGAATCACAGTTGGAGAATTGGAAGTACCTAATTTGTTTTCGGTTAACAATTCCGTGGGGACACCTTCTGTAAGTCAGGATTACAAACATCATAGAATTAATTCATTTTATGGGACTTATCAAATTAGCTACAATAGCTATGCATATTTAGATTTTACAGGAAGAAATGATTGGTCGTCAACATTAAGTAAAGCAAATCGCTCATTTTTCTATCCTTCAGTAAGTGCTTCTGTGGTGTTTACAGAGTTACTAGATAAGGAATTTAACGTAAAACCTTCTTGGTTTGATTATGGAAAAATCAGAGCTTCATATGCTGCGGTAGGAAACGATATGGGGCCATATCAATTGTATAATTATTATACAATAGGTTCTGATCCTAACGGAAATACAACAGGTAGTACCAATTCTGTTTTCTTTGATTCCAATGTAAAAAATGAACTTATAAAGTCTTGGGAAGTGGGCTTGGAAACCAAAATGTTTAATAATCGATTAGGTGTTGACCTTTCTTTCTATAAATCAAACGCTGTAAATCAATTATTAGATATTCCTTTAAATTCAATGAGCGGACGCACTGCGAAAAAAATAAATGCAGGAGATATCGAAAACAAAGGTTTTGAATTGATGCTTACAGGACAACCTATTCGTAATGAGAATTTTGTATGGGATACGAATTTGAATGTTTCTAAAAATATAAACACAGTTAATGAACTTGCCGAAGGAGTTACACAATATGCTTTGGGAGGTTTTGAAAATGTTAAAATTTTAGCAGCAACAGGACAGCGTTATGGGGCGATTTATGGTAGCAAATTCTCTCGCGTTGAGGATACTTCAAGTCCGCATTATGGTAGAATTATTGTTGATGCTAATGGTGTTCCAGAAGCAGCAGAGGGAACTCACTACTTAGGAAATCAGCAACCAGATGTTATGGTAGGGTTTACCAATACGTTCACGTACAAAAATTTAAGTCTAAGTATCTTGGTTGATGGACGTTTTGGAGGTAAAATATTCTCAGGGACTAATCACGGATTAAAAACAAGCGGTCGTTCAGCAGCTACTGTGGTAAATGGAGAAAGAGCTGATATTGTTTATAATGGAGTTGTATCAGATGGTAAAGGAGGATATACAGAAAATACCAAAGCTGTTTCTTCTCAAATTTTTTGGACAACTCTGGCTGGAAAGTCTAACCAAAATTTGGGGATTACAGAAGATAACTTGTATGATGCAACTAATATCCGTATCAGAAATATTCAGTTAAATTATAGATTACCAGATTCTTGGGTGAGAGGCTTCAAAGCTCAGAATGCGAAAGTAGGGTTTTCTATGAATAATGTTTTGATGCTGAAGAGTCATTTGAATGGCATCGACCCAGAATCAGTTTACGCTACAGGAAGCAATGCTGTTGGTTTTGAATATTTTTCAGCACCTACAATGCGTTCATATTATTTTAATCTAACAGTGAGTTTCTAACTTTTAAAGAATAAAAAAATGAAAAATAATAAATATATCAAAACGGGAATATTAGCATTGGCATTAGCATTATTTTCTTGTGGTAATTTTGATGAAATTAATGTGAATCCTAATGTGTCGAATAATGTTGAACAAGTTCAGATAGAGTATTTCATAAATAGTTCAATTTTGGGAACACAGCAAAATCCACACGTAGCTGAAAGGGCTTTCATTTTATATTGGAAAGCTGCAGGAAGAATGGATAGGGTCAATTCCTTGCCAATAGGAACTGCTAATGATGGCTGGAGTACTGATTATTACAATTCTTTAGCTAAGTGGTTAACGGATATCAATACTGCTATAAAGGTACACAAAGAAAAAACAAGTTTAGGATTTAGTGAAAATTATTACAATAATTTGCTACAAGTTGCCCGAATTTGGAGAGTTTATCTGCTAAGTGAAGCTACAGATAATTTTGGTCCAATGCCTATTAACGGATTTCAAGATGAAAATCCAAAATATAACAGTGTAGAGGAAGTTTATAACTATATGCTTTCAGAATTGAAAGATGCAACTTCAAAAATGGATTTAAGCGTGGGTAAAGTACCAAGTAAGGTAGCTAAGTTAGACCTTGCTTATGGTTATGATTTTGCTAAATGGAAAAAATATGGAAGTTCGTTACGTATGCGTTTGGCAATGCGTTTATCTGAAGTGGCTCCATCTGTGGCGCAAAATCATTTTGAAGAGGCTGTAAGTACTGGATATATTGCTGAACTGAGTGATGATTTTGAAGTACAGGAAAAACCAGGTTGGGACGATTTAACAGGAGTGATGTCACGTGAATGGAATATGCAGTATCTCTCTCCAACGTTAAATAACTTGTACATAGGCTTGGGAGGTATAAAATCTTCTACTCAACTTACTAAAGAAAAGGCTGTAAAGAATATAAAACCAGCTGATTGGCTTGGGGTTCGTTATGAAAATCACATAGCAACCAAAACGAATAATCCTGTGGCTGGATATTGGTTTGATGGTCTTCCAAATGCTATGGATCCTCGTGCGTATGCACTTTATCCTATTCCAGGAGATTTTGAAAATGAGCAATTTAATCTATACCCTTCTTGGGCTACTTCTCAAGTAACGGATACTAAGAGAAAGTTGAAAAAAGATGATAAAGAAGATTTGGTAGAAATTGAAGCTGCTTTTACTTGGAATGCTCACACTTTAGGAAGTTGGGGTGCAAAAGGAAGCCTTAATCAAGTTTATAGTTGGCCTGGAGTTACTCCACGCTTACGAAACAATCTACGAAATAGTACTGCAAAACGATTATTCTTCGGTGCTTGGGAGTCTTACTTTCTAATTGCTGAAGCAGCTGTAAGAGGTTGGAATGTGCCAATGACCGCACAGGAGGCTTATGAAAAAGGAATTAAAATGAATTTCACTTATTGGGGAGTTGATGGATATTATTCAAGTTACATAACTTCAGAGGATTACAACCGCGTAGGTACTTCAGTTAAATGGTCACACACTTCTGAGCCTACTTCTGTAGTAATGAGATATAAAAACGGTTATACAAATGCTGAGGAAACGACCACATATCAGTATCCTGTAAATCATTTATATAAAAATGGAACCGTGCGTAATGATGCCTTGACTAAAATTATTACACAAAAATTTATTGCTCAAGTACCTTGGTTACCTCTTGAGGGATGGAGTGATCATCGTCGTTTAGGACTTCCGTTCTTCGAAAATCCTGCAATTGAGAATCCATTGGTCGGAATTCCTTCACTTACTGATGCCAACTATATGGAGAGTAAAGTTGAGTTTTTTCCGCAACGATTGCCATATCCAAGTTCTTTAAAAAGTAATGTTCCAGAAGGTTACAAACAAGCTGTGGAACTTTTAGGAGGAGAAGATGGGGTTCACACACCTCTTTGGTGGGCTAAGAAAAAGTAATAGTCTAATAATCATTGAAAAACAGAATGCTTTTTAACATTCTGTTTTTTTATTTTTAAAAAGTTCTTTTTTCTGTTTAAAAAATGTTTTTTGCTTATTTAAGACGCTTAAACTATATTTGCACTAAATGTAGGTAAATACAACAAAGTGAAAAGGTGTTTATTTTTGATCATTTTTTAAGTTATAAAAGATGAATTGGATTCTTCTGGTTATTGCAGGGTTGTTCGAGGTGGCGTTTACTTTCTGTTTGGGAAAGGCAAAAGAAAGTATCGGAGCAGAAACATACTTTTGGTATGGAGGGTTTGTCGTTTGTACCATAATAAGTATGACCTTACTAATGAAAGCCTCACAGCACCTTCCATTGGGGACAGCTTACGCTGTTTGGACAGGTATTGGAGCAGTAGGAACTGTTTTAGTAGGAATATTTATCTTTAAAGAACCTGCTACTTTTTGGAGGCTATTTTTCATCACAACGCTTATTGGTTCCATTATTGGTTTGAAAGCGGTTTCTAATTAAATTTATGAAATTTTTAAATTTGTAACTTAAAATAAAAAGATATAATTATGAAAGTAACCTATTTAGGACACGCTTGTGTCAATGTCGAAATTGAAGGAAAATTTTTCCTTATAGACCCATTTATTTCAGGCAATTCGTTAGCGAAACATATTGATATTAAATCCGTGAAGGCAGATTATATTTTGCTCACACACGCTCATTTAGACCATATTTTAGATGCTGAGGTTATTGCCAAAAATACAGGAGCAAAACTTATTACGAATCCTGAAATAATGGCACATTACAGAGACTTGGGATTAGATGGCTACGAAATGAATATCGGAGGAACGCAACGCCTTGAAAATGGGGAAGTAGAAATCAAAATGACAAAGGCTGAACATTCATCTGCTTTTGCTGACGGAAAGTATGGAGGAAATCCAGCAGGGTTTCTTATAACAAACAAGGGGAGAACAATATACGTGTCAGGAGATACAGCTTTATCTTTAGATATGAAACTTATTTCGTATCAATATAATGTGGACTTAGCAATTCTTCCAATAGGTGATAATTATACAATGGGAGTTAAAGATGCTTTATTGGCTGCAAAGTTTGTGGATTCATATCACACATTAGGAGTTCATTATGATACTTTTGATGTTATCAAAATAGATAAAGAGTCTTCTGAAAAAGAGTTTTCAAATTCACATCGTAAGTTACATTTATTACCCATCGGCGATACAATTGATATTAACGCTCTTAGTTAAAATTATTTCTATAGAAATGGATAAGTATTTTATCCATTTTTTTCTTTTTGAATGAAACAAAAATCGGTAAGTGAGAAATCACTTACCGATAAAAAATTAAACTAAAAAATCGTATAACTAAAAAACCATTAAGCTTTCGCCTCTGGAGCCCAAGAAGAGCATAGCATTTCTGAACTAGCTTTCTGAGGATGAGCACATTTATCAGTTTTAAAACGAACACAAGTTCCGCAACTGATAGCTTCTTTTGCAGCAACAGTCATATCAAAACTGTCACAAGTGTACTTTGCTTCTACTTTTGTTTTGTGAACGCTGCAAATGTTGTCTTTCTCTAAATTTTGGCAGTTTACGCAACCGCTTGTTAATCTGATAGCCATAATCGTATATTTTTTGATTAATAAATTATTTTATTTTTTACACTGCAAAGATAAGGGTAGAAACACTTAGAAACAATTTAAATAGCTGAAAATGAGTTATATGTATTTAGATTAACTCTATGCTAGTGCTATTTGAAATAGGAATAAATTAATCAATTGCCTATGAAACGAGTCTGTGTAACGTATCTCTATTTTTTTGTTTTTATGATTAGATGATTTTAGGAAATTTGTGTTTTTAAAATCGGATGAAAAGAGTTTTAAAATGGAAAGTGTAGTGGTTTTTGTACTTTGATTCTTATTTTTGCTAGTTCTCAAATTTGATTAAAAACATATCAATCAGTATTACAATTAGTTTTGTCTTCCAATGTTATGTAAGTATTAAATTTTCATTTTTAGGGCAAAAAAAATGTGAATTTGATTTTTTATTTCAAGTTTTATTTGTACTTTTACATCGCCAAATTAAAAAGGGGATTATTTAGAATTAACAATATAATAATTATAAAATCAAAATTATGAGTAAATCAAAAACAATTTCAGTTGAGAATTACGGAATCAAAAATGCAAACGTACGCTACCAACTTTCTGCCGACGAGTTGCACAAAGAAGCTATCGCAAAAGGTGTAGCTGAAGAAGCTAACTCTGGAGCTTTATCTATCAAAACAGGGAAATTTACAGGACGTTCTCCACAAGACCGTTTCATCGTAAAAGACGACATTACAAAAGACCGCGTATGGTGGGGAAAAGTGAATATTCCTTTCGATTCAGCAAAATTTGACGCTCTTTATGATAAAGTAATGGCATATCTTTCTGGAAAAGAATTGTTCGTTCACGACGGATATGTTTGTGCTGACCCTAACTATCGTACAAATGTTCGTACTATTGCTGAACTTCCTTGGAGTGCACAATTCGTTTACAATATGTTCCTTCGTTTGGAAGACAGCGAAGTAGAAAACTTCAAAGAAGAGTGGTTGGTAATCAACGCACCAGGATTCTTGGCTGACCCAGCTGTTGACGGAACTCGTCAATCAAACTTCGCTATTTTGAACTTTACTAGAAAAATTGCTTTAATCGGTGGAACAGGATATCCAGGAGAAATGAAAAAAGGTATTTTCTCTGCACTTAACTTCGTACTTCCTGTATTCAAAAACACAATGCCAATGCACTGTTCTGCAAACGTTGGTAAAGGCGGTGATACAGCGATTTTCTTTGGGCTTTCAGGAACTGGTAAAACAACGCTTTCAGCTGACCCTAGCCGTCACCTAATCGGAGATGATGAACACGGATGGACTCCTGAAAACACAGTGTTTAACTTTGAAGGTGGTTGCTATGCAAAAGTAGTTGATTTGACACCTGAAAAAGAGCCTGAAATTTTTGCGGCTATCAAAAAAGGAGCTATCCTTGAAAACGTGATTATGCACAACGGAGAGGTTGATTTTGCAGATACTTCAATCACTGAAAATACACGTGTTTCGTATCCAATCCACCACATAGCTAATATTCAACCTGGTTCAATAGGTAAGAATCCTAAAAATATATTCTTCTTAACTTTTGATGCTTACGGAGTATTGCCTCCAATCTCTAAATTGACTCCAGAACAAGCTGCTTATCAGTTCGTTTCAGGATATACTTCAAAAGTTGCAGGAACAGAGGTAGGAATTACTACACCACAAAAAACGTTCTCAGCTTGTTTCGGAGCAGCATTTATGCCACTTCACCCAGCTGAATACGGAAAAATGTTGGCTGAAAAAATCGAAAAATCAGGTGTAAACGTATGGTTAGTAAACACAGGTTACAACGGAAAAATGAAACGTTGCAGCTTGAAAGATACTCGTGCTTTGATTACTGCTGCCCTGACAGGAGCTTTAGACAAAGTTGAGTACAAAGAGTTACCAATTTTCGGCTTTGGAGTGCCACAATCTTGCGAAGGTGTTTCTGACCAAGCTATCTTGAATCCTGAAAATACTTGGGATGATAAAGCTCAATTCGCAGCTAAATCAAAAGAATTAGCGGAAGCATTCTTACAAAACTTCAAAGATAAAGGATTTGAAGAAGGAGCTGATGCACAAGTACTTAAAGGAGCGCCAAAATTATAATTTAATTAGAGATTAAATTTATTAGGTCATATATTTTGTAAAAGAAGATTATCTATTTTTATAGATAATCTTCTTTTTTATCAATAAATTTTAATTTATTAACATAATTGGGCATAATTTTTGTCGTATAAAATATATTAACATTTAAAAACAAATAAAAAATGAAGAAAAAAAATTATTTTGGTTTGCTTTTTATTTTTACAGTACTTTTAGTAGGTTGTAAAGATAATGATGATGTAAAGGAAAGCGACGTTGTTGCTGTGCCTAATGCCTCAAATTTTCAAAATTTGAGAGAGACTGCATTGAATAAATTAACTCAAACAAAAGAATTTGAGGTTGATGGAATGGGTGATATTGAGTTTACATCTGAGAAAGGTGTAAAGGTTCGTATCCCAGAAGGATGCTTGGTAATTAAAGGTAAGCCTGTACAGGGAAAAGTAAAGTTTGATTTTATTGAGTTGTTTGATAAATCTTCATTACTTACTACTAATATTGCTACAATGGGGTGGGATAGTAATGAAAAAGTTGCTAAATTTTTGGTTACAGGTGGAGCGTTTAATTTGAAGTTAACTCAAAATGGTCAAGAAATTGAAAGTCTTGATTATTGTAATTACGAGCTGGAAGTTCCAGCGAAGCTTACGGGGAAACTTGATGATACTATGAAATTGTGGTATGGTAATTTAAACGAAAAAGGAAATTTGGTTTGGGACGAAGTTATAACAGAAAATTGGAATCCTGAAACTGGAGAGGGGTGGAATCCTGAGGTGCCTATGCCCGGTTTGATATTCCTAGACGAAAAGTACCTTGTTATAGCTAATAAGTTTGATTGGATAAATATAGACCGTTTCTATGATAATGAGTCACGCGAAGTAACGCCTGTTACTGTCAAAGTGCCGAGTGAATACGATGGAAAAAATTCTGCAGTCTATATGTCTTATAAAGAAGTACCAGGACTTGCTACAATTTATTATAACATTGACAAGAAAATTTTTACTACAGGGAATTATACCTTACCGATTGGTTTGGAAGTTCACGTAATTTTTGCTTCTGAAAGCAACGGAAAATGGGCGTATGCTATAAAGAGTGCAAAAATTACAAAAGACCATCAGGTGGAATTCTTAAAGTCTGAGTTGAAAGAAGCTACACAATCTGAATTTGAAGCTGCAATAAAAGCTATTAAATAGAAGTTAGTTATTAATAAAAAAGCTCGAAATTTGTTTCGAGCTTTTTTTATTGTAAAACCTGTCTAAACTTTTTTGAAGGAAAAGTAAAAGTTCCAAGAATTTTTAGCATTTTTGTTTTGCATAACAAAATGAAAATCAAGGAACTTTGAGCAAAGATATAATAAAAAAATGGATTATTTCCCATTTGAGTATCGGAAAAAGAGGATTTAAAACAAAATTTGATTTATCATTAATTTTTCTTCTGATAGTCAAACGATTA
>NZ_KB900711.1 GCF_000379185.1 Capnocytophaga cynodegmi DSM 19736
TTTAATATATATATTTATTTAAGACTATACAACTAAAAAAATAGATATTTTAAAGAAAAAAACAGCTTTAAAATTAAAAGCTGTTTTATTTTTTTACTTTCTTGATACAAATTAACGAGTGTAGTTAGGAGTTTTTGTTTGGGAACATTTCAAAAATGATTATTATTCTTATAATAATAACTCAATCTGTTTTTCTTAAAATATAATTTGTATTCTTTATTTCTAAAATTTATATTTGCCTTTTAAATTAAAAAATAAAATGATAAACAACGAACAAGTAAAGGATTTAGTGAATCGCCTAGGTGCGTTAAGGAGGTATCTTTGACATAGATGCTAAGTTGATTGAAATTACAAACGAAGAAGAGAAAACTTTTGCACCTGATTTCTGGAATAATCCTAAAGAAGCTGAAAAAATAATGAAAGAGCTTCGGGCAAAGAAAAAATGGGTAGAAGATTATCAACAAGCTAAGGAGTATATTTCAGATTTGGAAATTCTTATGGATTTTTTAAAGGAGGATTCTTCTATTGCAGAAGAGATCGGTGAACAATATCAAAAGGCTTTGCAAAGCATCGAAAACCTTGAGTTCAGAAATATGCTTTCCGATGAAGGAGATAGTATGAGTGCCGTGTTGCAAATTACGGCTGGGGCAGGAGGAACCGAAAGTTGTGACTGGGCTTCAATGCTACTTAGAATGTATTCAATGTGGTGTAATAACCAAAAGTATAGCATAAAAACTTTGAATTACCAAGAGGGGGATGTAGCTGGAATTAAAACGGTTACTATTGAAATAGAGGGAGAATATGCTTTTGGATATTTGAAAGGTGAGAATGGAGTACATCGCTTGGTGCGTATTTCGCCTTTTGATAGTAATGCCAAACGTCATACGTCTTTTGTTTCAGTGTACGTGTATCCTTTGGCAGATGATACTATTGAAATTGAAATAAATCCGTCTGATATTACCTTTGAAACAATGCGTTCGAGTGGGGCAGGAGGACAGAATGTTAACAAAGTAGAAACTGCTGTGCGTTTAAGACACCACCCTACAGGGATTATAATAGAAAATTCGGAAACCCGAAGTCAGCTTGATAATAAAAATAAGGCTTTACAGCTCTTAAAGTCACAGCTTTATGAAATTGAGCTAAAAAAACGTCAAGCAAAACGTGATGAAATTGAAGCCGGAAAGATGAAAATTGAGTGGGGATCACAGATTCGTAATTACGTGATGCATCCATACAAATTGGTGAAAGATGTTCGTACAGGATATGAATCTACTGATGTGGATAGTGTTATGAATGGCGAAATTGACCAATTCCTCAAGGCCTATTTAATGTTGATGGGGCAGTCAGAAATTGAAAATTAAATTTACAAAATGAAAAGAGTTGGTGTAACATTTATTTTTCTATTATTTTTTGGAAATCTTTTTGCCCAAAATGAAGAAATTGTACGTGGACGTGTAATGAATGATACGATTCCCGTGATGGGAGTTCACGTACAAAATCTTCATACTCAATTGTTCTCTACCACTGATGAAAAAGGATACTTCACAATAAAAGCAACTATTGGGAATACACTTCAATTAACCCACGTTAGTATGCAAACAGTCTTCAGAAATATTGCAAAAGCAGATTTTCAGGTTACTGGAATAGTGATACAAATGAAAGAACATATTAATGAACTGGAGGAAGTTCAGGTGACAAAGCATAAAAATATCACAGCTCAAGAACTTGGAATTTTGCAACACACTCCTATACGAAGAACATATGGAGAGAAAAAAGTCTATAGCAATACTAGAGTTTTCAGTGGGGGACTAGACGTGGCTGCTCTCATTAATGCTATAACAGGCAAAAGAAAGCAAATAAAAAAAGATTTGCAAAATGAACGAAATATGGCAGTTGCAACCTATATTTCTGAGAATATGGGGAATTTTCTAAAGAAAGAACTTAAATTATCTGAAGAAGAAATCAATGCTTTGGCGTATTACGTTATGGAAAGACCAGAATTTCACAAAGCTGTTCAGGAGAATAATCTGAAGGATTTAGAATTTATGCTTATAGATGTTTGGGTAGAGTTACAAGGAATGCTGGAACGTGAACTAAAAAATGAAAAACAGTAAGCAATTTATATTTTTGTTTCTTCTGTTTGTGGGCGAAATGCTCATTGCTCAGGAAAGTGTAATCATCAATGGGAAAATAATTGATGAAAAACAACCCTTGCAAGGTGTTCACATACAAAATTTAGAGAGAAATCGTTTTACAATAACAGATACAGAAGGAAAATTTTCTATTGAGGCTTTTCTCGGCAATACATTGAAAATTACTTATGTAGGTAAAGAAACAATTTATCGTGTTATTACTCGGTTTGATTTAGAAACAGACCAGCTACTTTTAGTGAAAATGAAAGATGAACTGATTAAGATAGAGGAAGTTGAAGTTTCTAAAAATCCAGATATAAATGCACAATCGCTCGGGATATTACAACACAAGCCTATAGAAAGAACTTATAACGAAAAGCGAGTTTATAGTGAAACACGGATTTTACCAAGTGGGCTTTGGCCTTTGCTTGTAGGTGCAGTTTCAGTAAATTTTGAAGGTTTGATTAATGCAATTACAGGAAAAAGTAAAAAAATAAAACAATTAGTAGCCAATGATGAAAATGTGAAAGTAGCGAATTACATCATTGAAAATATGTCTACTTTTCTTCGCAAAACGGTTCGGCTTACTGATGAGGAAATAGAAAAATTGTCCTATTTTGTTATGGAAAAACCTCAGTTTCACGACGTAATAAAGGCCAAAAATCATAAAATGTTGGAATTTATGCTTGCAGATGCTTGGGTAGAATTACAGCAAAATGCAAAATAAATGTCAGTAAATTATCAAAAGGAAAATAAATCAGCAAGTTATATACTATTCGGTATAAGATAGCTTTTAAATATATTTCTTCTTAAAAAATATTAATTTTTTTGCTAAGGAAATTGATATAAATTTTTTATCTTTGCTTAGTTGAAAAACGATAAGTAAAATAAAAATATCTTCTAATTTATATACTATGTTAGAAAAAAGTATTGAAACAGCAAAAACGTGGCTTTCTGATGTTTTTGATGCAGAAACCCGAAGCAAAGTACAAGAACTTCTTGATGGAAATCTTGACGAATTAAAGGAATCTTTCTACAAAAATCTTGAATTTGGAACTGGAGGAATGCGTGGTATTATGGGAATCGGTACAAACCGAATTAATAAATACACGCTCGGAAGAAACACGCAAGGACTAAGTGATTATCTGAAAAAAACATTTCCTAACGAACAACCTAAAGTGGCAATTGCTCACGATTGCAGGAATAATTCGAAAACATTAGCGAAAGTTGTTGCTGATGTTTTTTCAGCTAACGGAATAAAGGTTTTTTTGTTTTCGGATTTGCGTCCAACTCCAGAACTTTCATTTGCAGTACGTTATTTGGGGTGCCAATGCGGAATTGTGCTAACAGCATCGCATAATCCACCTGAATATAATGGCTACAAAGTGTATTGGGAAGATGGTGGTCAGTTGGTTCCTCCGCAAGATGGAGACATAATGAAGGCTATTGAAGCAGTTGATTTTAAGGATATTAAATTTGATGCTGATGAAAATTTGATTGAGTGGATTGATACTGAGTTAGATAATGCCTTTGCAGAAGCTTCCATTAAAAACGGTAGTTTTAACGCTCCGGAAAAGGAAAATTTGAAAGTAGTTTTTACTTCTTTGCACGGAACTTCAATTACAATGGTACCAGAAGTTTTGAAACGAGCTGGTTACACAAACGTTCATATTGTAGAAGAACAAGCAAAACCTGACGGAAATTTCCCAACGGTGAAATCACCTAATCCTGAAGAGCCAGAGGCTTTAACAATGGCTTTGAAAAAAGCTGACGAAATAAATGCAGATATTGTAATTGGTACAGACCCCGATTGCGACCGAGTGGGTGTTGCCGTTCGTGACTTGGAAGGGAAAATGGTACTTCTGAACGGAAACCAAACGATGGTGATGATGACTTTATTTTTATTGCAGAAACATAAAGAAAAAGGATTCAAAGGCAACGAGTTTGTGGGGTCAACAATTGTTTCCACTCCTATGATGAATGATGTAGCAACTGCCTTTGGTGTAGAATGCAAAGTTGGGTTGACAGGATTCAAGTGGATTGCAAAAATGATTCGTGATTTTTCCGACCAAACATTTATTGGTGGTGGTGAAGAAAGCTTTGGATATATGGTTGGGGATTTCGTTCGTGATAAAGATGCCGTTACAGCAACATTATTAGCTTGTGAAATTGCAGCTACAGCTAAGGCTTCAGGTAGTTCTTTTTACAAGGAGTTGCTAAAGGCTTATGTGGATTATGTTTTCTACAAGGAATATTTAATTTCATTGGTTCGTAAAGGAATTTCAGGTTCACAAGAAATTGCTCAAATGATGAAAGACCTACGTGAAAATCCACTAAAAGAAATCAATGGAGAAAAAGTTACAATGGTTGAAGATTACCAAACTTCAAAAGCTCATAATATTTTAACAGGTGAGATCGAAGATATTGATATTCCAAAATCAAATGTATTGATTTACTATACTGAAAACGGAACAAAAATTGCGGCACGCCCAAGTGGGACAGAGCCAAAAATTAAATTCTATTTCAGTGTGAATACAAAATTAGATAGTGTCGATAAATTTAAAGAGACTGAAAAGGTCTTAGATGAAAAAATAAAAGCAATTGTTTCAGATATGAAATTATCATAACAATTTGAATATTAAAAAGAAAAGCTACCTTTTGGGTAGCTTTTTTGTTATCTAACAAAAATGAGTTCTCCTTTTTTTACGGATAAACTTTCACTAAAGTTGTATCCTTCATAATTGAATCCTTTTAAGCCATCAATTGTTTGGACATCATTTTTGATGATGTATTTTACCATTAGTCCACGAGCTTTTTTTGCATAAAAACTAATAATTTTAAGTTCATCGCCTTTCCAATCTTTAAAAATGGGGGTAACAACCGAAGTCTTTAGTTTTTTAACATCAATAGCCTTGAAATATTCATTACTTGCTAAGTTTATAAATAACTCATTATCTGATAATTCATTGTTTAAAGCGTTTGTGATTTTATCTTTCCAAAAATCGTATAAGTCTTTACTTCCTGCGATGCTAATTTTTGTACCCATTTCCAAACGATAAGGTTGTATCAAATCCAAAGGTTTTAATAGCCCGTATTGCCCTGAAAGAATGCGTAACGTCTTTTGCAATTTCTCGATTTCATTGTTATTGAGAGAAAGAATATCCAATCCGTCATAAACATCACCATCAAAAACGTATGCAGCTTGTTTAGCATTTTTGGTAGAAAAAGGTAGTGAAAATTCTTGATTTCGTTGCCAGTTAAGGTCGGCAAGTTTTTCTGAAATATGCATCAATTCAGCTAACGTATTGGGAGTTAGTTTTTTCAATTCAGTATTAACTTCCTTCATTTCTGTTTGAAAGATTGGTAGAGAGTATTCTTTCGTAGGGATATTTTTATCGAAATTTAGTGACTTGGCTGGGGATATAACTATTTTCATATGAAACTAAAATTAATATAATAAGTGCGAAGGTATTTATTTTTACTCTAATAGTCAAAAAAACGAAATATTTTTCTTGTATCTAATTCTTTATTCTTATTTTTGCTACCGTTTTTTTAATAGTTCAATAAATAAATATGAGAAAATTATTTTTAAATTTAGTAATGTTTTCGATGCTTTTGTTTGTTTCTTGTTCAGGAGATTCTCCTAGAAAAGTCGCAGAAAAATTCTTGGAAGCTATGGAAAATCAAAACTTTGAGGAAGCTAAAAAGTATTCGGACGATTCGATGAAACAACTTTTGAATATGCTTGATAGTATGCCTAAGGACAATAACAAAAAGGCTGAAAATGCAAAAGTAAAAGTAATGAAGGTAGAAGAAAATGGTGATAAGGCAAAAGTTTTTTATATTGTTGAAAGTTCTGAGATTCAAGAAGAAAGCAAAGAGCAAAGCATTGATTTAAAGAAAGTTGATGGAAATTGGAAGGTTTCTTTTAATAAGGAAGAAATGAACAAGGAAGAACCTGTAGGAAATTTAGACGCTACAGAATCTGAAAATCAATCAAGTGAAGAAGAAATCACAACAGAACTAGAAGATTTAGAAGCGGAGGTGGTTACTGAAACAACGGAATAATAAAAGTGTAAAAAGAACTGAAAAATGAAGAAATATCTAATAAAAGGGACTTTATTTTTCAGTTTTTTTTTGTTGTTCTTGTGGGGAAGTTTTCATTTATTCTTTTGGGTAGATAGAAATCAGGAGAGCAAACTCATAAGGCAAAATCAGAAAATTGCACGTTTTTCTCAAGAAGATTTAAAGAAAATACAACAGGGAGATATTATTCTTAGGAGAGGATATGGTTTTTTTAGTGATTTGATTTCCAAAAAGTTAAATGACTCTGTTTTTGACGTTACTCACTCTGGAATTTTGTATTTAAAAGATGATAAATGGTGGGTAATTCATTCACTTTCATCTGATACGAGTGACACGGACGGAATGCAAGAACAATCACTTAACCAGTTTTTGAAGGGGTCAATGCCTGAGAGAATTATTATTGTACGTCCTAAAAACATTACTAAAGAGCAGGGGCAACGGATTGTAAATCAGGCAAAATATTATTTACAAAAAAAAGTTCCATTCGACCGAATGGGAGTTATTGATGAGCCTTCACAAATGTATTGTACAGAGCTTATTTGGCAAATTTTGGGAAATGATTTGAAATTGATTTCTTTACCCAAAGATAATGGAGAAAGGAAAAATTTATTTTATTCAATGAAAGGAACTTATAATCCGAAATATTTTGATATTGTGATAAATAAGTATCCAAAGAAATAAAAAAAGACAACAAAAAAAGAGTGTAATATTTGTCAGTTTAAAAAAAAATCGTACATTTGCCCCACTTTTAAATAGAGAAAGGTTTATAAATTTTATTTGAGATAAGATATTTTTAAAGATTTAGGACAATGAAAAGAACATTTCAACCATCAAAAAGAAAGAGAAGAAATAAACACGGTTTCAGAGAGCGTATGGCTACTGCAAACGGTAGAAAAGTATTAGCGAGAAGAAGAGCTAAGGGAAGAAAAAAATTAACAGTTTCTTCAGAACCAAGACATAAAAAATAATGTCGATGGTTGGGTTTTACAATATATAAAGGTGTTATCTTTTTTAGGTAACACCTTTTTTTTAAAATTTCTATAAAAAAAGGTGTTTTTTGATAGGATTCCGAAAACCCTAATCAAATGGTGTTGCTCTTTGAAAGAGACAAATTCTTAACTTTTAGTTACTTGAAAAATGTCTTCAAAGGAAAGAGACATAGATAAAAATTCAGTTGTTGTATTTTTTGCAATAGCTCAAAATGAAAACTAATTTATGGCTTGATACAGAATTAAGAAAAGATAGAATATTATGGAAGCGGGAAAAAAAACAATCAATGATATTTTTAATGGAAATAGGGTTTTAGAAATTCCTTTTTTTCAAAGAGCTTATGTTTGGGGGGAAGACCAATGGGAAAGGCTACTGGAAGATATGGAAAATGTAAGTGAGACCGATAAACCATATTTTTTAGGTTCGGTAATTCTAAAGCAACAACCAACCCAAACAGTAAGTAGGGCAGGAGACCGAAGAACTGTGATTGATGGACAACAAAGATTAACCACTTTGAACATCTTTTTTAAAGTTTTGTGTTTGAAAACCAATCAAGATGGGAGATTTGAACGAATTTTTAAACTAATTGATGAAAGTATCTCCTTATTACATAATCATAATGATGTTGAAAATTTTAATAGAATTTTAAATTTATCTACATTAGAAGATTTATCAGAAACGGATAATATCACTTTGGCTTATACCTATTTTAAAAAGAATTTAAATCCCGAGAAATTAGATTTTGGTAAAATTTTAACGAATATTCTTTTTGTAGGAATTGACCTTGATGAACGAGAAGATGAGCAACAAATTTTTGATACTATTAACTCTCTTGGTGTTAAGTTAACTACTGCTGAATTACTTAAAAATTATTTTTTTGGTAGGGAGGAAAAAGATTTATACGAAAAATATTGGAAAAATATATTTGAAGCCGATGATGAAACCAAAAATTATTGGGATAGAGAAATAACCACTGGTAGAATTCGTAGAACATTTATTGATTTATTTTTTTGGGCATATTTACAAATAAAAATTCAAGAACCAACTTTAAAAATTAAAACAGAAGATAAGATAGAATTTTCAAAAGTAGAAACGCTTTTCGAATCTTACAAAAATCTTATAAAAAATTACAATCTAAACAAAAATGATATTCTTTTAGAGATAAAAGATTATGCAAAAATATTTAGTGGTAATTTTGATTATGAAGTTGTCAATACTGAACTTACTCCAAATAATGGCATAGAAAGAATAACGACAATTATTTTTGGATTAGATACTTCCACTTTAATTCCGTATATTTTATATGTTCTGAAAAATACTCAAAATGATAAAAATACTCAAAATGAACTTTTTGAAATATTAGAAAGTTATGTGATGCGTAGAATGGTAATTCACGCTAATACAAAAAATTATAATCAACTTTTTACCGATAGACTCATTCAGAATGAAATTTTATCAAAGCAAGAGTTCATAAACTTTTTTGAGAGGCAAGAAGACCAAATCAACTTCTTTCCTAATGATGAAGAGTTAAAAAAAGGATTTGACAATGCTATACTTGTAAATAAACAAGCAGCAGGGATTGTATATTTTATAGAATCTAAATTGCGAAATGGAATGGATAGTACTCGCCTTTTAGGAATTTCAAAATATACTCTGGAACACTTAATGCCTAAAAAATGGGAAAATAATTGGGGGAAAATAAATGATAAAGAGAAACGAGATTTTAGAAATCGGAAATTACTCACTCTTGGTAACCTCGCTATTATTACGCAGTCTTTAAATTCATCAATCCGAGATGCGAATTGGAAAACTAAGAAAAAAGGAAAGGATAAAAGAGGAGGTTTGGCACTTTATTCATCGGGAATAAAAACTTTGGTTCCTTTTCTTTCGTTAGAAAATTGGAATGAGGAAGAAATACAAAAAAGAGCTGATTTTCTCTATAATGAGGCCGTTAAAATTTGGAAAAAAAACTAAAAACATAGGAAAAAATGCCAAAGCGTAAAGATTTAAATTGTGTATTGTTAATTGGTTCAGGACCAATCATTATCGGACAAGCTTGTGAGTTTGACTATTCGGGTTCACAGTCGTTGCGTTCGCTACGTGAGGACGGCATCGAAACGGTGCTTATCAACAGCAATCCTGCCACCATTATGACTGACCCTTCAATGGCTGACCACGTCTATTTAAAGCCATTGACTACCAAATCCATAGTTGAAATTCTGAAAAAACATCCCAATATTGATGCCGTTTTACCCACAATGGGAGGGCAAACTGCCTTAAATCTTTGCATTGAAGCCGCTGAAAAAGGGATTTGGAAAGATTTTGATGTGGAAATCATCGGGGTGGATATCGATGCCATCCAAATTACCGAAGACCGAGAGAAATTCCGTGTGTTTTTGGACAAAATTGGCATTCCGATGGCTCCGTCCGAAACGGCAAATTCTTTCCTTCGAGGAAAAGAAATCGCTCAGAAATTCGGTTTTCCTTTGGTGATTCGTCCGTCGTTTACATTGGGCGGAACAGGAGCTTCTGTGGTGTACAAAAAGGAAGACTTTGATACGCTTCTCACACGTGGTTTGGAGGCTTCTCCTATTCACGAAGTGTTGATTGACAAAGCGTTAATGGGTTGGAAGGAATACGAATTGGAACTTCTTCGTGATAAAAACGATAATGTGGTAATTATCTGTACCATTGAAAATATGGATCCAATGGGTATCCACACGGGTGACTCTATTACCGTTGCTCCTGCGATGACGCTTTCCGACAGAACGTTCCAACGTATGCGTGATATGGCAATCAAGATGATGCGAAGTATCGGCGATTTTGCGGGAGGTTGCAACGTACAATTTGCCGTTTCTCCTGACGAAAAAGAAGATATTATCGCCATAGAAATCAATCCGCGTGTGTCACGTTCTTCGGCATTGGCTTCCAAAGCGACAGGCTATCCGATTGCCAAAATTGCAACAAAATTGGCTATCGGTTATAACTTGGACGAACTTTCTAACCAAATCACTAAGTCCACTTCGGCACTTTTTGAACCCACGTTGGATTATGTTATCGTAAAAATTCCGCGTTGGAACTTTGATAAATTCGAAGGTTCTGACCGCACTATCGGTCTGCAAATGAAATCGGTAGGAGAAGTAATGGGCATCGGTCGCTCGTTCCAAGAAGCACTTCATAAAGCTACGCAATCACTTGAAATCAAACGCAATGGATTGGGAGCAGATGGCAAAGGATACAAAAATTATGAGCAAATCATCGACAAACTTACCAATCCGAGTTGGGATAGAGTTTTTGTGATTTATGACGCCATCGCGATGGGCATTCCGCTTTCGAGAATTCACGAAATCACTAAGATAGATATGTGGTTCTTGAAGCAATACGAAGAACTATACAGCATTGAGAAAGAAATTTCAACCTATAAAATAGAAACACTTCCGAAAGATTTACTATTGGAAGCCAAACAAAAAGGCTTTGCCGACCGCCAAATCGCCCATATGTTGGGATGTTGGGAAAGTGAAGTCTATAAAAAACGTGAAGAATTGGGTATCAACCGCGTATATAAGTTGGTAGATACGTGTGCTGCCGAGTTTAAAGCACAAACGCCGTATTATTACTCTACGTTTGAAGCTCCAATTCGTGATGCGAACGGCAATCTTTTCACAGCGAACGATAGTATCGTTTCCGACCGCAAAAAAGTAGTTGTGTTAGGCTCTGGACCCAACCGTATCGGGCAGGGAATTGAGTTCGATTACTGTTGTGTTCACGGAGTGCTGTCGGCTGCCGAGTGCGGTTACGAAACCATTATGATTAACTGCAACCCTGAAACGGTTTCTACGGATTTTGATACGGCAGATAAGCTCTACTTCGAGCCTGTTTTTTGGGAACATATTTACGACATCATTCGTCACGAAAAACCCGAAGGTGTTATCGTTCAGTTGGGCGGGCAAACCGCTTTGAAATTGGCTGAAAAACTCCATAAATATGGCATTAAAATCATCGGAACAAGTTTTGACGCGTTGGATTTGGCAGAAGACCGAGGGCGTTTTTCTACTTTATTGAAAGAATTGGGCATTCCGTATCCGAAATTTGGTGTTGCCGAAACTGCCGACGAAGCCTTAAAGCTAGCCGATGAGTTGGACTTCCCGCTTTTGGTGCGTCCGTCGTACGTGTTGGGTGGACAAGGAATGAAAATCGTTATCAACAAGCACGAATTGGAAGAACACGTGGTGGATTTGCTCCGTAAAATTCCGAATAACAAACTTTTGCTTGACCATTATTTAGATGGAGCTATCGAAGCCGAAGCCGATGCTATTTGCGATGGCGAAAACGTGTACATCATCGGGATTATGGAACACATCGAGCCGTGTGGGGTGCATTCGGGGGATAGTAACGCCACACTGCCGCCGTTTAACATCGGTGAGTTTGTGATGCAACAAATCAAAGACCATACGCACAAAATAGCTAAAGCCTTAAACACGGTGGGACTGATAAACATTCAGTTTGCCATTAAGGACGACACGGTGTATATCATCGAAGCCAACCCGAGGGCGTCGCGTACCGTTCCGTTTATTGCCAAAGCCTACGGGGAGCCGTACGTGAACTACGCTACCAAAGTGATGCTTGGCGAGAAGAAAGTAACCGATTTCGATTTCCAACCGAAATTGGACGGATTTGCTATCAAACAGCCTGTGTTTTCGTTTAACAAGTTCCCGAACGTGGATAAGCGTTTAGGTCCCGAAATGAAATCCACCGGTGAGAGCATTCTTTTCATAGACGACCTCAAAGACGACCAATTCTATGAGCTCTATGCAAGAAGGAAAATGTATCTGTTCAAATAGGCAATAGGAATTAACAAATAGAAAATAGTAAGGGCGAAAAAATTTTCGCCCTTTTTTTACATAAATCTTAAAAGACTATATATAAAATGCAGACCACCTTTGATTTTTCCACACTTTATGCCCATCCGCTGATTTCGAGTGAACAACTTGAACAAATTAAGGCGGCACATCGGAAGGTGAGTTTCAAGAAAGGAGATTTTATTTTACAAAAAGGCGAAGTTTCCAAAAGTTATTTCGCTTTGCAAAGTGGTATTGCTCGGAGTTTTGTCCACGATTACGAAGGAAACGACATTACTACGGGTTTTTTCTGTGAGCAGGAGTTTGTTATCAATGAATTGTCACTTTTTAAGCAAGAGCCAAGTTTAGAAAATATAGTTGCCCTGACCGATTGCATAGCGTGGGAAATTTCTTTCGAGGATTTTCAGCTGTTGTACCATTCCATTGCGGGAGTTTCTGAATGGGGACGACTTTTTATGACCGAAAAACTCTTCCAAACCCAACAACGCTCCCTCGAGATGATTACGCTTCCCGCCAAAGACCGCTATTTGCAATTCCTCAAAGATAAGCCACAAGTGATTCAAAGCGTACCTTTAAAATACATCGCCACTTATTTGGGAATTACCGATACATCGCTGAGTAGAATTCGGAAGGAGGTTTTTTGATGATAAAAATTGGGGGAAACATCAAACTTACAAAACAAAATTTATTTTGCAAATCAAATTATTGTATTACCTTTGTTTCAAAATTTTAAATTTTATGAATAAGATAATTGTAGCATTTATATTTTTTTGGTGTGTTGGTATGTCTGCTCAAAACTATGTTTCCGATACTTTTTCTACCAAAAACGGAAAACAGGTAACAATAACATTCATCAAGCACGGCAGTTTGGCAATAAATTATGAAAATGTATATTTCCAAATTGACCCTGTTGAAAACTATCAAAACCATACAACTGATTATTCACGCTTTCCGAAAGCAGATTTTATCTTGGTAACTCACGAGCATCACGACCATTTCGACCCCAAAACAATTGCTTCTCTTGAAAAGGAGAAAACAAAAATCATTCTGAATGAAAGTTGTCAGAACAAATTAGGAAGAGGAATAGCAATGAAAAACGGAGAAAAGCGTTCCCTTATGAAAAATGTAACCATAGAGGCTGTCCCCGCTTATAACACTACCATTGGTCGCGAAAAATTCCACCCACAAGGGCGTGATAATGGCTACATTCTTACCTTTCACGGCTTACGGATTTATGTGGCGGGCGACACGGAAGATATTCCCGAAATGGCAAATCTTTCAAATATAGACATTGCTTTTCTACCTGTCAATCAACCTTATACGATGACATTAGAACAAGCCGAAAAAGCAGCAAAAATGGTACAACCTAAGATATTTTACCCATATCATTTCAACGAAACTCCTGTTAGTGAACTTATTGAAAAACTCAAAAATACACCTATTGAAGTAAGGATACGACAAATGAACTAAAATCTTGCCATAAGGCAAGATTTTTTTCGTTCCAACTGCTTATTTTTGCCCAAATAAAAACATAACAATGGACACTCTCATATTAAAAACGCAATTTGAAGCCAATTTTGGTTTGATTTTGAAGAATTTAGAAGGAATTTCAGCCGAAGAATCGTTGATTTTTCCACAGAATGAGGCTAATTGTGTGAATTGGCTTTTAGGGCATTTGATTTATTCTCGCAATTTGGTTTTAAAAATTTTGGGTAAAAATTCCGTTTGGAACGATGAACATTTTGCTTTCTACGGAAGATATATCAACGCTAAGGATGTAACAGAAAAACTCATTGATTTTGAACTTCTTAAATCATATTTTCAGCAAACATATAAACCTTTAATGGACGGTTTGGAACAGTTTGAAAATCAACCTAAAAGCAATATCGTAGAACTTTCATTTTTGTCACTGCACGAGATTTATCATTGTGGACAAATCGGGTATGCTCGCCGATTGTTAGGAAAAGAAGGTATGATAAAATAGTTAATTTCTAACTTAAAATCTTGCCTTATGACAAGATTTTTTTCGTTCCAACTGCCTATTTTTGCCCTTAATAATTAAAACGATAAAAAAATGGCAACAAAACTCAATCCGTATTTGAATTTTAATGGGAATTGCGAAGAGGCATTTAATTTTTACAAAAAGGCTTTCGGGGGCGATTTTACAATGGTGGTTCGTTCTGATAAAACTCCGATGGAAGTTCCTGAAAATGAGAAAAACCGCATTATGTACATTGAGCTTCCGATAGGGGAAAACGATAAGCTAATGGGGTCGGATATTTTTGAATCATTTGGGCAAAAACTCACTACGGGCAATCACAGCTATGTGAGTATTGCCGTGGATAGCAAAGCCGAAGCCGACCGTCTTTTCCACGCACTTTCCGAAGGAGGCGAAATAGAAATGCCTATGGAAGAGCAATTTTTTGGTTATTTCGGAGATTTTAAAGATAAGTTCGGTATCTCTTGGATGATTATTTTTGAGGGGTAGAGCTTTTACCATACATAAACCTATTTTCACAGACGCCCTCACGGCGTCTTTTCTTTTTAACAGCATTTTAATACTAATCCGCTGAATTTTTACCACTTACGGCACGGATATTGCTGCGTATATCATAAGAATTCCCTGCAAGTGACGAATGTTTACCCATAGGATTTTGATAATTCCCGTACAGAAAAGCATTCTTACAGCAGGGAAGCAAGGTTTGACCTACATTATATAAGTTCTGACCCATAAGAAATTAATATTTACCAACAAGAAATCAATATTTACCAACAGGAAATGAATTCTGACTAACAAGAAATCAATCCCGACCAATAAGAAATGAATTCTGACTGACAAGAAATCAATCTTGACTGACAATAAATGGATTCTGACCGGTAAAAATCCATTTCCTGCAAGTAAAAATCTATAAAATCAATAGAAAATTAAAAGTTTAACACCAAAAACACAATTATTATGAACGAGAATTTACATCAGAACGAACAAAACTTGAATCAGAATGACCAAAATCTGAATCAAAACGAGCAAACACCAACTCCAAAGAAGCGAAACGTGCATATTTCAATGGAGGAATGGATTCAGCGAATGCGATTGGCGTTTTCTAACGGGAAATTGCCTAACATTCAGGAGCAGATGGGGCTATTGGGCTATACTGCCGAAAAACTTGATGAGCTTTTAGCCAAAGTGGTACGTTTGGAAGAGTTACACCAAATCCAAAAGACGGAATACGCTCAGCAATACGCCGAAACGGAGAAGTTCGACCAAAAGTTTTCCGAAATTAATGATTTATATACCAAGCATTTGGCTTTCTGTAAAATCCTTTTTAAAGGCGATACCTTAGCAGGTGCTTCGCTCGACTTTGCAGGGAAACGCAAAACGGCATATAGCGATTGGTTGGTGCAAGTGGGGAACTTCTATTCACAATTGCTTAAAAACTCGGCGTTTCTAACTAAGTTGCAGTCTATCAACATCAAAGAAGAAGATTTGAAAGCGGTACAAAATAAACTCACAGAAGTCATCGCCCTGAAAGAAAGTCAGAAAAAGGAAACCGCCGAGGCTCAAAAAGCCACCGAAGTTCGCGACAAATTCTTCGATGAGTTTTATCCGCAGTACAGTGAGTTTGTGGCTTACGCCAAAGTTGTGTTTGCTCATAGTCAGGAGCTTGAAGCTTTGGGTATTGTGACCAAAAAAGGATAAGAAATTAAAAAATTATCGGTAAGGACGTCCGTTGGGGCGTCTTTACTTTTTTTATGTTGGTAATGGATTGAAATATGTTTGATTTTTATTTTTTTGTACTTTTGGTTTAAAACGAGAAAAGGGGCTTTGCCTCAATGTCACAGGCACTTGGTCAAACTGAGCGAAGTTGAAGTTTTTTTATCCCAATGTATTTATATAAAAAGTCATAAAATTTATATCTTTGAGCAGTAATACCTATCAAAAAGTAAGTTGTGGAAGAGAAGAAAACGTTTAGTTTATTGGTTTATAGATTAAATAGAGCGCTTATAAGTATTTTTATTTTCCCTCTATGGATACTGTTAACCATTATCTTAGCTGTAAATATTAAAATTCCGTATCTTAAATGGATAATTCCTTCGCTCGTTTTCATTGGGCTGACTTTATTGCTAATATATTCTATAGTTAGCCGACTTATAGTAACTGTTGAAAACAACAAACTTGTATTTCATTGGAACAAAAAATTATTGTTTAATTACAAAGAGATTCCTACGATTGACATTTTGGAAGTAACAGCGATTGTTTTTGATGATGAAAGAAGAAATGCTCTTCATAGGATTGTAACCCGAAATAAAACTATTACTTTTGTATGTAAAAAGTCCTACCTACTGTTTAAAAGCGACACAAAACAATTTGTTGATTTTCTCAAAAGTGAAGTAACTGACTTGAAAATCAAAGATGAATGGGACCTTTGGGCAGAAAAAGGATACTTAATTTGGGCGTATCGCATCAACACGGTATTGTTAGTGCTAGTGCCACTTGTAACCATCATTATCAGCATTATAGAAGGGGGAAAACCAAAAAAATTATTGCTTCTGTTTGTTATCCTCCCAAAATTGATAATATATCAATTCATAATGGCGGGAAAAATAAAGAAAAATAGGAAAGAATAGCGTATAAACTATGGATAGTAAAGATTTTAAGACTCTATTTGATGAAATTGCCAAAACATATGATTTTAAGAAAGCTTTTGGTGGTTGGTATAAAGACAGTTCAGAATGTCTTGCTATACTTGATTTGCAGAAATCCAACTTTGGCGATTATTACCAGTTAAATATAAAGATATTTATTCAAGGAGTTTTTGAAAAGACTTATTTGCTAAGTAAAGACTTAATCAAAAAATCTATGGGACACGTCAATTCCGGTGAAACGAAAGACTATAAAGATGTTTTCGACTTTGATAAGCCAATGAAAGATGAAATAAGAAAAGAACGCCTGAAAGAACTTTTTACAAAACATATCGTGCCGTTCACAAATGAAGCCTTATCAAGAGCAGGTATAAGAAGATTAGCAGAGAAAGGCGATATTTTTTTACTTTCAACTGTAAGAGAGGAATTATCATAGAACAAAAGTTTCTAAAAACAGATTTTTTTGAGAATATATAGTCGTTACTTTGCCATAGAAAAATAAAAAACTTTTCAGCAAATGAGAACGTTAGCAGTATATTTCGGTTTAATTTTAACAGTAGGAATTATGAATACAAAAGCACAAAATTCGGATTATATGCGTATGATTGAAAGTGCTATCAAAGCTCCTTCAGGACACAATACGCAGCCTTGGTGGTTTGAAATGGGGGAGAATTCCATTCGTATTTTACCCAATTTAGAAAAACATCTTGCTGTGGTAGATGCGGATAATCGTGAACTTTTTATCAGTTTGGGGTGTGCTACTGAAAATCTGTGTTTGGCTGCTGGTACATTGGGATATAAGTCTGATATGAGGGTTTCTTCGGAAGGAATAATCACAATATATTTGGAGAAAGATGATTCAGTTGTAAAAGAAGCTCTTTTTGAGCAGATTGATAAAAGACAGACGAATCGGTCAGTGTACAACAACGAGATAATTCCTGAAGAAGATGTAGAAAGTATCTTGAAGTTTTTTGAAAAAGAAGTGAATGATGCTATTTATCTGTGGAAAAAAGGAACTTCAACTTTTGAAACGATTACTGAATTTGTGATGAAAGGTAATGAAATCCAGATGAATGATGAGGCTTTCAAGCAGGAGTTACTTTCGTGGATACGTTTAAATAAAAGGCATTCCGAAAAGACCAACGATGGAATCAGTTACGCTGCTTTAGAAGCTCCGAACCTGCCCATTTGGATTACCAAACCCATTGTGAAGGGAATGCTTAACGTCAAAAAGCAAAACCAAACTGACAGAAAGAAAATAGCTTCGTCCTCACACGTAGTTCTTTTAACAAATTTGGAAGATACAATAGTTTCGTGGGTAAAAACGGGACGCATTTTGCAACGATTTTTACTATTGCTCACCCAGAAAGGCATTGCTCACGCCTATCTTAATCAGCCTTGCGAAATTCCTGAGTTACGACAGAAATTACAAAATCAACTTCCTATAAAAGGGCAAAATCCTCAAATATTATTACGTATTGGTTATGCAAAACAGCTTCCTTATTCAAAACGAAAACCTATTGAAGAAGTAATAAAAAAGTAAATGATGGGTTTTATCAATATCTTGATTAAAAGTACGATGAACGTATCAGTAGGAAAGGAAAAATCTTTGAAAAATATAGCATTATGATATTTTTATGAGGTGATAATGATAAGTCAAGGGGTAATTTCCTTGTTGTCCGAATCAAAGGTGTAGGTACGTATTACGCCCTTTTCAATGATATAATTTTCATTGGAGATTTCGCCTTGTTTTAAGATGATAGTTCCCTTAGGAACTTCCCAATATTGGTGTTTTTGAGTGAGAATTTCTATCTCTTCAGTAGTAAGCTGCGAAGGTTGGTAAAAGTTTGCAAATAAAGAAATGTTCATTTTTTGATGCTATTTAGTTTTTCTCCTTACAAGATTCCACGATTTTTTCGCGGTGTTTTTTGCCCCATTCTTGCAGGGCAGAAAGTACAGGTTTGAGGTCTTTGCCGTAGGGCGTAAGGCTGTATTCTACCGTAACGGGAACGGTGGGAAACACTTCGCGATGTATTAGTCCATTCATTTCCAAATCTTTCAAAGCGTTGGAAAGGGCTTTGGGTGAAATACCTTTTAGTTCGTTTTCCAATTCTTTAAACCGCTTGGTATGGTCGCAGAGGCTGTAAATAATAGGAAATTTCCACTTCCCGCCAATGACTTCAATCGCATCTAAAACCGATTGTATTTCCGTGTATTTATTTTCGTTGTTTTCTTTCATCAAAAGTTTTTTAGATTGCAAAAATAGACAATATTGGCAAATAGAAAAATATTGAATATCTACATTTTTCAAAATAAACATCTAAAAATCAATTACTATATGAAAGTATATTAGCTTGATAATGTTCTATTACTGAAAAATGTATTGCATATAGTCGTATCTTTGTATCAGAAAAATAAAAGGAGATTAAACAATGAAAAAAAATGTTGTTTTGATTGTTTCTAAAGAAGAAACTTTCATCAGAGAGTTGGCAAAAGTATATACTTCAGTTGTGTTTGAATTTGCGGATAATGCCGAACAAGCCATTGAAAAATTGAATCTCTTTGCTGTGGGAGCAATATTGGCAGATGCAACCATTGAAGAACAAGAAATCCTCAAAATAAAGAAAATCGCAGGAATTTTAGATTCTGAGATTATATTTGAAAAAGCAGATTTCAAAAATATGGCAGATTTGGAAAAAGTAGTCATCAATCTTCGTAATGAATTATTTAGAAGAAGAATGTCGAATTATACTTTTGAAGATAATCCGAATTTGAATAATCCTTTTCTGAACTTGGATAAAACCAATATTTTTAAGAAAAACGATTAGTCAGAATAATTTTTCTTGCAGTTAATATGCAGTAAAACAATAAATAACAAATTTAAAAAAGAGACTATGAACACTAAACATATAGAAAAAATCGTTCGTTCCGGCACACCGCATTTTGTGGGAGACGGATTTCGCGTACATAATTTCATTCCTGGAACTTCTTCTATGGAGCGTATGGACCCCTTTATAATGATGGATTATAATGCCCCGTATGTTTTCCCACCGAGTGAAATTCCGAAAGGGGTAGATGTACACCCGCACAAGGGTTTTGAAACCGTAACCATCGCTTACAAAGGCAAGGTAGAACACGCGGATAGTGCAGGTGGAGGTGGAGTGATAGGAGAGGGCGATGTACAATGGATGACCGCTGGAAATGGCATTTTGCACAAAGAATTTCACGAAACCGAGTGGAGTAAATCAGGCGGACTTTTCCATATGATGCAGCTGTGGGTGAATCTTCCGGCAAAGTACAAAACCACTCCGCCTAAGTATCAGGCGATAAAAAATGCGGATATCCCCAAAGTTCCGATAACCGATGGCGAAGTAGCAGTTATTGCAGGGGAATACAACGGAGTGAAAGGTGCGGCTTCTACTTTTAGTCCTATCCATATGTATAATGTGCGTTTGCAAAGAGGAGGAAAAACCACACTTTCTTTCCCAAAACATTACACCACGACTTTGGTAACGGTGGAGGGAAGTATCCGCGTAAACGAACAGGAGGAAGTCGCTGCTGACCACTTTGTTTTGTTCAAAAACGATGGTGAAAATTTCACTTTGGAAGCCACTTCTGATGCCTTGATATTAGTACTTAGTGGAGAACCCATTGCCGAACCCATTGCCGCTTATGGTCCGTTTGTGATGAATACCCGCCAAGAACTCATACAAGCCTTCCAAGATTTTGAACAAGGCAAGTTTGGAGAGTTGAAGTAATTAGAAGAAACTTAATAAAAACTATCCTGAAAAGGGTAGTTTTTTTGCTTTTTTAGTAGATTTCACAAGATGAGAGAATTTTGTATTTTTGCCAAGAGTTGTGAAATTTTTTATTTGCTTGAGAATGAATCACAAGCCTATACTTAATCAATCTTTTGAAATCTTAACACTAGTATGAATGAAAAAATTGTTGATTTATTAAATCCTGAACTTTTTAAGTCCAACCTAATTTTAAGTGGATTATTTATTGCCTATTTTGAAAATACAACAGATTATATAATTGACCAACCAAGATCTTTTTTCTCATTTGGTTACAATTCTGAAAAAGGTGATTTAATAAGTCAAGATTACAAAACCGAAGTACTTAGTTTAGATAAGAAGCCAATAAATGCAAGCTTGAAATGGTTTCTGAATCAAAATGCGATCAATGAAGCAGATATAGAAGTATTTAATGAACTGAGGAAATATAGAAATAAGCTTTCACATGAATTAACAAGGATTCTTTTAGATGAAGGATTAGACTCCACTATTTATAAACAAAATTTATCTAAACTATTTGACTTAAGAATAAAACTTGAAAAATGGTGGTTTTTTTGGTATGAAATTGTATTTACTGATATTGAGGGTAAAGAACAACTAACAGCTGAAAATGTAATTACTGGAGGGGAAATGATTTATAAGCTATTTATGGACTTGTTGTCAGATGATGAAAATAAAGCAAGTTACTATATGAATGAATTAAAAAAGGCGATAAAATAAGGATCGTATTAGCTTTGCTTTGATATAGAATAAATTATTTTTTAACCAACTATTGTAGTTTTAGTTTGTCTTTTTTACTATCAATTCACTAAAAACCTTTATTTCCGTGTACTTAACGTGATTTTCAATCCGAAAAGCATTACCTTTGCGAAGAAAAACAAAACTGATAAACAACAAACTAAAAATACAAAGCAATGGGACATTTACACGAAGAGCATCATCACCATCATCATTCGGTGAGCCATTTGGAAAACATCAGCCGAGCTTTCTATGTGGGTATCGGGCTGAATTTGATCTACACCATCGTTGAGTTTGTAGCAGGTTTTCGAGTAAATTCATTGGCACTTATTTCAGATGCAACACACAACCTGAGCGATGTAGCAAGTCTTTTGATTTCCCTCATCGGACTTAAGTTGGCACAAAAGGCGAGTTCTTATTCCTTTACGTATGGTTACAAAAAGGCTTCTATTTTAGCGTCTCTCATCAATGCGTTGTTGCTGGTGTACATTGCTATTAAAATTATTATTGAAGCTGTTGAGCGATTCCAATCTCCCCCCGAAATGACCAGCAGTGTGATTATTATTACCGCTATTATTGGAGTGATTATCAATACACTTTCCGCTTTTCTTTTCCATAAAGGACAAAAAGAGGACATCAATATAAAAGGGGCGTTTTTGCATTTATTGGTAGATGCGTTAGTGTCCGTTGGTGTAATTATCTCAGGGATAATAATTTATTTTACTGGGTGGAATATTGCTGACGTGATAACAAGTTGCCTTGTTGCGGTAATTATTCTTATTTCCACTTGGCGTTTGCTTGTGGAGAGCGTTAAGTTAATTCTTGACGGAGTTCCGCAAAATATTAAGGTCGATAAAATCAGAGAAATTATAGAACAGCACCCTTTAATTTGTTCGGTACATCACATACATATCTGGGCTTTAAGTAGTTCGCAAAACGCACTGACAGCTCATTTGGTGGTGAAGGACAACATTACATTTGAAGAAATGGAAAAAGTCAAAAAAGAACTAAAGCACACACTTGAGCATCAAAATATCCATCACACAACTTTTGAAGTAGAACTCTCAAAAATGAAATGCAAATGTGATGATTGTCTTTGATAAATTCCAAATTTATGAAATATATGAAGATACTCATTCTTTTTGTAAAATATTGAAATACAGAGAAAAGTTTTTAAATTTGTCTCAAAATCATACTTCTTGCAATCCTCTTTGAACATACGAAATTACTACAAACCCATTCAGCCAACGATTATTCAATCGGCTGAAAATGTGTTTTATACAGAAATCTTTCCTGATGAAAAATTATTGCCTTTCATCTATTGCTATTGGCAACTTAAAACAAAAACACAACTTACTGAAAACTATGTATATAGAGTGATTTCCGATGGTTGTATTGATGTGTTTTTTGAGTTGGATAATCCCGATGAAAGTTACCTTATGGGGTTTTGCCGAAGTTATACGGAATTTCCTTTGGGGAAAGAGTTTAACTATGTGGGAATACGATTTTTGCCTTCTGCTTTTCCGTTGATTTTCAAACAAGACGCCAAAGAATTGAGCAATAATGATATTCTTTTGAATTTGGTTTCTTCCGATTTGGCGACATTCATTGCTCATAAATTCAGTAATCCGCAGAGTTTACAACAGATTAAAAATGAGTTAGATACATTTTTTAATAAACATTTAGAAAAGACTGATTTTAGTATAGACAACAGATTCTATAAAGCTTTGGAAATTATTTTAAAATCAAAAGGAAATGCACGGATAGTGAGCGATTTAGATACGGGAATTAGTCCTCGTCATCTCCGCCGATTGTTTGAATTTTACATTGGCGATACCCCAAAAACTTTTAGTCAAGTCGTTCGTTTTCAGTCTTTTTTGAATGCTAAAATTTCCAATCAAAACACTGATAATCCATCATTTTACGATATGGGCTATTACGACCAATCTCACTTTATCAAAGAATTTAAAACTTTTTGTGGGGTAACGCCGAGGGAGGTTTATTACAAATAATTTGTCCCCTTTTTCCTATTTTATCATTAAAAAACATTTCTATTTTTGCCTAAAATTCACGAAGATGGGAACGAATTACAGCATTACCGAAAAATTTGGTGCAAATCTTGCCGAATTGTTAGCTGAAAAAATTAATAGGGTTTATCTTGATTTTAACAGCAAAAATTTCATAAAAGACACAGGAAATAAGGTTATTGGGCAAACTTACACACAGAGAATAATCACCATCGCAGATTTGTTAAAAAACTATCTTTCAGCAGACTACAAAGAAGATCTGCGTGTATTACTCTCTATTTTGGGCGAAGAAAATCCCAATCAAACAGGAATGTTCACACATTATTATTGGATTTTGCCTATTGGAAAATTTGTAGAACGTTATGGTATTAATCATTTTACACTTTCGATGAATGCTATAGAGGAGATAACTAAGAGAAATACAGGTGAATACGCCGTACGTCCATTTATCAGAAAATATCCTGAAAAATCACTAGAAATCATTGAAAAATGGGCAAAATCTCCTAATTTTCACTTACGTAGGTTGGCAAGTGAGGGACTGAGACCTAAGCTCCCTTGGGCGAGTAAATTAGATACTTTTGTAGAAAATCCTGCTCCTGTTTTTCAAATTTTGGAACTCCTAAAAGATGATGAAATTATGTTTGTAAAGAAATCCGTTGCCAATCACCTAACCGACTGGCTTAAAGTGAATAAAGAAGCTGTTTTACCTCTCATCCACCGCTGGAAAACTTTCGAAAATCCGCATACCCAATGGATTATAAAACGAGCCACAAGAAAATTTGATGTATAAATAATTCTGTCCCTTTTTTCCTATTTTGGTTTCATCTCTCTTGATAATTTTGCCAAAAATTAGAATTCAGAAAAAATGAAATTGAATACAGGAATTATCACCGAAAAATTAGCAGATACCAAAGCCTTTTATACCGAAATTTTAAACTTTGGCGTGAGCTTCGAAAACGAATTTTACCTTTTGCTCCACACTCCTAATCAAGAGGCAGAAATCAGTTTTTTGCTTCCCAATCACCCGAGCCAACAGCCTATTTTTCAGAAACCTTTTCAAAATCAAGGTGTTTACCTCACTATTGAAGTCGAAAATGTAGATGAAGTTTATAAAGAATTGAAAAACAAAAACATTCCTATTGAGATTGAACTACGAAACGAACCTTGGGGCGACCGCCATTTCGCTATCAAAGACCCCAATGGCATCGGTATTGATATAGTAACCTACACAGAACCTGAGTAATAATCAAATTTCTTGTAAAAACCAATATCGTGTAATCTAGGAATTTATTAGATAATCAAAAAAGACACAAAAATGCTCCTTAATCGGGGCGTTTTTGGTTTAGAAAGAACATAACTTATAAGATTTTAAAATTAAAGGAAGAAAATTGCGTTCTTTTTTCTTATAGAAAATTTGTCTGTTCAAAAAAACATATTACTTTTGCAATAAAATATAACAATAGTTATATAATGTGTGTTATAAAATAATATTATGCCTAAAACAACGACAATAACGAAAGAAATTATCATTGAAACTTCTTTTGAAATGGTTCGAAAAGAAGGGTTTGCGGTACTTTCTGCCCGAAACATTGCAAAACAAATTGGTTGCTCCACACAGCCCATTTATTGGACATACAAAAATATGGACGACCTCAAAGCTGAAGTCTGCCAAAAAGCTCTTATTCACTTACAAAACACAATGTTGGGCTATTCAAAAACAGGAAACTCTTTCCTTGATTTAGGATTGGGGTATGTGCAAATGGCTCATACAGAACCCGCTTTATTTAAGGCTTTCTATATGGATAATATTATGAATATAAAACTTACAGATATTTTTCCGGAAAGTCAGCAAATAGTAAACATAATGAAAAATTCAGAAGAATACCGACAATTATCCGACGAAGGCGTAAAAAACATTATCGCCAAATCGTGGATGTTGGTTCACGGCATTGCCTCGCTGATTGCCACAGGACTATTTGTCTATGACGAAGAAAAAGTAAAACAGATTTTAGAATAATCCAAATTTTAATAAAATATTGTAAAAAATGAGACAAAAATTGAATTTAATTACATTGGGGGTTCGTGATTTTGAAAAATCGTTGAACTTTTACGAAAATTTAGGCTGGAAAAAGTCTGTACAGAGCTTAGATGAATACGCTTTGTTTCCGCTCGAAGGCATTGTTTTGGGGTTGCATCTCTTAAAAGATTTAGAAGAAGACACTACTTTGCCCTATGAAAGTTCCTCATTTTCAGGACTAACGATTTCGTTCAATGCAAAATCGGAAGAAGAGGTAGATGAAGTATTACAGAAAGTAGCTCAGTTGGGGGCAACCATCGTAAAACCTGCTCAAAAAGTGTATTGGGGCGGATATAGTGGCTATTTCAAAGATTTGGACGGCTACCTGTTTGAAGTTGCCTACAATCCTTATTGGGAATTTGATGAAAATGATAATTTGGTTTTGTGATGATTTGCTTCTTGGTATATTTAATAAAGAATAGCTATAATTCTGTCGTAAATTAAGATTTTTATAATTCGTGAAATTTATGGTACTAAATACATTAAAATCAAATAGAATTTTCATCATTAGTGGTTGGTTGCTGATAGTTGGTTTTTGCTTATTGGCTGTATCATTGCTGATAGTGGCACTAACTTTGCCAATGCCGTCGGCAGATGCTGTTGGTGTTAAAAATTGGGTAACACAAAATCTGTTATGGTTGCAGGTGGCAGATGAGTTGCTTGCTTTTGCCACACCTGTAATTTTGACTGCTACCCTGTTACTTTACGGACGAATTAAGAAACAACAACCTATCAATAGCAGTTTGGCTATGATGATTACTATTACTTTGACTATTGGCACAACTACTGGGGTTGTTTTGCCTTTAGGACGCTTGGTTTATCCAGTCAACGGCTTACCGACTGTTACTGGTGAAATGGCTGTGATGACCGCCAGTCAAGTTTTTGCTGGCATTCATTGGTTGATGCTGATATTGGCTCTATTTATCCTTATTTTTTCACGTATCATTAGTTCGTCTTTGGTTACAGCATTGGCTATCGCAGCTGTGCCTTTACAGATTGTTGGAACATATTATGCTTCTGAAATTTTTATTCCATTGGCTTTGGTAGCAATTATTAGTTTATTGCTATGGGGAATTGCTTCGGGAATTTATCTAATAAAGAAAAAGTAAAACAGATTTTAGAATAATTAAAATTTACAGATATGAATAATTTACAAATACTTGATTTTAACAAAGTAAAAGCGTTTGAAACTCGCTTAGACGATGTGATGGAGTTCATTGATAGCGAGCTTCTGAAATAAAAACTTGCCGAAGTGTAATCGGATTTTAGAGAAAACCCAACCGAATTAAACAAGGTTCGATTGGGAATTATTTACCACGAAGTTGCTCTCAACTTGGGATTTTTCTCAAAAGAATTTAAGGGATTTGCACAAAAGAGCTATGACATTTTGACTGAATTTGTTGAGAAAATCGAACCTGATTTACAGTTATTTATCCTATCGTATCTGGCTTCGGCGTTGTCACTTGTGGCTTCAAAAAAATGAAATCACAAATGATAAATTTAAAATAATCATTTTTTAAATAATATGAACACCAAATCAAAAACTTTCAGAAATGTTGCTCTATTCAGCTTGGTGGCTATCACTTGCGGTTGGGTAGGTGTCGGGGTGGATAAGTTACTTGGTCAGCCTTCCAATTTGGAATCGCTCGGAGCGTTGATTTTTATTGCTACGCCACTTTTGTGTATGCTTTTGCTTCGCCTTTTCGGTGGAGATGGCTGGAAAGACATTCCTCTGAAACCAAATTTCAAGCAAAACGCCCGTTGGTATTTATTTGCCCTTGCAGTTTATCCAGTGGTTATCGGTATAACGCTTTGCATAGGGCAAATGCTGGGCTGGATAGATGTGGGCAAGTTTAGTTTTGCAACCTATTTACCGATATTAGCAACCGCTTTTCTGCCCGAATTTATCAAAAATATCTTTGAAGAATCGGTTTGGCGAGGCTATCTGACCGTAAAAATGGAGCAACTTACCAAAAACGAATGGTTGATTTATTTAGTGGTGGCACTGGTGTGGCAGACTTGGCACGCCCCTTATTATCTGGTGTTTTTGGAAGACGGCTATCTGGCTCAATTTTTCCCTTATGGTGGACTTTGGCTTTTTGTTTATGGCTTTGTGGTAGTCGGTGTTTGGACGATTATGTACACTGAAGTTTTCTTTCTTTCGCGTTCACTGTGGGTGGTCATTTTAATGCACACGATAAAAGACGCTCTCAATCCGCTGATTTCCGAAGGTTTTGCCGTTGTTTCGTCTGATAAAACATTATTGATTTCGCCAACTTTCGGTATTATTCCGCTGATGATTTATTTAGGGATAGGCTTGTATTTAAGAAAAATACGAAAAGCGAAATTCTGTCAAACTGATTGATTTTGTGGTTACATCAAAAACAGAAATAACCAATATACAATATAATATATGAGTAAAGTAATTCTATACATCTCAATGAGTTTGGACGGGTATATCGCCAAGCCCAATGACGATTTAAGTTTCTTATCCATCGTGGAAAAAGAAGGAGAAGATTATGGTTTTGAGCGTTTTATATCAACGGTGGATACGCTGATTATCGGACGAAAAACATACGACTGGGTAGTGAATGCGGTAGGGGAATTTCCGCATAAGGAAAAAACGGTTTATGTACTGACGAAAACCGAAAGACCTTCCGCAGGGAACATTCATTTTTATACAGGAGATATATCGCTGCTCATCGGCAAACTGAAAAAAGAAACTCGCCAAAACATCTATTGCGACGGCGGGGCTCAAATCGTGAATGAACTTTTGAAGGGCGATTTATTGGACGAACTCATCATTTCCGTCATTCCGATATTGGTGGGCAACGGCACAAAATTGTTTAACGACAACAGACCCGAACAGCCACTAAAACTCATCAGCGTAACCCCTTACGACACAGGACTTGTGCAATTGCATTACAAAAGAATATAATACATAAATTAAAATCATTAATATTTCAACAATATGAACACAAACAAAAAAATGCACTCCGGTGCTGACTGTTGGGACAAAATTTTCCCGAAAAGTGATAAAGTAGAACATAAAAAAGTAACGTTCAGAAATCGCTACGGCATAGCTCTTGTCGGCGATTTGTACTTTCCGAAAAACAGCGAGAACACGAAACTTGCAGCTCTTGCCGTTTGCGGTGGATTCGGAGCGGTAAAGGAGCAAGCCTCCGGATTTTACGCCCAGATGATGGCGGAAAGAGGTTTTGTAACCTTGGCTTTTGACCCTTCTTATACAGGCGAAAGCGGTGGCGAACCTCGCAATGTAGCCTCACCCGACATCAATACCGAAGACTTTTCGGCTGCGGTCGATTGCTTGGGGCTTCAACCCTTTGTGGACAGAGAAAAAATAGGGCTTATTGGCATCTGCGGTTGGGGCGGATTTGCCCTGAACGCTACGGCTATCGACACGCGAATAAAGGCGGTGGCGACGATGGTAATGTACGATATGTCTCGCGTCTTTAGCAAAGGATATTTCGACAGTAACACACCCGAAATGCGTCTAGAAATGAAGCGTTCGCTCAATGCGCTTCGTTGGACGGATGCCGAAACGGGAATGCCTGCTCCTGGCTATCCGATGCCAGACGTTCCTTCCGATAAAGTTCCTCAGTTCCTGAACGATTATATCGAGTTTTATAAAACTCCGAGAGGTTTCCACGAGCGTTCGGTTTCCAATCAGGTTTGGACAGCCACTACACTGCTTTCGTTTCTAAATTTTCCATTGCTGTCGTATGCTCACGAAATAGATGTCCCGACCCTTATCGTTGCGGGAGAAAACGCCCATTCCCGCTATATGAGCGAAGATGCCTACCAATCCGTAGGAAGCGAAAATAAGGAACTGCTTATCATTTCCAATGCCCGCCATACGGACTTTTACGACAATCAGGCAGGAGTAATTCCGTTTGATAAGCTGGAAACATTTTTTAAGAAGAATTTACAATAATGTTAAAAATATATATAAATAGCACAATCAAAGAACAATATCTTAATGTATAGATTAACTTAAAACATACGCAGTAGAGAACGTCCAACTGGGACGTTTTTATGAATAATTTTATTGTATTTTGAAAAACATTGTACTTTTGTGGGAAAAACAATCTTTGATGGTGGCTATGAGGTATCAAATTATTAAACCCAACGCATTTTTACGGAAATATATAGAGCATTTTTGGGCAGCAGAGACCGACGAATATTTTCGGTATATTTCGTCTGCATCCACGCTTACCGATTTGGTTTTCTTTTGCGAGGGGACAATGAAAAACACTCAAAATCGGGAAGAATTATCCGAAAGTGGAATGATTTTCGGTCAAAAAACAGTATTCGATAATTATGAAGCCATTTTTCCGAAAGCTAAACTTTTTGGAGTTAGGGTGCATCCATCTGTTTTTCTGTTGACTCACAATATCCCCGCAACAGTATTGAGAGGGCAACGCATCTCTTTGCAGGATTTGTTTGGTTATGAGGGCAAACAACTTACAGAAGAAATGCTCAATTCCAAAACATTGACTGAAGCTGTAAGCCTTTTTTCAAACTTTTTGATGCAAAAAGCAACAGATTTGCCTCTGAAATACCAATCTGTCGAAAAATGGTTATCAAAAACCAATTTCCTAAGTCCCGATATTTCTACTAAAGATATTTGCCTTTCTCAACGGCAATTTGAACGAAATTTTAAGGAGTTTACAGGTTTCTCTTTGCGAAAATACACCAAAATCAAACGATTTGAACAAGTGTTTAGATATTTACAAAGCACCAAAAATAAAGAAAACCTTACCGAAATCGCCTATCGATTTGGCTACTACGACCAAGCTCATTTCAACCGAGATTTTAAGGAATTCACAGGAAGAAGCCCGAAAGATTTTATAATGTTTATTTAGTTGATTAAAAGATATATACATAAAATTACTATTATGAGCTATGAAACAATATAACCGTTCAATAAAAATTGCCCTTGATAAGTCAACAGGAGAAATTCTTGATGCAGACGAAATATTCAATAAAACCAAAGATGCTTTTCAAATTAGGAAAAAATATCAAACTGGTGAGTTGCCCCTTTCTTGTTGTGAGTGTCAGCAAGAATTGGTAGTTTCAGGAAGCAAATACGACAGATTACATTTTAAACACGAACCTGGACACAGTTACTGTATTTTATCTGATGAGCGACTAACCCTACAAGAGCATAAACAGTTTACCGAAATTTTGAGAGGGAAAGAAAGTTTCAGACACAAGGAACTTAAAAATAAAATTGGACAATTATTGAAATCGGTTGAAGGAGTTGATTTGGATTCTATCTCAATTGATAACAAATTTATAATGAGAGACGATGGAAAAAGACGTCCAGATGTATATTGTAAATTCCAAGATAAAGAGATTGTTTTTGAAATTCAGCTGTCAGATTTACCACTTAGTTACATATTGAGCCGTTATGAGTTTTATAAAAAACACGGCATTTATCTTATTTGGATTCTTGATAACTACGATGTTCATAATCAAGGAACATTAGAGCGAGATATAAAATATTTAGCAAAGCATCAGAATTTTTTTAAGTTAGATGAAAATTCAGAAAAATTCAAACTGGAATGTGAATATAAATATGTTCTGTTAACAGAAAATAATGAACTAAGGGTTAAATGGTCGAAAAAATCTGTGTCATTAAATGAATTAAAATACGATAATCAAGATTTTCAAGTTTTTTATTACAATTTTGAGGATAACAAAATAAAAAAAGAAATTCTCCAAAAGAAAAGAAATGAAGAGTTAGAAGAAATCGAAAGAAAGAGAATTGAAGAAAGCAAATTAAACAACGCAAGATATAGAGCTAATGAATTAATCGAATTAATAAAAAAGCATAGAGATAGAAAAGCCCAAAACTTTGATGTTATAATTGAAGAACTCGAAGAAATGAATGATTTTGAAATTGAAATTCTCAATAAACACCTAAAATTCAAAGAGAGAACAAAGAATCCTTTGATTGAGTGGATAGATAGTGCAACTCAGGGAGATGTAAAATTTATTGAATTTATTTTACAAAGTAAAGAAATCGAATTGGACATCAACAAACCTGATAGTTCAGGTAAAACTCCATTTCAAGCTATTTTCTTAAATAAAAACATTGATGGATATTTACCTATTAAATCTCTTTTTAAAGCAGGATATAAATTAACCGATTCGGATAATCTGTTTCTAAACGAACTTTTAGAAAAACAAGAGATTTTATCAGGTTATGTTTATATCTACAAATTGTGTGATAGACTTACAAATAGAAGTCTGGTTGATGATGTTTTTAAATTCGATAAGTTGCTTTTTATCATTGAATCAGCAAAAAATAAACAATTAGTTTATTATAAATTCACAGGAAATAAATGGATTTCTTTTGCGAATAATGCAATACAACATTATAGCGAATATTGGGAATATTTGGAATTAGCATTTAAAAAATTTGGGCTTTGGGATGAACTTATAGAACTTGATAAAAAAGGAACATTTCAGGCAAAACTTCAAGATTTTTATGCTAACATTCCAAAACAAAAATATGATTTTGATAGGGTTTTTGATGACCTCTATTTTTCTGAGATATACATTGAATAATTTTTTAAGATATTATTTGTGAAGAGAAGTTGAAAAATGTCGTTTCGGTACAATTTCAACACACAAATTCGGGGTAGCTTTGCCTCTAATTTAAATTTACATAAAAATGACTGAAAAAGTAAATGTACCGAAAGGAAGCCACACTGTAAACGCCCTCATTTCCACACAAGATACCCGTGCTTTAATTTCGTTTTTGGAGAAAGTTTTTGATGCTCAAGAAGATAAAAACGCTTTGGCAATCAGCCAATCCGACGGAAAGATTTTCAACAGTAGTATAACCATTGGCGATACTACGATTATTATTTTCGACCGAAAAGAAGGTTGGAAACATACGCCCTCTCTATTGCAAGTCTATGTGAATGATATAGATAGAAAACTCGCAACCGCCGAATCACTCGGAGCGACTGTTGTTACCCAGCCTACCGATTTTTATGGAGGGAAATTAGCTCGCTTCATCGACCCGCAAGGCAATTTATGGTGGCTTTTTGATTTGTCGGAATATGACGAATCCGATTGGATTTCAGAAGAAAACACCGAAGAAACCGATGCTGTATGGATATTAGAACCTGATTCGGATATGACTTACATACACGATTCACTTGTTGAAGCAATGAAAAAACTCAATGACTTTCAATAATTCTAAAGTATTACAATTATGGCACAATCAAAGAACAACATCGTTACCCAAGGATTGATTGGGAAATTTTTAGTTTTGAAAATCAAATAATTATCATCAATTTCTTCTGCTTTTAATAGTTTTGACCATAAATCTAATTTTAAATCTAAGATAATAATATCAATTTTATTGACTCCTTAAATAAAAATATTATTATAAGTATACTTATTATATACACATTTATTATTATCTTTGTCCCGAATTTTAACTAACATAAATTATGTGGACAAAATCGTATTCGGTAGTTACCCAAGAAATTAAAAAAGAGCAAATCTGGCAATTGTTTACAGATATTGATAATTGGAATCGCTGGAAGACTTCCATAGAATACTCAAAATTATTGGGCGAATTGAAAGTGGGGAGTTTCTTCATCCTAAAACCTAAAAAAGCTCCCAAAGTGAAAATGGAAATTGTGGAATTAGAACCCTTTAGGAAATTCACGGACTTAACCCGATTTCCTCTGGCAAAAATGTACGGGGAACATTTGTACGAAGAAACTCCCGATGGACTAAAAATTACCATAACAATGAGCGTAAAAGGATTGTTATCAAGACTTTGGATAAAACTTGTAGCCAATGATATTGTAAAAAATATTCCAAAAGATATTGAAAATCAAATCAAACACGCTAAACAATTATAACCTTGTAGTCAGAAAATGAAAAGAATTTTTCAATTAACACCCGAAGACAGCTCTGGTCTTCTGCTTTTACAAGTAACGAATTTGTGGCAAAGAGAAATTAAGAAAATACTACAACCTTTCAGTTTAACACATCCACAATTTATGATTTTGGCAAGTATTTACTGGTTCTCTTTGAAAAAAGAAGAAGCTACACAGGTTTCATTGTCAAATTTCACACAGATTGACCCAATGACTACATCTCAAATCGTTAGAAATTTAGAAAAGAAAACTTTCATAATACGAAAAGAACACAAAACCGACACACGAGCTAAGGTAGTAGAAATTACAAATAAAGGTGTGGACTGCATCAAAAAAGCAATTTTTGAAGTGGAAGAGTTTGACAAGCGTTTTTTTGGAAAGCTCAGTGAAAAGCAATTTTTATTCAATGAACTTTTAAACATATTATTAAAACTAAAATCATAAAAAAATGGCACAATCAAAGAACAACATCGTAACCCACGGATTAAGTGGAAAAGTGGGAGATATTTTAGTCTTCTCGCAACGAAACGGGAAAACCATTGTTTCCAAAGCTCCCAAAAAACGCAAAGGAGAAGATTCCGAAAAGCAAAAACAACAACAAGCCAAGTTCCAACAGGCGGTACTCTACGGAAAGGCTGTCCTTGCAGACGACAATCAAAAGGTACTTTACGAAACCACAGGCAAAAAAGCCTACAACGTAGCTGTTGCCGACCTGCTCAATGCACCTAAAATCGAAAGTATCAATGTATCAAACTACAAAGGCAATGCAGGAGACACGATTGTTATTCGAGCTACAGACGATTTTAAGGTCATTTCCGTAAAGGTAATTATCCAAAATGCAGATGGTTCGTTGGTTGAGGAGGGCGAAGCTGTTTTACAAGGCATCGATTGGATTTATACCGCCACCACACAAAATCCCGACCTCTCAGGAGATAAAATAATCATTCAGGCTTCCGATATTCCCGCTAATGTAACAGAAAAAACAGAAATTTTAAAGTAATTGATTTTTAATTTTAAATGTTACACTGAGCGAAGTCGAAGCGTGGATTGATTACTACAAAAAAGCATCGTAAATAAACGAAGAAACAACGAAGAAGTAACGAAGACACATTCATAATTTCGAGTCTAAAATTACTGAGATAAAAGTCTTTAACTCCGCCGAGACTAACACGAAGTTTTGAAGTCCAAGTATCAAAAATTATTTGGTATTACTATTTTCATTTCAGTACTTAATTGCATATACTTTTTAATGTTTAAACACTGATTTTTCAGTATTTTGACCGCTTTTCATCGGCATTGGAGATTTGGCGTTAAGAAAATCAACGAATAAAGCGTGAAAATTTTTCATTGTTCGAAGCGACCGTAGGGAGTAAGTTTGGAGATTTTCAGCGGAATTCATCTGATTTTTAGCGAAGTATCCAAAGCCTTGATTTTTGGTTCTTTTCATCTAAGGGAATTCAACTAATTTCACAACATATTTATTATCAGTGTGTTACTTGTTTTTCAAAGTCTATGAGGTAACGATTTAGTAACGGAGCCAATTTCATTGATTTTACTTCTTTTGCGTTGTAACTCAACGATGCGAAGATACAAGCTATTTATAAATTGACAAAATCATCTTACATCTATAACCAAATTAAAAAAGGTGTGTTTTTCATTTCGAAAAACACGCCTTTTTTACAGATTAATTTTAATTTTTAAAGTTCTAAGCTCTGTTTCTAAAAAGCTCTATGAACGCATCAGCAAGTTTAGGCATTGCTCCGTGTTGTTGACATACATAGGCAGCGACTTCGGCAGCCAATTGTTGTGCTTCTTCAACGGATTGCCCATTGAGGTAGGCTGCCACAAAAGCCGCTGTAAATGAATCGCCTGCACCTACCGTGTCAGCCACGTGTACTTTGGGTGATGATACAAAACTAATCTTATCAGTTGCAAAAACATAACTTCCTTGCGTACCTTTGGTTAAAATCACAATTCTCAAACCATACTCTTGCAATAATCGCTTACAAATTTCTTCCTCTGTACCTTGCCAACCGAATAGATTCGCTATTTTCACCACTTCTTCATCATTAAGCTTCATCATATTGGAGAGTTTGAGCGACTCGTCAATGATTTCTTTCGTGTAATAGTTCAATCGCAAATTAATATCAAAGATTTTAAGACTATCGGGAGGCATAGTTTGAATAAATTTGTGGATAGTTTGCCGAGAAACTTCGCTTCGCTGTGCTAGTGAGCCAAAACAAACAACTTGTGTTTTTTTTGCTAAATTCTCGGTTTCTGTGGTAAAGGGAATATTGTCCCAAGCTACATTTTCACAAATTTCATACTGCGGAATACCTGCCCCGCTGAGGGTTACTTGCACCGTACCTGTTGGGAAATCAACGGTTTCTACAAGTGCATTCAATTCTTTACGCTTTAAACTTCGTAGAATTTCGTGCCCCAATACATCAGAACCTACGGCACTCACAACATAGCCTTCAAAACCAAATTGTGATGCGTGATACGCAAAATTAGCAGGTGCCCCACCTAATATTTTTCGTTCAGGAAATACATCCCAAAGGATTTCTCCCAAACCTACAACTATATTTTTCATTTGTTTTTCTTTTTAATATGTTGATAATTTGATACTTCTTACAAAAGGAACAATTTTTCTTGAGAAAATAGCCTTTTGGATATAATTAATTTTTTTATACTTTTTGTTTGCAAGGGAACGACACTTTTTGAATATATTATGTCGTTTTTCCTTTTAAATTTAGTGTCATTAAGATTAAATAAGCCACACCAATGCTAAGTACTATTAATGCTCCCGTTTGTGATTTAACCGCATCAGTAGCAAGCCCCATAAAGAATGGAAATATCGTTCCGCCGAAAAGTCCCATAATCATCAGACCTGAAACTTCATTCTTTTTATTGGGTAGAGCATACATCGCTTGTGAAAAGATAATGGGAAAAATATTCGAATTACCAAAACCAACCAATGCAACTGCTACATAAAGAGCTGTTTTTGTGTCAAATATAAAAAATCCTACCATTGCGGCTACCATACAAATTACGCCAATAGTAAAAAATTTCTTAGGCGAAAAGAATGATAAAATAAACGCTCCACTGAAAGCACCTATCGTACGAAACAGAAAATAAACACTCGTAGCATAAGTAGCATCTTCTAAACTTACACCTACACGCTCCATAAGTAATTTCGGAGCGGTAACATTCACGCCAACATCAATCCCCACGTGGCACATTATTCCTAAGAAACAAAGGAAAATGAACTTGTTACCCAATAATGAAAAACACTCAGCAAACGAAGCACTTTTACCCTCTTGTTTCTCTTCTTCTATGGAAGTAAATCCGAGCCAAACAATAGCAATTACTGAAATAATAGTAAAGATTGGGAACAATATTTTCCAATTGTCATAAGCCAATGCTGTACGAGCCATTATAATAGGAGCAACAAATGAGGCTATCGCTTTAATAAATTGACCAAAAGTGAGCGAACTCGCTAATTTGTCGCCTTTTACAATGCTTGATAGTAGCGGATTGATAGCTACCTGCATCAATGTATTTCCAATTCCTAAAAGTGAAAATGAAATGAGCATCGAAACATATGAATAATTCACAAACGGAATTGCCAACGAAATGGCGGTAACTATCAAACTCAAAATTACAGTTTTGCGACGTCCAATTTTCCCCATCAGTACGCCCGTGGGTACAGAAAATAGCAAAAACCAAAAGAATACAATAGAAGGAAGCGTGTTGGCAACCGTATCACTTAAATTAAAATCATCCTTCACATAATTGGTAGCTGCTCCCACAAGGTCAACAAACCCCATACAGAAAAAAGCTAACATAACAGGCAATAAACTGCCTAAAATAGATTTCTTTGTCATCTTTTTGTTATTTTAGATTATAAACATTTATATTTTCAACACTTATTATGCCTTGCTCATTATCAAATGATAAGGAATTATATACTGCTGTAGGGAACATCGTGTTAGTTTGTACCACTTCTCCATCATTTACGAAAATTTCGGTAGAATTTTTATCAACAAATAGGCGAATTTTGTAGTTATTTTTTGTTGGAAGTGGGGCATTGATAACAGTTTGAGCAAAGTTATCACTGAAATCAAGTTTACCACTTTTAGAACGGTCAACCGCCAAGGTTTTATTTTTCAAATCGAAAATAAAGCGCATTTGTTCGTTATTTTGATTGAACAATTTGAATTCAAAAGCAGTTGCTCCTTGTGGTTTTACAACAAATTCTATTTCGTAGGCTCCTACATTGTCTTTGAGTAATTTATCATAAGTGTAACTCTTTTCAATTTTCTGATTGTCAAACCTTTGATTTTCTCTACGTAACTCATTAAGTTCTTTCACAGGGATACTACTTACTACCAAATGTTCGCCATTGTGAGCCAATTTCAACTCTCTCGGAAGTGTCATTGCACTACAGAAATTTTCTGTAGGCGTATTGTTAGCATAATCCCAATTATTCATCCACCCAATAAAAAGGCGACGACCATCCGTAGTGGGAATATCACTCCAAGTAACACCTGCATAATTATCTCGTCCGTAGTCAAGCCAAAGTGGATAGTTCATTGCATCGGGTGTAAAGGTTTTTCCGTTGAAATCCCCAATGAAATATTGTGTAGCACTTCCTCCATTTGGTCCTCCAGGGTTAATGCTTACAAAAAGTACCCACTTGGTTTTTCCGTCATAGGTTAAAGGGAATAAATCGGGACATTCCCATACGCCCCCGTGCGAGCCGATGCCTTCTCCAAATTCACTCAACTTGTTCCATTCTTTTAGGTTTTTAGAGCCATAAAAAGTAATGGTTTGTGAGGTAGCCAGTGACATTATCCATTGTGCAGATGCATCGTGCCAAAATACTTTTGGATCGCGGAAATCAACAATATTTGGGTCCGTCAATACAGGATTTTGGTTGTAAGTAGTGAAGGTTCGTCCATTATCAAGGCTATATGCAATGGATTGTGTTTGGTTTTTCCCTGCCGAAGTATAAATGGCAATTAAGGCATCTTTACCAAAACCTCCTGTATTGTTTTTATCAATAACGGCACTTCCTGAAAATATTGTCCCAAGAGCATCAGGAAACAAAGCAATAGGCAAATGTTCCCACTTACGAAGGTTTTTACTCACTGCGTGTCCCCAATGCATATTACCCCAACGCGTCCCGTATGGGTTATATTGATAAAATAGATGATATTCTCCATCTTTGTAAACCATTCCGTTAGGATCGTTCATCCAGCCATAAGGTGGCGAAAAATGATATATTGGGCGATACGTTTCGTCGTAATTGTACTCAAATGTATCCGATTGTTTTATTTGTTGATACCAAATGTCCGTAGTTTTTATTGGAGCGAAAGCAAGTTCTACTTTTTTACTTTTGTAAGCATCAATATGTATAGGAAACCAATAATTTATGTGAGTTTGTGCCAAGCGAACGTTCATTTGCTCACCAACATTTTTACCATCAACTGAGAGCTGAATAGCTACTTCGGGAGCTTCTTTTTCAATTGGTAAAAGGATATATTTTTGATTAGCGTCAAAGGATAGTTTATAATTGGTCATAAAAACACTTTTAGCTTTATTTCCTTGTTCAATTTGGTCAACGAGAATATGCCCCCAACCACCTCGCTGATTATCCACAATGCGAATAATTGCTTTTTGGTTATGATAGGCTTTTACATCCCAAGTGAGCCATTGCAATGCCTCGCTTTCTACAAATGAACGCGAACGATACACACTATTTCCGTTGATAATAAGTTCAACATAAGTGTCTTCATTTTTTCCTCCTCCGATAAGGAAGTTTATGTAATCGCGTTCAATAGTAAATTCTTTTGAGGTAAGTACCCCACGCGTATCATCACCACCTAGAAAACTATTGGCAAGGAATTTTCCTTGAAAATTACTTACAGGTTGTTGTCCTTTATAACTTCCTTCAATAGGTTTTTCACCAAAAGCATCACCTTCAATGCTCCATTTATCAAAGTTACCAGACTCAAAATCGTCAATACTAATATCACTAGTGGAATTACAGCTACTTAGCAATGTTATTAACAATCCACTTAATACTATTTTTATTTTCATATTTGTATGTTTATTTATCATTGTTGAGGAGAATTACTATTTCTAATATTTTTCATTAACAATTTCGTGTGTATGATTAAAATTCCATATCTTTTGTAAGTTTTTTATAGATGTAACTCTCTAAAATCACTAAATAATTCTTCTTGAAACTATTTTATTCTCCAAATTATCTTAAAAATGAGTTAGGAAGAGTACCTTTGTCAAAGATTTAATCTCTGACAAAGGTTTATAAGTATCTCAGCAAGATGTTTTATTAAAATCCTACATTTTGTTTATAAATTCCTTTTACAAAACCGATTTGTTGTTGCGGTATAGGAATATACTCGTTTTTGTTTTTTGTAAAACGAGCATTTGAATAAATAGCAGGACGTCGGGTTGCTTCGGAAATATAGTAGGCATTAAGTACTTCGTGAGCAATGCCCCAACGCACTAAATCAAAGAAACGCTCACCTTCCATAGCAAATTCTAAACGACGCTCCCAGCGTAAGGCTTGTTGGGCATATTCTTTTGTCCAATTACTATTACTGTAAGGCTCGATATCTACATTAGAAGCGTATCCGATAAGTGATGTACTTTGTTTGGCACGTGTACGTACTTGGTTGATTAATACAAGTGCATCGTTATGGCGGTTTAACTCTATCAAAGCTTCTGCACGCATCAGTAGTACATCGGCATAACGTAAAACAATTCGATTTTTAGAATTTCCTCTAAATGGATTAATATTCTTAAAACAAGGACAATCAGGGTCAACATTTTCTTTAAGTGAAGCATATACACCATAAATGTTTATGTTTCTATTCCAATCTTCTTTATAAATACGATTTATGTTGTACTTATATGGAAGTCCAGGAATTGCAACTGTATGAAATAACCTTGGATCAACCTTATCACTTGATGCGTTGTAATTAACATTGTTATAGGAATCAAACTGTGGAATACCGTTAGAAGTTTTGAAAGCATTAACTAAGTTTTGGCTTGGTTTATGAAAATCACAACAGCCTAATCCCATTGGGGTAGAAAGTACATCACCCCAGTTTAGTCTTCCGTAAGCGGTTCCATCTTCGTGAGAATATTGGATAGCAAAAATGGATTCTTTTCCATTTTCATATTCACCAGGGAGGAAATTGAAAGCAAAATCCTCTTCTAGTCCATAACTTGAAGTCATTACCTCATTGGTGTAAGTTAGTACTTCCTCCAAATCGTTAGAGTTGATGGAAGTTACGTTATTTGCTTCGTCCTGTCTGTAAGCTTTGTATAAATAGGCTTTGGCAAGATATGTTGCAGCGGCATATTTATTAGCACGTCCTTTCTGAGGCTGATTTTTGGGAAGCAAATCGTAGGCTTTTTTGAAGTCGCTCACAATCCACGCCCATTGTTCGTCGTTAGGCAAGGTGTTAGGTGTTTTTTCATATTCGTTGTCAGGTGTATTTTCATCAACAAAAGGAATATGCCCAAAAACTCTTTTCAGCATAAAGTAAAAATGCCCACGTATGAAATACATTTCGCCCATTCGCTCATTTTTCTTTTCAAACGATGACTCTTTTAGAAGTCTCAAAGCGTTGTTTGCACGTGAAATCCCTTGAAAACAACTAAACCATAATTTATCAGGTTCTCCAAAAGTAGGTTGAATATTTTGGGAGATTTCGTAAAAGTGGAATACACCAATGTCGTTTAAGTCACCTCCCCCTTTATAAGCATCATCGGATCGTACATTTCCGTATGGCCAAAGGCTAAAAGGCACATCATAATGGTCGTTACCCAAAGCTGAATAAGCAGCTGTAACTAATCCTTCAACTTGTGTTTTTACTTCTTCATCAGTCATTATACCTTGTGGAGTTTCATCAAGGAAATTACAACTTACTAAAAAGGAGGAGCTTAAAAAAGCTGTATATATTATCTTTTTCATTTTTTTAATTATGTTTAAAGTTAAAAAGAGGTGTTGATACCTACGGTAAATGTCATTGGAATCGGATAACCGTAGTTCGGGTTTTCAGGATCTTTCCCTGAGAAGTTTTTGCTTTTAATAGTAAATAAATTTTGTCCGCTAACGTAAAAGCGCATTTTACTCATTTTTACTTTTTCCAATAAACTTTGTGGAAGAGAGTACCCTAATTGTATGTTACGTAATTTTAGGTATGAACCATTTTCAACGAAATAAGTAGAAAAGCGTCCTTCGTCATTTGGGTTGAGGTTCGAAACACTTGGAATATCAGAATTTGGATTCGTTACAGGGTCGAAAGCATCAAGAAGACGTTTTCCTTTGTTAGAGTACGTATCGAAGAACCAAAAATCAGTATGGCGTTTGACAGCACTATCAATATCCACGTTATGAACTCCTTGCAAGAAGAATGTTAAGTCAAAATTTTTGTATTCTAAATTGACATTGAGTCCATAGATAAAGTCCGGATGTGGGTCGCCAATCCAAGTGCGGTCATCATCGTTGATTATGTTATCATTGTTTAAATCACGATAACGAATACGTCCAACTCCTTTTCCTTCTTGTGTTGCGTGATTATCAACCTCTGATTGAGATTTAAAAATGCCATCAGCTACATAGCCGTAAAAAGAACCTAATGGACGCCCCAAAATATTGTCTCCTCTTCCGTTTCCACCATAAGCATTAACTACCGATTCAGGAAGTTCGGTAATACGGTTTTTATTGGTTGAGAAATTAGCATTAAGGTCATATTTCAGTCCGAAGCTTGTTTCGTTTCGATAACCCAATGAAATTTCTAACCCTTTGTTTTCCATCGCTGCACCATTTACCCATTGATGTGCTCCCTCACCTTTGATACCTGCGTATGGAGGTTCGACCAAAATATCCTTGGTTTTTTTGATATAATATTCAGCAGAACCATAAAGTGAATTGTCAAAGAAAGCAAAGTCAAGTCCAAAGTTGGTTTGTGTAGTAGTTTCCCATTTTAGTTCTTTGTTACCCAATCGGTCGCGTTTAAAGCCCGATGCTAATTGCCCTGAATTTTTACCTTCGATGTCGTAGGAGGTATTCCAAATAGAATTCCATATGTAATCTCCTGTTACGCCATAATAAGGCACATAAATATTGTAGATGGAATAATTCCCAATTTCTTGGTTTCCGTTTTGTCCCCAACCAAAACGCAATTTTAGGTCAGAAACTGTGTTTTGTAGGCTTTCCATAAAAGACTCTTGTGAAATACGCCAACCTAAATTGAAGGCAGGAAACGTTCCCCAACGATTGTCTTTATGAAAACGTGAAGAACCATCGTGACGAAGTGTAACCGAAGCTAAATAGCGACTTGCAAGGGCATAATTTACCTTTCCAAAGAAAGAAAATAGTCTGTATCCGGACGATAACCCTGTTCCTGTTACTCTTCCTGTTCCCAAATTAGGCCACATATAATCTGGAGTTTCGACTGCAAAATCATACGCACGAACAGAAAAATCAGTATCGTTCTGACGGAACATTTCCATACCTGCAAGAGTTTCAAAACGATGGCTTCCCAATTCAAAGTCATACGTAATGGTATTTGACCAATTCCATTTGAGCCAATGTGCTTGTTCTAAACTTGAAAAGGTAAGTGCCTTTGGTTCTTCCAAAAAACCTGAAATGAAAGAGTGATTAAGTCCTCGTTTGAAATAATTACCATAATCAAGACCAAAACTTGAACGGAAATTAAGTTTATCCAAGGGTTGTATGTTGATAAAAACATTTCCGAAAGTTCTCCAAAAGTTGAAACGATTGTTTTGCCCATCGTGGATAATACGTGCTGGATTTTGTCGGTCGGGCATTCCTCCTACGGGACCACCCCAACCCGTTCCGTCAGCAGTTCTTACAGGGATGAATGGAGCGGCAATGACAGCACCTTCAATGATATTTTGCCCAACTTCACTTGTGCGATTGATTGTTAAATTCTCACCAATGGTAACAACTCCATCTAAAAGTTTGTAATCGGAATTGATACGTGCTGAAATACGTGAAAAATCTGAATATTTTACCAATCCTTCGTTCTTGTAATATCCTAACGATAAGAAATAATTTCCTTTTTCAGTACCGTTTGAAACTGATAGATTGTAAGAATGAGCCACACCTGTTCTAGTAACTTCATCAAACCAATCAGTATCAGCAGGAAGCAAAATACGTCCAATTTTATCTTTAAATTCACTTGGATAACGTAAACGATTTAAGACAGCATTCCCCGAAGCATCTATCCCTTCGTCGTACATAATACCAATAGGATTGGTGTTTGGATCTTGCCCACTGTTTTTAAAGGCTTTCCAAAGTACCCTCGCATACTCATCAGAGTTCAAAGTCTCAATCTGCGATTGGAAAGAAGAAATAGTGGTGTAATGGTCAAAATCGACTCTTATTGCTCCTTGTTTTCCTTTTTTGGTGGTGATAATGATAACCCCATTTGCCGCACGTGACCCATAAATACTCGCTGCCGAAGCATCACGAAGTACCTGAATGCTTTCAATATCATTGGAATTGAGTTCGTGCATTCCCGCTTTAGTAGGCACCCCATCAATGATATAAAGAGGATCATTGTTATTAAGCGTCCCAACACCACGAATACGAATAGTAGCAGCTCCTGAAGGCGTTCCATCATTGGTTACTTGCATACCCGCTACACGCCCTTGTAAGGCTTTCATTGGGTTGTTTTCGGCTGCTGTCATCATTTCATCGACTTTTACTACCGAAACTGCCCCTGTTAGGTCGGCTTTTCGTTCAGTACGATAACCAACAGCAACTACTTCATCAATCATTACCATATCTTCTTCCAAGCTGACATTGATTTGTGTGCGTCCACTAACGGCTACATTAAGTGTCTTAAAGCCAACATAAGAGAACGATAATGTATCATTCGTGTTTGCAGCGAGGCGGTAATTCCCATCAAAATCGGTGGTTGTACCTATTCCTACTCTGTTTTTCACAATAACACTCACGCCCAAAAGCGGTTCGTTATCCGTTTTTGATTTTACAACTCCTTGTACATTTACTTGTTGTGCGGAAATTATCCCATAGCAACAAAAGAAGCTCATCAAAAACATCAGGTTCATTTTTTTGATTATTAGATGATGCATATTAATATAGTTTTATATTGTTCCTAAATTTGCACTTAATTAAATTTATACATATACAATATATGCTATTAAATTTTTCACAAAGTTGCGATTATTTACGTTTTGACACTGTAAAAAATTGGTCAAAAACAAGCAAGAATGTTGCATTTTAGAATCTTGAATAAAAAAATGAATTTGTAAATCGTTTAAAAACAAAAACTTAATTATTTAACTTCAAAATAATATTCTTTGAGTGGATATCTTTACCTCCAAAAAAAAGAAAAAAAATCGAAGTTATTTTTTATTAAAACTAATCGTATTCTTAATCTTTGTGATTTGATATTTCCGAAAAACGAAGCAAGATTTTTATGAAATAAGCATCTCCAAGCAGGTCATTTTTTGTACCTTTGTGTTCGTTAATGTATCTAATGATGAGGTTTATATATCCATTTTTATTTTTGATTCTACTTGCCTGCCAAAAAGAGAAAGCATCCCAATACATTGTTGGAGTTTCACAGTGCAGTGACGACTTGTGGCGCGAGGCGATGAATGAGGAAATTAAACGTGAAATAGCTTTCTATCCACAGACACAAGTCATTATAAAAAGCACAAAGGATAATACTCAACAACAATTTCAAGATATTGAGGAATTTATAAATCAAAAAGTAGACTTACTTATTATTGCTCCAAATGAAGCAGAGGCTCTTACTTCTGTTGTTCAAAAGGCACATCTACAAGGCATCCCCATAATCTTAGTTGATAGAAAAGTTAAAACTGACAATTACACGGCTTACATCGGAGCAGATAATTACCAAATTGGGAAAGAAGCAGGGTTATATGCCGCATCGGTACTCGGTGGCAAGGGAAATGTCGTTGAAATACGTGGTTGGAAAGGTTCTACTCCTGATACAGAACGCCACCAAGGCTTTGTAGATGCTCTTCGCAATACACCCGAAATAAAAATCATTGCGGAAGTATATGGAAATTTCTTGAAAGATGACGCTAAGAATCAAATGATTTCTATCTATCACGAACACGAAACCATCGACTTAATTTTCGCTCTAAACGATCGAATGGCTTCGGGTGCGTATGAGGCTTCATTGTTATTTAGTGGAAGAAAACCTTTCATCATTGGAGTAGATGCCTTACAGAACGAGGGTGTTCAAAACATTATCCAAGGAAAGCAAAACGCCTCGTTTTTATACCCAACGGGAGGAGACAAAGTGGTTGAATTAGCGATGAAAATTTTGCAAAAACGGCCTTTTACCAAAGAAAATACATTACACACCACTGTTGTAGACAAAAGTAATGTGCGTGTCTTACAACTTCAAACAGAACAAATTACCGAAAAACAAGCTAAAATTGATGCTATTAATCAATCTCTGAACGAAAGTTTAGTAAAATACACCAATCAACGGACACTTTTCTATATTTCAGTCATTGCCATAGTCTTAGTAATGATATTTTTATTAATTACCATTCGGGCATACCGAACCGAAAACAGAGCTCGACAAATGTTAGCTCTTAAAAACGAAAAAATTCAAAGGCAGACCGATATTCTTCAAAAACAAAAAGAACAATTAGAGCTTATTACCAAGCAATTAGAAGATACAACACAAGCCAAATTGGTATTTTTTACCAATATTTCACACGAATTCAAAACACCTCTGACCTTAATTTTAGCACCCGTAGATTCACTTTTGAAAAACGAACAACTAACTGAAAAACAACGTGAAATGCTATTACTTATCCAAAAAAATAGCCATCGCTTATTGTTTCTCATTTCTGAACTTATCGAATTTCGTAGTTACGAACGCGGAAAAATAAAAATGTGTTTTGTACGAGCCGACCTTAAAATATTCTTGGAAGAAATCAATATATTTTTTGAAAATTGGATAAAACAAAAAAATATTGATTTTGTTTTTCGTGCCGAAGCAACTTCCTTTGAAATTATTTTTGACAAAGAAAAAATGGAAAAAATTTATTTTAACTTGGTTTCCAATGCCTTAAAATTTGTCAACTATAACGGAAAAATAGTTATTTCTCTTTCGAAAGAAAATGAAGGAGTGTGTTTATCTATTTCCAACACAGGATCTTATATCCCGGAAGATAAATTGACAGACGTCTTTGAACATTTTTACAAAATAGATCCCAATAGTGAAGGTTCAGGCATTGGTTTGGCTTTGACACAATCATTGGTGTGGGCTCATAAAGGAACAATTAGTGTGGAAAGTGACCGCAATGAAGGAACTACTTTTTCTGTGCATTTACCTAACCAACATAGCGAAATATCGGAGGATATCTACGAAACGAGTTTTTTACAAACACAAATGAGATTATTAGCTCAACCCTCTTCAAATAACGAAGAAAGAATGTACCTCTCTTCCGAATCTACGCTGCCTGACAAACCTTTGGTTCTCATTGTGGAAGACAATGAAGATATGCGTAAATTTATCTGTCATATTCTTTGTAACGAATTTAATTTGATTGAAGCAGTTAATGGTGAAGAAGGATTTAAAAAAGCCAAAAAATATACGCCCGATTTAGTTATTAGCGATGTAATGATGCCCCAAAAAGATGGATTTGAACTTTGTCAACTATTAAAAACCAATCTTTCAACCAATCATATTCCTGTGATTTTGCTTACAGCCTATTCTTTAGATGAGCAGAAACAAATTGGATTTGAAAGCGGTGCTGATGCTTATATCTCCAAACCTTTCAATACGAATTTACTACTTGTTAGAGTAAGAAAACTCATTGAAAATCGTAAGAAAATACAAGAAATTTTCTCTAGTAAATTACTTGATGTTTCCTCAAAAGAGTCTCTTGGCAAAGTAGAAGAACTTTTTATTAACGAATTTAAAACATATGTTCAAAGACAAATTGCCAACCCCGATTTGAATATTGATGAAATGGCAGAAGCTCTTGGACTCTCTCGCTCACAACTCTATCGAAAAATAAAATCATTGACCAATTATTCACCTAATGAACTTATCCGAATCATTCGAGTACAACAAGGCAAACAACTACTAATGCAGAACACCAAAACCATTTCAGAGATTGCTTATGAAATAGGATTTTCATCACCTTCCTACTTCGCTAAATGTTTTAAAGACTTATTCAATGAAAGTCCAACAGAATTTGTAGAGAAGTTGAAATAGAATAATATGAAAAACCATGACTTTGGAGGGGTTTTCAGCTCCCTGCAAGGGCAAGTGGTTTTGAGATGCGGAAAATATTTTGAGCATCTCAAAACACAACTTGCTTTGTTCGGGTGAACAGAAAATACTCCCTATCGGTCGCATTAAAGTCAGCTTTGAAAAAGATAGAAAAACCTTCCAAAATCATTGTCTTTTGTTTTTGTGCAAAACAACCGAATTTCAATCATTTAACAGATATATCATTCCTTGCCTTTGAATGCCTTATAATACCAAAGAATTCCTTATGTAAATACGTGTGTAATTGTGTATGTTTCTTTATACGCACATAGATATGGATGTAACTACGTACCAACGTACTTACATATGTACATACATACGTAAACAAATACGATAATACCTATGTGATTATCTGCAAATGTAAATACTTACACACCTACCTGTTTGTGTATATGTATATAAATATTTGGATAAGTACGTATCTACTTACAAAAATACACATGTAGATAGATACATACACATATATGTATTCAATTACCTGATTTTGTATGTAGGATTTCCAAAAATGACACGAAAAAACAATACTATTGTTATATAAATAATAGATTATTATTTATAAAATCATATCTTTGCATTTCCGAAACACTCATTTCGGAAATATTTGTTTCTTAAAAAAATAAAGATATGAAATTTTATAATCGGGAAAAGGAAATTGCAAAACTGCTTTCCATTGCAGAAAAATCAAAGCAAAATGCACAACTTACGGTAGTTACGGGCAGAAGAAGAATTGGAAAAACCCAACTTTTGTTGCAAGCCTATAAAGACACCAATTTTCTGTACTTCTTTGTTGCTAAAAAATCGGAAATGCTACTGTGTGCTGATTTTCAGCAGGAATTAAGTCAAAAATTAGGCATTCCCATCTTGGGAGAAGTAACTTCCTTTTCAGTACTTTTTGAGTATGTAGTACAACTTTCACACCGGCAAAACATCACCTTGATTATTGATGAATTTCAGGAGTTTTTAGCAATCAATCCTTCGATTTACAGCGACTTACAACGCATTTGGGATTTAAACAAGGATAAGACTCGGTTGAATCTGATTGTTTCGGGTTCGGTGGTTTCGCTGATGTACAAAATCTTTGAAAATAACAAAGAACCTTTGTTTGGCAGAGCCAGTCACTTTATCAAACTCAAAGCCTTTGAAACAGAAGTTTTAAAAGAAATTTTGTTGGATTTTAATCCGAATTATGAGTCTGACGACCTGTTGGCTCTTTATAGTTTTACGGGTGGTGTTGCCAAATATGTACAACTTTTTATGGATAACGGTTGGACAACCAAAAGCAAAATGATTGCGGGAATGATTGATGAAAATTCCATTTTTATCTCCGAGGGGAAAAACCTGCTTGTTGAGGAATTTGGTAAAGAGTACAGCATTTACTTTAGTATTTTGACTGCTATTTCTGAAGGGAAAAATTCTAGAAGTGAAATCGAAAATTTATTGAAAAAAGAAATTGGAGGTTATCTGACGAAAATGGAACGCGATTTTAATCTGATACGAAAAAATACGCCGATGTTTGCTAAAAGCGAAACCAAAAATGTAAAATACACTTTGGAAGATAATTTTCTAACTTTTTGGTTTCGATTTATTTATAAATACAGTCACATTATTGAAATTGGTGCATATGGGCAACTCATCAAAATCATTGAACGCGATTACACCACATTTAGCGGACAAATGCTCGAAAAATTTTTCAAAGCTCGTGCTATTGAATCGGGGCAATATACACAAATTGGTAACTTTTGGGACAGGAAAGGCGAAACGGAAATCGATTTCATAGCCGTGAATGACTTGGAAAAGACCGTTGATTTTGCAGAGATAAAACGCAAAAAAGACAATATCAACATAGAAATTCTCAAACAAAAAGTATATCAATTACTACAATTACACCCGCAATTAACCAAGTATGAGTATCGTTTTCACGCTTGGAGTTTGGAGGATTTGAAATAACCTTCAAAAGTCAAACCTGACCACTGACTTCCGAACTACGTCAAGTGTACTTATTTGATGTAATTTGTTTGTAGCACCCGAAGGCTTGTTTTGTCAAGAGCTTTATGCTTGTACCATTGTTAGTATTGTAGTACCAAAAAAGTTTTTAAAACGTCTGAAAAATCAAAGCAGTATCCTATAACAGGAATGGCATTTTTGAAATACCAATTGTGATTGACTTGGTAGGTTATCCAATCATATTCTTTGTTTTTGAGTCGCGTTTTGCGAAATGTTTTGTCCATCCTGCTTTTTCCGCTCTCTATCTCTGAAAATTTTTAATTCGGCAATGAGAGGAAGAGCGAAGTCGTTTCAAAAACCAATAGTAACAAAGTGTTTGTATTTATAATTATTGACATTTTTTTATTCGTATAAAGAGTCGGAATATGCGGTGGTCGTTTCGAGAGCCTAAAAGGTCTGTGTTTAGCGGCTACAAGGTTTTTCAAAAAAATACAACCCCGCAGGGTGTGGAGATTTTTTTGAAAACCAAAGGCTTGACCTTGTGACAGCGTTACAAACACAGAAATACCTTTGCTCTCAAGAACGAATACCATTTTTGGCACTTTGGGTTTAAAAAAACAGGAAAAAATTTAAGGGAACTTATGTAATCAATGGTTTAATTAAGAAACGAAGTTGCTTTACAATTTCCCAAAAAAGCTAAATAAAACCTAATAAAAAAACGATACAGAAATTGTAAACAATTTCTATGTCGGCTGATTGTAAAACTAAAATATTTTGTTCTACCATATGATTTACAATAAATTACATTATAATGAAGATGTAAATCCTTGTCCTAAGCTATAAAATTTATGGGCTACTTTTTCCAAATCCTTACTGATTTTTTCATTAGTGATTTTAGCGTAAATCTGTGTGGTTTTTAAATTCTTGTGTCCATCATTTTACTAACACTTTCCAAAGGAACACCCTCCGTGAGAAATAAAGTTCCAAAAGTATGTCTTGCCCAATGAAAACTCAAAGATTTTGTTTTATTAATACCTGCCTCTAAACTGATTTTTTTGAGATAACGATTGCAGGTAACATTAGTAGGAACAGGAAACACGAAATCATTTTTAGTAATCGACTCGTATTTATCAATGATTTTTTGAGCAATGGGAAGTACGCGAACATTGGAAGGATTGCTCGTTTTTTGCCTACGGGAAAGAATCCAACGATTGCCATCAAAAAAGGTTTGAATTTG
>NZ_KB900712.1 GCF_000379185.1 Capnocytophaga cynodegmi DSM 19736
TGCTCAGTAGATTCTCCTCTTCTTTCTGTCTCACCCAAAGAATCATCAGATTTACTACAAGAAATCACAAAAAAAGATGCCAAAATGGCAATCAAGCTAAATGTAAAAATTTTCTTCATTGTATATAATATTTAAATGCGGGGCAAAGGTAGTTAAAAAAATATAAAAAATGTAACCTTTTTCAATTTTTACTTTTATCTTTGCACAACTTTTTCAAAATAACGAACCTTTTTTACAATAATTATAAATAATGAAATTTTTAACTACACTCACAGTCGTGCTTTTTAGCACTTTTTGTTTCGCACAAGCGTCACTACCCAACGTACAACTGAAAGATTTACAAGGCAAAGCAGTAAACCTTTCCGATTACAATTCTAAAGAAAATCCTATCATTGTTAGCTTTTGGGCTACGTGGTGTGCTCCGTGCATCAAAGAACTAAAAACATTCAGTAAACACTACAAACAATGGCAGGACGAGTTCGGTACGGAACTAATCGCCGTTTCCACAGACGATGCCAAAACCAAAAACCGAGTAAAATCGCAAGTAAAAGGAGCGGGTTGGCAATACACCATTCTTATGGACGATAACCACGAGCTGAAAAGGGCCTTGAATGTTGCCAATATTCCTTACACACTTATCTTACACAAAGGCAAAGTGGTATATGTACACTCGGGTTATACGCCTGGTATTGAGACTGAAATCTACAAGAAATTACAATCTTTATCCAAATAAACTATGCGTAAATTTTTACTAACTTCAGGAGTTTGTTTGATTTCGGCAGTAGGTTTTTCACAACTTCGCGTCGGTTTTGAATCGAACTCACAATGTTACATTGATGACAACAAAATAAAATTAGATACTGAGGAAGCCAAACATCGATTCCGTTCTAATAATTATCTGAAAATTGACTATCGCGTCAAAAATTTTGAATTTGGAATACAGGGCGAGTCGTACGCACCAAAAGCATTATTGCAATACAATCCGCAACTAAAAGATTATCATATTGGTACAGCTTTCGCCCGTTATAACAATACGCAAAAAGGTATCGACATTACAGTTGGGCATTTTTATGAGCAATTTGGCAGTGGTTTGGCTCTTCGTTTGTGGGAAGACCGTGCTTTGGGCATCAATAACGCTCTTTTTGGCGGACGAATCAAATGGAATTTACAGGACATTTTTCAGTTGAAAGTTCTTGGGGGAAGACAACGTATCGGTATGGGATTTGACTTTTCCAAAGGATTTGTTTTAGGAAGCGATGCCGAATTAGACATTAGTCAACTACTTAAAAAAGAAGATTATACACTCAAAATTGGAGGTTCATTCACAATGCGAAATGAAGACATTACCAAAGAACAGCCTCTGTCTAAAAAAAACACTTCTGTTTTTGGTTTTCGAACCGATTACAGCGGAGAAAAATTCAATTTCAGTGGAGAATACTTGTACAAAACCAAAGACATTCATTTTGAACAGGAGCAATTCTTTCCTAAAGTCAATCGACCAGGTAATGCCTTGTTAATCAATATGGGATATAACAATAATGATAACATAGCTTTTAATATAAACCTTCGTCGTTTGGAGAATTTCAGATTTTTCTCACAACGAAATATCGCTGATAACATCTACAATTATGGTGTAATCAACTACATACCAGCCCTGACTAAGCAGTACGAACATAGTTTACAAAATATATATGTATATCAAGCTCAACCACAGATTGTTTACGATGGTTTTCCTAAAAAACAAGGAGAAATTGGAGGACAATTCGACCTATTTTATGAAGCCGAAGCAGGGTCTTTCTTAGGTGGAGCAACAGGAGCTAGTTTTGCTATAAATGGTTCGTATTGGGCGGGACTTAAAAACGACATAAAAACAACTACTCGTAAGGACAAATATGGTGTAGAAATAGAAGAAATAGAACTGAATACTCCGCTTATTGGTGTGGGAGAGAAATATTATCACGACCTTGCCATAGAATATCGAAAATCATTTACAGATAACTTTACGACTGTTTTTTCGTATTTGAATCAATATTATAGTAGTTTACCTATTGTTCAAAAGCCATACATTGTAAAAGCACATACGATTTCTGCGGAAGGAATGTATTTTTTATCTGACACACAATCCGTTCGGTTAGAAATGCAACATCAATGGGCTAACGAAGATTTGAAAAATTGGATAGGCAACACATTAGAATATATTCCTAATGCACGGTGGTCGTTTTTCGTGAGTGATTTGTACAATTATGGTAACGGCGAAAAGGACAAAAGAATCCATTATTACAATGTTGGTACTTCGTTCTCTTACAAAACCACTCGTGTAGCTTTAAGTTACGGAAGACAACGCGGTGGCATTTTGTGCGTGGGTGGAATCTGTCGTATCGTACCAGAAGCAGCTGGGCTGACACTTAATATTACTACAAATTTTTAGTATAAAATACATTTAAAAATAAAAAAGTGGAAGAATAATCTTCCACTTTTTTATTTTATGTACTTTTATTGGTATCCTAATATTTTCAGCATTTCTTCTACTTTTTGCTGTTCCATAAACAGATGCGTATTTATTTTTCCTTCTTCATCTTTATCAATCAAAATAATTTTTGGTTGCGGAATTAGGCAGTGTTGCAATCCTCCCACGCCTCCAATAGTATCCTGATAAGCTCCTGTATTGAAGAAACCAATATACAAAGGCTTGTTCTTATTATATTTAGGCAAGTAAATAGCGTTCATATTCTGCTCACTATTATAATAATCATCGCCATCACAGGTCAGTCCACCAAGCAATACTCGCTCATACTCATCATACCAGCGATTTATAGGAAGTAAAACAAATCTCTTGTTAATAGCCCAAGAATCAGGTAAAGTAGTAATGAAAGATGAGTTGATCATATTCCATTTTTCTCGGTCGTTTTGTTGCTTTTGGTACATAATTTCATAAATAGCACCACCTGCTTCTCCTACTGTAAAACTTCCAAATTCTGTAAAAATGTTAGGTACAGGCACTTTTTCTTGCTCACAAGCAATTTTTATTTGGCGGATAATTTCATCAACCATATAGGCATAATCGTATTCAAACGCCAATGAACTCTTTATCGGAAAACCTCCTCCTATGTTGAGACTATCTAATTCAGGAGCAACTTTTTTAAGCTGAATATACACTTTCAAACACTTCAAAAGCTCGTTCCAATAGTAAGCATTATCTTTTATTCCTGTATTGATAAAAAAGTGTAACATTTTAAGAGTCACTTTTTTATTATCTTTAATTTCTCTATTATAGAAAGGAACGATGTTTTTATAACCAATTCCCAATCGGCTGGTGTAAAACTCCGAACGCGGGTCTTCTTCCGATGCAATACGAATACCTATATTATATTGTCCTTCAATTTTCTTATCAAAAAGATTGATTTCCTCGTAGTTATCAATAATTGGCATACACTTATCAAACCCACGATTTACCAAATCTGCAATGCCATCAATATAACCATTACGTTTGAAACCATTGCAAATGATATAATTATCTTTTGTAATTCGTCCTTCTTTTATCAAATTATTGATAATATCTATATCAAAAGCCGATGAAGTTTCCAAATGAATATCATTTTTCAACGCTTCAACCATAACGTGCTTGAAATGAGAGCTTTTAGTACAATAACAATAATTGTAATTCCCTTTGTATCTGTGTTTTTTGATAGCTTTTTCAAACCAGCGTTTTGCTCGTTGGATATTTTCAGAAATTCTGGGAAGATACATAAATTTGAGTGGTGCACCATATTGGCGAACAAGTTCCATCAAATCAATATCGTGAAAGCGAAGCTCATCTCCTTCTAATCTGAATTCTTCTTGTGGAAAATAATAAGTTTGATCAATTAAGTCTATGTATTTGTTTTTCATTAGTTTAGTATGTAATTTGAAGAATAAAATAAATAATTGTTTTTCAATAACTTTTCTTAAGGAAATTTATTCCTTAAAGCAAACCTTGAAAAAACATTAAATACGTAAAGGAGACAAACCCTTAATTTGGATTCGACTTCGCTCTTTTTCAACCAAATCTGAATGAAAATAATTAAATGAGTAATCTACCTTAAACACAGTGTCAGATATGCTTATCTTTTCAATAAATACAACGTTCATTTTAAGCTATTATTCTATTGATTGTCAATTTCATACATAAAAATAGTGGTATCACGACACACACGAGGCAAAGTTAACTATTTTCTTCAAAAAAAAAAAGTTAAATTTTTTCGGATAAAGAAGAGAAAATACAAAAACACAAAGTTTTATGTTTTTCACTTCTTTATTACAATAAAAACTTGATACATAATTTTTGGTTTTAAGAAAGGAATAATAATTCAATAAATCGGAGCTCTTTCCTAACCTATATACTTTCTTTCGTTTTGAAAAATTTTGTTTTTGCATCTATTTTTTTGTACATTCGCACAAATCTTTAAAAAAATGAGAAAGCTTCTGTTTATATTACTTTTTTTCATTTGGAATTTTGCTTTATCACAAGATGTTAAACCCGAAAAAGACTTGAAAGTTGGGCTTGTTCTAAGCGGTGGTGGTGCTAAAGGTTTGGCTCACATTGGTGTTCTGAAAGTTTTGGAAGAAGCGGGTGTGCGTATCGATTACATTGGAGGGACGAGTATGGGAGCTATTGTTGGAGCAATGTACTCTGCTGGATATTCAGCACAAGAATTAGATTCCATATTTCAGCAGCTGGATTTCAAAAAACTACTACAAGACCAAACTTCTCGCAGAGCAAAATCCTTACACGAGAGATACTTACACGACAGATACGCTGTTGCTCTTCCTTTCAATAATTTCAAATTAGGATTTCCTCGTTCTGTTTCAAAAGGGCAAAATTTATATAACGAATTCGTTAAACTGTTGTATCCAGTCAGCGATATTCACGATTTTTCAAAGTTACCTATTCCCTTTCTGTGTATGGCTACAAACATAGAAACAGGAAAAGCAATGCAATTGGAAGGCGGTTTTCTACCCAAAGCCATTATGGCAAGTGGTGCCTTTCCTTCGTTATTTGACTTGGTAGAAATTGATGGAAACTTCCTAACAGATGGCGGTATTGTAAACAATTATCCCATTGAAGAAGTTAAAGCAAAAGGAATGGACATAATCATAGGGGTTGACGTACAAAGTCCTCTTTATACGAAAGAAGAATTGGCTTCTGTCTTTGGAATATTATCACAAATTAGTTCTTTCCCAATGGTAAATGATATGACCGAAAAATCACAAAAAACGGACATCTACATAAAACCGAACATACTGGGATTCAACGTTGTTTCTTTTGATAAAGGAAATACAATCATCAAAAATGGAGAAGTTGCTGGAAGACAATTTCTGGAAAGACTAAAAAAAATAGCTTCACTTCAGAAGAAAGAAAATTATACAAGAGAAAAAGTTGAAAAAATAGATTCTTTTTACTTAAAAGATATTCATTTTCACAGAAATAAACATTATTCACGAAGTTATTTGAGAGGAAAATTACACCTTAAGGAACTTGACAGAAAAATATCTTTCAATGAGCTTGAAGATGGAATATCTAACTTAATGGCGACCAGAAATTTTCATTCTATCAGTCATCAAATTCGGCATACATATGAAGGTGAACATATTGATTTTGTTATAAAAGAAAATCCCGAACGAACCTTTTTGAAATTTGGATTGCATTACGACAATTTATTCAAAACGGGCTTTTTGTTCAACTACACAAAGCATTATGCTCTGCAAACCGATGATTTTCTGTCGTTAGATGTAGTTTTAGGAGACAATTTCCGCTATCAATTTGATTATTTTGTAGATAAAGGTTTTTACATCAGTTATGGAATTCGGTCAAGGCTTAGTCAATTCAACAGAAAAATAAATCCCAGATTAATAGCTAATTATGATATTGAAGTTTCAAACATTAATAAGCTAAATGTTGATGCAATTGATTGGATTAATCAGCTTTATTTTCAGACACTTTTAGGCAATGGATTTGTTTTTGGATTAGGATTAGAACACCGAAAAGTCAAAATTGACACCGAAAACATATTTCATTCAGAGGTAAATAATAATCCTTCTTATCGTGAAAACTCGCACTTTGGAAGCACGTATGCTTATCTAAAGTATGATTCATACAACAATGCTTTTTTTCCAACAAAAGGTGTTTACTTTAATTCTGTTTTCAATCTTTATCTTTTAGGAACTGCCTATAAGAATTTCAATCAATTTTCAATGGGAAAAGCAGAATTAGGTTTTGCAATTCCTCTATTTCCAAAGATATCAACACGTTTGGATTTTGGAGGGGGCTTCACTCTTGGAGGAACGAATGTTTATTCTTTAGATTTCTTTTTTGGAGGATATAACAAAAATGCTTTCAGTAATTACATTCCTTTTTACGGATATGATTTTTTAAGTTTCGGTGAAAAGAATTACTTAAAAGCTGATATTACACTCGATATCAATCACTTCAAACAACACCACATACTACTTCACGCAAATTTTGCCAAAGTGGATAATAATCTTTTCGATAGTTTAAACTGGAAATCCTACCCTGATTTTTCTGGCTACGGAATTGGTTATAGCGTTGATAGCATTTTGGGACCTATCGAGTTAAAATGTACCTATTCTCCTGAAATTAATAAAGCCATTTGGTTTTTCAATGTAGGTTATTGGTTTTAAAATAGATAAAAATATTTGATGTTCTTTTGCTTTTCATTTTTCAATTTTAACATTATATTTGCCTCTTCGTAATAAACTTTAATTTGTATGGAATGTATCAGCGTTTTTGATATGTTAAAAATAGGTGTAGGTCCTTCAAGTTCACATACATTAGGTCCTTGGAGAGCTGCTGAAGCCTTTCTTAAAGAGCTAAAATCTGAAGGATTACTTACTAAAACCCAAAAAGTACGTGTCGATTTGTATGGCTCCCTTTCCCTAACAGGAAAAGGACACGCAACGGATTTGGCAGTAATGTTTGGGCTTAGTGGTGCTGACCCTGAGTACGTTCCTATTGAAAGTTTGGACGTAATTATAACGGCTATAAACAAAAATCAAGAAATTTGTTTAGGCAACGAGTTTATTATAAAATTCAACCCAACAGAAGATATTGTTTTTAATCGAAATTTCTTACCCTTCCACGCCAATGGCATTACTTTTACAGCTTGGGGAGATGATTTTGAATATAATTCTACTTTTTATTCTATTGGAGGAGGATTTATTGTCAAAGAAGATGAAAAAACACTTCCAAAAACATCTCCACAAACAAAAAAATTCCCTTTTCCAATTGAGAAAGCAACAGAATTACTAAATTATTGCCATAAAGAAGGTAAAAAAATATCCGAAATCGTCTATGAGAACGAAAAATCATTACGTTCAGAGGAAGAAATTGATAGTGAACTGCTCCGTATTTGGCATACAATGCTCGAATGCACATATATTGGTTGCCATACCGAAGGGGTGCTTCCAGGAGGGCTAAACGTTCGACGACGAGCTTACGATATTCACAAAAACTTAATCGGTGTAGTTACGTATAACAATCCCGAAAGTTGGCTAATTTCCATCAAAAAAACAGAAATCAAATTCCGTGAGATTCTAAAATGGGTAAACTGCTTTTCACTGGCTGTCAATGAAGTAAACGCTTCATTAGGACGTGTGGTTACAGCACCAACTAACGGAAGTGCAGGTGTAATTCCTGCTGTGCTTTTGTATTATTTAGTTATTGAAAATCACAATGCTACACAAGAAGATATAAAACGATTTTTACTGGTTGCGGGTGAAATTGGAAGCTTGTTCAAAAAAGGGGCTACAATTTCTGCTGCGATGGGAGGATGTCAAGCTGAAATTGGTGTATCTTCAGCAATGGCTGCAGCAGGGCTATGTGAGCTTATGGGAGGTTCGCCCGAGCAAGTACTTATCGCTGCCGAAATCGCTATGGAACATCATTTAGGACTTACCTGCGACCCTATTGGCGGATTGGTACAAGTTCCTTGTATTGAGCGAAATGCAATGGGAGCTATCAAAGCCATCAATGCCGCTGAATTGGCAATTGAAACCGACCCAAAAAATGCAAAAGTGCCTCTTGATAAAGTAATAAACACTATGTGGGAAACAGCTAAAGATATGAATTCCAAATACAAAGAAACCTCAGAAGGAGGCTTGGCTGTAGCTGTGAATATTGCAGATTGTTAATTTTTTTGATTTTTACAGAAATGTACATTAATTGTAATGGAGAATTAGTTTCACTAAAAACTCCCAAAGTGATGGGAATTCTTAACATAACTCCTGATTCTTTTTTTGAAAATAGTCGGGTTACTCAAACCGATGTATTAAATCGGGTAGAAGAAATGCTATCACAAGGAGCTGATTTTATTGATATTGGGGGATATAGCTCACGTCCCAATGCGAAGGAAGTATCAGTTGAAGAGGAACTAACGCGAGTAATTCCCATTGTGAAATCAATTACTAAAACTTTTCCGAAAATCAGACTTTCTGTTGATACGTTTCGTAGTGAAGTAGCTCGGCAGTCTTTACTTGAGGGAGCTTATATTATAAATGATATTTCCGGAGGAAATCTTGATAATCAAATGTTTGAAGTTATAGCAGAATTCCAAGTGCCTTACATAGCGATGCATATGATTGGAACGCCTCAAACGATGCAAAATCATACGAACTACACAAATATCATTACTGAGATGATTTATTATTTTTCTAAAATCAAAGCTAAAGCTCAAGGTTTTGGAATTAATGATATCATTATTGACCCAGGATTTGGTTTTTCCAAGACTTTAGACCAAAATTATGAGATACTCCAGAAATTAAACTTGTTCAAGGCTTTGGAACTTCCTATTTTAGTTGGAATTTCTCGCAAATCAATGTTATATAACCTTCTGGAAATTAATCAAGATAAAGCACTCAACGCAACTTCAATCGTAAATACAATTTCCTTAATGAAAGGAGCTAACATTTTGCGAGTACACGATGTAACAGAAGCCAAAGAATGCATCAAGATTTTTAATAAAACTTTCAACAAATGAAAAAAATTGCTCTTACCATATTCGTATTGCTACTGATTTCTTGCAACAAACGAGATGTTTGGCTACCACAAGTTAATCAATGCAATCTTATGACAGAAATCAACGATTATTCTGTAATTTACATCTTTTTTGATGAAACTACACAAAAAGCGGATTTGAACAAAAATAATTTAATTACTTCAACACATTGGGTTTTCAATATTGATAGACGTTTATCTCTTATTGAAGCAGGAAAAAACATCGTTGAGTTACAAGAAAAAAAAGATGCTCCTAACATTCATAAGAATCCTAATTCTCGAAATTTTTTCTCAGTGGCTGATATGGGAGATAAAAAACTGAAATTTCTTGAATTCACCAAAACAAATTTTTCATTATCAGAAGAAAAACAAAACACAAATAACATACTGAAAGAAAAAGATTTAAAAGATTTTTCGGAAAATATCAAAAATAAAAAAATGAATTTTCCTGATAGCATTTCGTTGAACGGAGATATTTCTTTTCAAAATTTTATTGTATTTTTACAGAAAATTCAAGATGAAGGCATCTTTTTCAAAAATATAATCATCATTAAAAAATAAATCCTTTGAAAATATTTGATATTCTAAATTTTACTATAGTAGATGTAATTGATATTCTTCTGGTTGCATTGTTGCTTTACTACGTTTACAAATTGGCTCGTGGTACGGTTGCTGTTAATATTTTTCTGGGAATTGTAATCATTTACCTCATTTGGAAAATTACTGAAGCCTTACAAATGCAGCTACTTAGTAGTATTTTAGGGCAGTTTATTGGCGTGGGTGTCTTTGCTCTGATTGTTGTTTTTCAGGAAGAAATACGAAAATTTTTACTTACTATTGGTTCTACAAACATCGCAGCCCGAAATAAATTCTTTAAAGTTTTCCAATCCTTAAAAGCTGCTAAAAACAAATCAAATTTAGATGTAAGGAAACTAATTTCCGTTTGTAAAAAATTGGGTTCCACAAACACAGGAGCGTTAATTGTACTGGAAAGAAACATTCCACTAAATTTTGTAAAGGAAACTGGTGATGATGTTAACATACAAGTTTCAGAACCTATCATTGAGAGTATTTTCTTCAAAAACAGCCCTTTACACGACGGAGCAATCGTAATTAGTGGCAATTACATCGTGGCAACACGTGTAATTTTGCCCGTTGCTGGAGAAAACAGACTTCCCAAACATTATGGATTACGACATCGAGCAGCAACTTCAATTTCGGAAAAAACGGACGCAAGTGCTATCGTGGTTTCGGAAGAAACTGGAAAAATCTCATATATCAAAAATGGTAATTTTGTTAGTTTTAAAACTGATGAAGAACTCATCAGTATAATCGAAAGAGACCTGAATTAGCGTTTTTTATGAAAGAAGATTTCTTGCAATATCTTTGGAAATACGGAAAAATCCAGCAAAATTCTATTCTTACTTCAGGAGAAACCCTATTTATTCAATCAATTGGTGAACATAATCTTCTTTCGGGTCCTGATTTTTTCAATGCACAGCTAAAAATTGGAGAACAATTATGGGCTGGAAATGTAGAAATACACTTAAAATCATCACATTGGTATGCTCATCGTCACGAACAAAATAAAGCCTACAACAATGTAATTTTACACGTGGTTTGGGAACACGATGTGGAAGTCTTTAACAACAATCAACAAATAATTCCAACTTTAGAGCTTAAAAATCAAGTTGATACAGAAATTCTGAATTCTTATAAAAAACTTCTATTTTCGAAACATAACTTCATTAGTTGTGAAAAATATTATTCAAAGGCAGAAAATATGGTTTCTTCCTCTTGGAACAATTTTCTGTTTAAAGAACGTCTAAAACAAAAATCGGATTATGTTGAAAGTCTCCTTAAACAAACCAAATCGGATTGGGAAAAAGTACTTTTTTTGATGCTTCTGAAAAATTTTGGAGGAACTGTAAATGGAGAAATTTTTCTTGAAATGGGAAAAACAATTGATTTTTCAATCATTCGAAAGGAAAGAAATATTCCTCTACATTTGGAGGCATTATTTTTTGGTCAGGCTAACTTATTATCAGAAAATTATGAAGATTTTTATTACAAAGGTTTACACAAAGAATATCAATATCTAAAAAATAAGTACAACTTAAATTCTTTAGTAACAAACGTATATTTCTCAAGATTAAGACCTCAAGGATTTCCTACCATCAGACTTTCACAACTAGCACAATTATACGAAAAAACAGAAAATTTATTCTCAAAAATCATTGAAATTCAAGAAATAAAAGATTTACGAGAGATTTTCTCGATTACCACTTCCAAATTTTGGGAAAATCATTACACTTTTGGCAAAACTTCTCCAAAAACTAAGAAGAAGATTTCTAACTCACTAATAGAGCTAATTTGGATAAATACAATCATTCCTATTAAGTACCTATATTACAAATCATTAAATAAAGATATTACTCCAATATTAGCAAAAAGTTTACATAGTATTTCTCCAGAAAAAAATGTTATTATTGAAAAATTCGAAAAGTTAGGAAAACTCTCAGAATCAGCATTTGACACTCAAGTTATATTACAGCAATACAAAAATTATTGTCAACACAAACAATGTTTAAATTGTGCAATTGGTACCTTTTTATTGAGAGATGAACTGAAAAACTAATTATCTTCAATCTCTTATAAACAATTTGTTAATAAATTATTTTTATAAAATCCGTAACTCTTTCCATATTATAACAAAAAATTATCGTATCTTCGCCTGAAATTTAGATACAATATATCGTTTTTATGAAGAAATTATTTATTCTATCGCTTGCGGCAATGAGTTTTGTTGCTTGTGAAAAAAAAGAAAGTAACATCATTATCTCTGGGAAAATCAAAAACCATAATGGAGGTAATTTTCACTTAATGGGAGGAAGCATCGAAAAGGATTTAAAAGTTAATCCTGATGGTAGTTTTACTGATACTCTCAGCAAATCAAACTATTACACAATTTTCAATGATGCTGGATTTTATGTTCCTCTATATTTGGAGCAAGGTGACAGACTGAACATTGAAGTTGACCTTTCGCAAATGCCAGCCAATGTTAAACTTTCAGGAAAAGATACCATTGCGAGTGTTTACTTACGGGAAAAAGCAAAACTTGATGAGGAAATTCAAACAGAATTTTCTAAGTTGTTCTCAAAAAACGTTGAAGAATTTAAACCTTCTTTAGCAGAAGTCAAAGATAAGTATTCCAGCCTATTAAATAATCAAAAAGGATTATCAAATAATTTTGTTTCAACAGAAAAAAAATCTATCGAATATTTTGATTTGCATTTAAAATCTGTTTATTCTCGAATTCACGAAAATTTGACAGGAAATAAAGTAACAAATCCTGCTGAATTTGAACAAGAAGTTGCAAAGGTAGATTACGACAATGCTGAAGATTTTGAACTTTATTCTGCATATTCAAGATTGTTAACAGATAATTTCTACTCAAAACTTGGCTTAGAAAACCCAAATTGGAGTAATATGGTTGATTATGTTCGTGGTTTGAAATCCGAAAACATTAAAAGTCACCTTTCTGAACTTTTATCACAAGGACTATCAGCAGGAAATTCTCCTGAACTTAATGAAAAAATCTTGAACGTTATTAAAGATTTTGCAAAAAAAGAAGATTTAGTAAAAGATGCTGAAGCAAGAATTTCTCTTTTCCAAAATATTGCTCCTGGAAAAACTTCTCCTTCTTTTAGCTTTGAAAATTTTGCAGGAGGAAAAACTTCTCTTGAAGCTCTAAAAGGAAAAGTAGTTTATATTGATGTTTGGGCTACTTGGTGTGTTCCTTGTTTGAACGAAATTCCTGCTCTTCAGGAGCTTGAAAAAGAATACCACGGTAAAGATGTTGCTTTTGTTAGTATTTCAATCGACCAAAACAAACAAAAATGGATTGATTACCAAACATCTCAAAAACTTTCTGGAATTCAGCTGTATGCTGAGTCTGAAGCAGAAAGAGCTTTTTCTGATGCGTATGGAATTAAATCTATTCCACGTTTTATTTTGATTGACAAAAATGGAAATATCATCAATGCTGATGCTCCAAGACCTTCTAATCCTTCAATTAAAGAACTAATAAACAAAAACTTATAAAACAAAAAAGGCTATCTTTTAGATAGCCTTTTTATTTTTTTGTACTCTTATAATTTTTCTGTAATTTGTTTAGCTATTCGTAATGCTTCTGTACCTTGTTCAAGTGTAACAATAGGTGTGGTATTGTTAATTATAGCATCTGCGAACTGCTCCAACTCGTCTAAAATTGCATTATTTGCACTTATTTCAGGATTCTCAAAGTAAATTTGTTTTTTCTGACCTTCTGCATTTTGCAAAATCATATCAAAATCACCTGGATTTTCAGGAGCGTCTTTCATTCGAACTACTTCCACTTTTTTATATAAGAAATCAACTGAAATATAAGCATCTTTCTGAAAAAATCGTGATTTTCTCATATTTTTCAGCGAAATTCTACTTGCTGTTAAGTTTGCCACACAACCATTTTCAAATTCAATCCGTGCATTAGCAATATCAGGTGACTGACTGATAACCAAAGCTCCACTTGCAGAAATATGTTTGACTTTTGATTTTACTACACTCAAAATCACGTCTATATCGTGAATCATTAAGTCCAATACTACAGGAACATCTGTTCCCCTTGGATTAAATTCTGCCAGTCGATGAGCCTCAATGAACATTGGGTTAGTAATCGTCTCTCTCACAGCAAGAAATGCAGGATTGAAACGCTCCACGTGCCCCACTTGTCCTTTTACATTGTATTTTTTAGCCAAAGTGATAATCTTCTCAGCCTCTTCAATTGTGTTAGCTATGGGCTTTTCTATGAATATGTGTTTCCCTTTTAAAATAATTTTTTCGGCACAATCAAAATGATTTAAAGTTGGAGTAACAACATCAACCACATCACAAACTGAGACGAGTTCTTCTATGGAATCAAAAATCTGATAATCAAATTCTTGACTTACTTTTTTTGCATTCTCCTGATCGGAATCATAAAATCCTATCAGCTCATATTTTTCTGATTGTTTTAGCAAACGCAAATGAATTTTTCCTAAATGCCCTGCACCTAAAACTCCTACTTTTAGTTTCATTATTTTTCTATTTTTGTAGGCACAAAGATACGAAAAATCACAGAAATCTTAAAATTAAATTATTTTCAAAAAAGTATTGTTTCGTAGCTTTATTTTTGTACCTTTGGGAGTTATTTACGACAATCAACAGCTTTATTATATTTTATGATATACAATTTTGATCAAATTAATGACCGTAGTAAGAGTGATGCTCTCAAATTAGAAGCCCTTGAATCCCGTTGGGGAAGAACCGACTTACTCCCTATGTGGATTGCTGATATGGATTTCAAAACGCCTCCTTTCATTATTGATGCATTGAAAAAGCGTATGGAATGTGAAATCTTCGGATACACAGCAAAGCCAAAAGCTTGGTATGACTCCATTGTAAATTGGCAAAAACGTCGTTTTGATTGGGAAATTACACCCGAAATGATTTCCTTTTCACCTGGGGTGGTTCCTGCTTTAGCTATGGCGGTTCAAGCTTTTACCAATAAAGGAGATAAGGTTTTAATACAACAACCTGTCTATCAACCTTTTTCTCTCGTAATTGAAAACAATGATCGAGTTATAGTAAATAGTCCTCTTGAACTTGTTGATGAAAAATATCAAATCAATTTTGATAAATTAGAAGAAGACATCAAAGGTTGTAAATTATTCTTATTCTGCCACCCACACAACCCTGGAGGACGTGTTTGGACACGGGAAGAACTTGAAAGAGTAGCACATATCTGTCATAAAAACAATGTCATACTTGTTTCTGATGAAATTCACGCCGACCTTACGCTTCCCCCTCACAAGCATATTCCTTTTGCTAATGTGAGTGAAGAAGCACGAATGAATACAATTATGTTTGGTTCTCCAAGCAAAGCCTTTAATTTAGCTGGTTTTTCAACCTCATATGCAGTCATCGAAAATCCTGAACTACGCAAAAAGTTTCAGAGTTACGTGGAGGGAAATATGCTTGGAGATGGAAATGTATTTGCTTTTCAGACAGTTATAGCGGCATATACTGAAGGAGAAGAATGGTTAAAGCAATTATTAGCTTACATACAAGGAAATATTAACTTTCTTGTAGATTATATACAGAAAAACATTCCTAAGCTTAAAACAATCGTTCCTGAGGCTTCCTATTTGGTATTTTTAGATTTCCGAGCATTGAATTTATGTCACGAAAGTATTGTTAACTTATGTACGGAAAAGGCTTTTCTTGCCCTGAATGACGGTGCTATGTATGGAAAAGAAGGACAAGGTTTTATGCGTATTAATTTGGCTTGTCCCAGAAGTGTAATTGAAAAGGCATTAAATCAACTCAAAAAAGCTGTTGACGATTGTGCGTAACGCTTTACTATACAATACATATGAAAGCCAAAGACGTAAAAATCTTTGGCTTTTTTAATCCTTAAAAAATAATTTATCTTTGTCCCTTAAACTATTTTATTTGTGATTTTAAAAAAGCTTTCAAACTATACAACAGAATTCAAAAGTAACTTCAAAATTGCTTATCCAGTCATTTTTGGAATGTTAGGTCACGCCTTTGTAGGATTTATTGACAACATTATGGTAGGAAAAGTAGGTGTTACAGAACTTGCTGCTGTGGCATTGGGAAATAGTGCTGTTTTCATAGCAATGTCATTCGCAATAGGTTTTTCTACTGCACTTACCCCTCTGATAGCAAAAGCTGATGGAGAAAAAAATAACAAAGAAGCAAAAACTTATTTAAAACACGGAATAGTCCTAAATGTGATTTTATCACTGATTCTTTTTTTGTTATTGTTATTCGCAAAACCGCTAATGTACTTAACAGGACAACCCGAAAACGTGATAAAACTCGCCATTCCTTATACAAATTTGATTGCCTTTTCACTAATTCCTCTCGGATTTTATGTTGCATTGAAGCAATTTGCTGATGGTTTATCTCTTACAAAGCAATCAATGTATGTGACTCTGATAGGAAATGTCATTAACGTGGTTCTCAATTATTTATTTATATACGGAAGCTTCGGATTTCCAAAATTGGGAATTATTGGGGCAGGAGTTGGCACTTTAGTTTCTCGTTTTGTAATGCCCGTTCTTTTATGGTGGATGTTAAAAAACTTAAGCCAGACTCGAGATATGGTTACGCATTTCAATTGGCGTATTTTTGAAATGTCAAAATTCAAAAAAATAACTGCTTTGGGGATTCCATCAGGCTTACAAATGATTTTTGAAGTAGGAATTTTCACTACTGCCATCTGGATGAGTGGAATTTTAGGAGAAAATCATCTGTCTTCTAATCAAATAGCTCTAAACTTGGCTACGATGACTTTTATGGTCGCAAACGGACTGGGAGTAACAGCGATGATTCGGGTGGGAAATCAGTTAGGTACAAGAAATTATCTGAATTTAAGACGAATTGGACTATCTGTTTTTCTATTAGTACTTTTCACACAATCTTTCTTCGCAATTTTGTTAGCAATTTTCAGATTTTGGCTACCTTCTTTATATTTGGATATGAATGATTTTAGTAAATTAGATAGTAATATTTTAGTCATTGCTGAGGCTGCTCAGTTATTACTCATTGCGGCTATTTTTCAAATATCTGACGGACTACAAGTTACCGCTTTGGGAGCTTTAAGAGGTGTTCAAGATGTGAAAGCACCAATGTACATCACTTTCATTGCTTACTGGATTGTAAGTTTTCCTATTTCCTACTTTTTAGGGCTTAAAACTGAATTAGGGACAATGGGAATTTGGATAGGACTTCTTGTAGGACTTACTGTTGCTGCTGTTTGGCTTTTGTGGCGTTTTAATTTGATTTCCAAAAGATTAATTATTCAAAGTAATTAAAAAAAGAAAAGTTGAGAAATATTTCTCAACTTTTCTTTTTGTATATTTATTATTCACGATAGATTAGAAAATCCATCTTTTAAAAGCTTCAATTGCAGCATAATCTGCCATACCTAAATCTCTGTATCGCTTAGCTGTTTCGCTGTTTCGTGCTTCTGCTCGTTGCCAGAATTCTCGCAAATCATCTCCTTGGAACATAACTCCATCTTTTTGAGATTGATGGAAGAAAATAGCCTGACGTTTTTTCAGTACCTGCGCAGGGCTCATAGGTACAGCCATCTCAATTTCGTGGATATCCCACTCGTGCCAAGCTCCACGATATAACCAAAGCCAACAATCTTTCATATAATCTTTTGATTTCATTCGTTTTAACGCTTCAAAGATGGCATCTAAACAAACTTTATGCGTTCCGTGTGGGTCTGCAAGGTCACCAGCTGCATAAATCTGATGTGGTTTCACTTTTTCAATCAAATCCATAATAATCTGAATATCAGCTTCCCCTAAAGGACTTTTTTTGATAGCCCCTGTTTCATAGAAAGGCATATTTAGGAAATGAACTTGATTATCAGGAACTCCCTCGTAACGTGTTGCTGCCAACGATTCGTGACGACGAATGTTTCCTTTCAACATACGCACTGGTAAAGTATCTGTCTCGTTAGATTTTTTGTTATTAAGTGCATCTATTATTTCTTGAACAACTTTCACATCTCCTCCATTTTCTTTTACCACATCTTTGAACACTTCTGCAAATTTCAGAGCTTCGTGGTCAGAAACAGCAATATTTCCTGAAGTTTGATAAGCAATATGTACTTCGTGACCTTGTGATACAAGCCGGTCAAAAGTTCCTCCCATTGAAATCACATCATCATCAGGGTGTGGACTGAAAATGATAACACGTTTTTTATGAGGATATTCACGTTCCGGACGATGCGAATCATCTGCATTTGGTTTTCCTCCTGGCCATCCTGTAATTGTGTGCTGTAATCTGTTAAACATTGCAATATTCAAATCGTAAGCAGGTCCTGATTCAGCTAACAATTTTGACATACCATTTTCGTTATAATCCTTATCGGTAAGTTTCAAAATTGTTTTTCCAAGATGCTCACATAGCCAAACAATAGCTTTGGCTTTTAAATCTTCATCCCAATCACAATCTGTTACTAACCAAGGAGTTTTGATACGTGTAAGTTGTGCAGAAGCCTCCGTGTCCATTACAAATGTAGCACTATCGTGTTCTTGCAAGTATGTCGCAGGAACTTCAGAGGAGATTTCTCCTTCAATAGCTCGTTTTACAATACTAGCCTTATTACTTCCCCAAGCTAATAACACAATTCTTCGAGCTTTCATAACCGTTCTTACTCCCATCGTAATAGCCTGTTCTGGAACGTTCGCTATTCCGTGGAAAGCTCCTGAGGCATCAGCTCGTGTAATATGGTCTAAAGTGATGATACGAGTTCCAGAATTTCGGTGTGAACCTGGCTCATTAAAGCCTATATGCCCAGTTCTACCAATTCCTAAAAGTTGGAAATCTATTCCCCCACATTCCTTGATTTTTTTATCATAATTCAAACAATATTCCACCAACTCTTCTCTTGGAACCATTCCGTCTGGAATATTGATATTTTCCTTTGGAATATCAATATGGTTAAATAAATGTTCGTGCATAAAATACCAATAACTTTGTACGTCATCCTTTTTCATAGGATAATATTCGTCTAAGTTAAAAGTAATCACATTTTTAAAGCTAAGTCCTTCCTCCTTGTGTAAACGTACTAATTCATCATATACTTTAATTGGAGACGACCCTGTAGCCAACCCTAGCACACACGTTTTTCCTTCTGCTTGTTTGCTTCTAATCAAATCTGCTATTTCGTGAGCAACAGCAATAGATGCTTCCACCGAATCAGAAAAGATAACATTATGGATTTTTTCAAAACGTGTGTCTTCGAACAATCCCGCTGGTTGATGCTGAATAGATTGTCCATTTTTTTGGATAGTTGTACTCATCTTTATTTTTTTTGGTTGTATTTATCTTGTCTTAAAACGAGGTCAAAGGTACGAAATTATTTACAGATACGAGCAAAAAAAGCAAGATTTTATTTTTGAAAAATTAGGTAAGAAAGCAGCTAAAAGTTCAATTTAAAACCCTTTTTGAATAAATTATTCTTATTTTTCTTTTTTCGTAATTATTTTTTTGTATATTTGCAAAAATATTTAATTGTAATAATTTATTTATGAAAAAAATTATTTTATCTGCAATGGCAATCGGAGTTGCTTTCATTGCTTCTGCACAAGAAAAAGGACTTAGCCAAAGTAAATTTTTTGACAATTGGCAAATAGGAACAAATGTAGGTGGCTATTTACCTACTAAAGGTTATGATTTGATTGAAGATGTACGTTTCAATTTTGGGGCTGAATTAAGCAAACAAATCTCTCCTGTATTCCGATTGGGTTTTGATGCAAATGCTTACCTAAACGGAAACTGGCACGGAAGAAACCCTCTTGTTATTGAACACACAAACGTAGCTGTTATTGGGGCACTTAACTTGAACAATCTCTTCGCTGGTTACAAAGGGGAACCTCGTAAATTTGAAATTGAAGCTTTTGCAGGACCAGGGTGGATGCATCATTTTGTTAAAGGAGACAATAACAACTTCAACTCTATGACAACCAAATTTGGAGCTAACTTTATGTACAATTTTGGAGCTAATAAAGCTTGGGCTGTTAAATTAACTCCTTCTATTCTTTATTTAATAGATACGCCAAGTTCTGATGCAGCTAATAGCCTTAATATCAATAGCTCTTTATCACAAGTTAACGTAGGGATTGTATATCGTTTTAAAGGAAGTAATGGTGCTCATCACTTGACTACGATTGAAGGCAGAAACCAAGCTGAAATTGATCAATTAAACAAAAATATCAGCAGTTTGCAAAATCAAGTAAGTAACAAAGAAAGTGAAATAAGCAGTGCTCAACAACGCATCTCTCAACTTGAAAGAGAATTGGAAGAGGCTAAAAACCAAAAACCTGAAGTACAAACAGTTACAAAAACAAAACAAACTTTGGAGTCTGTTGTTACTTTTGGAGTAGGAAAATCAACAGTTGATGCTTCTCAATTACCTAATGTTGAGCGTATTGCAACTTATCTTAAAAAGTATCCTAATAGCCGTGTAGTTATCAAAGGATTTGCTTCTCCAGAAGGAAATGAAGAGAAAAACATAGCATTGGCTAACGCTCGTGCAGAATCTGTTAAAAAAGTCCTTATTGCTCGTTACAAAATTGATGCTAATCGTATTGTAGCTCAAGGAAACGGAATTGGCGATATGTTCTCAGAACCTGAATGGAACAGAGTAAGTATCGCTACTATAGAAGGAAAATAACATTCTTCTATTCAAAATAAAAAAAGCCATCGTATACGATACGATGGCTTTTTTCTTATCCTTATTTTAATAATTATTTTATTACAAAAAACTCAAAAAAATATTTTTTAAAAATTATTTCACACAAAATTTGTATTTCATAAATTTTTAAAATAGGTTTGTAAAAATTAAAATTTAACTGAATTATGAAAGCATATATTTTTCCTGGTCAGGGGGCACAATTTGTAGGAATGGGACGCAATTTGTTCGAAAATTCAAATAAGGCAAAAGATTTATTCGAACAGGCAAATCAGATTTTAGGATTTTCCATTACAGAAATTATGTTCAATGGCACTGATGAAGATTTAAAACAAACAAAAGTTACACAACCCGCTATTTTCCTTCACTCAGTAATTTTGAGTAAAGTTTTGGGAGAATCCTTTCAACCCAAAATGGTTGCGGGACATTCATTAGGCGAATTTTCGGCATTAGTTGCCAATCAAACGCTTTCTTTTGAAGACGGGCTTCAATTGGTTTACAAAAGGGCAATGGCTATGCAAAAAGCCTGTGAATTACAACCAGGAACAATGGCTGCAGTTTTAGGTTTGGAAGATACTGTTGTTGAAGATATTTGCAAAAAAATTGATGGAATTGTCACTCCTGCAAACTACAATTGCCCAGGTCAGTTGGTAATTTCTGGAGAACTTGGTGCTGTTGAAAAAGCTTGTGAAGCGATGAAAAATGCAGGAGCCAAACGAGCATTAATCTTACCCGTGGGTGGTGCTTTTCATTCCGTTTTGATGAAACCAGCGGAAGAAGAATTGGCAAAAGCTATTGAAAACACACATTTCAATAAGCCTATATGCCCTATATATCAGAATGTTACCACGACGGCAGTTAATGACCCTGATGAAATCAAGAGAAATTTAATCAACCAGCTTACGGCTCCAGTGAAATGGACACAAAGTGTACAACAAATGATTCAAGATGGAGCTTCGGAATTTATAGAAGTTGGTCCTGGAAAGGTATTACAAGGTTTAGTTAAGAAAATTAATAAGGAAGCAATTGTAAGTTCAGCAGAGTAATTTGATTATCAACATAATTCAAAGTTAAGGTGATTAAAAATAAATTACTTTAACTTTGACTTTTTCAAATCCTTTTTTTCATCAACTATAAATATGGAAACAATTTTAGAAGTAAGTAATTTATCAAAAAATTTTGGAGGATTCAGAGCGGTGGATAATATTTCGTTCAGAATTGAAAAAGGCAATGTTTATGGGCTACTAGGACCAAACGGAAGCGGAAAATCAACCACTTTAGGAATGATTCTCAATGTTGTAAACGTAACTTCTGGAACTTACCAATGGTTCAACGGGAATGTTTCTAATCAACAGGCTCTTAAAAGAATAGGTGCAATTATTGAACGTCCAAATTTCTACCCATATATGTCAGCTTACGAAAATTTAAAATTGGTTTGTAAAATCAAAGAAATTTCTACTGACAAAATTGACAATAAATTAAAACTTGTAGGCTTATGGGAATATAAAGATCGTAAATTCAGAGCTTTTTCATTAGGAATGAAACAACGTTTGGCAATAGCTTCTGCTTTGCTTAACGACCCCGAAATACTAATTCTGGACGAACCCACCAACGGTCTCGACCCACAGGGAATACATAAAATCAGAGAATTAATACAATATATTGCATCACAAGGAGTTACTGTACTTCTGGCTTCACATTTACTGGACGAAGTTGAAAAAGTATGTTCACACGTAATTGTTTTACGGCAAGGAAAAATGCTCTATAATGGACGTGTTGATGAAATCATAAATAATAATGGTTTTATTGAATTATCTTCTCAAAATAACGAAGAATTACTTCTTTTTTTAAGAAACAATCCTAATTTCAGTAAAGTTATTTTAGAAAATAACATTGTCAAAGTTTTTCCGAATACTGATTTAAGTACTGCAGAATTAAACAAATTACTTTTTGACAAAGGTTTTCTACTTTCACATTTAGTAAGAAAAAAAGAAAGCCTTGAAAATCAATTCTTAAAGTTAACCAACAACCTAAATTAAACATTATGTTACGATTATTACAAATTGAACTTATTAAAATCTGGAATAACAAAAGTAGCCGATTTTTAATGTTTTCTTATTTTGGGTTACTAATGTTTCTTTTTTTGTTTTCAATGGTGAAAATTGATTTCGGTGGTTTTGAATTTCATCTAGCAAAGCAAGGAATTTTTGACTTTCCATATATCTGGCATTTCAACACATATGTTGCCGATTACTTCAAATTATTTTTGGCGATTGTTATCGTGTCGATGATTGCCAATGAATATAGCAATAAAACACTGAAACAAAACCTCATAGATGGATTAAGCAAAAAAGAATTTGTTCTTTCAAAATTTCTTACTACAGTCCTATTCGCTTTAGTTTCAACCGCTATGGTTTTTATTATTTCGATGATTTTAGGACTTATATATTCAAGTTTTGATGAAATAGGAATTATTTTCTCACAAATGGAATTTCTTCCTGCTTATTTTCTGAAATTAGTTGGTTTCTTTAGTATTTGTCTATTTTTTGCAGTATTAACGAAAAAATCTGCATTTTCTTTAGGTTTTTTGGTGCTTTGGAGTATTGTAGAAACCATCATTTCTGGTATTTCTTCGTATAATGATGGTAAATTAGATTTTCTTGTTCGTTTGCTTCCGTTAAAGTCTATGGGTAGCCTCATCAAAGAGCCTTTTACTAGAATGTCAGGAGTGAGAACAGCAGCAAATCAGGTTGGTGTGGAGTTAAATGCAGAATATGGGGTCAGCTTAACAGATATTACGATAACTTCCGTTTGGATTATTATTTTTATTTATTTTTCATATTATTTGATAAAAAGAAGAGATTTATAAGAAAAAGAGACGTAAATATGTAGATTTTACGTCTCTTTTTTTTATTTTATAAAATATGTTTATGAGCTCTGTAAGATGAACGAACCAAAGCACCACTTTCAACGTGTCGGAAACCTAACGACTCCCCTATTTCTTTATATTTGGCAAATTGTTCTGGCGTAACAAACTGCTTAACAGGCAAATGTCTTTTAGATGGTTGTAAATACTGACCAATAGTAAGCACATCTAAGTTTACCGCTTTCAAATCGTGAAGTGTTTCTATAACTTCTTCCTCCGTTTCACCAAGTCCGAGCATTATCCCTGACTTTGTGCGTTTTGCCCCATTTTCTTTCAAATATTTCAAAACTCCTAAACTTCGGTCATACTTTGCTTGAATGCGAACTTCTCTTGTCAAGCGACGAACAGTTTCCATATTATGTGAAATTACTTCTGGAGAAACTTTCAGGATACGATCTAAATGCCTTTCTATCCCTTGAAAATCAGGAATAAGTGTCTCTAAAGTAGTTTCAGGATTCATTCGGCGAATGGCACTCACCGTTTCAGCCCATATTATGCTTCCCATATCTTTCAAATCATCACGATCAACCGAAGTTATCACAGCGTGTTTAATGTTCATAAGTTTGATGGAACGAGCCACTTTTTCAGGTTCTTCCCAATCCAAACCCTCAGGACGTCCTGTTTTCACTCCACAAAATCCACAGGAACGCGTACAAATATTCCCTAAAATCATAAACGTAGCCGTACCCTCTCCCCAACATTCGCCCATATTTGGACAACTTCCCGAGGTACAAATTGTATGGAGATTATATTTATCAACTACATTTCTAAGCTCTGTATATTTCTTCCCAGTTGGTAATTTTACACGAATCCATTTTGGTTTGCCTTTCGGAGGAAAAACATTTTTCTCCATTGTAGCATTTTCAATACTCATAATCTATATTGCTTGTAAATGATCCCCAAAGGTACAGCTTTTTTCTGAAATAGCAATATCTATTTAACTATGTATTTAGCCCCTTTTATTGTCCTAAACTCAACTTCTCTATCTTTCTTTTGTTTTTTAACAACACATTTCCCAGCACGATAAATACTCTTTCCTGCAGGAAGAAATACTTTACACTTATGTCCATTTAAGGAAATTATTTCTGCTTGTGTTAGAGAATGATTTTTCCATAAGAAACTCACTTCAAATCCATTACGAGCTTTCATTCCTTTCATTTCTCCATCTTTCCAATCAGGATGTGTAGGTAATGCTGGTAAAAAACGGATTGTATTATTTTTTCCGTGACTTTGTAATAACATTTCGGCAATTCCAGCAACTCCTCCAAAATTACCATCTATTTGGAATGGCGGATGTGCACAGAATAAATTCGGATATGTTCCACCAAGTTGACCACTATTTACCTCAGGGCTAACTGGTTTTAGTAATTGTCTTATCAGCATAAGAGCGTGGTTACCATCTTGCAATCTTGCCCAAAAGTTGATTTTCCAAGCTCTTGACCAACCGGTTCCCCCATCTCCTCGCATTTGTAACGTTTTTTGTGCTGCTTTGGCAAGTTCTGGCGTATCCCAAGGTGTAATTTCATCATAAGGATACAATCCGTATAAATGTGAAACATGACGATGTGTAGGTTCTGCATCATCCCAATCATCAAGCCATTCGTTCAAATCTCCATTTTTACCAATAGTGTTCGGAGCTGTATTTTGTATAATATCAATCCAAGATTTATGTTTGTCTTTATCAACATTTAATATCTTGGATGACTTCAACACATTGGAAAACAACTCTCTAATAATTTGCATATCCATAGTTGGTCCCATACAGGTAAAGCCTGTCTGCTTTTTACCATCTTGCATTTCAGGTAATATGTAGGCATTTTCAGGAGAATTCGAGGGAGCCGTCACCCAATATCCCGTTTTAGTATCTTTAATTAGAATGTCTTCAAAAAATTGTGCTGCTCCTTTCAAAACAGGATAATATTCTTTCAGAAAATCAATATCTTGCGTAAACTTGTAATGTTCCCAGATATGTTCGCAAAGCCAAGCTCCTCCCGTAAGAGTCGATCCCCAACTTGCTCCCTCACCAGGAGAAGTAAAAAACCAAGGATTGCTAACCACGTGAGCTACCCACCCATTAGCATTATAATACGCCTTTGCCGTCTTCTCTCCATTAGGAATCAAATTTTTTGTAAAGCGATGTAATGGTTCAGTTAAATCAGATAAATTTGTGGATTCTGCCAACCAATAATTCATTTGCACATTGATATTCAAATGATAATCCCCATTCCAAGGAGTTTGGTATTCTTCTGCCCACAAACCTTGTAAATTAGCAGGTAACAATCCTTTTCGGGACGAAGAAATTAGTAAATATCTACCAAAATTGTAATACAAAACAGGTAGTAAAGCATCTTTTTTCCCTTTATGAAATCTTTCCAAACGTTGTAAAGTAGTCAGTCCTTCTAAATTCGCATTATTAGGCATTGTCCAACGATTGCGATTGAATATTTTTTGATATTCTTTTTGGCTTTCTATCAAAGATTGATTAAAATTTCTTGTTGATTTGTCAAGATATCCTTTTGTTTTAGCCAAAATATCTTCATTGACGAGTTTACCTTCTTCATTATTATAATTAGTTGAGGCGCTTATTCTTAAAACAATTTCTTTAGCAGCTACAACTCCTATATGTGAAGTTTTTGTCTGTAAAATTCCGTCAGCATACACCTCAACAATAGCTCCAAATTCCATTCCTTTTTCTTCCTCATTAGGAAGCACCCCTTTCATAACTATCTTATCATCTTTGTAATAAATGGAAGCATTTTCCTTTCTAAAAAGAGAAATATCCAAATCCAAAGGCTCTGTTGCTGAAAATTTAATCCACACTAAATCATTAACAAAATCAGCAAAAGCCTCTTGCTGAATTTTATTGCCTTCCCGCTCGAAAGAAGTTCTGGCAATTGCTTTTTCTACATCAAGGACACGCTTGTAATTTGTTGTAGGAGCTTCTGATTTCCAATCAATTTTAAGCTCTCCTAAAATTTGATAACAACCATAGTGGCAATTTGCTCCTCTGCCGAAACAAGTTCCCTTTCCTTTAGCAACAAAATGTTTTTGTAATATTTGTTGAGCTTCCAGATTTTTACCTTTTAAGAGTAAATCTTGAATTTCCTTCAAGTAAGAATGTGCCTGAGGATTATCACCTTCTTGAGCACCTCCTGACCAAAGTGAAATTTCATTCAACACAATTTTCTCAATGTCAGTTCTACCAAAAATCATAGCTCCCAGCCGTCCATTTCCTATAGGTAGACTTTCTGTGAAATAATCTGCTGGTTTATCAAATACGACAGAAACGTCCTGATTTTGAGCTTTTATCCCTAATGTAAAACAGCTCAGCAACAATAAAATAAGTAAGGTTGGTTTGTTCATAGAAAAAATAATTTTAAAACTTTTTATAATCTATTTTCAATAAAACTATCAAGTATTTATCAAGCAAAAATCCTAAGAAAATTATTTCTTAGGATCTTAAAAAGTAACATATATGGCTATGTTTTATTTATTTCAACTCAAACGTTGCTCTACGTGCGATTTGACGTGCTCTTGGAGAGGTTTTATTTACAGATGTATCTTCTCCCCTTCCTTCTGTAGATATTCTAGAAGCATCAACACCTGCATCAATCAACAACTTCTTAACAGCCTCTGCTCTTTTGTTAGAAAGAGATTGATTGTAGTTAGTTCCACCAAGCTCATCTGCAAATCCTACGATATTGATATTTGCACCAGAATTAGATTTCAAGAACTTAGAAACTAAATCAACTGCCCAAGTTGAAGATACCTGTGGTTTTGATGAATTGAAATCAAAATATGTGCTGATATAACCTTTTCTGATTAAGTCTGCCGCCATATCACCGCCGTCTTCAATCAAAGACTTCACGCTTTCTTTAGTTGCATAATTATCATTTACATAACTCTCAACTTCGTCAGGAACACCATTTCCATTTGCATCATTCATTTTATTTTGCTTATTAGCAACTTCTTGTTGCAATCCTGAAACATCTCCCTCCAATGAAGCTAAACGTTCTTCAATTTTTTCAAATCTGCTTCCTTCGTGATGCCAATCAGCGTGTTTTCCGTGTTTTCCTAAAGCGATTTGCAAACCAATTGTAGCCGCAACATTAACTCCTTGAATACCCCTTCTGTCTGATTCAGAGAAAGTATCAAACGTTCTCTGTTGTCTGGCATTGAAAAAGATTGAAGCATCTGCTAACAAAGTTACTCTGTTAGAAATTCGTAACTGAGGTGTTAAACCTGCTACGATAAACGCTACTTGGTCAGCACTTGGAAGAGCCTTGCTATTAAGTTGCCCATACCCTACCCCAGCGTGAGCAAGTAAACCTAAATCACTCGTCCACTCCTCAAAAGATAGAACTCGACCCACATTAGCAACTCCCTGCAAGTTCACATTCCAGAAACTTGATTCAAACTTATTACTTTTATCACCTTCTTCGAAAGAATCATATCCTCCTCCTAAACGAAGTCCGAATTTATTGTTAAACATATAACGAACTCCTGCGTTTGCTCCCCACAAACTTGGCGTTGATGTTGAGTATTGAGCTGAAAAAGGAGCTATTGGCTTATTTATTCCTCCATTTAAATCAACTGACCATTTGTTGTAATTTTCCTGAGCTTGAGCTCCAACAAAAATTAGCGAAGCCAAAGCAAAAATGTGTTTTTTCATACTATTTCTAAATTACTTTAATTATTCGTTGGGGCAAATATACATTTTTTTAACTCAAGAAAATCACTTTAACTATTTTTTAACGTTTTTCTTTATGCTTTAATAACATTCTCTCAAGTGGAGTTATTGAGCTATCAATTCCTTCTTCAAATGTTTTGAATTGCTTTTTAACTACTAAACTCTCTCCTGGAACGTGTACTTTTATTTCAACAATCTTATTTTCTTTTGAACTTGTATTTTCCAATTTTAAATGAACGTCTGCTTCTATTATTTTATCATAAAAATGATCCAATTTATCCATTTTTTTCTGAATAAAATCAACTAATTTTTGATCTACCGTAAAATCTACTGGGTGTACATAAACTTTCATAAACTAAACTTTTTTAAAAGGTTTAACAATCTACTTTATTTTTCACATTTATTAGTCATTTGCTCTAGGATGTGCCTTTTTGTATTGTTTTTTAAGTTCAGCCAAGCTCATGTTGGTATAAACCTGAGTCGCAGCCAAACTTGAATGCCCCAACAATTCCTTAACTGTATTCAAATCCGCTCCATTATCTAACAAATGACTTGCAAATGAATGTCTTAACATATGTGGACTAACATCTTGCTTTGTAGTCACCGCACTAAAGTACGAATTAATTATCCTATAAACAAATGTTGGGTACATTTTTTTACCATTTTTAGCTAAAAATAAAAAATCCTCGCTATTTTCATTAACCACTTCCTCTCTCATTTCAAGATACATTTTTAGAATTTCTTCAACCTGAGGAAGCATCGGTATCAATCTTTCTTTGTTGCGTTTTCCGAGAACTTTAATTTGTTTCTGACTGAAATCCAAATCATTAATTTTTAACGAAATTAATTCTGAGCGTCTCATTCCCGTTGCATAAAGCACCTCTATGATAGTTCTGTCTCGAACTTGCTCAAAATCACTCTTGTTAGAAAAACAAGACAACGCCTTTTCTATTTCTTTTTCAGAAAAAGGAAGTTTTACTTTCTTTTCTATTTTCAAAGGCATTATCCCTTTTTCAAACGGACTAACTTCAATTTGATTTGTCTTTTTCAAAAATGAATAATAAGCCTTCAAAGCCGATAACTTCCGATTGATACTTCTAAAAGAAATTGATTGATTTGAAAGCTCAATAATCCAACTTCTAACATCATCATAGGAAGCACTTCCCAAACTACATTCCTCTTCTCTCTCGTCATAAACATTCCTTACAAACTTTTCAAAAGCTCTAAGATCATTTTTATAAGCCTCTATTGTATGTTTTGAATATTTTTTCTCGATGGAAAGGTAATCCATAAACTCAACACACATTACTTCAATTATTTTAATTACACAATCAAATTTTCTACTCCCCTACATTTGGATTTTCCTGCTACGAAGATAAAAAATAAAAGAAGAAATAAGCGTTAAAAAAGAGTTAATTTTTTAAATATATGATTAATTTTTTAATACAATATCTCCAGTATTAATTAATCAATCATATGCACAATGTATTAATACTTATCGTTAGCTAATCTTGAAAAAATCAAATATGAAGCTTTTGTAATTTCCACAATTTTTTCCCAATTAAGTTTATCGGAATGATCTGTAGGTTTATGATAATCAGGATGTCCATCGGTATGAAACCACACAATTGGAATTTTATGAATTGCAAACGAAGCATTATCACTTCCTCCTATAGGATTATCCCAAGCTCTGTAATCTGGCTGTAAATCAATTTTATACTTTTGAATGTCCGACTTAAGCCAATCTCCAAAAATGGGATGAGAAGCCGTGTAAAAATACACGAAATAATTAGGTTGTTCCGGACGATTATTTCTCCCTATCATATCATAGTTCAAATATGCTTTAATTTGATTTCAGAAAGAACAATTATCTGTAAAATATTTAGAGCCAAGCAATCCTCTTTCTTCTCCATCCCAAAAAGCAAATATGATTGTTCTCAAAGGCTGTTCTCCAGACTTTTTAAATGCTTTCGCCAATTGTAATACAGCTGAAACGCCTGAAGCATTATCGTCTGCACCATTGTATATTTGGTCTCCTTCAAGATATTTATCCATTCCTAAATGGTCGTAATGAGCTCCTACAATAACGTATTCATCTGCTTTTTTACCTTTAATCATTCCCAAAACATTTGCCATTTCCAAACGATAGTGTATACTGGATTTCAAACGATTAACAACGGAGTCAACCACTGTGTATCTTTTCGATTCTTTTGACTGACTATCAGCTCTGTAAGCAGAAAAATGTTGTAAATATCCGTCAGAGAAAAATGGTTCTATCCCTATTTGCCTTAACTGCGAAACGATGTAATTTCGAGCTATACATCCGCCCTGAAATCCTGATTCACGCCCTTCCAATGCATCATCTGCCAAAAAATTGATGTGTGCCTCTGCTGTTTGTCTGTCAATACTTTTTAATCCTTCTTGAAGAGATTTTTGACCATAACAAACATAAATACAAAACATTAAATACAAAAAAATATATTTCATTTCAAAACTAATTTTGATTTATACCTAATTTATTCTCAAATGAATTTCGCTTCTTCCTCAAACGAAAATCCATTTAATAAGTCGTTAGCTTTCATACGTTTTTTACCAGGAATTTGCAATTCTAACAAATTTACAAAACCATCTTTTACCGCTACATATATTTGTTTATTTTGTACTTTTATTTTTCCGTTAGGAAAAGAATGACTCTCCTTCTGAAAAACAGCGTCATATATCTTTATATTGATTTCTTCTCCTTTGCGAGGCAATATTGCCCAAGCAGTTGGGTAAGGACTCATTCCTCGTATTAACCTCTCAATGTTGATGCCTTCCTCTTGCCAATTCACTCTGCAAGTTTCTTTATAAATTTTTGGAGCTTCTGCAAAAAACTCATTCATAGGTTGTTGCATAACCTCGTAAGTTCCTTTTTCTATCTCGTCAACCGTTTGCAATACCAAAGCTGCTCCTTGTATCATCAGTTTATCGTGCAGAGTTCCTGCTGTTTCTCTATCCGAAATCATCGTTTCTGATTGTAAAATAATCGCTCCTGTATCTATCTTCTCGTCTATAAAAAATGTTGTAACTCCTGTCTTTTTTTCTCCATTAATAATTGCCCAGTTAATAGGAGCAGATCCTCTGTAATTAGGTAATAATGAGGCGTGTAGGTTAAACGTTCCGTATTTAGGTAACTGCCAAACCACTTTGGGAAGCATACGAAAAGCAACCACTATTTGCAAATCAGGTTTTAATTCTTTCAACAAATTAACAAACTCTTCATTTTTCAAGTTTGTTGGCTGAAATACAGGAAATTGTTTTTTTTCAGCATATATTTTAACTGGTGAAGATTGTAATTTTTGTCCTCTACCGACAAGTTTATCAGGTATGGTAACAACTCCAACAACATTGTACTCATTTTCAACTAATTGTTTTAAGATTTCCAATGCAAAATCGGGAGTTCCCATAAAAATTATTCTAAGATTTTTCATTAGATATTTTTTTTTAGGAAGTTTTAAGTTGTAAAAACATTATATGCAAAGATACTATTTTTTATCGAACTTGTTATTTGTATAAATCTTTATTTTTACTTATCTTTGCGAATAGAATCATATAAAAAGACAGATTATGGAAATCAACGAAAAAATAAATGAAACCGCACGTATCATACAATCTTACATTTCGGAACACACTCCTGAGTTTGCAGTTATCTTAGGCTCAGGACTTAGCAAACTGCAAGATGAAGTGGAGGTTATTTCAGAAATAAAATATTCAAACATTCCAAATTTCCCAAAATCGACAGTTTCAGGACACACTGGGAAGTTAATTTACGGAAAGATAGAAAATCGTTATGTTTTGATGATGGCAGGTCGGGTACATTATTACGAGGGATATTCTATGCAGGAAGTTACTTTCCCTATTCGTGTATTCCACAAACTGGGTATCAAGCGATTAATACTTTCGAATGCTTCTGGAGGAGTAAATCCAAACTTCTCAATTGGAGACATTATGATTATTCGTGACCACATTAATTTATTTCCAGAACACCCCCTGCGAGGCAAAAATTTAGATCAATTTGGAGTTCGATTTCCTGATATGAGCAAACCTTACAATCACGAAATGATTGCTCAACTAGAAGAAATTGCAAAAAACAACAATATAAAGGTGCAAAAAGGTGTATATGTAGGTTTGCAAGGACCTTCATTTGAAACTCCTGCTGAGTACGGAATGGTTCGTATTTTAGGAGGAGATGCTGTGGGAATGAGTACTGTTCCTGAGACAATTGTTGCCAGACATCAAAATATGGACGTTTGTGCCATTTCTGTAATCACAGATTTAGGAGGCCCTGAAATTTCACCAAACGTTTCTCACGAAGAAGTGCTAAATGCAGCAAATAAAGCAATGCCTAATATCATCTTATTGGTAAAGAATCTTATAAAAAACTACAGATAACACATATAAAGTGTTAAAAAACTCTGATAAAAGATAAATTTTCACAATCTTTTGTCAGAGTTTTAATTTTAACTTTTCCATAACAACCATATATTTCCCTTTTACCTAATTTTGCACCTTAATTGATGAGATGATTAAATGATGAATAGGCTACTACTTTTACTACTACTCCCCTCTTTTTTAATTTCTTGCAAGAATACTAAACAACAGGATTATGCTTTCCTAAAAGGCTTTTTCCCTAACGCAAAAGACTCACTAATTATCCTGTATCACAATAACAATCCTATTGATACAGTGACTTTCGATGAAAATAAAAAATTTTCATTACGTTTGAATCTTAGTGAGGGAGAGTTGTATCATTTTGAAGTAGATAACAACTACCAATATATATTTTTGGAGCCAAAAGATAGCCTAATTATTTCTGCCAATGCACTAAATTTTCACGAAACGATATCTTTTTCTGGAAAAGGTGCTGCAATTAATAGCTTTATATCACAGCAAACTAACGACTTTGATAAGGAAAACCTAACACTAAAGAAGTTTAACTTATTACTGCCCGATGATTATAGAAAAAAAATGGATTCTGTCTATAAAGCGAAAGTACAAATGTATGATGCATTTGTAGCAAAAAATCCTGAGCTTTCTGAAAAAGCAAAAAATATAGCTTTGGTTAGTTCTACTTTCCCGTTATACAAGGAAATGGAAACTTTTGCCTTTGTATTTCAAAAAGATAACCGAAATCCTACCAAAGGTTTTCTACTACCAAAGAATTTTTACGATTACAGAAAAAAGATAAATTTTAATGACCATTTCTTGGAATATTATCGCCCATACTACGGATATATGGTTATGTTTATCAATAATTTAGCTTTAAAAAAATTAGGATTAAAATCTGAGCGTACTGACGTTAACAGAGAGGAGGATTTCCACCTAAAAAAAATTAAAGTAATTGATAGCATTTTTCCTTCTGGAAGTATGAGAGATAACTTGTACAGAAATGCCGCTTACTCATATGTATTTAATATTCAACACAATGGAGAATGTCAATGTTATGTAGATGAGTTCAATAAATACAATCAGGATAACATACACAAAGCAGAATTGGAATCGTTCTTCAAAAGCACAATAGCTTTACAAACAGGAAGTATGCCTCCTAATTTTGAAGTTATTGACCTCAAGAAAAATCTTACAAATTTATCTAGAATAGTAAAACCTGAAACCACTGTATATTATTTCTGGTCTGTAAATCAGCCCGAAATGTCGAGTCTAATATTCAACAGAGTTTTACAATTGAGGGCATTATTTCCTGATATTCAATTTACTGGAATTGATGTAGGGCAAGACGTTGAGGAATGGCTCAAAAAAGCTCCTTCCGTTCAAGGTATTGAGCAATTTCACGCCACTGATTTTACGGATTTATCACGTAAATTTCTTATAAATAATATTAGTAAGTCCTTTATACTTGGCAAAGACACACGAATTATTTCAGCTTTTGAAAGTATATTTAGCCCCAATATAGAGAAAATACTCCTTAATAATTAAATAGTCTTTCTAAAAAAGCACTTGTTTTTATGTTTTCTTTTGAGTACTTTTGTACTTAATTTTTTTCAGTTTATGCTTGTAAAAATATACGGAAGTGCTGTTTTTGGGGTAGAAGCCACCACCATTACCATTGAAGTCAACATTGATAAAGGCGTTGGATATCATTTGGTGGGGCTACCTGATAGTGCCATTAAAGAAAGTAGCTATCGTATTGGAGCAGCACTACAAAATAACGGCTACAAAATTCCTGGAAAAAAGATTACTATCAATATGGCTCCTGCCGATATGCGAAAGGAAGGCTCAGCGTACGATTTAAGTTTTGCTATCGGAATTTTAGCCGCTAACGGACAAGTACAAGCTGATGATTTAGAGAGATATATCATTATGGGTGAACTTTCTTTGGACGGAAGTCTTCAGCCTATAAAAGGAGCTTTGCCCATTGCCATACAAGCACGTAAAGAGGGTTTTAAAGGCTTCATTCTACCTGCTCAAAACGCCAAAGAAGCTGCCATAGTTGATAATTTGGAAGTTTACGGCGTTGAAAATATCAAAGATGTGATTGATTTCTTCAACGGAGAAAAAAATCTCGAAAAAACAGAAATCGACACTCGAAAAGAATTCTTCAAAAACTTGGATTTTCCTGAATTTGACTTTGCAGATGTTAAAGGACAAGAATCCATAAAACGATGTATGGAAATTGCAGCGGCAGGTGGGCATAATATCATTTTGATTGGTCCGCCTGGTTCAGGTAAAACAATGTTAGCCAAACGATTACCCAGTATTCTTCCACCAATGACCCTACACGAAGCATTGGAAACCACCAAGATACACAGCGTAGTGGGGCGAATTAAAGATAGTGGATTGATGAGTCATCGCCCATTTCGCAGTCCGCATCATACCATTTCAGATGTGGCTTTGGTGGGCGGAGGTGCTTATCCGCAACCAGGTGAAATTTCGTTGGCTCATAATGGCGTTCTTTTCCTTGACGAACTTCCTGAATTTAAGCGTTCCGTATTAGAAGTGATGCGTCAGCCCTTGGAAGACAGAGAAGTAACCATTTCAAGAGCTAAATTTTCTGTTACATACCCTGCTTCATTTATGTTGGTGGCGAGTATGAATCCGAGTCCAAGTGGCTATTTTAACGACCCCGATGCTCCTGTTACCTCAACACCTGCCGAAATGCAACGTTATCTAAGCAAAATTTCAGGACCTTTGTTAGACCGAATTGATATCCATATTGAGGTAAATCCTGTACCTTTCGAAAAACTTTCGTGTGAGCAAAAAGCTGAAAGTAGCAATGTTATCCGTCAGCGAGTGATTGAAGCACGAAATGTTCAGACACAGCGATTTAGTGAATATCCTAACATTCATTACAACGCACAAATGAACACCAAACAAATCCGAAAATATTGCAAATTGGACGAGGCTTCGTTAGAACTTCTCAAAAATGCAATGCAACGGCTGAATCTTTCTGCACGTGCTTACGACCGAATTCTGAAAGTAGCCCGAACCATTGCTGATTTGGAAAAATCCGAAAACGTAAAACAACATCACATCGGAGAGGCAATTCAATATCGAAGTTTGGATAGAGAAGGCTGGTTTGGAAAATAACCAATAACTATCTGTTTTATAAGAATTTTATAGCTAATTTAAAACATTATGAAAGCATATTTTTCAATAATTTTAGTAGTATTCTTTTTTGCTTCGTGCAAATCGGATAAAGAATTAAGTCCTAACGATGCGAAACTTCTCATTTCAGCATATTTAGGAGAAAAACCTTTATACGAAACTGGAAAGTTCAGCACTGACAAACAACGTCTTGAAGCTAAGAAAGATAAAGAACTCATTAAAGCCATTGAAAACTTAGTTGATAATGGATACGTCGAAATTAACAATGAAAAAGTCAGAAAGAAATGGTTCTCAAAGGATAGTGTGTACATAGTTGAGCCTACACTGACGAAGGCATCATTACCCTACATCGTAAGTCACAATAAAAAAACTTCTATCGTAAAAACAATCATTTACAAACTAAATGAAGAGCAAATAAATATAGAAAAAAATAACGAAAAAATAGCTATTTGCACTGCCATATTGGATAAGGAAAAAACTCCATTCTATCACTTTGGTAAAGACCCAAATCCAAAATTGATGTTTATCAGTCGTAAATTTAAGCTAAAATATGATGAAAACTCTGGTTGGAAAATTGTAAAATAGATATGAAAAATTTAATCTCCTTGACACTTTTCCAAGCCCTATCAAGTGTTATTTCAAGTGTTTTAATTTCAAAAATGTCATTCATTGGACGCATCGGCATCAGCACGATGTATCGTGAATACTTGATTTTCAAAACGTGGTGGAAAACAGCTTTGTTACTTTTTACTATACAATTTGTGTTAATTTTAACAATACAACTTTCCAAAAAAATAAGTCCAAAAATTAAAATTTCAACCTGTATTCTATTCATTATCATAGGAATAGCAGGTACATACCTTACATATGTTGATTTTACGACTACCAATCATAAAATGATGAAATTCAGCTTCCATTCTGGGTTTTATTTATTTTGGCTAAGTTGGTTTATAACTTGTGTATACTTTTTATTTTTTGATAAGACAAAAAAATTAAATAAGACAATTCCTGCTGATATTTTAAAAAACACAGAACAAGAATCCATTCAAGATTAAACAATTAAACTCATTATGAAGCGACCTGCCATAGAACTCGCACAAATGGTTATTCTGGCTTGTAAAGCGAAAAATATAAACCATATTGTAATATCGCCTGGTTCCAGAAATGCTCCCCTAACTATCGGGTTTTCAAACGATTCCTTTTTTACCTGTTACAGCATTGTTGACGAGCGTTGTGCTGCATTTTTTGCATTGGGAGTTGCTCAGCAAATCAAGCGTCCTGTAGCAGTTGTCTGTACCTCTGGCTCAGCTCTGTTGAATTACTATCCTGCTGTAAGTGAGGCTTTTTATAGCGACATTCCTTTGGTTGTAATTTCTGCTGATCGCCCTTTGGATAAAATTGATATTGGAGATGGACAAACCATTCGTCAGCAAAATGTTTTTGCCAATCATAGTGCTTATAACGCAAATTTATCTGACAAAACATCAAATAATAAAAGTAATGAATATGAGCTAAATAGGGCTTTAAATACAGCTATAAAACAACAAGCTCCTGTTCATATAAACGTACCTTTCGAAGAACCTCTGTATCTAACTACAGAAGAATCATATTCTTTTGAAAATCAAATCATTGAAAAAATAGAGCCTTATATAAATCCGAAAGGAAAAGCGGATTTTGTTAAAAATTGGAACAAATCGGCAAAAAAAATGGTTTTGGTTGGTGTTTTAGCTCCTAATAGTCTGGAAAAAAGGTATATAGAACTTTTAGCCAACGACCCTTCTGTTTTGGTTTTAACTGAAACAACCTCAAATCTTCATAATGATAATTTTATCCCTTATATTGATAAATTATTGACTTTCACAGAAAAAGATAAAACTTTGAAAGAAGAATTACGTCCAGAATTATTACTTACTTTTGGAGGTTTGGTTGTTTCAAAAAAAATAAAGGAATTTTTACGAAAATTTCAACCTAAACATCACTATCACATTGATTTATACAAAGGTTATGATTCCTACTTTTGCTTAACAAATCATTTCCAAACAGATATAAATTTCTTTTTTGATTCTTTAAGTTCTGAATTACAAAAAAATGATTCAGAATACAAACGCAAATGGCTTACAATCAATGAAGAAATACATCAAAAACATTTAAAATATATTTCTGATATTCCGTATTCTGATTTAAAGATATACAAAGAAATATTTAAAAAAACACCTGATAACCAATTAGTTCAATTAAGTAATAGTTCCACAATTCGTTATGCGCAACTTTTCAAGCTAAATCCTTCTTGGAAAATTTTTTGTAACCGAGGCACAAGTGGTATTGATGGAAGTATATCAACTGCAATTGGTGCCGCAGTAGGAAGTAAAACCCCTACTCTACTGATTACTGGAGACTTAAGTTTTTTCTACGATAGTAATGGTCTTTGGAACAGATATACTCCAAAAAATTTCCGTATCATACTGATTAACAATCAAGGAGGAGGAATTTTCCGAATTTTGCCAGGAGACAAATCTGATAAAAATTTTGAAACATATTTTGAAACCCCTCACCAACTTACTGCAGAACATTTATGCAAAATGTATCAGTGGGGCTATTCTCAAACAAATGATTTAGAGTCTTTAAAAATTGAATTAAAAACTTTCTTTAATGATTCTGAACGTCCTAAACTATTAGAAATCAACACTCCTCGTTTAGAAAACGATAAAGTTTTGTTAAACTATTTTCATTTCTTGAAAAATTGATTTAGCTTTACGCTTTAATTATTAAAACAAAAGTCAATATGAGTAAAAGAGACGAACTTATTGAATTGTATGCCAAAGATTTAAAGGAGAAATGTGGTGTAACACCTGATTTAGACTTCTTAAAAAAAGTAACGATTGGTTTGGGACCTTCAATCTATAATGCTGATTCATCAACAGTTGCAGGTTCAGACAAAACTGAATTGGATCGTGTAAAACAAAATTTCTTAATCAAAAAACTTGGTTTGAAGGATGGTCCAGAATTGGATAATGCCATTGAATCTGTAATCGAAACGTACGGAAAATCAAACAAAAGTAAATATCGTGCAGTTGTTTACTATCTGTTGGCAAAGCATTTCAAAAAAGAAGGAGTTTACGAAAAGTAAAACTTAAAAAAATTAGAAAAGAGCTATCGAAAAAGATAGCTTTTTTTGATTTATAAATTCAATGTTATGAGTATAAAAATTAAAATTGAGCAACTCAGATCAGAACTCAATCAACATAATTACAACTACTATATTTTAGATAATCCGACTATTTCAGATTATGAATTTGACCTGAAATTAAAAGAGTTACAAGAATTAGAGAAAACTCATCCTGAATTTTATGACGAAAATTCTCCAACGGTTCGTGTAGGTGGAACTATTACCAAAAATTTCAAAACTATTGCACACGAATTTCGGATGTATTCGCTTGATAATTCATACTCTAAAGAAGATTTAGAAGATTGGGAAAAACGAGTTATCAAAGCGATCGGCATCGATAAAATTGCCTTTACCTGTGAGTTAAAATATGATGGGGCTTCGGTAAGTCTATATTATGAAAATGGAAAGTTGATACAAGCAACCACACGAGGAGACGGTTTTCAGGGAGATGAAATTACGGCTAATGTACGTACCATCAGAAGTGTACCTTTACAATTACAAGGTAATTATCCCGAAAAATTTCACATACGAGGAGAAATCATCTTACCTAAAAAAGGATTTGAGCAAATGAATAAAGAGCGTGTAGATGCAGGTGAAGACCCATATATGAATCCTCGAAATACCGCCAGTGGAAGCCTCAAATTACAAGATACAGCCGAAGTGGCTAAACGGCCTCTTGATTGTTTACTCTATTCTTTGATTGGAAATACTGGAATATCAACACAATACGAAGGACTACAAAAAGCACGTGAATGGGGATTTAAAGTTCCTAAAGAATCCAAATTATGCCATTCTACACAAGAGGTAATGGATTTTGTAAATTATTGGGACGAACATCGTCACGATTTACCTTATGAAATTGACGGAGTGGTAGTAAAAGTAAACGATATTCAACAACAAGAGGAATTAGGATATACCTCAAAATCACCACGTTGGGCAATTGCTTATAAGTTCAAAGCTGAACAAGTAAGTACAATATTGGAAAGTATTTCCTATCAAGTTGGGCGTACGGGAGCCATCACCCCCGTTGCTAATCTGAAACCTGTTTTACTGGCTGGAACCATCGTGAAAAGAGCTTCATTACATAATGCAGACCAAATTTCGAAATTAGACGTTCGTGTTGGTGACTCAGTGTATGTAGAAAAAGGAGGTGAAATCATTCCAAAAATTGTAGGTGTAAATCTTGAAAAACGTCCTGAAAATTCTAATCCAACTATCTATATATCAAATTGCCCAGAGTGTGGAACAGATTTAATTCGCAATGAGGGAGAAGCACAACACTACTGCCCTAATACCAATGCCTGTCCGCCTCAAATTACTGGAAAAATACAACATTTTATTTCCCGAAAAGCAATGGATATTGAAGGTTTGGGAGGAGAAACAGTGGAGTTGCTTTTTAGAGAAGGACTTATAAAAAATTATGCAGATTTGTACGAAATCATCATTCCGCAGTTGTTGCCTTTGGAACGTATGGCTGAAAAAAGTGCTGAGAACATAGTTAAAGGTATTGAAAAGTCAAAAGAAATTCCGTTTGAACGTGTGCTTTTTGCCCTTGGAATACGTTATGTGGGAGAAACTGTAGCAAAGAAATTGGTCCGTCATTATAAAAATATTGATAACTTACAAAATGCTACATTAGAAGAACTTACACAAGTAGATGAAATTGGAAATCGGATTGCAGAAAGTATTATTTCTTTCTTTAGTGATGAACAGAATCAACTTCTTATAGAGCGATTAAAAAATCACGGATTGCAATTTTCAGTTTCAGAAGAAAATATACAAAATCAAACCGACAAGCTAAAAGGTTTAACTATTGTAGTATCAGGAGTTTTCCAGATTTTCTCTCGTGATGAAATTAAAAATCTGATTGAACAAAACGGCGGAAAAGTAGGTTCATCTATCTCATCTAAAACCAGTCACGTAATTGTAGGGGATAATATGGGACCAAGTAAAAAAGAAAAAGCAGAAAAATTAGGTATCCCAATGATTAGCGAAACTGATTTTCAGCAAATGATTGAAAAATAATAATTATCAATATTTTCTTTTTCATATCGACCTCTTTTCTGAGGTCGATTTTTCTTTTATAAATCAAAGCACTAAAAATCAATACAATAATTGTATCTCCTTTAAAGCAAATTGTTTGATTTCTTCATTTTCTGTTTCAACAAGAAGCTCCCCTGAAGGAAGTGCACCTCTTATGATTCCTGAAAAATCTTTTCCATTTTTCGGACGAAAGGCAGAAATTTTATTCAACTGGAAAAGGTATTTTTGATAAATTGGATAAATATCTGCAAATTGCGATTCTTCCAACTTTGTGAATTCTTTCTGTAAATTGAAAAGAATAGATTTCATAACAGACTCTATATCATATTGTTTTCTAGTGATTTTTTGAAGAGATGAGGCTCTTGGCAATTCAGAAAAATCCGTCTGATTAATATTCAAACCTATTCCTATAATACTTTTTTCTATATTCGTACCTCTAATCACATTTTCAATTAAAATTCCACCTATTTTGTGTTTCTCTAACAAAATATCATTAGGCCATTTTATCTTTACATTTGAGATTGCCATTTCTTCAATAGTTTTCGCAACGGCTATAGCTGTGAGCATATTCAGGAAGAAATATTGTGTTAAATCAAATTTCTTATGTAAAAATAAAACACTAAAAGTCAGATTTTTAAAAGATTCAGTTACCCACTTGGCTCCATACTGCCCCACTCCATTAGTTTGATTTGGAGTCCAGACAACTAAAAAATTTGGCAATTTTTCTTCTGAATTTGCTAATTTTTTTAAATAATTATTGGTGGAATCTATAGTATCAAGTTTAATAATATTCATATTTAGTGGCAAACTAATAAAACAACAAACTAAATGTTTAATATTTCCCAAAAAACACTTTCTTCAGATTTACTTACAAACTCAGTTTCAATGGGCAGATAATAAATATTAGTTAATTGATTTTGCAAACGAACAAAATCTTTTTCCGTAGTTAATATTCGTGATTCTTTTTTCAATTTTTCTATTTCTGAATTTGTGAAATTATGATGGTCAGAAAATTGTAAATGTTTGTAATTTGCCTGATTATCATCTAAAAACTGAATTAACGGAAGAGGATTCGCAATTCCTGTAACAACCACAAAAGGTATCTTCAAAAAATCGTGTAAATTAATCGTTTCTTTTTGTGAATATATCTTTTTAGAGTAAAAAATTGTTGTAAAAACCACCTTTTGTGTTACATTTCTTTTCAATTTTTCTTTAATTTCTTTACGCTTTTCCTCCGAAATATTGGTCGGACATTTAGTAACAACAACCACATCTGCCTTTTTAGCTCTTGAAACAACATCTCTCAAATTTCCTGTTGGCAAAAGATAATCATCTGAATATAAGTTGTTATACGAAGTTAATACAATATTCTTTTGAGCTTTTATCCTCCTATGCTGAAAAGCATCGTCAAGCAAGATAACATCAGGAGGATTTTGCAATTTTAGCAATTTTTCAACACCTCTAACTCTATCAGAATCAACTGCCAAAATAATTTCAGAATATTTTCTCCAAAATTGAAATGGTTCATCACCCAAATCAAGAACTGTCGATTTTTCATTTGCAAGTACAAAGCCTTTTGTCTTTCGTTTATAACCACGACTGATAACTCCTATTTTTTTATGAGGTTGAAGACTTCTTATCAAATATTCCACCATTGGAGTTTTTCCCGTGCCTCCAATACTCAAATTTCCTACACAAATAATTGGAACATTGAATGTTGTAGAACTAAATATTTCATAATCATACAACAAATGACGTAAACGAACTATCACTCCGTACAAAATGGAAATTGGAAAAAGTAAATAACGTAAGAATTGTATCATTTTCGTTTTTTTGCAAAAATAAATTATTTAGAACAATAAAAAACGAAAAATTAACGATTTTTTCCCAATTAATTGATTACCTTTGCCCCGTAAAATTTATATATGAATTCATTTAAACAATTAGGGCTTAGTGAACCTATACTCAAAGCCGTAGCTGATATGGGCTTTGAAAATCCTTCTGAAATACAACAAAAAGCAATCCCTTCATTACTTTCAGAGAACATTGATATGGTTGCTTTGGCACAAACAGGCACAGGAAAAACCGCAGCATTTGGCTTTCCTCTTTTACAAAAAATAGACCCAGAAAATCGTGAAACACAGGGGCTTATTCTATCTCCCACACGTGAATTGTGTTTGCAAATAGCATCAGAATTAAAGCTTTATTCAAAGTACATCCCAAAGGTAAATGTGGTTGCTATTTATGGTGGTGCAAGTATTGAAGAACAGGCTCGTAACGTAAAAAAAGGAGCTCAAATTATCGTTGCTACTCCTGGACGTATGCAAGATATGATTCGTAGAAATTTTGTAAACATCTCAAATATAAACTTTTGTATTTTAGATGAAGCCGATGAAATGCTGAATATGGGTTTTTACGAAGATATCACTTCCATTTTATCACATACTCCAGATACGAAAAACACGTGGCTTTTCTCAGCTACAATGCCTAACGAAGTAGCTAAAATTGCTCGTCAGTTTATGTATAAACCTCTCGAAATTACAGTGGGAGCAAGAAACCAAGCCTCAAATAGTATACGTCACGAATTCTATGTTGTAAATGGACGACACAGATATGAAGCACTAAAACGATTGGCTGATGCAAATCCTGATATTTTTTCTGTTGTTTTTTGTAGAACAAAGAAAGATACACAATCTGTTGCAGAAAAATTAATTGAAGACGGATATAATGCAGCAGCACTACACGGTGATTTGAGTCAAAACCAACGTGATTTAGTAATGAAAGCATTCCGTGCCAAACAAATACAAATGCTAATAGCTACAGATGTAGCGGCACGAGGAATTGATGTTGATGATATAACCCACGTTATTCATTATCAGCTACCTGATGAAATCGAAACATACACTCACAGAAGCGGACGCACAGGAAGAGCAGGTAAATCAGGTGTGTCGATGGTTATTATTCCTAAAAGCGAAGTTAAAAAAATAAAAGCCATTGAAAAAATCATTCAGCAACCTTTTGAACTGAAAAAGCTACCGAGTGGAATTGAAATCTGTGAAATTCAACTATATCATTTAGCTAATAATATCAAAAATGTAACTGTAGATCAAGCTATTGAGGATTATTTACCTGCAATAAATGATGTTCTTCAAGGGGTTGACAGAGAAGAACTTATTAAAAAAATGGTTGCAGTGGAATTTAACCGATTCTTCAACTACTATAAAAATTCAAAGGATTTGAATAACTCGGAAGAAAAAGACTTTAATTCGAATGACAATGAAGTCCGATTCTTCATAAATGTAGGAGAAAGAGATGGTTATGATTGGAAAACTTTAAAAGATTTCCTAAAAGCAACTCTTGATTTGGGAAAAGATGATGTTTTCAAGGTAGACGTAAAAAATAGTTTCTCTTTCTTTAACACTGAAGCAGAAAATACTGATTTGGTGATGAATACATTCAATGATTTTCAATTAGATGGTCGCTTTATCAACGTAGAAATTTCATCAAAACAAGAAGGAGGAAGAGAACGAGGTAGAAAAAGTCAGAAAGAAAAAAATAGAGACTCAAAAGGCAGAAAACGCAATGATAAAGCTCGTAATTCTTCTGAAAAACAATCTTCAAAAGGAAAAAGAGAGCAAAAAACCTCACAAGCTTTTGAAAAAGCCTTCAATAAAAGAAAAAGACGAAAATAATTCCATAATGCTTTGATTATTAAGGAGTGGAGAGATATCTTCACTCTTTTTTAATACTCTACAAAATTTGTTAAATAAAAACAAAAAGCAAAACAGTTTATCATTTATTTGTTTTATTTTCATATCTTTATCCTTTGATTATATGATAAGATTGTAAAATTCAGAGTAAAAAACATTATATGAAAAAAATACTATTCATACTAACAATTGTATTTGTTCATCTTGCAACTGCTCAAGAATCTGAAGTTCAAGGAAATGTATTCAGTGTACAAACAAACAAACCTATCCCCAACGTACATATTTTGAACTTAAACAAGGTTAGAGGGACAACCACTGACAACGATGGTAATTTTAAAATTCGTGCTGCAATAAATGACACTTTGTATTTTTCATTTTTAGGACATAAATCAATGAAAGTGCAGGTAACCAATGATATGCTCAAATTTTCTGGAACTAAAATTGGTATGACAGAACTTGCTTACGCATTAGAAGAAGTGGTTATAACTCCTTATAAATTAACAGGTTTCTTAGATATTGATGCAAAAAATATCCCTATAAATGAGAACAAGCGTTACAGTATTTCAGGTTTAGAAATTGGTTATGAAAGTCGTTCAGGCTCAAGTGCTATAAATCGTGTTATTGGATCTATCTTCAATCCTGTTGATTTTCTTTATCGAACATTCGGTTCAAAAGGAAGAGAAATGAGAAAACTGCAAAAAATGCGTGAAGATAACCAGTTAAGTGACCTTCTTGCTACAAAATACGACCGAGAAACTTTATTAGAGTTACTCCAAATAAGCCGAAGTGAGCTGGAAGATGTTATCCGTTCGTGTAACTACTCAAATGATTTCATATTGTCAGCCAATGACTTACAGATTCTTGAAGCTATCAGCAGTTGTTATGAAGAATATCGAATTCTAAACCGAAAAAACAAATAGCGTTGTATTCTTTCTCTAAAAAATCAAATAATTCCAGAAACAAAACCTTATAATGAAAACAGAAAAAAAAATTTTCAAAATCGGAAGTATAATTCTGATTGTCATAATTTTAGCAATGATAGCAATTCCTTATCTCTTTAAAGATACTATCAAAGAAAAAGCAATTGCTTCAGTAAATAAAAATATTAATGCGGTCGCTTCTTTAGAAGATATTTCTGTGAGTTTGTTCAGAAACTTTCCAAGAGCTTCTATCGCTCTTACTAACTTCCAGATTATCAACAAAGAACCTTTTGCAGGAGACACATTATTTTCTGCTAAAGAAATGAATTTAAAGGTAAGCATTACTGACTTAATTTCAGGAAATTACAACATTCTTGGGTTCGATTTGAAAGACGCTTCTGTCTTTATACATTTCAATGAAGAGGGAAAAGGAAATTACGATATTGCTATTCCTTCTGAAGCTACGACAAGTAAAAGCAATGACCCAAATTCTTTCAACCTAAAAATCGAATCCTATTCAGTCAAAAATATGAATTTTACTTTTAAAAATGATGATGGAAATATGCTTTTAACCCTTGATGAAATCAATCATAAAGGGAAAGGAAATTTTTCTAATGAAATTTTGGATTTGGAAACAAAAACCACTGCAAATATCTCTTTTTCGATGGATAAAAGCAATTTTATGAATAAAATTCCCATTTCATTAGATGCTATTTTAGGAATTGATTTGAACCAACAAAAATATACTTTCAAAGAAAATAAAGCTGTCATTAATCGATTAGACCTAGTTTTTGATGGATTTATACAACTACTAGAAAATGGACAACGTTACGACCTGACTTTCAATACTCCTTCTTCTTCTTTTCAAAACTTTTTAGCTCTAATTCCAGAGCAATATTCAAAAAGTATTGAAAATGTGAAAACTACAGGAAATTTCACCGTCAATGGGAATGTAAAAGGAGAATTCACAAAAGAGAAAATCCCGACTTTTGGCATTGAAATGTTTTCACAAAACGCATCACTCAAATATCCTAATTTACCTAAAACGATACAAAATATTAATATTGATTTAAAGGTAAATAACGATACCGGAATTTTGGATGATACAAAGGTTAATCTGAATAAATTCACGATGACCATTGACAAAGACCATTTTTCTGCACGAGCAAATGTGGTTAATCTGATTAAAAATCCCTATATAGATACTGATTTAAAAGGAGTTATAAATTTAGCAAATCTCTCTCAAGCATACCCTATATCTCTGGATAAAAAATTATCAGGAATATTAAAAATGGATATTTCTGCACAATTAGATATGAACTCTGTAGAAAAACAACAATACCAGAATATAAAAAGTCAAGGAAATGCTTCTTTACAGCAATTTGTGTATGATGGGGAAGAATTCGCAAAACCATTCTATATTAATGACGCTGGGCTAAATTTCAGTCCTTCACATATTGAATTAAGTAGTTTTTCAGCAAAAACAGGTAAATCAGACATCAATTTAAAAGGAAGATTTGATAATCTTTACGGATTTCTATTTAAAAAAGGAATTTTAGAAGGAAATTTCGTTATGAAATCAGATAAATTAGCTATAAATGACTTTTTACAACCTTCATCTGCACAAAAAAACACAGAATCAGAGTCTAAAACCACAGAAAATTCTAAGGACACTTCTCCTAAAGCTACATTAAAAATTCCTTCTTTCTTGGATTGTACATTTTCTGCTAGTGCCAACACTGTAGTTTATGATAATTTGGAACTAAAAAATGTTAGTGGAAAATTGATTGTCAGAGATGAAAAAGTTTCGTTAGAAAATTTAAGTACAGATATTTTTGGAGGAAAAATTGCTATAAGTGGAAATGTTTCAACGAAAGAAAGTATTCCTGATTTTGATGTTAAATTACTAATGAACAAACTCAATGTCCCTGAAGCTTTCAAAAATATTGATATGTTGGCAAAAATAGCTCCAATAGCCAATGTCGTTCAAGGTTTTATAAGTACAGACATCAATGTTAGTGGAAAATTAAACGATGATTTAACTCCAAATTTGAATACAATTTCGGGAAATTTATTAGCTTCGCTTATTAATTCCAGAGTTAAAACTGAAGAATCACCTCTACTTTCATCTTTAGATTCACATTTTTCGGGTTTGAATTTATCAAACTTAAATCTGAATGACTTAAAAATATCCTTACAATTTGAAAATGGAAAAGTAAAATTTAAGCCTTTTACTCTGAAATACAAAGATGTAGCTATCAATGTAGATGGTTCACACGGCTTTAACCAAACGATGAATTATCAACTAACATTCAATGTTCCTCCTCAAATGCTTGGAAATGAAGCTAATTCTCTACTATCAAAACTGACACCTGAAAACCAGAAAAAAATTAATAACATTCCTGTGATTGCTTCTGTTGAAGGAACTTTCAAATCACCTAAAGTATCAACCGATATGAAACAAGCTGTTACAAATTTGGTTTCTCAGATAGCAGAAGGTCAAATTAACAATTTGAAAGCCAAAGGAACTGATGCACTAAAAACTCTAATTTCATCAAAAACAGACTCTACAACAGCAGGAAAAACGAGTAAAATTGTTGATGGGTTAATCAATAATAAAGATAGTGTAATTACCAAAGCGAAAGAAGAAGTTAAAGAAAAAGCTAAAGAAGAGGCAAAAAAAGAAGCTAAAAAACAGATAAACAATTTTTTGAAAGGATTGGGAGGAAATAAAAAAGAATAGAAATTTACTTGTTTACAAACTTGTTTAAACTTTTCGAATAAATGTTAGTATAATCCCTATATACAACATAGCCATCCAAGTTGTGTTTAGGGTTTCATATCTTATAATCAATCTTTTAAAACCATCAAGCCACGCAAAACTCCTCTCTATTTTAAACCGATTTTTATATAATTCTTCGTCAAAATAAATGTTTTCATTTTGTCC
>NZ_KB900713.1 GCF_000379185.1 Capnocytophaga cynodegmi DSM 19736
ATAAAAATATATATACGTAGTTTCAATAATATTCGGATAACCTAAAAATATAAATATATGGATATTTCACAACTATTGATAGAAAAACAACGTCTTATAGAAAAAGGTAGAGAATTATTATCAAATAAAATATTTCCAGATGAAGTATTAGTAAATATTCGAGATGAGAGATTACGAAAAGATATCGCTAAGGAAATTTTTACTCCTAATGATATTCGTTTTGAAGATTTAAGCAAAGAAGAACAAGTTAAAAGAAGAGAAAGTCTAAAAGTACAATTATTATTCAGTGAATATTTGCACTCTTTTGTAACATTAAAGTCAATTACATACTTACTATTAATAATAGGATTGATTACTTTAATCACAGCAATTTTACATATAAATAATAATTTGTACTTTGGTATAATTACAAGTTTTATAGGGATTTTATTGTTTTTGATTTCTCTTGATAAAGAAAAAGTAGTAAAATACTCGCTAAAAATAGCTATTATTTATTCGGTTTTATATTTGATTGAACTCATTATTTTAAAAATACCAATGCCATATATTCAACCAATAAACGTTGATGTATTAGAATCACGAAGGGGAGCTTTAACGAAAATAGTAAACTTAGTATCACCTTATTTATATGTTATCTTACGTATAGTGGTAGGGGTATTTCTATTTAAAATATATACAGCTCAACAAAAATTTATAGAGGGTAAAAGAAAATTTAGACAAGGTTAAATAATAAACAATGAAAGAAATACAAAAACATCAAGAGGATATTGTAGCGGCTTGTAAGAAATACAAAGTAAGTTCTTTATATGCCTTTGGTTCAGTAACTCGGGAGGATTTTTCTAAGCAGTCAAGTGATATTGATTTATTAGTGGTATTTCAGCCTATTGATTTGCTTGATTATGCCGATAATTATTTCGATTTATTGTTTGTTTTGCAAGGAATTTTTAATCGGAAAGTAGATTTAGTTACCGAAAAATCCTTGAAAAATCCTTACTTTATAGAAGAAATAAATAAAACAAAACAACTTATTTATGCCGAAGCAAGTTAAGAAATGGCTTTATGATATTCTTACAGCTATAGAAGAAATTGAGTCGTATTTTGATGAAAATACTAAGGATTTTGATTACTTTTCAAGTAATGGAATGTTGAAACGTGCCATTGAAAGAGACTTAGAAATTATAGGCGAAGCTGTAAATCGAATATTAAAAGTAGCACCAAATACAGAAATTACTAATGCAAGAAATATCGTTGGATTACGCAACCAAATTATACACGCTTACGATAATATTCAGGACGAAATCATTTGGGGGATAGTCATCAAAAACATTCCTTTACTGAAACAAGAAATAAAATTATTAATTAAAAATGAATAAAATACGATTATGAAATATACAGACACAGGAAAAAAGGATACTCGAAGCGGCTTCGGGGCAGGATTGGCTGAGCTTGGGCGTACCAATCCTAACGTAGTGGCGTTGTGTGCTGACCTTATTGGGTCGCTCAAAATGGAGAAATTTATTGAAGAAAATCCGGAACGTTTCTTCCAAATTGGTATTGCCGAAGCTAATATGATGGGCATCGCGGCAGGACTTACCATAGGAGGAAAAATTCCGTTTACGGGTACATTTGCTGCATTTTCAACGGGAAGGGTGTACGACCAAATCCGTCAGTCGATTGCATATTCGGGCAAAAATGTAAAGATTTGTGCTTCACACGCAGGACTTACCTTAGGGGAAGACGGAGCAACGCACCAAATTTTGGAAGACATCGGTCTGATGAAAATGCTCCCCGGAATGGTAGTTATCAATCCGTGCGACTATAATCAAACTAAAGCGGCCACTATTGCCATTGCCGATTATCAAGGACCGGTTTATTTACGTTTCGGGCGTCCGACAGTAGCAAATTTTACTCCGGAAGACCAAAAGTTCGAAATTGGTAAAGGTATTCTTCTCACAGAAGGGAAAGATGTAACTATTGTCGCCACAGGACATTTGGTTTGGGAAGCCTTACTTGCTGCCGATGAATTAGAAAAACAAGGTATTTCTGCTGAAGTAATTAACATTCATACTATCAAACCTTTGGACGAGGAAATTATTTTAAATTCCGTAAAGAAAACCAAATGTATTGTTACTTGTGAGGAACACAATTACTACGGAGGATTGGGCGAAAGTGTATCACGTGTACTTACACAAAGGTTCCCTATTCCACAAGAATTCGTGGCAGTGAATGACACATTCGGAGAATCAGGAACACCTTCACAGCTAATGAAAAAATACGGACTCGACAAAGATGGTGTACTAAAAGCCGTAGAAAAAGTACTCAAAAGGAAGTAAATCAGAAGAAATATATAAATTTTGAGAAAAAAATCGGGTTGGAATTAGTGTTTTTCAACCTGATTTTTTGATTATAATCCTAAATATTTACAATTTTTTAATGGAAAAAAATCAATTACGTAAAAAGATTGCGTATCACTTATATAATTTTGCAATGTAATCAATAGAGAATATATCTGATGAAAATAAAGACACGTCCTGAGAAAAATACACCTAAAAAATCTAAAACTATTGAGTCACTGATAGAGGAAGCATATCGTCTTTTTAAACATTCACTGAATGGAAAGCTAAATGTATGTACTCCATGTTGTGTATCTCCTGAGAGAATACAAGAACTTTTACAGACTCCTGTGTATGAACTTTCTATATCTGCTATTTATGATTATTTAGATGCTATACATTATGATGAAGCAGGATATGAGATAAAACATTTCTTACCTCGAATATTTGAACTCTTGACAGAAGATGCCTTAATAAGACATTCTACCGAACTTATATTAGACAAATGCCATTTCGAAAAAAGCTGTTGGCAACAAACAGAATTGGATTTTATGAAACGTTTCTCGACAGAATTCACAAGATATGTACTTACAAATTATAATAAAAACCAAGGAGATAATGCAATGAGCTATATTTTGATGTTCAATTTAGCAGGACTTCCTACCAAGCATTTATTTGATGTTTGGGAAAATGAACTGACTTCTTCACCACTCGCTCTTGAACATTTACAAGTAATGATGTATTATTATGTTGACGATGGGTATTATTCTTGTCCTTTTTCAGATAATCCTGAGTTTAACAACGAAGTACAAAGCTGGATAACAAGTACTAAACTTGCTAAAATTGTGCTTCCCATCATTGAAAAAGAATATTTTGAAAATACTAATCTTACGGAAGAAACTCGCTATTATTTGGATTTACTTTATGGAAAATTGGAGCTTAATTTGAAATAAAATAAGTTACATTTTTAAACTTGCTTTGATGAGCTTTGTATTTCCGTTATCATCATCTGTTATAAAAACAACTTCAGTATTACCATTTGATTTTGAAGATAATATCGTGATGGACTCTACTTTTATAGGATTTTCGCCATTATTCGGAATTAAATTATAACGGATTACTTTAGGTCTCTGAAAATCAGAAACATCAATTACCCCAACCAAACTCCCGATGATTTCCCCATCGTTATAAGCATCATCAGTAGCTTCTACCGAAGCCGTAAAAATAATCTTCGATTTTTCCTTAAATGCTGCTCCCGAAAAACCTGCTTCAAATTTTTCTATCTCAGGAAGAGAAATTCGGCTTATTTCTATTTTGGGAAGATTTCCTGTTTTTAGGTATGATAAAAAATCTTGATAATCAAACTTTACAATAACATTGTTACTTCTATTAAATAAATATAAAAATCCATCAGAAAAAGCACTTGCTTCGATATTGAGTTCTGTTTTTGCCAATAAAGGAAAATGTTTTAGATATTCATAAAAATCTGTTATTGAATGACTTTCTATCATTGAATTTTCATTTAGTAAAACTCGAACAAACACATCACGTTGTGGAGATTTTGAACCAGAGCCAAATACGACAAGCTCATTTTCAGAAATCATTTCCAAAGTTTCAAAGTCAGGTTTAATTTTCTTTTTGATACGATTTCCTTTGAAATTATCTGCTGAAGTTTCCAATAATGAAATTCTATTTTCAACCTGAAAGTTAGAATTTATTACATACAAAAACGGACTATCATCACCAATTGCATATAATTTTTCACCATTTGCAGCTAATCCTGACCCACTCGGGAAGTTTTCTATATTATTAATTTTCTGTATTTCTATCTTCATTTTTTTCTGAGAATATATATTCAAAGTACAAAAACAAATTATTATCAAAAGACTTAAAAAATTATTCATACGCAACCTAATATATTTTTATCCACGTTTTTTTGCAATTGCATACAAAAATATAAATAAACTCAAAAACAACGAAATACGAGCAAAATAATCTCCCATTTTTACATAGAATGTTATTTTATCATTTAAGTTTATGGTATTTCGCAAACTTCCTTGCTTTTCATAACCTAATGATTTTGTAATTTCTCCTTTTTGATTTATAAACGCTGAAACTCCTGTATTAGCACTTCGGGCGATACTACGACGCGTTTCAATTGCACGTAATTGAGCATAGCTTAACAATTGTTTATGTCCTTGCGTGTTTTTCCACCAAGCATCATTTGTAAGAATTGCTAAAAAATTCGCTCCTTTTTTGATATAATCTGTTACAAATTCACCATAAATTGACTCATAACAGATGATGGGAGCTGCTTTTCCTTCTGTTTTTTCGCCCCAAAAGACGCTTCTCTCCTCTTGTGTAGTTTTTAAGGCTACAGTTCCTCCCAAATCTATCAAAGTTTCACCCAAAATAGGCTTTAGAACACTCTGATAAGGAAAATTTTCAACCCCGACTACTAATTTTGACTTGTGATATAGCGGAATAGAATCATTTGTATTTAATAAAAAGGCAGAATTATAGTCATTGTACCAAATGTCTGCCCTTTCCAGATAATTCGTTTGTTTGGTTATTTTAGATTTTTCTTTGAAGAAATCAATCATAGCTATCCCTCCAACGATGTTCAAATTTGGATATTTCAACACCATCGAACGCAAAATGGCAAGTTCCCACGAATTTTGTAAATTTTCTAACTTAACGTTATCAGCAAATACAGTTTCAGGAGTAACAACAAAATTCACTTTTTTATCTAATGAATTTTCGGAAAGATTTACCAATAATTGTGCTATTTCTTGGTTTGAAATTTGATATTTTTCGAAATAAGGGTCAATATTTGGCTGTAGAACAATTACATCAATAGGATTTTCTCTCTCATTGTAATTAATATACATAAAATAAGACACCAAAACAGGTATAGCAAAACATAAAACTGAAATTCCTACACCTTTTGCAAGATTTTTTCTGTTTTTTATCTCAAAATATGATTTTAAAAAGGAAAAAAGTAGAATATTTATAAGTAAAATCCATAAACTACCACCAAATGTTCCTGTGTATTCATACCATTGAATCCAAGTAATTTGCCCTGAAAAAACATTTCCTAAATTGAGCCAAGGCCACGAAACATCCCACGTTAAATGAAATTTCTCGAAGGATAACCATATCGAAATCAGAAAAATAAGAGCTATTTTTTGAGGTAATCTCTTTGCAGCAATGTGATATAGTAAAAATGTGGTAGTCATCAGTAGTGTATTTGCTAAGATTGCAAAAACAGCTCCTCCTTGGGTTGAATACCATAGCCACCACGTAGTGATTATATTCCAAATTATAAAAGATAAATAACTGATTACAAATGTCTTCCTTTTAGTTTGCTTATAATTTTCACGTATGTTTTGTTCTGCTAATAATAGCGGAACAAAAGCGACAAAAATCAGTATAGTAAAACCATATGTAGGCCAAGAAAAAGCTAAAAGTAATCCTGATACTATTGCTAATAGTAGATTTTTTTTCATTTTATCTTACAATTTTGTTAAAAATGTATTTTACTTCCTAAGAAACAAGCCGTAATTCCCAGAAGAACACTTCCTAAAACATAAAAAATTGCTTTTATCGGCTCATTATTTTGAAAAAGTTGTAATGTTTCGAGTGAAAAAGTTGAAAAAGTAGTAAATCCTCCTAAAATTCCTGTCATTAAGAAATATTGTAATTCTCCAAATTGAGGTTTTTCTTTAAAATAAGCGAAAAAAATACCTATCAGGAAACACCCAATGATGTTCACAGCCATAATTCCGATAGGAAAATGCAACGTTTTGTCAAATTTTATGTTTAAAATAAAAGAAACAAATACTCTCAAAATTCCACCAATGAAACTTCCCAAACCTGTTAGCAAAACCAATTTAATCATTTCACTATTGAAATTAAAGTTTTAATAATCAGTAAATTGAAAAAACTATTCAAATATTTTCTGGATATTTTTATAGGACTTTTTGATTAGTTCTTTCACTTCGCTTGGCTTTTTCCAACAAACCATTTCTATATCCTCTTCAATCTGAGCTTTAAGAACGCCTTTATATTTTGTTTCCATATCATACCAATAAGTCTCTTTCAAAAAATATTGTCCATCTTGCTTGAAAATGTGATATGTTATGGTTCTGAAACGCATCAAATTTAGCTTTTTAACTCCTGTTTCTTCTTCTACTTCACGCAAGGCACAAACGGCAATATTTTCTCCTTTTTCTTTTTTCCCTTTGGGTAAATCCCATTTTCCTCGCCTTTTCATTATTAAAATTTCACCTTTTTTATTGGTGACAACTCCTCCTCCAGCCTTAATTACAGATAGTTTTTTCTTAAATTTTTTAAGTAGTTTTTCCTCTTTGGGGTGGTAAAGATAGATTTTTTCAACGCCTTTTTTATTCAATTCTGACATAATGAAATCAATTGTTACATCTTTTAGTCGAAAAAATTTGACATTGTTAATATTTTCTTCTACATTTGTCAGAATAATAGATTTATCGTTAGCAAAAATTTCATACATAATTTAAAAATGATTTTAGATACTAATACAGCACAAAAAACAGCTGATTTCTTGTTGCAAATAAAAGCAATAAAATTGAATTCTGAAAATTCTTTTACTTGGGCTTCGGGCTGGAAATCTCCAATATATTGTGATAATCGCATAATTCTCTCATATCCAGAAGTTAGAGATTTTGTAGCTTCACAAATGGCAAAACAAATTAAAGAAAAATATCCAAATACAGAAGTGGTTGCAGGGGTTGCTACAGGAGCAATAGGTATTGGTATGCTTGTAGCAAATCAGCTGGGGCTACCCTTTATTTATGTTCGTCCTGAACCTAAAAAACACGGAAGACAAAATCAAATTGAAGGGCTTTTAGAAGCTAACCAAAACGTTATCGTAATTGAAGACCTAATCAGTACAGGAATGAGCAGCTTAAATGCTATTAAAGCTCTGAAAGACAGCCAAGCAAATGTATTGGGAATGATAGCTATTTTCTCTTACGGGTTTGATGTTGCTAATTCTAATTTTGCAAATGAAAAGGTAAATTTGTATACGTTAAGTGATTATGAAAATTTACTTTTACAAGCTTTGAAAATAGGTTATATTTCTGAAAATGAGTTAGAAACTTTAAAAGATTGGCGAGAAAATCCTTCTCAATGGAAACAATAAAATAAATCAAAAAAATATGATAGAATAGTTAAGCAAAAGATAGAATTTCCATTTGATTTAACTACATATTTTATCAAACTTTGACCCCTTTAATAATGAATTTAGAAAGTCCAAAAGTAATCGTTTCTAAAGACCAACAAGAATTGTTCGGATTATTGGAAAATATAGAAAATTTTGAAAAATTAATGCCCGATTCTATAAGTAAGTTTCAGGTAATCAATGGAGAATCTTTTTTATTCGCACTGAAAGGAATGCCTGAAATTGCTTTGGAAAAGAAAGGAAGCATTCCTCATTCACAGATTGTTTTAGGAGCAAAAAGTGATAAAATACCATTCACGCTTACTACTAATTTATTAAAAAAGAGTGAAAATCAGACAGAAGTACAACTTCTTTTTGAAGGAAATTTTAATCCGATGATGGCAATGATGATTAAATCTCCTATTTCAAAATTTATTGAAACTTTAGCAACCAAAATGAAAGATTTATAGAGCTGAAAAAGAATGATTTAATTTTTTTAGGTCATTGTTTCGTTTTTTGATATGATTTTAGATAAAAAAATTCAGGATTTTATTACCAAAAACTTACAGATTAGTATTTCTGATTTATTGCTCAAAAAACCTGTTTTTGAGGAAATTAGTAATAAATATTTAGCTCAACAAATTATTGGAAGAAACGTTGCTTCTAAAAAATTTCCTTTTTTAAATCAACCAGATATTATTTTTCCTCCACAATTGAATTTAGAACAAGCCTCTTCACAACAAACAGCTGAATTTAAAGCTATTGGAATGTTTGGTAAGCGTTTTTTGGATTTAACTTGTGGACTTGGAATTGATGCATTTTTTTTATCCCAAAATTTTGAAGAGGTACATTTGGTAGAGAAAAATCCAGAACTTTTAACATTAGTAAGACACAACTGGTTGGTTTTAAATAGAAAAGCAAGTTTTCATCAGCAATCCTTAGGTGAATTTTTGAAGAAAAATTCAATTTTTTTTGACTTGATTTTTATTGATCCCGCCAGAAGAGATGAAAATAATAAAAAGAAATTTTTATTGGAAGACCTATCTCCTAATTTGTTAGAAATTCAATCGGCATTATGGGAAATTACAAATCAAATTTTGATAAAATTATCACCTTTAATTGATTTAAAATATTTACTTTCAACACTATCTAACATAGAACGCATTGATATAGTAGCTATCAAAAATGAAGTAAAAGAAGTTGTTATTTTGCAAAATCGAGATAAAACAGATAAAAAAACACTCTGTCGATGTATAAATTTAGATACAAACGAGCCAATTTTTTCTTTCTTTTTTGAAGATGTTGAAAGTGCAGTAACTTATTTTTCAGAATCTCAAAAGTATATATATATTCCAAATAATACTCTTTTAAAATCTGGAGCTTTTAACCTGATTTCCAAATATTTTAGTTTAAAAAAGTTACATCCTAACACGCACTTGTACACTTCCGACCAAGTAAATACTAATTTTCCAGGAAAAATCTTAAAATTAGAAGTTATTTCAGCTAAAAATATTAAAAAAAATGATAGATATAATGTTATTTCTAAAAATTATCCTTTGTCAGTTGATGAAATTAAGAAAAAATATAAAATTAAAGATGGAAGTGATAAATATTTAATTTTCACACAATCTGTTAAAGGGAAAGAAATTATTTTAGGAAAACCAATTTAATTAGCTCTTTTTCTGTTTAATATAGGAAGTAACAGAAAAGAAACACCTCCAAAGAATAAAGTCATAAAAAATTGCGAAACCCAAACAATCCAACCAAAAGCAGTTCCTATAACTAATGGAATTCCAAATAGTAAAAGAATTTCTGCAATAAAAAACGGATACGAACCGAAGCCACCATTTGTAAAAGCAATCGCAAAACTACCCACGACAAAAGCTGTTAAGATGGTTGATAAATCAACTGTACTTGTTTCTGGTAAAGCAAAAAATGAAACGTAAAACATCAAAAAATACATCGCCCAAATTAAAAGTGTATGTACTATAAACAATTTTCGTTGCTTTAACTTTATGATTGAAAAAATTCCTTCTTTTAATCCTAAAAGAAAATTACTGATTTTATCTGCAAACAAATTTTTTGATTTATAAAGCCACCATAACCCTCCACCACAAAGAACTAATCCAATCCCTGCAATAAATGCTAATTTTTTAAAAGGAACTCTTGAAATAAGAAAGTCACTTATCAAATCAAATTGAATAAAAAATACTGATAATGTGAATAATAACAGCAATATCATATCAATAACACGTTCCGAAATAATTGCTCCAAAGGACTTATCGAAAGGAACATTATCATAGCGATTAATTACCAAAGCTCGTGAAATTTCGCCCGAACGAGGAATTGTTATATTTACCAAGTAACCTATAAAAACTGCCATAATTCTGTTAGTAGTTTTCGCATTATACCCTAATGGACTGATAAGTAACTGCCAACGCACAGCTCTCAGAATATGACTCAAAAATCCCAAAAAGACAGACAAACCAATATAAAAATAATTAGCACCTATAAATTTAGTCTTGATTTCAACGAGTTGTTCCTCAGTAAATTGGTTATATGCATACCAACATAGAAAAACACCCAATAACAAAGGAATAAATGTTTTTAAAACCTTCATCTTTTTGGTAATTAGTTTATTATGTTATTCTATCTTGTTTGTTTTTTCATCTGGGAAAACAATTGATGGCTTGAATGTTTTTGCTTTTTCAAAGTCCATAATTCCGTAAGAAATAATAATAATTATATCACCTTTTTGCACCTTACGAGCAGCAGGACCATTCAATACAATTTCCCCAGAATTTCGTCTTCCTTTTATAATATAGGTTTCTAAACGTTCGCCATTATTAACATTTACAATCGCAACCTTCTCTCCTTCAATCATATTAGCAGCATCAAGTAACTCTTCGTCAATCGTGATGCTTCCCACGTAATTTAAATCAGCTCCAGTAACTGTAACTCTGTGAATTTTAGATTTTAGTACTTCTATTTGCATTTTTATTCTTTAAAAATTCGGGCAAAGATAGAACTAAAAGTCGAAAGTTAAAAATTAAGTGTATGTTATTTATTTTTTATGAAAAAATAAAAAGCATAAAGTATCAACTACTTTATGCTTTTATCTTTTAATCTATAAAAAAAGAACTATTGTCCTAATAATCCTTTAACTCTTTGAAAATTAGAACTATCTCCTAAAGCCCCATAGATATTTTTTAATTGCTCTAAGATATTTTCATTTTTACCTTGTGTTTTGTAATAGTTTTCTAGAATTTCAGCTCCTTTTTTGAATAAATTATCTTTTTGGACTCTCAATTCTTCATATTTTGCAATATCAGCTTTTGAGTTTCCTAAAGAGTTCATTTGCTCAACCAAAGCATTTCCTTCATTAATGTAAGTTGTTGAAATATTCAACACAGCATCAGCGTAATCAGGCTTGATACTCAATGCTTGTTGGAATGCTTTACGAGCTTCTTCCAAATGATTTTGTTGCATATTAATAACACCTATATTGTATTGTAAATCAGGATTTTTAGGTTCCAATTTAGCTGCCTCTTGCATTAATTCTTTAAACTTATCTTTATTATCCAACTGCATATGAATGCTAGCTTCCTGAACTATCAAATTTGCATCATTAGGATATCTTTTTCTAGCCTCTGCAAATGCCGCTAAAGCTTCATCATTTTTACCTTGTTCTACATAGATATATGCAATATTTTTGATGATTTCTGCACGTTTTGAAGGAGTTTTCTCATCTCTTGGATTTGTGTGAGTACCTCCTTTTACCATCAAATCACGTTGATTTTTATTTGGAAAAGTTTCCTCCTTACCTGTTTGTTTTTCTTTCGCAAAGTAAAGAACTTCTGTGCCATCATAATTCAAATCTTTCAATTCCTTATAATATTTCAGAGCAGCATCGTAATTTTTATCCTGTACTGCCACTAAAGCAGCGTTGTACAAAAATACAGTATCTCTTGGACTTAAGCGATAAACTTGTTCAAAAGCTGTTGTTGCATTTTTAAAGTCTTTTCTACCATAAGATTCCTGTGCTTGAGTAAGAGCAATATTGGTTGCATCATCTAAAAGAGGCTGTAACATTGACACATATTTTCCTTTTCCTCCCTCTAATTCTCTAACTTTTGCAAACGCAGCTGAAGCATTCTGTAAAGAAGAAGCCACATTTACATTCTTTTTGGCATTAGCGAGATTTAATTGTCCTTCTAAGAAGTAATATTGTGGAGCAAACTCCTTATTTGAAGTAGCTGCACCTCTAATACTCTCCAAAGCACTTTTAGCGTTTGTTAAATCTCCTTTTTTGATTTGTTTTTCTACCTCTCTAAGCTCTTTTTTCTGTCCAAATACAACAGCTGAAACCAATAACGCTGATGCAAATAATAATGATTTTTTCATTTGATTTGTTTTTGTAAGTTATTTTATAATTTTTTGATTTTTCAGACAAAGTAAGCATAAACCTTGCCAAAGTATGTTTTTGGGGTAAGATTTATGCAAAACTCATTATCTATATATTATTTTCCATTTCAGAATCTTGATTCTCTTCTGGCATAGCCTCTTCTTCATCTTCTTTCATCACTTTGGCAACAGCAGCAATAGAATCGTTACCTTTGATGTTTATCAATCGTACACCTTGTGTGGCACGTCCCATAATACGCAAATCATCAATTGGTAACCGAATCGCAATTCCTGACTTGTTGATAATCATTAGGTCTTCACCTGCAAGTACGCTTTTAATAGCGACCAAATTACCCGTTTTTTCAGTTATCGAAATGGTTTTTACTCCTTTTCCTCCACGATTCGTAATTCGGTATACAGCCTCTCCTGTTTCTGGCTCATCAATGTAAGAACGTTTTCCGTACCCGTTTTCCGAAACCACAAGCACAGTTTCTTCTGATGGATTTTCGATGGCTATCATACCAATAACTTCATCATTTTCAATATCCAAATCAATTCCGCGTACACCTTGTGAGTTTCGCCCTACAGCACGTACTTTTTCTTCTCCAAAGCGGATAGCTCTACCTGATTTAACAGCTAACATTAATTGGCTTTTTCCTGAAGTAAGTTTAGCTTCAAGAAGCTCGTCTCCTTCCTTAATTGTAATTGCGTTAATACCATTTTGACGAGGTCGAGAATATTGTTCCAATAACGTTTTCTTGACAATTCCCTGTTTTGTGGTCATAATCAAATAATTATTATTGATATATTCCTCATCTTTAAGGTTTTGAACGCTTACAAAAGCTTTCACTTTATCATCTTGCTCAATATTGATAAGATTTTGAATAGCTCGTCCTTTAGCTGTTCTGCTTCCTTCAGGAATTTCATAAACACGCATCCAGAAACATTTTCCTTTTTGAGTAAAGAAAAGCATATATTGGTGATTCGAACTCACAAACAAATGCTCCAAGAAATCCTGGTCGCGAGTATTTGATGCTTTTTGTCCTATTCCTCCTCTATTTTGTGTTTTGTATTCAGTAAGTGAAGTACGTTTGATGTATCCTGCGTGTGTAATAGTAATTACCATCGTCTCATCAGGAATCATATCTTCTACACTGAACTCTCCTCCAGCATACTCAATTTGTGAACGTCTGCTGTCTCCATATTTTTCTTTTACTTCAAGAAGTTCTTCTTTGATGATTTCTGTACGACGTTCTTTACGAGCCAAGATGTCTTCCAAATCAACGATTAGTTTTACAAGCTCATCATATTCAGCTCGTAACTTATCTTGCTCAAGACCTGTGAGTTGACGCAAACGCATTTCAACAATAGCACGTGACTGAATTTCAGACAATTCAAAACGCTCCATCAAACGTGTACGTGCTTCATCAGGACTTTCTGACGAACGAATTATCGCAATCACTTCATCAATATTATCCGAAGCAATGATTAAACCTTCTAATATGTGAGCTCTTTCTTTAGCTTTACGAAGTTCAAATTCTGTTCTTCGGTAAACCACATCATAACGATGTTCAACGAAATGATGAATTAAATCTTTCAGGTTTAATAACTGCGGTCGACCATTGACAAGTGCGATATTATTTACACTGAAAGAAGATTGTAATGCAGTGTGTTTAAACAAGTTATTTAAAACTACGTTAGAAACAGCATCTCTTTTCATTACGTAAACAATACGCATTCCGTCACGTCCTGAGGATTCATCACGAATTTCGGAAATGCCTTCTAACTTTCCGTCTTTAATAAGGTCGGCTGTTTGTTTAACCATCAAAGCCTTATTCACTTGATACGGAATTTCTGTAACAACAATGCACTCTCTTCCCTTAATTTCCTGAATATCGGCTTTTGCTCGCATTACCACACGACCACGACCTGTTTTGAACGCCTCACGCACTCCTTCATACCCATAAATGATACCACCTGTTGGAAAATCAGGAGCTTTTATATATTTAATAAGGTCATCTATTTCGATGTCTGGGTTGTCAATATAAGCAATAGTACCATCTACTACCTCACTTAGGTTGTGCGGTGCCATATTGGTTGCCATCCCGACAGCAATTCCCGAAGAACCATTTACTAACAAGTTAGGAATACGGGTCGGTAACACTGTTGGCTCCTGCAATGTATCATCAAAGTTAAGCTGATGGTCAACGGTATCTTTGTCAATATCAGCAAGCATATCTTCTGATATTTTTCGCATTCTGGCCTCCGTGTAACGCATCGCAGCTGCAGAGTCTCCGTCAATAGAACCAAAGTTTCCTTGCCCGTCAACCAGCATATAACGCATATTCCACTCTTGAGCCATACGAACCATTGTATCGTAAACTGACGAATCGCCGTGAGGATGATATTTACCTAACACCTCCCCTACAATTCTTGCAGATTTTTTATGTGCTCTATTACTTAACACCCCCAACTCATACATCCCAAACAAAACTCGACGATGTACAGGCTTTAAACCATCTCGAACATCTGGTAGTGCTCGCGAAACAATTACCGACATTGAATAATCAATGTAAGCGGATTTCATCTCATCACCAATATCTACTGGAATGAGTTTTTCTCCTTCTGTCATAATTAATGTATACTATTTCTTATTCCTTAAACAAATTAATGGGCTAATGTACGAAAAATATTGTTAATAGCATCAAAAAAAGATTTATTTTTTTAGATGTAAAACCTATTTATTTTGATAATAAGATAATTATAAATGAAATGAAAGCAGAAAAAATAACACTCTCCATAAGGATTAAGCAACTAACTTATAAAAACTTTTTGGAAGCGTTTTTCATTTTTTCCCATTTAGTTATATCTTTGCCCCCTCAAATCTTAAATATATTATATGACTGCTATCAAAAATATAGCTATTATTGCCCACGTTGACCACGGCAAAACCACTTTAGTAGACAAAATTTTGCACCATTGTGCGTTGTTCAGAGAAAATCAAGAATCAGGCGAATTGATTCTGGACAACAACGACATTGAGCGTGAACGTGGAATTACCATTCTTTCTAAGAACGTTTCTGTAAATTATAAAGGAACGAAAATCAATATCATAGACACTCCAGGACACGCCGATTTCGGTGGTGAGGTGGAACGTGTGCTTAATATGGCGGACGGAGTGCTTCTTTTAGTAGATGCTTTTGAAGGTCCAATGCCACAAACGCGTTTCGTGCTTCAAAAAGCTATCGAAATGAAACTCAAACCTATCGTGGTTGTAAACAAAGTGGACAAGGAGAATTGTACCCCTGATGAAGTTCACGAAAAAGTTTTCGACCTAATGTTTGAACTCGGTGCCGAAGAATGGCAGTTGGATTTCCCTACCGTGTATGGTTCCGCCAAAAACAATTGGATGTCAGAAGATTGGAAAAACCAAACCGATTCTATCGACCCACTTTTGGATATGGTTATCAAACATATTCCATCACCAAAAGTAGAGGAAGGAACCACACAAATGCTTATCACTTCATTAGACTATTCTTCTTTTACAGGTCGAATTGCTATCGGGCGTTTGCAACGTGGTGTGCTAAAAAGCGGAATGAATGTTTCGTTGGTAAAACGCGACGGAACTATCACAAAATCAAAAATTAAGGAGCTACACACTTTTGACGGATTAGGACGTAAAAAAATTGATGAAGTACAAGCGGGTGACATCTGTGCCATCGCAGGTTTGGAAGGTTTTGACATCGGTGACACCATTGCTGATTTTGAAAATCCAGAAGCCTTGCCTACCATCGCCATTGATGAGCCTACAATGAGTATGTTGTTCACTATCAACGATTCTCCTTTCTTCGGAAAAGAAGGGAAGTTCGTAACTTCACGCCACATTAAGGAGCGTTTGGAAAAAGAATTGGAGAAAAATCTTGCTCTTCGCGTAGAGCCTACCGATAGTGCCGACAAATTTATGGTTTTCGGACGTGGTGTATTGCACCTTTCAGTACTTATCGAAACGATGCGTCGTGAAGGTTATGAATTACAAATCGGTCAGCCACAGGTAATTATTAAAGAAATCGACGGCGTGAAATGCGAACCCGTTGAGGAATTGACTATCGACCTACCTGAAAATCTATCAGGAAGAGCTGTAGAGTTTGTAACTCTCCGTAAAGGTGAAATGTTGTCAATGACCCCGAAAGGAGAACGAATGGTTATTGAGTTCATTATTCCATCGCGAGGAATTATAGGTCTTCGTAATCAGATACTTACCGCTACTGCCGGAGAAGCCATTATGGCACATCGCTTCTTGGAATACCAACCTTACAAAGGCGAAATACCAGGACGTATCAATGGTTCGTTAATTTCTATGGAAAACGGAAAAGCTATTCCGTATTCTATTGATAAACTGCAAGATAGAGGGAAATTCTTCATCGACCCGAACGAAGATGTGTACGAAGGGCAAGTAATTGGTGAAAATTCACGTGGTGATGATATGGTGGTAAACGTTACTAAAACCAAGAAACTCACTAACATACGTTCGGCGGGTGCGGACGACAAAATGCGAATTGCTCCTGCTATTAAATTCTCTTTGGAAGAAGCTTTGGAGTATATCCAAAAAGATGAATACGTGGAAGTTACACCGAAATCATTACGTCTGCGTAAAATCTACCTAAACGAAAACGACCGCAAACGCTACGAAAAAGAGTTTAAATAATTTTAAGATTTCTTTCAAAGAAGTAATAAAAAAGCCGAAAGTGTAATACTTTCGGCTTTTTTTTATAATAAACTCATTTAAATATTGTTTGCTCAGTTATATTTTACCGATTGTCTGAAGTTCTTCAGATGTAAAAAAACTTTATTATACTTCATAAAGTAATTTTAACAATTTTTTTACTTATCTGAAATAAACAAAGATATTATTTTGATAATCTTTAAAAAAACACTTTTGTCTACATTTAATAAAAAAAAAATCAAAATTCGTTTTGTTTAGAATCTTTATTTTACTTTTTGAGTTTCAAGATTTTTTCTTACTTTTGCGGGAATTTTAGTAAAAAGTAAGACAGCTAAAAATGAGTATTTTAAATCATCAAAAGGCTGTAAAACAGACAAACATAATATGAAAGCAGGAATTGTAGGGCTTCCTAATGTGGGGAAATCCACCTTATTTAATTGTTTATCAAATGCAAAAGCACAGAGTGCAAACTTTCCGTTTTGTACCATCGAACCCAATTTAGGGGTAGTAAACGTTCCCGACCCACGATTGGAAAAATTAGAAGAGTTAGTAAAACCTGAACGTGTTTTACCCGCCACCGTTGAAATCGTGGACATTGCCGGATTGGTAAAAGGAGCCAGTAAAGGCGAAGGTTTGGGCAATCAGTTTTTAGGAAATATCCGTGAATGTAATGCTATCATACACGTGCTCAGATGTTTTGAAAATGATAATATTGTTCACGTGGACGGAAGCGTAAATCCTATCCGCGACAAAGGAACTATTGATGTGGAGCTTCAACTCAAAGATTTGGAAACCGTTGAAAAGCGTCTTGATAAGGTAAATCGTGCTGCCAAAGCAGGAGATAAAAAAGCTGCCAAAGAGCAAGAGCTGTTAAATCGAATTAAAACTACGCTGGAATCTGGAAACTCTGCAAGAGCTGTGCAAGTAGCTGATGATGAGCAGGAACTTATGGATTCTTTCCAACTGCTTACCGCCAAACCTATTCTGTATGTTTGTAATGTAGATGAGGCTTCTGCCAAAAACGGAAATAAATATGTTGACCAAGTAAGAGAAGCGGTAAAGGACGAAAATGCGGAAGTTATCGTACTGGCTGTTGCTACCGAAGCGGATATCACTGAATTAGAGAGCTATGAAGAACGACAAATGTTTTTGGAAGACATCGGTCTTGATGAACCAGGAGCTTCCAAACTGATTCGTGCAGCTTATAAGCTATTAAATTTGCAAACCTACTTCACGGCAGGAGTAAAAGAGGTTCGTGCTTGGACCATTCACAAAGGTGATACTGCCCCCAAAGCCGCAGGAGTTATCCATTCCGATTTTGAAAAAGGGTTTATCCGTGCCGAAGTTATCGCTTATGATGATTTTGTTACTTACGGAAGCGAAGCTAAAGTAAAAGAAGCTGGGAAAATGCGCGTAGAGGGCAAAGAATACATCGTGAAAGATGGTGATGTAATGCACTTCCGATTTAATGTGTAATACTAATTCTGTTTAGTTCCTATATATAATTTTCAGGGAAACTGAATAATTAGTCTACTAGTTTTAAAAATATAATCAATAAAATAAGGTCAGAATATGTATTCTGACCTTTCTATTTAATCTATTTATTATCTTTATTTAACTCTTTTATTATATTTAAAATGATACGCTAACATTTTATAATACAACTTTGCTGCTAGAAAAGCAGTTGGTTTAGCCATTGGGCTGTCCATAAGTTCCACAATATCAAAAGCTACAACATTGCATTTTTTGAAAACTTTACGTAACAACTTCAATGTGGGATACCATTGTAGTCCGCCTGGCTCTGGAGTACCTGTTGATGGAGCTATTGAAGGGTCAAAAGCATCTAAGTCAATAGTTATATACACATTTCCAGAAACTTTGTCCAATACATCATCTATCCAATTTTTATTTTTAGCAATTTCGTGAGCAAAAAATACGCGTCCTTTAGGCAAATATTGTTTTTCCTCTGCATCCATTGAACGAATGCCCACTTGTACCAACTTATGCTTTTGATTGGCCTCAAAAACAGCACAAGCGTGATTAGATGTAGAGCCGTGAAATTCAGGACGCAAATCTGTGTGAGCATCTAACTGAAGTACTGTTAGCTTCTCATACTTCTCCCCTACTGCACGAATTGAACCAATTGAAACAGAATGCTCCCCTCCGAAAAGTGTAAATAATTTATCTTCGTGTTTTAAGAGTTCTTTCGTTTTTTGATAAACTGCCTCAGTCATTGCTTCAGGAGAACTATTTTCTGAAACTTCTCCCGCCATATAAACTCCATTTAAATACGGCTCTGAATTTGTTTCAATATCATAGAGTTCCATATTTTCAGAAGCATTTAAAAAAAGTTCCGGACCTTTATCTGCACCTTTTCCCCAAGTTGATGTTCCGTCGTAAGGAACTGTCACCAACATTACTTTCGAATTTTCAAAAGTTGCGTTTTCTTCAGGAATTCCTGCGTATGTTCTTTCTATCTTTTCCATATTTTAGATAATTTTATTGCAATTCTTACTTATATTTTTCTATCCATCAAATCAATAGCAAATTTTCTGATTTCAATCTTTTTATTTTCAGGAATATTCAATTTTTCAAGTGAATCTAAAGATTTTTTTGTGTGTTTTTCAATCTCTTTTTTTACAAAATCAGTAGCTTTGGTTTTTATGAAAATCTGCTTTACTCTTTCAACTTTATCAGGATTTTCTTCTGTGTTGTTGTATAAGAAATGTAATTCTCTTTTCATTTCATTATCAGATAATTCCAGTGCTTTCAAATAAAGCATTGTTTTCTTATTTTCTAGTATATCACCACCTATTTGTTTGCCAAAAGAGCTATCTCCAAATGCATCAAGATAATCATCTTGAAGTTGAAAAGCCAATCCTAACTGAACCCCAAAGTCATACACAAGTTTCTTATTTTCTTCAGAAGTTTCGGCCACGATTGCCCCCATTTGTAAAGCAGCTCCCACTAAAACAGCGGTTTTGTATTTTATCATCAACAGATATTGCTCAGGGGTTACATCATTCTGAGTTTCAAAATCCATATCCAATTGCTGTCCTTCACAAACTTCTAAAGCTGTTTTGCTAAACAATTTTGCCAACTCCTGAAAAATAGTTGGTTTATAGTTTTCAAACAATTGATAAGCAATGATTAACATTGCGTCTCCTGATAGAATTGCCGTATTAGTATTCCACTTGTTATGAACTGTTTGTTTTCCTCTTCTCAAAGGTGCATTATCCATAATATCATCGTGAACCAATGAGAAATTATGGAAAACCTCTACTGCCAAAGCTGCGTGAAGAGCCTTTTTATAATCTATTCCAAAAAGATCTGCCCCCATTAATGTTAAAATAGGACGAATCCGTTTTCCTTCTAATCCCAAAATATAATGCATTGGTGCATATAGATTTTCAGGTTTTGTTTTAATGACTGATTTTTCCAGATGATTTAAAAATACCTTTTTATAATCTTCTATAAATGACATAATTATATATGTAATAAAATAAAAACTGCCAAAGAAAGCCAACACAGCAATCTTTCACAGTTCTTGTATATTAGTTTTGAATATTCACAAATTTATTTGATTAGAAAATCAAGCCTCAGCTTCTTTCATAGTGTGATAGACATTTTGCACGTCGTCGTCTTCCTCTATTTTTTCAAGAAGCTTTTCTACATCAGCCTGTTCTTCAGCAGATAACTCCTTAGTTACCTGAGGAATACGATCAAATCCAGAAGATAAAATTTCTATGTTTCTGCCTTCCAACTCTTTCTGGATAGCTCCAAAACTTTCGAAAGGTGCATAAATATGAATTCCGTCTTCATCAGCAAAAACCTCTTCTGCTCCAAAGTCAATCATCTCAAGTTCAAGTTCTTCTGGGTCAATTCCTTCCGCATTTATTCTAAAATTGCAGGTATGGTCGAACATAAATTCAACTGAACCAGAAGTACCGAGAGTTCCGTTACATTTGTTAAAATAGCTACGGATATTTGCCACTGTACGATTATTGTTATCGGTCGCTGTTTCAATCAAAATAGCAATTCCGTGAGGTGCATAACCTTCAAAAAGAACCTCTTTGTAGTTTGCGGTATCTTTTTCAGACGCTTTTTTGATAGCTCTTTCTATATTTTCTTTTGGCATATTTGCCGCCTTAGCATTTTGAATTACAGCTCTTAATCTTGAGTTAGACTCAGGATGAGGACCTCCCTCTTTCACTGCCATCACGATGTCCTTTCCAATACGTGTAAATGTTTTTGCCATCGCAGCCCAACGCTTAAACTTTCGGGCTTTTCTAAACTCAAATGCTCTTCCCATAAATTTCTTTTACTTTTTTTATAAAAAATTAAATTAAAAAATAATTTCTGTGTTTAACTTCCTATTTTTCAGCTATTACATCAACGCCTCCCTTAACAGTTTGCCCTAACTCAATGTTTATCTTCGTTCCTAAAGGCAGGAATAAATCCACACGTGAGCCAAATTTAATGAAACCAGCATCAGCTCCCTGAATAGCCACATCTCCTTCCTTTGCATAATTCACAATACGTTTAGCCAAAGCTCCTGCTATTTGTCGATATAATACCTGTCCAAATATTTGATTTTCAACAACGATTGTAGTTCTTTCATTTTCTTCAGAAGCCTTCGGATGCCAAGCTACCAAATATTTTCCAGGGTGATACTTACTGAAAACTACTTTTCCCCCTAAAGCATAACGAGTTACGTGTACATTAATAGGTGACATAAAAATAGAAACCTGCAAACGCTTATCTTTAAAATATTCTTTTTCCTCAACTTCTTCAATAACCACAACTTTTCCATCTACTGGAGCAATTATATGATTATCATTCTTTTGCGTAAATCTTTTAGGATTTCTAAAAAACTGAAGTATTAAAACCAAAAACACTATTGCGATAGCTTGAATGAGTTTTTGTAGCCAAAAAATATCAACAAAAAAATGAGCTAATAATGCAACTCCCACAGTTATTGCAAAAGTAACAAGAATTATTTTAAAACCCTCTTTATGAAACATATATGTAAAATTTTCAAAAAATCAATTTAATGTGTAAGAAGAAAAACTTTTCGGCAAATATATAAATAAAAAATTGAAAAATACGAATATTTTTTAACTACCTATAATAAAAATAGCAGGTCGTTTTTGGAAGGAAATATTCGTTTTTCGCCACTGAGCTATGGTTTGAGTTTTTATTTCCTCTGTTTCCAGACTAATGTCACAAGCAACACATAACATAGTTGTTGGCTGTAAAATTTCTTTTAAATCAGCTAACATTTTATCATTTCTGTAAGGAGTTTCAATAAAAATTTGAGTTTGATTATTTTCTACCGCTTTTTTCTCAAGAGATTTCAATGTTTTTCTTCGATCTGATTTATCAATTGGAAGATAACCATTGAATGCAAAACTTTGTCCGTTTAGCCCACTTGCCATCATAGCCAATAATATAGAAGAAGGACCTACTAAAGGAATCACTTTAATTTGCTTTTTATGAGCTATTTTGACAATTTCCGCACCTGGATCTGCAATTCCAGGACACCCTGCCTCTGAAATAATTCCCATCGAAAATCCATTTGTACAAGGCTCCAGAAAAGAAGGCAATTCATCTGGAGAAGTATGTTTATTAATAGTAAAAAAGACTAACTCTTGTTGTGATTTATCGGGAGCAATTTGTTTTATGAACTTTCTTGCTGATTTTTCATTTTCCACAATAAAGTGTTTCAATGAACGAACAACACTCTCAATCTGATTTGGTAAAACCATATCAGCGGAACTCTCTCCTAAAAAATTAGGAATCAGATAGATACTCGACATAAATTCAGAAAACTAAATATGGAATAAGTTAAAAATGATACTTTAGTGAATACTTTTTAACTTTTCACTTATCACATCACAAGCCTCGTCAATCATAGTAAATACGGCTCGAAAATCATTTTTATCTCCGTAGTATGGATCGGGAACTTCTTTCAAGGTTGCTTTACCAAGCGTATCTAATAAAAAAGAAACTTTTTCTCGATTTTTGGTATTTTCTGTCAATTCACAAACATTAGCGTAATTACTTCTGTCCATTACAAAAATGTAATCAAATTTATCAAAATCATCGACCGAAATTTGACGTCCCTTTAGGTTAGAGATATCAATTCCATTTTTACGAGCGACTTCTATGGAACGACGATCAGGAGCTGCTCCTACGTGGTAATTTGAAGTTCCTGCAGAATCCACCTCAAACTTCTCAGAATCAAGTTTTGACCTTAAAATCCCTTCTGCTAATGGAGAACGACAAATATTCCCTAAGCAAACCATTAATATTTTTGTTTTCATTTAAAATTTTATAGTAAGTTTAAGCATCGCAAAGTTACATTTTTTATAAAGAAAAACAAATTAAGTTACGCTTCTTTACAAATTCTTGATATAAAAAATCCCAAGCTTTTAAACTTGGGAATATAATTTTAATTGGATATTTTCAAAGTCAAATCATCAACATATTTTTTGAATTCACGATCAGTTTCCGCCAGATTTTCAACCGTCTTACAAGCGTGTAGAACAGTTGCGTGATCACGTTGCCCTATTTGTGAACCAATAGTGGTAAGTGAATTTTTAGTGTACTTCTTAGCAAAAAACATTGCCAACTGACGTGCCTGTACTATATTTCTTTTGCGTGTTTTTGATTGTAATGCTTCTAAATCTACTTGAAAATAATCTACAACTATCTGCTGTATTTGGTCGATAGTTATTTCTTTTCTGTGATTTTTTATAGATTTTTCAATAATGCTTTGAGCCAACTCAATTGAATATTCCTTACGATTGAAAGCAGCTTGAGCTATCAATGAGTTGCTAACTCCTTCTAATTCACGCACATTAGTTCTCACATTATGAGCTAAATATGCAATAATCTCATCACTAATTTCAGCTCCATCTGTGTAGAACTTATTCTTTAAAATTTTGTAACGTGTTTCATAATCAGGAGCTTGTAACTCTGCTGATAATCCCCACTTGAATCGTGATAGCAGTCGCTGCTCAATATCTTGCATATCCACAGGAGCTTTATCTGATGTCAAAATTACCTGCTTATTATTTTGATGCAAATGATTAAAAATATGGAAAAATGCATCTTGAGTTTTTATTTTTGACGACAAAAATTGGATATCATCAACAATAAGCACATCAATTAACTGGTAAAAATGGATAAAATCATTCAATGTATTTTTATCCTTGTCTTTTGACATTGTAGCATTTACAAATTGTTGTGTAAATTTTTCAGCGGAAACATACAACACCTTTTTCTTAGGATGTTTCTCCTTGATTTCCACACCGATAGCGTGAGCTAAATGCGTTTTTCCAAGTCCCACACCGCCAAAAATAAACAAAGGATTGAATGATGTACCACCAGGTTTGTTGGCTACAGCTATTCCAGCCGAACGAGCCAAGCGATTGGAAGCTCCCTCAACAAAATTGTCAAAGTTTTGGTTGAGATTAAGCTGTGGGTCAATTGTAATCTCGCGAATTCCAGGAATAATAAATGGGTTTTTAAGCTCTGGATTTTTGTTTTGAACAGATACAGTTACTGATTGTTTTGCCAACTCAGGACGGTTTGTACTTGGAACTTGCTCCTTGACAGAAGCATCTATAATGTACGTTAATTTAGAATTAGCTCCTATAGCAAAAGTCAATGCCGATTTAAGTAATGATATGTAATTTTCCTCCAAAAACTCGTAGAAAAACTTACTTGGAACTTTGATTTTAAGTGTATTACCATCTAATCCCACAGGCACAATGGGAGCAAACCAAACGTTAAATGGCTGCTCATCAATGTTGTCTTTAATAAAATCAAGACACCTACCCCAAACTTTTTCGGCTAAATCTTTCATTATTGATTAAAAAGTCAAAATATTATTCTTACTTAATGAGAGATTAAGTATTTTATCTGTTGCTCTTTTCAAAAAAACATATAAATTTGCGAGAATTAAATAAACACACACCAAAATGTCACCTTCTCGAGGAAGCAAAATTGTGAATAAATTTTGAATAAAAAAAATTATTTAACCCTTGTTTTTTTCATTTTTTTTTACAAGGAAGAAAAGTTAAACTTTGTTAATATAAAAATACCCTCTGAATATGAAAGATTTATATTTTGACTATACTTTAAGAACTCGTTATGCGGAAACTGACCAAATGGGCGTTATCTATTATGGTAATTATCCTCAGTATTTGGAATTGGGAAGAGTAGAATGGCTTAGAGAGCTCGGGATTTCTTACAAAAAATTGGAAGAAGAAGGGATTATGTTACCCGTAGTCTCTTTGCAAATAAATTATAAAAAACCAGCCTTTTACGATGAATTAATCACTGTCAGAACAAAATTCAAAAACATTTCTTCAAGCAAAATAGAGTTTGATTATGAGATAATTAACGAAAAAGGAGAAATAATTTCAACTGCAAATACAACATTAGTTTTTGTTGATATGAAAACTTGGAAACCAACCCGTTGTCCTGAAAAAATTATAGCCCTTATTGAAGCTAAAAAAGAAGCTTAGCTATTCATATCTTTGCTTACTTCAAACAAAAATTTTTTCTCCTCTTCTGTTAAACTTGTATAGCCACTTGCGCTGATTTTATCTAATAAAATATTAACTTTATGTTGTTTTAATTTCTGAGATTCACTCAAATCATCATTTGATTTTAAAGGTTTTACATTTTTATTAGAAACATTATTTTTTGTTAATTTAACTATTTTTTTGCTTTTTAAATAAATTGGTTTTTTAGCTAAAATTCCTATAAAGTACCCCGTGAAAGCTCCTCCCAAATGAACAATTTTGCCACCAGGATTCGATGAAATCTGAATAATATCATACAATATTAAAAACGAAACAACCGCCCATAATTTCATCTGAATCGAAAACAGCAAATAGACTGTGTATTTTGGAACAATTACAGTAATAAAAACCAACAAAGCCATAATAGCACCCGATGCTCCCAACAAAATAGAACCATCAAATAAAAGAGGAAATAACGCCTCTATGAGCAAAAAGGAGATTCCACTGAAAATAATTCCTGTACAATAAACCCTTACAAATTGCTTGTTATTGAATAAATTAAAGAATATGCGTCCTGCAAAAAATAGCATCAGCATATTCCAAAATAGATGTTGGAAGTTGGCGTGAAAAAAAGAATAAGTAACTATCGTCCAAGGTTTTGTCAAAAATTCATTTATGCTCTGAGGTAATCCTACCCACGTATTAATTTGAAATTGTGAAAGTTCTGAGAAAACTATTAGTAAGCGAGTAATTAAAAATAATAACACGTTGAGCAGAATTACTTGTTCTGCCAAATTTATTCTTTTTATTTGTAATTTTTGTAACAAATAATTAACCATTTAGGGCAACAACACGAATGTCAGGGTTTTGTAATTGTTCTTTTAAAATTGACTCAATACCATTTTTCAAAGTTAACGTTGATGACGGACAGCCACTACAAGCACCTTGCAGAATCACTTCAACCAAATGATTATCATTATTATATGAGACAAATTCAATGTTTCCTCCATCAAGAGTTACTGCTGGTTTTATGTACTGGTCGAGAATTGAAACTATTTTTTGAGAAGTTATATCAGTAGTGATAATCTTATTTTCCTTTTTCTGCTCTTTTTCTATACGCTTCTTAATTTCACCAGATAAGATAACGGCATTACCTTGAACTAAATAATTTCTGATAAATTCTCTTAACTCCATAACCACATCATACCAATCAACAACGTCGTGCTTTGTCACAGATATATAGTTATTATCCAAAAAAACTTCTTTCACAAAAGGAAATTCAAACAAAGCAGTTACTAGTGGAGCATCTTTAGCTTCAGAAATGTTTTTGTATTCAAAAATTTCAGGAACCAATTGTTTGTTTACCACAAACTTCATTACAGCAGGATTAGGAGTGCTTTCGGCATAAACAGTTATTGGATTCTTTATCTCTACTGAATCATTAATAATCAATTCTTTACCTGATTTGATATATTCCAATACCTGTTCGGCTACTTCTTCTTGTACATCTTCCCATTCCACTATAGGATAGCGTTTTAGTGCAATGAAATTACTTGAAATATAAATAGTTTTTATAAAAGGCAAATAGAAAAGTTGCTTGGCTAAAGGAGAATTTTTTGCTTCATCAATATTTTTAAACTCATAACTTCCTTTTACCAAAGCCTTTGAAGCTTCTAATTTTATAATTTCAGGATTATTTGTGGTTTGTATAGAAAGTGTTATATCTGTCATTTCGAATAAATTTTGGCAAAGCTATTCATTTTTTTGCTCTTCCGAAAATTATATATAGAAAAATTTAATCGAACTCTTTTTAACTTATATTTATTGATTTAATTTTTTCCACAAATCCCAAATGACAATTCCTGCGCTTACCGAAATATTTAAAGAATGCTTTGTTCCATACTGCGGAATTTCAATAACTCCGTCAGAAGCAGAAACCACCTCCTGCTCCACTCCTTTTACCTCATTTCCAAATATAACCGCATATTTTGTGGCTGAGTTGGGCTGAAAATTATTTAGCATTACGGATTTTTCTGTCTGTTCAACACTAATGACACGAATTCCTTCTGATTTTAAGCGTTCCACAACCGAAATTGTACTTTCAACATACTCCCAATCAACACTTTCTGTAGCCCCAAGTGCCGTTTTATGAATTTCTTTATTCGGAGGAGTTGCCGTTATACCACAAAGAAATATTTTTTCAATCAAAAAAGCATCACAAGTTCGAAAAACAGAACCTATATTATTCAAACTCCGAATATTATCTAAAATTACAATGAGTGGTGTTTTAGTTGCTTTTTTAAATTCTTCTATTTCTAATCGTTGTAACTCACTATTGGCTAATTTCCGCATATTTTGTTGTGTAAAAAATTATAGACGACTCACTTTATCTACTCCTTTCAAGGCTTTTAAATCTTGCATTAATTTTTTCAAAGTAGCGTTGTTATTGACTGTAATTGAAACTTTTCCGTTAAACATATTCCCTTCCGCATCAATATTGATATTGGTTAACTTTACAAATTTGTTTTCAGAAATTACCCTTGATATATCCCCAACTAAGCCATCACGGTCTAATCCACTTATTCGGACAGCAACTTTAAATTCTTGCTCTTCCGATTTTACCCACTTGGCAGGAATAATCCGATATGCATAATTTGATTGCATCGAAATAGCATTAGGACAATTCTTTTTATGAACCTTAATTCCTTCATTTATAGTAATAAATCCAAAAATAGGATCACCAGGAATTGGGTTACAACACTTAGCAAAAGTATAGTCCAAGGCTTCTTCCTCTTTGCCAAAAACAATGCTATCATAATGCTCGTTGGGCTTGTGAATGACTTCCTCAACAGGCTTTTTGGTTGTGGTGATTTTACTCTTGAAAAAGTTAAAAAATGAAGTTCTTTTTGAAACAAAATCACGCAACATCTGGTTGGTAATTTCTCCCGTTCCTACTTGATAAAAAACATCTAAACTCGTTTTAGTTTTAAAATGACTAACTAAATCGTTTACAACATCTTCTGTAAGAATTAACTTAAGTTGTTTTAACTTTCTCATCAGAAGTTCTTTACCTTCCGAAGCAACAATCTTAACCTCTTCTTTTAATGCCGATTTTATTTTGTTTCGGGCTTTAGCTGTTGTGGCATAATTTAGCCAGTTTTTGTTAGGTTTTGCATTTTCGGCTGTGATAATCTCCACTTGGTCACCGCTTCGTAGTACGTGACTTAATGGAACAAGTTTATTATTTACTTTCGCTCCACGCGTTTTCATTCCAACTCCCGTATGAATGTAAAAAGCAAAATCCAAAGGAGTTGCTCCTTTTGGCAACGATTTTATTTCTCCGTTAGGAGTAAAAACGAAGATTTCTTTAGCGTATAAATTTAACTTGAAATCCTCTACAAAATCAACTGCATTGCCTTCACTGCCTTCCAAAACTTCTTGCAGACGATTAAGCCATTCTTCAATACCTGCTTCTTTTTGATTTCCGTGTTTGTATTTGAAATGTGCTGCATATCCTTTTTCAGCAATTTCGTGCATTCGTTCACTTCGTATTTGCACTTCTACCCAGCGCCCTTTAGGTCCCATAACTGTAATGTGCAACGCTTCATATCCTGTTGATTTTGGAGCAGATATCCAATCTCTCAGGCGTGTGGGATTAGGTCGAAAGTGGTCAGTTACAATAGAATATATTTTCCAAGCCAAAAATTTTTCTTCCTCAGGCGAACTTTCATAGATAATACGTATTGCAAATTTGTCGTATATTTCCTCAAAAGTGACGTTTTGAGCCTCCATCTTTTTATAAATGGAATAAATTGATTTGGGGCGACCCTTAATACGATAACTTATCTTTTGACTATTCAAAGATGATTCTATTATTTCAGTAAAGGACTCAATGTAAGACTTTTGCTCTTCTTTGGACTCTTCCATTTTGCCAAGAATACTATAATAATATTCTGAATCTGTGTACTTTAAACCTAAATCTTCTAATTCAGTTTTAATATTGTAAAGACCGATACGATGCGCCAAAGGAGCATAAATATACAAGGTTTCGGAGGCTATTTTGGCTTGTTTGTGTTCTGCCATCGAATCCATTGTTTGCATATTATGCAGTCTGTCAGCAATTTTGATGATAATCACACGAACATCATCATTCATTGTAAGAAGTAACTTTCTGAAATTTTCAGCCTGTAATGAAACATCATTTTCACGACTGAGATGTGAAATTTTTGTAAGTCCCTCAACAATGTGAGCTACAGTTGTTCCAAAAAGACGTTCCATATCTTCCACTGTATAGTCAGTGTCCTCCACTACATCGTGTAGCAAGGCTGCTGCAATAGAAACTGCGTCTAATCCTATTTGTGAAGCAACGATTTTAGCCACAGCAATTGGGTGAAGAATATAGGGCTCTCCACTTTTTCTACGTTGGTCTTTATGAGCATCAACTGCCGTATCGAAAGCCAAGCGAATAAGTTTTTTGTCTTCTTCTGTAAGTGTTTGGTAACTAATTCTTAAAAGCTCTTTGTATTCCCTTGCAATGGCTTTATTTTCTTCCTCTAAATCAAGTCTCCATTCCATAGTATCAAACGTATTTTTCTTATATTAACTATTTGTGGAAAAATCAGTACATCATATTCATTTATGAAAGAATGATATACAATTTCAACCGTACCTTGCAAAATTATATAAAATAATAATTCTATTTACATTTTTTATAGATTTTTTTATTATAATTTCACAACTGAGTAGCTTAAAGCAAAAGATTTGTCTTTATTTTAGAAGATATGTGGTAAAAATTGAGAAGAGTAAAAATTCAAAAAATACAAGTAAAAATATTATTTTTCTTCAAAGACGACTTCAAAAACCAAACTCCAGTTTTTTCCTGTAATAAAAAATGTTTCACGAGCAGGGTGATACGCAATTCCGTTTAAAACGTCCAATTCATCAATTTGTTCTACTTTTTCTTTCAGTCCACGAACATCAATTATTCCCTCAATCGCCCCGTTTTCAGGATTAATTATCATTATACCATCTTTTTGGTACGTATTTGCATAGATTTTCCCATTAACCCATTCTAACTCGTTAGTATTGGAAAAGAGTGACTTATCGGTACAAAGTTGTATAAAATCTTCTTCTTCAAAAGTTTCAGAATTTAAAATCCATATTTTTTCTGAACCATCACTTTTGTATATTTTTTCTCCGTTGTGGCAAATTCCCCAACCTTCTCTACTCTTTCCATATTTGAAACTTCCAATTTGTTTTAAATCAGAATTATAAATCAAACCTTTGTTTTCTTGCCACGTCAGTTGAATTATTTTTTCATTAAGAATCGTTACCCCTTCACCAAAATATTGTGAATCTAATTGAATGTTTTTATATATTTCCCCTGTAAAAATATTCCATTTTTTCAAAGAAGATTTCCCGTACTGACCTGTACTTTCTATGATTGTATCTCCCACAAATTCAAATCCTTGTGTATATGATTTTTTGTCGTGAGGATATGTGTTTAAAACTTTGTAAGTATAAATTTTGGGTGACTGATTCGCTAAAATAGTTATTTCTTTCTGTATTTTATGCATTTTTCCACTTTGGGTTGTTATTTCAGCCTCCAAAATTTGTTTGCCTAATTTAACATCTTTAAGCTGGTATTTTTTATTTGCTTCAGGAATTGTATTTCTATTAATTTTGTATGTTACAGATGTAACATCTTCTCCAAAATTATTTTTGGATATGTCAAAATCAAGAACATCATTCAGTTGATATTGTTTACTTTTGGGAGTGATTTCAATACTAAATTTGTCCTTTTTTTGTGTTCCTACTCCATTACAGGAAACTAGTAAAAAACTCAAAATAAATGATAGAAAAATAGTTTTCATTTAAAAAAATTATCTTTTTTGCTGGAAAGAATACGTAATTGTACCAACCTGTACACCTCTTCCTTGTACACTATTAAAACGAGCTTGTTGAGCATACGACAAGGAATTATCAAGAAGACAACCATCTGAAGTTGTGGAATTTACCTTGTCAATTGTTGCTTCAATTACATTACCTGACTCATCTACTTTTATGATAACTACTACCCTACCATATCTCTCACAAGTAAAAATAGGATTTGGTAATTCTTCTCGTAAAGTTCTGTCAGTCAATGCATATTTAACCAGTGCATTTTTATTAACAACATCGTCGTTTTTGGTTAAAGTTTTTTCCTCAACTTTTATATTTGTAGGCAAAATTAAATCTGTTTTAGGAGCGTTTGAAGTCAATAATTCTTCATTAGCTTCCATCATCTCACGTTCTGCTAAAATTTCATCAAGGCTTTTGTGAGCATCTTCCGAATGTTGTAAATTCATATCCGACTCATTATAAGCGCTCAAAGTAACTTTCGTATTATTAGGAGTTTCCGTTAACTCTTCCATTTCTTTGGGCTTCTCTTCAATTTCTTCTGGCAAGTCAGAAATATGGCTCATTTCAATCATAATTTCCTTCTCGTGATTCTGAAGCTGTATTACGAGAAGCGAGATTACCAAACAAAACATAATGAACAAGGTCACTGTTATTGACTTATCCGAATCTGAGAATAAAGAGAAAAAGTATTCCATTTCATACCGAAAACCACTTGTTTTTTTACGTTTTTTTTGAAAAAAAATAACTTTCTTGTCAGATTTCACCTTTTTTTCATTCAAAGTTTCTTTCTCTTTGACTTTTTCCTCAAAAAGCTGATTTATAGTTTTTTTTGTTTCAACCTCTATTTCGTAAGGCTTATGTCTGTTTTCATAAAGGTCATTGATGGTTTTCATCTTAGTTTTTTTAGAATTTTTTGCTCCACAAAATCATCAGGAGAAAGGGCGTTTTCAACAGGAAAATCACCAATTCTCGTACGCCTCAAAGCGACCAAATGAGCACCACTTTGCAAGGCTTTTCCAAAATCATTCGCTAAAGAACGAATGTAAGTTCCCTTACTGCAAACTACCTCAAAATCAATATCAGGGAAATGGCTAATATCAATATTAAATTGCTGTATTTGAACGATTCGCTTAGGAACTTCTATGGTTTCCTCTCCTTCACGAGCCAATTCGTAAAGCCTTTTTCCTTCCCTTTTTATAGCGGAAAATACGGGCGGAGTTTGCTCTATTTCTCCTATAAATTGCTGACGGACTTGCTCAATCAATTCAGGGGTGATATGTGCTATCGGAAAGGTTTGCTCAATTTCTGTTTCCAAATCGAATGACGAAGTGGTTGCCCCCAATCGGATGGTTCCTGTATAAGTTTTTAGAGCGTCTTGAAATTTGGTAATTTTTTTGGTGAATTTTCCCGTGCAAATGACAAGCAAACCCGAAGCGAGAGGGTCTAAAGTTCCAGCGTGTCCTATTTTAATTTTTTTTAGTTTGTAGTTTTTTATAATAGACCATTTAATTTTATTAACCGCCTGAAATGAAGACCAATGCAAAGGCTTGTCAATCAGTAAAATTTGACCTTCAAGAAGTTGTTCAGGGGTTAAAAAATGTTCTGTCATATATATTTAAAAACTTAATAGATGTAAGTTGTATTTTTTTATTATTTGATAATGTTTTGTTTACAAAAATTAATTATCATCAACGCCGTAATATTTTACTCCAATTTTGATGCGTTCTCGTCCGTTTTCAAGTCGCCATTTGTTCGTATCACGCAATGAATAAGCACAACCGCAATATTCTTGCATATAGAATTGCTCTCGTTTGCTAATTTCGAGCATTCGGGCAGAACCTCCTTTTTTTCGCCAATTGTGTGTCCAATAGGTTATTCCTTCGTACTTCTCTGCAGCTCGAATGCCACAATCGTTGATTTGGTCAAAATTCTTCCAACGCGAAATCCCAAGCGAACTTGTAATGGTATCAAAACCATTTTCATAAGCATACAAAGCTGTACGCTCAAAACGCATATCAAAGCACATCGTGCAGCGAACGCCTCTTTCGGGTTCCATTTCCATTCCTTTAGCACGTTCGTACCAGTTATCTACATCATAATCAGCATCAATGATAGGAATATTGCATTTTTCAGCAAAGCGAATGTTCTCCTCTTTCCTGATTTCATATTCTTTCAAAGGATGAATATTTGGGTTGTAGAAAAATATAGTAAACTCAATACCCGAAGCTTGGATAGCCTCCATTACTTCTCCTGAACAAGGGGCACAACAAGAGTGTAATAGCAGTTTTTTACCATTATTAGGAAGTGCTAATTTTTCACGAATTAAAGTCATTTTCTCTTTTATTTTTTTGCAAATAAAGTAATTTTTTTGATGTCTTTCACAGCTATTATAAAATATTTTTTTGTAAATCTGAAAAAACTAAAGAAATGCAAACTATTTTTAAAAAAAAATCACATAAAACATCTTGAGATTAATATTCTTAAAACATATTTGTTTCTTACTGAAAATAAGCATTTTGTTATACAAAAAAAGCCTTTGGGGTTTATGATTATTTTATGTACATTTGCACACAATTATTAAACGATAAAGAATGCGAAGAAATTTTTTTGATTATATTTTGATTTCTTTAAAAGGAATGGCTATGGGAGCGGCTGATGTAGTCCCAGGAGTTTCGGGGGGAACAATAGCTTTTATCTCTGGGATTTACGAAGAACTTATTGACTCTATCAGCAAAATCAATTTAGGGGCTTTAAAAATTCTTAGAAAAGAAGGAATTACTCCCTTTTGGAAACATATTAACGGAAATTTCTTTCTTGCCCTGTTTTTAGGAGTGGCAATCAGTATTTTTTCATTAGCAAAAGGCATTAAGTGGTTACTAGCTAATGAGCCTATCTTGGTTTGGTCTTTCTTTTTCGGATTGATGGTAGCCTGTATTCTATTTTTAGCGAAAGACATACAGAAATGGAGTTTAGCTACAATTCTGGTGATGATTATTTCGTTTGTAGTTGCCTACGGAATAACAACTTTACCTCCTTTAGGAAGCCACAACGGATTAATATTTTTATTCTTCGCTGGAGCTTTGGCTATTTGTGCGATGATTCTTCCCGGTATTTCAGGAGCTTTTATTTTGGTTCTTTTAGGAGCTTATGACATCGTTCTTACCGCCGTTGATGAAAAAAACATTAAAATATTAGCAATAATTGCAATGGGAGCTGTTTTTGGATTACTAAGTTTTTCCAAAATATTAAAATGGCTTTTTGAACATCATCGGAATTTGACTATTGCTTCCTTAACTGCTTTCATAATTGGCTCACTTAATAAAGTTTGGCCTTGGAAAGAAGTTATTTCAACCAAAGTAGATGCTCACGGAAAAGTAATTCCGTTGTTAGAAAAAAGCATTCTACCCACTTACTACGAAGGAAATCCGCAAGTAATTCTTGCAATTACAATGGCTTTGGCAGGTTTTTTCCTGTTGTACGGACTTGAAAAATGGGCAGGAAAATTGAAAACAAACCGATAAAGAACATTAACAATATAATTACAATGAGATTGTTTTAAAAATATTTAAAATAGTCTCATTTTTAAATTGCAATGACTTTAAACTGGTGATATATAATATAGTCTGAAAAATAAATATTATGAAACGTTTGTTTGCTTTAGTTGGGAAAAATATTTCGTACTCTTTCTCAAGGGCTTATTTCACAGAAAAATTTGAAAAAGAACACATTTCAGATGCTGAATATGTCAATTTCGATTTGAATTCTGTTGATGAGCTGCCTCAAAAACTTCAGAAAAATCCAAACATACAAGGAATGAACGTAACCATTCCTTATAAAAAGGAAATTATTCCTATGTTGGCAAAATTAGACCCTATAGCAGAAGAAATCGGGGCGGTGAACACCATCAAAGTTACCCAAAAAGGATTGATAGGGTACAATACCGATTATTTTGGTTTTAGTGAGTCATTAAAGCCTTTTTTGAAGGAACATCACACTAAAGCTCTGATTTTAGGTACAGGCGGAGCGTCCAATGCAGTAGCATATGCACTGAAAATGCTCGGAATTTCTTTTCGGTTTGTGTCCAGAACACCCAAAATGGGGCAATTTTCGTACTCGGATTTATCCTCACAAATTATAAACAAATACAAAATCATCATCAATTGTACGCCTTTAGGAACTTTCCCTAATGTAGAAGACTTCCCTCCTATCCCGTACCAATTTCTGACCTCAGAACATCTGCTTTACGACCTAATTTACAACCCAGAGAAAACAACTTTCTTGCAAAAAGGAGAAAAAAAGAAAGCAATCATCATTAACGGACGGAAAATGTTGGAACTTCAGGCTGAAAAAGCGTGGGAAATATGGAATGAAATCTCCAATGAAAGTAAAAAATAACTAAAATATCACCTAATCAATATAAATCAAAGTAAAAAATGGCTTAAATATCAGCTTTTAAGTTTCTAAACATTTAAAAATAATCACTTTTGTATGGAAATAACATATTCTTTATCCGAAATAGACGCAGTTGCACAACAGATACTTCCTCTACTTTCTTCCAAAGTTGTTGTTTTTGAAGGAAGTATGGGAATGGGAAAAACTACACTTATCAAATCGTTAGTAAAGGCCATTGCTATTGACGACGTTACAGGAAGCCCCACATTCGGTTTGGTAAATCATTATGAAAGTGATGACAACATCGTATATCATTTTGATTTTTATCGTATTGAACACGAGGAAGAGGCTTTTGATATTGGCTTTGAAGAATACCTATATTCTGGGGCGTGGTGCTTCATTGAGTGGGCAGAACGCGTAAGCTCTTACCTACCTGAACGTTACACCACAATTGAAATTCAGTGGATTGATACCGACAAAAGAAAGCTAAAAATTATCAATCCTTCCGATTAGGAAGCGTAACACGCACTTTCACAGGAAAATGGTCTGACGGATATAGTCCGTCAATTTTTTTATCTATAATTTTATAATTTTTCGCCTGTAAACCTTCGGAAATGAAAATAAAATCAATACGTTCTTGAGGAGCTTCATCTAATTTGAACGCTGTGAATGTACCTTTAGGAATGTTGTTATAAGGTTTGTAAGTATCTTTGAGTTGTTTTTTGATGGCAACGATACCTTCGTGTTGTGGCGGAACATTAAAGTCACCCATAAGTATCACATTTGCTTTTGAATTACCTGCAATTTCTTTTATTTTATCCAAAATCAAAGTGGCACTTTCCCGCTGAGCTACCTTTCCTTCGTGGTCGAAATGTGTGTTGAATACAAAGAACTCCGTATTGCCTTGCTGCAATTTGAGCCAAGTTGTAATACGATTGCAACAGGTTCCATCCCAGCCTTTTGACGGAACTTCGGGAGTTTGTGAAAGCCAAAACTGACCGCTATCAAGCAACTTAAATTTTTTCTTATCGAAAAAAACAGCCATATGCTCCCCACCTTGCTTTCCGTCATCTCTTCCTACTCCCACACGCTGATAATTCGGAAAAGCGTCCTCTAAAAATGTTACTTGATGATGTAATGCTTCCTGAACACCCAAAATAGCAGGATTTTCTGCCTTAAGAAACCTCACAACACGTTCTTTTCGATTACCATCTGTCCAAGAATTTTCCTTATCGCCCGTATTATCAAGACGAATATTGAAAGTCATCACGTCGAAAGTCTGAGCATAACTCAATTTGCCAAAAAATATGACAAATACCATCAAAAATAACTGAATTTGTCTTTGTTTTATGAACATAATCTATCTAATTTAATAAAAATATGCCTATTAATGTATTATTTTTTATCCTCTAAAAGATTAAAAATCCTATCTTTTACCCAAAAAAATAAATTAAAAAAAGATAGGAGGCATTAAAACATAAATTTTTAAAATGAAAAAAAATCAAAAAACAATCACCTCCTATCCTAAAATTGTAAAAAAAGGGGAATGAAGAAAAAATTAATAAATAACTTATTAGTACAATGAATTGTTTAACCTATAAACCTCCATTCCCCCAAAGAATAAAAAAGTTTCTACTTCTAATGAAATACAAATAGTAATAATAATCCTCAAATTTTTCTGAGAAGAAACTTTACTTATTAGTTTCTATTTCAGATATGTTTTATTTGTTTCGTTTTTATTTGAAAATCAAAAAATAATGTTCTGTTTTATCCTGCAAACATAATAATTCTGACATTGTACTCATCGGTAATATCCATAAGCGTTCCTGTTAAAATTCCAAGTAAATTGATAAAACTTATTTTATCATAATGCCCAATATATTTCCGCTCGATATTATCCATTGCCGAAAGTACTTCATCAAAATTAGGGACATCTTCCTTAGGAACTCTTCCCATATAAATTTTAGTCTGAGTTAATTCCTGTCTGTGGTTTCGTATTTTACTACTTAAGTCAGATAAATCCTTCTGTATATGTTCTTTTTCAATCAAATAAATTCGTTCTAAAAGCTCTCTTAACTTACTAGGTTTGGAAAATCTTTTAACACGAATCTTGGAATAATCCAATTCAGAATGATAGTTGTTTATCTTTACAAGTAAATCTTCTAACCAAAAATAATCAAACTGAATAGCCTCATATTCTTGTTCTGTAAGTTGATATTTTTTCATATCCTCTTCCTTGTCGAACTCATTAATATCCCAAAGGCTGTATCCGATGGCATCATCAAGTCGATAATCATTCGTATTGATTTCGATTGCTCTCTGATATACATCATTTTGGTACAATAAGATAGCTAAACGTGTTCCTATTCGCATTGCTTTTTTAAATTTTAGTTGTTTGGGTTTAAAAACGAATACTTTTTTAGTTTTTTAATTCAATGCTTTTTTAACGGTTTGATTAATATTATTGATTATATTTAAATATTTAGCCTCTCCGTTAATTTCCGCTAATGCATTGATACGTTTGCATACTTTTACGAATACTTTTTGCATTTCTTCACGCTTTTCTTTAGCCTGTCCGCTCTTAACTACGCCTTGCTCTTCGATGCGACGCTCATAAGCTACAATGAAATTATTATTCGCAACCCGAAGTGCTTCAATCCATTCGGTAGCTCTAATTTTTTCAATAGCTTGTTTTAACTCAGAAGCCTGTAAATCCTGTAAAAGGCTCACTATTATTCCCGTTTCTTCTTGTAAAGGACGAGTTTGCGGATTTTTTCCGTACTTTTCGATTATTAGTGAGACTTTTTTAGCTGCTTGAGCTACTTCTTCAGTTGGGAAATGAAGATAAAGATTACATTGGTCGATAAAAGAAGTCAGGAAAAGGTCTCGTTTGTGGTCAAATTCTGAAATTACTTCAGTGTATTCACTCTTTTTCAGCCCTTTTAGTGCCTTATCCAACTCTTCAAGAGCTGTATCAAACTCAGGTTTGAGCCTTTCCAACTCTAATTCTGTTAAATTCTCTGCTTCTAAGAAGCGTTTAATGGTTGCCATAACTTGGAAATACTCCATTTGGCGAACTTTCCGAAGGTCTGTACGATGAATCATAACAATTTGTATTTATTTCTACTTGCCAAATGTACAAATATTCATATTTAAAAGCAATTTTTTCAGTATTTTTTTCTTATCAAATAGTTTCGTTTTCTTTCTATTTTGAGATTTGTTGTAAATACATTCTTTTTGAGATATTTTTTAGTACTTTTAATCAAAAAGATACTTTAAAGTTCATATAATTCTTTCTTTTAAATTCATAGAAGGTTTTAACATCATATTTTTGTATAATTTTAATTTAAAAATAGATTTTAAGACACTATTTTATACAGAATTAGATATAAAAATACTCTAAAAATAGATATTTTATTATGATTTACACTAAAAATCATCTTATGATGTGATATTTTAGTGAAAATAGAATTGATTTAGAAGAATTATATTTCATTTTAGAGTAATTTCTATTTAAATTATAGAAGATTATTGTTTTTGGAACTTTCAATTATATATAATATATTTGTGAAGTAAAATTTTAAAATCGAAAAAAATGGAAATTATTGTAACAATACTAAGTATTTTAATAATCATTGTTGGAATTATAGGAACTATTCTGCCTATTTTACCAGGTTTAGTGCTATGCTTAGCAGGTTTGTTTGCTTATAAATTTTTTGGAAATGGAACAGAATTAGCAAATACGTATCTTTGGGTATTTTCTATTTTAACTATTCTTTCGTTAATTCTGGAATACATTATTCCTGTGAAATTAAATAAAAAATATGGAGGAACAAACTGGGGAAGTGCTGGAGGCGTTGTGGGAATACTCATAGGTTTCATTATTCCAATTCCATTAGGTTTTTTAATAGGAATGCTCGTTGGGGTTTTTGTTGGAGAACTACTACACGATAGCCAAGACACAAGTAAAGCATTCAAATCAATGAAAGGTTCTATCATTGGTTTCTTTTATGGAACTGCTTTCAAATTATTAATTGGAATTGCAATTCTCTTTACAATTTTAATTGATTTGATTATGAAACTCTTTTAATCAAATTTCTTTTATTATCTTTTAGGAAGAAACATTTTTATACTATAATCAGTTTTGAAAAGTTTATTTATTAGTAAAATCTGATTATAGTTTTTTATTTATTAATGATTATCTGATATTTTAGTATATATTATTTTTAGATTATGGAATTATATCAGAGAAAGACTTCATTTTACTTTTATTTTATACAGATGAGGTATCAAAAATAGTACTTATATCTGTTTTACATTTATTGAATCTCTCTTACTGAAATATTTATACGTTAATTCTGTTTATTTTAACTAAAAAATCTTGTGAAAAGCCGTTCTTTTTTCATAGTTTTGCCCCGAAACAGGTTGAAATATTCAAAAATTGGCTTAACAATGAAAAAGATTTTGTTACTTATCTTCAGTTTTTCCGCAATGGGAAGCATTGCTCAGGAATTGCGGTCTTCTTACTTTGTAAAAACATCAGCTTTTAGACATCAAATAAATCCAGCTTTGCTTGATAAGCCCTATGTTGCTGTGCCTATGCTGGGAAACATCAATGTAGGAACGCGAGGAAGGAATGGACATTCTACGTTCTTCTATCCGCTTGAAAATAATTCTGATAATCATTTTGTGACGTTTCTGCACCCTTCTGTCAATGACAAGGATTTCTTAAAGAAAATAAAAAACAACGTGACTATCAACGCCAATTTGAATTACAATTTGCTTTCTGCAGCTTTCAATGCTTTCAACGGAACGAATTTAATAGAGGTTAATCTCCGTTCCAACAATTACGCAATTTTTCCACATCATCTTTTTGTGTTTATGAAGTCGCCTACTTCAAAAAAGAACTATTCTTTTAAGAATTTAGGGATGAAATCGGAAACATATGCCGAATTTGTTTTGGGACATTCACGTAAACTCAGCCGAAACCTCACCATAGGAGGAAAATTAAAGGTTTTGATAGGTGCAAGTTACGCAGAATTAAAGGTAAATCATATGCATATTTCTTCTGTGGGAAATTTTTGGAACATAGACGGCGACACTGAACTAACTACAGCGGTGTTCAACTCTCACTTAAGGTATAAAGAAGATTCAGACACACAATCTCAAGCCCCGTCAGGTAATAAACCAAGGGTAAACGACCTTTCCGACCCTACTTTTGGTCTGCCCGGAAGAGGAGTTGCATTGGATATGGGGATTACCTACCAAACGCCTTTTATAGAAGAACTTACACTATCAGCTTCCTTAACCGATGTGGGTTATATGGTTTGGAAAAACGCCAATATGGCTTCCTCAAAAGGAAATTGGATGTTTGATGGTTTTAAAGACTTCTCACACTACAACCCAACGGAAAGCCCTACCGTGTCTTCTCAAATAAAACAACTGAAAATTGAAACTGCAAGAATGCTTTCGTTGTATTATGACGGAAAAAAGAACACAGGAAAGATGCTACCTATGACAATCAATTTGGGAGCGGAGTACATTGTTCCATCTTACGATAAGCTACATTTTGGAATGTTATTTTCACACAGATTCAATGACATCTACAGCTTTTCACAGATGATGTTATCGGCAAATATTCGCCCTACTGATTGGTTTGAGGCTTCATTAAGTGGTTCTGCCACCAGTGATAGCGTTACTTTGGGTGGAATACTTAGCTTTTATACTCCAAGATTCAATTTTTACATAGGTTCCGACCGATTTTTCGGAGGATTGTCAGAGCAATACATTCCTAAAAATAGCCTCAACGCGAATGTTAATTTAGGTTTTGTTATTCCGCTTGAAAGAAGATACAGATAAAAAAAGCTATTCCTTACGGAATAGCTCTTTTCACGCATTTCTCCTTCATTTTCCCTCTGCTCTGCTAATCACTCTACATAACATCTCACTTCACAAACCTCCCTTACATTTCATCTCACTTCATTTATCCCTCAATATATCTTTATGTTATAATAATATCACGGTGTTGAATTAGAAACCTGAATAGCTTTGCCGTTAAACAACTCATTCGCATTTAACGCAAAATCAAAAATATACTTTGCCATACTTTCAGGACTTGTATTAGCTTTATATTCAGGAAAAGCCTCCGAAAGCATTTCTGTTTGAACAGCCCCTAATGCCAAGGCGTTGAAAGCAATTCCTTTCTCTTTATATTCTTCCGCTAAAAGCTCCGAAAGTGTAATTACGGCTCCTTTTGATGAACTATAAGCTGCCAAACCTGCAAATTTCATACTCCCTTGAATTCCTCCCATACTACTGATGGTAACTACGTGTGAGCCTTTGCTCATAAATGGAATTACAGTTTGTATCAGTCTGGCAACTCCGAATATATTAACATCATAAACCTGAAAAAAATCCTCACGAGTAAGCATTTCAAAAGGTTTATTGATTAATTTACCTGCATTGTTGATAAGAACATCTACTTTTCTCCATTTATCAGATAAAAAACAAGAAACTTGCTTCAAATCTTCTTCTGATGTTATATCAAAAGGAAAAAAATCTATATTTTTATTATTAAAATCTTTTAAAGGTTGTGTATTTCTTGATAAAGCTAATACTTTATGACCCGAATTAGCAAATTGTTTTGCCAACTCCAAACCTATTCCTCTACTTGTTCCCGTAATTATTACATTCTTCATTTTGATGTAAATCCACAAGAATTATATTCTTCGCCAACAAAGTTAACTTTTATATTTTAATTTCCAAAGATTTTTCTATTATTTTTTTACTTTTGATTTAATTTCAAATATTTACTACCTTTACCCCTGTTTTCAAAAAGTAATTCATATGAAAAAAGGATTTATGGCATTAATCGCAGGAATGATTGCAAATTTTACTACAGCACAACAACCATTAACTCCTGAAAAGTTATGGGAACTGAACAGAGTTGGAGCTATTGGGCTTAGCTCTGATAAAAATTATGTTTTCTTCAGTGTTTCGAAACCAAATATGGAGGATAATACATTCAAAAGGACTTTCTACAAACTCTCAGTAAAAGGCGGTGTTCCCGTTCCAGTTTCAGAAGAAGAAACAAAGAAAGTTACCGAAAAAATAAATGCTTCAGGTAGTAAAAAATTAATTCATAAATCGGTGAAAATTAATCCCGTTTTTGCAAAAGACTTCTATCAAGATTTAGATAAATCAACAGGGCAACTTTACAGATCGTTAAATCACCGGCATTGGGATAAATGGACAGATGGTACGTTCAATCACGTATTTATTGAAAATATTGAAGATGGAAAACAAATAGATATTATGGAAAATCTTCCCTATTATTGTCCGCAGGAGCCTTTTGGAGGAAGTGAAGATTATATTTGGAACAATGACGGAACAAAAGTATTATACGTTACTAAAGCCAAAACAGGAACTGATTATGTACTTAGTACAAATACTGACATCTATCAGTACGACTTACAAAGTGGCAAAACAACAAATATCACTGAAGGAATGATGGGATACGACACACGTCCGTCTTTTAACAAGAATGGGGTTTTGGCTTGGCTAAGTATGAAAGAGGAAGGTAATGAGGCAGATAAAAACGATTTAATTATCCTTCAAAATGAGCAAAAGAGAAATATTACTGAACATTGGGATAATACTATTTTTAGTTATATTTGGAGTAATGACGGAAAAAAAATCTACTTCCTCGCTGCAACAGATGGAACAGAACAAGTTTTTGAAATAAATCCGTTTGACGAAAAGCCCACTCCAAAACAGCTAACAAAAGGTAATTTTGATATCAATGGAATTATCGGTCAGGCTGGAGATTTATTAGTGGTAACCCATACAGATATGAACCAAGCTGCTGAGATTTATACCATTAATCTTGCTAAAAAGTCGAAAAAGAAAGCTTTTTTAGATGTAACACAACTCTCTCACATTAACGACGATATGTACAAAACTATTGCGAAATGTGAGGTAAAGGAAAGAATTATAAAAACAACTGATGGGAAAGATATGTTTGCTTGGGTTATCTATCCTCCTGACTTCAATCCTGAGAAAAAATATCCCACGTTATTATATTGCCAAGGAGGACCACAATCTGCTCTTACCCAATTTTATAGCTTCCGATGGAATTTTCAGTTAATGGCTTCACAGGGATATATAGTGATTGCTCCAAGCAGACGCGGAATGCCTGGATTTGGCACCGAATGGAATGCACAAATTAGTAAAGATTGGGGCGGACAAGTAATGAAGGATTATCTTTCTGCCATTGATGATATTTCAAAAGAAAGCTATGTAGATACTTCACGTTTGGGAGCTATTGGAGCAAGTTATGGAGGCTATTCTGTATTTTACTTGTCTGGAATTCATAACAAACGTTTCAAATCATTCATAGCTCATTGTGGAGTTTTTAATTTACAAAGTATGTACGGAACGACAGAAGAGTTATTTTTTAACAATAATGAAATTGGCGGGGCTTATTGGGAAAAAGACAATGAGGCTGCAAAAAAATCATATCGAGATTTTAATCCTATTGAACTTGTTGGAAATTGGGACACTCCAATACTGATTATCCACGGAGGAAAAGATTACAGAGTTCCAAAAGAACAGGGGCTTCAAGCATTTACTGCTGCACAAGTAAGAGGCATAAAAAGTGAGTTGCTTTACTTCCCTGATGAAAATCATTGGGTGTTAAAGCCTCAGAATGGTTTGTTCTGGCAAAGAAACTTTTTCAGATGGCTTAAAGAAACTCTTTAAAATACAATATAATCCATTTAAAACTACTTTTTGCGTGTAACCTATAATTAAAATAAAAGATGAAACGAACATAGGCTAACAAGAAATTTGTTAACGCAAAAAGTAGTTAAAATTTATCTTTTGAGAATATTAAAAAAACTTTTTATTTTACCGTCAAAAACCTCAAAAGAGATATTCAAATAATTGGTATCATTAATTTTTTCAATTTCAGTATATTTTTTTGGCAATGTTTTAATGGCTTTTCTGGCTTCCAAAATACGGAAGCCCATCACAAATGCCACTAAACCAATAACTTTTATTAGTATAAAATCTCAATATTGCTTCTTCTTCCAAAGTAAGTTCATTAGCAAACTTACGAACTAATGTTCCATTTGCAAAATCATCGTAAATCGCTCTAAATTCATTGTTTTTCAATAAGTTTTTTTAAAACTAATCCAACATTATCAACACTTTTACCAACCCTAGCCAGTTACTCTTTTATCTCTTTGCTTACAGAGTTATCCGCACTTTTAAGAGCTTTGTTGGCACTCTGGCGTATTTGTTGTTGGGTAAAGGTATTGACATCTAACGATACCATTTCCAACCAAAACAAATAGGCACATAAATTATTGCAAAACTCACTCTATTAATCATTTACATATTTTGTGTATTTTGAAAGAATTTTATTTCATCATAAAAACTTTCCATTTTACTAACAATATACTTTCCTAGCTTATCATCAGAAGGAATTGCTTCAAAATATAGTCTAAATATAGTCGTTAGAGGCATAAAATCTTCTGAGATAATTTCTTCTGTATCTTTACCATTGATATTTCCCAATACTTTTTTGTATTGAGATAATATTTTTTTATGAGCATTAAAATTCTCTACATATACTAAATACTCAAATAACGCTATTAACTCTACTAATTTATATTCTATTTTACACATAAATTTGGAAATTTTAAACGGAATTCACCATATGTATATATCTTCCCTGTTTTGTAATCTTTTATACTCTGTACCCAAACGTTCTCAGGATATTGATATTTTATAATTATTATTTGATCCGCTCCTCCCATAAATTCAGGGGCTTTAGGTGGCCAAGGACCAACTTTTCCTACTGCTAATTTTTCTCCTTTTGGAATTTTAATAATAGCTTCAAACCTCATTGAATTATTAAATTCTTTAACTAAAGCGAGTTCTTCTCTTGTTAACTTTTCAGAAGTAGAAACATATACACCTCTTAATTTAGCACTTCCTCCAAACCTTCTATATGTTAAAATATCTTCTGTCGTTTCTGCTATTATATATTTTGAATTTAAAAAAGTATCTGCTTGATTCCCAAAAAGTTTTTCTGTAGGAAGTATTTTAATTTTTTCATCTATAAGTGTTTTTGAAGTTAATTCAACATCATCAACTTTCCCTCCAACCCTTGCCAGTTCCTCTTTTATTTCTTTACTTACAGAGTTATCCGCACTTTTAAGAGCTTTGTTGGCACTCTGGCGTATTTGTTGTTGAGTGAAAGCATCTGCCCCCAATGATGCCATTTCCAACCAAAATAAATAGGTGTGTAGATTACAAAAAAATTAACACCCTATGTGTCGTGTTGATTTTCAATAATATTTTTAATCAAATAATTTATTCTACCAATATGCCTTATTATAATATCATAGACCTCATTATCAATATCTCGTAAAATTCCTGTTTCATACAACAACCTAACAAAATTTTGTATTTTAATATCAACTATATATAATTGATTTATATGTTTTTGCTTAACTATTTCTATTGATTTTTCTAAATCAACAAAATCTTTTTGAAATAATTTATTATACATTATATCTCGTAATTCATATAGTGTATTTTCAAGTTCATTGATTAAAAAATCATTTCTATACATAATAAATTATCTTTTTATCTGATTTGGAAATATTTAATTTTTATCATCCTATTTCCCAATACAAAAATTCGCAAATATATTTCCGAGTACTTCGTCATTGGTAACTTCGCCGGAGATGGTACCAAGGTGATAGAGAGCCTCACGAATGTCGATGGCGAGAAGGTCGCCAGAAAGATTCATTTCCAAACCTTCCTGAACTTTTATAATCTCGGCAAGGGCATTAGAAAGTGCTTCGTAATGACGTGAATTACTAATGATTACATTATTTCCAGAGGACGTAAAACTTTCAGCGTACATCGAAAGTTCTGACTTCAATATGTCAATATTTATATTCTCCTTAGCAGAAATTTCCAAAATGATATCTGTATATTTAGGAACAAGTTCCGACTTCAATTTTCGGTCGAAATCACCAAATTCACCACCAGAAACATCTACTTTGTTATGCAAAAGAATTATCTTTAAGTCGTCTCGATATACTTCTTTCACAAAATCAATAACTTCCTCAGGTTGATTATCCAATTCATCATAGAGATATAATAAAACATTGGCTTGTGTAATCTTTTCTTTCGCTTTTTTAACACCAATCTCTTCTATTTTATCAGAAGTTTCACGAATTCCTGCTGTATCAATGAATCGGAAAGCTGTTCCGCCGATGTGTAACACTTCCTCGATAGTATCACGTGTTGTTCCCGCAATGTCCGAAACGATAGCTCGTTCTTCATTCAAAAGAACATTCAAAAGCGTTGATTTCCCTGCATTGGGTTTGCCTACAATCGCTACTGGAACTCCATTTTTGATAACATTTCCCGTTGCAAATGAGTCCATCAATCGTTTAATTGTAGTCTGAATTCTTGAAAGTAGTGAACGAAATTGGTTTCTGTCAGCAAATTCTACATCTTCTTCCGAAAAATCAAGTTCTAATTCAATCAAAGATGCAAAATTAAGCAGTTCAGTACGTAGTTCCTCAATTTCAGAAGTAAAACCGCCTCGCATTTGTTTCATAGCGATAGCGTGAGCGGCTTCGCTGTCGGAGGCAATAAGGTCAGCAACAGCTTCAGCTTGTGACAAATCCATTTTTCCATTTAGAAATGCCCTCAAAGTAAATTCCCCCGCCTTTGCTAATCGACATCCTTTGGCAAGACAAACTTTTATCACTTGCTGAATGATATAACTACTTCCGTGACAAGAAAATTCTACAGTAGGTTCACCCGTATATGACTTATTTCCTTTAAAAATCGTTGCAAGACATTCATCTATTATCGTCTTATTATCAAAAAAATAGCCCAAATGTACAGTATGCGAATCAGAATTAGCTAAACTTCTTCCGTGATGTGCTTTAAATACGCTATCAGCAATTGAAATGGCATCTTTTCCTGATATTCTGATGATAGCAATAGCTCCACTCCCTGAAGCTGTTGCTAATGCTATGATAGTTTCATTCATTTCTTTTTATTTTTTTATATTTATAGACTTATTTCAGTTTAAATTCATCAAATATTATACTTTATGAAAAATATAAATATTAATATTTTC
>NZ_KB900714.1 GCF_000379185.1 Capnocytophaga cynodegmi DSM 19736
AATATAAATTATGATACAAAAATAATATTTTATAAAAGAAAGATTTAACGGTTAAATTATTAAACCTTTCTTTATTTTTTTATTATTTTTATGCTGAATTTCGACTAGCATTAATGTTACCAAACATCGAACGCATTACCATTTTTTCATAAATATTTACTAATTCACTATCAAAAGTTTCGTTTTTAATTTTTTGTAATGCATATTGTTGAATTGTTAATAATGGTAAAACCATTTTTTCACGAATCTCTATAGATGCTTTTCCGCTTTGATGATTTTCCATTAATTCTGAATAACCTGTCAGTTTCAATAACATTTTTTTTGTCAGCTCAAATTCTTCATAAATTAACGTCCAAAATTCTCCAAATTCAGCATCATTTTGCATATATTGTGTTAATTTAAAATTTGATTTTGTCAAACTCATCATACTATTTTCAAGTAACGCTCTGAAAAATAATGAGTTCTTATACAAATAAATAGCTTTATCAAAATTTCCTTTTTCTTCAAGATATTTTAAAGCGGTTCCCACTCCGTAAAAACCTGGTACGTTTTGTTTTAACTGACTCCAACTTCCAACAAAAGGAATTGCTCTTAAATCACTGAAATTCAATCCTTCTGATTGTGAGCGCTTACTAGGACGACTTCCAATATTTGTTTTAGCATAATATTTTAACGTGCTAACTCGCTCTAAATAAGGAATAAACATTGGATGATTTTTGAAATTAGTATAACTTTCATAGCTAATTTGAGCTAGTTCGGAAATAACTTTTTTGTCTTCTTCAGTAAGTAATGTATTTTTATTATCATTAAAAACTTTATTGTTAATCCCCGCACTAAGTAACTGCTCCAAGTTATATTGAGAAGATTCCAAAGTTCCAAAATTAGAGCTAATCGTTTGACCCTGAATTGTTAACTGAATTTGTTCAGCCTCAATAGTATTGCCTAAAGATGCATAAAATTGATGTGCTTTTCCCCCACCACGTGCAGGAGGTCCTCCCCTTCCGTCAAAGAAAATAACCTTAACCCCGTTATTTCTAGAGACTTCTGTTAAACGCTCTTTAGCTTGATAGATACTCCAATTTGCCATTAAATATCCGCCATCTTTTGTTCCATCAGAAAAACCTAACATAATGATTTGTATATTATTACGATTCTTCAAATGATCTTTATAAGTTGGATTCGTATATAGTTCCTGCATAACACGTTCAGCAACAGACAAATCGTTAATAGTCTCAAAAAGAGGAATAATATCAATACTTGGATTTTTCCAATCGCATAAACGAATCATTGTCAGTACTTCAAGCACATTTAATGAACTTTGATTATTGCTAATAATGTAACGATTTGCTCCACGTTCGCCGTTAAACTTTTGAATTTCTTTTATAGCGTAAATGCTTTCAATCGTTTGTTTAGTAAGTTCATCAGAAAAATCACCTGAATTCAGAATTCCTTTTACATTTACTAAACACTCATATTGCTCTTTATCAGATAATTCTCCATAATTTTCAGGTAATATTTTCCCTTTCAGAGTTCTTGATATATCTTTTATTACGGAATGATGTACTCGTGAATCTTGTCGAATGTCAAGTGTTGCGAAATGAAATCCAAAGATTTGTATTTTATGTAATAAATCATCAACCTTTTCAACAAATAATGATTGATATCTCTCTATTAAAATCTGTTTAATGTTTATCAACTTTTCAATAAATTCATCTAACAGAATAGAATCATCTTTTTGCAGAAAACTCAAATTGTATAATTTAATTTCCAATTCGCTAACTAAAGATTCTACTTCTGGGAAAGTTAATCTCCTTTTGATATTGCGTAAATCTTTATAGTAATTCCGAATAACAGACCTTCTGAGGCGTTCTGCTACCTTACGCGTTATTTCTGCTGTAACAAACGGATTCCCATCTCGATCACCACCAGGCCAAAATCCAAGTTCAATGATTTCATTATCTATACGTTTGTCTTTAAATATGTTATGATATATATATTTGTAAATTGTTCCAACAGAGTGATAAAATACATTCTCTAAATACCATATCAAATTTACGGCTTCATCATACGGAGTTGGTTTTTCTTTCTTGAAGAAAGGGGTCTTTCCTAATTGTGCTAAAAGATTCTTAATGAGTAATATATCATCTTTTTTGATTGCTTCAGATAAATCATTAATAATTGCTAAAACCGCTCCTGGATAAAACTGAGTTGGGTGTGCTGTAAGTACAGGACGCACTTTTGCATAACTCAGATATGCTTTTAATTGTTCTGTTTTTTCCTGAGACTCAGCCTTTTCACGAACATTTCGGAGGGAACCAAGCCCATCTAAATTGTTTACAATAGCAAAACTGGCATCTTCTATCGCATCAAATAAAACTACCTGACGTTCAATATATTGAATGAAACGAAACAATAAATCATTTTTTTGTTTTTCAGTTGGATTTTCTAAATATTTATTAAAAAAATTATTAACTATTTCAACTGGAGAGGAATTCTCCTCATACCCTTTGTTACACATTTCACTAAAAAGAGGCAACAACGTTCCCGTTTCCAAAACCTCTTCATAAGGAAGCGTCATCAAAATACCATTATAAATTTGGTATTTGCTTAATACATTTTCGTTAAATCGTTCTAATTTTGTTTTTCTTGGCATACGAATTTGATTATTTTTAAAACATAAAAAATCCTCTCAAAAAATTTGGGAGGATTTTACTATTATCTATTTCATCTTAAAAAATTATAATTCTTTGAAAACAGTTCGCATCAAACGTTTTTTGTCATTGATGGTTTCCTCCAAAGAAATCATACTTTCTGTACGCGCAACTCCCTGAATATCATCAATCATATAAATAATTTCCTTTGCGTGTTTTGTATCTTTTGCTCGAATTTTACAAAAGATGTTATATTTACCTGTAGTTATGTGAGCAACAGTTACATAAGGAATATTTGCCAAACGTTCCAAAACAAATTGAGTCTGATGGTTTTTTTCAAGAAAAACTCCTACATAAGCTACAAATGTATATCCAAGTTTTTCATAATCAATGGTTAAAGTTGAGCCTTTTATAATTCCTGACTCCTCCATTTTACGAACACGAACGTGAACCGTACCAGCAGATATATCTAATTTCTTGGCAATATCAGTAAAAGGAGTACGTGTATTTTCTATTAGCATATCCAAAATTTGATGATCAATCTCATCTAACCTAAATCTTCCCATCGTATTATTCATTAATTACGAATGCAAAGTAAATCATTTTTTCAATATATTCAAAATAAATTCATTTTTTTTTTGTAAAAAATTATTTTTATACAAATTTAGGTTCAAATTTTTTTAAATCTAATTGTTTTTCTATATCTTTTTTATCTATCTTATTTATAAAAATTTCCGATAATCTATACTCTTTATGACCATAATAATTTTTCAAATTCCCAATTTGAGAAATATAAGGTTCAAAATAAATTGTATTATTTTTTAAAGTTTCTTTAAATAAAATGCCTATATCAATTGTATTTTGATAAAAGTCATCTCGCAATAATACATCAAAAAATAATTTATCATTTTCAGGAATTTCAAAATATGGTTCATATTCACTACCAGAAACATCATTGTCAGCAATATATTTAAGTCCTTCAATCATAGCAAAGCAAACATACTTTCTGGTTTCTTCTCGGAGATAATCTGACTGATAATGTCCTGCTTCAAACAAAATAGTCGATATGTTTACACTTGTAAAATAATCTCCAATACAATTTATATTAAAACTATCATCAAAACGTCCTATTTGATTAGGTATGTATTTTTGTAACATTTCATTCATAACAGAAATGACTTCCATACTTTTCCTGCGTACGATATTAATATCTCTATTTTCGTTATATGAAGGAGCCAAAAACGATATTGTTGCTGGATTTTTCGTCTTTCCTGCCGAGAAAATAGTTCTTTGATCGTGTAAATTAAAACAAAAATCAGGCTTAACAAGTTCAAATGCTTTTCTAAGACATTTACTTTCAGGTTGAGATAATTCAAATGCATCACGATTCAAATCTACTTTATTAGCATTTACACGTGTATATACTTCAGCTCCGTCAGAATTTAGAATTGGTATAAAAAATATAGATAACTTTTGTAAATAATCGTTATTTACTTTTGTAAAATAATTTAATGTGTCTAATAATGATTTTGTTGTTGTTGATTCATTTCCGTGCATTTGAGACCACATTAATATTTTCTTATCACCATTTCCAATCTGATACAAATAAATAGGTTTGTCATTAACTGATTTTCCTAATATTATTTTATTTTGAATATTATAATTTTGTAGAATAGGTAAAATCATTTTGAAATTAATATATCTACCTGATATTCTTTTCTCTTTAAATAGACTATATTCCATAAAAGTTTAGTTTTGTAATCTTATCTTTATAGTTTCATCATTAAATTTTCACATAAAATTTTTATTTTTATAATTTTATTTTTACATTTGTATTTTATTACTTCTGCTTAATTTCTATTTACAATGGTAAATTCATCTGATTTCACAAAAAGGCTTCAAAAAGTAATGGATTATTACGGATTAAGTGCTTCAGCTTTTGCTGATACTCTCGAAATTCAGCGTTCAAGTATTTCTCATTTACTTTCAGAGAGAAACAAACCTAGTTTGGATTTTATTCTTCGATTGGTTTCTAAATTTCCTGAAGTTGATATATACTGGATTACACAAGGAAAAGGAAAATTCCCTATATCTCAGGCTCATTTACCTAATTCAGAAAGGAATTCATCTCAGACAAATTTATTTGACGAAAATAGAAATGTTACAGAAAAAAAAGAACTAAATAATCCTATCGAAGTCATAAGTAGTATCCCAAAGCCTGATAAAAAAGTAAAAAAAATTATTTTTTTCTACGACGATAATAGTTTTCAAATATTTGAAAATAAATAATTTTATTTTTTACAATTGTAAACTAAAGCCATTTCTTTCTTTTAAAATATGATATCATCAAGAAAGATAGTAAAATCATTATTCCCCAAACGATAAAGTATGACCATTTATACCTAAGTTCAGGCATAAAATCAAAGTTCATACCATAAACTCCTACAATAAATGTTAAGGGAATAAATATTGTTGATATTAAAGTGAGTAATCGCATTATATTATTCATTTTGTTGCTCATAGCTCCCATATAAGTATCTGTTAATCCCCATAGGATATCACGATATGTACCTAGAGTTTCTACAATTTGAATAGTATGATCGTGTAAATCACGAAAATAATGCTTTGTGTCAGCTGTAATTAAATGATGATTAATTTTTTCTAGTTTGCTCGTTATTTCTCTAACTGGAACAATTGATTTTTGAAGAAAAATTGCATTTTTTTTCAAACTCTGTATTTCTAAAATTATTTTTTCATCAGGATTATTTATGATTTCATCTTCTATATCCTCAATTTTGCTTCCAATTTTATCCAAAACCAAAAAATAGTTATCAATTACTGCATCTAAAAGCCCAAAAAGAAGATAGTCTATATCTTTTTCTCGAATATTATTTACATTTGTTATCAATCTTTTTCTTAATGACCCAAACACATCTTGCCCCTCTACTTCTTGAAAACTTATAATATATCTTTCACCTAAAATTAGTGCCAGATGTTCTGAAATAATCTGTTTATCCTTTCCGAAATATATCATTTTGATAATAATCAATAAATTATTATCAAGGATTTCACTTTTAGGACGATGCTCTGTGTCAAGGATATCTTCCAAAAGTAAACTGTGTAAATTTGTAAACTCTCCTACTCGTTTTATCTCATCAATATTATTTAATCCATTGATATTTATCCAAGTACGATTTTGAGCAGAAATAAAAGATAAAGCTTCCGTAACAGAATTTACTTTTCCTGAATGAAAAAATGAATCTTTATATGAAACTACATCAATGTCAATTGCTTTTTCCTTTTCACCAAAATATAATAACGTTCCTGGAGGTAACTCCATCTTATTAATTCGATTCAATTTTTTCTTTTTACGCTTTTGAGAAATACTTCTGCTCATTCTTCAAATTACTTCAAAAATCTATTTCAAAAGTAAAAATTATTTTTCAAACTATGAAATTTTTTAATCTATGATTGTTTTCTAAATAACACTTCAACAAGATATATTAAATTAATGATGTAAAATATTGTTTATTAACTATTTGATTGTGTTTTTTTAAACTAAAAATTTAAAACTATTAACATTTTAATAATATATGTCATTCTGTCATTTAACTATGAAATATAAAACCTTTTTCATATTAAAAATCTCGTTTTCAATAATTTATATTAGTAAATATCGTTTATTTTGGATTCTAAATTTTAGGAGTAATCATTAATTAAAGTAATTATAGAAATAAGGTAAATTAAAATACTTATTACCAGTTTTTTATATTTTAAATAAGAACTTTATAAGATTAAAAAAACTCAAATCTTCTCTCCTATGAAAGAAAATTTGAGTCTACCTTTTAACAGAAAAACTATCTCTGCTATTTATATAATTTATTTAAAATTCCCAGTCACCACGCACTTTTAAGACTTGAGTAATAACATCACGAACACAACCTTCCCCACCCTTCAAATGAGAAATATAGTTTGCTACCGCCTTTACTTCTGGAGCTGCGTCCTGCGGACAAGTTGCCAATCCAGAATGTTTCATTGGTGGAATATCCAATATATCATCTCCCATATATAAAATTTCTTCTGTTTTTAGTCCTTTTGATTGTTGATATTCCAAAAAAGTATCTAATTTTTGATGTCTTTTCATAAAAATATCACTAATTCCTAAATCTTCAAGTCTTTTTTTAGCTCCTTGATTATTTCCTCCAGTGATAATGCACATATTATACCCTTTATCCAACGCAAATTTCATCACAAAACCATCCTTAACACTCATACTTCGTAGTAATTCCCCTTCGTTTGTTACTAAAACTTGAGCGTTTGTTAGTACTCCATCTATGTCAAATACAAAAGTTGTGATATTTTTTAGATACTCTTTATAGCTTTTTGTTTCCATAAGTTTCTAATATTGAATTTGTTATTGTTTTATAAATTTCTTTTCGATTTCCATTTAATAAAGCTAAATGATTTTCAATAGTTTGAAGATCATTACGCCTTGCTGGACCTGTTTGAGCATCAAAGGGTTCCATTTTCTGAATTTTCTCAAAAGTTTCCGTAAGTAAAGGAGCCAAGATTTCAAAAGGAATTTCATTTTCCTGACATATTTCCTTACTGATTCCTATTAAATGATTTGTAAAATTATTCATTATTACTGCAGAAATATGCAAAATTTTTCTTTGAAAACTATTTATTTTATAAACTTTACTTGAGATAGACCTGGCTAATGTTTGTAGTACATTCAAATCTGATAAATTATTAGCTTCTATACATATAGGAACTTGTTGGAAATCAATTGCTACATCTTTAGAAAAAGATTGTAATGGGTAAAAAACTCCTTTTCTATTTTTGTCGGTCAAAGCATTAATATCAGTATTTCCTGAGGTATGAACTACCAAACTTCCTAAAAGAGGTAAACTTTCAGATATCTCAAAAATAGCTGAATCTTTCACTGCAATTATACAAATGTCAACAGGTTTTAATAATGAAACATTTGTAATTTTTTCAACTTCAAATTGCTCAAAATGAGAAGTGAAGTAACTCCTATTACAAAGTTGCTTCACCTCAATTTTATCATTATTATAAAAAACTTTCATCAAATGGAAAGCCACATTCCCTCCTCCTATTATGCTCAATGACAATTTTTGTTTTCTTTCCATCAGATAATTTTACAATGTTTCTACAAATCCCAATTTATAGTAATTCGTGATAATTTTGCGGTATCCTCTATGTCATTTTTTGTAATTTCGGAAGAAAGCCCAAAATTATTGCTCTTCAAAGCTGACTTATCAAAAGTAAAATAGAAATTTTCGTCTGTAGGAGTTATCAATACACTTTTCAGCGTTTGTTCAATTTCAAAGTTAGGATATTTTTCTTTAACATCTTTATAAGTACTTGATAGTGAAATTCCTTTCTCTGTTGTAAAACGTGAATCTAAAATCAACACACTTTCTACAACCTTTTGATTATCAGAATTAACAGCAGGTGTAATTTCTATCAGTTCTTTCCCACCTTTTTCAAAAATGATAATGCGTTCCATACTGGCATAACGAAGTTCCCCCTCAAAAGTAGTGTTTACCAGAGAATCCTTTACATAGATAGAGTCTAATTTTTGAATAGGTGTATTTTTGTGTAAAATCCCAATATTATCTTTAGTTATCAGGAATTTATTATCTGTTTTATTACACGCAATGGCTACAAACAGAATTAGTATTAGTACAATGTATTTATTCATTTTTATAATTAATTTATTAAAAAAAATCATTATTTTTTCATTACTTTGTTCAAAACACCAAAAACCCCACGAATAAAAGTCGCACTCGTAACCATCTTTAATATAGGATTTTGAGCTGTACTTTGTTTTGTTGTTTTTTGCGATTTGGTTTGTTTTTGTTGCTTCTCCTCTTCCTTTTCTTTAACCTGCTGATTCTGAATTTCAGAAATTTTCTTATTGAGCAATTCGTAGGCACTCTCTCTGTCTATTACTTCGTTGTATTTTCTTGCTAACTCAGAACGATTTACAAGAGTATTTATTTCAGCATCAGAAAGGATATCCATTCGGCTCATTGGAGCTCTTAACATTGTAGCTACCAGCGGAGTAGGAATTCCTTTTTCATTCAAAACAGTCACAAAAGCCTCTCCTGTTCCCAAAGATGTCAATACTTCTGCTGTATCATAAAATTCTGAAACAGGGTAATTTTCGGCTGTGAGTTTGATGGCTTTTCTATCCTTCGCTGTAAAAGCTCTAAGGGCGTGTTGTACTTTCATTCCCAATTGTGAAAGGACAGCATCGGGGACATCCGTTGGATTTTGTGTGCAGAAAATAAGCCCAACACCTTTGGAACGAATGAGTTTTACAATATTTTCCAACTGATTTAGCAATGTTTTTGACGCTTCATTAAAAATTAAATGAGCCTCATCAATGAAAATAACTAATTTTGGTTTCTGTAAGTCCCCCTCTTCAGGAAATGTAGAATAAATTTCAGCTAACAGACTTAACATAAAGGTAGAAAACATCTTTGGGCGGTCTTGAATATCCGTTAAGCGAATGATGTTTACATATCCTTCCCCTTTACTATTTGTTCTCAGTAAATCAGAAGGTTCAAAACTTATTTCTCCAAAAAATAATTCTGCTCCTTGATGTTCCAATTCAACAATTTTTCTCAAAATTGCACTTGTCGAAGTTTTTGCTATTGCTCCGTATTCCTTTTCAAATTCTGCTTTGCCTTCTTCAGTAGCAAATTGTAATATTTTCTTCAAATCTTTCAAATCCAACAAAGGATAACCATTATCATCACAATATTTGAAGATTATCGCCAACACGCCTTCCTGTACATCGCTCAAATCCAGAATACGAGAAAGCAATACAGAACCAAATTCGGAAACTGTGGCTCTCATTCTCACTCCTTTTTGTTCTGAAATAGTAAGCAACTCCACTGGAAATCCTTGTGGAGCATAAGGAACACCTATTTTTTTATGACGTTCTGTAATGAATGATTTTTCTTCGCCCATTTCTGCCAAACCACTCAAATCACCTTTTAAATCCATTAAAAGTACTGGAACTCCGTTTTTGGATAAATTCTCTGCAATTACTTGCAGCGTCTTAGTCTTTCCTGTACCCGTAGCACCAGCTATAAGTCCGTGCCGATTTAGCGTTTTCAAAGGAAGATTAACTAAAACATTCTCAATAGGTTGCCCTTCATACATAGCTCCACCTAAAGTGATGTAATCTCCTTTGTAAATATATCCATTGGTTATGGTTTCTTTAAAAGATTCTATTTTACTCATATCTCCAAATTAGATGCTAATATTTCAGGGAAACAAAGATATAATAAAAAAATGAAAGCTTTTGCATTTATCTAATTTTCTTTGACAAAATTTGCTTACTAAGTTCTATTCATATAAATTTGCGTAAAATATTTGTTAAATCACGTAATTAAGAATACAGATGAGTAATTTTCCTAAATTTTTGCTGGGAGATAATACAGACTTCCCCGATGCTATTTTCGTAATCCATACGGAATATCCACGTTTTGTACTAAATTTAGAAACTGATGAGGTGGAATGGTTGGAAGAATTTGACGAAGAAGACACTAAAGAACTTGAAACAGAAGCAGAAAACCTCATTCAACAAGCCAATGAGTTTTACGAACGAGAAATAGATCGATACGAAGGGTAATTCGTTATGTTTGAATTCATCATTGAAAAAGACAAAGAACTTCTCCTTTATCTTAATGGCTTAGGTTCAGAGCGTTGGGACGGATTTTGGCTTTTCGTAAGTCATAAATTTTCTGCGTTGCCTCTATATATTTCGTTACTCTTTTTTTGTTTGAAATTTTTAAAATGGAGAAAAACGCTTGTGATTTTGCTCTGTGTGGCTTTAATGATTGTTGCAACTGACCAGTTAGCAAATCTTTTTAAATATGGTTTTGAAAGATTGCGTCCGTGCCACGACGAAACTCTGATTTCACAAATGCGTCACGTAATCTGTGGAGGAAAGTACGGCTATTTTTCGGCACACGCAGCAAGTTCAATGGCAGTGGCTACGTTTTTCAGTTTGCTTTTCCACCAAAGAATAAAATGGTTATCTTTTGTATTGCTATCTTGGTCATTTTTAGTAGGATATAGTCGAATTTATTTAGGAGTTCACTTCCCAGGAGATGTCATTACAGGATTTGTTTTGGGAGGAATATTGGGATATATTTTCTACGAAATAGCATTTAAAAAAGTATTAAAAAAATGAATTTATAATGAAAGATGAACATATTTTGCTACCATATTTAGAAAATTTCATCACAGAAGAGCGAAAAAAACGATTTTCAGAAATTCTCGAATATCGAACCAAGCATTTTACGGTAGCTGTAGAAGATGTTTTCCAGATGCATAATACGAGTGCTGTTATCCGAAGTTGTGATGTGTTCGGTGTGCAACAAGCTCACTTGATTGAGCAACGCTTTGGAAAACGTTTAGATGCCAAAATCGCAATGGGAGCTCAAAAATGGGTGGATACATTCCGATACGATAATACACAACATTGTATGGATACGCTTCGTGAAAAAGGTTATCAAATTGTGGCGACAACACCTCATAAAGATGCTTATTTCTTAGCCGATTTTGATATTTCAAAGAAAAGTGCTTTCTTTTTTGGTACAGAAAAAGACGGATTATCAGAATTAGTATTAAATCAAGCTGATACATTTTTGAAAATTCCGATGGTGGGCTTCACCGAAAGCCTAAACATCTCGGTTTGTGCTGCTATCATCTTGCAACAACTCACAGAAAAACTCAGAAAATCAGATGTTTCTTGGCAACTTACAGAAGAAGAAAAAATGGCAATCCGAATTGATTGGACAAAAAAATCTGTTCGGAGCATTGATGACGTTATGAAACGTTTTTATCAAATTAATTCCGAAAAAGAAAAAGAGTAAGAACTTTTTATTTCTTACTCTTTTTTCAAAATCTATTTTAATCCAAAAAATATCTTACTATAAAGTATTGACATTGTTCAAATCCTCGAAAGCTTTTTTAAGTCGAGCGATGAAAGTTTTTTCTCCTTCTCTCAACCAAACACGAGGGTCATAATATTTTTTGTTTGGAACATCAGCTCCTTCTGGATTTCCGATTTGTGATTGCAAATAAGCTGATTTTTCTTTCATATAGTCACGAATTCCTTCTGTGAACGCATACTGCAAATCGGTATCAATATTCATTTTGATAACACCATACGAAATTGCCTCACGAATTTCCTCAAGAGTAGAACCAGAACCTCCGTGGAAAACGAAATCTACTGTATTTTCAGGAACGTTATAATTTTTAGATATGTACTCCTGTGAATTTTTCAAAATTTTTGGAGTAAGTTTCACATTTCCAGGTTTATAAACTCCGTGAACATTACCGAAAGCAGCTGCGATAGTAAACTGAGGGCTTACTTTCAATAATTCCTCATACGCATAAGCAACTTCCTCTGGTTGAGTATAAAGTTTAGAAGAATCAACATCTGTATTGTCAACTCCATCTTCCTCTCCTCCAGTAATTCCCAATTCAATTTCAAGAGTCATACCCATTTTGCTCATTCTTTCCAAATATTTTTTGCAAATTTCGATATTCTCTTTTAGTGGTTCTTCTGAAAGGTCAATCATATGTGAGCTAAACAAAGGTTTTCCTGTTTCAGCAAAATGTTTTTCTGATGCATCTAGCAAACCATCAATCCAAGGAAGTAATTTTTTTGCACAATGGTCAGTATGAAGAATTACACTAACTCCGTAAAGTTCAGCTAATTGATGAACGTGTTTTGCTCCTGACACTGCCCCTGCAATAGCAGCACGTTGATTTTCATTTGAAAGTCCTTTTCCTGCCATAAAACAAGCCCCTCCATTCGAAAATTGAATGATAACAGGTGCATTCATTTCTTTGGCAGTTTCCATTACAGAATTAATTGTGTTTGAACTAACAACATTTACAGCTGGTAAAGCAAATCCTTTTTGTTTGGCGTATTGAAAAATCTCCTGTACTTGTTTTCCAACAGCTACGCCTGGTTTAATATTGTGTGCCATTTATACTATAAAAAATTTAAAATTATACTATCTAAAAAATCTAACAACAAATCTAAAAATAAGATTTTAAGCACCTTACATCTAAAGGGCTGAAGTTGGTAACAAAAGTACAATTTTTTGGTTAGATGACAAAAATAAAAGCCATTTTTTAAATAAAATTTCTCTTATGAAAACCAAAAATGACATTTTAAAAAGAATAATACAATTTTAAAAGTTTCTTTTACTACGATTTTATTATGTTAAAATTAAAATAATTTCCTCAGTATTATCTACCCAATGGATTAATTTTTCTACCTTTGCCCCTTAAAATAAAGATTTATGAAAAACCCTATTTTTAGGCTTTACTTTATTGATGTGATGAGAGCCTTTGCCATTTGTATGATGTTGCAGGGGCATTTTGTAGATGGATTATTAGCAAATGAATATAGAACTTCTGAATACCCAATATATTTTATATGGTTATTTTTCAGAGGTTTAACAGCTCCTATCTTTTTTACTGTTTCTGGTTTTATTTTTATGTATCTTCTGGCGAAAGAAAAAACCGCAGGAAAAACTGGTTGGAACCATTTACGAGTTATCAAGGGAATTCGACGAGGAATAACATTAATTATTACCGCTTACCTACTGAGGATACATTTTTGGAGTTTGTTCAAAGGGAAAATATATCCAAATTCCTATATGATTGATGTTCTTCACTGTATTGGGCTATCTTTGCTTCTTTTGATTGCGATATATTTATTTTCGTACAAGAAAAAGCCTTATGTGATGCCTTTAATTTTGATAGGTTTTGCTCTTTTGTCGTTTTTACTACTTCCTATTTATTCAGTTCAAAACTACGATTTTTTACCAGTTTTCTTGGCAAATTATTTTACACAAGCAAATGGTTCTGTATTTACTATTTTCCCTTGGTTTGGATACGCTGCTTTTGGAGCCTTTATTGGAGTTTTGTTTAGTATATTCAAGGACAATAAACACGTGTATAGTTATGCAATTACCTTTTCAATCATATTTGGATTGATTTTATCGTTTGGTTCTCAACCTTTTTTCTATTGGCTTTACAATATCACGAACTCACAATTAGCTTTTCTGATTTCAGAAAACACTATTTTTAATCGATTAGGAAATGTCCTATTGGTTTTTTCAGTATTTATGTTACTTCGTGATGTAATTATGTCTTCAACAATACGGACTATCGGGCAAAATACCTTGTCCATCTACATCATACATTACATTATTTTATACGGAAGTTTTACAGGATTTGGTTTATATCAATACTTTCACCATAGTTTAAATCCGTATGTTGTAGCAATTGGAGCTTTACTTTTTATTCTAGTAAACATTTGGTTATCTTTTAAATACAATCAGTGGAAACCTTTCGCTGTTGATAAATACAGAATAATAAAAGATGAATGTAAAAGTTTTTTGATAGAAGGATACTATCTAACAGTTTCTTTTCTCAATAAATTAAAAAACAAAATATTAGACTTTATATTTGTTTCCAAAAGAAATTCGTAAAATAAAAAAGGAATTCTCAAGAATTCCTTTTTTATTTTTGGGTGTTACGCTTCTTTATTTTTTTCTTTTTTACAGCCTTTTTAGCTGGTTCTGGAGGAGCTTCGCCACCTTTATAATAATACAAGCATTTTTCAATATAAAAATCTCCCTGATTCTGAATCATACCTGCAATATTATCATCATACCACATTTCAGCCAAACTTGCCTTCAAATATTTTGAAATTTCATCTTTATTCCTTCTGAAATCAATGAATATTTTTCGTGCCGAGAGAAACTTTGAAAAAGCATTCAACATTTCTTTCGAAATTTTATATTTTTTTACAAAATATTCTTTATCTGTCTTTTTATTTTCCTCAGGATGAGTATCAAAATACTCAAACAAGAAGAAATTTGTTAATCCAGAATTCAATATTTCGTGTACCATATACATATCTGGCTTCATATCCATCGGTATGTAAACATCTGGATAAATTCCTCCACCACCATAAACAATCTTACCTCTAGGAGTTATAAACTTCAAAGAATCAGCTACTTTTGTGTTATCTATCTGAGTACTTCTCTTATTTCTGAGGTTATAAGGTTTTTGAATTGAACGACCTGTAGGTGTATAATAACGAGCTGTAGTCAAACGTACAGCCGAACCATCAGGCAAGGGCATTTCACTCTGTACCAAACCTTTACCAAAAGTACGACGACCAACAATCACTCCCCTATCATTATCCTGCAACGCCCCTGCAACAATTTCACTTGCTGAAGCAGTTTGCTCATTTACCAATACAAAAACAGACTTATCATCAAATAAACCTCCCTCAGTTGAATAAATTTCTTCAATTTCTTTACGATTATTTTTCGTAAAAACAATCATTTTATCTTTCTGCAAAAATTCATCAGCAATCTGAATCCCTACATTAAAAAATCCGCCAGTATTATCTCTCAAATCTAAAATTAAGCTATTAATTTCTCCAAGCTCTTTTAAGGCTGATGTAAACTCCTGATGTGTAGTCTCGGCAAAACGATTCATTCGGATATATCCTAAGCTATCATTAATTTTATAATAGCGGTCAATGCTTTTTATTGGAATGTATTTTCGAGTTATGGGAATTGTAAAAAGACTATCTACAGCTTTCCTATAAACAGTCAAATTTGTTTGAGAATTTATTTCCCCTCTGAGGATAGTTCTAATTTTATCAGCTGAAAATCCTTTACCGAAAAGAGTGTCTTCGTCAGATTTTAAAATGCGATCACCTAACGAAATACCTTTTTCAAAAGCATCACTTCCATCAATGGACTTTATTACAGCAATTGAATCTTTATACATATAAAAAGAAACTCCCACACCAACAAACTTACCACTCATATTCTCAGTAATTTCCTGAATATTTGATTTTGATATGTACGTAGAATGTGGATCTAACTTGTGAAGAATTCCATTTACAGTTATATCTACAATACTATCCGTATCAATATCATCAACGTATTCATCTTCAATATAGTCTATAAGTTTACCCAATTTTGCCTTACTCGGGCTTTCCTCTGTAATAGTATCAATATTAGTAATTGGCAAAGGAACGAGAGGAGGTAATTTTTGTACGTAAAAATCTGAAAGAAATTTCCCCAAGAGAATCCCTAATGCCAAAACCCCTCCCAACACAAGTGGCACTATGTAAGTTTTTACTTTCATTCAAAAATGATGTTTAAATTAATTTTCTCTTGTTTTATAATAAATTCAGAATAATAGAAACAAAAACACGACAGCTCATCATTAAGGAAAAGCGGTCGCATTTTTGAATATTTTAAAAAAGATTTTACTTCTTAAAGGCTTCCAAGCCCGATTTTAACCAATTATAATATTCCTCAGTATCAGGTGTATAACCTACTGGTTCTACTAAATTAGTTTCATCGTGATTCATTAAAACGTAGAACGGCTGTGAATTAGCTTTATATCGAATTGTTTGGAATTCACTCCATTTTTGTCCAACATATTTCAATTTTTTACCTGGTTTAAGTTGAGAATCAACAACTTGATTCTCAGGAAGCAAACGCTTATCATCTACATAAAGAGAAACTAAGATAACCTCATTTTTCAAAATCTCAAGAACGTGAGGTTCTGTCCATACATTTTCTTCCATTTTTCGACAATTAACACAAGTTTTTCCAGTAAAATCTATCAAAACAGGTTTGTTTACTTGCTTAGCGTAAGCAAGTCCCTTATCATAGTCATCAAACGTTATAATGTCGTGAGGAGCAAAGAAATACGCTCCTTCAGGAAGGGTAGCTTCCTGAGTGCTTGTCACACCCTTTTTATAACCTACTCCATAAGGCGATTCGCTATAATGCTGAGGCGGAGGGAAAGCACTAATCAAATTTAAAGGAGCTCCCCAAAGTCCTGGAATCATATATACTGTAAATGTTAAAGATAGCAATCCTAAACTTAGTCTTCCTACTGAAATTTTGTCTATTGGCGAATCGTGTGGTAAACGAATCTTTCCAAACAAATACAAGGCCAAGGTTCCAAAAACAGCAATCCAAACAGCTATAAATAATTCTCTTTCAAACCAATGTCCTGTCACTGCTAAATCTGCATTTGAAAGGAATTTGAACGCTAAAGCCAACTCTAAAAATCCTAAAACTACTTTAACTGTATTGAGCCAACCTCCCGATTTTGGTAACGTGTTTAACCAACCTGGAAAAGCAGCAAAAAGAGCGAAAGGCAATGCGATAGCCAATGAAAAACCGAACATTCCTATAATTGGTGCAATACCTCCTTTTTGAGCGGCTTCAACAAGTAATGTCCCCACAATAGGACCTGTACAAGAAAAGGATACTACTGCCAAAGCTAAAGCCATAAAAAAGATACCAACAAACCCACTACGATCTGCTTGAGCATCTATCTTCGTACTCCAAGAACTTGGTAAAGTCAGTTCAAAAGCTCCTAAAAATGAAGCAGCAAAGAAAATTAAAATGATAAAGAAAATAATGTTAAACAAAACACTACTTGCCAAAGCATTCAATGCATCTGCTCCAAAAATTCCAGTTACAACAACTCCTAACAACACGTAAATTACGATAATCGAAATACCATAAATTACTGCGTTTTTGATACCTTTCGCTTTTGACTTACTTTGTTTTGTGAAATAACTCACCGTCATAGGTATCATTGGGAAAACACAAGGTGTCAGTAATGCTGCAAATCCTGACAGAAATGAAATAATGAAAATACTCCACAAACCTTTATTTCCAACTCCTTGATTTGTATCACTTTTACCAGATTTAGTTTCTACTTTTTTAGCAGATTCTGATTTTTCTATGCTTGTAGGAATTGCTGATTGTACCTGAGTATTTCCTTCAGAATTCATTAATCCAGCTTGTTGTCCTAAATTTTGTGAAGAAGTTACAGCAGTAGCGTTCGAGAAAACAAACTCTAAATCAACTGTATCAGGTGGAAGACAATTGGTGTCATCACAAACCATAAATTCAACACTTCCTGTGATGTTTGTTAGCTTTTTTGATGTTTTTATTCGTTGTTTAAAAACCGCTTTTTCATAGAAAAAACCTATTTCCATATCAAAAACAGCATCGTGCTTAACAACAGTTCCCTCTTCTTCTGTTTTTCCTACAAGCTGAAAATCAGAACCTGATTTGTACTCAAATGTAGTAGGAACAGGTCCATTAGGTGGAATGTTCTGCGAGTACAACTTCCACCCCTTCTGAATTGTAGCAGTTGAGACTAAGTAAAACTCATTATCACTTACTTTTTCAACTTTGGTTTCCCACTTCACAGGGTCATATATTTGAGCATTTAATGCTACAAATACAAATGAAAATAAAAGAGTTAAGATATTTCTCATACATTATTTTTTTATTTGTGAAGCGACAAAGATAATAAAAAAATGATTAATATCTCCACTTCTAATATTTATTTTTAGCCAACATTTCCAATGTCTCTAATAGTTTGTTTTTCCTGATAAAATCCTTTACTTTTGCAGAGTAACCAGAAAATTACTTCTATGGCAAAAATAAACCTTAAAAAATATAGAGTAAAAGAAAAAATTAACCTACCAGAACTACCTACCTATGAAGATTTTTCTCTCAATGAAGAAGAATTAAAATCTGAACTTAAAGAAGTTAGTAAAAAACTTGCAGATTTTCAGGACGTTCTCTATGCACATAACAAATACAGTGTTTTAATTTGCATACAAGGAATGGACACTTCTGGGAAAGACAGTTTAATCAAAAATGTTTTTAAAGGATTTAATAGCCAAGGAATTGAAGTTCATAGTTTTAAATCTCCTTCAAAAAAGGAATTAGAACACGATTATTTGTGGAGACACTATATAGCATTGCCTGAACGCGGAAAATTTGGAATTTTCAATCGCACACACTATGAAAATGTAATTGTAACTCGTGTACATCCAGAATATATTTTAAACGAAAACCTTCCAAAAATAACGAAAATTGAAGATATTGACGAGCATTTTTGGAAAAGACGATTTAAACAAATCAGAAAATTTGAAAAAAATCTCTCAGAAAATGGAACAATTATCTTCAAATTCTTTTTAAATATCTCAAAAGAAGAACAAAAACAAAGACTATTAGAACGCCTGAACAACTCTTCCAAAAACTGGAAATTTTCAAAAGAGGATTTGAATGAGCGGAAACTTTGGGACGAATATCAAAAATTCTACGAAGAAGCAATTAATGAGACATATTCAAAATCAGCTCCTTGGTACGTAATTCCTGCAGATAATAAAAAAATTGCACGACTATTGGTGGCAAAAATATTATGGAACAGGTTGAAAAATTATGATAATATAAAATATCCTGAGATAGGTAACGAGGCAAATATTGAAAAATATAAAGAAGAACTACTAAAAAGTTGATTTTATAAAATTACAATCATTTTATGAAAAATAAAATTATAATTATTATTTGTGTTTTTTTAAACACTTTCAATAAGATAGATGCTCAAAATGAAAAAGATTCAGTCTTTTTAAGAAACATTTACAACCAAGCTCTGACAGAAGGGAAAGCGTATGATTGGTTACATCAAATTTGTTACAATGTTGGTGCCAGACTTTCAGGCTCTTATGGCGAAAAGAAAATGATTCGATTTCTGGAAGCAGAAATTAATAATTTAAATATTAAAGCGAATCTTCAACCTGTGATGGTTCCTCATTGGGTAAGAGGAATTTCAGAATATGCTTATATTGAAACAAGTAAAGGAAAAATCACAACAGTTCCTATCTTAGCTCTGGGCGGTTCTGTTGCAACTCCTGCTTCTGGAATTAAAGCACAAGTTGTTGAATTTAAAAGCTTGGAGGAACTTGAAAAAGCTGATATTAACAAAGTAGTTGGAAAGATAGTTTTTATCAATGGCTCTTTACCTAACGAAATGATTGATGTCTCAGAATCTTACGGAGTTCGTGGAGCTCAACGTTACTCAGGAGCGAGAATTGCTGTAAATAAGGGAGCAGTAGCAGTTATTATTCGTTCTTTAACGCACAAATTAGATAATTCTCCACACACAGGAGTTATGTCATACGAGGATTTACCCAAAAGTAGACATATTCCAGCAGCTGCCATCAGTACAAATGGAGCAGATTTGCTTAGTAGTTTACTGAGTTTAAATCCTGAATTACAATTTTTCTTCAGGCAAAATTGTAAAATTTTCAATGATGTACAATCAAATAATGTAATTGCTGAAATTCGAGGTTCTGATTTTCCTGATGAAATTATCTCTTTAGGAGCTCATCTTGATTCTTGGGATATAGGACAAGGAGCTCACGATGATGGTGCTGGAGTGGCACAATGTCTGGAAGTTATTCGTATTTTTAAAGCCTTGAATTACAAACCAAAACGAACAATCCGTATTGTTTTTTTTGCTAACGAAGAAAATGGTGCACAGGGAGCTATCAAATATGCAGAAGAATCGAAAAAGAAAAAAGAAAACCAAATATTTGCTTTGGAATCAGATGCAGGAGGATTTACACCTTTTGGGATTCAGCTTACAAGGGAATGAAAAGAAAATACAGAAGATAAATTCGTGGAAAAGTTTGTTTGAGCCTTATCAAATATATTATTTCAAAAAAGGTTTTCCTGGACTTGACATCATTTTTTTACAAAGTGAAAATAATGTTTTAGCAGGTTTGTACACAAATTCACAACGTTATTTTGATTATCATCACTCTGAAAATGATATTTTTGAAGCAGTGAATAAACGAGAATTGGAGCTTGGAGCTGCAGCTATGGCGAGTCTGATTTATTTGGTGGATAAATATGGTTTGTAACTCATTCTACATAAGCTCCTTTTTCCAAAGTTACGTGAAATAAAACTCCAAGTTCATTACATTTTGTTTGTAATTGTTTGATTGTATTTGGAAAATTGCTTCCGTCAGCAATCACTATTTTAGGTTTGATTTCCAACAACATACGTTCAAAATTTATTTTAGGAGATTGTGTCACAATTATTTTATCTACTTTTATTTTTTTAGATTTTGGATAGACCGCTAAACTATCCAAACATAAAATTACATTTCCCTGATATTGAATTATATGAGGGATTTTTTGTATACTGACATTTAAAACTCCTGAAGACGTTATATAATTATCAATAATCCGATTTGATTTTACGCTATCATTCTGAAAAACAAAAAGTTGTTTTCCATTTCTAACAGAAAATAAACTTTTTCTATGTAAATGAAAGATAGTTAAATTCTCTGTATTTCCAATTTTATACTTATTGTAAAATAATACACCTTGAAAAAGCAAAATAGAAGATAATAAAGCTATTATTGATTTAAAATTACGTTTATTTATCCAAAAAATTAAAGTAAAAACTATTAATAATGAAACAATCAGCAATTTATTATCAAAATATATATTTCGAACAATGAATTCTTCCTGTGAAGCAATGATTTTTGTAAAGAAATTCATTAAATAGATAATTTTTTCAAGAATAAAACTTAAAAAAGAAGGCAAAACATTAAAAGAACCAAGTATTAAAGCCAGAAAACCTAAAACAAGAATTGGCGATAAAAGTGGTACAAGTAGTAAATTAGAAATAAAAAACAAAAAAGGAAACTGATGAAAATAATACAAACTTATTGGAAGTATGACAATTTGAGCCGAAATACCAACCAAAAACAAAGACCAAATACCTTTTAAAATTCGTATTTTAGGTTGCCACAATTTTTCCAAATGGGGATAAAACATCAGTATCGAAAAAACAGCTAAATAACTTAACTGAAAACCAACTTCATACAAATAATTTGGATTAATTAATAGCAATAATAGCATTGAGAACATTAAGGCATCAAAGCGTCCTTGTTGGCGATTCAACATAAGAGCTACTCCAATGAAACTGAACATTGTAACGGCTCGTAATACTGAAGGTGACAACCCTGCTAAGAAGGCAAAGCTCCAAAGAAAAAATAACAATAAAACAAAACGTAGCTTTTTCCAAATTCCAAAATTTGGTAACTTTTGTAATAAAAATAGCAACATTGCAGTGATAATCCCAACGTGAAGACCTGAAATAGCCAAAATATGTACAGCCCCTGCATCAATGTAGTTTTTGTATGTATTTTCGTCTAATTCTTTACGTTCTCCTAAAAGCAATGTTTTTAGTAAAGAAGCTGTTTCCTTTGAAAAATTTGAATCAAGCACTGAAAACATCTTCATTCGTGTTTTTTCAGCAAATCCTCGTATCGAATTCCCTTTCAACTCATTATAAACCTTATACGAGAATACATTTGCTCTATAAAAAACATCTTGTCGTTGCATATAGCTTTTATAGTCAAATTGATAAGGGTTTTTAGGAGCAGAAATTGAAGTTAATTTTGCAGACAATGTAAGAAAATCATCTCTCTGAAAATCAATTATTTCTGATGAATTCCTTGGAAAGAAAACAAGTAACTTCCCTCCTACTTGTTCATTGTCAGCTGAAACTAATTTTGCTTTATACGTAAATCCAAAGTCAGATTCTGAAACTTTTTCTAAAATTCTGACCTGTAATAAATAGAACTCATTCTCTTTCAGCAAATTTACGTAATGATTTGATTTTAAGGTGGGATTATGTAGTGATGCGACTAAGATTCCTATAAAAAAAGACGCTAAAAAAGTATGAAATGTAAAAAGTCTTTTTAGTTTTATATTCTTTAAAGAAAGAAAATAGTGTACTGATAATGTTGTTATTAGAAATAAACAAGAAACTAAAATAGTTTGTAAACCTACACGAAAGAGACCTGAAACTGCAATTCCAATTACAATTCCCGAGAGTATAGTTAATATTGCCGTATTTACAAATTTCACATAAGAATTCTTTTAGCTTTTCGGTATGCTTTAGACCAATAACCCTCACTTAATGAGGATATAATTACTCCCCTTGATGTTGAAGAATGTATGAATTTTATTTCATTTCCTGTTTCTACCACAATGCCAACGTGAGAAATTCTTTTATTCTTTCCTGTCACAAAAAACAGCAAATCACCAATTTGAACGTTTTTCAAATCGACATTTTTTCCTTGGTTTGCCATTTCGTGAGAAGAACGATGTAGAGAAACTTCTAAAGGTTTGAAAGAAGCGGATACAAATCCTGAACAATCAAACCCGCTTCGCGTAGTTCCTCCGTATTTGTAAGGACTTCCTAAATAGGACAATGCCGTATCAAGCACTAATTGTTGTTGCTCATTTGTTGTATAAGCAGAAGGATTTTCTTTTTTTACACTAGCAGAATTCGTTTTTTCTGTAATATGTTTCTCAGTTTTTTCCTGATGATTTCTATTTACTTTCTTATCTTTTTTATGTGACACTTCTGCAACCTGATTTCTCTTATTTTTAGAAACCTCCTGTTTTTCCTCCATCTTCACAGTACGTTTTCGTGTGCTATAACGCTCTGCACAAGATGTGAAAAGTATGACAAAAATAAGAAATATTATTTTTAAAAATCTCATTACCAAAACTAAAAATTAGATGTGAATATAAAAGCCGAAAGAGCAAAGTAAATAACTAATCTCCTGCTCTTTCAGCTTAATGTATTAAAACTAAATAATTGATTTTATTGATACTACCAAATTATCTCCTTCAGCATTTACATCAAAATAGATATTATCCCCCTCTTTGATATGTGATGAAACTATTTCTTCAGCTAAAAGGTCTTCAACATATCTCTGAATTGCTCGTTTTAAAGGTCTTGCTCCATACTGCTTATCATAACCTTTTTCTGCGACAAAGTCTCTTGCTTTTTCACTTAATTCAATTGAATATCCTAAATCTTTAATTCTGGAATATAACTTATTAAGCTCAATATCAATTATTTTAATTATATCCTCTTTGCTTAGCGGATTAAATGTAATTACGTCATCAATACGGTTCAAAAATTCGGGAGCAAATACTTTTTTGAGTGCGTTTTCAATCACTGACTTTTCGTGAGCATCAGATTGTGCCATTTTGGCAGATGTACCAAAGCCAATTCCTTGTCCAAAGTCTTTTATTTGTCTTGCTCCAACATTAGAAGTCATAATAATGATGCTATTCCTGAAATCTACTTTACGTCCTAAACTATCAGTTAAAAAGCCATCATCAAGCACTTGTAACAACATATTAAACACATCGGGATGAGCCTTTTCTATCTCATCGAGCAAAATTACAGAATATGGCTTACGACGTACTTTTTCAGTAAGTTGCCCGCCTTCTTCATATCCCACATAACCTGGAGGAGCTCCAATAAGTCGCGTAGTTGAAAATTTCTCCATATATTCGCTCATATCAATACGAATCATAGCTTCCTCTGAATCAAATAGTTCTCGAGCTAAAACTTTTGCTAATTGAGTTTTTCCAACTCCTGTTTGTCCCAAGAAAATAAACGAGCCTATTGGCTTGTTAGGGTCTTTTAATCCAGTACGATTACGTTTAATCGCTTTTATAACTTTCTCAACTGCAATATCTTGACCAATAATTTTTCCTCTTATGGTATCAGAAAGTGTTGATAGTTTATTCATTTCAGTTTGAGCAATTCGGTTCACAGGAATACCACTCATCATTGAAACTACATCTGCAATATGCTCTTCTGTTACCACATCTCTGTGTAGTTTTGCATCTTCTTCCCATTTTCTGTGAAGTTCAGCCAAATTTTGTTCTATTTTCTTTTCATCATCACGCAAACGGGCTGCCTCCTCAAACTGCTGACGTGAAACAGCATCTCCCTTTGATTTTATAACACGCTCTAATTCAGATTCTAATTCCAAAATCTCCTTCGGAACTTTCATCTGTGTTATATGTATGCGTGACCCCGCCTCATCTAATGCATCTAATGCCTTATCTGGTAAAAAACGATCTGTTAAATAACGACTTGTTAATTTAACACAAGCCTCAATAGCTTCATCAGTATAGGTCACACTATGGTGGTCTTCATACTTTTTCTTTATATTATGAAGAATCTCAATAGTTTCTTCAATTGATGTTGGTTCTACAATAACTTTTTGAAAACGCCTTTCCAAAGCTCCATCTTTTTCGATAGATTGGCGATATTCATCTAAAGTAGTCGCACCAATACATTGTATTTCACCTCTTGCCAAGGCTGGTTTAAACATATTTGACGCATCTAAACTACCTGTAGCTCCACCAGCCCCAACAATTGTATGAATTTCATCAATGAATAGAATAATATCATCATTTTTCTCTAATTCATTCATTATCGCTTTCATACGTTCCTCAAACTGACCACGATACTTGGTTCCAGCAACAAGCGAAGCCAAATCAAGTGTAACTACACGTTTGTTGTACAATACGCGTGATACTTTTTTCTGAATAATTCGAAGAGCAAGTCCTTCTGCAATTGCACTTTTACCAACTCCTGGCTCTCCTATCAGCAACGGATTATTTTTCTTTCTACGACTCAAAATTTGAGAAACTCGTTCGATTTCCTTTTCCCTTCCTACAACAGGATCCAATTTTCCTTGTTCCGCCAACAAAGTTAAATCTCGCCCAAAGTTATCAAGTACAGTTAACTTACGCGTTCCTTTTTGAGTGCTACTACTTGATTCAGAAGTTTGACCTTTTCCACGTTCATAAGCACTTTTTTCTTCTCTTTCTTCATCATCAAAATCATTAGTTGCGTTGAAGAATTTGTCGTCACTAATAGGTTGAAACTTAGATTTAACCAATTCATAATCAACCCCAAGTTTATTAAATACTTTCGTAGTTGGGTCGTTTTCATTACGCAAAATGCTCAATAAAAGATGTCCTGTGTTAATTACATCATTTTGAGCCCGTTTAGCCTCCAAATAAGTCGCCTGCATAGCTCTTTCTGCCTGAACGGTAAAATGAATAGCATTATGATTTGGTGGATTAAGCCCCCGAGCAGAAGTTAGTGCGTGGATATTTTGCCTTAGCCTGTCCATATCTGTTTTCAAACTAAGTAAAACCTCGAACGCCCTACCCTCACCTTCGTGAAGCATAGCCAATACAAAGTGTTCTGTTCCTACTGTTGACTGCCCCAAACGGATAGCCTCATCTTTACTATATGTAAAAATTCTTTTAACTCTTGGAGAAAAATTGTCACTCATAAAATATGTTCTAAAAATGTACTATATTGTAACAAAAATCATTCCTTTTGGAACAACCTGAAATTTTGTCATTTAAAAAGACACTTCTTTTCTTGGGTAAAGGTAAACAAAATATCTGAAAATCAAAAATTAGAATACTTTTTCCTCTCGAAAATAGCTTTAAAAGTAGTTTTTAAAGCCAAAAAGGCAGAAAATCTTAAAAAATTCTCTGCCCTTTAAAAAATTAATATTTTTTACTTTTTATATGTGAATTACTTCGCCATATGCAGCAGCAACAGCTTCCATAACAGCCTCACTCATAGTTGGGTGCGGATGTACTGCTTTTAATACTTCGTGACCAGTAGTTTCAAGTTTACGAGCAACAACTGCCTCAGCAATCATATCTGTAACTCCTGCCCCAATCATATGACAACCAAGCCATTCGCCATACTTGGCATCAAAAATTACTTTTACAAATCCGTCAGCATTTCCACCCGCTTTCGCTTTCCCTGAAGCCGAGAACGGAAACTTACCAACTTTTATTTCATAACCTTTCTCCTTAGCTTGTTTTTCAGTAAGTCCTACAGATGCAATTTCAGGGGTACAATACGTACAACCCGGGATATTTCCGTAGTCAAGAGGTTCAACGTGTAGTCCTTTTATTTTCTCAACACACAAAATTCCTTCCGCAGAAGCTACGTGAGCCAATGCTTGACCAGGAACCACATCACCGATAGCATAATATCCAGGAACGTTTGTTTGATAGAATTTATCTACTAAAATTTTATCGCGGTCGGTCGCAATACCAACTTCTTCTAAACCAATATTTTCTATATTTGTTTTAATTCCTACTGCAGATAAAATAACGTCTGCCTCCAATACTTCTTCACCTTTTGAAGTTTTGACAAAGGCTTTTACTCCTTTACCTGAAGTATCAACTTTTGTAACTTCGGCAGAAGTCATAATTTTTATTCCCAATTTCTTGAAGCTACGTTCTAATTGTTTTGAAACTTCCTCATCTTCAACAGGAACAATGTTTGGCATAAATTCCACTATGGTAACTTCTGTCCCCATTGAATTGTAAAAGTAAGCAAATTCAATTCCAATAGCACCACTTCCTACTACAATCATTTTTTTAGGTTGCTCTGGCAAGGTAAGTGCTTGACGATATCCAATTACCTTTTTACCATCTTGTGGAAGAGCTGGTAACTCACGTGAACGGGCTCCAGTAGCAATGATAATGTGGTCAGCAGAATATTCAGTTACTTTACCATCTTTGTCTGTAACTTCCACTTTTTTACCAGGTTTTACTTTCCCAAAGCCGTCAATCACGTCAATTTTATTTTTTTTCATTAAAAATTGAACGCCTTTGCTCATTCCGTCCGCAACATCACGACTTCTTTTTACCACTGCAGAAAAATCCTTATCAAATTCTTTTACAGAAAGTCCGTAATCTGAAGCGTGTTTCAAATATTCAAACACTTGAGCCGATTTTAAAAGTGCTTTCGTTGGGATACACCCCCAATTCAAACACACACCTCCCAAGTTTTCTTTTTCAATTACTGCTGTTTTAAAGCCCAATTGAGAAGCACGAATCGCAGTTACATAACCACCTGGTCCGCTTCCCAATACAATAATGTCGTATTTACTCATCTTATATAATTTTATTTGTCAATTTAATTTAGCGTACGAAAGTACGTAATTTTACTTACAATGATTAATATTTTTCCTTTTTTTAAATTTGGATATTCTGTAAAAAATTAAAAATCAATTCTTTTCAGATTTTGTACTTATCAATAATTTTAGAATTTTAGATTCCAATTCTATCACTTATTTTATATCTTTCTTCTTTATTCTTGGTTCTCAAAATGATTTCTCCTAAAAATCCTGCGATAAAAAACTGCGTACCAATTACCATCGTTGTTAATGCAATATAAAACTCAGGGCGGTTAGCTATCAATCGGTTATGCGGATTAATAAACAATTTATCAATACCCAAATAAATTGAGAAAGCAAAACCTATAAAAAACATCAAAACTCCTAAAGCTCCAAAAAAATGCATTGGCCTTTTTCCGAATTGAGATATGAAACTAATGGTTATCAAATCTAAAAAACCATTAATAAATCGATTCATTCCAAATTTGGTCTGCCCATACTTTCTGGCTTGATGTTGAACAACCTTTTCAGTAATCTTCTCATAACCAGCATTTTTAGCTAAAACAGGAATATAACGATGCATTTCTCCCGAAACATCAATATTCTTGACTACTTCTTTTTTATAAGCTTTCAAGCCACAATTAAAGTCGTGAAGGTGTAATCCTGATGTTTTACGAGCAGCCCAATTGAACAATTTTGAGGGTAAGTTTTTAGTCAACTTTGAATCGTAACGTTTTTTCTTCCAGCCTGATACCAAATCATATCCTTCTGTGGTTATCATTCTGTAAAGTGCTGGAATCTCGTCAGGGCTATCCTGTAAATCAGCATCCATTGTTATGACAACATCTCCCTCTGACTTAGCAAAACCAACGTGTAGAGCTTGTGATTTTCCATAATTTCTGAAAAAACGTATACCTGAAACACAACTATCCTTCTCCGATAAATTCTTTATTATCTTCCAAGAATCATCATTACTTCCATCATCTACAAAAATTATCTCGTAGGTGAATTTATGCTCTTCCATTACTCGGACTATCCAACTATGAAGCTCCGTCAACGATTCTTCCTCATTTAAAAGAGGGATTACTATTGATATTTGCATTGAGATACGTAAATCTAAATTCTAATTCCCGCAGGAATTAACTCCTTGTATTCCTTATTTCTTCTGAAAAAAGCAATTGCCTCTGAACAAGTTGGTACAACTCTAAGTTTTTTTGAAGAAACTTTTTGAAGGACAGCTTTCATAAATTCGTCTGTAAATTCTTCATCAGCCTCTCCGGGAATATGTACCTTTGTGAAAAAGATTTTTCTTTCTTGTATGGAATACTCTACAAATGCAATTTGTCCATTTACCTTTGCCTGAAATTGGCGTAAAAATTCACTATCTGTTATTTCAATCATATTGGTATAAAGCATTAACAATAGAAAATAAGGTTTTTCGACACCACTTTTATATTTAACAAAAAGGTTGTACCTTTACCCTAATTTTATATTTATAACTTCGGTGCAAAATTACGAAATAATTCATTAATTTTCAATTTTTAAATGATAAATACTAAAACTCATATTTACCTGATGCCGGGAATGGCTGCGAGTCCTAAAATTTTTGAATTTTTACAATTTTCTGACAATTACGAAATTCATCTCTTGGATTGGATTCTTCCCTTTAAAGAGGAATCTTTATCGGAATATGCTTTACGTTTATCAAAAAATATTAAACACGACAAACCCGTATTATTGGGAGTTTCTTTCGGTGGAATCATTGTACAAGAAATTGCAAAACATATTGATTATAAAAAAATTATAGTAATATCGAGTGTAAAAAGCAAACACGAATTACCTAAGAAAATGCTTTTGGCTCGATACACAAATTTGTACAAATTACTTCCAGTGAGTTTAATCAATTCCCTTGAATATTGGAAACAATTTTCCTTCATTGATTCTGTTACTAAACGTATTAAACTTTATGAAAAATACATCGGTATGCGTTCGCCTTTTTATTTAGAGTGGTCTATTGATAAAATTATAAATTGGGAACAGGAAACTCCTTTACCTAATACTATTCATATACAGGGAAGTAACGATAAAATTTTCCCAGCAAAGTACATTTCTGACGCAATTATTGTTGAAAAAGGTACACATATTATGATTATCAATAGGTACAAATGGTTTAATGAAAATTTACCTTCAATAATTGAAAGTTAAAAACTGATTTCCAGCAATTTAAAAATTAAAAATTCCTTAAAGTTTTGCTAAAATAAAAATTTATGCTACCTTCGCACGGAATATGTAAAATTCTTTACGTGTAGAGAATGTATTGCTTTTTGATTTTTTAGATTTATTTTCAATGAAAAAAATATTATTTTTAGTTTCGGCTTTAACGATTTTAAGTTGCTCAGAGACAGCTGATGAGAATACGATGATTATTGAAGGAAATATTGAAGGGCTGAAGAAAGGAAAAATCTATCTTCAGCGATATGACGATGAAAAATTAATCAATTTGGATTCTGTTGAAGCAAAGGGCGATGGTAAATTTACTTTCAAAAGGAAACTTGAAACTCCCGAAGTTTTTTACATTTATCTTGATTTAGATAAAAAAGAGGGAACAGATTTTGGAAATAGACTTCGTTTTTTTGGTGAACCTACAACAATCAAAATCAATAGTAAACACGAAATGTTTGACATTCACGCAAAAATTGAAGGCTCCGAATCACAAAAAATTCTTGAGGAATATAACAAAAACATACGAAAATTCAGCAATCGAAATTTAGAACTTTTAGAACTACAACTCAATGCTTTAAAAGAACAAAATCAGAAAAAAGCTGATTCAATTAACCAACTTTCGGAAAAAAATACGCTTCGACGTTATCTATACACACTGAATTTTGCCATCACACACCCCGACTCGTATGTGTCTCCTTACATTGCTTTGGCTGATGCACCTGATGCTAATGTTAAATTTTTAGATTCAATACACGGCATACTTTCTCCTGAAGTGGCTTCATCTAAATATGGTAAGGAATTAAAAAAACATATTGAAGAAATCAAAAAAACAAACTAAAAACCAGCTTCTTATGAAAAAGAAGATTGTAGCACTCACAGGAGCAGGAATTAGTGCCGAAAGTGGTATAAAAACATTTCGCGATTCTGATGGACTCTGGGAAGGACACAACGTAATGGAAGTTGCTTCCCCTGAAGGGTTTGCTAAAAATCCCAATCTTGTTTTGGAGTTTTACAATCAACGCAGACGGCAGCTAAAGGAGGTGAAACCAAACTTGGCTCACAATATTTTATCAGAATTACAATCTGATTACGAAGTAGTTATAATAACCCAAAATGTAGATGATTTACACGAAAGAGCTGGAAGTAAAAATATAATTCATCTTCACGGGGAATTGTTAAAGTCAAGAGGCGTTGATAATGACAAACTAATTTTTGATTGCTTTGGGGATATTCATTTAGGAGATTTATCACCCTCTGGAGCTCAACTACGCCCACACATTGTTTGGTTTGGAGAAGATGTACCAATGATTCCTAAAGCCATACAAGAAGTTGAAAGTTGTGATATTCTTTTGGTTATAGGAACTTCTTTACAAGTATATCCCGCAGCAGGGCTTATGAATTATGCCAAATATAACACTCCCATATACTATGTAGATTTAAAACCTCAAATTCAAAGTAATGAAAATTTGATTGTAATCAAAGAAAAGGCTTCTATTGGTATGCAGCAAATAGCTGATTTATTAAGAAAAAATTAGTAATAATTTACCGATGGTGATAAGGTTCGTTTTTTAATATTGTAAAAGCTCTGTATATTTGTTCAACAAAAAACAAGCGTATCATTTGATGAGAAAATGTTAATTTTGAGAGAGATAATTTGCCATTAGCCCTTTGGTAAACTTCTTCTGAAAAACCATAAGGTCCTCCTATTACAAATACAAGTTGCTTTGTGCCTGTATTCATTTGCTTTTGTAAAAATTCAGAAAAACCAACCGAAGTATACTCTTTACCTCGTTCATCTAATAAAATTAAATGATGAGAATTTTCTATGTTTTTCAAAATTAACTCTCCCTCTTTCGCCTTTTGTTGCTCTTCACTAAGTGATTTGCTATTTTTTATATCCAGAATGATTTGCATCTGAAAGTTTACATAATGCGAGAGTCTTTTTTCGTAATCTGCTATAAGTTGTTGTAATGCAGAATTATCCGTTTTACCTATGGCTATTAGCTTGATATTCATCTAAAAACAATAAAATTTAGGGACTGATATTCTCTCTTACAAAAACATCAATCCCTAAAAAAATTTAACTATTTATAACTAAAAGAAAAATCTTTCTTTTTCCCCTTTTTCATTTAACAATTCTAATGAATTTCGCGTATTTGATGATAAGTTCGACATTATTTCCTTCAATTCATCAACATCTTTTATTGATTTTCCATTTACAGAAAGTAATACTTTCCCTACTACCCCAATATTGTTGTGCTCATAAAACTGAGAAGCTCCTGTAATTCTCACTCCTGATTTAGTTTTGAATTTTTTGTAATCATTTTCCGATAAGTTTTTCACTTCCAGACCAAGAGCGTTAATTACATACGTAGTGTTTTTCTTAAGGGTAATATTTGTCGTTTTTTCCTTTCCTTCACGTACATACAAGACTTTCAACGCATCTCCAGGTCGTTTAGAAGCAATGTATCCACTAAGGTCAGAATACTTTTGAATACGCACATTATCAATCTTTTTGATAACATCTCCTTTTTTAATTCCTGCAGAAGCAGCACCTGAATCTTCATCAACAGCATCTACATAAAAGCCCTCTGTTTCTTTTATTTTAAGTTTCTCCGCATAGGTTGAATTTAATTCTGTACCTCTAACACCCAAAATTCCTTTTTGAACATTTCCAAACTCTATCAAATCCTCAACTACTTTTTTAGCTATGTTACTCGGAACTGCGAAAGAGTACCCAACATAAGTACCTGTTGTTGAAGTTATTGCAGTATTAATTCCTATCAAATCTCCTTTCAAATTCACCAAAGCTCCACCACTATTTCCTCTGTTTACAGCTGCATCTGTTTGAATAAAGGACTCCACTTTATCACTTGAACGTTCGCTAATATTACGAGCTTTTGCACTTATAATCCCCGCTGTAACGGTTGAATTCAAATTAAAAGGGTTTCCTACTGCAAGTACCCATTCACCTATTTGCGTATTATCTGAATCAGCGAAGGTTAAGAAAGGTAACTGCTCCCCCGCATCAATTTTAAGCAAGGCTATATCTGATGAAACATCCGTTCCTACAAGTTTGGCTGTATACGTTTTATTGTTATTCAAAGTAACTTCCAAACTCGTTGCATCTGCAATTACGTGATTGTTTGTAACTATATAACCATCAGGTGTTATGATAACTCCAGAGCCAGTTCCAATTTGTGTTTGATTACCTCCTCCATTTCCGTAAAGTAAATCAAAAATAGACATTGCCCCACCTTGTACTTTTGCTACATTTTTGATGTGAACAACGCTATTTACCGTTTTATTTGCTGCTTCAACAAAACTATTTTCATTGAATTGAAACTTTGTCTCTGTTGTATAATTCGCCTGAACAAAGTTAGGTTTTCCTGCTTCAGCAATAATCGCCTGATTTGTCTCTTTTTTGTCAAAAAAAAACTTGTATCCACCTAAGGTCAGCATTCCACCTAAGAAAGCCGCCGAAATAGCACTTACATAATTTTTCATACTGTTTTTCTTAAAATAGTTATACTTAATATATTTTTTAACATACTATTTTTACAATCATCAATAATTATGCCAAAAAAGAAAGAAAATATCTACAAAATAATATTTTAATAAAATATTATTATATCTGATTTTGTATCCTTTCAAAATTTATTGCTCTAAAGAATTGATTATTGCCTTTTTCATCTGTGTATGAACATAATCCTTTACTTCTGCGTATGAAATATTATACTTTCTGTCAATATTTTTCATTTTGTCAGGAAAAGGTGCTAATATTTTATCATAATAGCTATCCAATCGCTCTTTTGTTGGGAGTTGAAACTCCAATTTGAGCTGAAAACGACGAAGTAAGGCAAAGTCTATAAAATCAATATGATTTGTAGCACAAATAAGCACTCCATCTTTAGGAAAATAATCAAATAACTGAATGATTGTATTTACCAAACGTCGCATTTCCCCTACATCACGTTCGTCATCAGTTCGAGTTTTTCCTATTTGGTCAAATTCATCTAAAAACAAAACTGCTTTTTCTCTTTGGGCTTTATCAAAAACAGCTTTCAAGTTTTTGGAAGTTTCTCCTATTCTTGAATTTACTAAATTACTTAAATTCAACACAAAAGAAGGTTTATTCAATACTTTGGCAATTGCCTTCGCTGTTGTGGTCTTTCCACAACCTGAAGCTCCATAAAACAAGATTTTATTATCAGGATATAATCCATATTTTGAAAGTTCTGCAAAATACTTATGCTCTTTAATTACCTGACTTAAAGCACTTTTATTCTCTTCATATAAAAAAATATCTTCAAAAGAAATGGATTCTTTATCTTGAATTACAAAATCTGTCGTAATCATAAATCTCTCTGTATTATTTTATTTTTTTGTAATCATCCTAATATCACATCTAATGACATCATTATAACAAAGCCTATAAGAAACCCTATTGTGGAGACATCTGTATTCTTATTTTGCTGTGACTCAGGAATTACTTCCTCAACAACCACATAAATCATCGCTCCCGCCGCAAAGGACAATGCATAAGGCAAAATTGGCGTGAAAAACAACACAGCAACCGCTCCTAAAACTCCCGCAATAGGTTCTACTACAGCAGACAATTGCCCGTAAAAGAAACTTTTCCTTCGGCTTAATCCCATTGCTCGTAATGGCACAGAAACCGCGATACCCTCAGGGAAGTTTTGTAAACCAATCCCTATTGCCAAAACTACCGCACCTGCAATAGAGGCTTCAGGAACTCCAGCCGCAACACCTCCAAAAAGCACACCCACTGCTAACCCTTCGGGAATATTATGCAAAGTTATTGCTAAAATCAATAAGGTGGTTTTTCTAAATCTTGATTTTATGCCCTCTGTTTGCTTAAAGTTTGCGTGAAAGTGAGGCAACAACTTATCCAAGACGAAAAGAAAAAACGCTCCTAATAAGAACCCCAAAACAGCTGGTATCACTTTGTAAATCCCTTCTCCTGAAGTCATTTCCATAGAAGGAATTAATAAACTCCAAATACTTGCCGCTACCATCACTCCTCCCGTAAATCCGAGCATTCCATCCATAAAAGTTTTATTCATCTCCTTGAAGAAAAAAACTACAGAGGCCCCTAAAGCTGTCACAAACCAAGTAAACAACGTTGCATAAAGTGCTGCATTCACAGGGTCAATACTCTCTAAATAAGCAATTATCGATTCAACCATAAATTAAAATCTAAAATTATGAAATGCAAAAATAATCATTTATTTTAGATTAATCTAAAAATATTTTTAATCCATCAATAATATTATTTAGATTTATTTTACAAACCTTTATTTTTTCAAGTAATAATCATACATTGCTTCTTGTGACCTTATTATTTGATTATTATTAGTTCGGTAGGCGTTATCTTGTTTTTCTGAAATAATCCTTGCTTTCACGTTATCCGCCCAACCAATTTCGAACGTATCAATCAGTTCTTTTTTGATATCAGGGTCGTAAATTGGGCAACCTACTTCTACTCGGTACGATATATTTCTTGTCATAAAATCTGCTGAAGAAATGTAAACTTTCGGATCTCCATCATTTCCGAAGATAAACAAACGAGGATGCTCCAAAAATTTATCCACAATACTGATAACTTCAATGTTCTCACTCATTCCTTTAACGCCAGGTATCAGACAGCAAATTCCACGCACAATCATTTGAATCTTAACTCCTGCCCTACTAGCTTCGTACAATTTATCAATCATTTTGTAGCTCGTCAAGCTATTCATTTTCAATTTTATACAAGCCTCTTTACCAGCTTTTGCATTTTGTATCTCTTTATCAATGAGCTTAGTAAGCACTTTCTTTGTATAATGAGGTGAAACTATCAAATGTTTGTAACGCTGAATTACATAACTTGTTTCCAGAAAGTTAAATACTTTATTAACTTCTTTTAGAATGTCCTGATTTGCTGTGAATAAGGTATAGTCAGTATAGATTCTAGCAGTTGATTCATTAAAATTTCCTGTACTAATGAAACCATAACGTTTGATTTCCTTTCCTTCTTCTCGTTCAATCACACATATTTTACTATGCACTTTTAGCCCACGAACACCAAAAATAAGTTTTACTCCTTCTGCCTTTAATAGCTCTGCATATTTTATGTTTGACTCTTCATCAAAACGTGCTTGAAGCTCTATCTGAACTGTAACTTTTTTACCATTTTTGACTGCATTTATCAGTGAATTAACCACTTGTGAATTTTTTGCTAAACGATAAATTGTGATTTTAACAGATTTCACTTTGGGGTCTAATGCAGCTTCACGCAGAAACCAAACAATGTTAGAAAATGTATGATATGGAGTGAATTGCAAGTAGTCTTTTTCAGCTATTTTTTTAAGGAGACTACCTCCAGTGGCAAGTCCTTTAACAGGAAGTGGTTGAATGGGTTGATAGGTTAAATCGTGACGTCCCATACTTGGAAAACTCATATAATCACGACGATTATGATATTTTCCTCCAGGTATAATACTGTCTGTTTCAACTATTTCCATTTTATCAAACAGAAATTGCAATGTATCTTTCCCTATTTCTTTATCATATACCAAACGTACGGGTTCTCCACTACGTCTTCCTTCCACACTCGAAGATATTTTCTCCACAAAACTCTTGCTTAAATCGTCATCAATATCAAGCTCTGCATCACGAGTGATTTTTATCATATGAGCAGTAAGAGACTCATAATCAAATATATTAAAAATTTGATGCATACAAAACCTAATAATGTCATCTATCATTATTATGTAATGTTTGTTGCCAATTTGCGGAAGCTCAACAAAACGATTTAAAGTTGTAGGAAGCTCAATAAGAGCATATTGTATTTTCTCTTTGTAGGCTTTTGATGAAAAAAACTTTTGAACTCCTTTTGTCTTTGTCTCATTTTTGAGTGTCATTTTTATTGCTAAATACGCAACATCATCTTTCAGTTGAGGAAAAGCCTCTAAATCATTCAAAATAATTGTAAACAAAGCTGGACGTACCTTCGACAAAAAGTATGAATTCACAAACTGCTCGTGCTCAGCAAGTAATGTTTTTTCATTTACAATGAAAATATTTTCTTTTTCAAGTTGTTTGGTTACAGAATTAATTATCTGAAGGCTTTTTTCCTGTAAATGAATAACTTCTTTTGTAATTTCTTCAAGTAATTCTTTAGCGTGTACACCAAGTTCATCGTGTGCGTGGTCGTTCATTGCCACACGCTTTACTGTCGCATAACGAACTTTAAAAAATTCATCTAAATTGTTTGAAAAAATTCCAGCAAAACGGAGTCTTTCCAATAAGGGGACATTTTCATCAGCAGCTTCCTGAAGAACTCGAGCATTGAATTTCAACCAACTAAGCTCTCTGTTTATATATTTATTTTTATATTTTGTCATTTTTGAATATTCTTTAAGAAATTTCGTGTAAAGGTATTATTTTTTTCTGATAGAAACAAGAACAGAATAAAGAATATAACATTATATAGTTCTTTGAAAATGTGATAATAAGGTTTCATAATAACTATCAAATTGAGGAATATTATTTTTATTGAAAAATGAAAACTTTTTACAAATAAATTCCATTTTTATTAATTTAAAGAATTTGAATTTCTTTTTTTCTTAAAAATATTTGCTTATTACCAGTATATATTGTAATATTGCAGCAGCTTTTCAGTTCCTTCTATTAAAAACATTCTCTAAACAATTCTTAATGAAGGAAATACCTATCTCAACAACATTCTAAAAACTGAAAAAAATCATCATTTTTTTATTTTAATAACAAAAAATTACCAATGTTTGACATTACTGATTTAAAATCTATGAAGCTTCCTGAGTTACAGGAAATAGCTCAGGAGATGAAGGTGCCTAAATTTCGCAGCTTTAACAAAAGTGATTTAATTTATCAAATACTTGACCTTCAGGCATCAAATCCTCCATTACCACAAAAACAAGAAAAAGAGAAAGAAACTTCTGAAAAAAAAGCAAATTCTGTAAAAACTAAAAATAAGAAAAAGGAAACTGTTCAAAAAGTACCTTCTGAAACTAAAGCTCAACAAGCTGATAAAGAGAATACTAATTCAAAAGAGAAAAAACAGGAGCCTACACAAAAACAAGTTGTAAAAAAAGAAAATCCTGTTACAAATAAAGAAAACAAAAAAACAGAAGTTAAAGAAACCTCACCTCAAGATTCTGATGAAGTAAGCAGAGAACCAAAACAATTTAAAAAACAGCAAAACTTCCAGAAGAAAAACAACCAACAAAACACACAAAATCAACAAAATACACAGAACGGAAAGTCCAACTTCAATAAGAATGGTAATGGGAATAATCAAAACCATTCAAATAACAACCATTCCGAAAATTTTGACAAGGAAAAGAAAAATCGTTATCGATCACCCGAATTTGAATTTGACGGAATTGTAGAATGTGAAGGTGTTTTAGATATAATGCAAGACGGATATGGTTTTCTTCGTTCTTCCGATTACAATTATTTAGCCTCACCTGATGATATTTATGTGTCACAATCTCAAATTAGACTTTTTGGATTACAAACAGGCGATACAGTATTGGGAGCAGTACGTCCTCCAAAAGAAGGAGAAAAATATTTCCCTCTTCTTAAAGTACTGAAAATAAACGGACTTGACCCTCAAATTGTACGTGATCGTGTTTCTTTCGAACATTTAACACCTCTTTTCCCAGATGAAAAATTTAAATTAGCAGAAAAAGGAAGTACCATTTCTACCCGAATAATTGACTTGTTCTCACCTATCGGCAAAGGACAAAGAGGAATGATTGTTGCTCAGCCTAAAACTGGTAAAACAATGTTACTCAAAGATATAGCAAATGCTATTTCTAAAAATCATCCTGAAGTATACTTAATGGTATTACTCATTGATGAGCGTCCTGAGGAAGTGACTGATATGCAACGAAGTGTGAAAGGTGAAATTATTGCTTCCACTTTTGACAAAGAGGCTTCAGAGCACGTTCGAATTGCAAATATTGTGTTGGAAAAAGCCAAACGACTCGTAGAATGCGGACACGATGTGGTAATTCTGTTAGATTCAATTACACGATTAGCCAGAGCCTATAATACGGTTCAACCTGCTTCAGGTAAAGTACTTACAGGAGGAGTTGATGCGAATGCACTTCACAAGCCAAAACGTTTTTTTGGTGCAGCTCGAAATATTGAAAACGGAGGTTCTCTCTCAATCATTGCAACCGCCCTTACTGAAACTGGCTCAAAAATGGATGAAGTTATCTTCGAGGAATTCAAAGGAACAGGAAATATGGAATTACAATTAGATAGACGTATTTCGAACCGCCGTATCTTCCCTGCCATTGACCTTATTTCATCTTCAACACGTCGTGATGATTTGCTACTCGATGAAAAAACACTTCAACGTACTTGGATATTGCGTAAATATTTGGCAGATATGAATCCTGTGGAAGCCATGGAATTTATGGAAACACAAATGAAACAAACTCGCAATAATGAAGAATTTCTTATCACGATGAATAATTAGATTTTAACAATACGAAAAAAGCTATTTCTTTTGGGAAATAGCTTTTTTATTTTAAAAATAGATAAAAATTAATTTTCTTCAATCATATCTAACTCCACACGGAGGTTATTTATGATAAATTCCTGACGATCTGGCGTATTTTTTCCCATATAAAATTCCAAAAGTTGCTCTGTATGAATAGTTTTATCCATCATCACGGGGTCCAAACGCATGTCTTCACCAATAAAATATTTAAATTCATCAGGCGAAATTTCTCCCAATCCTTTAAATCTGGTAATTTCAGGTTTTCCCTTAAGTTTCTTAATTGCATTTTGTTTTTCCTCTTCACTGTAACAATAAATAGTTTCCTGTTTATCTCTCACTCGAAAAAGAGGTGTTTGTAAAATGTATACGTGACCTTCCTTTATCAATTCAGGGAAAAATTGTAAAAAGAAAGTAATCAAAAGTAAACGAATGTGCATTCCGTCCACATCGGCATCTGTTGCAATGACAATATTGTTGTATCGCAAGTCAGAAATAGAATCTTCTATGTTTAATGCGGCTTGTAATAGGTTAAATTCTTCGTTTTCATAAACGATTTTTTTAGTCATTCCGAATGTATTGAGTGGCTTTCCCTTAAGGCTGAAAACTGCCTGTGTTTCCACATCACGTGACTTGGTAATAGAACCTGAAGCCGAATCTCCCTCAGTGATAAAAAGCGTGGTCTCTAAATTTCGTTCTTTTTTAGTATCTGTTAAATGAATACGACAATCACGAAGCTTTTTGTTATGCAGACTTACTTTTTTTGCTGCTTCTCTGGCTGATTTTCTGATACCTGCGAGTTCCTTACGTTCACGTTCCGCTTGTTCTATTTTCTTTTTTATTTCATCGGCAACAGCCAAATTTTTATGGAGAAAATCGTCTAAATGTTTACCAATGAACTCATTAATATGAGAACGTACCGAAGGCATTCCCTCTCCCATTTCAGTAGAACCCAACTTAGTTTTTGTCTGACTTTCAAAAACAGGTTCCATCACTTTAATGGATATTCCACCAATAATTGACTTACGGATATCGGAAGCATCATACGATTTGTTAAAAAAATCTCGAATAGTTTTCACATAAGCCTCTCTGAAGGCCAACAGATGCGTCCCTCCCTGAGTTGTATTTTGCCCATTGACAAAGGAATAATATTCCTCACTATACTGAGTTCGGCTGTGTGTTACCGCTACCTCAATATCCGTTCCTTTCAGATGAACGATAGGATAGAGAAAATCCTCTTCATTGTTATTCTCTGTTAATAAATCTTTCAGTCCATTTTCGGAATAATATTTCTCTCCGTTGTAGTGTATCGTAAGCCCAGGGTTCAAGTACACGTAGTTTTTCAACATCCGCTCAATGTACTCATTCCTAAACTTATAATTTTTAAAAATGCTCTCATCAGGAATAAAAACCACGTTTGTTCCTCTTCGTTTGGAAGATTCCTCAATAGGAGATTCCTCCAACAAAATACCTTTTTCAAATACAGCAGACTTCGACTGATTATCTCTAACAGATTCTACCTTAAAATACACAGATAACGCATTGACGGCTTTTGTACCTACACCGTTGAGTCCCACCGATTTTTTAAATGCTCGTGAATCATACTTTCCCCCCGTATTCATTTTTGAAACCACATCTACCACCTTTCCCAAAGGAATTCCTCGCCCGTAATCCCTTACATCTACTCGGTTTTCCGTGATTTTAACTTCAATGGTTTTTCCTGCACCCATAACAAACTCATCAATGCAGTTATCCAAAACCTCTTTCAGAAGAATATAAATTCCATCATCAGGGGAAGAACCATCACCCAACTTACCAATGTACATTCCTGGCCGCATACGAATATGCTCCCGCCAATCTAATGACTTAATATTATCTTCTGTATATTGTGTATTTTCCATCACTTAAAACATTTTCAAAACTCTGCGAAGATACTAATTTTTTAAAATTTATTTATTTTCGATTTGCTTTTTTATTTCTATCAGACTCTTAAATAACTTTCCGTCAGATACTTGAAGTCCTTGACAGATTAGATTGAATATTTCTAATTTACGATCTTCTACTAATTTCTTTTTCCCTGTGTAAAACTGAACTTTATCGGAATGTATATTTTTCTCAAGCCATTGAAATCCATTTGGAGTTGTCAAATCAACAATTTTATCTGAAACCAACACAGAAATCATCTGAGCATCATTTTCTTGGAAAGAGAAGCAATTAATCGAATCACTATCAATTCTTTCCAAAAACTCAACTTTTTCTAAACTTTTCTCCCAAACCAAATCGCTGAAAATATCAATTTCCTCTTCCGCTATATGAGGTTTTTCCCTTTTTATGGTTTCCCATCCATCAAAAGTAATTTGTTGCGAGGCTAAAAAACGAGCAAAATCATAGTGGAGTTCTTCCAGTTGTTCCTTAGTTAAACGTATGTATTTCATTTATTTACAAAAACTAAAAGTTGAGAGTTAAATTGTTTTCACGCTTTAATTCTCAACTGATAAACATATTTTTAATAATGATAATAAAGACAGAAGAATTAACCTTCTAACGACAAGTTTTTCAAAACTTCAATAGCATCATCATACTGACTTTCAAAAACATACATTTCCACCTGCATCGGAATTTCACTTGCAAATCCTGCTAATCTTCCTGATTCTGTACGGTCTTTTATAATAGGTTCAATTCCAATCTGTTCCAAAGCTAACCTTATAAGATTTGCTTGAATTGAAGAACCTTCAAATATTTTTTTTAATTCTGGCATATTGATTTGTTTTTGATTATTCTAAAAGAGACCATAGAGTAAACCATCAACCTTATTTATTATTTCACCCAAATCCTCTGGATTATCCACAAAATTGATATTATCCACATCAACAATCAATAACTTTCCTTTGTTGTAATTTTTAATCCATTGTTCGTAGTGTTCATTCAAACGATTGAGATAATCTATTGAAATAGAGCTTTCATACTCTCTACCTCGCTTGTGAATTTGTTTCACCAAATTTGAAATTGTACTTCGTAAATAAATTAACAAATCGGGCGGTTGCACCAACTTTTCCATCAAAAAGAAAAGTGATTTATAATTCTGAAAATCTCTCCCACTCATAAGTCCCATTTCGTGCAAATTAGGGGCAAAAATATGAGCGTCTTCATAAATTGTTCGGTCTTGGATTATATTATTCCCCTTCTCACGAAAATCCAAAACTTGACGAAAACGGCTATTCAAGAAATAGATTTGTAAATTGAAGCTCCAACGTTCCATCTGATGATAAAAATCATCTAAATACGGGTTATCTACAACATCTTCATAATGAGCTTCCCAACCATAATGCTTTGCTAACAAAGCTGTTAATGTTGTTTTCCCTGCTCCAATATTTCCTGCAACGGCTATATGCATTGGTCTTAACTATTTTAGTACTATGTATTTTATATTTCGTTATTGTTTTTTAGTGTGTTGTTGTATTCAAACTCTGCTTCATCACGCAAACATTTTATCATAGATGTATTTTTTATTTCCTTAATTACAAACGAGCTTTGAATATTTGCAATTATTTCCAATTTTGAAATTTTATGTACTACAAATCTTTGGTATTCCTCCATATCGTTCAACACCAACTTGAGCAGAAAATCATAGCCTCCCGCCATATACGAAGCTTCAAGAACCTCATCTAACGTGCTGATATATCTTTCAAACTCTTCAAAAAGTTCTCCCTGATGGCGAAGTAATTTTACTTGACAATATGCTACGAGCTTTTTCCCTAACTGCTTTGGATTCACAACTGCGACATAATTCTCTATCACTCCGCTAGTTTCCATTTTTTTTATCCGCTCGTGAACAGGTGTGATGGAAAGCCCCACTTTTTCTGCTAACTTCTTGATAGATTGCTTACCATCTTGTTGCAATTCATCAAGTAACATAAAGTCTATATGATCTAACATTTGCATAATTATTCAATTATTTTAAGATTATGTGGGTAAAAATATTTTATTTTTTTGAAAAACACAAAAAAACAGAAAAAAATTCTGTTTTTTTCTTGAATCAAAATCTTTAAAAAACATTTTGTATCACGTATTTATATTTATCCTAAATGTTTTCCAAATTTATTTTTAACCTCATTTGCTATTTTCTTAATGTCTTGCTCGTTTTGGCGTGGGCAAATCAATAATACTTCTTCTTTATCTACAACGATATAATCGTTAAGTTCCTCAATTACTACTATTTTCCCTTTTTTAGAACGTATGATATTATTATTTGAATTTCTCAAAAGAGTTTGAGCGTTTATTACCACATTTTGCTTTTCATCTTTTGGAAGTTTTTCATACAAAGAGCCCCATGTTCCTAAATCGTTCCAATCAAAACTAGCTGGAAGTACATATATATTGGAAGAAGGCTCTAAAATAGCATAATCAACCGAAATATTATCTGCTTGAGGGTAATTCTTTTTAATAAAATCGGATTCTTGTCCTGTATTATAGAATTCACTTCCTTTATTAAACAACTCATACATAGCAGGTTGAAATATCTTAAAAGCTTTCAGCACACTATGCACACTCCAAACAAAAATCCCTGCATTCCACAGAAAATTCCCTGATTGTAGAAATTTTTTAGCAGTTTCATAATCAGGCTTTTCACGAAACTGACTTACTTTTTTTATCTCTTCAGAAGCATTTTTATCATACTGAATATATCCATATCCTGTATTAGGAAATGTAGGAACAATTCCTAAAGTCATCAGAATATCAGCATTTTGAGAAGTACCAAAACATTTCTTCACATTTTCAGAAAAAGCATTTTCATCTTCAATCCAATGGTCACTTGGAGCAACTATCATCAGTGCATCAGGATTTCTTTGTTTTATTTTCATTGATGCATATAATATACACGGAGCTGTATTTCTCATACAAGGCTCTAAAACAATATTTTGATAATCTATTTCAGGAATTTGCTCTTTAACCAACTCACCATATACTTCATTAGTCAGAACCAAAATATTCTCTTTCTTAATGAATTTATTAAGTCGAGAAAATGTCCTTTGGAGTAACGTTTGTCCCGTTCCTAACATATCGTGAAATTGTTTTGGATAGTTTTCCGTACTAATAGGCCAAAAACGAGAACCAATCCCTCCAGCCATAATTACTGCATAATAGTTATGATTCATAAAATGAAATATGATAGTTTTTCGCAAAGATAGAAAATATTTGAATCAAAATCAATCTGAAATAACTGAAAACCTCCATTAAACCAAATATTGATAAATAATGCCTCAAAATAATCTGTAATATATTTTTTTTTAGTATGTTTGTGGGCATTTTTAATCGCATCAAATGTAAAATATTTTTTATAGTACTTAATTTGAGAATCATTACATTAACTACGGATTTTGGAGAGAAAGATTACTCCGTTGGAGCTGTGAAAGGAGCTATTTATAGTAATTTTCCACAGGCTCACGTTGTTGATATTTCACATTTGATTACACCTTTTGATATCTTACAAACAGCTTATATTCTCAAAAATTCTTATGTACATTTTCCAAAAGGCACTATTCACATTATTGGGGTAGATTCGGAACGGACACCCGAGAAAAAACATTTGATGATGTATCTAAACGGGCATTATTTTATTGGTGCCGATAACGGAATTTTTCATTTATTATCTGAAAATGAGAAAGATGTTGAAGTTTATGAAATTGGAGAAAATGAACCTGTTACATTGTTTCCTGTACTCGACTTTTTCCCAAAAATAGTATCCAAGATTGGAAATAATATTCCTCTTGACAAAATCGGCAAAAAAACATATAATTACCTAAAAATAAGTTACTTAAAACCAGAAATTTCAAAAGATAAGTCTTTCATTTATGGAAGTATCATCTACATTGATCACTACGGAAATGCTGTAAGCAACATTAATCGTTCATTGTTTGATGAAATTAGACAAAATCGCACTTTTGAAGTAATTTTCAAAATGTATTCATCTCACAAAATACACAACTTATATACAGACATTATTGACTTTAAAGTTCCAAAAGAAAACAGAGCTCCAGAGGGAAGAAATTTACTTTTATTTAATAGTATTGATTTACTGCAAATTAGCATCTACAAAAGTGACTTAAGTTCTTCAGGAGGAGCTTCAACTCTTTTGGGGATAGAATGTTCTGACAACGTCACTATACATTTCTTACAAGAATAGAACAAACATATTTAATCAGAAAAACATAAGAATATGACATTAATTAAATCTATTTCAGGAATTCGGGGTACTATTGGAGGAAAACCCGAAGACAATTTAACTCCAATTGATGCTGTAAAATTTGCAGCTGCTTACGGAACTTGGTTAAAAACCAATCTTAGAAAAGAAAATATCCGTGTGGTTGTGGGGCGTGATGCTCGAATTTCAGGCGAGATGATACAAAATTTAGTAGCTTATACACTCGTAGGCTTGGGCATTGAAGTGATTGATACTGGTTTAAGTACCACCCCTACTGTGGAAGTTGCCGTACCGATAGAAAAAGCTGACGGAGGTATCATTCTGACTGCCAGTCATAACCCAAAACAATGGAACGCATTAAAACTTCTGAACAATAAAGGAGAATTTTTGAGCGGAAAAGATGGTGAAGAAATTCTGAAAATTGCCGAAAAAAATGATTTTGTTTTTTCTTCAGTTGATGATTTGGGAAAAATAATAAAAAATGATACTTATATTGATAAACACATTGACGCTGTCCTAAATTTAAAAGTGTTGGATATTGAGGCAATCAAAAAGAAAAAATTTAAAGTTGTAGTTGATGCCGTAAATTCTACAGGCGGAATAGCCATTCCTAAACTTTTGAAAAAATTAGGTGTTGAAGTTGTAGAACTTTATTGTGAGCCTACAGGGCATTTCCCTCACAATCCAGAACCTTTAAAAGAACATTTGGGAGATATTTCTGCAAAAGTTATCGCTGAAAAAGCCGATTTTGGAATCGTAGTTGACCCCGATGTAGACAGATTGGCACTCGTTTGTGAAGATGGAGAAATGTTCGGGGAAGAATACACTCTGGTTGCTTGTGCTGATTATATTTTAGGAAAAACGCCTGGAAACACAGCTTCTAATCTTTCCTCATCAAGGGCCTTACGTGATGTTACCGAAAAACACGGAGGGAAATACTTTGCCTCTGCCGTAGGAGAAGTAAATGTGGTTGAGATGATGAAAAAACATAATGTTGTTATTGGTGGTGAAGGAAATGGTGGAGTAATCTATCCTGAATTACACTACGGACGTGATGCTTTAGTAGGCGTTGCAGTATTTTTATCTCTCTTAGCTACAAAAGATTACTCTGTAAAACAACTTCGTGAAAGTTATCCTGCTTATTTTATGAGTAAAAATAAAATTGAGCTTACTCCAGATGTAAATGTAGATAATATTTTGAAAAAAATGGCTGAAAAATACAGCAATGAAAATGTAAATACTATTGATGGAGTAAAAATTGATTTTGCTGAGAGTTGGGCTCACTTAAGAAAATCAAATACAGAACCCATAATTCGTATTTATACAGAGGCTAAAACTCAAAAAGACGCTGACGATTTGGCTTTAAAAATTATTGATGATATTAAAAATATATAAATCATAATATAAAAA
>NZ_KB900715.1:0-192989 GCF_000379185.1 Capnocytophaga cynodegmi DSM 19736
TTTGTTTTTATCCGTCAAATTACCTTATTCCTTGCTTTCCAATATTTCCCTGATAAAAAATAAAGTAGCTTATAATGTGTATATTACAGCTTTTTGCTTACTTTCGAAATTTGGCTTTATTTTTTCTGAAAAAAACTTTGGTTTTACAATTTAATTCTTACCTTTGCGGAACATTTATATCAAATTTAATGACAATTAACAACACATATTTCGGTTTTTATTATTTTTATTTTTCTAAATAAAAATCGAGGCTTTGTGTAAATATAGTAATATAAATAAATTTTAAGGTTAAACAATGAAAAGTCTCGGGTAATAGCGGGGCTTTTTTTTATGTTTTGATATCATCAATTAAGATATGCAACAAAAAATAGCAATTCAAGGAATAAAAGGGTCGTTTCATTATCAGGCAGCTCAGGAATATTTCGGCAATCAAATTACGATTATGGAATGCGACTCCTTTGACAAAGTAGCCCAAAGTTTGCTTAAGAATGAAGCCGATTTGGGGGTAATGGCTATCGAAAATAGCATAGCAGGTTCCATTTTGCCTAATTATGCTCTTATTGACCGATTGAAGCTCAATATTATTGGAGAGCATTACATTGATATTCAGCAAAATTTGATGGCTCTTTCAGGGCAAGACCTCAATGACCTTAAAGAGGTTCACTCTCACCCGATGGCTCTACTACAATGTAAACAATTCTTTGAAAATTACCCACATATCAAATTGGTTGAAGATACCGATACGGCAAGTACCGCCCAACGTATTCATCAAAAACAACTTTTAGGAATTGGTGCAATCGGCTCAAAATCAGCAGCAGAATTGTATAATTTGAACATTATTCGCCATAGTATCCAAACGATGAAAATCAATGCCACTCGCTTTGTAATACTGACCACAAAAGAGGAAAAAATCGACCGAAATCAGGTTAATAAAGCCTCTTTAAAATTTCAAGTGCACCACAAACGCGGAAGCCTCGCCACCGTTCTGAATGTAATCAGCGATTGCCGAATAAATATGACTAAAATTCAGTCACTTCCTGTGATTGAAACTCCTTGGAAATACGCCTTTTTTGTGGATATTGTATTTGAAAATTATGAAGATTTTGAAAAAGCAGAGAAATTATTATCCATTATGGCAGAAGATTTTAAAGTTTTAGGAGTTTATAAAAATGCATTGATATAATTCATTCTAAGTAGAAAAATCAACCCATTTACAAAATATGAAAACAGCAGTCATTATCGGTTTAGGACTTATCGGAGGGTCAATGGCTCTTGAGCTTCGCAAACGTTGCGGATACCAAATTTTGGGAATTGATGCTAATGCCGAAAATGCACAAAAAGCATTGGCTTTAAACATCATAGATAAAATAGTCGATTACAACCACATCACAAATGCGGATATAGTAATTGTGGCCGTGCCAGTAGATATTATCCCCAAAGTATTACAAAAAGCCCTCGATTACGCAGGTGAGCAAACCGTAGTTATGGATATGGGGTCAGTGAAAGGAAGTATTTGCAAATCTGTTGAAAATCATCCAAACAGAAAAAATTTTGTAGCAAGTCACCCAATGGCAGGAACGGAATTTTCAGGTCCAGAGGCAGCAATTTACAATCTGTTTGACCACAAAGTGATGGTTTTTTGTGAGACAGAAAAAAGCGATAAACATCTGGTAGAAAAGGCAATTGAATTCGCTCAAAAGCTGAATATGCGAATCAAAATACTATCGCCCGAAGCCCACGACCGCCACACGGCTTACGTGTCGCACCTATCACACGTGAGTTCGTTTATGCTCGGAAAAACCGTTCTGGAAATAGAAAAAGATGAACAAAACATTTTTGATTTGGCAAGTACAGGGTTTGCCTCCACCGTGAGATTAGCCAAGAGCGATGCCGCAATGTGGTGTCCTATCTTTCTGGAAAACAGAGAAAACGTACTAAAATCCCTTGATGAATACATCAAAAATCTAGAAGAATTCAGAATACTTATTCAAAACCAAGAAGACAAAAAAATCCGAAAAACAATCAAAGAAATCAATTATATCAAGAAAATTTTAAAATAGATTTTTCTTTTATTTTACATATAAACAACTGAATTTCAGATTACAAAATAAAAATTCAAAAACAACAATACATTTGAAACCTATGGAAATAACAGCAGAAAATAAAAAATGGTTAACTGATTTGCAATTATCACATCCTTTGGTGATTGCAGGTCCTTGCAGTGCCGAAACCGAAGAACAAGTATTAAAAATTGCCCATCAATTGAAAGATACCGATGTGAATTATTTTCGGGCAGGAATTTGGAAACCTCGTACACGTCCAGGAATGTTTGAAGGTGTGGGAGCTTTGGGTTTGAAGTGGTTACAGCGCGTAAAGCAAGAAACAGGAATGAAAGTTGCCACCGAAGTCGCCAACAAAGACCACGTAAAATTAGCGTTGGAACACGACATTGATATGCTTTGGATTGGAGCGCGTTCTACTGTAAGTCCGTTTATTATTCAGGAAATTGCCGACGAATTGGAAAATACCGATAAAATCGTTTTGGTAAAAAATCCTGTAAACCCTGATTTACCACTTTGGATTGGAGCTTTGGAGCGTCTGCAACGAGCGGAAATCAAAAATCTGGGCGTCATTCATCGTGGTTTTTCTACTTATGAAAAGACAAAATACCGAAATATTCCTGAATGGCAGTTAGTTATCGAACTTCAAAATAAATTTCCAGAATTACCGCTCATCTGCGACCCTTCACACATTACGGGCAAACGTGATATGATTTTTGACGTTTCACAAACTGCTCTTGACCTGAATTTTGACGGCTTAATGATTGAAACGCATATTTCGCCCGACCAAGCTTGGAGTGATGCTGCTCAGCAAGTTACCCCCGAAACTTTGGTTCAGATAATGAAAGATTTGCGAATTCGTAAACAAACCACCTCGGAAGAAGATTACCAAAGTCAGCTTAGCGAATTGCGTTCAAAAATCGATGTTTTGGACGACCAACTTCTTGATTTACTAAAAAAGAGAATGACCGCTTCAGATAATATCGGGAAACTTAAAAAGGAGAAGAACGTTGCTGTACTTCAAAATTCACGTTGGTATGCCCTTTTAGGAAAAATGATTTTGGAAGGACAGCAACGCGGACTCAGTGAAGAATTCATAACACACCTGTTCAAAGCTATCCATCAAGAATCTATCAACCGACAAGAGAGAATTATAAAAGGGTAAGTTATTTTCGTAATCTGACTCTATCATAAACAAACTGCTTGAAATATGTATTTTCAAGCAGTTTGTTTTTTTATAATACATTTTCTTCTAGTTTCTATCCCTTTCCGCCAGTCGTAATATATCTCCGAATATGCCTCGTGCTGTTACGGCGGCTCCGGCTCCAGCTCCTTGAATTACAATAGGGTGATTTCCGTACGATTCGGTATAAATCTCAAAAATAGAATCGGCTCCCTTTACTTGCCCCAACACACTTTCTTTGGGAACGGAAACCAGCTTCACTTCAAGACGAGAAGTTTGAGTTTGACTCAAATTTCCGTGCAGGTCACCCACATATCTCAAAACGTGATTAGGCTCTTGATTCCACTTAATCTCTTGAAATTCAACATCAAATTCATTCAACCGAGATAAGAAATCAGCTACACTTCCTTGACGTAAATGCTCAGGAATTAAATTCTGGATAGCTATTTCATCAAATTCATTCTCCAAATCCAACTCACGGGCAAGAATAAGCAATTTTCGTCCGACATCATTTCCGCAAAGGTCTTCACGCGGGTCAGGTTCGGTATAGCCACTATCGATAGCGGTTTGAAGCACCTGACTGAAAGGTTGGTCGCCTTCCGAAAACGTATTGAACAAATAACTAAGTGTTCCAGAAAATATCCCTTTAATACGTGTAATATTTTCCCCCGAGAGGTGCAGTAATTTAATGGTGTCAATCAACGGAAGCCCTGCTCCAACATTGGTTTCATACAAGTATTGCTTTTGATTATCTTTAAGTACTTGTCTTAATTTCTGATAGAAATCGTATGAAACCGTATTGGCTATTTTATTTGCTGAAACTAAGTCAAATCCATTCTCAATGAGCGGAATATAATTTTCTACAAATGTTTTACTTGCAGTTGCATCTACTGCAATCAAATTTTCAAGATGATGTTTTTTAACAAAATTGAAGATGTCTTCCAGTTGATATTGTTTACCGAGAGTTTCAAAATTTTGATATTCATCAGAAGTAATTCCCTTCGGATTGAAAAGGCATTTGCTCGAATTTGCCACCGCAACAATTCGCAAACTAATGTTTTTTCTTGACAATATAGATTCCTGAGCGTCAAATATTTGCTTCACAAGTGTTCCGCCTACGGTTCCTCTTCCGAAAATCACCAAATTCAATCGTTTTGAAATCGAAAAAATTTCGCCGTGGATAACATTCAAAGCCTTCTGTAACTGATGATTATACACTACCACGCTCACATTATTTCCAGTGACGGCATTATTGATTAGAAGTGGAGTTATTTGATTGCGAATCAACGCATTGTAAGGCTTATGAAAAGTTGCCATATCTTGTCCCACGATAGAAATTACTCCCACATTTTTTACCACAGAAACTTCACTTACATCTTTGGTATAAAAGTCGGACTCAAACTCTTCCTCCAAAGCTTTCTTGGCTTTTTCAGCATGTTGATTTGCCACCAAAAAACCAATTCCACGCTCCGATGAACCCTGAGAAATGATGCTCACACTGATATTGCGTTGTGCTAAAGCTCTGAAAATCCGAGCATCAACCCCAACCTGTCCTAGCAATCCTCTTCCTTCGAGAATTATCAACGCATTTCCTTCCAAAACCGATAACGAACGTATGCCTTTTTCAGCGGTTTGCGAATGAATCAATGTTCCAGCATCATCAGCGTTAAACGTATTGAGAATACGAAGTGGAATACCTTTGGAAATCAACGGAATAATTGTTTTGGCGTGTAGAATCGTAGCACCAAAATTTGCCAATTCATTAGCTTCCTGATAGGATAAATGACGAATGATTTGAGCCTCCGAAACCCAATCAGGATTAGCCGTATATATCCCATTCACGTGTGTAAAGTTCTGTAATTCTTCCGCTTGGAGAAAATTCGCAAATAAAGCCGCTGAATAATTGCTTCCGTTACGTCCTAAAGTAGTGGTTTCGCCTTTTTCGGTTGCTGCGATAAATCCAGTGACTACCGCTACTACCCTCTTAGGAAGTTGCTCAAAAAAAGTTTGGGTTTTCTGCTGAGAAATTGCCTCCTTTACTTGGGCGTTTCCAGGATGGTCGTCGCTTACCAGAAGTTTTCTACTATCTACAAAAACAGCATTAATTCCTCTCTTTTCAAGAAGATAAGTAACCAATTTTGCCGAAATAATTTCGCCTTGAGCCACGATTTGGTCTTTGATTTTATCGCTGTAATCTCCTAAAAGCGAAACCCCTTCAAAAAGTTTTTCAAGTAAGGCAAATTCCTCTGGAAAATCCAAATCATAGACTTTTTGATAGGTTTTAAAATCTTCAAAAATAGGAAGATATGACTCTCCTGAGGTAGCTCTTTCCAATATCGCTAACAAATCATCTGTGGCGTTTCCTCGTGCTGAAACTACCAAAGCAATGTGTTCGCCTTTCTTTATTTTTTGTTCAACGATTTCAAGCACGGTTTCCAGCCCCTTGCCGCTAGCCAATGATTTTCCTCCAAATTTTAATATTTTCATTGTATTGATTCTTAAATTATAGTTCTTAAAATTTTATCTAACTGCTGATATTCAATCAAAAACGCATCGTGTCCGTGAATGGAATCGATTTCGTGATAGGTGGCTTTCTTACCCATTTTCTGTAAAACAGCATAAGTCTGCCGATTTTCCTCAGGAACAAAGTACAAATCTGAATTTGTGCCAATGATGTGAATTTCTGTCTGAACGTCTTTCATTACACTTTCAAAACTCGTTCTTCCTTCAGCAATATCAATTGTTTTTACCAGCTGATTCATAAGCTTATAGGCGGAAAGTGTGAAACGTTTTTCCAATTTTTCGCCGTGATGCAAAAGCCAAGTTTCTACATTACGAAGCGGTAGTTTCTCAAGATTAAAACTACGTTCAAACTTCATTTTGAAGGATTGAGGAGAACGATAACAAAGCATTGCGTGTAAACGAGCGTCGTGCAATGGGTTGGCTGAATTTTGTAAAATAGACTCTTGAATGAGGCTATTTGCAATGATCCAATCCGATGATTTCCAATCGGTTGCTACTGCTATCAAATGACCGAACAAATTGGGGGCAAGAGCAATCATTTCCCAAGCGATGCCTCCACCCACTGAATTCCCGACAAGAGCAAAAACTTGTTCAATATGCAACGCTTTCAGCCCCAGTAAAAAAAGCCGAGCCACATCACGTGCTATCCACTCTTTTGGATTTTCAATAAAAAATGAATTTTTATATCCGTTACCTGGAATATCAAAAACCAAAACACTATACTGCTCAGTATCAATAGGTCTCCCCTTGCCTACAGCCTCGTTCCACCAACCATTTTCGCCCGTAACTTGCGAATTTCCTGTAAGTGCGTGATTGACCACTATTAGAGGGGCTTCTCCTAATTTTTTTCCAAAAACTTGATACTGCAAGTGAATTTTCGAATATTTTCCTCCCGAAAGCGTTTCAAAATTCGATATTTCTATGTAAGGAAGGCTTGACATTTTTTAATTTTTAGATTTCATACACTAATGGATACTTTTTCAACTGAATTTCTGGCAGTTACAAAACTTTCGAGCAAGAAATCTATATCTTGACATCAGAAATACAACTGATAACCAACACCTAACACTAATTACTTGTAAAAGCAGCCTTTAAATCAGCTTTTAAATCTTCGATATCTTCCAAACCTACAGAAAGACGAATCAAATCAGGGGTTACTCCCGTTAATTGTTGTGATTCTTCGCTAAGTTGCTGATGTGTAGTACTTGCAGGATGAATTATCAGCGATTTGGTATCACCTAAATTCGCCAAAAGAGAAATGATTTTAACATTATCCACCGCTTTTTTCGCTCCTTCATACCCTGATTTCAATCCAAAAGTTAGCAAACCACTTTGTCCGTTAGGTAAATACTTGTCCGCTAAAGATTTATATGAACTATTTTCCAAACCTGGATAATTTACCCAAGCTACTTCGGGTTGCTGTGAAAGCCATTTTGCCAAAGCTAAAGTATTTTCGCTATGTCGTTTTATTCTGATTTCCAGCGTTTCCAAACCTTGAAGAATTTGAAAAGCGTTAAACGGGCTAAGTGCAGCTCCAAAATCACGAAGCCCCTCAATTCTCACCTTAGCGATGAAAGCCAAGTTTCCTAAGGCTTCGTGCAAAACTAATCCGTGATAACCTGCTGAAGGTTCGGTGAATTCAGGAAATTTTCCGCTACTCCAATCAAAGTTTCCTCCGTCAATGATAGCTCCACCAAGTGCCGTTCCATTTCCAGCAATATACTTTGTTAATGAATGGATTACAATATTCGCTCCATATTTAATCGGATTAAGTAGAGCAGGAGATGCTACTGTATTATCAGCAATTAGCGGAATATTATGCTTTTGTGCTACTTTGGCAATAGCTTCAATATCAAGCACATCTAATTTTGGGTTGCCTAAAGTTTCGATAAAAATACATTTGGTATTTTCTTGAATTGCTTTTTCAAAATTTTGCGGATTTTGTGGGTCAACAAAAGTAGTCGTGATACCCAATCGTGGCAACGTAACATTCAACAAATTGTAGGTTCCTCCGTATAAACTATTGGACGAAACAATATGGTCACCTGCCCGTAATAGAGTCAAAAATGTGGTAGAAAGAGCCGCCGTTCCTGATGCAGTAACTACCGCCCCAACGCCTCCTTCCAAAGCTGCCAGACGTTGTTCCAAAATATCGTTGGTAGGGTTGTTCAATCGGGTGTAGATGTATCCGCTTTCCGAAAGGTTGAATCGGGCAGCAGCTTGATCGCTATTTTCAAAAACATACGAAACGGTTTGATAAATCGGGATAGCTCTGTTTCCACCGTGTTGTTTAACATCATATCCTGCGTGTAGTGCCTGTGTAGCTGGTTTAAATTTACTCATAATTTCTTCTTTTTTTTACAATTTATAATTAACTAAGATTTTTCTATTTCTTTGATACAAAAAAACCTCTACATAAGCAGAGGTTTTATTCAAGTTTTATATTTCACTTTACAAAACGAATAGCTCTGCCGAATTTTCTCCGCACATCATCATAGACATCATTTTAAAAGTATATTTTTTCATCACATCAGTTTTTAACGGTGCAAATATAAACACTTTTTTATATTAAACAAAAAATAATTCTATATTTTTTACTTTTTAAAGTTATTTTTATCACAAATAGAGCATAATTAAAAAAATAACTATACGCCTGAACACACAACTAAAAAATCAATTTGATAAACTTACATTAATTGTTTTGTAGTCTGAAGTTATAAAAAATATTCTGAAACTTCATATCTTTTAAGTTTCGGCATATTTGTATCAAAAAATGTACATTCGTTGTACAGATTATATCCCACCAAGTATCTCAATTAATTTTTTAACTTATCTTTGCACTCATATTTGTATTCTTATGGAAAAAAACTATCCAATGTTAGCTAAAACCTTTTTTGGTTTTGAAGACATTTTAGCTACTGAACTACTAAAATTAGGTGCTATAAATGTACAAAAAGGCGTAAGAAATGTTTCGTTTGAAGGAGATAAAGGCTTTATGTACAAGGCAAACCTTTGTTTACGAACTGCGTTAAAAATTCTAAAACCAATTCATAAATTTTTCGTTCGCAATGAAAAAGATTATTATCAAAAATTATATGATTTTCAGTGGGAAAAATATTTTGATGTAAAACAAACTTTTGCTATTTCTGTAACTCTGCAAACAGAACTTTTCAATCATTCACAATATGTAGCCTTACGTGCCAAAGATGCTATTGTGGATAGATTTCGAAACACAACAGGAAAACGCCCTAATGTGGATACACTACACCCTGATTTACAACTACATATTCACGTCCAAAAAAATGAGGTCATCGTCTCTTTAGATAGCTCTGGAGCTTCATTACATCACAGAGGATATCGGTCAGCCACCAACATTGCTCCTATCAACGAAGTGTTGGCAGCAGGTATTTTGTTATTGAGTGGTTGGAATGGTCAGTCGGACTTTCTCGACCCGATGTGTGGGAGTGGTACTTTTCTTATAGAAGCAGCAATGATTGCCTGTAACATTCCTGCAAATATTCATCGTAAAGAATTTGCTTTTGAAAAATGGAACGATTTCGATATTGATTTGTTTGAAACAATTTTTGATAGTTGTTTGAAAAAAACTCGTGAATTTCATTATTCTATTGTAGGTTATGACAAAGCTCCATCGGCAGTGGCTAAAGCTAAAGAAAATCTAAAAAACGCTAATCTTTCCGACTATATTGAAATAAAACAAAAAAATTTCTTTGAAAGCGAGAAAGAAAACAAAAATTCTCCTTTGCATATGGTTTTCAATCCTCCATATAATGAACGTTTGCAAATTGATATTCCAAAATTTTACGAATCTATCGGTAATACATTGAAAAACAATTATCCAAATACAGATGCTTGGTTTATCACTTCCAACTTGGAATCTTTAAAATATGTGGGACTTCGTCCTTCGAGGAAAATCAAATTATTCAATGGAAAATTAGAAAGCCGACTCCTAAACTACAAAATGTACGAAGGAAGCAAAAAAGGAAAATACAATCAGTAAAATAAAACGAACTTTCTGGAATCCTAAAAGAATAATTTTTAGGATTCCTTTTTTTTAATTACTTTCGCAGGGTAAAGTTTTTAAAAATGAAGAAATTAATACCTCATTTCATAGCCATTGGGCTATTTATTGTTATTTCGTTAGCTTTCTTTTATCCTGTTTTACAAGGAAAAGCCATCTTCCAAAGCGATATTGTACAATACACGGGAATGGCGAAGGAACGTAATGATTTTCGAGCTTCCGAGAAAGAAGAATCGTACTGGACAAATAGTGCTTTCGGCGGAATGCCAACATATCAACTTGGAGCAAATTATCCGTATGATTTTATCAAAAAATTAGATAAAGCTATTCGTTTTTTACCTCGTCCAGCTGATTATTTATTCCTCTATTTCATAGGATTTTACATTCTGTTACTAACGCTAAAAGTTGATATAAGAACTGCCTTTTTAGGTGCAGTTGCTTTTGGTTTTTCTACCTATTTGATTATTATTCTGGGCGTTGGGCATAATGCAAAAGCACACGCAATTGGCTATTTTGCACCCATTTTAGCAGGTATTCTACTTGTTTTCAACAGAAAATATTTCTGGGGAGGGTTACTCACGGCTCTGGCTCTGGCTCTTGAAATTAACGCCAACCACTTCCAGATGACGTATTATCTGATGCTTTTAGTGCTTATTTTGGGCGGATTTATGCTATATAAATCGATAAAAAATAAAACTATTCCTCACTTTTTAAAATCATCAGGCGTACTCTTAGTCGCAGTAATTCTGAGTCTACTTTCCAATGCTACCTCTTTATTGGCTACACAAGAATATGCTCAATGGAGTACAAGAGGAAAATCCGAACTAACAATCACCCCTGATGGAAACCCTAAAGCAAATAGCGGATTATCAAAAGAATACATCACAGAATATAGCTACGGAATTGCAGAATCACTCAATTTAATTGTTCCAAGATTATTTGGAGGTTCTAACAATGAGGCTTTGGGAGAAAGTTCACACACCTATCAATTTTTAAGTAAACAAGGAGTACCTTCTTCACAAGCTCTTGATTTTGCTAATGCACTTCCTACCTATTGGGGTAGCCAACCCATAGTTGCTGCTCCTGCTTATATCGGAGCGGTTATATTTTTCCTTTTTGTACTATCTTTATTCTTGGTAAAAGGCTACAAAAAATGGTGGCTTTTAGGTGGAACTATTATGGCGTTATTGCTTTCGTGGGGAAAAAATTTCGGTTTCTTAACTGACCTTATGATTGGTTATTTTCCGTTGTATGACAAATTTCGTGCGGTATCGTCCATTCAAGTGATTTTAGAATTGTGTGTGCCAATTTTGGCGATGCTCGGTTTGCATCAATTTCTGAAAAATACAGCTGAAGAAAATAAAAAGCCTTTACTTTATTCATTGTATATTTCTTTGGGAATTTTATTACTACTTTTTTTAGCAAAAGGATTTTTCGATTTTACAGCCACGACAGACGCTCTTTATGAAAAATACTACGGAAAAGAAGTTATGGCAATGATTATGGAAGACCGCCAATCTATCTATACATCAGATGTTTTAAGAACTCTCTTCTTCATTTTATTAACTGCATTAGCATTATTTCTATATCAAAATTCGAAAATACCAAAATGGGGAATGCAACTCGCTTTGCTGCTTCTCATCATTCTGGATTTGGGAGGAGTCGCAAATCGATATGTAAACAGTTCCGATTTTGTTCAAGCTCGTCAAATGCTTCAACCTTTCCAAGCTACACAAGCAGACACTCAAATACTTGAAGATGAGTCCTATTTTCGTGTGTATGAACCTGAAGTAGGAATTAACGGAGCCAGAACTTCGTATTTCCATCATTCTATCGGAGGATATCACGCAGCCAAACCAAAAAGATTGCAAGAATTATTTGACTATCAGATTAAAGGAAATATGGAAGTTCTTAATATGCTCAATGTAAAATATGTATTGCTTAAAGACGAAAAGGGACAAATACGTCCGATGCAAAATGAAGATGCTTTAGGAAATGCTTGGTTTGTCTCTAAGTTGAAAACTGTCAAAACTAATGACGAAATGATGGCAAATCTCACTAAATTTAATCCTAAAGAAGAGGCTATCATTTTGACTGATGACAACGCCAAATCTTCTTTCAAAACAAAACCTGAATTTGTAACTGATAGCACAACCACAATTTCACTAAAGAGCTATCAACCAAATAAATTGGTTTATGAAAGTGATAACAAAAACTCAGGATTTGCTGTTTTCTCGGAAATGCACTATCCTCACGGCTGGAAAGCAACTATTGACGGAAAAGAGAACGAATACTATCGCGTAAATTACTTACTACGTGGAATGCCTATTCCTGCTGGGAAACATACAATTGTTTTTGAATTTGAACCTGAAGTAGTTAAAACAGGAAGTAGAATTTCACTAATCGGAAATATTTTGCTAATTTTGTTACTTTTGGGAGGTGTTTTTTGGGAAATCAGAGCAAAAAAACAAAATTTGAAATAAGTCATAGAGTATACTCCTTTGTTAAAAAATAAAGAGCGGATATCAAAAATATCCGCTCTTTATATTAATTATAAATTCCTAATTATTTCTTCTTTTTAAATATCAAGTTTATTAAAAATAAGATAACAATAGCTCCGATAGCTCCTGTTAAGATAGAACCAATCCATCCCTCTCCAAGCGAAATGTTAAATACACCCCCTAGAAGCCAAGAACCTACACTACTTCCAAGAATACCAACAATGATATTCCCAATAAGTCCTAATCCACTACCTTTATAGATAGTCCCTCCTAACCATCCTGCGATGGCTCCAATAACAAGTGTTGCAATAATGCCCATAAATTTTATTTTTTTTATTAATTTTCACAAATATAAAAAAAATAATCGAAATATACAAATTTTGTTGCAAAAAACAGTTTAAAAATAGTAAAAAAAGCTAATTTTAGATAATCATTTATATTTCAATAAAAAATGATTTTAGAAACAAAGATACTGAAAATCAACATCTTTTAAGTCTAAAATCATTCTTAAAATTATAAATTGCAGTTATAAAGCAAATTACATTTTTTTTAGTCCTTTCAACTGACTTTTATCAGTTACTTCAGTGATACTAATTGCATATCCTCCTGCTGGAACAGAAGTGAGATTTAACTTCGTTTTTGATGTAACAATTCCTTTACGGATAGTATACGCCTGTGGATTGGTTTTATAGTCTGCATTATGAGCATCACTATAGATAGTAGCAATATATTGTTTATTTGAATCCAAAAAGTCTAATTTTATTTTTGAATTAAAACGCTCATAACCTGCCACATTTCCAACAAACCAATTATTTGTACCTTTTGCTTTTCGGGCAACAGTGATGTATTTTCCTGGTTCAGCTTCTAAGTAAATACTTCTATCCCAATCCACTGCAACGTCTTTAATAAATTGAAAAGCATCTAAAAAACGTTCATAATTTTCAGGCAAATCTGCTGCCATTTGCAAAGGGCTGTACATTGTTACATACAAAGCCAATTGGTTACATAAAGTTGTATTTACGTGCGAATTATTTTCTGGATTTAATTTACTGATTTGCATTTCAAAAATACCAGGTGTATAATCCATAGGACCTCCCATCAATCGAGTAAAAGGCAAAATGGTAGTATGATTAGGCTTACTTCCTCCAAAGGCTTGAAATTCCGTACCACGAGCCGATTCTTGTGCTAATAGATTAGGATAGGTTCTGTGTAATCCTGTCATATGAACTGATTCGTGAGCATTGACCATAATTTTGTATTCAGCAGCTTTTTTAATGGCGTACAAATAGTGATTTACCATCCATTGTCCATAATGATGTTCTCCACGAGGAATAATATCACCTACATAACCACTTTTCACAGAATTATAACCATTATCTACCATAAATTGATAGGCTTTATCCAAATGACGTTCATAATTTCGGATAGAACTCGAAGTTTCGTGATGCATTTGTAGTCTCATATTTTTACTTCGAGCGTATTCATTTAACATTTTTACATCAAAATCAGGATAAGGAGTTACAAAATCAAACACATAATCTTTTGACTTTCCGAACCAATCTTCCCAACCTACGTTCCAACCTTCTACCAACAACTGGTCAAATCCGTGTTTTGAAGCAAAATCAATATATTTTTTTACATTTTCATTATTAGCTGCGTGTTTTCCATTAGGTTTTAATTTTGAGAAATCAGTAACCCCCAATTGTACACTTGGCACATCGGCATACGCCCAAGAGCTTTTTCCTGTAATCATCTCCCACCAAACTCCCATATATTTAACGGGCTTAATCCAAGAAGTATCCTCAATTGCACAAGGTTCATTCAAATTTAAAATAAGCTTAGAAGCTAATATATTACGTGCATCATCACTTACTACAATCGTTCTCCAAGGTGATTGAGAAGGAGCCTGAATATACCCTTTATTTCCTTGTGCATCAGGTGTAAGCCAAGTTTGAAATACGAAATTAGAATCATCTAAATCCAAATTCATAGCTGAATAATCAACCAATGCGGCTTCGTGAATATTGATGTACAATTTTCCTTGATTTGATTTCAGCATCAATGGAGTTTGGACACCTGTTTCGGAAAATACTTTTTGTGAAGCATTTGAAGTCACTGCAGTTTTATGCAAACCTCTGATTTCCGACAACTTAGAAGTAGTATAATCATATTCCTGAGTATCGTAATCACCTGCTAACCAGAAAGCAGTTAGGTCTTCAGACATCGCAAATTGCGTTTTTTCTTCCTTAATAACAAAATAAATTAGATTTTTTTGCTCAGGAAATTCATACCGAAATCCCAATCCGTCATTAAACAAACGAAAACGAATAATCAATTTTCTATCTGTAACCTCCTGATACAAAGACACTTCTAATTCATTATAATGATTACGAATCTGCTTTTCCTCACCCCAAACAGGCTCCCAAGTTTCATCAAAAGTAGAAGTGTTACTTGAAACCAACTTGAAGTTATCATATAAAGAATTTTCAGCATTGCTATCATTTCTGTTGATTTCTGTACCGAACTCCATTTTGTTTTCGCCCTTGAGTTCTAATCCCAAAAAACTTGGTTTGATAACTTGCTTCCCTTTGTAATTCAGAGAATATTGAGGTTTTCCTCCTTGAATGGAAAAATTCAGAAGTAAATTTCCATCAGGAGATTTTAAAGATTGTTGTGCATTAATTGACATTGTCGTAATTAACGCCAAAATAATGGATAATTTTTTCATAAATGCTATTTTTATATATTTCTCAAAAACAAAAATTGAATTAATTCCACCTCAGACTTTCCATAATTCGGCGGACATCTTTTTCTAAATAACTACTGGCTGGTTGAATAGAATCATAATTTGGTGTGACTTTAAAATAAACCGAACCTGAAATAAAATTTGAAACACTATCCGTTACATAAAACTGAGCTTGGGAAGCCGCATTTCCGTAAACCTGATAAAACATTCCATAAACTCGAGTAGTATCGTTCACAAAAACATTCGAGGCTATATTATCCGCCTTGATTGTATGGTCGTATGTGAATTTTTGTGCATCACGCAACAAATTACGAATATTATTATTTACTTTCTTGTAAGACAAATAGATAGTAGCTTTCATTTTGGGATACTCTATATCTAAGTCACAAGATTTTCCTTTCGGCTTTATGTTTGAGAGTGAATTCACATCAAATGTAAAGGAGCAATCAGAATTACCAGAATACATTTTATATTGAGTCTCTGGATACTCCAAGCGAAGAGCTGCTTTGGGTTTCGGAAAAGTCTCTCCTCCACAGGAACTAAGAAACAAACCAATGAATATCAATAATATAAATAGAATATTTTTCATTTTCCAGAATAGAACAAAATTATTTATCTGTTTTACGAACTCGAATTTGTTTGATTCGTTTTTTATCAAAAGCTTCCACCGTAAAAACATAATTTTCAAAAGAAATAGGAATATTTTTCTGCGGAAAATTCCCTGAAACTTCCAACAAAAATCCTGCCAAAGTTTCTGCTTCTCCACGTTTTTCTTCAAAAATAAATTCTTCTTCATCAGTTAGTTGAAGTATTCTATAAAAATCTTTCAAAGTGGTTTTCCCCTCAAAAACGAAAGTATTATTATCTATTTTTGAATACGTAACATCCTCATCATCAAATTCATCATTAATATTTCCTACGATTTCTTCAATGATATCCTCCAAAGTGATAATACCACGAGTTCCTCCATATTCATCGACAACCACAGCCAAATGTATCTTCTTCTCCTGAAATTCACTCAACAAATCGTCTAATTTTTTATTTTCAGGAACAAAAAAAGCCTTTCTTTTCACACTATTCCAATCAAAATCAGCCTTTTCTAAATGCGGAAGTAAATCTTTAATGTAAACAATTCCAGTGATATTATCTAAACTTTCTTTGTATACAGGAATGCGAGAATAACCGATTTTTACAATTTCTGCAAGAGCTTCTTGGTAAGAAAGTTCCTCATTTAAAGCAAAAATATCTATGCGAGGCACCATTACCTCCCGAGTTTCAGTATTACCAAAGGAAACGATGCTTTCCAATATTTTTTTCTCTTCGTGTGTTGTATCGTCAGAAGATGTAAGCTCCAGAGCTTGAGACAATTGACCCACAGAGAAATTTGTTGTTTTCTTTCCGAATCGTTTTTGAATTGAACTTGTGAAATTTTTCATAGGAATGCTTAATGGCGTCAAAATCACGTCCAACACATAAAGTGGATAAGCTACTTTTTTTGCAAACGAAATATTATTGCGATTAGCATATATTTTAGGCAAAATTTCTCCACAAAGCAAAATCATAAATGTAACAAGCCCTACATCTAAAATAGCTCTAATCAATTCGCTTTCAATACTTCCAAATATAAAGTCACCCAAATCCACAAAAAGAAGAACTATTGATATATTCACTAAATTATTAGCTATCAGAATAGTCGCTAATAATTTTTTAGGGTCAGAAAGTAATTTTGTGATGATTTTTCCTGAAGGAGAGTTGCTTTCCTTTTCGTTATTCACTTCTGTTGGAGAAAGCGAAAAAAGAGCCACTTCCGAGCCTGAAATTAAGGCAGAACAATACAGAAGTATCAGAAAGACAACAAATTGCCCAATAATCGAAAAATTAATTACATCAAACCACAATACAATTTGATTGAAGGGCATCAAAAAAGTGAAAAATAAATTAAGGGGAGGCTCTAAGTCCAAATTTATATAAATTAGTTAAACAATATTCAGCTTCATCAACAATTTTTGAAGCAAAAATTAAAAAATGTTATTTAAAAAGGCATTCCATTATCCTCTTTACTAAAATTACCTTCAGAAGGAGAAGACGGAGAATTTTGATTTTCCCTTCGATTTGGTAATAAATTCACATCGGTCACATAAACCTCTGTAGTATAACGTATTGAACCGTCTTCTGCTTGCCACTGGCGAGTTTTTAATCTGCCTTCAACATAAATCAGGTCTCCTTTTGTTGTATATTTTTCGATAACCTCAGCCAGTTTGTTTCGCACAACAATTGTATGCCAATCCGTTTCAACCACCTTTTCATTGGTAACCTTATTCACATATTCCTCATTGGTAGCCAGAGGGAAACGCCCAATGCAGTTTCCGCCTTCAAAATAGGTTAGTTTGATATTATCCCCCAAACGACCAATGAGCATTACTTTATTTAGCGTTCCATTCATAACAAACAGTTCTTTAATTTTTTCCAAAAATAAAATTTATTTTTCTAAAACCAAAATTCTTTAATGAAATTTGCAGTTAATACAGAAACAGGATAAGATGTTATATCCTTAATATCAATACGATAATTTAAAATTTCTTCAGTTTGAACTATCCAAAATTGGGTATATATATGTTGGTGCGATAATTTATGAACAATGAGTTTTTCGCTTAAAACACAAACATCTGAAAAAGAAACAGATAAATCACTTAATTTCTCAATCAATTCTTCTTTAGATATTTCAGTATTACTCTCAATAAGAGGAAATTCATAAAGCCCTTGCCAAATATCTTTTTCAACTCTTTTGGTTAATGACGTAAACCCTTTATTATCAATAAAAACTAAATAGTTGAAATACCTTTTTTTAATTTTTATCTTTCCAGCTTTTTTAGGCAATTCGCTAACTTTTTTCAGAGAATTTGCTAAACATTTATCTAAAAATATACAAGATTGACAATCAGGAGATTGAGGTTTACATTGAATTGCACCAAAATCCATTAATGCCTGATTGTATGTACCTGCATCTTCTTTGTCTAATAGATTGTTTGCCAAATCTTTAAAGTAAGTAATTCCTTCAGAAATATTTATCGGAATTTCAATATTGAACACACGAGCCAAAACGCGATATACATTTCCATCTACAACTGCACAAGGTTCTGAATAACAGATAGAAGCAATCGCACTTGCTGTGTAATCTCCAATTCCTTTTAGTTTAATTAATTCTTTATACGATTTTGGGAAAGCTCCATCAAATTCAAATGCAATTTTTTTAGCTGTATGATGCAAATTTTTGGCTCGGGAATAATAACCCAAACCTTGCCATAATTTCATAACTTGCTCTTCATCAGCTTTTGCCAAATCAAAAACGGTAGGAAAATTTTGAATGAACCGCTCATAGTAAGGAAGCCCTTGAACTACACGAGTTTGTTGCAAGATAATTTCAGATAGCCAAATTTTGTAAGGTTCTTTCGTTTTACGCCAAGGCAAATCTCTTTTTTGGCTTTTATACCACTCAACAAGCTGATTTTTAAAAAATTGGTTATCCAAAATAATTATTAGAATACAACGGAATTAAACACAAAAAATAAAAGCCAAAATTAAAAAACTTCGGCTCTTTAAATTTTTTTCCAGATTTTTGAAACTATTACTCTTCTTTCTTTTCTATCGCAGTAGAATCATTTTTATTCTCCTCCTTTGAAGCATTTTTAAACTCTTTGATACCACTTCCCAAGCCTTTCATCAATTCAGGAATTTTCTTTCCTCCAAAAAGTATTAGAAGTGCAACGATAATGAGGATAATTTCAGGAGCTCCTAATTTACTAATAAACAGAGATATATTCAGTAAAGTCATAATATTCAATTTTTATACCTTTCGAAAGGCAAATATATAAATTTTATTTCTTAAAAAGTATAGATTAATCGTTTTAAATTAGGAAATCAACACAAAAAACTGATTTACAAAAAGATAAAAAGCCCTACTTTACAAAATTCATTGATATTACAAACATTTTTCCGTCGGCATTTACCGTTTGTTCCCAAATCATTGTTTTTTCGGAAAGATGAGCTAAACGCAAGGTAATTCCTTTATTTATTTCAGATTGATAATTTTCGTTTGTGGGTTTGAGCATAAAATCATAATACCCTGAAGATTCTACTTTTCGTTGAATAACGAACACAAAATTTCGCTCTCCCGTTGAACAATCTTCCTTAACAATGTTATATACACCACGATTATTACTCGGAGTAAACTCCCAAGTGCTTCCCTCAAAACATTCCTTAGAAGTATCGTTCAACAATGTAATTTCAAACTCACCTCTCTGATTATGAGTAACAGATTCCAATGTCCAATTTCCATCAATTATCTTACTTGTCACCTTAGTTTTATCTTGCTTTGGATTTGAAACAACCGAAAAACCAGCACAAGAAGCTAATAGCGAAACAAATACAAAAAATATAACTTTTCTCATCTTAAATCTCAAAAAAGTATGTCAATTGCAAATCTACAAATATAGTTTCAAGAAAAATCTTAATTAACTAAATATTAACAGAACTACTTACCTTAAAATTGAAAATATATGAAAGGTTGTGCCCCGCTGGAAGCTGTTGCATAAACAATCCAAAAGACGAATGCCACAACTAAAGCCTTTATCAAAAGAGGCAATTTACCAAAGAAGTTTTTCAGTTTTTCATTCAGACTTTGTGGGAAGAAATGCCATACAAAACCAATTAATAAAAGTAAAAATACATTTCTGTAACCTTCTGCAATTACCAACCACTGCTGCCACTCGAAAGAGAGATTGCCTATGTTATTAATCATATCCATAGCTATTCCAAAGTCTTTTGAGCGGAAAAATATCCAGCAAAAAGCCACGAAATGGAACGTTACGAAAGTGAAAAGAATTCTTGAAAACCAACTAAAACCTTTTTTATCGTTTGAATTTTTATTTGGAAAAAACTCAACAAACGTTTTGTGTATTGCCAAAGCCAATCCGTGCAAAGCTCCCCAAACAATAAAACGCAAACTTGCTCCGTGCCACAATCCTCCAAGCAACATTGTGGTCATCTGATTAAAGTTGGAGTACATTGTTTTCTTCTTATTTTTAGAAATTAGCAAAGTAAGAAGAAAAACAAGAAAGCTCCCACCAGCAATAATTAACGGAATTTTACTATGTTCAAGTTGCGAAAATCCCCATATCAAGGTAGAGGCAAAAAACAAAATAGGGAAAAAGTATCCCCAAAAAGTACCTTTTCTATTTCCTCCTACTGAAATGTACAAATAATCCTTCAGCCAAGTGGAGAGTGAAATATGCCATCTACGCCAAAATTCTGTAATATTCTGCGATTGATAAGGTGTTCGGAAATTGGTAGGCAAAGTAAACCCCATAAGTAAGGCCAAACCTATAGCCATATCGGAATATCCAGAAAAATCACAGTAAATCTGTAAGGAATACCCATAAACAGCCATCAAATTTTCAAACGAAGTATAGCTATTTGGAGATTCAAAAACTCTATCAACAAAATTTAACGAGATATAATCCGAAATCACAGCCTTTTTGAGCAATCCTCCAATTATGAGAAATAATGCCAAAGAGGTTTCTTGTTTTGTAAGTTCTATCTTTCTGTAAATCTGAGGAATAAAATCTTTGGCACGTACAATTGGTCCAGCGACAAGTTGAGGAAAAAAACAAACGAAAAATGTAAAATCCAAAAAGGATTTTGCTGGTTCAATTTCCCTACGATAAACATCAATTGTATAGCTCATCGTTTGAAAAGTATAAAACGAAATCCCTATGGGCAAAATAATATCTTGAAAAGCTAAACTACCCTCAAACAGATTATTAAAACTATCAATCAGGAAGTTAGTGTACTTAAAATATCCTAACAATCCAAGATTAACTACCATACTGATTATCAGGAACAATTTCCGCTTTTGGTTATTTTCACTTTTGTAGATTTGTCCTGCAAAAAAATAGTCCAAAACTGAAGAAATCAACAGAAGAACAAAATAATTTCCTCCTGCTTTGTAATAGAAAAATAATGAAAATAAAATGACATAAGTCGTGCGAAAATGCGAGTGCTTCTTGGTAATAATGTAAACCAGATAAAATACCAAAAACATTCCCAAAAACAAACCACTATTGAAAAGTAATGGATTATTTGGGTCATAAATGAACCAACTTTTAACCTGTTCTGAAGTGAAATTCAAATGTTCAAAAAACCAATTTTGTAGATTTGTTATATTCAATGTTTTTAGTTTCTTTTATCTTTAGTTTGCAATTTTTGATTTTTCGTAATTACTCATTAGTGATTGAAAAAACAATGCACCTTGCTCTTCATAGCCATTTTTTGTGTAGTGAATTCTATCTTTGGCAATCAAATTGAGATTTATTAATCGTTCCATCGAATTTTGCCCTCCAATAGCTTTATACAAATCAAAAACGGCATAATTTCTTGAAACAGAATTATTTATTAAGACATCTGTATATTCAATTAACAGAGGATTCGGATTTTGTTTTTTCAGAAGTGATGGCGGAGGTGACGTTAAAATCATTGGGGTTTGCCCATAATTGGTACGTATTAAATTCATAAAACGTTCTGTCTGAGCATAAAACTCTGAAGCAGATAATTTCCCAAAACTTTCATTGGTTCCCAAAGAAATAACGATTAAATCTGGTTCTAGAGCTTTTAGCTGTTCAAAAAACAATTGAGACTTATTATAGTCCGAGATGTGGGCTCCGTTCACACCAATATTGTGATAAATTACTCCACACTGGTCATTTTCCAATATAATTCCATTGAGGGTGAAATTATTACTCTTAGGATTAGGAGTTAAATAAATTTTATCTGAAACGTCTAAATTTTCGTACATATAATAGCTAAACAATTGAGGAGAAGTATTAGCTAAAATATTGAAGTTTGACAAATCAACAGGCTTCGATTCCATTTGAGAAGTTGGAATTTTCAAAATTTGACCAACTTTTATTTTATTGTTTTTCAATTTGTTAGTAGACTGAATTTTTGCTACTGTCGTTTTATATTTTCTGGATATGGCATAAAGAGTTTCTCCCTTCTTAACTTTGTGAGAAATCGTTTTGGGTTGAGTTGGTTTGAGTGACACCTCACCTTTATTGGTTGCCAATTCAAACATTTGTTGATTTGAAGGAGTAATGATTTTCAGCGTATTAAAACTGTACTCTTTATTTTTCAGCTCCAGTTCAATCAAAAAGTTATTTTTTTGTGTTGTAAAGGAATATCCCGAAAGACCTACATCACCATTTTTTTTAATTTCCGTTATTTTTTTATTATCCCAAGATATGTTTGATGAAAAACGAACGTTACGCCCTCCATTAGTACGCATCAAGGAATAAGGGAAAACAAACCCCAATCCTGCATTTCCAAATTGTTGCTGAAATCTTTGTCGTATAAGATTAGTCATTGCATCTGCCTGAATATGAGAATCTCCAATATGCACGATATTCAGTTTACGGTCATTAAATGTTTCTAAAGCAGTAAGTTTTTCAAAGAATGGTTTTAGCACTTCAAAATTGTATAAATTCTGATTTTCGGAAGGAGAATGAAGTGTATCTTCTTCCATAAAACTCTCATCGAGCAATGCCAACTGACGATAAGACATATCCATTTGAATGGCACTGTCCACAGCAGAATTAATTTCTGTAGACACCTCTGTTTCTATATAAAAAACTTTATAAAAAACTCTGAAATACAGAGATATAGTTACAATTAGTAAAACTATTGAGCCAATTATTTTTATACCTTTTATATCTATATTCATCTTTGTATCTTTGATTGAAAAAACAATTCTTAATCCAAAAGAACTGTTCCATAACAATTTCTATTCCACTTTTTCAACTTCTTTTTCTTTTGGAATGAAAATGCTATCTGTTTTTATCTCAATTGTATCTTTTGATATAGTTAAATCTTCTTTAATTTCTGTGGTGTCAATTTTCTTTTCTTCAATAACTTCCTCTTCAATTGTGTTACTATTTCTTGAGGTCTTAGTCTCCTTAAATTGCTGATATTTCTTCATTAACTCATCATAAATCAGCTGAGCTACTTTTTTGGAACCTCGTGCGTTGAAGTGAGTATAGTCCTTTGTAGCCAATGATGGCTCTGCTTCAACCCATTTTACCATTGAGCCTTCTCCTCCCATAAGCTCGTATAAGTTGATAAATCCTGATTGTGTTTCTTCAGCATATTTCTGCTGTGCTTCAACCAATGGAACAACTGCCAAGTCAGTTTTCATTTCCATTTCATATTTAGTTGATTTATCGGCAGAAGAAACAATTAATACAGAAGCCTTAGGAAAACAAGTCTTAATTTGATTAACCACTTTTGTCATTCCTTTTACATACCAAGAATAGTCTAACTTACCATAATTCAACACATTAGCTCCAAAATGAAGTACTATTAAGTCATAGTTACCTAAGTATTTTTCAAACTCTTGCATCAAGGAAGCATTCAGGAGCGATAGTGGTAATCCTGAATTTCCTCTACTGGAAAAATTATCAATATGAATTCCTTTTTTGTTATCCGAATTAATTCCATAAAAAGGAATGGAATCTGCCCCCATAAACCTTATTTTCAACCCCTTAACATCGTTATTTGAAAGGCTTAAGGCATTAAGTTTTTTATCCGTAGTAAGAGGTTTAACCACTTTAGTTGTATCACCAGTATACGAAATTTCAACGGAAGCATTTTTATTTTTTGAATTTCCATAGAACAATACAGGTGAATAAATTTCTGTAATATGTTTTTGTCCCGAAGCTTTGTATTCAAGCCAAGAAACTCCCGTTGAATCTTTTACAAACGAAACTCTTCCACTTACCCCAAAAGGACTTTTGGGATTTTTCACATTTACAAAAGATTGTGTTTTCCAATTATTAGAATATGAATGCCGAACACTTGCTCTTGTGGCTGCTGATTCTGAAGTAATTGACAAAAAACCAACTCCTAAACCTCCATAAACATCTTGGAAAAGTTGTCGCAAATCTTGTACAATAAAATCTCCATCAGTCATAGAATCTCCAAAATAGCCAATACGCACACTACCCTTTCCTGAGGTCTCAAATTCCTGAAGTTTTTTGAAAAATGCAGCAAGAAAATTACTATCTTCCACAATAACAAGAGTATCCAACACAGGTTCTTCTATTTTTTCAATAACCTCAGAATCAAATATTGCTTCCAACATTAAGCTATCTACAATCACATTTTCTGTAAGATTTGAAGTTTCAGGAAAAATTCGTTTGGGTAATATTTCTTTGAGCCCTATGAAAAACATAGCAGCGAATAAAATTATCAAAAAGGCTTGTATGAAGTAGGATTTGCTCACCTAATATTTAAAATTATTTTTGGGGTGCAAAAGTAATCATTTCTATGAAATGTACAATAAAATTTGTATCCAGCTTTTAGCTCTCTTATTTCTTTAAACATCTTTATTTTCGGAGTTTTATGAAAATAACTCACTAAAATTCATTCTCCATAAAACATTAAAAATAAACTCATTACACCAAAATACTTTTTTTAACACAAAAAATAAGCACCAATTTATTCCGAGCTAAAAAAAATACTATATCTTTGCCGAATATTCTTTTTCAGATAAAATTAGTATGGGAATGATAATCAACTACACTATTATAACAATTTATTGTTTAGCACTACTTCTCATTTTTTTGTACAGCCTTTCGATGTTGAACTTGCTTTATAACTATCTAAAACACAGAAAGAAAAACAGTGAAGCACCAAAATTCAACTTGCTCGACCCCCAAAGAAATCCCTTACGTTACTATTCAATTGCCTCTCTACAATGAGAAATATGTTGTTAAACGTTTGCTGGAGAATATTGCAAAATTGGAGTATCCAAAGAATAAATTAGAAATTCAAGTTTTAGATGACTCTACAGATGAATCTGTTACCGAAACTGCCGAAATTATTCAGAATTTACAAAAAACAGGTTTAGACATACAACATATTCGCAGGGAAGATCGTAAAGGCTTCAAAGCAGGAGCTTTAAAAGAGGGAACAGCCATTGCAAAAGGAGATTTCATAGCCATTTTTGATGCGGATTTTATGCCACAACCCGATTGGCTTAAGAAAACGGTGATATACTTTAAAGACCCTGAAATTGGTGTTGTTCAAACTCGTTGGGGACATTTGAATCGTGATTATTCCATTCTAACAAAAATACAAGCTCTTGCTTTAGATGTTCACTTTACATTGGAACAGGTTGGAAGAAGCTCAAAGGGGCATTTCATTAATTTTAACGGAACTGCGGGTATTTGGCGTAAAGAATGTATTTACGACGCAGGAAATTGGGAGGGCGATACCTTAACAGAAGATCTGGATTTGAGTTATCGAGCCCAACTCAAAAACTGGAAATTCAAATACTTAGAAGATGTAGAAACTCCAGCAGAACTTCCCGTAGTGATTTCGGCTGCACGTTCACAACAATTCCGCTGGAATAAAGGTGGAGCTGAAAACTTCAGAAAATCGGTATCGAGAGTGCTTTCAGCTAAAAACATAGGCTTGAAAACGAAATTTCACGGTGTGATGCATCTTCTTAATAGCTCAATGTTTTTATGGGTTTTCGTTGTTTCCATATTAAGTATCCCGATGCTTTATATCAAGAATACGTATGGACATTTAGGGTGGATTTTTCAAGTAACAAGTTTCTTTGTAATAAGCACTATTATTCTATTTATCTGTTACTGGGTAACTTATAAAAATCTACAAGGCAAAACATTTGATGATTTTCTTGATTACGTAAAACTATTTTTCACTTTCTTCTCGGTGGCTTTAGGTTTTTCTTTCCACAATACAATTGCTGTTTTGGAAGGACACACAGGTAAGAAAAGTGAATTTGTTCGTACTCCAAAATTTAATATAAGCACGTTATCAGATAGTTGGAAAAACAATAAATACATCAACACAAAACTTTCTCCAAATATGATTTTTGAATTTATGTTGATGGTTTATTTCATCTTTGGATTATATAGTGCTGTAAGGCTCAATGATTTTGGAATGTTTCCTTTCCATTGTATGCTAACTTTGGGATTTGGTTTTGTGTTTTTCAAATCCTTAACTTCAAAAGCGTAGTTTGATTAATTATTATTTGTATCATATCTTATTTTAAGATTTAAAAATCAACAAAAAGCCTTGAAAGTCAATTTTCAAGGCCTTTTTGTTGTTAGCTAAACAATTTAGAAACCTCCTTATTTACAAATTCTAAAAAAGTTTCATCTTCTTTAGTAAAAGGATTTAACGTATGTGAATCTATGTCAATTTGTCCAATATTTATTCCATTAACGAACAAAGGCACAACAATTTCTGATTTTACAGTAATACTACAAGCTATGTAATTATCTTGAGCTTTTACATCAGGAACTACGAAGTTTTGATTTGAAACAGCCACTTGTCCGCAAATACCTTTACCAAAAGGAATTACAGTGTGGTCGGTTGGTTCTCCAGCAAAAGCACCTAAATGCAATGTTTTGTTTTCGTGATTAGCAAAGTAAAATCCTACCCAGTTATAATGAGAAACTTCAGCCTGAAGCAAACCACAAATTTTTTGCATTTTTACATCTCGTGAATCTGTTTCATTTTCACAGATAAACACAATTTTTGGCTCTAAATCTTTAAATATACTCATCTTTTTTCTAAAAATTATTGGCAAAAATAATAAAAAAGATAATAATAATTGATATTTTGTATTTCCCAATAATATATAATATCTTTGTAGCTTCGAATAAATAGCATTCAAATTTTCGAATTACTGACAAGGAAGTGAATAAAAATTTAGACCCAAATAAAGAAAATTATTCTGCTCAAGAACTTGATATAGAGAGAGCTTTACGTCCATTATCGTTTGATGATTTTGCTGGACAAGAGGCTGTTTTGGAGAATCTGAAAATATTTGTAAAGGCGGCAAATATGCGTGGCGAGGCTCTTGACCACACGCTTTTTCACGGACCTCCTGGACTGGGAAAAACAACCTTGGCTCACATTTTAGCGAACGAATTGGGGGTTGGCATTAAGATAACTTCAGGACCAGTGCTTGACAAACCAGGCGATTTGGCAGGTTTGCTCACTAATTTACAAGAAAGAGATGTTCTGTTCATTGATGAAATTCATCGTCTGAGTCCAATAGTTGAGGAATATTTGTATTCAGCAATGGAGGATTACAAGATTGATATAATGATAGAATCAGGACCAAATGCCCGAACAGTACAAATCAATTTGAATCCGTTTACATTAGTTGGAGCAACGACTCGTTCAGGATTGTTAACCGCACCAATGAGAGCAAGGTTTGGTATTCAAAGTCGTTTGCAATACTATTCAACAGAATTACTTGCTGACATCGTGCAACGGAGTGCCTCTATCCTAAAAGTTCCTATTTCAATGGAAGCTGCCATAGAACTCGCCAGTCGTAGCAGAGGAACGCCTCGTATTGCCAATGCTTTGTTGCGACGAATCCGTGACTTTGCTCAAATCAAGGGAAATGGAAAGATTGACATAAAAATCACACAATTTGGTTTGAAAGCCCTTAATGTAGATGCACACGGGTTAGACGAAATGGATAATAAAATTCTGACAACGCTTATTGATAAATTCAAAGGTGGACCTGTGGGAATTACCACTCTTGCAACCGCTGTTTCAGAAAGTGCAGAAACCATTGAGGAAGTCTATGAACCTTTCTTAATTCAAGAAGGATTTGTTGTTAGAACACCACGCGGGAGAGAAGCCACAGAACTGGCTTACAAACATTTAGGCAAAATAAATCCGAACACTCAGGGAACTCTCTTTTAACGTTGTAATAAGTTAAAAGTCGTTCTAAATCAAATGAATCGTGAATACGTTATGAAAAAACTCATAAAATATTTCTTCCTTTTGTTCTTATTTCTCCCCGCATTAGTGATGGGGCAGGAAGAAGACAAAGCATCTAAAAAAGGAGGAATTTCTTTTAAATCAGTACGTCCTAAAAAGAAGAAAGATAGTATTACTTTTACAGCAAATGATTATAAAATAATCTCTTATCTGCGTGATACAACAGCCGTTGACACCTCGCTTACCATTCAAAAATTCTACAAAAGTAATGCTTGGCAAAAAGATATGTTCGGAAAGATGCCTTTTTCAAATATGGGGCAACCTTACAACACGATGATGTTCGACTTTTCGGAGAAAGATTATTTACCTTCAATGGGGGCTGATGCTAAAAAACAACTTTATCTAACACCTGAAGAAGTCAAATATTATCAATTACCAACTCCCCTAACCGACATAACCTATAAAACAGGAGTGGAGCAGGGACAAATGGTAAATGTTTTATTTTCAGTAAATTTAAACCCAACTCTAAATATTTTTATAGGCTATAAAGGGCTTCGTTCGTTAGGAAAATATCAGCGAATTTTAGTAAGCAACGGAAATTTGCGGTTGGGATTATCGTATGTTTCTCCTAATAAAAAGTACACTCTTTTTGCTCACTATGCAGGTCACGACATTGAGAGCCAAGAAAATGGAGGAATTACTTCTACAGAACAATTTGAAACAGGCGACAAACAATTCAAAAACAGAGCTGTAATTGATGTTTTTCTTCAAGATGCTGAAAATCTCCGTGAAAGCAAACGCTATTTCCTTCAGCACGATTATGCCTTTTTACGGAATAAAGACACTTTGTCTTCTTACAAACAAATACGTTTTCGCCACAAATTCTTGTATGAAACTGAATATTATAAATTCAATCAAAGCAATATAAATCAATACTTTGGAGATGCTTTTGTCACAAAAAACATCAGTGACCGAATGCAACTTCAAAAGATGATTAACACAGTAGGTGCTGAGCTTGAATTACCTTATTTGGGAAAAACATTCGTATACGGAAATGCTTACTTTTATAATTATTTTTTCCGAAATGCTTTCTACGTTTCGGGTGAGTTACAACGACATCAAATAAAGGATACTGACCTGAGTTTAGCTCTCCAGTGGAACAAAAAAGTAGGTGGTTTTTCAATTGATGCAGAAGGAGAACAAACCTTTATCGGAAAGATAACTGGAACAAAATTAAATGGAAAGTTATCGTATAATTTTAATGAAAAGAATAGTATTTGGGGTGGAGTCAGCTTACATTCTTCTATGCCAAATTTCAACTTTTTACTTTACCAAAGTGACTACAAAAATTACAATTGGAACAACTACAACCACTTTGATAAGGAACAAATTCAAACAATTTTTGGAGAATTGAAAACTCAATGGGGAAATGCATCTGCAAGTATTTCAAACATAAAAAATTACACATTTTTTCAGGTACAAAACCCTATCAATGATAAAGAAAGAGGACAATCAATTCCCTCACAATATTCAGGAAATATCCAGTATATAAAACTCAAGCTTCAAAAAGAATTTGCTTTAGGAAAATTCCGTTTGGATAATACTTTACTCTTCCAACGTGTTGCACAAGATGCGCAGCAAATACTGAATGTACCCACTCTTGTCACACGAAATACATTTTATTTTGAATCAGATTTATTCAACAAAGCAATGTTTTTGCAAACGGGAATTGGTTTTAATTATTTTACCAAATATTATTCAAATCGATATAATCCGTTATTAGCCGAATTCGAGGTACAAAACACGCAAAAAACAGGAGGTTTCCCAATGTTTGATTTCTTTTTGAATGCAAAAGTGCGAACTATGCGTATATTTTTCTCAGTAGAACATTTTAATCCGTTTATAATGGATTCAATATTCGGAAAACAGTATTATAATTATTACTCTGCACCAGAACAACCTTATCGTGATTTAATTCTGCGATTGGGTATTTCTTGGAATTTATTTTCTTAACGTTAAAAAAAATGAATAAAAAAATACTATTTAAAGATTTAGGCAATAAAGATTACAAAGAAACTTGGGATTATCAAGAGTCTCTTTTCCAATCAATTATAGAAGTAAAACAAAAAAATAGAGCCGAAAACACTCAGCTCCCAACTCCTAATTATTTTCTGTTTGTGGAACACCCACACGTGTACACATTAGGAAAAAGTGGAGACATATCCAATCTGCTAATAGATGAAAAAACACTCGAAAAGAAGGGAGCTAAATTCTATAAAATAAACAGAGGAGGCGATATTACTTATCACGGACCAGGACAAATTGTTGGGTATCCAATTCTGGATTTAGACAATTTTTTCACTGATATTCACAAATACCTTCGTCTTTTGGAAGAAACTATCATTCTAACTTTGAAAGATTATGGCATAGAAGCTACTCGTAGTGAAGGAGAAACAGGCGTTTGGATTGATGTAGGGACACCTTTCGCAAGAAAAATTTGTGCAATGGGTGTAAGAAGTTCTCGCTGGGTTACAATGCACGGATTTGCCTTTAATGTCAATGCAGATTTGGGTTACTTTGACAATATTATCCCTTGTGGCATACGTGGCAAAGCCGTTACTTCACTTAATGTAGAACTTGGTAAGAAAGAAGTTTCCATCAGTGAAGTAAAAGAAAAAATCATAAAATATTTTCAACAACTATTTGAAGCTGAATTTATTAGCGCACAAAACTAATCAACTTCCTCATAATCAATATACTCACCCACTTTCTTTTTAGATTGTGGGTTTGTTTGTGAATTGTTATTTATCGTTTGGCTTTCTTGTGTTTTCCGTTGATACTGACTTTGAGCCTGTTGGAATTGCCCTCCAAATTTCTTTTCTATTTTCCTTAGAAAATACTTCATCATATACGGAGCCAAAACTCGCATCAGAACACGTAAGCCAATAATAATCAGAATAATAATAAACAAGGTTTTTATAAACCCTGAAAAAGAAGCCTCTATAATCATTTTTTGTAAGTTTCGGGCAAAAATAGGAAAAATAATCAACAATTAGCAATGCACAAACAAAATTTATAAAACCTCAACATAAAGAAAATATCCCCACGTATTAAAATCAAGAAGCCCTATATTATTATTACATCTTTTTATAGCAAAATGTATTGTTTTTTAAACAGATAAGAGTATCTTTGCAGTTCAAATTCAAAAAAGAAAATAATAAATAAATTTAATTGTTATTTAGTTACAATTTTTCTTTTTACTGAAATTCGTTGTGATATGATTCGCCTATTTATAACACTCTTAATCATTATATTACCCATTTCTGTACAGGGGCAATATACAGATATCATTAATTCAAACTTACCAGGAAACTCACAAAGTGCCTATTCGGTCGGAGGACGAGTTCTTCAATTTGAAGGAGGTTTGTGGATTGAACAACGAAATCACAAACAAATGTTTACGGATATGACTATTTTGGGAGTAAATTATTCCGTGAGATATGGCATTCTGTCAGACAGACTGGAGTTAATGTTTAATGGTACAGCCGCTTATGATAATGTTCACTATTATCGTTTTATAAATGAAAGGACTAACAATTTTGGCTTTGTAAATAACACTATCGGAGCTAAATACTTAATTTACACTCCAAATACAGACGATAAACCCAACATCTATAGCTGGAAAGCAAACAATTCTTTTCATTGGCGAAGATTAATTCCTGCAGTGGGAATTTATGCTGGAATGAATTTTTTGCCAAACAAACGTTACTTTTACGAAGAAGTTGACAGGCTTTCTCCAAAAGTGGTTCTTTCGCTTCAAAGTCAGCCTTCTTCTCGTGTGGTTTTGGTCGGAAATTTAATAGCAAATCGTTTTCTAAGTAAGTATCCTGAATTAGGTTATATTTTGACTTTGACACACAATTTGGATAATGGTCGGTTTAGCATTTTTGTAGAGTCGGAAGGTATCCAAAGTGGTTACTATAGTGACCAAATTACACGATTGGGCGGAGCTTACTTATTTACCAAAAATATTCAAGTAAATGTTGATTTAGGAGCAAGTTGGAAAAATACTCCTTCGCGATATTCAGCTTTACTCGGTTTTTCGTATCGTATTGATAACCACAAAAATTTTGTAAAATCACAGCAAGAAGAAAAACTAAAACCTACCAAAATAAAAAGACAGAGAAAACCGAAAAAAGAGAAGAAAAAATGGCTGATATTTTAGTTAAAGAAATATTTTCTAAAAAAGATTTAAAACAATTTGTAAAATTCCCTTTCTCGCTATATAAAAATAACCCATATTGGATTCCTCCTCTTATTGATGAAGAATTGGCTTCTTTCGATAAGACGAAAAATCCTGCTTTTGACAATGCAGAAGCTTTCTTCTATTTGGCTTACAATCAGAAAAATGAAATTGTAGGTCGTGTTGTTGCCATTATAAATCAGTATGATATAAGCCAGAATATTGCCAAAATACGTTTTGGATGGCTTGATATGATTGATGATATAAATGTAACTAAAGCTTTACTTGATAAAGTTTCCGAAAAAGGTAGGGAACATCAACTGAAATATATGGAAGGACCTATGGGCTTTTCCAATATGGATAAAGTAGGTGTTATGACAGAGGGCTATGACCACGTTGCCAGCACAATAACTTGGTACAATCTTCCATATTATAAAGAACATTTGGAAAGGTTGGGAATGATAAAAGAAAAGGGATTTGTAGAAACTTACTTTTTATTGAGTAGTGTAAATGCGGAGATATTTAAAAAAACCGCTGAAGCAATCCGAAAACGATACCAAGTTCGTGTTATTCCCACAAACACAAAAGAGGAAGTTCTGAAATACGTGGACGCAATGTTCGATTTGTACAACGAAAGTTATTCAAAATTATCGTCATATGTTCCTGTTACTGAACGCCAAAAGAATTATTTTAAGAAGAAATATATTCCGTTCATAAATCCTGAGTATATTCGTTTTATTGAAAATAAAGAAGGAAAATTAATCAGTTTTGCTATTGTTCTTCCCTCTTTTGCAAAGGCTTTACAAAAAGCAAAAGGAAGTTTATTCCCTTTCGGATTTTGGCATTTGCTAAAAGCAAAAAAAAATCACGATATGGTAGAGTTTTTCCTAATTGGGGTAGCTCCTGAGTATCAAAGCAAAGGAATTCCCGCATTGCTTTTTGATTACTATCATCCTGTTTTTCAGAGAAATGGAATCCATAAATGCATAATAACTCCTGAACTGGAAGACAACCTTGCCATTCAACAACTTTGGAAAAGCTTTAACCCTGTAACATACGCAAAAAGAGCTACTTACAAAAAAGAAATTTAATTAACTAAAAAAATATAGAAATTAATAAATTAAAATGAATTACATTCTTCCATTTTTATCTATCATAACAGGTTTTGGAACTGTTCTTATCTTCAAGCCTAAAAACCAAAGAAATATAAAATTATTATTAGCCTTCAGTGGGGCTTTCTTACTTGCAATGACAGTTTTTACGCTCATTCCAGAAGTTTTTCACTCGTTAGAACACTCCCACGAACACGACATTCACGACCATAATACAGGTAAAAAAATCGGACTTTGGATTGTAATAGGGATTTTACTACAAATTATATTGGAATTTTTCTCGAAAGGTGCTGAACACGGTCATATGCATCATCCTCATTCTGAACTTAAAAATGCATTTCCCTGGTCTCTGTTTATTAGTTTGAGTATTCATTCTATTTTGGAAGGTTTCCCTTTACATCATCACCATCATATGGTTTATGGAATTTTCGTACACCACTTACCTATTGCTATGGTGCTCACTATCTTCTTCTTAGATTCTGGAATAGGACTTAAGAAAACTTTTATTTTCTTGATATTATTTGCTTTAATGACTCCTTTTGGAACGTTACTTGCTGAATTCATTCCGCAATTAGGACGTTATCATATTCAAATATCTGCAATCGTTATAGGAATTTTCTTGCATATTTCATCAGTAATCTTATTTGAAACATCTGAAAATCACAAATTTAACCACATCAAACTTGGCACAATTATTTTGGGATTTGTAGCAGCGTATTTCACCTAATAAAATGATTAACAAATCATTATAAAAGAAGTATTTTCAGTATTTTCTTCATAAAAAATTTTGAAATGAATTATTTTCTATTTTAACTTTTTTTTATACTTTTGCACCCGTCTCAAAGGGGTGCTGCGTTTGTGGCTGAGATTATACCCATAGAACTTGGGCTGGTAATGCAGTCTAAGGAAACGAAGTCAATAATAAGTGGCTTGTTTTTGCTTTTTGGGTAGCGGAAACAGGCTTTTTTATTCATTCCATAAAATAATTACCTCTTTTATTTTGTAAAAATTTCATTTTACTGATGAAAAAATTATTTTTTATGGGAGCGATGAGCCTTATTACTTCGGCTTATGCTCAAACAATCGAGTCTGAAAAAGATTCTACAGAACTAAAAACCATCAAATTAGACGAAGTACTGGTTTCGGCAGTAAGGGCAAAACAAACTTTGCCAGTAACTTTCTCCAATTTATCGAAATCAGACATCGCAAAACGCAATCAAGGACAACAAATCCCGATGCTTTTAGGGAACTTGCCTAACGTAGTTTCATATTCGGAAGACGGAACAGGCTTCGGAGCGACCTACCTTTCTGTCCGTGGAAGTGACCTTTACCGAACCAACGTGACTATCAATGGTATTCCGTACAATGACTCAGAATCACAAGGAACTTTTTGGTACAATCTTTCCGATTTTGCTTCTTCCGCAGAGAATATCCAACTTCAACGTGGTGTAGGTACGTCTACTAATGGTGCAGGAGCTTTTGGGGCAAGTTTGAACGTACTTACTGATGCCGTTTCGGAGAATCCATATGCCGAAATTGCAAATTTCTACGGAAGTTACAACACACATAAGCATATGGTAAAACTTTCGACAGGAAAAATCAATGAGCGTTTTGAGCTTTCGGGACGTTTTTCAAAAATCAATTCTAACGGATACAGAGACAGAGCTTCGTCTGATTTGAAATCCTATTTCTTACAAGGAGCTTATTCTTACAAAAATACGCTGATTAAAGCTTTGGTTTTTGGTGGAAAAGAAAAAACACAACTTACTTGGATAGGGATTGATGAGGCAACTTTAAACAAAAACAGAAAATACAATCCTGCTGGAAAATACAAAGATGCAGAGGGCAACACTCGTTTCTATGACAATGAAACGGATAATTATCAACAAGACCACGCTCAACTGCATTGGGTAGAAAAATGGTCTCCTTTTTGGACAACCAACTTGGCTTTTCATTACACCAAAGGTCGTGGACATTGGGAAATGTACGAAACTTGGGGCGGTGCAACCTATGACAAACACCAAATCACACGATACGCCTTAGATAACGATTTCTACGGAGCTACATTATCTTCTAATTTCAAGAAAAACACTATTGATTTGATATTTGGAGGAGCTTTCAACAAATATGATGGATTACATTTCGAAGAAAGAGTATGGTCGGAAGAAGCTTCAAAACCTTATCAAGAAATTGTAGACGAAAATTGGGGATATAAAAAAGATGGTTCCGCTTTTGCTAAAATGACTTGGAAATTTGCTCCTCAGTGGGATTTATTCGCTGATATTCAACACAGATACGTTCACTACAAAGCCGATGAATACAAAGCTGACAAAGCATTTAATTTTATCAATCCTAAAATAGGAGTTAGTTTTTCCTTAAACGAAAATAATTATTTTTACCTATCGTATGCCAAAGCCACCAAGGAGCCGAATCGTAGCGACTACAAAGCGGCACACAAAGAGTATAAAAAAGCCAAAAAGACAGACCCTTCCGCAACAATAAGAGAGCCTCGACCTGAAAAATTGAACGATTTTGAATTGGGTTGGAGATACAACACCCCGAAAGTAAAAATCAACACGAATTTATATTATATGCTTTATAAAGACCAATTGGTACTAACTGGTCGTTTGAATGACAAAGGGTATCCAATTCGTGATAACAGCGGAGATAGCTACAGAGCTGGACTTGAAGTAGATGCTACTTTACTACTTTCCGACAAATGGATTTGGCAACCAAATGTATCTGTCAGCAGAAATAAAAATATTGATTTTCACACTATAAAAGAAGGAAAATCGGTAAATATAGGAAACACCAAACTATCATATTCTCCTGAATTTGTGGCTTCAAGCTCATTAACTTTCAAACCCATTCCAAACTTTGGTGCAACATTGTTAACCAAATACGTAGGAGAGCAATATATGAGCAACATTAACGAAGAAAATTCAAAATTAAAATCTTACTTTGTTAACAACTTGCACTTATCGTATGAAATAAATCCATTAAAATTCTGTAAATCAATAGTGATTTCAGTTACTGGAAACAACATTTTGAATGCAAAATATGTAGCCAACGGAACTTTTGAAGATGGACAAGCTGCTTACTTCCCTCAAGCCGAAATCAATTATCTGGCAGGGTTAACGCTATCATTTTAGAAAATAATTTTAATCATGACTCAAAGTACCTTTTCTGTTAAAGAAGAGGTACTTTTTCATATTTAAAAAAATTTGTTTTATCTGTTTTATATGCATACATTTGCCTCAAAACATTTAAGTTAAATATTTTACTGTATGCAGAAGTTTGTAAAATCGGCGGCGTTGGCTTTTTTAGGCACAATGCTTTTCCAAAGTGCTGAAGCCAGTTCTTTGGAAAAAAATAATGGCATCTATGTTATGCCAAAAGATTCTTTATCTCTCGAAAAAGCTTTGCCTTTTGATAATGAGGTAAAAACAGGAACATTACCTAATGGTTTCCAGTATTTTATCCGTAAAAATGTAGAGCCTAAAAATCGGGTTACAATGTATTTAGCTTTCAAAGTAGGTTCTATTTTGGAAACAGAGTCCCAATTAGGATTAGCCCACTTTTTAGAGCATATGAATTTCAACGGACTAAAACATTTCCCTAAAAATGAATTAGTTAATTACTTACAAAGAGCAGGAGTTCGATTCGGTGGAGACTTAAACGCTTATACTGGATTCGACCAAACAGTGTACCAGCTACCCATAGCTTCTGATGATCCTGAGTTACTTAAAAACGGATTACAAGTAATGCGAGACTGGGCACAAGATGCTTTGCTTACTTCTGAAGAAATTGACAAAGAAAGAGGTGTAATCTTGGAAGAAATGCGAGGAGGAAGAGGTGCTCATCAGCGTATGCGCGACCAATATTTCCCGATGGTTTTCAATGGCTCTCGCTATGCTAATCGTCTTCCTATAGGAACAGAACCTATTGTTAGTAATTTCCCTTACGAAGAATTAAGAAAATTTCATAGAGACTGGTATAGACCTGACTTACAATCTCTTATTGTAGTTGGAGATATTGATGAGGCTTATATCGAAAAAGAAATTAAACGTTTGTTTTCCGATATGAGAACAACTCCAAATGCTCCTAAAAGAGAAGTTTACAAAGTTGATTTGTTGAACAAAAATCAGTTTATGGTAGTAACTGACCCTGAAATGACGGCTACTGTGGCTCAAATTATGATAAAACATCCTGAGATGAAAGCTAAAACTATAGGAGATTATCGTCAGTTGCTTATGAGGTCAGTTTACGGACAAATGTTAAACGCTCGTTTAGGAGAATTGCTTCAATCTGCAAATACACCTTTCTTAAGAGCACACGTTAGCATTAGTGGTTTCCTTGGAGGTTTGGATATGTACGGGGCAACTGTGATGGCAAAACCTAACGAACTTGAAAAGGGATTCAAATCTTTGGTACGTGAACTTGAACGCATCAAAAAACACGGATTTACAAAAACAGAGTTTGATAGAGTTATCACTAGTATCCAAAAATCAAACGAGACTTCGTATACTGAACGTGATAAGAAAACATCAGGAGAGTACGTAGACCGATACTTAAATTACTATCTTGAAGGTCAACCAGCTATGAGTAATGAGGATAGCTATCAACTTACAAAAAAATTACTTCCTACACTTACACTAAAAGAAGTTGAAGCTTTGGGAAGACACTATTATGCAGACATCAATCGTGACATTCTGATAATGGCTCCCGAGAAGGATAAAAGCTCATTACCTAATGAAAGTCAAGTTAATAAGTGGATTTCCGAAGTTGAATCAGAAGCTATTGCTGCTTACGAAGATAAAGTTTCAGACCTACCTTTACTTTCAAAACAACCTCAAAAAGGAAATATCATCTCTAGCAAAGAACTAGCGGAAGTTAAAGCTAAAGAGCTAACTCTAAGTAATGGTGCGAAGGTGGTTCTTAAACCTACAACATTCAAAAATGACCAAATATTGATTCGTTCGTACAGTCCAGGAGGAATTTCATTGTATGGAGATAATGATTACTTCTCTGCCTCTTACGCAAGTGGATTGGTAAATGCAAGTGGATTGGGACAGTTGAACTCTGTCGAGCTAACAAAATATATGACAGGTAAAAACGTATCAGTTAGTGCCTACATTGGGGAACTTAACGAGGGCATTTCAGGTCAAAGTGATAAAGAAGGACTCAAAACAGCTTTTGAATTAATCTATGCTTTCTTTACTGAACCACGAATTGATGATGATGTTTTCCAAAGTATTATCGCACGAAGTATTTCTTCTATGGCAAATCAGGAAAACGACCCTAACTTTGTTTTCCAAAGAGATATGCTAAAACGTTTGTACAACGGAAGTATTCGTCGCACTCCTATTACAGAAGCCAACCTGAAGAAAGTTGATAAAAATCGTGCTTTGAGCATTTTCAAAGATCGTTTTGCTGATGCTTCTGACTTTACTTTTGTTATTACAGGTTCATTTACTGAAGAGGAAATTAAACCTTATTTAGAAGATTATTTAGCTGCTCTTCCCAACCTAAAACGTAACGAAAAAGGAAAAGATTTGGGACTTTACGAACCTAAAAAAGGCTTCAAACATACTACCAAAAAAGGAAAAGAGGAGAAAGTATCTGTAATTCTTTCATATATTGGAGATTACAAATACAACGATATGGAAAATATCAATATGCAGGCATTAGAAAGCGTACTAACTTTAAGATTATTGGAGCGTTTGCGTGAAGAAGAAGGTGGCGTGTATGGTACAGGAGCAAACGTTTCGTATTCTAAATTTCCAAAAAATAGATATTCTGTTGAAATTGCTTTCGGTACAGCAGTTGATAAGTATCAATCTTTAATCAAATCTGCTTTTGAAGAGATTGAAAAAATTAAAAAGAACGGACCAACACAGGAAGATTTGGATAAATTTAAAATTGAGCAAGAACGCCAAATGGAGCTCATCGTAAAAGAAAATTCTTTCTGGAGTAGATATATTTTAGATGGGTATCAATTACAAAAACCACTAAGAGAACCTAATAAATACTTAGAAGACCTGAAAAAAGTTACAAGTAAATCTGTACAAAAAGTTGCTAATAAGTATCTTAAAGAAAATAGTTTATTTGAATTCATTTTACTTCCTGATAACGTGAAGTAATTTCATTTAACAATAAATAAATTAAAAAAATCTCACATAAAAAGAAAGGTACAAATATTATGTTTGTACCTTTCTTTTTATCTTACATCCAATAATTAGAATTTTCCTGTTGTTCGTTTGATTCTCTCAAAATTTGTTTAATTTCATCTGTTGTTTTTTTGAAATAATCAGCCAAATCCTTCACAAAACGATCATAATCTCCCTCTTCACCGGATGAAGGTGATGTTAAAACATGCACAGGAAAATACTGATCAAAGTCTGTTCCACTACGAACCAATAAATCATCTGATGGAGCATTAAAAGGATAACTACCTTTACTTTTATCGTTATTGATATATTTTGTTCCCCTTTGAACATGAAGTAATCGAACTCTCAAATCAAATTTTGCATACGGAATGTTAGGTGTGAAATATCCTTTTAATCCTAACGCATCATTCGACAATTCTGATTTTTTAGTACTATTTCTCTTATCAATAAAGCTTCCCAACATAACATCTTCAGGATTAGTATCACGATATACGTAACTTATTAATTCAGATGTTTCAGAAGAAGTTTGATTCGTTTTAGTATTTAAATAATCTTTTACAGTAAAGAAATGTTGATGGATAGGCAACATTTCAGAATTTGTAAATTCTTTATTCATTCGCTCACCTTTCGCATTATAGTAGATTATTTCCATGGCATATTGTCCCCCTGAAATCATCAATATCGGCTCTTCACCTTGTGCCAACACCTTTCCGGCTTTATTCTTACGAACAATATTTGTTCCATCAGTTTCAAAAATGAATTCCTGAGTTGGATATAACAAATTTTCAGGATTAGCGTGAAAATTCTGCCCGTGTAAGTGTCCTCTTCGGATGGTAAAAGTTACTTTACTCCACTCATCGTGTCCTTTATCATTTCGCTCATCGATTGGAGCTGGTGCATCTTTTTCACAACTTACAAGCGTCACTGTTACAAACGCTAAAATTCCTGTTTTTAATGTTTTTATAAACTTTTTCATTGATTTAAAATTTTAATTATATTATTATCTTTTTATATTTTTGAAGAAATCACTAGGCATATTGAAAGCTATTTCAATACTATATGTTTTACTTTCATAATCGTATTCCATTGATATTTTCGGAGTATTCTTAGCCTTTGAGCTATTACTTGCCAAAGGTTTTGGATTATTTATCCAAAATATTAGTCCATCTGCTTCAATATTAGGGTTATCCATTGATTGTAAAAAATCTGCATAACCATCTCTTTCCACAAAATAGGGAGGATTTCCTGCCTTTTTACGAACATACTGAAACGCCTTTTTGGAAGGTTGTAAAGCACTGAAACGCACGTGAAAATAATCAAAAACTTTTTTAAATTCGGTACTTGTCGCTTTCATTCCAGCATCATCTAATGGTGTTATTTCAAAATACGAAACTCCATCGTACAAAGTATATGGAAGTTGATCCAAATCAGCTACATTTTGAAAATGTGCTTTAACTTCATATTTATTGAAAGGAGATTCTTTTGCCTCAGCTATAAAGGTCAATTCGGTAATATCTTCATCGGCTTCTTCCAATTCATCTTCATTCTTTACAAAAGCAACTTTATCGGCTTTCAATTTATCGATAAATTCCATTTTTGGTTTCCCTATATAATTATTCAAAATGTTCAATTGCAAAACATTCAAGGGATAAATCGTTGCATCAAAGGTAAACTCTTCTTTTTCTTTTACAGAAGGCTTATCTACTTCCGAAGAATTATCCTTGTTACAGCTCATTATTAAAGTAGCAAACATTACTACTACAAAGCTAAATCTAACTATGTTTTTCATTATTTAATTTTACTTTTATTTGTTATTAAATTCGTTTTGAAAGTTTCTATTACCGAAATAGTATTCTTCAGTTAAAAAACATTCTTTTTTACATTAAAATTATCTTTTCTTTTAAAAGAAACAACTTGCTTCATACAGAAAACCATTTGCTTCACATCAGGAATTACCTGCTTCATATCAGAAATTGTTTGCTTCACTTCGGAAATCACTTTCCGCAGTTAAGAAATCTTTTCCGTAAGATGAAAAACTTCCTTTCTGATATAAGAAACAATCTGACCGACATCGTTCATTATTCACTCCACATCGTTTATTTCATTCTTCATTTAGAACTTATAAGTCAATCGAAGTTGTACGTTTCGCCCTAAGTCGTGAGCATAATATCGGAAGCGGTTGGTGTATTCCTTATACAATCTATCAAAAAGATTCTCAATGGAAAAATGTACCGCAAGTGATTGCGTTTGTCCAAACGGAAAACGGAAACCTCCCCCCACATCGAGCAAATGATACGCATCAGGAGTTGTGCTTACCAACTCTTGTTTCGGGTCGAAACGCAGTTGTTTTGCAACAAACGTATGCTTTGCCGAAATGTACACATTATGAAGCTTTCCCATCTTCGGTAATTCCCAATGCAACTCCTGTTGGATTCTCTCCGAAGGAATGAAAGGAAAATACCGCTTCGTTTTGAGTTCATTAGCATACACCACCGAACCTTGCAAACCATACTTCCATTGAGGTAAAAACTGATAGCTCATCTCTAAATCCACCCCGCGAAAGAAAGCATCGGCTTGTGCGTAACGAAAAATCGGATATACTCCTGAAAAAAGCGTTTTGGTCTCTCCAGTCGGTGCATCGTAAATATAGTTTCTGATAAGTTGTGCAAAGAAATCCACATTAAGCAACCATTTTTCCTGCTCGAACTTTACCGAAGTAATCCATTTTACGCCTCGCTCCGATTGTAAATTTTCATCGCCAATATCGTACGTTCCTGCCCCGTGATGAAGTCCATTGCTATACAATTCGCTCACGTGAGGCGAACGCCACGCCACTCCTACATTAGATGTGAACGACCATTGCTCACTTGGAGCATAGCTTCCTCCAACAGAGTACGTTATATTGTGAAATGAATGATTTCCTCCGTAACGTTGCGAAAAAGCGTTGTAACCATCGGCATTGAATGATTTATAATCGTACCGAAGTCCGCCTTCTATTTCCCAAACTCCGCCATCATACTTTTGAATAGCGAAACCTCCGTATCCAAAAGAGGCAAAATTCGGAATCACTGGAACAACTCCCGTACCAGGTGAATTATAATTGACCTGTTGTGAGGCACTTACTCCAAGATGAGACTTCCATTTGCCATAATGATTCTCCCACGAAGCATCAAATAAATGTGTTGAAAGTTCCATATTCAACGCTGGGATGCGTGTTCGCTCCAATCGGCGAACGTTGAATTCTTTTCGGATATCATCTTGGAAAGCATACTGAGCTGTGAACTTTCCTCCGAAAGGAAGTCGCACAAATCCTTTTACTTTCAGCAAATGATGCGTAACTTCTTGCTTAGGTGCTTCTATCTGATAGGAAAACGGATAAGTCGTTAGCGGACGTCCGATTTCAAATCGGGCAAGTAGGTCATCTAAATTCCCAATATGCGAACCATAAAAAACACCCGTTTCATTGTAATACCGACTATAGAAAGCCTCCACTCCCCATTGCTCCTTTTCCACGCCAGTTGCTACAGAAAAGTTTTTTTCTTGCTGAGCAGTATTATTCAGATGATAATCTGCCGTCTGAACATCTCCAGACCGTTTCGCACTTGCCTGAACTCGCCACGCCCATTGCGGAAGACTTGGCACAGCTGTTTCGAGCTTCAAGGAAGTTGCCATTTTTCGTCCGTTAGATGCCCACGAAGGAGAAACTTCTCCGTGAAGAGCATCGCCATACGGAAGTTTTTCAGGCGAAATAACAACAACACCTCCCAAAGCATCGGAACCATATCGGACAGCATCGGCACCTTTCACCACAGCAATGCGATTTGCCATCGCAGGGTCGATTTCAGGTGCGTGGTCTGCTCCCCACTGTTGCCCTTCTTGCCGAACTTCATTATTAAGTATGAGAATTCGGTTGCTATGTAGCCCGTGAATTACGGGTTTTGCGATAGTGGCTCCGGTTTGTATCATCGACACTCCCCGAACTGAAGCAAGTAATTCGGCTAATGATTCCCCTGATTTCTTTTGTAGGTCATCTTTACCCAAAACAGAAGCAACATTATTGCGAGATGTCATTCGGTTTTGCAGATAAATGACAGTTTCATCTAACTGATTGACACTTTCTTTCAATTGAATCACCAATTGTTCCTTCTGAGGAATTTCTATTTTTGTTTGATAATCCTCAAATCCCAGATAAGTAACTTTAAGAGAATATGTTTGCTTTTTCAAATTCGAAATAGAAACATTCCCCTGACTATCTGAAACATAGTGTTTCCCAGCAAAATGAATTACTGCCCCGATAAGTGGTTGTTTTTGTTCATCTTCAATTTTCAGCCGAAGTGTTTGTTGCCCGTAAATACAACTACAAAAACTGAAAATCAAAAGACAAAAAATATTTTGCATAAATTATTTCTATTAAAAGTACAATGAAGCATATGCTCAATGTGTTGAAACACAAAGGCACGAAAAGTTATGTCGGAATAGCGACATAGTTTTTATCTATTTGTTACGAAATAATTTGAGAAGGCGGACCTCGTGTAGAAATATAGATATCAAAACTCGTTGTATCATCTTTTGTGGTAAAAAACTCAACAACGAAATTTTCATTAGGTATACTATAAATAAAGTACGATTGTATAAAAAACGTGTGAAGTTGATGAAAAATACAATCGTGATGATGCTTATGTGAATGGGAAAAATGTGCTTCGTGATGACATTCTTGTCCTGTTGCGAGAGTACACATTTCCTCTGCCGAATGGTGACAATGATGTTCGTGAAAGAACTCACCAACCGGAAAAGCAACCTTCAACATACTGAAAAGTAAGCAGAAAGTGATGAAATGCTTATATGATTTTTGTAATTTCAATTAGATTAACTCTCTTCTAAATTTGCTCATCAACTAAATAAGACAGCCCACAAAGGTATGAAAAATATATTTATTATGAATAAATTATTTTATCAGCAAAACAAAAAAGCCTGATGGAAATACCATCAGACTTTTTGAAATGAAATAATATCTTAATTAAACGTTTATTTTACTCTTTCAACAATAGCTTTAAAAGCTTCCGGATGATTCATTGCTAAATCAGCAAGAACCTTACGATTAAGCTCAATATTATTAGCTTTCAATTTCCCCATAAATTGAGAGTATGACAACCCGTGAAGTCTCGCTCCTGCGTTGATACGCACAATCCACAAAGCACGGAATGTTCTCTTTTTATTACGGCGGTCTCTGTAAGCATATTGCATTGCTTTTTCAACAGCATTCTTAGCTACCGTCCAAACGTTTTTTCTGCGACCAAAGAAACCTTTGGCTTGCTTCATTATTTTTTTTCTACGAGCTCTACGAGCTACTGCATTTACTGATCTTGGCATAAAATTTTAAATTTTTGTAGTAGGTGGCTCTTTCAAACTCTTTTATTACCTAACTCCATGGTTATTAAATTCCCTTTGGGGCTAAAAATATCTCTACTTTGAAATACCCCGTAGCATCATTTACAAAAGATTTATTTCAAACCTAATTGTCTCTTAATACTTGCTTCATCATTGGCGTGAACCAATGTGGTGTGTGTTAATTTTAGCTTACGTTTTGTTGATTTTTTAGTCAGAATGTGACTTTTGTAAGCATGCTTTCTTTTAATTTTCCCTGAGCCTGTAACTTGAAAACGTTTCTTAGCCCCAGATTTGGTTTTAATTTTTGGCATTTTGCTTTTGATTTTTTTTAGATATTATTTCATTATCGATTAATCGCTTTTTAAGCGGGTGCAAATATACAAATTATTTCTTTTTAGGCAAGGGAGCAAGAAACATTGTCATTCTTTTTCCTTCTAACTTTGGCATTTGCTCAACTTTTCCAAACTCTTCAAGGTCAGTTGCCAAACGCAACAACAGAATTTCACCTTGATCTTTATAAATGATTGAGCGTCCTTTGAAAAACACATACGCCTTCACTTTTGAACCCTCTTTCAGGAACTTTTCGCCGTGTTTTTTCTTAAATTCATAATCGTGTTCATCAGTTTGAGGCCCAAAACGAATCTCTTTGATAACTACTTTTGTAGCTTTTGCCTTAATTTCCTTTTCACGTTTTTTCTGTTCGTAAAGAAATTTTTTGTAGTCAATTACCTTACAAACAGGAGGCGTTGCATTTGGTGATATTTCAACCAAGTCTAACTCCAATTCTTCCGCAATTTCCAATGCCTTACGAGTAGGATATATGCCTGTCTCGACATTCTCCCCTACCAAACGGACCTCTGGAACTCGAATATCACGATTTATCCTATGAGGTTGTTTGTCGTCTCTACCCTGTGTGTTAACTCTCTTATTAATAACTATTTATTTTTTGATTAGTAATCTATTAATCCAAAATCAAAATTCATCAAAATTTTGATTTTCTAATTTCATTCCTTAAACTTCTTAATACTTTTATCAATCTCTGCTTGAACAATTTTAACAAACGCTTCAACAGAAATACTTCCCAAGCTTTCTCCCCCGTGTTTTCTGACAGAAACTGTGGCTTCTTTTTCCTCATTTTCACCCACAATCAGCATAAACGGAATTTTTTGAGTTTCTGCCTCACGGATTTTTTTACCAATGGTTTCATTACGATTATCAATCAGTGTGCGAATTTCGAAATTTTCTAACAAATTCAAAACTTTTTGAGCATATTTTTCATATTTTTCACTCAAAGAAAGTATTATCGCCTGATTTGGCATCAACCAAAGTGGGAAATTACCCGCTGTATGCTCCAACAAAATCGCCACAAAACGCTCCATACTTCCGAAAGGTGCTCGGTGTATCATAACAGGTCTATGCAATTCATTATCAGAACCTTTATACCACAAATCGAAACGCTCTGGCAAGTTATAATCTACTTGGATTGTTCCAAGCTGCCAACTTCTTCCCAAAGCATCTTTCACCATAAAGTCTAATTTAGGTCCGTAGAAAGCAGCTTCGCCTGTTTCAATCACGTAATTCAACCCTTTTTCTTTGGCAGCGTTGATAATTGCTTGTTCTGCTTTTTGCCAATTTTCATCGGAACCAATATATTTAGCTGGATTTTCAGGGTCACGCAACGACACTTGTGCTGTAAAATTCTCAAAACCAAGCGAACCAAATACATACAACACCAAATCAATCACATTTTTGAACTCTTCATCCAATTGTTCTGGTGTACAAAAAATGTGGGCATCGTCTTGAGTGAAGCAACGTACACGAGTAAGTCCATGAAGTTCACCACTTTGCTCGTAACGATACACCGTTCCAAATTCGGCAAAACGCTTAGGCAAATCACGATAACTCCAAGGTTTTGAGTTATAAATTTCGCAGTGATGCGGACAGTTCATCGGTTTTAGTAGGTACTCTTCACCTTCGTTAGGCGTTGCAATAGGTTGAAAACTATCTTTACCATATTTTTCCCAATGCCCTGAAGTTACATACAAATCTTTATGTCCGATATGCGGAGAAACAACTTGCTCATATCCAGCTTGTTTTTGTGCTTTCCGCAAGAATTGTTCTAAACGCTCACGAAGCGCTGCTCCTTTGGGCAACCACAACGGAAGCCCTTGCCCAACCTTATTTGAAAAGGTAAACAATTCTAATTCTTTCCCTAACTTTCTGTGGTCTCGCTTTTTAGCTTCTTCCAAAAGGGCTAAATATTCCGTCAAGTCTTTCTGTTTTGGGAACGAAATTCCGTAAACACGCGTTAACTGTTTGTTTTTTTCATCGCCACGCCAATACGCCCCTGCGATACTCAATATTTTTACCGCTTTTACAAAACCCGTATTAGGCAAATGCCCGCCACGACAAAGGTCTGTAAAAGTGGAATGATCACAGAATGTAATTGAACCATCTTCCAGATTTTCAATCAATTCTGTTTTATATGGATTTTCTTTGTAAAGTTCTAATGCATCTTTTTTACTTACAGAACGCATTGAAAAAGTATGCTTCCCTTTGGCAATTTCAAGCATTTTCTTCTCAATTTCTGGAATATCTTTTTCAGAAAAACTATGTTGTCCAAAGTCTACATCATAATAGAATCCGTTATCAATAGCAGGACCGATCGTCAATTTGATACCCGAAAAAGTTTCTTCCAAAGCTTGAGCCAAAATATGGGCAGACGAATGCCAAAATGCTTTTTTGCCCTCAGCATCATTCCAAGTGTATAAAACTAAACTTCCATCGGTGGTCAGGGGGGTCGTTATTTCAATCGTTTTTCCATTGTAACTTGCTGACAATATATTTCTTGCCAACCCTTCACTAATGCTCAAAGCAACTTCATAAGGAGTCGTTCCCTTAGCAACTTCCTTAACCGAACCATCTGGTAGCGTAATTTTAATCATATATTTATAGTTTTTGAAACAGCAAATGTATTAAAATTAAATCAATTTTTTTATCATTTTTCGAAAAGAAATTTAAACCTCTCTTTTTGAAAATTTGACAAATATATTTTTATTCGTTTTCAGGCTTCTCCTTTTTCTTTTCTTTTCTGTACAATGGGATTAAATAAGATAAACTATAGTTGTATGTGGCCCCAAACCTGCTTCCTTCTCTAACACGATTAAACCCTGGTATCCAGTAATTTGGAAAATCACCCTGTACATTCACAACCAAGAAACCTAAACGAACACTTGCTCCTGCAAACAAATTCTTCAAAAGTTCCACCTTCATTCCCAAGACAAGTTCTAGCCAATGAGCGGTTCGTCCGTCATAAGTTCTTAACCAATTAGAATTTTTTCCAACAACATTTCCTTTCCAATACTGATTATCTTTATGAATTGTGTAAGAATGAAGCTCTTGAGAGAATAAAGAAAAACCATATCTTCCTCCAACATAAATCATATTTTCCATTCCATACCAATTTCCGTAAGTATTATAATCCACTCCAAAACGAATAAATTGTCCCTTAGTTTTGTATGAAAAATAATCTTCCTGAGTGTTTTTTTGCTCCATTCCTAACTCTGCACCAATATAATATTTGTAATTGATGCGATAATCTCCTACAAATTCAATTCCATAGTAATTCTCATCAAGAAAAGAACGAATTGGTTTGCTAATATCCACTCCCACACGCAATCCATAACGCTGTTTATAGACAGATTTTTCCTCTTCTTTATCTTTTGTAACTGACTGAGATAAAATAGAATGTACGAACAAGAAATTAATGATAAATATGTACTTGAGCACTTGATTCATTTTTTACATTTGTATTTTTGACATTAACGGACTTTATCCAAGAATTATCAGAAGATTCTACAGAAGCCTTAAGTGTGTTGTAGACGACTCTAAAGCCACAAGCTTTACTAACAAACTCTTCTTCAATACCATAAGTAAAAGTCACAGTAGCAACATTTCCGGAAGTAATAGTACTTGATGCCGTGTCATAAACAGCGTCACTGACCATCACAAAAGTAGTACTCAAGGTTTCTATTTTTAAAGGCAAAGCGACAGAGTCAGTTGTTGCATTAGTTAAAATCAGATTATTATCTTTCCCATAAATAATCATATTATTTGCAGGTTTTTTATTGGAAGTCGCATCCACATCGTGAAAACGAACTACCAAACGTGGTGTATTTACTGGGCGGTCGCATAAATCATCTGATTCACACGCTCCCAAAAATACTGATATAATTGTAAAATAAATAAATCGTTCAAAAAATCTCATTCCTTCTTATTTTGAGGCGGTAAAGGTAAGAATTAATTAACAAAAAGAAAAAACTTATTTCAGACACAAACACAAAAAAGCCGCTTCTTAAAAAAGAAACGGCCAAAATTATCAAAATGAAGAAATGTTATTTTTTCTTTTTTGCTCCTTTTTCTGCTTTTGCAGCCTCTTGTGCAGCTTTCATCGCAGCACGTGAAATTCTCACTTGGCATACAACAGTATTGTCTGGATGCATAATTTTGTAATCTTCTTGTGGCAATTTTGTAACATATAACTTGTTACCCATTTCCATTCCTGAAATATTAACCTCAACAAAATCAGGCAATTTTGCAGGAAGAGCTTTCACTTTCAATTTACGATTAACAATACGCAAAATTCCTCCAGCCATAACCCCTGGAGAAGTTCCAGTGATTTTGATTGGCACTTCAATTGTGATTTCTTTATCATCGTGCAATTGGTAGAAATCAACGTGAATAATTTTGTCAGAAACTGGGTCAAACTGAATATCTTGCAAAATAGCAGCATATGATTTTCCACCTAATTCAATCGCAGCAGTGTACACATTTGGAGTATAAACAATGCTTTTGAAAGCTGCTTCTGGTGCTGAAAAATGCAGAACACTGTCTCCTCCGTATAACACGCAAGGCACCTGTCCAGCATTACGTAAGGCTTTGCTTGCCGCTTTACCCACGCTTTCTCTTTGAGATCCTTTGATTGTAATTGATTGCATATAAAAATTATTTAATTATTTACTTTATTCATCTTGTAGCTACCAAACAGAACTACATTTTTTCAAATTATGCTACAAAAATTTCAAAAAAACTAAATTTGCGAAATCTTTATATCTTTTTACATTATAAATTTTGAACTTATCGACGTATTTTCGTGTACTCTGTGCATAACTTCCGCAAACAAATCGGAACAACTAAGCACTTTTATTTTTTTAGATTCTCTTTTCAAAGGAATTGAATCCGTAACAATCAGTTCTTCCAATTGTGAATTTTCAATACGCTCATAAGCCTCTCCACTTAAGATTGCGTGGGTTGTTACAGCTCTGACACTCAAAGCCCCTCGTTCCTTCATTAGCTCGGCAGCTTTCACCAAAGTACCCGCTGTATCAACCATATCATCAACCAAAACCACATTTCTTCCTTCTACCTCACCTATCAATTCCATAGTATCAATAACATTGGCTTGTTTACGTTGTTTATAGCAAACAACAACTTCACTATTCAGATACTTAGAATACGCATAAGCTCTCTTCGAGCCTCCCATATCCGGCGAAGCCATACACAACTTCTCAAGACCTAAACTCTGGAGATAAGGTAAGAAAATAGTTGAGGCATACAGATGATCCACTGGGCGTTCAAAAAAACCTTGAATTTGGTCTGCGTGTAAATCCATTGTGATAATACGAGTAGCCCCTGCTGATTCCAGAAGATTCGCCACTAACTTCGCTGCAATCGGAACCCTCGGTTTATCCTTTCTGTCCTGACGAGCCCAACCAAAATAAGGCATTACCGCTGTGATGTGACGTGCAGAAGCTCTTTTGGCAGCATCTAACATTAATAACATCTCCATCAAATTTTCACAACTTGGATTAGTTGAACCAATAATGAAAACCCTTGCACCACGCACCGACTCCTCAAAAGAGGGTTGAAACTCTCCATCACTAAAACGTGAAATTTTCACTTCTCCCAAATGAGTTCCATACTTCTCTGCAATCTTTTTTGCCAACTCAACACTCTGTGTACAAGCAAAAATTTTTGATTCTGGTACTATATATGCCATAATATATTTTGGTGTATGATTGATTTATATCTGCTTTGCGGGTGCAAATTTATGAATTAAAAAATAATTTTTTGTGTTTTTATCAACTTTTTTTTGCATATAAAAAAAACTTATGTATCTTTGCACCCGAAATAAAGAAGGAGATGCCTGAGTGGCGGAATTGGTAGACGCGCACGACTCAAACTCGTGTTCTTCGGAGTGAGGGTTCGATTCCCTCCTCAGGTACAAGCAAAATCCCTTGATAATCAATGATTATTAAGGGATTCTTATTTTGTTATTTTCCTTTATTGATTAAGATTTTGAGATCTCAAACAAAAAATATACTTTTGTACCTCACATAAAATCAAAGCATTTATGAAATTAAAACACGCATTTTTCATCATATTAATAATCCTGATTATTGACCAATGGAGCAAAATTTACATCAAAACAAACTTTATGCTGAATGAAAAGGTAGAAGTTTTTAGTTGGTTTCAGATATTATTCATTGAAAATGAAGGAGCTGCGTGGGGAACAAAAATACCTGGAGAGTACGGAAAACTTTTTCTGACACTTTTCAGGATTGTAGCTGTTTTCGGAATTGGATATTGGCTTGTAGATTCAATAAAAAAGAAACAACCTAACATTCTGATTGTCTCAATTGCTTTAATCTTAGCAGGAGCTTTAGGGAATATTATTGATTCCGTCTTTTATGGAGTTATTTTTGACCATAGCTATGGAAATATTGCAACTCTCTTTTCTGATAATCCTTACGGAACATTATTACACGGAAAGGTTGTTGATATGTTTTATTTCCCTCTGATAGACACACAATTACCAAATTGGATTCCTTTTGGGGGAGGAGAAAGATTTCGATTTTTTGAACCTGTTTTTAATGTAGCTGATGCAGCTATTTCTGTTGCAGTGGGACTACTAATTGTATTCCACAAAAAAGCATTCCCAAAAAAATAAATACTTTTATTTATTCAAAATTTGAAAATTTCAAACGGAGTAACACAATAATCTAACGGAACATCAAACTCTAAGACATCTTTTATCTCCTCTTCGGGAGGAAAGAAAGACAAGCCTACTTTAATAGCATCGGAACGGCATTCTGAAAGAAATCGGTCATAATATCCGCCTCCATAGCCTATTCTATTCCCTTTTTTGTCGTAAGCAAGTAACGGAACGAAAATCAAATCTATTTTTGAAGGTGAAATTTCAAATCCATTTTGTGGCTCTACTACACCCCAACTATTCTTCTTTAAAATAGTTTGTTCTGTCAGCAAAAAATGACTTAAAGACTTATCTTGTTTATTCATTTTAGGCAAAATTATATCTTTATCTTTTCCGTAGAGAATATTTAAGATATATTCCGTATTTATTTCGTACATTTTTTCTATTGGAAGAAAGATATGATACGTTTTTAAATCCCAAATAGGCATTTTTAATAATTGATTTGCTATTTGCAGACTTTTTTCTTCAATTTCTGCTTGAGAAATTCCAGAACGTAACTGCATATAATAAGTTCGAAGCTCTTTTTTTTTCATTTTTAAGCTAAAAGATTAGAATTTCTTTAATTTTTTCTCGATTCCCATTGTATATATTCAAATCTATCTTGACTTTTGAGCCTGGTGTAATTCCATTTTCAGTAAATTGCCACATTTTCCAAGTATGAAGATATGTCGGAACAGGAACATTATTGTAATTAGCTATCCAAAGAGGGTATTCTTTAAACTTTCTGTGTAAATAATCCTCATAAAAACTGATATAAGTATAAATAATTGGCTTTACTCCATATTCTTTTTCAACAATATCTAACCACACTTGAATATCCTCTAAATACTGCTTTTTGGTTTTATGTTTGGGAAGTTTTTCCACATCTAAAATTGGAAGAAAGTCTCCCTTTTCAAGGCTTACAGTTTTTACATAGGAATTTGCCTGAAGAACAGGATCCTCATCGGGGCGATAATAATGATAAGCACCACGTATTAATTTATGCTTTTTTGCCTTTTTCCAAAAATAAGAGAAATTTTTATCCGTTGTATTATCTCCCATCGTAGCCCGAAATATAGCAAATTCCAACCTAATTGTTCCTTTACTCAAATGAAGGCTGTCCCAAACAATATCATCTCTCTCCTGATAATGAGATAAATCTATTCCAAAAACTTTGTCCTTATGTTTATTTATTATTTGCTCAATTCGCTGCTTTTCATACATCGTATTTTTCTTTTTTGAAGATATCTTGTTTATAATTTTCTGATAATGCGCAGGATAATGATGCCTAACATACAAAACACCTCCTACCGCAGCTCCAAGCAGCAATAAAAAAAGTAACAGAAAAACATTCCTCAAGGAACTTTTCTTTTTCCGTTGGGTAGATATTTTTCTTCGCTTTTTCATTGAGTTTATATTAAAATTTTGCTGAGTAAACCTCGCAAATATATAAATAAAAACAAAAAAAGAAAAGAGGTTAAATAATTAACCTCTTTTCCTTCTATTTTATTTTTCGTAGCGAAGACGGGATTTGAACCCGTGACCTCAGGGTTATGAATCCTGCGCTCTAACCACCTGAGCTACCTCGCCATAACACACCTTATTGGTTTGCGGGTGCAAAGATAATATTTTTTTTTATTTTACAAAATTTTCAAACTACTTTTATTTTCCTCAACGTACAAAATTTTAAGGTGCCAAACGTTCTATCTTCCAATCGTAATCATCAGTTAGCGTGTATCTGATGCGGTCGTGCAATCGGTTGGGACGACCCTGCCAAAATTCAATGGATTGTGGACGTACTAAAAATCCGCCCCAGTACTCTGGACGAGGCACTTCATCGGTATATATTTCTTCCAATTTTTTTAATTCCTCTTCTAGAAATTTTCTCGACGGAATGACCTCACTCTGCGGAGAAACCACCGCTCCGAGCTTACTCCCTAAGGGACGTGATTCAAAATATCCATCGGAAAGATTTTCTGCCAATTTTTCTGCTACCCCTTTGATAATCACCTGTCGTTCCATACTTGCCCAAAAAAAAGACAAACAAACATTCGGATTTTGAGTCATCGCTTTGCCCTTCTCGCTCAGATAATTCGTATAAAAAATAAATCCTTCGTAAGTATATTTTTTTAAGAGAACGACCCGTGTTTTCGGAAATCCATCAAGCCCAATAGTGGAAACAGACATTGCGTTAGTTTCATCAACTCCGCCATTTTCCTCAACTTCATAAAACCAAGTTTGAAACAATTGTATGGGATTGTCAGGAACGTTTGCTTCCAACAACTCCCACTTTTCGTAACTTTTTCGATATTTACTTAAATCTTCTTGCATCATCATTTCGTTAATTATGAAAAACAAACTTCTTTCCGTCTTCGCTTAAATGAACATTAGGGAAAATTTCTTGTGCTTCATTTAAAAACAATTTTTTATCGGAATATCTTGACGAATAATGCCCCAAAATAAGCGTTTCCGCGTGGGCTTTTTTCGCGGTCAATCCCGCTTGAAAGGCTGTGGAATGCATCGTTTTGGTTGCCAAATCATTATGTTGTTTTAGAAATGTAGATTCGTGATAAACCACCCTCACCCCCTGAATCGCATCAGCTAATGCTTCAAAATACAGTGTATCACTACAATAGGCATAACTTTGCGGAGGAATTGGGTCGAAACTTAAAAGCTCATTTGGAACCACTTCTCCATTTTCTAACTCAATATCTTTTCCATTTTTTATATTCTGATAATCACAAATTTGTATTCCGTAATTTTGAATAGCATCTATATTCAAACGACGTTCGGTTTGTTTTTCCTGAAATAGAAACCCGTTAGTATAAACACGATGTTTCAAAGGAATAGTCCGCACTTGTACTTTTTCATCATCAAGCAATATTTCGGAAACCTCTGATTCCAATTCGTGGAAATGTATGTAAAAAGACGACCAAGCTCCGCCTAATTTCAGCAGAAGTAATATCGCTTCCTTGATGCCTTTTGGTCCGTAAATGTGTAATTCGGTTTCTCTTCCCAAAAGTTGAAAGGTGGAAATCAGCCCTGGTAAGCCAAAAAAATGGTCACCGTGCAAATGCGAAATAAAAATATGTTTGATGCGTGAAAATTTAACATTAGCATTACGCAGTGCCATTTGCGAACCTTCCCCGCAATCAATCAAAAACAAATGCCCTCGCATTTCCAAAACCTGCGAAGACGGACGAGCATTTGCCCGAGGTGTAGCACTATGACAACCTAAAATAGTGATTTCCATCAGATACCTAAATCTCGTTGAATTTCTTCCATTTCAATAATATCGTAAGCCTCTTGTAATGTGGGAGTTACATTTACTTCATTAGGAATATTTCCGTACGTAATCTCATCATTTACAATAACAATTGACCTTTTATTCGTTTTATTATGAAATTTTGAAATCTCAACAAAAGGCTTTAAATCCTTATTTTCCAAATCTTTAACAGACAATAAATCTAATATCAAATGGAATGATTTTAAATTTTCATCATTTTTAAAATTTGAAATAAAATCCGAAAAATCTGATTTTGAAATCTTTAAAACTTTTATATCCTTTTCTTTAGTCATATTAAAAAACTTGGTTATGATTGATTTATTTTTGAAGCCAACAGATAAATTACTGCCATTCGGATTGCGACTCCATTTTCGACTTGCTGAAGAATTACAGATTGCTTAGAATCAGCAACTTCACTGGTAATTTCTACTCCTCGATTAATCGGTCCTGGGTGCATTACAACGATTTCTTTAGGTAAAGAATCCAATATTTCTTTGGTAAGTCCGTATTGCTGAACATACTCGCGTGTGGAAGGGAAATAGCTGATATCCAGACGTTCATTTTGTATCCGAAGCATATTCGCCACATCGCACCATTCCAAAGCCTTACGCAAATCAGTTTCAACTCCAACGCCGAGCTCGTGTATATATTTAGGAATGAGTGTTTTTGGACCGCAAACTTTCACTTGAGCACCTTGCAATTGCAATGCAAAAATATTAGACAACGCCACTCGCGAATGCAATATATCTCCCACAATTACAACCTTTTTACCCGCTACATCTCCCAATTTTTCCCGAATGGAATACGAATCCAGCAAAGCTTGTGTGGGGTGTTCGTGAGCTCCGTCTCCTGCATTTATGATGGAAGCCTTTACGTGTTTCGACAGAAAAACTCCAGCCCCTGGGTTAGGATGTCGCATAACTACCATATCTACTTTCATTGCAAGGATATTATTCACCGTATCTATCAGCGTTTCTCCCTTAGTCACAGAGGATTGCGATGCCGAAAAATTGATAATATCTGCGGACAAACGCTTTTCAGCCAACTCAAACGAAAGTTTGGTTCGAGTACTGTTTTCAAAAAATAAGTTTGCAACGGTAATATCACGCAGTGAAGGAACTTTTTTTATCGGTCTGTTGATAACCTCCTTGAAATGGTCGGCGGTTTCGAAGATTAATTGTATGTCTTTCTCTGTCAGATATTTAATTCCCAATAAATGATTTACACTTAACTGACTCATATTGTTGTATATACTTTTTTGAAGAAGATAAAATCTTCTTAATCCTTATCCTTTATTCATAATATAAATGGCGTCTTCACCATCGTTTTCTTTCCATTTTACCACAACGCGTTCTTCATTAATCGCATCTACTTGCCTTCCTTTGTAATCGGGCTGAATAGGCAAATGCCGACTGAAACGTCTGTCGATAAGTACCAAAAGTTCAATTTCAGATGGACGTCCAAAGGACTGAATCGCTGTGAGTGCTGCACGAATGCTTCTTCCTGTGTGAAGCACATCATCAATAAAAACCACTCGTTTGTTCTCGACAATGAAATCAATTTTGGTAGAATTTGCCTCCAGAGGCTTAGTCCCTCTGCGGAAATCATCACGGAAAAAGGTGATATCTAGCAAACCCAAGGAAATATTTTCAATTTTGTATTTCTCTTCAAGTAGTGCTACCAAACGCTTTGCCAAGAAAGCACCTCTTGGTTGTATGCCAACAAAGGCTGTATTTGAAAAATCTCCGTGATTTTCAATCAATTCACACGCCAACCGATTCAGAATTACGTTGATTTCTGCATCAGAAAGCAATTGTTTTTCATATGTATTTTCTGTATTCATCATTCATTTTTATAAAACAACAATAATAACCATCTTCATTTTCTACTTTTTAATGATTAAAAAGTCAGATTTTGTAGGTTCTTTTGTGCATCTGTATTACCTTCATTTGCAGCTTTTTGAAAAAGCTCCTTTGCCTTTAATTTATTCCCCAACATATAATAGCACGAAGCTTGAAAATTATTTATCAAGGCATTTGCAGGTGTTCCCAATTCTTCCATTCGGGAAAAGTCTTTAATTGCATTTTGATATTGTTGGGTGTAATAATAACTGATTCCTCTCAGCCTAAGTGCTTCATTATGTGCAGGAACCTTGTCCAAAAAGTTTGTAAATTCAGTGATTGCCTTTACATAATCTTTTCGTTGATAGAACTGAACTGCACCGTTAAAAATTGGTGTAAACTCCTGAATATTAAATCTTGATGTTATCTTACTTCGGTTATCTGCAATTGTTTTATCATTAGGCAAATATACGAAAGCTGTATCTAATGTTGCCTTTGCTTCTTCTATTAAATTGTTTTTTTCTTGCAAATACGCCAACGCGTTCCAAGCCTGAGCTTCTTTTCTCTTAGCTCTTTCGCTGTCTCTATCAACATCTACGTGCAACGATTCCTTCAAGATTTGCTTCCATTTAGGTTGCTCTTTATGGGAATTATTTAAGTTTAAAAACTCTTTCCACAATTCAATCGATTCCTTTTCCCTTCCCATATTGTTCAAAGCATAGGCTTCTAAATTTGTGTTTCCGAAGAAGTTAGGCTTTATTTTTCTGGCTTTGTTTGCATACTTGTAGATGCTATCAAATTTTTTGTTTTCCTCCATAAAATAAGAAACAGCTATAAAATACTCTTTACGTCCGTCCCAAGGATGATAATTTATTGAAGAAAGAATTTCACGTGCTTCTGCAAATTTCTTTTCATCAATCAAATAACGAGCTTTTTCAACATCTACAGGCTCAGCAACCGCCGTTAAGTTTGGTACTTTAGGATAGTTTTGCACCAAATATGCTGATGGTGATTTCGCTTTTCTGATACCTTGTTGCTCTTCTTTAATCATTCGTTGGATTTTTGAAGAGTCGAAATACATTTTTTCAACCAAAACATTTGCTAGATTCACCATAATTGCTGCAACAGCTACAACTCCAATAATAGACAAACTAATTTTTCTAAACTCTCTAACTCCATTTCTGCTAAAATAAATAACAGCGAAAGCAACTCCCAAACCTACATATATTGCAAAAAGCGATTGTATTTCAGGTCGGTCTTGCGGAAAGTTAAAAAAAGCATCAAACGAATATGAAAATAATCCTAAAAGAGGCAAAAACAGCCACTTCTCCTGCTCTTCATTTTTGTTCTTATATGTTGCTCTCAAAAAATAATACGCCATTAACAGAAATATACTCAAAAAAGCTAATCCTGAGATAATTCCAGTTTCTGAAGTAAGTTCAAGAAAATCATTATGAACCTTGTACATATAAATGTAATGTGGACTATGTGAATTTTCATATTCAAGATACCGCACCTTCCAATTGCCTATTCCTACTCCCAAAATAGGGTCATTCGGAATCATTTCAGTAATGGTCGTTGTCCAAGCTGTTTTTCTGAGATTATTACTTATATTTTCCTCATCTGCAATTGTTGCCAAACGAGCTGTAAAGCTGGTATTTTCCCGAACCGCTTTCGGGTACATAACCCCTTGAACAAATGAAAACACCCCAAAAGCCAACGCTACAAAGAGAACGTGTGTCCCAACATTAGTCGCTGTTCGTTTTCTTTTCAACAAAAAATAATTCAGTAAGACATAAACTACTAAAACAAAAAGAACAATAAAAGTGGCTATGTAAAAAGCACGTGTACTCATAAAAAATACTGAAAGTGTGCCAAATACAATTCCAATTCCTCCTAAAATTCGTAAAGTCTTTTTCTTGAAATAAAATAGCCAAATTGCAAACGGAATTTTAATAAATATAGCCGAAGAAAGTATATTTTTATTTGAGTATGAAGATTTTATATCCCCATCAGTTCCTGTGCCTTTAATTATTTTTGATACACCTTCAAAAGTTTTCAATGAATCGTAGAAAAGCAAAATTATCATTGCAACCGCCAGTGAAGTAACCGCTTTGGGATTATAAATCACCAATGCTGAAACCATCCACGCAGCAGAAAAAGCCGTAAAAACTTTAAAAAAATGCAAAATTGCTTCTTCCACGTTAATCACTTTAGTGAAAGACAATATTGAAAATAAAATAATTACACTATATGCAATCCCTATCTTATTAGTAAAAAAACCGAATAGTATCTGTGATTTTTCTCTGAAATCTTTAATAAAAAACAATAAAGCTACCGTAATCAGATTCAAAATAGCGAAAGTATAGAACTTAGGTGCATTGGAATCGAATGCTAACCAGTTAGGAGTAAGCACAGTAACATAACCATACGCTATTAATAGAACAGTCGTTAACAAATTCATCGAAGTATTTTTCTTTGGAGATGAAATACCCGAAATAGTTGCTTTACTCTCCTTTTCCGTATTGCTTTTTTTATTTTTTGACTTCATACTTCTTAATTAAAAGTTTGATAAATCTAACAAAAATATGCGTTTTGTGTATGTAATTTAAACCCTACAAAGTTAATATTTTTTTGTTCGCTTTTTATTTCTGAAGAAAAACTTCAGCCATCATACAACGTGCACTTCCGCCACCGCAAGTCTCAATAGTTTCTAAATCAGAATGTAATATTTTGCAGTGCTTCTCTATTTTTTTTATCTGCTCTAGATTTAAACTTCGATACGCCGCACCACTCATCACAAGGTATGCTCCGTCTTTTCCTTGCACCTGCAACATATTTCCTGCAAATTGATGCATTTGTGCTTCGGTAATGGCAATAATTTCTTTACCATCTTCTTTTAAATGAGCAATCACATTCTTTTGTTCTTTCTTATCTTTAATAGTATCCAAACAAATGATAGCAAACGTTTCAGCTACGGACATCATCACGTTGGTATGATAGATAAGTTTTGAAACTCCATCTACTTTTTGATATGCCTTGAAAATTACGGGCGTGTACTCAAAATCTTCACAGAACTCGATAAACAATTCCTCATCAGCACGAGGCGATAACGCACAATACGCCTTTCGGTTTACGCGGTCTAATATCATTGAGCCCGTTCCCTCTAAGAAAATATCATCATTCTCAGCTTCGGTGTAATCATACACATTTTCAATAACATACCCCTTTTCCTCAAGTAAGTCCAACACGTCTTCTCTACGCTCTCTCCTCCTATTTTCAGCGAACATCGGATATAATGCAATATTCCCCGTTTGATGAAAACTTATCCAGTTATTCGGAAATATCGAGTCCGGCGTATCTTGTTCCTTGATATCATCAACTACGATGACGTTCACACCAATATTTCGTAACTTCTGAGCAAATTCGTCAAACTCCTGCTGTGCTTTCTTATTGATTTCTTCATTTTTCAAGTCAATCTGTTCCTGAAAATAGTTGTTCACTGCTGTTTCTTCATTCATCCGAAATGCTACGGGACGAACCATCAATATAGTATCTGTTATTTGTTTATTCATTGGATATTTTTATTATTTTTTATAATAGATTTTTATTTTTTGTTATGATGATTTCTTTGCTTTCTAAAAATATAATACATTTTTTATACATCCCCCTACCCCCTTTAAAAGGGGGAATTATAGAAACAAATTATTTCAATTTAATCAACTTACCTCCTATTCTTCTTTCTCCATTACTCTTCTTATTTTATGAACTCCCTACTCTCTGATAAGCGGTAAGGTAGAACATCGGAGCAGTCCCTCTTGTTTTGAAATTTCATAGTACGGGATTTCCTCCACCACGAAGCCATTATCTCGCAACCAGTTATTTAAACGCGTGAATTTCCGTTCCGAAACCACCACATCGGGAGCAATTGAGAAGATATTGCTATACATATGGTACATTTCGTCTCTTGTGATATGAAATAGGTTCTCCTTTCCGAAAAGTTCTAACAAATATACATAATCTGCCTCTTCACGAAAGCCATTTTTGTAGATAATTCCTTTATTTCTGCCCACAGGTTGAAAACAACAATCCAAATGTAACGCATTATCCCTCGCTTCTAAGTTAGATTTCACCAAATCAAACTCTTTTACGATTTTATTTGGGAATAATTCCTTAATAAATTCTACACCTTGCATATTAGTTCGGGCAGTGATGTAATTTTTATAGTCACTCCCTTTATAAGTTCCTATGAAGATGTGTTCATTCCAAGGCATTACGTCCCCACCTTCGATATGTACTTCATCAGGAGGAATAACTACTTTCGATTTTTCGATTTTGTTCACAATATACTCAATAGCCTGATACTCATTTTCTCTATCAGGCAATATATTTGCTTTGATGAAAACATCATCTATCACAAAACCAATATCACGAGTGAAGATTTGGTTACAATTCTCGATGATTTCAGGTCGATATACCGTAACTCCATACTTTTCCAGCACACTCCTGAAAGCTTCCATTTCAGCCACCATATCTTTTTCGATAGGATACGTCCCAGCTTTGATATGCTCTAATGATTTTGGGTCATACGCCTCCTCAGCTGTCGGAGTAGCTCCATTACTTTGAGCAGTACCGAGGATAACTGCTTTTAGTCGGTTCGTTTCGTTTTTAATATTTACCTTTAACATAATAAATATGATTTTTCTTTGTTATATAGCAATTTTAGATTCTAATACTCTTAACTTATTTAGGATAGTTGGATAGATTAAGGACAGTTTACTTCACATTCATTTCGCATATTAACTTCAAATCGCTTTCCATCGCGTTCTACAGTTAAAGTCCCTGTTTTATCATTAAAATAATCATCTACCCAATCGTATTGTATTGGGATAATTTCTTCTCCTTTTGTATTTATATACCCTTGTTTTCCATTTATACCTACCTTTGCGATACCTCCAAGAAAGTTTCCTGATATATTATCATACACTAACGGAATTATTTCTTTTCCTCTTTTATTTATAAATCCTTTTTTACCATTTTGAATGACTGCTACTAATCCATCAGAGCTTAACCTTCCTATATCATCATATTTATATGGCACAATCAATCTTTTTCTTTTAAAAATCCCCCACTTTCCGTCTTTTTTTATCGCTGTTAATTTCTTATTTAGCCTTTTTGTATTTTCATCTCCTATAATATGTAACTCCTTTCCTGCACTATCAATCAAATAAGTCACGTTACCTTTCATCACTCTTGCAGTCCCATTATTGAAAGGATAAGCTCTATCATAAATCATCGGGATTACTAATTTACCTTGCTTATTTACGTATCCGTATTTTCCATTCATCTTCACGTAAGAAAGTCCTTCGCTGAAAGTATCTACAAACTCATAAATGGTTGGAACAATAACCTTCCCAGAAGTGTCAATCGCTCCATCTTCATCTCCACTTTTTATCACAGCCATTCCATCACTAAACGAATAAGCAAATCTGAATTTCAAAGGAATAACTTCACGCCCCTTTTTATCGATAAAACCTGTTTTACCTTTTGATGTTACTCGTGCAAACCCTTCAGAAAAGTCACTAATTATATCATATCGTAAAGGAACTATCATATTTCCTGACTTATCCATAACACCTACTTCTTCATTTTCAACCCATACCATTCCTTCAGAGAAATCACCTACTCTATTATAAGCAATTGGTATGATTTCTTTTCCTGTTCTATCAATAATTCCCATTTTTTTCTCTATAGATACTTTACCACCTCCATTTTTAAAGCTCTTTGCTGAAGTATATTGAGGAATGATAATCTCTTTTCCTTTAATATTGATATAACCATACTTATTATCACGTTTAATTAGAGCTAACCCGTCAGTAAAGTCTTCAAATCTATCATAAATAAAAGCAGTTCTCATCTTACCTCTTTTATTTATCAATCCCCATTTGTTATTCTTTCTCACCCAAGCTACTTTTCCTTTAAAAGTTTTGACTTCATCAAACTCAAATGGGATAACTGTTTTCATTCTTTTATTAACATATCCCCATTTTCCGTTAAGCTTGGCTATTTTTCGATTATTACTTAAATGATACGACACATAATCATATTTATTAAACTGACCATACGACAAGAAAGGAATAAAACATAACAGCAACAGTACAATACTGATATATTTTTGAGTTATCTTCTTCATACAACAAACACCTTATAAATTAATTTACTTAATTACTATACTTATTTTTAGTTTTCGCATATTATTTTCTTCTGCTCTTATATTATTTTGTAATTTCCTTTCTTATTTTTCTTTAGTACGATACTTTTTTTGTGTTTTCCTTACACTTTTTACTTAACACTTATATTATTTTTCGTATTTCTATACTTATTTTTTGTTTTACTATATTTTTTTGTTTAGTTTTTATCTTATTCTCTGAATTTTGCTACATATTTTAATTTAAACTATACTTTTATATCGAAAAACTTTATTTATTTTAATTGATAGATAGATTTTTTGTCGTTATAAATTGCTTTTTTAGTTTGATAGACCTATTTTTTTATTCAAAAAGAAAAAAGCCCCGAACAAAACGAGGCTTTTTAATAGGAATTTGTTGTTATCTTTTACTGATATCGACAAATTTTCGTTGTGTTTGCCCAACATAAATCTGTCTCGGTCTCCCGATAGGTTCATTACCTTGTCGCATTTCTTTCCATTGAGCAATCCAACCTGGCAAACGTCCAATAGCAAATAGTACCGTGAACATTTCCACGTGCATTCCTAACGCACGATAAATAATTCCTGAATAGAAATCAACATTCGGGTACAAATTTCTCGATTTGAAGTAATCATCTTCCAAAGCTACTTTCTCTAAATGCTTAGCGATGTCAAAAATTGGGTCATCAATGCCCAAAGAATGTAAAACTTCGTCCGCAGCTTGCTTGATGATTTTAGCACGTGGGTCAAAATTCTTGTACACACGATGCCCGAAGCCCATAAGTCGGAATGGGTCGTCTTTATCTTTTGCCTTGTTGATGTATTTTTCCACATCGCCTCCGTCGGCTTTGATATCCTCTAACATTTCCACAACTGCCTGATTTGCCCCCCCGTGTAACGGACCCCAAAGTGCCGACACTCCTGATGAAATGGTTGCAAAAAGCCCCGCGTGTGATGAACCCACCAAACGAACCGTTGATGTAGAGCAGTTTTGCTCGTGGTCGCCGTGCAAAATAAGCAATTTGTTTAAAGCACTCACCACTTTCGGATTCATCACGTATTTTTCCGTAGGAATTGAGAAAGTCATCTGTAAAATATTCTCAATATAGCCTAATTCGTTATTATAGTAATTAAGCGGAAGCCCCTCACGCTTACGATACACCCAAGAAGACAATACCGGAATTTTCGCAATCACCTTACAAACAGCCTCATACACATCTTTTTCACAAGAAACGTCCACCGATTTTGGATTGAACGCTGTTAAGGCACTGGTAAGCGAGGCTAAAATCCCCATTGGGTGAGCTGTTTTGGGGAATCCGTCCAAAATGCCTTTCATTTCCTCGTGAACCAAGGTGTATTTATGAATGGTTTTGATGAACTTGTCATACTCTGCTTTAGTTGGTAACTCTCCGAAAACTAATAAATAAGCCACTTCCAAAAACTCAGCCTTTTCAGCTAACTCCTCAATATTATAACCTCTGTATCTTAGAATTCCTTTTTCTCCATCCAAGAATGTAATCGAACTCTTACAAGCCCCTGTATTTTTATACCCTGAATCCAAAGTAATTAAACCTGTTAAAGCTCGTAGTTTATCAATATCTATTCCTTTTTCATTTTCGGTTCCCACAACGATTGGGAACTCATATTCTTTTCCTTCAAATGTTAGTTTTACTGTTTCCGACATAGTGTTATAGTTTAATTAGAAATGTTTTAAACGTTGCTAATATATAGTTTTTTTTTCAAAAACCAACTCTTTTTTAAAGTTTTTTCAAAATTAGAAAATCAAAATCTATTTAATTTATTGATTATCAAAAGAAACAACACTTCTACTTTCAAAACTATCGAAAGCTTTATCAATAACTCTCATAACATTTACAACTTGTTCAATCGGTGCAGGGTTAGATTTCCCATAAATCATAAACTCGTACAAATCATCATAAAAATTCATATAATTTCCATTTTGGGCTGTTGTTTCCTCCCGAAAATCAAATGTATGTAAAACACCATTAGGATTAATTATTTCAGGAAGCCATTTCTCTTTTGTAGGTTCCGCTCCCTTAACCAACTCATATTCCTGACTATCAAATCTTTGTTGCAAAAAACTGCCTTTATCTCCGTGCAAAACATATTCCCATTGTTTTTCTTTTGCCATTGTAGATGATTTTAATCGCACTCGAAGTTCATTTTCGTAGAACAAAATCAGCTCGAAATAATCATTCGTTTGTGTTTTCTCTCGAAAAAAGCCTAAATCAGCAAAAACCGATTTTGGTTTGCCAAATAGCTGAAGAGCTTGGTCAATTAAATGAGCTCCCAAATCGTGCAAAGCTCCTGAGCCTTCCGATATTTCTTTATGTGTTTTCTCACTGATTTGCGTACGAAATCGGTCAAAGCGAATCTCAACTTCTTTTAAATTTCCTAACACTCCACTTGCTGTAATTTCTTTTACTTTTAGAAAATCTCCATCGTACCTTCTATTCTGATAAACACTTATGAGACAATTACTAATCTTTACCAACTTATGAAGCTCTTCCGCTTGTAACGCATTTACAGTCAATGGCTTTTCCACCAAAACATTTTTACCTAACTCTAGTGCCTTTTTCACATAATCAAAATGTGTTTGCACAGGCGTATTAACTACAATTAAGTCAATTTCTGAATCATTAAGTAACTCATTATAAGAACGATATAATTTAGAATCTGAATATTTTTCTCTTGAATCGCTCTTATATCGTTCTACGATAGCGGTTAGCCTAAAATTTGGATTGTTCGATACAAAAGGAGCGTGAAACACCCTTCCACTCATTCCAAAAGAAGCCAATCCTACATTGATTATTTTTCTCATTGAATTCTTCTTAAAGTATTAATTAACAATGGTTAGTCTCACAACCAAACCTTCGTTTGAACGAACATTAAAAACTGTATCGTCTTCAAAAATAAGATATTGACCTTTAATTCCTGTTAATGTTCCTTCGTATGTAGGTGTATTTAATAAATTTAGTGTTTTTATCTGTTTTGGATATTTTTCTACAGGAAAATGTATGTGTATTTCTTCTGTTTGAATAAGATATGGTTCTATTTCCTTTGGAATAAAAGGCAACAAATCTAATTTAACTTTCTTTAAATTAATGTTTTCAATGGAATTTGTAAGCATTTTTCTCCAATTGGTTTTATCCGAAATATGTTGTTTTAAAGCCACTTCTGTAACTCCTGCCAGATACCGATTTGGTAACTCTGCAATGACCAAAGCCTCGTGAGCACCTTGGTCTATCCATCGTGTGGGGGTTTGTGATTTTCGAGTTACCCCGACTTTTACACTACTTGAATTTGCCAAATAAACATAATGTGGTTGCAATTGCATACGTTTTTCGTAATCTAAATCGCGTTCTTCGATATTTAAGTGTGCTTTACTCAATTCTGGATGCATAATCCAATCGGCTGCCTGAGGGACTTCGAAAAAACATTTTTTACAAAATCCTTGACGGAAAATAGGCTGCTCACTTCCACAATTCAAGCATTGAAAGTGTGAGAAAGACAATTTGATTTTTCTATTAATCAACTCATTAACAACCAAAAAATCATTCTGAAGTTGTAAGTAATAACGAACTGGATTACCTATCTCAGTAAGCATTTTTTGTAATACACCTTGAAACATATTTAATTTTTTTTTTAACTTTACCCGATTTTAATAAAATTTGACCTCTGTGATACAAATGACAGATTTTTTTCAAAAGTAATAAAAAAATGCCATTAACACTATTCAATTCTATAACTTCGTGGTTTTTAAAACGGCGTATTGACCAAATTGAGCAATTTACGAAGAATCCCCATCAAACTCAAGAACGTGTTTTGTTGGAATTATTAAATACTGCAAAAGATACCGAAATTGGAAAAAAGTACGGATTTTCAGACATAAAAAACTATACTCAATTCGCAAGAAATACTCCTTTAGTCACTTATGAAGATTTTGAGCCTTTCATTGAGCGGGCAAGAAAGGGTGAACGCAATATTTTTTGGAATACTCCTATCAAATGGTTTGCAAAAAGTAGTGGAACCACCAATGCCAAAAGCAAATTCATTCCTGTAAGTGAAGAGGCATTACAGAATTGTCATTACAAATCAGGAAAAGATATGCTTTGCCTATACCTGAACAACAATGAAAACTCTAATTTATTCAAAGGAAAGAGTTTAAGACTCGGCGGAAGCAAAGAACTTTACGAAGAAAATGGAACATTTTTTGGCGATTTATCAGCAATTTTGATAGAAAATTTACCTTTTTGGGCAGAGTTCAGTTGCACTCCAAGCAACAAAGTATCACTAATGAGCGAATGGGAAAGTAAGCTAAACGCAATTGTAAAAGAAGCTCGAAGTGAGAACGTTACAAGTATGGCAGGAGTTCCCTCGTGGATGTTAGTTTTGTTAAATCGTATCTTGGAAGAAACAAAGAAGGAAAATTTACTAGAAATCTGGAAAAACTTAGAAGTTTATTTTCACGGAGGAGTGAGTTTTATCCCTTATAGAGACCAATATAAAAAAATCATTCCTTCAGAAAGTTTTAGATATTACGAAATATACAATGCCTCTGAAGGTTTCTTCGGAATTCAAGACCGGAATAACTCAGACGAACTGCTTTTGATGCTTGATTATGGAATTTTTTACGAATTTATCCCAATGGAGACTTTTGGAACAAATCAGCAAAAAGTAATTCCTCTATCTGAAGTTGAACTTGAAAAAAATTATGCAATGGTAATCACAACAAACGCAGGGCTTTGGCGTTATATTATTGGTGATACTATTCGTTTCACTTCTATCTCACCATATCGTATCAAAATTACGGGACGAACAAAGCACTTTATCAACGTTTTTGGTGAAGAACTCATCATTGAAAACACAGAAAAAGGATTAGAAAAAGCTTGTAAAGCAACTAATAGTGAGATAATTGATTACACCGTAGCTCCTATTTTTATGCAAGACAAACTAAAAGGTGGCCACGAATGGATTATTGAATTTAGCAGAAAACCAAGCGATATTGAGAAGTTTACAGAAATTTTAGATGAAGAATTAAAAAAACTAAACTCGGATTACGAAGCAAAACGCTACAATAATATGACTTTGAATATGCCAAAAATTCATATCGCTCGAGAAAACTTATTTCACGACTGGCTAAAAAATAAAGACAAGCTTGGCGGACAAAACAAAGTTCCAAGATTATCAAATAATCGCCAGTATGTTGAAGAACTACTTCATCTTCAGTCAATAAGTCAGCAATTATGAATGGAATTGTTTACAAATCTACTGGAAGTTGGTACACCGTAAAATCCTCAGAAGGAGTATTCTATCAATGTAGGATAAAAGGAAGATTTCGAATTAAAGGCATCAAAAACACCAATCCTGTAGCTGTTGGTGATTATGTCAGTTTTGAACTTGAAGAATCAGGAAATGGTGTAATCCAAGAAATTCACGAGCGTAAAAATTACATTATTCGAAAGTCAGTAAATCTTTCAAAGCAAACACATATCATTGCTTCAAACATTGATGTAGCTTTTTTGGTTATCACACTGAACAATCCTCCAACCTTTACAACATTCATTGATCGTTTTTTAGTTACTGCCGAAGCTTATCGCGTTCCTGTGGTTCTTCTATTCAATAAAATTGATTCTTATAACGAAGAAGAATTGCTCGAAATAAAGTATTTAGCTTCGATATATCGTAAAATCGGTTATGAATGTTTAGGAATTTCAGCTATTAGTGGCAAAAATATTGACAAAGTAATTGATTTAATGAAAAACAAAACTTGTGTCATTTCTGGACATTCCGGCGTTGGAAAAACAACTTTAATAAATGCCATAGCCCCAAATCTGAACCTAAAAACCAAAGAAATCTCAGAACAACATCAACAAGGTCAGCACACTACAACTTTTGCAGAAATGTTTGACCTTGATTTTGGAGCAAAAATAATCGATACTCCAGGTATAAAAGGTTTTGGCATTGTCGAGATTCAAAATGAAGAACTAAGTGATTTCTTTCCTGAATTTTTTTCTCTAAAATCAGAATGTAAGTTCAACAATTGCCTTCATATCGACGAACCAGATTGTGCTGTGAAAGAAGCCTTAGAAAAAGATGAAATTGCTTGGTCTCGTTATAGAAGTTACTTACAAATTCTGAGAGGAGAAGATGAAAATTACCGAATTGGCGAAAAACAAAAATAAAACATAACAACCTGATTTAAAGCAAAATAAAAAACATAATTCTAAATAAAGTGTTTTTTATTAAAATATATTTTATCCACCCAAAAAAAAGTTATACATTTGCCCTTTAATAATTTCATACACGCACTACAATGAGACAGAAAAATTTAACAAAAAAACTAATGATTGCTTTGTTAGGAGTAGTCCTATTTGTGAGTTGTTCGAAAAACGAAAACGAAACTGAACAAGCACAAGAAGCTTCAAAAATAACAGCACGAAGTGCTGAGCAGCAATCTATTGAGACAACAGTGGCTAACTTTTATGATTGCCTAAAAAAGCTGAAATACAGTGGTTTTTCAGACTTTTTCTATGACAACTTCTTTTTACCTTCTACAGCTACTGGAAACAAAACTTGGTATCAGTATTTAGATGGTAAATTCAGAGAGCAATACGTTAAAGGAAGTTTTGTTTATGAAACTCTTTTAGGGACTTACACTTGGAATAACTCTACAAAAATGTGGGATAAAACAGCTAACAGCACAAACGTTACTCTTCATTTCCCTGAAAACAACGCTACTTCTTCTAACAATGCAATGTTAGTTCTTGAAAACTACACAAGTTTGAACATTGGAAAGAACAGCTTACCAACAAAAGGTAAAGCTACGATAACTGTTAACAACAAAAAGATTATTGAAGTTGATATGCGCAAAATTGAGTATGGACTTATTCCTACACTTATAAATAGTGCTGATATCACAATTTATGGAGCTCCTTTCACAACAGTTATTAAGTTAGAAAAAAATGGTCTTGCTTACAATCTAACTTCAAATACTTCTGCACCTGATGGATGCACAACAACTGTAAAAGGAGTTATTAATTTAACAAATAATTCTAATATATCTACTGATAATGTAGATTTGAAAACAATTGCGTTTGAAAACTTCAAAGATTTAGAATTTAGCGTTAACTTCGAGGATTTAGAACTTAAAGCAAAAGCTGACATCGCAGGACTTAAATCTTTAAACAAAAATGTTTATTCTATTGAAGATATAAATAAGTTTGTAAATGTTGATGTTATAAGCTCTGGCAAAAAAGTTGCTAATTTAAGATACAACGAAGATAACAATGGAAAATATGATCCAGATGTAGTTTTCCTTGATGGAACAACAAACAAAGCTGAGTCTTATTTCTCTTACTTCTCTAAAAAAGTAAAACACGTTTTCAGAGTAATATTTGGTTTAGAAAAATAATATTGTTTTCCGAAATAAAATAAAAAAGCTGACTTTTTAAAGTCAGCTTTTTTATTTTAAAATTCTATCGTTTTATTTGTCAGTCAATAATTTTAACTAGTTCAACATCAAAAATAAGAAGTGCATTTGGTGGAATTATACCTCCAGCTCCCTGACTACCATAAGCTAAATCGGGCGGAATTACAAAACGAGCCTTGTCTCCTTCACGAAGTAATAAAATACCTTCGTCCCAACCTTCAATTACACGCCCTACTCCCACGGTAAAAGTTAATGGCTGATTTCTACGATAAGAAGAATCAAAAACCGTTTTATCAAGTAGCATTCCCGTATAATGAACCGCAACTTCATCTCCTGCTTTAGGTTTCTTTCCACTTCCTTGATTAGTTATCTTGTAAAACAGCCCACTTTCTGTTTTCTCAAAACCTGCGGTTTCAGAAGCTAATACTTGTTCTATTTTCTTGCGTTCTTCAGCTATTCGCTTTTCTTTTTCAGCATTAAAGGTCTCAAAAGCCTTTACTGCGTCCCAGTTTTCTGCTTCTTCACCTACTCGAACAATGTTGATTTCTTCAATTTTATCACCTTGAACAATGCTATCCACAATATTTTGCCCCTCAACCACTTGACCAAAAACAGTGTGTTTCCCATCTAACCAAGGAGTTGGAACGTGTGTGATAAAAAATTGACTTCCGTTAGTACCTGGACCCGCATTAGCCATTGACAAAACACCTGGTTTGTCGTGCTTTAGCTCCGAAACAAACTCATCATCAAACTGATAACCAGGATTTCCTGTTCCTGTTCCTAACGGGCAACCTCCTTGAATCATAAAATCAGGAATCACCCGATGAAATTTCAACCCATTATAGTAAGGTTCTCCAAGAGATTTGCTTGTATTTTTTTGTTTTCCTTCCGCCAATGCGACAAAATTCCCCACTGTACCAGGGGTTTTGTCATACGTTAGTCTAACCAAAATTTCTCCTTTGGTTGTCTTAAATTTTGCATAAATTCCGTTCTGCATTTCTTTTATTTTTAAAAATATCTCCGCAAAAATAGCGAAGATTTGAAAAAGGAACAAATAAATTCTGCTTTACAATAATCTTTTAGCTAAAATGTTTTATATCTTTGCCTTAAAAATAATTTTATTCTTAAATAAATTACAAAAAATGCACTTTTTACCTCAAAAAATAGAAAATTACGCAACACAACACTCCGAAGAAGAACCCAAACTTCTGCAAGAACTATCACGTCGCACACATCTGAATGTATTACAACCCAGAATGTTAAGTGGTCATTTTCAAGGGCGTATATTAAGCTTACTTTCAAAAATGATTCAACCAAAGACCATTTTAGAAATCGGAACATATACAGGATATGCTACCCTTTGCTTAGCAGAAGGTTTACAAAAAGAAGGAATTTTACACACAATCGACATAAAAGAAGAATTACAAGATTTGCAAAGAGAATTTTTTGACAAAAGTGGTAAAGGAAACCAAATTATTCAACATTTAGGACAAGCTATTGATATTATTCCAAAATTAGACACCAATTTTGATTTGGTTTTCATTGATGCTGACAAACAAAATTACGCTAATTATTTCGATTTAGTCATCAATAAAATGAATTCTGGTGGAATAATTCTCTCGGACAATGTACTTTGGAGCGGAAAAGTTGTAGAGGAAATCAAATCAAATGATAAACAAACCAAAGCACTATTGGCTTACAATCAAAAATTAAAAGAGGATTCGCGTGTGGAAACTGTACTCTTGCCTATTCGCGACGGACTAACCATATCAAGAGTAATTTAAACTGGAACTTTTATTCCAAAAAGATTACTTTATTAAAATTATTTTCCATACATTTGTTACTTATGAAATAAAATAACATAAATATGTCAAAAAAAGCAACTATTATTTATACGAAAACAGACGAAGCTCCTTTTTTAGCAACACATTCTTTATTGCCTATCGTTAAGCGTTTTACAAAATCTTCTGGCATTGATTTTCAGTTGAAAGATATTTCACTTGCGGGGCGTATTTTAGCAAACTTCCCTGATTTTCTGAAAAAAGAACAGCAAGTGGAAGATGCCTTAACCGAGTTGGGAAAATTGGCAACTGAACCCGAAGCAAATATCATAAAACTTCCTAACATCAGTGCTTCCGTACCTCAATTGGTTGCAGCTATAAAAGAGTTACAATCAAAAGGTTATGACCTTCCCAACTATCCTGAAGAACCAAAAACAGAAGCCGAAAAACTCATCAAAGCTCGTTACGACAAAATTAAAGGAAGTGCCGTGAACCCTGTGCTTCGAGAGGGAAATTCAGACCGAAGAGCCCCAAAAGCTGTAAAAAACTACGCTAAAAAACATCCGCATAGTATGGGAGCTTGGTCAAAAGATTCACTGACAAAAGTAGCAACAATGTCCGAAGGGGATTTCTATCATAGCGAAAAATCTGTTACGATGGAAAAGCCTGATAATGTTAAAATTGAATTAACGACAACTTCGGGCGAAAAAATCGTTTTAAAAGAAAAAACCACCCTGCAAAAAGGCGAAATCATTGATGCTGCAGTAATGCGTAAAAAAGCACTACTTGCATTTTTGAAAGAACAAGTACAACTGGCTAAAAATGAAGGCATTTTGTTTTCATTGCATATGAAAGCCACAATGATGAAAGTTTCTGACCCAATTATTTTCGGACACGCAGTACGTACTTTCTTTGCCGATGTTTTTGAAAAACACGCTGATACATTCAAAAAAATAGGAGTTGATGCCAATAACGGATTTGGTGATGTGATTGCTAAAATTGCAAATTTAGAAGCTTCTGAAAAAGAAAAAATAGAAAAAGACATTCAAATTGCGTTAGAAAATGCTCCTGATTTGGCAATGGTAAATTCCGACAAAGGAATTACTAACTTACACGTTCCCAGCGATGTAATCATTGACGCTTCAATGCCTGCAATGATTCGCAATTCAGGAAAAATGTGGAATGCAAAAGGAGAAACACAAGACACTTTGGCTGTAATTCCCGATAGTAGTTACGCAGGTATTTACAAAGAAGTTATCGCTTTTTGTAAAGAAAACGGAGCTTTTAACCCTACCACAATGGGAACAGTTCCAAACGTTGGTCTAATGGCTCAAAAAGCAGAAGAATATGGTTCGCACGACAAAACCTTCGAAATTTCACAAAATGGTGTGGTAAATGTTATTAGCGAAGACGGAACTATATATCTATCACAAAATGTGGAAGTTGGAGATATTTGGCGTATGTGTCAAGTGAAAGATGCTCCTATTCAAGATTGGGTTAAATTAGCTGTTTCAAGAGCTAAAGCCACACAAACACCTGCTATTTTTTGGTTAGATGAAAAACGTGCCCACGATGCTGAACTCATCAAAAAAGTAACAAAATATTTAGCTAATCACGACACAAACGGACTGGAAATCAAGATTCTTTCACCAGAAGAAGCTACTCTTTTTACACTAAAACGTTTGGTTAAGGGCGAGGACACCATTTCAGTTACAGGAAATGTTCTGCGTGATTACTTGACTGATTTGTTCCCTATTCTGGAACTCGGAACAAGTGCCAAAATGCTTTCCATTGTACCTTTGATGAATGGAGGCGGATTGTTTGAAACAGGTGCTGGTGGTTCTGCTCCAAAACACGTGGAACAATTCTTGGAAGAAAATTATTTGCGTTGGGATTCACTTGGAGAGTTTTTGGCTTTAGAAGTTTCGCTGGAACATTTGGCAAACACATTCAATAATCCGAAAGCACTTATTTTAGCAAATACGCTGGGAGAAGCTACCGAAAAAGTTTTGGAAAACAACAAATCTCCACAACGAAAATTAGGGCAATTGGACAATCGTGGAAGTCACTTTTACTTAGCACTTTACTGGGCGGAAGCCTTAGCCTCACAAGTTAAAGATACCGACTTATCAAAAGAATTCGCCCCAATAGCTAAGCAACTAAAAGACAACGAAGAACGAATCGTTGCAGAACTTGCCGAAGTTCAAGGAAAAAGCATCAGTATAGAGGGTTACTATTCGCCTAACGAACAAAAAACATATGCTGCAATGCAACCAAGCGGTACTTTTAGCAGAATTCTTTTTTCATAAACTTGAAACAAATTTTTTAAAGAGGTTTTTCATAAAAAAAGGACTTTCTATCAACAGAAAGTCCTTTTCTCACAATGCATATAAATACTACTACTAACTCCTAATTATCTTTTTTCAACAAATTTCCGTCTTTGTCAAAATAAGCAACAAAATCTTGTGAATTGCTATCTACAGCCTCAATTTTGTACTCTTCTTTTGCATTTACATACGCTTTTTTGATACTTGCACCTTCATAGGTTTTCTCAAAAGCTTCAACCACAGCTGCAGGGAGCTTATCTTTCACGATTTCAGTATACTCCTCCTCTTGAACAGCAGCAACCGCCAATTTTTCAATTTCTACATTTTTCTCCTGTGCGAAGGCTGTCATACTCCCTAACGCCAATACGCTTAAAAACAAAGTTTTTTTCATAAGTTCTAATTTTTAATTTAAGTAATTGTTTTTTTCTGCTTAGTAAAGATTTTAATTTGTAATTTAGTTTTTTCTAATTTTTTGTTTTAACAACAATCAATTGACTGCAAATGAGTAATTTTTTTCTAATTTTTTGTTTTGTACTAATTTTATTTATACCAATCTTATGCTACTTTTTCAAAAGTTTTCCAACCTTCTTACAAATCTCTGATAACATTACAAACATACTTCTCTGTTTTACAACTCTTTCAGAAGATTTACCCTCTTCCTGAAAAATCATTTCCATTATACCATCATAAATCATAATTGGATTCATATCTGACAGCTTACCTAATCTTGGTGATGTTATGTTTTCTGTTGTCATAATACGTGAGTTTTTGTTTGCATTATGTATATTGAAAAAAGCATACCAAATCGGCATTAGCTCAAAAATAATTTCATAAAAACCTGTTTATCAGAATAAAAAAGAAGATACAAAAATTTAAAACGGCTTTACACACTGAAGAAAAAATGTGTAATTTACACAAAAAGCATATAATTTTTACACACATTAAATGTGTATTTTTGAACTTTCAGAAAAAAGAAAGGCTATCACCCCGACAGCCTATTCTCTAATAATTTAATTAAAATCTAATATAGCATGAAAAAAACTTAGATTGTGGAACTCCCGTCCCATCAAACTAGCGACCACTAAGGTACTGCAATATCAGAAAACGCACAACAACTTTAACCTTTTATTAACTAAATCTAATTTACAAAACAATGTAAAAATTTAAAAATCATATAATTAGAAAATAAGTTTTTTAGTTTTTTTTCTCTACCAATTCCAATTCAGAAAGAGCGACTAAAGTGGTAAACATTCCGTAATTAACAACAGCTTTATCTTTTTCAATTTTATCAATACTTCCCACGCTTCGGCTGTCTTTAATCCGCACTCTATCATTCACTTTCAAGGCTCGTTGCATTTTTTCTTTGGCAACCTTTTCTTGTTTTATTTTTTCTTTTTTCTCTGTTTTCTTCTGAATGCGAATAACCTCCATTTCTTTTTGAACTTCAGATTCGGTTTCTTTTTTCTGCTGCTTTTGTTTAGCCTTTTCTAGCTTGGAAAGTTGCTTCCGTTTGGCGTTTTCACTCTCTATAATCCTCAGAATATCAGAAACTAAAGCTCGTTTTTTACCATCATAAAAGTAACGTTCGGCAATCTCATCAACTTTATTTCCTAAGTAAATCATTTTTTGATTTTGGTCGTACAATTCCTGATAATTTACTAATTTAGATTTTATTTTTTCATTCAATTCCTCCAAACGTTTAGCTTCTTCTCTGGCTTTTATCTCTTCATCTTTCAGATTTTCAGTAGTTTTTTCCATTTTGCTACGTTCTTTCTGCAACTTAGCTATGGTAGCATCAAAACGCACCTTTCCTTTTTCGATTTTTTTCTTTGCTCGATTTATAAGTCCAAACGGAATTCCATTTTTCTGTGCTACTTCAAAGGTAAATGAGCTACCCGCCTCACCTACAATGAGTTTGTAAATAGGTTCTAACGTCTTGTCATTGAACAACATATTAGCATTGGTAGCATTTGGAAGCTCATTGGCAAGAATCTTCAAATTAGCATAATGCGTTGTAATTACTCCAAAAGCCTTTCTATGATAAAATTCCTCAAGAAAAACTTCTGCCAAAGCTCCACCTAATTCGGGGTCACTTCCCGTTCCAAATTCATCAATCAAAAATAGCGTATTAGCATTACATTTCCTTAAAAAATAATTCATATTTTTAAGTCGATAGCTATATGTACTCAAATGATTTTCAATAGATTGATTATCTCCAATATCAGTTAGTATCCGCTCAAACAAACACATCTTTGAACGATGATGAACAGGAATAAGCATTGCACTTTGTAGCATTAACTGTAATAACCCTATGGTTTTCAAGGTGATACTTTTCCCTCCTGCATTAGGACCAGAAATAACAATTATGCGTGATTCGTCGGAAAGTTGAATGTTTTGTGGATAAGTGACACTTCCTTTTTTCAAGTTATTCAAATACAACAAAGGATGATAGGCTTCTTTCAAATCCAAAATACGTTCGTCAGTGATTTCAGGAAGTAAAGCATTCATACTCAAAGCATATTTTGCCTTTCCATAGATAATATCAATCGCTGTGATATAACTTTGGTAATCCCTAAAAAGTGATACGAATTCACTTAAAAATGTAGTGAGTTGCTTTAAAATTCGTTGTATTTCTTCCTTTTCGTCATAGAGCAAATTGGTAAGTTCGCGTGAATACATCTCAGTTTGGCGTGGCTCGACGTACACGATACTACCTGTTTTTGAGCTTCCTAAAACAGTTCCCTGAATTTTTCTTCGATACATCGCTTTAACAGCAAGTACACGACGATTTTCCACCACCGTTTCGCGAATATCATCTAAATAATCAGAAGCATTGTATTCAGCTAATGCTCGATTGAAACTTTCGTTAATTTTACCTTTTAACTGATTGATTTCCTTACGAATATTAGCTAAAACAGGTGATGCTTCATTTTTTATTTCACCAAATTTATCAATGATTTTTTCAACGGCTTCTACAATTTCGGTAGTGTACTCAATGCTCTCCGAAGTTTGATGCAATATAGGATATAATTCTTTGAACTTTCTGAAAAAAAGAATGTGTGTATTTACCGTTTGCGACAATGTGTAAAGCTTTCGAATACCTGCAATTTCGAGTGTAGTATTCTCAATTTGAAGAAGTTTAATTTCGTGACTAACTTTTTCACAACTATGAGCAGGAATCACGTTATTGTTCTGGAAAGACGACAAATATTCATTGGTTTGTTGCAACGCAAAAAGCAATGTTTCTTTATCCTGAAAAGGTTTGATTCGCAAGGCGTATTTCTTACCTAATTCGGTTTGGCATATTTCGGAAACTTGATGTAATACTGTGCTAAATTCTAAATCTTCAAGTGTTTTTGAATGAATCATTTATGTTGTTGTATATTGAATTGTTTTATAATTCCAAATTATTTTTTACCTTTGTAGGTGAATTGATTGGCAAAAGTATTAAAAAAATGGAAGTAAACATTCATTCAAGCTGGAAACCTCATTTAGCAAACGAATTTGAGAAAGATTATTTTAAAAACTTAGTCGCTTTTGTAAAAAATGAATATTCAAGGGGAATTTGCTATCCCAAAGGAAGTCAAATATTTTCAGCTTTTGAACATTGCCCATTTGAAAATGTGAAAGTTGTCATCATAGGACAAGACCCATATCACGGTGCAAATCAAGCTAATGGACTATGTTTTTCCGTACAAGATGGAATAGAACATCCTCCTTCTCTTGTAAATATTTTCAAGGAAATTGAACAAGATTTGGGCATTCCTTACCCAGCAAGTGGCAACTTAGAAAGATGGGCTTCACAGGGTGTTTTACTCCTAAATGCTACATTAACGGTTCGTGCTAATCAGGCTGGAAGCCATCAAAATCAAGGTTGGGAAACGTTTACTGACTCAGTTATTCGTGTAGTTTCAGAAAAAAGTAATCAAGTTGTCTTTTTACTTTGGGGCGGATATGCCAAGAAAAAATCAGCATTAATTGACGCTTCAAAGCATTACATATTAACTTCTGGGCATCCATCACCTTTGAGCGCCAATAGAGGATATTGGTTTGGTAATAAACACTTTAGCAAAACAAACGCATTTTTGGAATCAATAGGAAAGAAAGGCATTTTGTGGTAATAAAAAAGCTGACTTTTAGGTCAGCTTTTATTATTTTTTACTACTTAGAATATTTGTTTACTTTCCCTTGTGCTTTTATCAACTTAAGATTCAAATTATTGATATCTTGTTGCTTTTTAAGAATTTTTCCTTTGTACTTAGCCTCATCATTAGGTGAAAGATTCCCTTTGGCTTTCTTCACATTGTACTTATTTTCTTCTCGAGCTAACTCATTCTCTTTCTTTTTGATTTGAGTTTGTATTTTCAGAACCTCCTGATTAGCTTTTGCTAAATTTTGTTTGTTTTTTTGAGCTTCTTTTTCTGCTTTCTGAGCCTCCTTTTTAGCTCTCTCTTCAGCTTTTTTAGCTTTTTGTTCTGCTTTTTCTGCGTCTTTTTTAGCCTTCTCTTCAGCTTTTCTGGCTTTTTCTTCAGCTTTCAGTGCTTTTTCCTTCTGTTTCTGAGCCTTTTGTTCAGCTTTCAGCATTTCTTTTTCAGCTTTCAACTCAGCTTCAGTTTTGGTAACAGGCAATACTGTTATCAGTGTATCCTTTGGAGTTGTATTTTCCTGAGCAAAAGATATTTGCACTAAAAACAATCCAATAATAAATGTGTAAAATTTCATTTTCATCTACCTATATTTAAATTATACGGCACAAATATAGAAAATAAAACAAACCGAATTATAATATCACAAAACTTTAAGAATTTCATTATCAACAAATCAATAAAAATATGCAATTAATTCTTCTCGAATTACTCATTTACAAAAAGTTAGATTCAACGTATCCATAAATAAAACATTTTCACTTTTTTATTTATTTAACAATTTAATTATTTATCTTTTACAATAACTTGTATCCTAAAGAATAATATACTACCTTTGGCGTAGTTTATCCACTTTTTAAACTTATGAAAACACTCATCAAAAATGCAAATATTGTAAATGAAAATCAGATTTTAAAAGGTGACTTGTTAATCAACGGAAATCGTATTGAGAAGGTCGCTTCTGAAATTTCTGCCAAAAATAATTATAAAATTATTGACGCTAACGGAAAGTATTTACTACCAGGAGTGATTGACGACCAAGTCCATTTTCGTGAACCTGGACTAACTCATAAAGCCAATATTGCAACAGAAAGTGCTGCTGCCATAGCAGGAGGCGTAACAACATTCTTCGAGCAACCCAACACATCTCCACAAACTACAACTATAGAACTTTTAGAAGAAAAATTTGCCATCGCTTCCAAAACGTCTTTTGCTAATTATTCTTTCTTTCTCGGTGGGACCAACGATAACTTAGAACAGCTCAAACAATTAGACCGAAATGCTTGCGTGGGCATAAAACTCTTTTTAGGTTCTTCAACAGGAAATATGTTGGTGGATGACGAAAAAACCATCGAAACCATTTTCTCAAATATTGACTTGGTTATTGCCGCACATTGTGAGGACGAGCAAACCATTCGCCGAAATACAGAATTATACACCCAGCGTTATGGCGAACATATACCAATAGAAAACCATCCACTTATCCGAAGCAGTGAGGCTTGTTTTTTATCCTCATCAAAAGCCATTCGTTTGGCAGAAAAAACAGGAGCAAGATTACACGTTTTTCACCTTTCTACAGCTCAAGAAACAGAACTTTTCAGAAATGACATTCCTCTGAAAGACAAAAAAATAACCGCAGAAGTATGTGTTCATCATCTGTGGTTTTCCGATGAAGATTACAAAAGCAAAGGTAACTTCATTAAATGGAATCCTGCTGTAAAAACTTCCAACGACCGAGAGCAGTTGTGGAAAGCACTGCTTGATGACCGATTGGACGTAATCGCAACAGACCACGCTCCACACACCCTCGACGAGAAGAAAAACACAATTTATTCAAAAATCCCGTCAGGAGGACCATTAGTACAACATTCTCTCGTAGCAATGCTTGAAAATGCTCGAAAAGGGAAAATCTCTATTGAGAAAATTGTAGAAAAAATGTGTCACAATCCAGCTATTTTATTCGAAATCAAAGAACGAGGATTTATTCGTGAGGGTTATTATGCTGATTTAGTTTTGGTTGATTTGAACAATCCTTGGCAAGTAAGCAAAGAAAACATATTGTACAAGTGCGGCTGGTCTCCTTTTGAAGGCAACACATTTCATTCAAAAATAATTGCTACCTTTGTCGGCGGAAATTTAGTTTATGAAAACGGAAAAGTAAATCCAATTCCACAGGGAATGCGTGTTACTTTCAATCGATGAGTTTTATGAAATCAAAGTTTTTTTATATCATATTTGTACTTTTTTTAGTTTCTTGCGGACGAAATATCGTTTCAAAACCAGAAAAATTACTTTCAGAGAAAGAAATGGAGAGCTTAATGTATGATTTAGCTGTTTTTGACGCCATAAAAAGTGTAGATTATCAATTAATGGACACAATAAGTTTCAATGTTAATGAAATTATTTATAAAAAATACGGAATTGACAGCCTTTCTTTTGCTGAAAATATGGTTTATTATGCTTCTTTCCCTAAAAAGTATGACAAAATAATCAAAAACGTAGATACATTGCTACAGAAAGAACGCGATAAATTGTCAGAAAAGCCAAATGAAACGGAAAAACTCCTTTCTGATGAAACAATCCCAACTATTGATTCATTGGAGAACAACGAACCTTTAAAATAGTTAAAACATTGGAATCCAAATTACTACAAGAAGCCTTTTTATCTTGGACATTTCCACTTTTTCTTTTCATTTTTGTGATAATAGCCCTTTTGAAAGCTACTTATCCACATCATTTTTCAGAATACCTGAAACTTCCTTTTAACAATAAATACATCATTATTTACGAAAAAAAAGAACGCAAAGTACAACTCTTCACAGTGGTTTCTTTCTTTTTGCAGTGGTTTTCGTTGAGTTTATTTTTCTACATTTGGGGACAATTTTTTAAAATAAATCTTTCTCTCAGCACGGGCTTTCTTTTTTTGGATATAGCCTTAGTTATTCTATGTTTTCTGATTTTAAAATTATTTATTCAAAAAGGGATAAGCTATTTATTTGATTTAAAAGGATTTAGCAAAACTTATATTTTTAGCCGAATTGCCTACTCAAGTTATGCTTCCATCTTTATAACTACTTTTTTGTTTTTCTTGATGTTCTCAACTTCTTTGCGTGAAATTTACTTTTATATACTTCTAACTATACTACTAATTATCAATATTTTAGGGTGGATTAACATAATTAAAATAAATCAAAAAACAATAAAACCATACATTATTTATTTTATTTTGTATCTTTGCACCTTTGAAATAGCACCCTATGTGTTTTTAATCTGTAAAAGTAATATTTTATAGAAATTAATTTGCTTTATTCATATCTTTTATAGAATATGATTTAGCTTAGATGAACAATAGAACAAACTTATGAAAGTAAAGACAATTTTAGTTTCACAACCAGAACCTAAGATGGAGACTTCTCCTTATGCTCAAATTATTGAAAACCAAAAAGTAAAAATAGATTTTATTCCTTTCATTAAAGTTGAAGGAATGACTGCCAAAGACATTCGGATGCAGAAAATTGACCTAACAAAATTCTCTGCCATTATCTTAACCAGCAGAAAATCAGTAGACCATTATTTCAGAATTGCAGAGGAAATGCGTTTTAAAGTTCCTGACACAATGAAATATTTTTGCCAATCCGAAACGATTGCCTTTTACTTACAAAAGTACATAACTTACAGAAAAAGAAAAATATACGTGGGTAAAAAAGAATTTTCGGACTTGTTACCTATCCTGAAGAAATACAAAGATGAAAATTTCCTATTCCCGTGTTCAGATGTGCACAAAGCGGACATCACAAAATCACTGAACGACTTGAAAATCAAATGGGAAAGAGCTATTTTTTACAAAACTGTTCATTGTGATTTGTCAGGAATAAAAGATTTCAAATATGATATTTTAGCTTTTTTTAGCCCTGCAGGTATTGAATCTTTATTTAAAAACTTTCCTGATTTCAGCCAAAAAAAGACGCGAATTGCTGTGTATGGCGACTCTACACTGAAAGCAGCACAAGAAGCTGGACTCGTTATTGATATAAAAGCACCTTCGCCTGAAACTCCGTCAATGACAATGGCTTTGGAACAATATATCAGCAAGGTAAACGGAAAAAAATAGCTTAAAACTTCACATACAATCAATTACTCCCAAATACATACACCCAAAAAGTTATGCATTTGGGATTTATTTTTATATCTATTTGCCAAAATTATAAGCAGGTTAAACGCTAAACAAAACTAAGTCAAAAAACATTGGTAATCAGTTAAAAATTTTATACTCTCCTGCCTTTCTTTTTGTTGAATAATTTGGAAGAAAAAATCATTTTGAAACATTTATTTCCGAATATATCGATTACAAAACTCATACAATCAATTATTAGCACATCATATTTTTGTTAAATACAATCAAACAAACCTTTATAACATCATTTTACTTTTAATAATGGTAGAACTATGAGTTTTCGTTCAGAAATAAACTTCAGAATTAGAAAAAATAAAACAAAGTACCACAAACAAAATTAAGAAATTACAAAAACAACATAAATCTTCAAATTTCTGTTACCACATAATATAAAAAACATTTTTTTATTCAATAACAATTTGTAATTTTGTGGCATTATAATTCACAAAACTTATTGAAATGAAAAGAAGTATCACTGCACTTTTGGCTATTATTTTGCTTCAGTCGTGTGAAAAAAAAGCACCTGAATATGTAGTTATTTCAGGAAAATTCACAAGTCCGCAAGAAGAAAAAATTACCGTAAGAAGCCACGACTTTGAAAAAGAAATTAGCATCAATGCCGATGGGTCGTTCTCTGACACACTGCACATTACACACAATGGCTCATACAGAATAGGACGCCAATATGTGTATCTGCACAAAGGTAAAAACTTATCGTTCGAAGCAGAAAATGAGACGATGGATCCCATCACATACACTGGCGATTTGGCTGTAGAGAACAATTACTTAGCTCAGAAAGAAGCAACAATTCGTGAGGATTTAAAAGCCTTAGGAAAACACATCTATTCGCTTGAAGAGACCGAGTTTGTAAACAAAGTTAACGAGCTGACAAACAAACAAAAAAAAACACTCAACAAAATCACACCTTCTGTAGCTGATTTTAAAGAAAATGAGCTAAGAAGTATTGAATACGGAAAAGACCTTTGGCTTACAAATTACGAATTCTATCACGGATATTTTATCAAAAATAATGACTTTAAAGTTTCGGAAAACTTCCCTAAAGTAACAACATCTGACTTTGACAACGCTGCTGACTTTGATTTTTCACCAAGATATGTAGATCTTTCAATGTTAAAATTCAGAGAAAATGTAAACGCAGATTTGAAAAAGAAAACTGAAGGAATTGCCGAAGGAGAAGCTAACGAAAAAGAAACTAAAAATATCTATGATGACATTGTTATCGAGAATTTTAAGAAAATAAAAAGTAGAAACATCAAAAACAGCATCGCTTCGTCTCAAATAATGAATGCGGGGCTTCCAAGTGCAAAAGTTCTCAATTTCTTCTATGAGGATTTAACTAATAACATTGCAAATGAGAGCCTGAAAAAAAATATCAACGAACGTTACGAAAAAATCAAAGCCTTGGAAGCTGGTAAGCCATCGCCTTCTTTCAACTTTGAAAACCACAAAGGCGGAAACACTTCACTGGAGGATTTGAAAGGAAAAGTAGTGTATGTTGATGTTTGGGCTACGTGGTGCGGTCCTTGCATTGGTGAAATACCTCATTTAAAAGAACTCGAAAAGCAATATCACGGAAAAAATGTAGAATTCGTGAGCATCTCGGTTGATGAGAAGAAAAACTACGAAAAATGGAAACAATTTGTTACTGACCAAGGTTTGGTAGGTACGCAACTTATTGCAGATAGCGACTGGAAATCTGATTTTGTGAAAAACTATCTTATTACAGGTATCCCACGTTTTATTCTGATTGATACCGAAGGAAAAATCGTTAGTGCAGATGCTCCAAGACCTTCCGATAAAGAAATCGTTGAGCTTTTCACTCAATTAGGATTGTAATTCAAGCAATACTTTTTGAAAAAAACAAAACTCGACGTTTGTAAAACAAAAAATTGGATAATTTTCTTGTTTACATAAAAAATCAAGTTAAGTAACATTCACATAAAGTGGTTTACTTAGCTTGATTTTGTTTTTTAAGTGATTCATTTTAATTGAGGTTGTTGCTTGTTTATTCCGAAGTGTCAGGCTTTTGTTTGGAACGACTTAAAATTAAAGAATCATCAATAAGTTTGTTTAATACCGCAACAAAAGTACTCGCCTCTACCGATGGAATAGCAATGCTTTGCGATTGGGCTCTCAAGGCAATTTCATCATAAATCAGATTGGTTTCCTTACGAACCTTTTTCGTGCTTCCTGTTTCTTTGGAAGATTGCACAAAAGTTCGGTCACCCATTTGTTTTTCAAAGTCTTCGTTTAGCGTTTTTAGGTGTTCTAACGTTGCTGTAAGCCCCAGTGTAGCAACATCTTTCGCATTTTTGTCCGATGCAAGGTCGCTTAACAATGCACGAATAGCAACCGACTCTTCGTTGTACTCCATTGTAGGTACATTTTTGTAATTCTTAGTTGCTTCATACAAACTTTCGGACGCTTCTTTACGTTTAACAATGTGTGACTTACGCTCATTACGAATACTTGCCAACAAATATCTAACGATATTATCTCGTTCCTTATCCAGCTTCATTAATTCTTTGGTTTGCTGTTCGGAACGATTTTCGTACGCCTTTTCAGTTAAAATTTTGATATTTTCCTGAAACTTTTGGAATAACTTTTCACTGATTTGCAGTTTTTCCAGCGTAGTAGTACGAACCAACTTTTCCACTTCAATCATAAAGTGCAAATACTGAGCATTATTTAACCTCGTTAAATAAATGTTTTTAATTTTTACCAATTTTTCCATTTTGATTAAATTTACAATTATTTAATTTTTAAACCACAAAAAACAAGCCATTTTGTATGTTATTTTGTTAATTCACAATATTTTAATACTTTCTCTCTTTTTCAAAACATAATTTTATGAAATATAAATCAGGAATGTTTTTAATTCTTTTTAAAAAAATGTTTTTGAGCTTAGATTGCAGAACGTCTCATCTTAAAAAAAGTTTTTGGAATAAGATTATATACAATCTTATCTGAAAAAGTTTTTTTTATGCAAGATTGTATACAATCTTTCTTGAAAATTTTTTATTCATAAAAGATTGCTCATCATCTTATCTAAAAAAATATTTTTCTAATACATTTAAAATTAAATCATAATAAAAAAGACATAAATAACCTTACTTTTATAAAAAACAACACCATTCATAAATAAAATAATGAATATACAAGTATATTAACCTCAAATTTTGTAATCCTGACAGACATAAATACGATTTTACATCAAAAAATATGATACATCTTTGTAAAAATTTAAAGTAAAGAGAAGAATTTTCATTGTTTATGCTTTTTTCTTATTTTAGCACCAAAATTTTAGTATGCAATCTTCATCTTCTTATACTATTTATAATGCTTCTGCAGGTTCTGGGAAGACGTATAGTCTTGCCAAATCCTATTTAAAAATTATCTTATCGAGCAAAAATCCTGAGTTATTCAGAAGTTTACTGGCTATAACCTTTACCAACAAGGCTGTTTTTGAGATGAAAAACAGAATTATAGAATATCTCACGTTATTTTCAGATGAAAAGAGCCTTTCCGAGCCTGATGCAATGTTTGATGAACTTTGTAAGGAGCTAAAACTTGCACCAATGGAGCTAAAAATGCGTTCGGAAGACATTCTCAAACACATTTTGCATAATTACGCTTCTTTTAATATCAGTACCATTGATGGTTTTAATCACCAGCTTATTCGTAGCTTTGCTTTTGATTTGCGACTAAACCAATTTTTTGAAGTTCAGTTAGATGCAAAGACATTATTACAACGTGCTGTTGATAACTTATTAAATCTGGCAGGAACTGATGATGAATTAACAAATTTGCTTACAGAATTTTCAAATGATAAGATAAAAGAAGATAAAAATTGGGATATCAGCAATGAGCTTTTCCGAGTAGCTAATATGCTAACTAATGAAAATCATTACTGGCAACTCAATACTTTAAAGAAGAAAGATTTAGAAGATTTTAAAGCCCTGAAAAGAAATTTATTCAAGAAAAAAAATGAATCAATTTCAATAATAAAAGAAACAGCCGTTGCATTTTTAAATCTGTTAGATGAAAATAATTTGGATAAATCTGCTTTTAAAGGAGGTCATGCATATAATTTTTTTAAAGGTATTGATGAAAATCCTGAAAAAGAACTTAATTGGGGAGCTGCGTGGCAAGAAAATTTAGCCTCCGAGCCTTTGTATGCAAAAACCAATGCAAAAAACTTAAACACAGATTTAATAGATAGCCTTCAGCCACAAATTTTCTCTTACTTTTCAACTGTTAAAGAGGCTTTTGGATTGTTTAATTTCTCAAAAAATGCACTTAAGTTTGTTGTGCCTTTGGCATTGCTTAATCGTATCCAAAACGAAATAGAGCTTATAAAAGATGAAGAGGATATTTTACCAATTTGGGAATTTAATGGTGTTATTTCCAGCGAAATTTCTTCTCAACCAGCTCCGTTTATATATGAACGCATCGGGGAACGTTACAGGCATTATTTTATTGATGAGTTTCAGGACACTTCTGTTTTGCAATGGAAAAATCTTATTCCGCTTATTTTAAATGCTGTACAGAGTGAAAACGTTACCAAACAAAAAGGTAGTTTGTTATTGGTAGGAGATGCTAAGCAATCCATCTATCGATGGCGTGGAGGTAAAGCAGAACAATTTATGAGTTTGTACTCCAACGAAGAAAATCCTTTTTTCATCAAAGGGCAAACCATAAATTTGGAAGATAATTACCGAAGCCTTGAAACTATCATCAATTTCAATAATCATTTCTTTAGTTTTGTGGCAGGTAAGTTTGAATCAGAAAAATACAGAGCGTTGTACTTAAATGCTATGCAGAATTATCCTGAAAGCAAACGAAATAAGTTTTTACCAGAAGGATATTTAAGCATTCAGTTTGTAAACTTGGATACAACCGATTCAACAGAAGATTTTGAAGAAATCCCTTCAGAAGAAAGTAGTCTTTTTGATATTTTCACAGAAAGAGAAATCACATACTGTAACGCTATTTTTGAAGCAATCAATCACGCGAATCAATCAGGAGCAGAAGACAAAGATATTACCATTTTGGTTCGCACAAACAAAGAAGGAGCTGCTGTTGCTTCTTTCTTGTCTTCAAAAGGAAGAAATGTTATTTCTCCTGATTCGTTATTGCTTAAGAACATTGCTTCCATACAATTTTTAATCTCGTTGTTACATTTATTGTATAATAAAAATAGTCAGGAGCTTAAAGTTAAGATGCTTTTTGAGTTTGCAGGACTTAAAGGTATCGAACAGATACATCAATTCATTACAAAATATATAGAGGAGCCTATCGAAACTTTTTTCGATGACCACAACTTTTCTGTGAGCAAATTTCATTCGCATTCTTTGTACGAAGGAATTACTTTGATTATAAATTGTTTTGATTTATCAAGAAAATCGGATGCTTACTTAACGCATTTTCTGGATTTGATATTCGATTTTAAAAATACACATAAGGGCGGACTTGCAGAGTTCTTAACATTTTGGGAGGAAGAAAAAGAAAAGTTAAGTATTAGTCTCCCAGAAGGATTGAACGCTATTACTGTAATGACCGTTCATAAAAGTAAAGGTTTATCAGCTCCCGTCATTATTTATGCCTTTGCAGATAGTAAACTCATCGAATCGCGTAACCAAACGATTTGGTATCCTGTTTCAAACAAAGATTTTAGCGGATTTGATACTCTTTTGATAGAAACAAACAAATCTCTTATAAATTTTGAACCCCAAACAGAGGAAATTATTCGTCAGCATCACGAGCAACATTTGTTAGACCAGATTAATGTGCTTTACGTTGCAATGACACGCCCAGAATCTTTTCTGTATGTAATCACATCTTTGCCAAAAGCTGCCACGAAGAAGAACATCAAGTCCGACACAAAAACAGAAACCTATGGTTCTCTTTTTAAAAGTTTTATCGAAATGAAAGGGCAATGGAATGATGATTTCTTGAGATACGAATTCGGAAATCCTATTTTTCCTATTAAAGAAAAAAAACAAACCTCAACTACAGAAGGATTAATTAATTTTCAAAAAGGTTGGACAACACCTAATTACAAAATAGCTACGGGAGCTTCTCTGCTATGGGATACTGCCCGAAAAGAATCTATTGAGAAAGGAAACTTAATGCACGAGCTTCTTGCAAAAGTGGTTTATCATTCTGATTTGAAATCCGTCTTGAAAAATGCTTTGGCAGAAGGTATGCTAACCGATGAGCAGTACAAAATTGTTTTGGAACAACTTTTAAAATTAATCCAAGATAAAAAAATCAGTGAGTTCTTTTCTGAAAATTATACCTATTTCATCGAAAGAGAGTTTATCGATAAATCAGGGAAATTCTTTCGCCCTGACCGAATTGCATTCAACCCGAAGAGCAAACAAGCTGTAATCATCGATTATAAAACCGGAAAGCCCAACGACAAGCATCATTTACAAATGCGAAACTATGCTCACATTCTATCCGATTTGGGTTGGGAAGTCATCGGAAAATATTTAATTTATCTGGACGAGGAAAAGATAGTAAAGAGTTAAAAATGAGATATTTTTTTCTCATCACTTTTCTTTTATTTGAGTTTAATACATATCTTTGCACCCGCTAAATTTTTCATATTAAAATTAATTTATGCTGAACGTACACGATTTATCCGTTTCATTTCAGGGGGAATATTTGTTTGAAAATGTTGCTTTTATGCTCAATGCAGGTGACCGCGTAGGGCTTATCGGAAAAAATGGAGCTGGAAAATCTACAATGTTGAAACTTCTGGCAAAGGAACTCAAACCCGATTCGGGAACTATTGCTACAGACAAGGAGATAAACATCGGTTTTTTAAAACAAGATATTGATTTTGAAAACGGAAGAACGATTCTGGAGGAAGCTTACCAAGCTTTTCAGGAAATAAAACATTTGGAAGAGAAAATAGACCAAATCCATAACGAAATGGAACTCCGCACAGATTACGAAAGCGAATCTTATCATAACTTGATGGACACACTGAGCGAGATAACACATCGTTATGAAATCATCGGAGGCTATCAATATAAAGGAAATACAGAAAAAGTATTGCTCGGACTTGGTTTTCAACGTTCTGATTTTCAAAAACAAACAGATACATTTTCAGGGGGGTGGCGAATGCGAATTGAACTTGCTAAATTGCTCCTGCAAAACAATGATATTCTATTACTTGACGAGCCTACGAACCATTTGGATATTGAATCCATCATTTGGCTAGAACAATTTTTGACAACTTATGCTGGAGCGGTAGTTATTGTCTCTCACGACAAAATGTTTTTGGATAACGTAACAAACCGAACTATTGAAATTTCTGTCGGAAAAATTTACGATTATCCCAAACCTTATTCCAAATTTTTAGAACTTCGTCAGGAAATTCGTGAGCAACAATTAGCTTCGCAGAAAAATCAGGAAAAGAAAATTCAACAAACAGAAAAACTTATTGAAAAGTTCCGAGCAAAGGCCACAAAAGCTTCTATGGCTCAGTCGCTTATGAAAAAGTTGGACAAAATCGAACGCATTGAAGTTGATGAGGAAGACAATGCTGTGATGAACGTTCGTTTTCCTGTTTCGGTAACTCCAGGTAAAGTAGTTTTGGAAATCCAAAATGCTTCAAAAAATTACGGCGAAAAAGAAGTTTTACAAAATATTGATTTACTGATTGAAAGAGGAAGTAAAATTGCTTTTGTAGGGCAAAACGGACAAGGAAAAACTACTTTAGCCAAAATGATTGTTGATGAAATTCCGTTTGAAGGAAGCATCAGATTGGGTCACAACGTTCAATTAGGTTACTTTGCTCAAAATCAGGCAGCATATCTGGACGGAGAAGTGAGTGTAGTCGATACGATGTTTCACGCAGCCAACGATAGTAACCGAATGAATATCAGAGATATTTTAGGTTCTTTCCTTTTCCGAGGCGATGATGTTGAAAAAAAGGTAAAAGTTCTTTCGGGAGGAGAACGCAATCGTTTGGCTTTAGCGAAAATGCTACTTTCCGACTTTAACGTTCTGGTAATGGACGAGCCTACGAACCATTTGGATATCAAATCAAAAAATGTATTAAAGAAAGCATTGCAAAACTTTGAGGGAACGCTCATTATCGTTTCGCACGACCGTGATTTTCTACAAGGATTAACCGATAAGGTTTACGAATTCAAAAATAAAAACATCAAAGAATACTTAGGGGATATTGATTTTTATTTGGAACAACGAGCTGTCGAAAATTTCCGAGAGATTGAACAAAACAAAGAAGTCGTTTCGGAAGCAAAAAACGTAGAAAAAAAAGAAAAACTATCCTTCGAGCAACAAAAACAACAGAAAACAATACAAAATAAGATTAATAAAATCGAAAATTTGATTACTGACATTGAAAAAGAAATAGAACAAATGAATTTCCAGATGGGACAAGAAGTTCAAAGTGATGATTTCTATAAAAAGTACGATTTAAAGAAAAAAGAACTTGAAAAATTAATGCAAGAATGGGAAGAATTAATGGGATAAATAAAAGCTTTTCATCAAAATATGGTGTTCGATATCTTGAGGAGTAACGCTTTATCTCTTTTTCATCAAAAATTTTGTAAACCATTAAAAAAATGTACCTTCGCAGTTTAAAACGTTAGAAAAAAGAATGAATCCCAGAAAAATAGCAATATTCTTTATTGGTGTATTATTAGCACTTTTTGCAATTACTTTCATCAGTGGGCAGTACAAAACCTCGCAAGGCTCTGTGAAAGAAGGAATTGTATTAGGCAACACAATGATTAAATACCCAACATCTAATATTTTACTAAAAGACAACTCTCCCAAAAACTCAAAAGCGACTCAAATCATTGAAGAGGTTACAAAAGCCAAAGAAGAGAGAAAAACCACTCCTTCGGTAAAAAAGGATTCAGTTGCAACGTCCTATGAGGAAGAAGATTCAAAGTTAGTAAGCAATACAGAAGGCAAGATTTACTATCCAGAGAATGCTACGGAGTTTATTTCACAATTAAAAGAAAAACTGCAACAACCTAATTGCCAGATTATTCATTACGGAGATTCACAGATAGAAGGCGACCGCATTACGGTATATGTCCGCAATCGTTTTCAAGCTCTTTTTGGGGGTGGCGGACCTGGTTTTATTCCTATTAAAATTGCATATACTCAAAATAGTGTAAACATTCAGGCAAGCGCTAATTGGCTTCGGTTTGCGTCATTTGACCGATTTAAAAGAAAGAAAGTCCCACATCAAAAATATGGTCTTTATGCGACTCTTTCTCGTTTCTCGGACTATAATCCTGCTGATACCATTTCTGTTAAAAAAGCCTCTTTCACTATTAAACCTTCCTCAACGGCTTATAATCGTTTGCGAAAGTTCACGAAATTTGGATTACATTACGGGAATTGCTCCTACCCTACCAAAATAATCGTTTATCAGAATGGCAAACTTCTCAAAGAAGATTTCTTAAAGACAGACGGAAAATATCACAACTTCAGATTGGATTTCGATGAAACTCCACAGGAAATCAAAGTGGAATTGGAAGGCGTTACAAGTCCCGACTTTTACGGCATCACACTCGATGAGGCAAAAGGTGTACGTATGGACAATGTAGCGATGCGAGGCGAAGCGGGAAGGATTTTCACAAGGCTTAATCACGAGAATTTCCAACAAATGTCTGCCGAAAGAAAGCCTGACATCTTTATTTTTCAGTTCGGAGGAAATACTATTCCTTACATTGAGCAAGAAAAGCAAATTACCGATTACGTCCGTTCGCTAATACAGAACATCAAATGGGTAAAACGAAGCAACCCAAAGGCTTCCGTGATTGTTATCGGACCAGGAGATATGTCCACTTCCGAAAACGGCAAGATGATTACCTATCCATTCCTTATTAAGCTCAATGAGGAGATGAAAAACCAATGTGTCAATAATAATATTGCCTTTTGGAGCATTTACGAAGCAATGGGAGGAGAAAACTCAATGGTGGCTTGGGTAGAAAAAGGTATGGCAGCCTCTGACTATGTGCATTTAAAACCAAAAGGAACGCAAATCATTTCGGAATTATTCTTCCAACACTTGCATAACGATATTTTGGCAATTAAATAGATATGGATTTTATTACAAACTTCTTTTCTTTTGATGAAAAAAGTCCTCTGAACTTTGTCCGAATTGATTTTTGGATATTCTTTGCCATTGTATATACTATCTTTTCCTTTATTTATCGAAGAATACGCCTTAGGAATCTTTTCCTACTCTTTGCAAGTATTTATTTTTATTATAAGGCAAGTGGATTATTCGTTTTTCTACTTCTCTTTAGCACCATTACTGATTTCTATTTAGGTAATTTTATTTACCAACAAACACAGCAACAAAAGCGAAAGATTGCGGTAGTTGTCAGCGTTATTATTAATTTAAGTGTTTTAGCTTATTTTAAATACGCATACTTTTTTACAGATACTTACAACGCTCTTTTTAATACAAATCATCAAGTTTTTAATTATCTGGCATATTGGGGAAATGGATTTAACTCGCAGGGATATTTCCGAGCGGATACGATTATTCTCCCAGTAGGTATTTCATTTTACACATTCCAAACGATAAGTTACACAGTCGATATTTATAGAAGAAAAACAACTCCGCTTAAATCTATTCTTGATTTTGGATTTTACGTGAGCTTTTTTCCTCAATTAGTTGCCGGTCCGATAGTTCGTGCAGAGAATTTTGTTCCTCAAATCATCAGTAAAACTCAAGTCACAACCGATTCCTTTAATAAAGGAACGTTTATGATTCTGAAAGGACTCATAAAGAAGATGATTTTTGCCGATTTCATTGCAATGCACTTCTTAGACCAAGTGTTCGACAACCCTACAATGTTCTCCGGATTCTCCAACATTATGGCTTTGATTGGTTATTCTCTACAAATTTACGGAGACTTTTCGGGCTATACCGATATTGCTATTGGCTTGGCTTTGCTTATGGGCTTCCAACTGCCAATCAACTTTAATTCTCCTTACAAAGCTATTAACTGCGGTGATTTCTGGAAGCGTTGGCACATTTCTCTTTCCACTTGGCTGAAGGATTATCTGTATATTCCTTTGGGAGGGAATAGAAATAGTTCCGTCGGGACGATTATCATCTCATTAATCTTCATCATAGGAGTAACCGTTGCCATTAATGAAATTTACTTTACGCTTCTTGTTGGTCTCATACTGGTTGTTGTTTCGGGAATGATGTACATAAGCCGAAGCATTGAACGCCACGTTGTAACTAACATCAACATAATGCTAACGATGCTTATCGGAGGGCTTTGGCACGGAGCCTCTTGGAAATACGTCATCTGGGGAGGATTAAACGGGATAGGAATTCTTGTTTACAAGTATTGGAGAAAGATAAGTCCTTATGAAAAATCCACGCACTGGATTGCTACTGCTTGGAAAATAACCTTTACGTTTGCTTTCATTACCTTTACAAGAATTTTCTTTCGTGGCAAAGATATGGAATCTATCTCCCAATGGTTCGACCAAGTGAATAACAATATGGGGTGGGATTCCGCTTGGCAAGTACTGACGCATTATCAAGATGTATTCTTCATTATGCTTATCGGATACATTACCCATTGGCTTCCTCAGAAGTGGAAAGACGCTGTAGAGCATATCTTTTCAGAAAGCCACATTGCCGTAAAAGGTGCTATTGCTGTTGTTGTTGTTATCATTTGTTACCAAGCCTATTCAGCTGATTTACATCCTTTCATCTACTTCCAATTTTAGATTTTTATTCTGAAATACGCATTCATTTACAATTATTATCTTTTAAGATATTACAAAAAACAAAAAATCCAAGATTAAACTTTATTCATAATCTTGGATTTTTAATGTTTCTACATTAACTATTTTTTATCTCTTATCTTCTATTCCATATTTACGCCACATTGATTGTTCGTAATCAATTTTTATACGTTTTCTCATCTTTGAAGAACGTTCTTCCATCTGTTTTTGCTTTTGAGTAGCTTCTTCGGTTTTCTTTTTCAGTTCAGCTTTTAGGCTTTCTTGTTCACTATTGAGTTTTTCTACTTCATTTCGTAAGTTTTCTAACTCATCAATAGCTTCTTCTGTAATTCCTGCTGGTAGAGCATCTTTTGATTCTCTAAGTCCATCGATTAACACTTTAACTTGTGCTATCTTTTCCGCATATGATTTTGGCATAATAACTAATTTTAATGATTAAACAATTAATTTATATTACTTTTTATATTTTCAATATAATTTTATTTAAAAAATATCTTTCCCAAAGTATTTTTCATCTCTCCCAAGTCATTTTTTATATTTCCCATTCTTTAGGAAAGGTTTCCCAAGAGAAAATCCATCTTTCCCAAAGCATTTTTTATCTTTCCCAACACTTGGGAGAGCTTTCCCAAAGAATAAATCATCTCACTTTTATTCTATTCAAGATTAAAAATAAATTTTTATATCAATTCTTGATAATATTTTTCTAATTTTTTAATATCTTTGGCTCTTATTTCAGACCTGTTATCATTTTTATCATTATAAGTAAGCCATTTCATATACAAAGCATTGAATATTTTATATCCTTTCTCTGTTAAATCCTCATTTTTAAAATAGAATTTTAATATTCTATCATTTTTATCAATCCAGTTTATCTCTAATAATTCCTTCTCATAACAGAACTTAAGAAAGGTAATATGAAAGTTGTAAATTTTCTCAATCACATCAGGATAGTTTTTATAGCTATAAAAATAAGATGAAATATCTACAACAAATTCATCATTAAAATACATATCATCATACACAGCTAATACAATTTCTTTCAATTTTTGTGTATCTTCAAGGCTTTCTACCTCAACAAGATTGTAATATCCCCAACCAAACGGATTTACGGGAGTTACATCAGGCATTATTTTTTTAAATCTATTAAATGTAGAAGCATATATCACATAGAATTTCTCTTTGCAAACTACTCCTATACGTTTTCCATTTACTCTGGCAATATATTCCTCAAAGATAGGTTCTAAAGAAAAATTGATTATTTCTTTGCATTGCTTTTCTAAATATTTAGTAAACTTTTTAGTAGTCATAGTATTCTGTTTTTTGTTATACCCAAAATGGTTTTTAGATTAGGATTACTCATTGCACAAATTTATAAAATAGAAAAAACATTCGCCAATCAATTAACTTATAATTAACTAATTAACGAATGTCTTTTTGATATATCCTATAAAATAGATTACAAGAATTAAAGTAGAAGTCAGCCTTTTCAGTACAAGAGGCATATTTCCAGTCCTCTAATCACTAACAACTAAATTCTAATCACTCTTACCTATTTCTTAATACTTCTTTTAAGAAAGCCCAGTGATTACGCCGTTGTCATCAATATCCATTCCTTCGGCTGCGGGAACACTCGGAAGACCTGGCATACGCATTGTATCTCCTAAAATAGGAATGACAAAACCTGCTCCTGAAGCAAATTCGAACTCGCGTACAGTAACTTCAAAACCAGTAGGACGAGCTAATTTCTTATCATCATCACTCAACGATTTTGGTGTTTTTACCATACAAACAGGCATCTTATCAAAGCCAAGTTTGTTGATGTTTTTCAGTTGAGTACGAGCTTTTGAAGTGTAGTTCACATTACTTGCTCCGTAAATTTCTTTGGCAATTGTTTCGATTTTCTCTTCAATGGAAATAGCGTGGTCGTACAAAGGTTTGAATTTACTTTCTCCGCTTTCGGCAATCTCTACCACTGCTTGGGCAAGTTCTTTGGTTCCTTCGCCACCTTGTGCAAATCCTTTAGAAACAATAGCTTTAACGCCTTTTTGCTGACATACTTCCTGAATGTACTTGATTTCTTCTTCGCTATCATTCGGGAAATTATTAATCGCTACAACGGCTTTCAAGCCAAACTTCTGCACATTCTCGATGTGTTTTTCCAAGTTTCCGATACCTTTTTTTACTTTTTCGAGGCTTGGTGTATTGTATTCTTCCTTCAAAGCTCCTCCGTGATGACGCAATGCACGAACTGTAGCAACAATCACCGCAGCATTGGGAGCAATTCCCGCCGAAACGCATTTGATGTCCAAGAATTTTTCAGCTCCTAAATCGGCTCCGAAACCAGCTTCCGTAACGGTGTACTCACTGAGCGACATTCCCATCTTCGTTGCCAGAACTGTGTTCGTTCCTTGTGCGATACTGGCGAAAGGTCCTCCGTGTAAAATGGCAGGATTATTCTCCAAAGTTTGCACCAAATTAGGTTTGATAGCATCTTTTAGAAGCAAAGCCATCGCTCCCACAACGTTCAAATCACGTGCAAAAACAGCAGAACCATCGAATTTCTTTCCGACGTAAATGTTTCCGATACGGCCTTTCAAATCCGAAAAGTTTTCTGACAAGCAAAGGATTGCCATAATCTCGGAAGCGGGTGTAATATTGAATCCGTCCTCTCGGGGAATACCGTTAGCACTTCCGCCCAGCCCGATAACAATTTGGCGAAGAGCTCGGTCGTTCATATCCATCACACGTTTCCAAACAACAGTACGAGGGTCAATTCCGATGGAATGAGTTTTGCTTTGGATATTATTGTCGATAACTGCGGCAAGTAAATTATTGGCTTTTTCGATAGCAGAAAAATCCCCAGTGAAGTGCAAATTGATGTCCTCCATTGGTACCACTTGCGAGTACCCTCCACCAGCAGCTCCGCCCTTAATTCCAAAAACAGGCCCTAAGCTAGGCTCTCTCAAAACAGCCACAGCTTGTTTGCCGATTTTGTTAAGACCTTCGGTAAGCCCAATACTGACGGTCGTTTTACCCTCTCCAGCAGGTGTAGGTGTGATAGCAGTAACTAAAATCAGTTTGTTTTTCTTGATTTTCTCCTTGTCGATGAGCGTGAGTGGCAATTTGGCTTTGTATTTACCATATTGCTCCAAATCGTCTTCGTTAATGTTCAGTTTTTTAGCAATCTCTTTAATGTTTTGCATCTTCGCATTTTGTGCGATTTCTAAATCGGTTGGAAAACTCATATGTTTTATGTTTTTGTAAATAATTATTAATAAATTGTTTATGACTAAAATTTCTATTATAATGATTCTTCAATCAATTCTTTAATTTTAAGAGCTGATGGTTCAGGTGCACTCGGGGAAATTACCTTTCCTTTTTTGTCAATCAATATAAAACGAGGAATTGAATTTATAAAATACGCATCATAGAAATCAGATTTACTTCCTCCCCACAATTGAATTCCCTTCAATTGATGTTTTTCTAAGGCTTGTTGCCAATGCTCTTTCTTTATGTCTTTTGAAATACTAACAAAAACCACTTCTTTACCTTTAAAGTCAGCCTCCAATTTCTTTAAGTATGGAATTTCTGAAATACAAGGTCCACACCACGAAGCCCATACGTCAATATAAACCAATTTTCCTCTAAAATCTTCGAGCGATACTTTTTCTCCTTTTTCATTTTCAAATGAAAACGATGGTGATTTACTTCCTTTTTTGACACTTTTTTCGGTATTTAGAAAAATGTATTCGCATTCTTTACGTAGCTTCTCACTTGCCGAATTCTTCATTATATAATTATAAATGAGCTCGTTATTAGGATTTCCGTGATCAATAAGGTCTGAAACAGCTTCTTGATAAGCAGCTTTTATGTTCTGCGAACGAACTTTTTCGGTCTTATCAATAAGTTGTTGAACTTGTTTGGTGTCATTAGGGTTGGTCAGCAAACTTAATAGCTTACTCATAACCAATTTTCGGTATGTATTTACTTTTTCAAATTCATCAGCATTGTCGTAATCAATACTTTTTTCTTCTTCAAAGAAATCTGCTGGAACTTTGGTCTCTTTAAATGATTTTCGATGCATTTGATTAGCTCTGGGGTAGTGCACAAGCATTTGTACAAATGCATATTTACTCCACTTTTCTTCATTTTTACGGATAGGTTCGAAAGAATGTGATTTCCACTGTTTTTCCCAATTTGCAAACAGTTCTTTAAGTTTGTTTTTAAACACAACAGGTTTTTCTTTATAGATGTTCCCATCGTAGTGCGTATTAAAGAAATTTTCTTTGTCGATATAGAAATGCGATATAAAAGCATCATTCCCTGATATAATTTCCTTTACATTCTCGGTGGGTTCAGTCAAATCAAGAACGATATCAGAGTTTTCACGAAGTGCAACGTTAAAGCCTTTTGAAAATTTGACTTCGTACATTTCATATGTTTCGCTTTTAATATGAAGCGTATCACGAAATTCAGCATTTTCATTAGGTTTGATAATTTTTCGTACTTTACCTCCATCTTCTACGAGTATCAAATTATAATTTTTACCGGCAGTTTTCCCCGAAATGGTAGCAACTTTTGTTTGTGATTGAATATTTTGGACAATAAAGAAAGAGCAAATCAAAAAAGTATAAATTTTGAATCTTTTAAAATTTTTTATCTGCTGCTGCATCTTCCGATTTCGTACGATTTCTAAATCAATTGGAAAACTCATATGTTTTAAGTGATTTTAAATTAAATAATCTTATAATTTGAGTTCCAAAGGTACAGATATTTTTTTTAGGAAACAATCTAAAACACAAAATGTTTTTACTATTTAAACTTTCCTATTTGGTTCAATTCTGACAAAGCTACATTGTATTCCTCTATGATTTCCTGAAATACTTCCGAAACTGGTTGTATCTTGTTAATCACAGAAGCAATCTGCCCAATTTCAAGTTCTCCCTCAACCAAATCACCTTCGAACATTCCCTTTTTGGTACGTCCTCTACCCAAAAGTGTTTTAAGATTCTCCGGAGAAGCCTCTCCTTTGTAATAAAGTTCTAAAACCTGTTCGTAAAATGGATTTTTAAGCAAACGTACAGGAGCTAATTCTTTTAAAGTAAGCATCGTATCTCCTTCATTTGTCTCTAAAACACGTTTTTTGAAATTGATGTGAGAAGAAGCCTCCTCAGTTGCCACAAAACGACTCCCTATCTGCACACCTTCTGCTCCCAATGCCATTGCTGCAAGTACTCCTCTTCCTGTGGCAATTCCTCCTGCAGCAATTAAAGGAATGCTAACATTTTGTTTTACAGAAGGGATTAATGCCATCGTTGTTGTTTCTTCTCTTCCATTATGCCCACCAGCTTCAAATCCTTCTGCTACAATAGCATCTACTCCGGCATTTTGTGCTTTTAGGGCGAACTTGGAACTACTTACCACATGAGCAACTTTTATGTTTTCTTTTTGTAAAATAGATGTCCAGATATTAGGATTTCCTGCTGAAGTAAAAACGATTTTCACTCCTTCCTCAATAATAATTTCCATTAACTTATCAATATCTGGATACATAATGGGAATATTGACCCCAAAAGGTTTATCAGTTGCTTTTCTGCATTTCTGAATATGTTCTCGAAGCACTTCAGAATACATTGACCCCGCTCCGAGCAATCCTAATCCTCCAGCATTACTAACTGCCGAAACTAATCGCCAACCACTTGCCCAGACCATTCCTCCTTGAATGATAGGATACTTTATACCAAAAAGTTCTGTTATTCTTGTTTTCATAATGATATGTAAAGAGAAAAACTCAAAACTAAAAGTTTTGTAACTTCTGGTTTTGAGTTTTTGTATTTTTAAAATTATTTATCGAGGTAACTTAAAACATTCTCGTAAATTCTTTCTTCTATATTTGAGGTATCTGCTTTAATGAATTTTTCTCCCATAATATTCTCATAAAGCTCAATATATCTTTCAGAAACAGATTCCACGTAAGCATCGGTCATTTCTGGAACTTTTTGCCCCTCCTTTCCTTGAAATCCATTCGATATAAGCCACTGCCGAACAAACTCCTTAGAAAGTTGCTTTTGAGGCTCTCCTTTCTCTTGGCGTTCTTCATAGCCTTCTTTATAAAAATAACGAGACGAATCAGGAGTATGGATTTCATCAATCAGAACTATTTTCCCATCTTTTGTCTTCCCAAATTCATATTTAGTATCCACTAAAATAAGTCCTCGTTTGGATGCAATTTCTGTTCCACGTGCAAAAAGAGCATACGTATATTTTTCCAAAAGAGCATAGTCCTCAGCAGTTACTATTCCTTTATTTATGATTTCTTCTTTGGATATATCCTCATCGTGCAAACCATTATCAGCTTTGGTTGCAGGAGTTATAATGGGATGCTGGGGAAATATATCATTCTCTCTCAGCCCTTCAGGAAGTGGCACACCACATAAAACTCTTTTCCCTGCTTTATATTCACGTGCCGAATGACCAGCCAAATAACCACGTATTACCATTTCAACTTTAAAAGGTTCACACAAATGCCCTATCGCTACATTGGGGTCGGGAGTTGCGGTTAACCAGTTTGGAACAATATCTTCCGTTTGTCGCATAAATTTAGTAGCTATCTGATTTAAAATCTGACCCTTATACGGAATTCCTTTAGGCATTACTACATCAAAAGCCGACAATCGGTCAGTAGCAATCATCACCAATAAATCGTTATCCAAATGATAAACATCTCTTACTTTCCCTTTATAAACAGATTTCTGTTTTGGAAACTTAAAGTTCGTGGTTGTAATTGTATTAGCCATATTTATCTGATATTCATTTTTTTTATTTTAAAACTTAAAGTTTGATGTTTTTAACAGAGACAGAACAATATAATTTCACGATTCATTTTTATAAAAAAAAACAACCCTAAAGTGGTTGTCAAATTTCTATAAAATGATTTGCAAACATCATTATAATTTTTAGATATACTTACTCAATTCCAAAGAAATCACATCGCTATCGTGAAAACCCTCACCTCTCCAAACAAGCTCACGATTATTGTAAATAACAAGAGTAGGCAATCCATTGATTTTCAAAGCCTTAGTAAGTTCTTTATTTTTATCAACGTCTATTTTAACAACCTTCACACGATTTCCCATCATTGAAAGTATTTCCCTCAAAACAGCGTTCATATGCATTGAAGCCTCGTGCCAATCCGCAAAAAAGCAGATAAGTACAGGGACTTTTACATCAATTACATTGCCAAATTTTTCCATAAAATTCTTCTCTCAGTTAAAACAGGACAAATATACAAATTCTGAGAAACATACATTATTTTTTAATAAAATTTTATATTTTTCCGCCCCAAAGCTTTTCTTTTGTAAAAAAAATCTAAAACTTAAAATATCCAAACAATTCTTAAATTTAACCATCTGAAAACAAAAAACAATAATCTGAAAATAAAACAATTAAACAACCAAAACAGACATAGAAAAAGAAAATGTAATTGTGTTAAAAACACGTTTTTTGAACAACATAATTATTTTTTTTGTAGGTTTGCCTTTGCGTATAAAACTAAAATATGATTATTATGCGAAAAGTACTACACGTTATAGGGAACAAAAATGCTTCTGAAACGCTAAAAAAAATAGATACTACTTCAGAAGTAATTACTTGGAATGAAATGCTTTGCGAGGGAAAAACCTCAATAGATGTTGGAAGTGAAAATTTTTGGAAAAATCGTTATAATTTCTTCAAAAATGAGTACAATACTGGGAAATCTTCTTTTATTGAAAGTGTACTGAAAGAATACAGAAATTTATGCAATCAAAAGACACAAGATGAGGCCGTTTTATGGTTTGGCGAGGATTTACAAAGTCAGATAAATATGATTGCAGTAATAAGTTGGCTAAAAAAATATCGAGAGAACATACAAATTTCGTGGATAAGCCAAATCACAAACAATCCAACGCAGAAAGAACTGAGAACAAGTTACCAATACCGAATTCTCTTCAATCAAGATGATGTTGAATATGCCGACTACATATGGCAGCTTTATTGCAGTGAATCCCCAATTCAACTGGAAAACCACATCAGAAATACAAACACGAACCTTACTGCCCTTGCCCCAATTCTCCAAATTCACCTAAAGAGATTCCCCTCAGTTAGAAATGGGTTGAACCTTGTTGAAAATGATATTCTCACCCAAGCCTCTTCTTTCAAAGGAAACAAAGATGCGTTCGTTAATCACTTAATGAAAACGGAACCTTCTTTAGGTTATTCTACCTTGCAATACGAAGCAATCATCGAAAAACTAAAACCTTTATTCGCCTCTCTAAATCCGTTGAAGATAAACTTACAAGGAAACGACGTCTTAAAAAATGATATGAATATGTATCCACTTTTAAGAAACGAAAATGAATATTTGGGCGGAGCTTTAAAATATGACTTTTTGTACTACGAAACTTCAGGCAAACTTCTAAAATTATAGATATCATCAACACTAATATTTTGAAAGATATGATTCAAGAATCTGAGCTAATCCTAAACCCAGACGGCAGTATTTATCATTTAAATCTCAAGCCCGAACAAGTGGCGACCACGATTATATTAGTAGGTGACCAGAACCGAGTGGCACGTATCAGTTCTCATTTCGAGACGATAGAACACCAAGTTCAGAAACGCGAATTCTGTACGCATACGGGTACTTACAAAGGCAAACGCCTCAGTGTTATTTCAACTGGAATTGGTCCTGATAATATTGACATTGTTATCAATGAATTAGATGCTCTTTTCAATATCGATTTGAAAACAAGACAACCGAAAAAGCATCTCACAAGCCTGAATTTCATTCGTTTTGGAACTTCTGGCTCCCTACAAACTGATATTCCTGTGGATAGTTTCGTGCTATCATCGTTTGGGTTGGGTATGGACAATATGATGCATTCCTACCTTGACCTTAATAAGATAAGCGAAAAAGAACTTGAAGATGCCTTCATCAAACACACACAATGGAATACCAACAAAGGGCGACCTTACATCGTAAGTTGTGGACAGAAACTCAAAGAGAAATTACTCTCCCAAGAAGTATTTGAAGGAATTACAGGTACAGCTCCAGGTTTCTATGGTCCGCAGGGGCGAGTTCTCCGGTTGGCTGTTCAGGATACAAACTTGAATGACAAATTACACAACTTTAGCCACAATGATTTGCGAGTAACGAACTTGGAAATGGAAACATCTGCCATCTACGGATTATCAAAACTCTTGGGGCATCAAGCAGTTTCCCTCAATGTAATCATTGCGAACCGAGCCAATGGTACGTTCACTAAGGACACAAAACAAGCGGTGGAAAAACTAATTGTTTTTGGGTTGAACCAAATTGCAAAGAACGTATAAACTATGTCGGCTATTCCTCTAACGGGTCAGGAGTTACATAACTTAGCTATGAATATCGTGGGCGAAGCTCTGCGGAACGAATTGCATTGGGAATTTCTGCTGGTTAATAGCCAGTTGAAGAAAGACCCACAATTTGTTTGTGTCGACAAGAACAAACAGAAGCATTTCATCATTGTAAGAGCTGTCCCTTACGGAGACGACCCCGATGAGTACGACCCTGCTTTGATGCAAATCGTAAAGAAACACGCCGACACACATAGTGCCAAAACCTATTTTGCTGGGGTGGGGCTGGTTAATATTGAGAATGAGCAATATCCTATCTACAAGAACAAACCCTACCGAGTAAATTTCAAAGGACTTTTGGAAATCCTCTAACCCTTTTATAAATTACGCCATCTATCTTCAGATGAAAAAAATATTATTTTATGCTATGCTTATAGCAGTTGCTTCCTGCGTTTCTCCTACCGAGAAAATACAAACCATCAGAGGAGAAGCTCAGGGAAGTACCTACGGAATTAAATACATCTCAAACAGCGACAAAAACTTACAACAATCGGTTGATTCTATTCTGGAGGTAATCGATTTATCAATGTCCACCTATCGTCCTGAATCCATCATCTCAAAAATCAATCGAGGAGAACGTGTACAGATTGACAATCACTTCGAAAATGTTTTTAAAGCATCTCAAACCATTTGGAAACAAAGTGATGGAATGTTTGACCCTACCGTTGGGATTTTGGTGAACGCTTGGGGATTTGGAGCCAACAAAAACCAAAACAATCTCACACAAATACAGATTGATAGTTTGAAAAACTTCGTTGGGTTTAACAAAGTTCAGCTTACCGATGAGAAGTTTATCGAAAAAGAGAACCCAGCTATTTTCTTTGATTTCAACGCCATTGCTCAAGGCTACACAGTTGATGTAATTGCTGACTTCCTCAAATCAAAAGGCATTACAAACTTTGTTGTAGAAGTGGGAGGCGAAATATATTTGAGTGGAAAAAACACTATTGACGACAAGAAATGGACTATCGGGATAGAAGACCCAACCTTGCCTTCGGACAAACGAGAATTAATAACTACCGTTCAGTTCGAGAATCAGGGATTGGCAACTTCAGGAAACTATCGCAAAATTAGAACCGATAGCCTTACAGGTGAGAAGTTCGTCCACTCCATCAACCCAAAAACAGGATTAGCCAAACAGAGCAATTTACTAAGTGCCACCGTAATTACCGATTCAGCGATGTATGCCGACGGATATGCTACGATGTTTATGGTTTTAGGGACAGAAGCAAGTAAAGCGTTTTTGGAAAATCACCCTGAATTAAACGTATTACTCATCTACAATAACGAAAACAACGAAGTACTGACCTTTGCAACAAAAGGATTTCAAGATTTACAAAATTAATTCACATTTTTTCAGTTAATACTATGAAAATAGGCATTATAGGGGCTATGGAGCTTGAAATAAATACGTTAAAAAAAGAATTAACGAACATAAAAACAACCCAAATTAGCTCCTTTTCATTTTATGAGGGATTGATAAATAATGTTTCTGTTGTCGTTTTGCTATCAGGGATAGGAAAAGTAAGTGCTGCTGTGGCTACTACGTTGCTTATTGAGCATTTTCAACCTGATGTTATCATCAACACAGGAACAGCGGGTGGATTAGGAACTTCATCTGTACACGATATTATTTTAGCCACCGAAGTACGTCATCACGATGTGGACGTTACAGCTTTTGGGTACGAAGTTGGGCAACAAGCTCAGATGCCTCCTGCCTATTTGCCCGATACTAAATGGTTTTCCATAGCAAAAGAAGTTGCAGGAAAGCATAGCAATCAGTTACATTGCGGATTGGTTGTCAGTGGCGATGCTTTCATTTCTGACCCTGCTCGATTGAAACAGATTGAGGCTTTCTTTCCTCAAGCATTAGCCGTTGAAATGGAAGCAGCGGCAATTGCACAAACTTGTCATCTTCTCAAAACGCCATTTATTATGCTTCGTGCTATTTCGGACAAGGCTGGAGAAGGAAACGCCATTTCCTATGAAAAATTTGTGGTAGAAGCAGGGAAATTATCCGCAGAAATTAATATTGATATTATCAAAAATATAGCAACCTAATTTTTTCAAAATTATATATCATTAAAAATTATCAGTTCAAGAAGAAAATTTTTAAAATTCTATCATCGTGAATCATACAAAATAAAACCTGTTCCTTGATTAAGAAACAGGTTTTTTGTTTTCGTTTTCTATTTTTTAGAAATAGATATAAGATATTTATTTGCTACATTACTACTTGAAAAAATCTTCTCTTGTAAATGTGAAAGGCAAAACTTGATTATCTCTTAGAACTTCTACTGTTATAGTATCCAATTTATAATTGTCTAAGAATAGATTGCATAACTCTTCTTGCGACATTTTATCTATTTTTTGCCCATTTATACTTACGATAACTTCTCCCAAATGGAGAGGATGATTTTCTGTTTTTAAAATAGATGAAACAATGAATTTATTATCTGAATAACCAGGTGAGAAAGAAAATTTTTTCTTTGTATTGGGTCTATCAAGTTCTTTGAAATATATTTTTTTATGTTTCCAGTCTAAAATATAATCAAAATGCTCCAAATAATCATTGCCAATAAGATTAGTAGAACCTGTAGAAACTAATTCACTATTGAAAGAATGGTCAGCTATTTCAAGTTGTTCAGGTTTAAAATAGTATATAGATTTATTCTTTTTATCTTTTCCATAAATACCTACAGAATTATGCCCCTCGAAAGTAATAATAGGTGACTTAATACTATCTTTTACTTCATCAACAAATTTTTTAGTTATATCTATATATGAATTAGCTCCTGTATCAAATACAAAACCCATTTTTTTACCATAAAAGTTTGAAATTAGTATAGGTCTGTATTGTTTATCTTCAATAAAGCTCCATTCTTTATCAAATCCTGTTTTATCCAAAAGAGAAAAATCCTTTGTAAATTCAATAACCTTTTCTTGATTATTAACCTTAACAAACAAATCTTTGATATGGTTAGACCCAATAACTCCATCAATCTTTGTACATTTAAATTCAAAAGAATCAAAATTAATTACAGCACAACCTACATTTTTCATCAAAATACTACCCATTTTTAACTGTGGGAGTATAGTTATCGTTTCTTCTTTTTTGTTTTCTTGTGAATCATATATGTTAGAAACACTTTTTGATTTTAGTTGAAGTTCTTTATATAAATCGAAGCTAATACAGGTTATAGCTCCAGTATCAAATAAAAAATTATACTCTTTTCCATTTATTTCTACTTTCACAAAAGATAATTTTGTCTTAATATCAATTGGAACTTTCGTTATATTTTCAGTAATGATTACTTCTCCTTTTTTTAATATCTTTACAGGAGATTTACAACTAAAATTTATACATAAAATAGCTAATAAAAAAATATAAAATATACTTTTACTTCTCATACTTAATTCTTTACATTATTGTTTAGTTTTTATATAATTGTAAATATAATAAAAAAGAAATAAAGACTTTAGTAAGTAATGTGATAATACTTAAATGATTATTATGCACACAAAAATCACTTACTAAAGTCTTTAAACAAAAGATAAAGTCCAAATCTACAATTAATAATTTAATTAGAATATTTTATTCGGTTTTGTTTTTATCTTTTTTTGAAGTCATTTTAGCTGCGTTGCGTCTGGCGATAATCATATCATCAAAGTATTTACGACCATTATTAACAACACCAAGTAATTTTACAAAAAATTCATCATCACGCACACGAGCTAAAATATAGATATAATCCGACAAATCTTTATAAATAGTGGTAATTTCTTTTCTAAGTTCCTTTACATTATAAGTAGGTTTTTTCAATGATTGAGAAGAACGATTAGCAAATAGTTCATTAAAATGACGATTAGCTTCTGACAGATTTGTAATAAATTTAGCTAAAGATAGTTCTTTAACCTGATTTTTATATTCTTCATTTTGTAGTCTCTCTGTGAGATTTGCAAAACGATATGTCACTTGCTCATATCCTTCATTTTCTACGCCCTTGTATTCTGCAAGGAGCAAATTTATACTTGTGTATGCATCTTTTTCCTTTTGATTACTTGAATACTTATATGCATTTAATGCCGACTTAAATGATTTTAAAGAAAACTTACGTTCTTTATGAGCCTGTAATATTTTAGTAGAGTCAGCATTACCACGAACTTGGTCTATTGCTTCATTAAAGATAGGTTTTTTAGTTTTAATTTCTTCAAACAATCTTTTAAAATCAGCATCTGTTTCTATATCCAATCCTGATTTTTCAAAATCTTCAAAAAAACGAACTAACAATTGTGCAAACTCTGCATTTTTTAAACTGGGAAGATGAATGGTTGTTAATTTTAAATTTTTCATAATAAGTTATTTTTTTATAGTTATACTTAATCGATTTATATTTTACAATTTTTCAAAATAAGATATTATCAATATTTTCATTATACATATAAAATAGTTTGTTTTATCAATCATCAATTTTATTTTATATAAAATACAAAACAGGAAAATAAAAACTATTTTAAAACAAACACATCTCACTTTGAAAAATTATACACAAAAATTTATTTTAAAAATCTTCTTTTGTAATTAGCTAAACAACAACAAAATTAACAAAAACAAAGAAGAGTAAAAAATTAAAAAACTACAATTTATATTTTCTCGATATGAGATTTCATTTACACAACTCATTTTTCATTCACTCAATTTGAGAAAATTATTTTATAGTTTTAATCTCACTATCACATTAAAAAGTAATCATCTTAATTTTCAGAATACTTTTTCTATAGTATAGAAAATATACTTCTAAATACATTATTCTTTTATAAAAATAAATCTTTGTCAAAATAGTTTTCTGACAAAGATTTATTATTCGAGATTTCTTAACCTAAAAACGGATAACGATAATCTACAGGCGGAACAAAGGTTTCTTTAATCAATCGAGGAGAAACCCAACGCAATAAGTTTTGAGCTGAACCTGCTTTATCATTAGTTCCTGATGCTCTGGCTCCACCGAAAGGTTGTTGCCCTACCACAGCTCCAGTCGGCTTGTCATTGATATAGAAATTACCAGCTGCATCTTCCAATACCTTGATTGCTTGGTTAAGAGCGTATCTATCTTGTGAGAAAACAGCCCCTGTAAGTGCATACTCAGAAGTTTCATCTACTAATTTGAGTGTTTCTTCCCATTTATTATCGTCATATACATATACTGTAACCACCGGACCAAAAAGCTCCGTTTCCATTGTTGTATATTTCGGATTTGTAGTTACAATAACGGTAGGTTCAATAAAGTATCCTTTCGATTTATCGTAGTTACCCCCAACAAATACTTCAGCGTCCTTGTCTTTTTTCGCTTGGTCTATATACTTAACTAATTTATCGAACGAACTTTCGTGAATCACGGCAGTAATAAAGTTTTCCATATCCTCTGGTGACCCCATTTTGAAAGATTGTACATCTTCTTTAACAAAATTCAAAATTTCATCAGCTTTCGATTTGGGAAGATATACCCGCGATGCTGCTGAACATTTTTGCCCTTGAAACTCGAATGCCCCACGTGTGATTGCCGTTGCCACTTGTTTAGAAATTGCCGACGGATGTGCAACGATGAAATCTTTACCTCCAGTTTCGCCTACTATTTTCGGATAGGTCTTATAATTATGTATGTTATTACCTATTTTTTTCCAGATATCTTGGAACACACCTGTTGACCCTGTAAAATGAATTCCAGCGAAATAGGGACTTGCCAACAATGTTTCGGTTATCATTGCAGCGTCGCCGTTAATAAAGTTGATTACCCCGTCAGGAAGTCCAGCCTCTTTAAAAATTTCCATAATTACGTTGGCCGAAAATACTTGGGCGTTACTTGGCTTCCAAATTACTACGTTCCCCATCAGAGCGGCACTGGCTGGTAGATTTCCTGAGATGGCTGTAAAGTTGAAAGGTGTAACTGCATATACAAATCCTTCCAACGGACGATATTCCACTCTATTCCAAATTCCTTCTGATGATATTGGTTGGTCGTTGTAGATATTTGCCATAAATTCTACGTTGAACCGAAGAAAGTCGATAAGTTCACAAGCCGAGTCAATTTCCGCCTGATGAATTGTTTTGGATTGTGCAATCATTGTAGCGGCATTGATTTTTGCTCGATAAGGTCCCGCAATGAGTTCGGCTGCTTTTAAAAATATGGACGCTCTCTCTTGCCAAGGAAGTGCTGCCCATTTCTTACGAGCCTCCAAAGCAGTTGCAATTGCTTTCTCTACGTGTTGTTTTTCCGCAAGATGATATGTGCCTACCACGTGCTGATGGTCGTGCGGAGCAATCATATTTTTAGTTTTCCCCGTTCTGATTTGGTCTGCCCCGATATACAAAGGAACATCTACGGAATTGTTCCAGAGTTCTTTATATGCTTTCAGAACTGCCTCTCTTTCAGGTGTTCCTTTGGCATATGATTTTACAGGCTCGTTCACAGCCTTTGGCACTTTAAAAAATCCTTTTCCCATTGTTATTACTATTTTAAATTGATGAAATTACGTAAAAGTAATCAAATCTTTTCTTTCACGTTTTTATTTGTTTCGGCTAAGTTAAGAAAAAAACACAAACCGCAAAAAAAAGAAACATTGTTTTTGAAATTATCTGTTTTTTAAGCATATAAAAAAGAAAATAATTTGCGAAAAATCGTTTAAGAAAATCCCAAAATGCGTCTTAATCTTCTGTATTTTCCAGACAAAAACTAATTTCTCTTTGTTTCATTCTGAAAAATAAATAGTAATTTTGCAGAAAAATTTTTGTGAAAACGAATCCTATTCTTCAAAAGACCTCTGAAAACACATCATATACCGAATTGCTTTCAAAAATAAACGAAGGCGAACGTTGTTTAACTATCAACCATTTATCAGGAGCTTCATTATCATTTGTCATTGCCAATCTTTTCCGAAACACGAAGCGAAATTTGTTTGTGATGCTTTCGGACAAAGAAGAAGCAGCGTATTTTCTGAATGATTTGGAAAGCCTACTAGGCGATGAGCAGGTAATATTTTTCCCTGATAGCTACCGCCGTCCGTATCAGATTGAAGACACGGATAACGCCAATGTTCTGCTTCGTGCCGAAGTGTTAAACCGATTGGGTTCACATCAAACGCCTTTGATTGTGGTGAGTTATCCTGAGGCTCTTTTTGAAAAGGTAATTACTCGCAAACAACTCGAGAAGAACACTTTAAAAATTAAAAAAGGAGACTCTTTATCTTTGGACTTCCTCAATGAAATGCTTTTCACCTACAACTTCAACCGAACAGATTTCGTCACTGAACCTGGGGAATTTTCAGTTCGTGGTGGTATTGTCGATGTTTTTTCTTTCTCGAACAACGAACCTTATCGCATTGAGTTTTTCGGCAATGAAATCGAAAGTATCCGAACTTTTGATGTTGAAACACAGCTTTCTACACAACAATTATCAAAAATCACGATTATTCCAAACATCGAAAATAAGGAAAATGAAGAAGTAAGGCAGTCCATTTTGGAATACATTTCGGAAAAAACGCTTTTTATCGCCAAAGATATTGACAGTTTTCCTCAAAAAATCGATAAATTATTCAATAAATCCGTTGAAATTTACGAAAAACTATCGAACGAAGTTAAACATATTGCTCCTGAAGTGCTTTTCTGTCAAAGTAATGAACTTTTGGAACGTATCGGCTCTTTTCAATCCATTTTTACGGGAGCAAACTCATTATTTTCTTCAGAAAAAATCGTTTTTAGAACTAATCCACAACCTGCATTCAATAAGCAATTTGAACTATTAATCAGCTATTTAAACGAAAAACACGAAGAAGGTTTTACCAATTACATTATTTGTTCCACCGAGCAACAAGCAAAGCGTTTTGATGATATTTTCAAAGAAATGGAACAAAAAGTGCATTATCAAACCGCCATTTTATCGCTACACAGCGGATTTGTGGATTCGGACAATAAAATCAACGTCTTTACCGACCATCAAATTTTTGAACGTTATCATAAGTTTCACCTAAAAAATGGATATGCTAAAAAACAAGCCATTACGCTTAAAGAACTTACTCAACTCACTGTTGGTGATTATGTTACGCATATCGACCACGGCATCGGAAAGTTTGCAGGATTACAAAAAATTGAAGTAGAAGGCAAAATGCAGGAAGCCATCAAACTTATCTATGGCGACCGCGATGTACTTTTTGTCAGCATTCATTCCTTGCATAAAATTACGAAATACAACGGCAAAGACGGCAAACCTCCGAAGATTTACAAACTGGGTTCGGGAGCGTGGAAAGCCCTGAAACAGAAGACAAAAGCTCGGGTTAAAGAAATCGCCTTCAACCTTATTCAATTGTATGCCAAGCGAAAAGAATCTAGCGGTTTCGCTTTTGCTCACGACAGTTATCTGCAAAACGAATTGGAAGCCTCATTTCTTTACGAAGATACGCCCGACCAAAGCAAAGCTACTGCCGAAGTTAAAGCCGATATGGAAAGTCCCAAACCAATGGATAGGCTCGTTTGTGGCGATGTTGGCTTTGGAAAAACGGAAGTTGCTATTCGGGCAGCCTTTAAAGCGGTTGATAACGGAAAACAAGTAGCCGTTTTGGTGCCTACAACCATTTTGGCATTTCAACATTATCAGACATTTAGTAACAGAATGAAAGATTTTCCAGTGAGGATTGATTACTTAAATCGATTCCGAACGGCAAAAGAGAAAAAAAACATTCTGGAAGAACTCGCCAAAGGTTCGCTAGACATCATCATCGGGACACATCAAATTGTAAATGAAAGTGTTAAGTACAAAGATTTAGGGCTTCTAATCGTTGATGAGGAGCAAAAATTCGGTGTGGGTGTGAAAGACAAACTCAAAACACTAAAAGAAAACCTTGATGTACTGACACTTACGGCAACTCCAATTCCAAGAACATTACAATTCAGCTTGATGGCAGCAAGGGATTTGTCAGTAATCAATACACCTCCACCAAATCGATATCCTATTGATAGTCAAGTTATCCATTTCAATGAAGAAATTATCCGTGATGCCGTTGCTTACGAAATTCAGCGAGGCGGACAAGTATTTTTCATCAATAATCGAGTGGAAAATATCCGTGAAGTGGCAGGAATGCTACAACGACTCGTTCCCGATGCCAAAATAGCCGTAGGTCACGGGCAAATGGACGGCAAAAAACTCGAGGAAACGATGCTTGCCTTTATGGACGGAGCTTATGACGTTTTGGTAGCAACGACCATCATCGAGAGTGGTTTAGATGTACCTAATGCCAACACGATTTTCATCAATAACGCTCATAATTTTGGCTTGTCTGACCTACATCAAATGCGTGGACGTGTGGGGAGAAGCAACAAAAAAGCCTTCTGTTATTTCATCACACCTCCGTTTGTAGCGATGAGCGATGATGCTCGTAAACGAATACAAGCCATTGCTCAGTTTTCGGACTTAGGAAGCGGATTCAATATTGCGATGAAGGATTTGGAAATACGAGGAGCGGGTGATTTACTTGGTGGAGAGCAAAGCGGTTTCATTAACGAAATCGGGTTTGAAACCTATCAGAAGATTTTGCAAGAAGCCATCGTGGAGCTGAAAGAAAACGAGTTTTCGGAATTGTATCAAACGAAGGAAGAAGACAAATCATATCTGAATGACACACAAATTGATAGTGATTTTGAGCTTTTATTTCCGGATACTTACGTAAACCGAGTTGCGGAACGATTAAATCTTTACAATGAGCTAAGTAACATCAGTTCGGAAGCCGATTTACTAACCTACGAAAAGAATCTGATTGACCGCTTTGGTCAGTTGCCTCCTCAGGCTGTCGATTTGCTCAATAGCGTACGTCTGAAATGGTTTGCGACCAAAATGGGAATCGAAAAATTAGTAATGAAAAACGGAAAAATGACAGGATATTTCATTTCCGACCAAGAAAGTCCGTTTTATCAAAGTTCTCGTTTTCAAAAAGTATTGCAATTTGTGCAACGCCACCCCGACCGATGCAGAATGCAAGAAAAAGAAACCCGCAACGGACTACGGTTGTTGCTTATCTTTGAAGGCATAACCTCAATAGATAAAGCTTTAAATATTATGCGATTACTTGAAAAATAAAATTCATAAATAAATGATAAACTCAACTACGAAAGTAATTAGTTGATTAAAAAATTGTTTTTTACATATTTCTGTTTTAACTTTGCAAACCAGAGAATATTAAAGAATTTGCAATGAATAACATAAGTAATTTGGTGGAGTTACTTGAGGAAAAAGCGACTTCTTTGAAAGAAAAAGTAGATGAATTAAAATCTGAAAATCAAAAACTTAACCAAACAATAGAAATTCTTACCAAAGAAAAAGAAAATTTAGAAAGGGAAGTTTTAGTTTGGAAAGAAAAAAATGAAGCCGCAAAAATTGCAAATAGTATTCTTGGCAGTAATGAAGATAAAGCAAAAGCGAAATTAAAAATAAACTCTTTAATTCGCGAGATTGATACTTGTATCGCTCAGCTTTCAAAATAGTTTCAATAATGAATGACACCTTGAAAATAAAGCTTTCTATAGCTGACAGAGTTTATCCGTTGGTTATTGAGCCTCAGCAAGAAGAAGGATTCAGAAAAGCTGCAAAGGAGATTAATGAGATGATTCATAATTTTGAACGAAACTACGAATTGAAAGATAAAAGAGACGCTTTGGCAATGTGTACCATTGTTTTAGCAACAAAAATTGAGCAAACTAAGATTGATGAAAATAACCAAGATTTAACAATCAAAGAAAAATTGGAAAATATTAGTAGAATAATGGATTCCATTATTTAAATAAAATAAGTTCTTTAGAATAGCAAAGTTACTGCCTACATTGATTGCACTTTTTAGTAAACTCAACATTTACAACCTAATAAAGGGTAAGTGGAGTTGTTAAAGCGAGCCGTCCTAGAACGGATACTTGACCAACTCAGTAGCCCTAAACCTGTTTTTAGGAGTTTACAAAACTCTTATCAATGTAGGCTTTTTTTATATATAATTTTTTATTAACAAATGACAACGACACTTATATTAGGAATTGTTATTGCAGCCATCTTTGGATTAGTCATCGGGTTTGCAATTGCAAAAGTATTAGAAAAGAAAAATGCTTCAAAAATTATTTCAAATGCTCAAACAGAAGCCTCTACACTACTGAAAGACGCTAAAAATGAAGCTGAAAACATCAAAAAAGATAAAATTTTACAAGCAAAAGAGAAATTCTTAGAACTGAAATCTGAACACGAAAAAGTAATTGCGAGTAAAGACAAGAAAATGGCAGAAGCCGAAAAACGCATTCGTGATAAAGAATCACAGGTTTCTAACGAATTAGCTCAAAACAAACGTCTTAAAGAAGAGTTAGACAATAAAAACAAAGATGTTGAACAACGCTTACAAAACATTGACAAAAAACAAGAAGAAATTGAGCGTTTACACAAAAACCAAGTAAAACAGTTAGAACTTATCTCTGGACTTTCAGCAGAGGAAGCAAAAACACAACTTACAGATTCACTAAAAAGTGAAGCTCAAGCCGATGCAATGGCTTACATTCAAAGTACCATAGAAGAGGCCAAATTAACCGCTCGACAAGAAGCTAAAAAAATAATTATCAACACCATACAAAGAATAGGAACAGAAGAAGCAATTGACAATTGTGTTTCTGTTTTCAACTTAGAATCAGATGATATAAAAGGACGTATCATTGGACGTGAAGGTCGAAACATTCGTGCTTTGGAGGCGGCAACTGGTGTTGAAATTATTGTAGATGACACTCCTGAAGCTATTATTTTATCTTGTTTTGATGCTGTCCGCAGAGAAATCGCACGACTTTCACTACATAAATTGGTTACGGACGGACGTATCCACCCTGCTCGTATTGAAGAGGTTGTTGAGAAAACAACTAAACAAATTGAAGATGAAATAGTGGAAATTGGTAAACGTACTGTGATTGACTTAGGGATACACGGACTACACCCAGAACTTGTTAAATGTGTTGGACGTATGAAATATCGCTCCTCATACGGGCAAAATCTGCTTCAACACTCACGTGAGGTGGCAAGGTTATGTGGACTGATGGCTGCTGAATTAGGATTGAACGTAAAACTTGCAAAACGCGCTGGATTATTGCACGATATTGGGAAAGTTCCACAGGTTGAAACTGAGGTACCTCACGCTATATTAGGTATGGAATGGGCTGAAAAATATGGAGAAAAACCTGAAGTTTGTAATGCTATTGGAGCTCACCACGACGAAATTGAAATGACTTCACTACTTTCACCTATCGTTCAAGTTTGTGATGCTATTAGTGGAGCAAGACCGGGAGCTCGTCGCCAAGTATTAGATTCATATATTCAACGTTTGAAAGATTTGGAAGACGCTGCTTTTTCTTTCCAAGGAGTTAAAAAAGCATATGCTATTCAAGCCGGACGTGAATTACGTGTAATTGTTGAAAGTGAAAAAGTTAGCGACGATAAAGCTGCTGAATTGTCATTCAATCTTTCACAAAAAATCCAAACAGATATGACTTACCCAGGACAGGTAAAAATCACTGTTATTAGAGAAACAAGAGCCGTAAATATTGCTAAATAAGTTTTGTTTTCATAGTTATTAAAGCGGAAACAGCCTGTTTTTTTATAAGAAATGGGCTGTTTTACTTTCAAATCAACTGATAGCCTCAGATATCAAATAAGCCCCAGTCCACGCATTTTGAAAGTTAAATCCGCCTGTGATAGCATCAACATCAATCACTTCTCCTGCCAAATACAAATCTTTCAACAACTTACTTTCAAATGTTTTAAAATTTATTTCAGAGAGTAAAACACCTCCTGCTGTTACAAACTCTTCTTTAAAAACAGATTTTCCGTCAATCATAAACCGTGAACAGGTCAGTGTTTCCGCTAAAAAACGAAGTTGTACCTTACTTAAATCTGACCAAAGCTCATTGGGAGAAACCCCTGATTTCTGTAACAAATTACCCCATAATCGTTTAGGAAGTTGAAATAATGGTGTATTCTGCAACATTTTTCGAGCTTGTTTTTCTTTAGTTTCTTGTAAAATAAGTAAAGTTTCCTCCTGATTAAGAGTTTCTTCACCTTGAACGAGCCAATTTACCTCCAAAATACACTGATAATTTTGTTCTGCCAATATTCTTGCTCCCCAAGCAGACAATTTCAAAATAGCAGGACCACTAAATCCCCAATGAGTGATAAGAACAGGAGATATATTTTTAATTTTCAAACTTTTATTTTCCCTATCTCGTAGTAAGACCTCTGCATTAACTGCAATTCCTGCTAATTTTTTTATGAAACTATCCGACGTATTAAATGTAAATAGAGAAGGTACAGGCTCCACAATCGTATGCCCCAAAGAAGTTAGAATTTTCCAAATTTTTGGATTACTGCCCGTTGTTACAACCAATTTTCGAGCCAAAAACTTTTGTTTTGTTGTCCTTATTTCCCAGAATTTTTCATTATAATGAAAATCGGTCACATTTTGTTCAGTAAATAGTTCTACTTTATGTAATTTAGCTTGTTCAAGAAAACATTTTATAATCGTTTCAGATGTATTGGAAGCAGGGAATACCCGTCCGTCATCTTCAGTTTTCAACGTAACTCCCCTACTTTCAAACCATTCCATAACATCGCCACACATAAAACGATGAAAAGGACTTAAAAGTTCTTTTTCTCCTCGTGGATAATTTTTCACTAAATTCTGAGGAATGAACTCGGCGTGTGTTACATTACAACGTCCTCCACCTGAAATTCGCACCTTAGTGAGTACATCTTTGCCTTTCTCCAAAATGGCAATTTTCAAAGAAGGATTCTTCTCCGCAGAATTAATTGCCGTAAAAAAACCTGCCGCACCGCCTCCTATAACTAATATATCGTACATATTTCTATCAAAAATTACATCAACAAACAAGGGCGAACCAAAATTCGCCCCCATTTAAACTATGAAAAATTTAATCTACTATGGATAAGGTGCTAAAATCACCTCCAACCCATCTATTTCCTCTGTGATGAGAATCTGGCAACCCAATCTGCTATTTTCTTGCACGTGGTATGCTTCAAATAACATTGCCTCTTCTTCATCAGATTTTTCTGGCAACAACACATCGTTTTGCACATAACATTGACACGACGCACACATTGCCATACCTCCACAAACACCTATTTCTCCATCTTGAGCAATTTCATAAGCCCTCATTACCTCCATCAAATTCATACTCATATCCGTAGGAGCTTTCAATTCGTGCGACACGCCATCTCGGTCTGTTATTTTAAGTGTTATATCACTCATTTTTTAATAATATTCTATTTTTCGGACTCTGATTTTGGTAGGAATTCCATTCTCATAAAGGACAGCTTCTTTCCAATTTCCTTTTCTGTCGAAAGAATACCTGTACTTATGATCAAATTCTGAAGTTCTGTGCAATTTGAGTAACCCATTTTCATCAAACACTTTTTTAGAAATCACATCAGTTCTTGTTTTTATGGTTTCTACTTTTCCTGACGGCTTATAAACGATATTCATTTCCAAATAAAAATCGGTATTATCTTTCGCCGTGCAAATGGTTTGTTTCAACCTCCCCTTTTCATCATACTGATAAGAACAATTTGTTTCCTCATTTTCTTCATTTAAGAACTTCGCCCTAATCAATTTATTTTTCTTATCGTATTCATTTTCAGTTCTTAAAAAAACCTTCTGTTCTGGAAAAGATTTTTCTGAAAGAGTAACCTTTCCTGCTTTGTTGTATTGATAGGTTTCTTTTTTGACATACTCCATAGATGTCCGCTCCGAAAAATCTTTTTGATTTTCAATAACCTGTATTTGCTCTTCAAAGGATAAAGGCATCTCCATTTTTTTGCTTTTTTCAATGCAATTCCCTAACTTATCATAGGCAAAAACAACTGATTTAAGCAACTGATTTCCATCGTGTTCATCAATTTTCACCAAACGTTTATTATCATCGTAGACATACTTTTTGTTAACTACAAAACTTCCGTCGGAGACTTTAATGTTCGTTTGACTTTTAATCAATTTTCCTCCCAAATCATACACAAAATTGGCTTCTTTGAAAGGATTGCCCTCTGCATAATAGGTAACTAGATTGGTGTTTTTTCCTGTTCTGTCAAATTCACAAGAAATATTTGTTTTTGTGTACTTTGACTCGTTTTTCTCTATATTCCAATCTTCTACAAAAGGATAAATATTATACCTTTTCCCATCAATTGTTCTCTTTCCTTTTGGATTTGCTTCCAAAAAGTAGGAAAAATCTTCAATTTTCTTAACTTTCCCTTTTAGGGATAATCTCTTAGGGCTTATTGTATCTGTTTGAGCTTGTAGTGTACTTATGCTTATTGTTAATAATAGGGCAAATAAGTAGCATTTGTTTATTTTTCTCATCATCATCAATCTTTCGTTAGTACTATATGCTTTTCAATTTTTTTTACTCTATCGATTTTACGACGGCTTTTTCGGCTTCTTTTCGACTTCCATCGAAGCCATCAACACCCGCCACAGTTGTATATTTAAGAACGTATTTTTTCCCTGGATTCAATCGATTATAAATGCTTTGACACATCAATGTAGCTTCGTGAAATCCGCAAAGGATTAATTTCAGCTTACCTGGATATGTATTAATATCCCCAATAGCATAAATTCCTTCTATATTTGTTTGGTAATCAAGGGCATTATTTACTTTAATAGCATTCTTTTCGATTTCTAATCCCCAGTTAGCAATAGGCCCCAACTTAGGAGTAAGCCCAAACAATGGAATAAAATAATCGGTTTCTATTTCTTGCTGAACTCCTTCTTTCTCCAAAACAAGTGATTCCACCTTTCCGTTGCCTTTAATTTCGACCACTTCGCAAGGAGTCATCAAATTGATTTTACCTGCATCTTTAAGTACTTTCACTTTTTCAACGGAATCCAATGCTCCACGAAACTCATTTCGGCGATGAACCAAAGTCACTGATTTTGCAATATTTGCCAGATAAATACTCCAATCTAAAGCAGAATCTCCTCCTCCTGCAATTACCACACGCTTCCCTGCATACTGCTCTGGATTTCTTACAAAATATTCTAATCCTTTTTCTTCATACTCTGCAAGGTTACTCAATTCTGGTTTACGTGGTTCAAAAGTACCCAAACCTCCTGCAATAGCTACAGCTTTTCCTTTAATCTTTGTTCCTTTATTAGTAGTTACTACAAAAGTTCCATCCTCATTCTTGTCAATGGTTTCAGCAGTTTCAGAAAGCGTGAATTCAGGCTGAAATTGCTTGATTTGCTCCATCAAATTATCAATAAGTTCACCCGCTCCCACACTCGGATAACCAGGAATATCGAAAATTGGCTTTTTAGGATATAACTCTGCTAACTGCCCTCCTGGTTGTGGCAATGTGTCTATTAAATGGCACTTTAACTTCAGTAATCCTGCTTCAAATACCGCAAAAAGCCCTGTAGGCCCTGCTCCTACGATAATTATATCTGTTTCTTTCATTTTTTATACAAAAAATCTCTGTATTATGCTAAGCAACTTTATTTCAATAATTTATATTCAAAAATATTTTTCAGCTTTCAGAAAAACTCAATTTTTTCTTTCAGTCATTTTATAAACATAACAGAATTAAGAATTTAGGAAGAAAAGACAAACTTCTGAAAAACTTGTCTTAAAAAATAACCACAGTTGCGTGGCAAATATGAAGTATTATTCTTTTATCTTGGCTTTGGGAAAGTCCAAAAAATACTGCCTATCCCCATCTCACAACATCACTTCCCAAAAAATTATTTTCTGCATTTTATCTGCGAATATACTCTTTTTCAATATCTGTATAATTTTAAGATTGATAAGAGTAGTTCTTTACTTGAGTCAAATTTAACTCCTCAGATAACGATAAACCTCCGCAAATATACATATTCATTTCAGTATTTTCAAGCTACATTACTAAATATAATCAACAAAAAAACATTTTTAACATTTAATTAGCTTTTATTTTCAGAAATAAACAAAACTTCCACTTAAAAAATATTTTTGTAGAACAACTCCCCTACACTTTTTATAGGTTCGTAAAGCACAGAATTCTGCAATGTTTTTTCAGGTATCCATTTCGTTATCTGCCACGTTTTTTCAAGCATCAAAAACAATGAACCAGCGATAATAGTCACCTTTAAAACACCAAAAATTCCACCAGCTAATCTATTCAAAAACCCTAAAGAAACTGACTCCACAACCTTCGTAAGTAACTTCGCCAACAACATCACAATCAACATAATAAGCACCAATATAAAAGCGAATGAAACAGCTTCTGTTGTGGACTTATCCAACGACAAATGCTGATTCAAAATCCCAGCGACATAGAACGAAAAATGAATCGCTCCGTAAATTCCTAATACAATAGCAAGTAGCGAAGCCAACTCAATAATAACTCCTCTCCAAAGACCTCGAATTAAGCCAAAACCTAAAAAAATCAATAATATAATATCTACTGTATTCATAACGTTTTATTGTAAAAACGAAAATATGATAATTTAGAAATTATAGAATAACTCCTTAAATTATCATATTTCTAACAATATCAATTTAATATCCTGTTCCTGTACCTCCCGTGACAATGGCAATTCCGTTGGAAGTTCCGATGCGTTCTACTCCCAAATCAATGTATTGTTTTGCTGTTTGAAAATCTCGAACCCCTCCTGAAGCTTTAATCTTAGCCTTTCCGTTTACGGCTTCTTTCATAAGCTGAACGTCCGAAAGAGTTGCTCCTCCTGTTCCAAATCCTGTAGAAGTTTTCACAAAATCAGCACCTGCCTCTACAGATAGTTTACAAGCTAATTTCTTTTCTTCATCGGTAAGATAGCAAGTTTCTAAAATCACTTTCAGCACATTATTTCCACAAGCTTTCTTAATTTGAACAATTTCTTCGCGAACTTTATCAACCTCTCCCGATTTTAAAAGTCCCACATTAATTACCATATCTATTTCATTTGCCCCATCTGCAAGAGCTTGTTCTGTTTCAAAAACTTTGGATTTCAAACTCATAGCTCCCAAAGGAAAACCAACAACACTACATACGTTAACATCTGTACCTTTTAAAAAATCTTTAGCATACGGCACAAATGCACTATTCACGCAAACAGAGAAAAAATCATACGTAACAGCTTCTTTACAAAGTGTTTCAATTTCTGAAATAGTTGCATTAGCTTTCAGAAGTGTGTGGTCAATAAATTTATTTAGTTTCATATTTGTTGTATATTTTTTAAAAAATTAAACTTCGCAAAGTTACGATTTATTACTTTTTTGAACAATATAAACAAAGAAAAAAGCTATTTTTTAGTAACACAAAACGAGAGCTTCCGTATTAATTAACACGAAAGCTCTCGTAATTTTATACAAACATTTTATTTACGTCTTTTCTTTGACTTTTTAGAAGAAGTACTTTTCTTCGGATGTACCAATTTCATCTCGTCAACGAGGTGTTTTGCTCCTGCATATTTATCGATGATGAATAGAACATAACGAATATCCACCATAATATTACGACAAATTTCAGGGTCGTAATGAATGTCGCTCATTGTACCTTCCCAAACGCGGTCGAAATTAAGCCCGATGAGATTTCCGTGTGCATCAACAGCAGGACTTCCCGAATTTCCGCCTGTGGTATGATTGGTAGCGATGAAGCAAACAGGCATTTTTCCGTTCTTGTCGGCGTAAGCTCCAAAATCTTTCTTCTCATACAAGTCACGTAATTTCTGCGGAACATCAAATTCGTAATCGTTCGGAACGTATTTTTCCATCACACCTTCCAAATAGGTCACAGGGCTATAATATACCGCATCGGCAGGGGCATATCCTTTTACTTTTCCGTAAGTAACACGCAATGTACTATTTGCATCAGGGAAAATTCTATCCTCAGGCTTTGAAAACTCCAAAATAGCTTTCATATACGTACGTTGCAAAGCCTCAATATCCGCATTCAAACGCCCATAAGTTGGGGCAACCTCTTTCGCAAAACTATTTATCAGCTCGGAAACGAACTGCATTCCCACATCATTTTTTACCAATTCCTCAAAGGTTTCAGGCGAAGCAGTAAGCAATTTTTCTACTCCTGCTTCGGTGGCTAACAATGACTTTTCGTAAAGGCTTTCCGCCAATGTTTTTGCATCAAAATTTTGTAACTTTTCGGTTAGGAATTGCTTCGGCATATGCTGTGCATAAAAAACTACCGCTTTTTCAAAAACATCTTTATCTACCGACTTTTCATAATCCTTAAACACACCTTTGAAAGTAGATTGTAAATTCTTTTTTCTATCTTCAAACGATTGTACACCACGATTTTGCAAAACGTTTTGCAATTGCCAAATGCGATACCCATTGGTAAGAAAATCAATATTTCTCAATGCAAATTCACTAAATAAATCATTAGCTAAGGCATACGGCTCAATTTCTTGATATTTTTTAGCAAAATCGGAAAGTAAATGCCCATACGCTGCCGATTTTCCAGCCTTTTCAACATTATTTTGGAAGATGCTTTCTTGCTTTTTCTTTAAAGCTACCGCCCCTGATTTTTTCAAACCTTGACTCTCTCCAATCCATTTTTTCCAATAGTTTGCTACTCGTGCGTATTTAGAAGCATATTTAATCTTAATGGCTTGGTCTTTACGCATATACCCGTCTTGTACTTTCAACACCACATCACGAATTCCGATTTTTGCTGGGTTCAATACATCAACAATTTGCTGAACAGCAACTGCTGGAAGGTATTCTTGCGTACGTCCTGGGTAACCGAAAACCATCGTGAAGTCATCTTCGGAGATGCCGTCCAACGAAATTGGAAAATAATGCTTAGGCGTGTAAGGTACGTTGTCTTTGGAATACTCGGCAGGACGATTATTCTTATCGGCATAGATGCGGAAAAGAGCAAAGTCTCCCGTATGTCGTGGCCACACCCAATTGTCTGTATCTGAGCCAAATTTTCCGATAGAAGACGGCGGAGCTCCTACCAAACGCACATCTTTAAAGTTTTCTACCACGAACAAAATATATTGATTTCCGTTATAGAAAGCTCGTACGCGATTTTCCTGCCACGCCTCTTTGGGTGATGTTTTCACCAATTCAGCGATGTTTTTTTCGATGATTTTGGCTTTTTCGCTTTCAACAGAAAGATTTTCTGTACCTTTGACAATAGTAGCCGTAACATCTTCAATACGAACGATAAACGTAACGCTCACGCCAGGGTTAGGCAATTCTTCGGCAAGAGTTTTCGCCCAGAAGCCATTTGCCAAATAATCGTTTTCAACCGTGGAGTGCGACTGAATTTCGCCATATCCGCAGTGATGATTGGTAAGTAACAACCCCTTTGGAGAAATTACCTCGGAAGTACAACCGCCATCAAAGTGCGGCACCGCATCTTTAAGTGAAGAATGGTTCACGCTGTAAATATCTGCTGCTGACATCTTCATTCCCAGCGATTTCATTTCTTTTTCGTTCATTCCCTCCAAAAGCGAAGGAATCCACATTCCGCCCTGTTGTGCATAGAGCGAAACTGAGCAAAATAGTAATAAAAGTTTTACATATTTCATCATTTGTATCGTCATTGATTTATTTTTTATGTTTTTCAGTATGAATAGGTTAGTTATACCTACAATTAAGTACAAAAAAGCTACTTTTTCCCTCGGCGATTGATGGTTGTATTGGCATCATCAATTACTTGTGAAACCACTTTCGAGAAGTTAGTGTAAGTACTTTCTTCCTGTAAAGCAGCCAGATAACTAATCAATTTTGTATTGATAAGCCCCAATAAAGGTTTTTTCAGAGCTGTTGCCGACTCGTCGAATTCTTGTTCGGAAACGGACTTTTCATACGCCATTCGCTCGGTATGAAAAGCCGTCTGACGGGTGCGAAGCTCTTCTATTGTATCGGATACTCCCAAAAGTTTTCCGATAGCTTCTTGCAACTCGGTGGCGGAAAAATCTCGTAAAAGCGATTCGATATGTGCCGATTCGCTCGAGTAGTTTTCACGTGTGATTTTCGTTCCGTAACGGTCAAAAACAGCATATAGTTTTTCGGCACTTTCACGGATTTCAGGCGAACGCATCGAGCGATAGCCCAGCAATATGTTGCTTAAATTCATAATCGTTTCGTCACGCAGATTGTCCGCTTCTTCCAACTTGGAAACGGCAACTTCTTTTTTGATAGCCACCGAAAGTGCCGTAGCCTGTGTGTCAATTTTCTCAAACAGATTTTTCAAAAAAGCATCTGTTTGTAATTCATTTTCTTGGTGAAAAAGCCCTACCAAACGATGAGCTATATCAGCCAATTCGGAAACACGTACTATTGTTAATAATCGTTTCATTGTATATAAATTTTGATTAATTCAGTGTATGATTTTTTAGTCATTAGTAGCTTCATCTTGCGGAAGCCTCCGACTAAAAAGTGATTTATATCTTCTTTCGGAAGAAATTTTTAACTAAATGATTGCACTTTTCTGCAATCCTTAGATAATCATCACTAAATAGTTATCCATCTAAACAACGCAAACAGAGGTTTAACTATTTAGTCACGGCATTGTTTTGCGTAATTGATGCCTTATTCTGTTTTGTTTTTAGAAACGTCCATAACGGGAACTAATCCTTCGGAAGGCATATAAATAATCTGCGGAAGATTGCCTTTGTCTGCCAATTTTTCGAGCGTTCGGATAAACAAATACTGATTATAGACCGAATTGAGCGTTCCGTTTTCGATTTTCATTGCCTCTGCCATACCTCTTGCTCTCTCAATTTCGGCCTGAGCATTAAGTTTTTCGGCTTCCAGTCGAGCTTTGGCTTCTTCAATAAGAATTTTTCGGTTTTGTTCGGCTTTTGCCATTTCAGCCTTACCAGCCATTTCTTGTTGCCAAACGTTGTAAATAGGCAATCCAAACATCATCACCACAATGATGATAACCACCACAGAGACCGTGCCTACAATTGCGGAAATAGGTAATTTTGATTTCATAGGTTTTACTAAAAATTAGGTCGAAGATTGTATTTTAGATAGAATTTTTCGATAATATCAACAACTTCATCTGCTGTATCAACAACTTTGAAAAGGAACATATCTTCGGGAGAAATGTTTTGAAATTCGTCCAAAAGTGTTTTTTGGAACCAATCCACAAGTCCTTTCCAAAATTCGCTTCCGACCAAAATAATCGGGAATTTATCAATTTTTTGAGTTTGAATAAGCGTGATAGCTTCAAAAAGTTCGTCCATTGTTCCGAATCCTCCTGGCATCACAACGAATGCTTGTGAATACTTAACAAACATCACTTTACGAGCAAAAAAGTAATCGAAATTCAAATTTTTATCTCTGTCGATATACGGATTATCGTGTTGTTCAAAAGGTAGGTCGATATTTAGCCCAACTGACGAGCCATTTCCTTTACGTGCTCCTTTATTTCCGGCTTCCATAATACCGGGTCCACCTCCTGTAATTACTCCAAAGCCCGACTCCACGATTTTTTCAGCGATTTCTACCGCCAAATTGTAGTATTTGCTATCGGATTTGGTACGAGCAGAACCAAAAATAGACACACACGGACCTATTTCACTGAGTTTTTCGTATCCATTTACGAATTCTCCCATTATTTTAAAAATTGACCAAGAATCATTGGTTTTAATCTCATTCCAAACTTTAGAATGTTGTTTTTTATTCATAGAAAGTATATTTAAGTGTTTATTTATCGTTTAAAAAAATCGTATCCTATTTTAAAGCTCAACGAAAAGGCCCCTCCTTTGCTATTCGGATTTTTACCTAGTGTTTGCGAATAACCATATCCCACGTTGAATTCATAATTGAAATTTCTACCAAAACTACGACGAATACCGAAAGTAGGCATTATGCTGATAGAGTTATCATTATTAGTTATATCATTATAATTGGAGATGATAAACCAATTAGGGAAATATTCAGCCCGAAGTGAAAAATAGTTTCCACTATTATTTTTGGTGTTTTTTCCTTTCCTCACACGACGATTTAATCCGTAGTACCATTTACCTTCGAGCGAAGCAGCAGGAATTAGCAAAAAGCCTGTCTTTTCATACATTGTCCCTGTCCAGAAACCTCCGTGTAAACTCAATTGTGAACGCAGTGCCACAGCATCGGAGAGTTTGTGTTCGTTGTAAGCATTTGCTCCGAACAACCCAATTTGAACGCCAATAATATCTTTTTCAACACTTGCATTTTGTGCTTGAGCCACCGCAAATCCTAATAGTGTAAAAACACCAATAAAAAGTTTTTTCATAGAAAATTGAAATTAAAGAGGCAAATATATAAAAAAACGACTCAAAACTGGTAGTTTAAATAACTTTGTTTGGCTGTATTTTTAAAAAATCTTCAGAAATTTAAAATCAAAACTTCCTCTTCAAATAAAACTGGTGATTGAACAAAGGTTGGAATTCATCTAATTCTTTCGTTTGAAATGAACTAAAAAAAGTCTGTAAAAATCCTTTTTTAAAAAATATTGAAAAGATATTTTTATTATTGCTCAGAAAGTATTACTTTCGCCCACTAAATTAATAATACTAAAATTACATAACGAAAGATGGCAGTTCTTGAAAAAATTAGAAACCGTACAGTATTTCTCATCGTGATTATTGGGTTAGCGTTGTTTGCTTTTGTAATCTCTGACTTTATTGGTTCAGGAAGATTTAGCAATTCGCACCCCACAGAAGTAGGAACCGTTAACGGAGAAGATGTTTCTATTGATGCTTTCCGCTACCAAGTAGAAGCTACCATTCAAAATGCAAACGGACAGGCAAGTTCCATTGAAGCTGCAAAATACGTTTGGGAACAAAATGTTCGTAACATTCTTCTAAAACAACAATTTGAAAAATTAGGACTAAGTGTTGAAAAAGACCAAATCATTTCTATTCTATCAAAAAGCCCAATAGCTCAAAATCAAGAATTCACAAATGAATTTGGCGTTTTTGACTCATCAAAATTCATCAATTATTTAGCTACCCTAAAAGCAACTAATCCTCAGGCTTACCAACAATGGAAAATGCAAGAAGAGGCTCTTATTGAGGGAGCTAAGCAACAAATGTACTTCAGTTTGATACGTGGAGGATTGGGAGCTACTAATGCTGAAGCAGAAATTGCTTACCATCAAGAACAAGACAAAGCAGATATAAAATTCGTAGCTTTGCAATATAGCTCAATTCCTGATAGTACAATTACTGTAACTGATAGCGAAATAAAATCATACATTAACAAACACGAAAAACAATTCAAGCAAGAAGCTTTCCGTAACATTCAATACATAGTTGTTAATGAAAAGGCTTCAGATAGTGATATTCAAGCAAGTAGAGAAGCTTTAAACAAGTTGCTTTCTCCAGAAGTTGTTTTTAATAACCAAACAAATTCGAATGACACAATTGCAGGTTTTGCAAAAACGACAAAAATTCGTGAGTTTGTTGATAAACATTCTGATACCCCTTACGACTCTTTATTTGTGACTAAAGAACAATTATCTTCCAGTTATGCCGATACTTTATTCACACTTCCTGTTGGAAAAGTTTTCGGACCATACGAAGATGGAGGTAGCTTGAAACTTTCTCGTATGATTGCCAAAGAAGCTAATGGAGCTGTAAAAGCAAGTCATATTTTAATTCCTTACACAGGAAGCCAAGCTGCAAACCAGAGTGTTACACGCACTAAAGAAGAAGCTCAGGCAAAAGCCAAAGAAATATTAGCTCTTGCACAGGTTCCTGGTGCCGATTTTGCTGCGTTAGCAAGAGAAAATTCAGAAGAACCTGGAGCTGCTTATAGTGGAGGCGATTTAGGTTTTTTCACAAAAGGAAGAATGGTTAAACCTTTTGAAGAATTTGTTTTCTCAAATCCAACAGGGCATATCGGAATTGTTGAAACTGATTTTGGCGTTCACGTAGTGAGAATTGCAGAAAAGACTGATGCTGTACAAATTGCAACCATCACACGCAAAATTGAACCTTCTGAAGCTACATTAAATGAGTTATTCTCAAAAGTTTCTAAGTTCGAAATTGACGCATTGGCTGATGTTAAAAATTTCAGCGAAGTTGCCAAAAAATCTGATTTATCTGTGCTTCGTGCTGATAATCTTAAACAAAATGATGAATATATCATAGGTTTAGGAAACAATCGTGCCATTGTACAATGGATTTTCCAAGAAGACAGCAAAGTAGGTGATATTCGTAAGTTTACTTCAGGAGGGAACTATATTGTAGCTCAACTTACCAAAAAAGGTGAAAAAGGAATTAGCTCTGTTCAAGACGCTTCTCCTTTTGTAAAACCAATTTTAATCCGTCAGAAAAAAGCCGAAATTCTTGCTGAAAAAGCCAAAGGAAATTCATTAGATGCTATTGCTTCTGCAAATAAAAGTGAGGTAAAAACAGCTACAGGTTTATCAATGAACAATCCAACAATTATTGGTGAAGGACGTGAACCAAGAGTTGTAGGCACTGCCTTTTCTTTGAAACAAAATCAAGTTTCTAAGCCTATTGAAGGAGAAAATGGCGTTTACGTAATAGAGGTTACTTCTACTACAAAAGCTCCTACAATTGACAACTACAAATCATTTGCAAAAACTCTGGAAGGCTTAAAATTAAGCCGTGCATCAGAAGAAGTTTTGAGTGCTCTTAAAAATTCGGCTGAAATAAAAGAAAATCTTAGTCTATTCTACTAAAAGATAATCAAAAAGCAAAAAAAGGAAGGTAAATTTACCTTCCTTTTTTATTTCGTGATATATTTTTATTACTAAAAATTTTTACATTTGCCTACCCAAATAAAGTAACTAATGAAAATCATATCTTACAATGTGAATGGTGTACGTGCCGCAATGGCAAAAGGACTAACAGAATGGCTAAAAAATGCCAATCCTGATGTACTTTGTTTACAGGAAATCAAAGCTTTGGAATCACAAATTGAAAAAACGGCTTTTGAAGATTTAGGATACAAATACCAATATTGGCATAGTGCCGAAAAAAAAGGATATAGCGGAGTTGCGATACTATCCAAAATAAAACCCAATCACGTTGAAGTAGGAAGTGGCATCAACTATATGGACACTGAAGGACGCATATTACGTGCTGACTTTGATACAATTTCGGTAATGAGCCTTTACCTACCATCTGGCACAAACATTGAACGATTAGACTTCAAATTCACCTTTATGGATGATTTTCAAGACTATATCAATCAGCTAAAAGTATCACACCCAAACTTGGTAATCTGTGGTGATTATAATATATGTCATCAGGCTATTGATATTCACGACCCCATACGAAACGCCAATGTTTCTGGCTTCCTACCTGTGGAACGTGAATGGCTTGACAATTTTATGAAAAGTGGATTTATTGACAGCTTTCGTCACTTCAACAAAGAGCCTCACAATTACTCGTGGTGGAGTTATCGTGCAAATGCTCGTAATAACAATAAAGGTTGGCGAATTGATTACAATTTGGTTGCACAACCTCTCGAAAATCGATTACAACGAGCCTTAATTCTCCCTGAAGCAAAGCACAGTGACCATTGCCCCATTTTGGTGGAGATTGAAGACTAATATTCCAAGAAGAAGTCAAAAGAAAGCGATGGATAATCAATAGCAACTGACTTCTTCTTGAAAATTATTGTAGATTCTTCGCTTCAATACTTAACGTTGTATGAGGAACGGCCAACAAACGGCGTTTATCAATCAGTTTGCCTGTTACTCTACAAACCCCATAAGTTTTATTCTCTATGCGAATAAGTGCATTTTTAAGGTCACGAATAAACTTCTCCTGACGAATTGCCAAAGTTGTGTTTTCTTCCTTGCTTGTCACTTTCGAACCTTCTTCAAAAGCCTTAAAAGTAGGTGAGGTATCTTCCGTGCCATTAGTTGCACTATTCATATAAGCACTCTTAAGAAGCTCTAAATCTGCCTGAGCTTTTTTAATCTTTTCCTCGATAAGAACTTTGAATTCTTCTAATTCCTTATCGGAATACCTAACTCTGATGTTTTCTTCCATAATTATTTCTTATTTGTGTCGTTAAACATTTTTGATATGCCTTCCTCCTAATTTCGGCAAAATAATAGTCCAAATCAAAACAGCTGGAATCAAAAAAAAATCAGAAAATCTACCGATTTCACATAAGCAAAAACCCCAACAACACTTCGGTTAAAACTACCAAACAACAAGCCCAATAGAGCTTTTTTGATAATCAACGAATTCCCAATTTTTAAGTCTTATTTCTTTATTTTATTGTAAAAATAATCTATTTAATTTTTAAAACAAACCCTTTCCTAATCTGATTATCACACTTTCTCCACGGAAATTTTCGTTACAATATCATCAAACTCAATAGGTTCGCCTGAAACATTTTCAGCAAACGTAAGTTCACTAGTAAGGGTTTCGCTTTTGATGTACTCCAAATTGTCCGAAACAGCCTCTTCCACGGCTTTTTGTTTTTGAATGCAAATATTGATTTTATCCGTAACATCAAAACCGCTGTCTTTTCGGATATTCTGAATACGATTTACCAACTCACGAGCGATTCCTTCTTTTCTCAACTCGTCAGTGATATGAATATCCAAGGCTACCAACAAATTCCCTGAACTTGCCACAAGCCACCCCTCGATGTCTTGTGTGGTGATTTCCACATCTTCAATGCTTAAAGTTACATCTTTTTCTTCTAATTTTATAATAATTTCACGATTTTTTTCGATATTCTGAATATCTTCTTGCGTAAAATTCTGTATTTGAGCAACTACCAATTTCATATCTTTACCGAAACGAGGTCCCAAAGTTTTGAAATTCGGTTTAATTTGCTTCACTAAAATACCCGAAGCATCTTCCAAAAGTTCAATTTCTTTAACGTTTACCTCTGATTTTATCAAATCGGCAACTGCTTCAATTTCCCTTTTTTCAGCTTCGTTTGATACAGGAATCATAATTTTTTGCAACGGCTGACGCACCTTTATCATTTCCTTTTTACGAAGTGAAAGCACCAAAGATGAAATATTTTGAGCTTTTTCCATTTTGCTCTCCAATGACTTGTCAATAAACGATTTATCTGTCGTTGGGAAAATGGTTAAATGCACACTTTCTGCCGTTTCTTTTTGGGTTCCTGACACCAAATCTCTGTACAATACCTCTGCGTAAAACGGAGCTACCGGAGCCATTAGTTTTGCCACGTTCAGAAGACAAGTGTACAAAGTCTGATAAGCCGAAATCTTATCTTCCTCATATTCACCCTTCCAGAAACGTCTGCGGCACAAACGCACATACCAGTTACTTAAATTCTCTTGTACAAAATCCGAAATTAAGCGAGTGGCACGAGTAGGCTCATAGTCGGCAAAAGCCTCATCAACCTTTTGGATAAGGGTATGAAGTTCCGACAAAATCCAACGGTCGATTTCAGGGCGTTTTTCTAAGGGAATTTCCTCTTCTTTGTATGTAAATCCGTCAATATTAGCATATAAAGCAAAGAATGAATAGGTGTTGTAAAGCGTTCCGAAAAACTTACGACGAACTTCGGCAACACCCTCCAAATCAAACTTTAAGTTATCCCACGGATTGGCATTGGAAATCATATACCAACGTGTGGCATCGGCTCCGTATTCTTCCAAAGTGGTGAACGGGTCGATAGCATTGCCCAAACGTTTAGACATTTTTTGTCCGTTTTTATCCAAAACTAATCCGTTGGAAACCACATTTTTGTATGAAATTCCATCGAAAACTAATCCCGCAATCGCGTGAAGTGTATAGAACCAACCGCGTGTTTGGTCAACTCCTTCAGCGATGAAATCGGCTGTTTTCCAAGTGTTTTCAACCATTTCTTTGTTTTCGAACGGATAGTGCCATTGTGCGTAAGGCATTGCTCCCGAATCGAACCAAACGTCAATCAAATCGCTTTCGCGTTTCATCGGTTTGCCCGATGCTGAAACCAAAACGATTTTATCTACCACGTTTTTATGCAGGTCGATTTTCTCATAATTCTCGTCAGACATATTTCCTACCTGAAAATCAGCAAAAATATCTTCTTTCATTAGTCCTGCAGCGATAGACTTCTGAATTTCAGACTTTAACTCTTCCACAGAACCAATGATAATTTCTTCTTTTTTGTCTTCGGTTCGCCAAATCGGAAGCGGAATTCCCCAATAACGCGAACGCGACAAATTCCAATCGTTGGCGTTTTGTAACCAATTTCCGAAACGTCCTTCACCGGTGGCTTTGGGTTTCCAATTGATGTTTTTATTTAAGTCGAAAAGGCGGTCTTTCACGTCCGTAATTTTGATGAACCAAGAATCGAGTGGATAGTACAAAACGGGTTTGTCAGTTCGCCAACAATGCGGATATGAGTGGACGTATTTTTCCACCTTAAAAGCTTTATTTTCAGTTTTTAAGAGAATTGCCAACTCTACGTCCCACGATTTTTCTGGTGCATTTTGGTCGTAATATTCGTTCTTGATGTATTTTCCGCTAAAAATTTCAGGAACATTTTCGCCTTTTACAAATCTGCCCTGCAAATCCACAAGTGGAACAAGATTATCGTTTTCATCTTTGATGAGCATCGGCGGAATTCCGTTTTCTTTGGCAACGCGAGCGTCATCAGCACCAAAAGTCGGAGCGATGTGGACAATTCCTGTTCCGTCTTCCGTAGTTACGAAATCGCCTGTAATTACTCGGAAAGCTTGGTCGGCATTTTCCGCAGGACTAAACCACGGAATGAGTTGCTCATAGGTAGTCCCTTCTAAATCAGAACCTTTGAATTCAGCAAGGATTTGATAAGGAATTTTGGCGTGTTTCATCTCGCTGGTTTGCACAATTGCGACATTGATAATATCCAAAGCATCGTCTCTATTAGGAATTTCGTTGTATTTTTGCTCAATTCGGTTAAATATTTCAGAATTTTCACCTTCGGAAAATTTGCTTCCAAATAGTTTTGGTACTAAATCTTTTGCCAAAATTACATAAATCGGCTCGTAAGTGTATTGATTAAAAGTTTTAACCAGCACATAATCAATATTTTTACCCACAGCCAAAGCCATATTTGAAGGAAGCGTCCAAGGAGTGGTTGTCCAAGCCAATATGAATACATTCTCTCCTAAATCTTTGAACTGATTTATAAGCTGATACGAAAAAGTTTTCACACGGAATTGAGCCACAATCGTAGTATCCGAAACATCACGATACGTACCTGGTTGGTTGAGTTCGTGAGAAGAAAGTCCTGTTCCTGCCTTTGGCGAATACGGCTGAATGGTGTAGCCCTTATACAGCAAACCTTTGTTGTAAATTTGCTTCAAAAGCCACCAAACTGATTCCATATATTTGGATTTGTAGGTAATGTACGGATTTTCCATATCTACCCAATACCCCATTTTTTCGGTAAGGTCATTCCAAATGTTGGTGTAACGCATCACGGCTTCTTTACAAGCCTTGTTGTAGTCTTCCACCGAAATTTTCTTTCCGATGTCTTCTTTAGTAATGCCCAACTCTTTTTCCACGCCAAGCTCCACAGGAAGTCCGTGCGTATCCCAACCTGCTTTTCGTTTTACTTGAAATTCTTTTTGAGTTTTATAACGGCAGAAAATATCCTTAATCGTACGTGCCATCACGTGATGAATGCCCGGAAGCCCATTTGCCGAAGGCGGACCTTCAAAAAATACAAACGGCTCTTTGCCCTCACGCGTTTCAATACTTTTTTCAAAAATATTATTTTCTTGCCAATATGTAAGTATCTCTTTGGCAACGACTGATAAATCTAAGTTTTTGTGCTCTGTGAATTTCATTTCCAAAACTTGTAAATTACTAAAAGAAAAACAATAGTACAAATTTTTATACTATTAACTACTTTTTTTAAATGTGCGAATTTAAGAAAAAAATATGGAATAACGACCAAATCTTTTCCTATTTATTTTAATTTGAATTACCTTTTTCTCCAGAAAAATGTTTCCACATCGAAATTAAATAAAAAAGTTGCTCAAAAAAGATATTTTGAACAACTTTATATTTTTCTATTTTTTAATTATCAAATAATATCAAATCCTGTATATTTTCGAAGCACTTCAGGCACAACTATACCTTCTTCGGTCTGATAATTTTCTAAAATCCCTGCCAAAACGCGAGGTAAAGCCAAGGAACTTCCGTTAAGTGTATGAGCTAATTTATTCTTTCCGTCAGAATCTTTATAACGCAACTTCAATCGATTAGCCTGATACGTTTCAAAATTAGACACCGAACTGATTTCCAACCACTTTTGCTGAGCCGTTGAATACACCTCAAAATCATAGGTTAAAGCAGATGTAAAGCCTAAATCTCCTCCGCAAAGTCGCAAAATTCGGTAAGGCAACTTTAGCTCATTGAGGATTGATTTTACGTGTTCTACCATTCCTTCTAAAGCTTTGTACGAATTATCGGGGTGTTCTACACGAACAATTTCAACCTTATCAAATTGGTGCAAACGATTCAATCCACGAACGTGAGCTCCATAACTTCCAGCCTCCCGACGGAAACAAGGTGTATACGCCGTGCAACAAATAGGAAGTTCATTTTCAGAAACTAACACATCTCTAAAAAAATTAGTTACTGGAACCTCAGCAGTAGGAATTAAATACAGGTCATCCATACCAATGTGATACATTTGTCCTTCTTTATCAGGAAGTTGACCTGTTCCAAATCCTGAAGCTTCATTCACAACGTGTGGCACTTGAAATTCCTGATAACCAGCTTCAGTATTTTTGTCCAAAAAGTAGGTAATTAAAGCTCGTTGCAACTTAGCTCCTTTTCCTTTGTAGACAGGAAAACCCGCTCCTGTAATCTTCACACCTAACTCAAAATCAATTATATCGTACTTTTTGGCCAACTCCCAATGCGGCAGAGCATTCTCGCCTAAATTAGGAACTTCTCCAGCCTGAAAAACTACTTCATTATCCGTTTCAGAAGTACCAAAAGGAACTAACTCATTAGGAATATTAGGAATACGATATAATAAATCGTTTAATTTTTCTGAAATTTCAGCAAGGTTATCGGATAAAGTTTTTGATTTATCTTTCAACTCCACCGTTTTCTCTTTCAAAGAATTAGCTTCAGACACTTTGCCTGACTTAAATAGCATTCCTATTTCCTTTGAAATTGCGTTCGATTCTGCTAACACATTATCTAACTCAACTTGTGTAGCTCTACGTTTTTCATCTAAATCAATTACTGAATCTATAATGTGTAAATCCTTGAAATTTCTCTTTTTGAGTCCCTCTAAAACGACATTTTTATTTTCTCTGACAAAGGTAAGTTGCAACATATCAATTATATTTTATCTGTTTTTGAAAGACAAAATTACAATAATATTTCACAAAGGCAAAAAAAGTATTTTTATGATACATTTTCTGCACCATAAATAACTTGATTATATCTTCTGTTAGAAGATTAAAGCATCTTCTTGAAAAACAAAATCAACGAAAAAACTATTATTTTTATACAACATACAATAATTTTTACAGGGGTGTTATTGATATTTTATATATTATTTATACATTTGCCCCCATAAAATACACCACATATGCCAAATTTACGTTTTAACGCTTTAAAAGAAGTAGGACTAAGAAAACCAGTTGTAATTACTGAAAAAGGAAAACGTTCTGAGCTTTTCGGCAAAAATGTTTTCAATGAAGAGGCTATGCGTCAGTTTATGACAAGTGAAGCCTTTGAAAGTGTAATGAATTCCATTCATTATGGAATAAAAATCGACCGCAAAGTTGCTGACCAAGTTGCTGCGGCTATGCGTGATTGGGCAATTTCCAAAGGAGCAACTCACTACACACATTGGTTTCAGCCCTTAACAGGGACTACTGCCGAAAAACACGATGCTTTTTTCGAACCTGTAGGAAGAGGTAAAGCCATTGAAAAATTTGGAGGAGGACAATTAGTACAGCAAGAATCAGATGCTTCGAGTTTTCCTAATGGAGGAATTCGAAATACTTTTGAAGCTCGTGGCTACACCGCTTGGGACCCCTCCTCTCCCCCATTCGTTTACGGAACTACTCTCTGTATACCAACAATTTTCATTTCTTACACAGGAGAAGCACTTGATAATAAAACACCTTTATTAAAAGCTATGGCAGCCATCGACCAAGCAGCCACAGAGGTAGCCAAATACTTTGACAAAAATGTGACGAAAGTTACTCCAACTTTGGGCTGGGAACAGGAATACTTCTTGGTAGACAAGGCTTTAGCAAACACACGTCCTGACCTCATACTTGCTGGACGTACACTTTTGGGGCAACAAGCCGCTAAAGGACAACAACTGGACGACCATTACTTTGGTTCAATTCCCGATAGAGTATTAAGCTATATGCGTGATTTAGAGCACGAATGTTTACTACTGGGAATTCCAGCAAAAACAAGACACAACGAAGTTGCTCCCAACCAGTTTGAATTAGCGCCCATCTTTGAAGAAGCTAATCTGGCAGTTGACCAGAATTCTCTTTTGATGGACGTTATGAACAAAGTCGCTGAGCGTCATAACTTTGTAGTTCTTTTCCACGAAAAGCCTTTCGCTGGAGTAAATGGTTCAGGAAAGCACAACAACTGGTCATTGGCCACTGACACTGGCGTAAACTTACTTGCCCCAGGAAAAACACCAATGAAAAACTTGCAGTTTTTAACCTTCTTCATTTGTACCATAAAAGCTGTTTGCGAATACGAAGAACTACTCAGAGCTTCTGTAGCTTCAGCGAGTAATGACCACCGCTTGGGGGCGAATGAGGCTCCTCCTGCTATTGTTTCTGTGTTCATTGGCGAACAGCTTACTAAAGTTTTAGATGAGTTAGAGGACGTTTCTACAGGAAAACTTTCTCCAGAAGAAAAAACAGACCTAAAACTTAACGTTGTAGGTAAAATTCCTGATTTATTCTTGGATAATACTGACAGAAACCGAACTTCTTCCTTCGCTTTTACTGGAAATAAATTTGAATTTCGTGCGGTAGGTTCTAAAGCAAACTGCGGAAAACCGATGGCTATCATCAATACAATTGTTGCTAAACAACTTATCGAATTCAAAAAAGAAGTAGACCACTTAATTGATAATAAAGGACTTAAAAAGGACGAAGCCATTTTCAACGCATTACGAGAATATATCAAACAATCCAAAAAAATCCGTTTTGAAGGAGATGGATACAGCGAAGCTTGGGAAAAAGAAGCTGCAAAAAGAGGACTGAGTAATAACAAAACAACCCCCGAAGCACTAAAAGCAAATATTTCGGAAAAAGCAATCGCCTTATTTGAAGAAATGAAAGTGATGACCCGAGTTGAAATTGAAGCTCGTTACGAAATTGAATTGGAAGAATACACCAAAAACATCCAAATTGAAGGTCGTTTAATCGGAGATATTGCTCGAAATCACGTAGTTCCAACAGCCGTAAGATATCAAAACACGTTAATTGAAAATGTGAAAGGCTTGAAAGAAATCTTTGGAAATGACTATCAAGGAGTTGCTGATGAACAAATAGAATTAATCAAACGAATATCAAATCATATAAAAATGATTCACAGCAAAGTAGACGCAATGATTGAGGCTCGAAAAGAAGCAAACAAACTCATTTCTGCCGAAGAGAAAGCCGATGCTTATTGCAATAAAGTAAAACCATTTTTCGATGAAATTCGTTACCATTGTGATAAATTGGAAACGATGGTTGATGACGAATTGTGGACACTTACTAAATATCGTGAGTTATTGTTCACAAACTAAAATCTTTTCAAAACAAAAGCACTTTTTTCAAAGTGCTTTTTTTATTATTCCTAAATTATTTTCTAAGATTTTTTGTATTCCTAAATCTTTCCCAAATCTTCAAATACTTTTGCTCCTGTAAACAAATAAATACTTTTTTATCGTATGAAAAATTTTAAAAAAATCACAACCTTATTAGTTGCTTTATTTACTGTAACATTTGCTTCTGCACAAGATGATAGATTTATTTCTTTCAGCCAATTACCTGCAAAAGCACAATCTTTCATTAAAGAATATTTTTCAGAAGAAAATATTGCTTCTGTTTGGGTGGATACAGATTATTTAGTTAAGAAAGAATACACCGTTGTTTTCAATGATGGTTCAGAAGTAGAATTTTATTCAAATGGAGATTGGGAAGAAGTAAAATCAAGAACTAGTGAAGTTCCAGCGAGAATTATACCTTCTGGAGTAGCTCAACACGTACAGAGAAACTTTCCGAATACTTTTGTGAAAGAAATAAAAAAACGCAAATACGGGTATGAAGTTGAACTTTCTAACGGACTTGATTTAGAATTCAATCGTGCTGGAAAATTCTTAAGAATTGATGATTAAGCATATTCAATAAACAAATTTGACTTATGAAAAAAACTATACTTTGCCTATTTATTGTAATATCATTTTTAGTTTCTTGCAACGACAACGATAGCAGAAATTTAAGTTTCAATAACTTACCTAATGAAGGACAATCATTTATTACTGAGTACTTCTCTGATCTTAAAATTTCTCAATCTATGAGAGACGATGACGGAAGTTACGATATCCGATTTACAAATGGAACAGAAATTGATTTTGATGCACAAGGAAGGTGGACAAGCGTAAAGGCCTCTGATAGACAACCTCTTTTACACACGTCCTTCATTCCCAACGCAATTACTTCATACATAAATCAAAACTATCCAAAAAATGCAATAAATAGCATTGAAAGAATAGCAACAGGATATGAAGTAGAGCTTTTGGGCTTAACTCAAGAACTGATATTTGATAAAAACGGAAACTTCGTAAGACTAAATAAATAAGAAATTATATTTTAAAAAATTTAAATTACATAATTATGAGAAAACTTTTTTCAAAACTAGCAATTATTGCTCTCGCAACATCTCTAATGGCTTATTCTTGTGAGAAGGACGATTTGATTCCTCACAACAATTTGCCTAACACAGCACAATCATTCATAAGTAAATACTTTAATGGTGCTAATGTTGTTAAAACAGAAACCGAGAGTAACGGAAGATACTCTGTTGATTTATCCAATGGAGTAGAAGTTGATTTCGATGCAAATGGAAATTGGACTAAAGTTGATGCACGTGATGGACAAGCCTTGTCTGCACTAGTAACGTCAATGGATTTCATTCCTCAAAGCATCATTAACCACGTAACAACTACTTATCCTAAAAATGCCATCAATAGCATTGAGAAGAAAAAAACAGGTTACGAGGTAGACCTTGTAGGAGTTGAAAAAGACATCTATTTTGATGTTAATGGACAACCTATATCTTCTGGAACAGGTAACAACAACGGTGGAAACGGGAATACTGGAACAGGTAATACAACCATTGTAGGAACAGTTCCTCAAGTTGTTCAAACTAAAGCTAATGAATTTTTGAAAACTTACTTCGCTTCAATTGCTATTACCAAAATTGAAGTAGAATCTAATAAAGTAGATTACGATTTGGCTAATGGAGTTGATATTGATTTTGACCTAATAAATGGTAATTGGATAAATGTTGACGCTCGTGACGGACAAGCTTTATCAAAGACGGCTTTCATTCCTCAAAGTATTCTTAATCACTTGAGAACAACGTATCCTAACAATCCTATCAACGGAATTGAGAAAACTGTTACAGGTTACGAAGTAGAACTAGTTGGAATCAAAAACGACATCCACTTTAACACTAACGGACAACCTATTGGTGCAGGTAACAACAACGGTGGAAACGGGAACGCTGGAACAGGTAATACAACCATTGTAGGAACAGTTCCTCAAGTTGTTCAAACAAATGCTAATAACTTCTTAGCTACTCACTTCCCTTCAATTGCCATTAAAAAAATTGAGGTGGAATCTAACAAAGTAGAATACGATTTGGTTAATGGTGTTGACATTGATTTTGACCTAAATGGTAATTGGATAAACGTTGATGCTCCTGACAGACAATCTATTCCAACAGGATTCATTCCTGCTGCAATAAGAAGATATGTACAAGCAAATTACTCGAGATACGCTTTCAACAGCATTGAAAAGAAAGCCAATTCTTACGAAGTAGAACTTGTAGGATTTCACAAAGACTTAATTTTTGATTTGAATGGTAACTTCATAAGATTAGATTAACAAAACGAAAAAGCCCTCAGAATTCTGAGGGCTTTTTTTATTTACTATTGATTATTTCTTTACTTTTATTAGAAAACATAACAAAAAAGCTACTACTGAAACTACAAGTCCTGTTGAAAACACATAAATACCCGCATCTTCATTGAACGTATCTTTCAAAAAAGCTGTAGTTAGTGTACCTATCAAACCTCCTATTCCCCAACCTGTTAGCATTTTTCCATACATTTTAGACATATTTGCTTTTCCAAATTCATCTCTCACAAGAGAAGGTAGTATTCCAAAACCTCCACCATAACAAAGGAGAACCAAACACACCAAGACCGAAAATAAAATCACATTTTGTGTAAAAATCAGTAAGATAAAACAAACTATTTCAAGTCCTATAAGCATTCTGAACGTATTGATACGCCCCATTTTATCCGACAAACTTGCCCAAAGAAGACGCCCAATTCCATTGAAAAATGCGCTTACAGCTATTAAAGTAGCTCCAGCTTGTACCAAGTACTCTTTATCAACCTGTTCTTCTTTTTGAATAAGCTCCTGAAGAAGAGGCGATTGAAAAGACAGAAAAATCATTCCTACAATAATATTCAATGTGAAAATCGTCCATATCAAAATTGTTTTTCTACTTGAATTCTCTGTTTCAATGACTTCCTTCTTTTCACAAACCACCTCATTTTGAGGAGGAAACTTTAAGAACACTCCTAATAAAGGAATTGCTACCAAAAATAAAATTCCTGAATACCGGAAACTCAAAGCAACATTTTTTTCTGTCAATTCAAAGAAAATTGGAGCTAATATTTTGGACATCATAAAAGCTCCTAAACCAAAACCCATCACCACCATTCCTGTGGCTAATCCTTGATTTTTGCTAAACCATCGGCTAACTACCGCAACTGGAGTTACATACGCAAGTCCTAAGCCACAGCCTCCTATTACTCCAAAACAAAGATAAAACAACCATAAATTCACACTTCCCAAAGCGTATGAAGCTAAAATATATCCTAATCCGAACAGAATTCCTCCTATAATCGTCAGTTTTTGAGGTCCGTAAACTTCCAATTTTCGTCCTGCCCACGAGGCAGTAATCCCCAACGTCAGAATTGTTAAGCTGAAAGCCATCGTCGTTTCGGTATTATTCCAATTGGTATTTTCCATTATTGGAACTTGAAAAAAACTCCAAGCATAAACTGTCCCTAAAAATAAATGAATTAACGTACCAATAATTGCTGTTTTCCAAGAGTTTGACATAATATTTGCTTTTTAATTTTACAAAAAAATAAACCACGAACTGAACTTTTCAACTCGTGGTTTTGGTTATTTCTATTTTACTCTTACTACAAAATAATTTTTCTTTCCCCTTTGAAGTAAAATAAATTGATTATTTATTAAATCTTTATGTGTAACGATGTAATTATCAGAAGCCTTTTCCTTATTGACTGAAATTGAGTTTTCTTTCAATGCCCTACGAGCTTCAGAATTACTTTTTATAAACTCTGTCTTAGCAGAAAGTATGGCTATCATATCCAGTCCGTTTTCGATATCTGAACGGAAGATTTCAGCCTGTGGAACTCCATCAAAAACATCAAGAAAAGTTTGTTCGTCTAATTTCTTTAAATCTTCTGAAGTTGAATTTCCAAACAAGATTTTTGATGCTTGAATGGCTTTCTCCAATTCTTCTTTTCCGTGAACTAAAACCGTAATTTCCTCAGCCAGTTTACTTTGCAACAGACGTAAATGAGGAGCCTCTTTATGTTCTGCAGTTAAACTTTCTATTTCTTCTTTGGAAAGCATCGTAAATATTTTAATGTACCGCTCAGCGTCTTCGTCAGAAGTATTTATCCAATATTGATAAAACTTGTAAGGCGAAGTTTTCTCTGGGTCAAGCCAAATATTTCCTCCTTCGGATTTTCCGAATTTTGTTCCATCGGCTTTGGTAATCAACGGACAAGTCATAGCAAAGGCTTTCCCTCCTGCAATTCTACGAATCATTTCTGTACCTGTGGTGATATTGCCCCATTGGTCGGACCCTCCCATTTGAAGTGTACAATTTTTCTCTCGGAAAAGGTGCAAAAAGTCGTAACCTTGAATTAGCTGATATGAAAATTCAGTGAACGACATTCCGTCCGTATTTTCACTCGGATCGAAACGCTTTTTCACAGAATCTTTTGCCATCATATAATTAACCGTAATATGCTTACCAATATCGCGAATAAAAGATAAAAACGAAAAATTCTTCATCCAATCGTAGTTATTCACAAGTTCCGCTTTGTTAGGTTCTTTGCTTTCAAAATCTAAGAATTTTGCCAATTGTTTTTTTATTCCCTCAATATTATGAGCTAGAACTTCTTCTGTAAGTAAATTTCTCTCAACTGACTTTCCTGATGGATCGCCTATCATTCCTGTAGCTCCTCCTACCAAAGCATAAGGTTTATGTCCACAATTTTGGAAATGCCTGAGAATCATCACTCCCACAAGATGTCCTATATGAAGCGAATCTGCAGTTGGGTCAATCCCCACATACGCCGAACGAATTCCTTCCAATAAATGTTGCTCTGTCTCAGGCATTATGTCCTGAATCATTCCACGCCATTGTAATTCTTGTACAAAATTTTTCATTATTTTCAATTTCAAAAATGTGTGCAAAGATAGATAAAAGAACTATTAAAAAGTATGATTTCTTTCAAAAAAATAGTATATGAATTGTTGAAAGTTTATTTACAGAAACGAAAAAAAACGAAAATTACTTCCAGCTTATTTCTCTTTCCGTAAAGAAATAGAAAAAGTGAAAAGTAATGAGGGTTACTTTTCACTTTTTTCAAAAGATTAATTTTAAGATTTATTTATAACCTTCTGTTTGTTTAAGCTCTGGGTCATTTGCAATCATTCCTTCTGAAATAGAATAGTAAATTTTGTAAGATTCAGAAGCTTTCATTGTAGGTACTTCATCAAATAAATGATTATCACCAGCTCTGACCAAATCCCACCATCGTTTACCTTCTCCAACGAACTCTTTTAAACGCTCATCAAGAATAGCTTTAGCATTCGCAGATTTATTAGCATTTGTGTAACCGTGAGTGGCAACATTGTAAGTATTACCGTAAGCACGTTCACGTATTTTATTAATTTCTGGAGAAGGATCTTCTCCTAAATGATTTTTGGCCTCGGCAAGTAATAACACTACATCAGCATAACGATATAAAGGCACATTATTCCAGCTTCGACGTAATCCAGTTTCAACAACTCCCAAAAATTTGTTTAAAACCGTACCTATCAATTTCTTAGCTGTTTTGTCTGAATAAATTCCCATAAAGGTTTTACTTCTTTGATCTTGTAAATCAGCTTTTAGAAAATCAAATACTTTCGCACTTGCTCCATAACGGCTACCTCCATTGAGTGTAAAATTATCAAGGAGATTACCCTCGTCATCAAACTTTCCTTTGATGTCTACTTGACGAGCAGTCATCAAAGAATAAAAGTTATCAGATTGGTCTTCTTGGTAATCCAAAGCAAAAATAAATTCGTTATTTCCTTCTTTAGCCTGTCCCCACAAATCTTCATAATTAATCAATGAATATCCTGTAACAGATTCCAATGCTGTTTTAGCGACTTCAAAATCAGCGCTCCCTCCACCTAATACCTTTCCTGACCACAAGTATACATCACCTTTGAGGGTTAACGTTGCAGCTTTTGACCAGTAAATATTTTTGTTGAGCCACTTTGAATTATCTGTATTAAAAAATTCAAGTGATTTTTCAATATCCGATTTTACTAATGCTAAAACATCTTCTTTAGGAGAACGTTTCTTTTTCAAAGATTCTAAAGATTCTACTTTGGTTAAAGGTTCAGTAGCTATAGGCACTTCTCCCCAAGCTTTAAGCATCGTATAATAGACATATGCACGTATACCATACATTTGTCCCATCATATGATTTCGTTGCTCTTGGTTAGAGGCAGGAACCGTAGGTGCATTTTTAATAAAATCATTGATTTTATGTATTAAAGAATAGAATTCAGCCCAGTTTCCATAATGAACTCTAGTTACACTTACGTCATTCTTAATGAGTTCAGCACTAAAAGGAGATTCAATTGTGGTACCCCCCCAAATATCAGAACGCAATTCCCCCATTCCCCAAAAGGTATTATCGTACCCTCTAAGATGCGGGTAAATCCCGATATGAGCTGCTCGTACAGCTTCTTCGCTATCCCAAAATCCGTTATACGTTAAAGAACTTTCGGGTTTTAAGTCTAATTCACAGCTGCTAAATGTGAATACTGATGCTATAATAAATACTATTTTTTTCATCTTTGATATTTTAAAAATTTAGAAAGTAAGATTTAGCCCAAGCGTAATCACTTGTGGCAGTGGATAGCGACCTCGCTCACTACCTTGTACCACTCCTAAGTCTGCTCTGTTAGCACTTGCGTCTTCGGGCGTACTACCTCCATACTTGGTAAAGTAGAACAAATTAGCTCCTGTTACATACAAACGAACTGATTTAAATAAATCATTCATCAATGAGCCTTGTAGGTCGTAACTTAATGTAATTTCTCTCAGAGCCAAGTAGTCTCCTTTTTCCCAATACATAGCACTACTTCCGTGTAAAGAACCCTGATCTCCTCCACCTGCTAAGTGATTTTTTTGGCGGTCAACCAAATCAAAACGAGGTATGTCAGAATTTGGATTTTGTGGTGTCCAAGATTCACGAATTTCTACAGGTCCATTTTGGTTTCCTTGTGTTTGAGCAATTCCTTTTACTCTTCGCCCATTGATGATATGATGCCCTACGGCAAAATCTGTTTTTACGTACAAACCAACATTTTTGTAAACCAAGTTGCTTGTAAATCCTCCAGTAAATTTAGGTGTAATACGTCCAATTACCTGTCTATCTAAGTGATTGATTACGTTATCTCCATTCACATCTTTCCAACGGGTGTCGCCCAAAAAGCGAGTTTTCTTTTGCCAAGCAAATTCCACAGACCTATCCTTATCAGCATCTATTTCAGCTTGTGTTTTATAAACTCCTTCTGGAATATAAGCAACTATCAAATCGTTTTCAATTCGTTGTCCTTGTTGTAAGCCTCCAACATAAATATTTTTTCCAGAAGCTACATCGTAAATTTCAGTTCCCCCTTGTCGGTTATTATCGATTCCATTATCGGGTAATTTTTTTGCATAATTCTTAACTTGGTAATACACAAGACCTAAATCCCAATTCAAATTTTCTGTTTTGAGAACTTTTGCATTTACTTCTAACTCAAAACCTTTATTTTGCAAAATACCATTATTAACAGTAATCCCTGAAAAACCTGTCCACAAAGGTAAGGTTAGGGTAGATAATTTGTCTTGTACATCTCTGATAAAGTAATCAGCTACTACATTTACACGGTTGTTGAACAACCCTAAATCTAACCCAAAGTTAAGTGTTGTAGAGCGTTCCCAACGTAAATCCATTACAGGTAAAGATGAATTCACGTATCCAACTTGAGTATCATATATGCCTGTCGTTCCATATAGACCATACACACCATAATTACTCAGTGTTTCAATATTTCCATTTACACCATAACTAACACGTGGTTTTATTCTTGAGATATAAGTGGATATTGACTTATCTTTATAGAAAGTTTCATTATGTATATTCCAACCTAATGAGGCTCCGGGGAAAAAACCATATTTATCATTTGCTAAGCGCGATGTTCCATCACTTCTAAAGGTTAGTCCTAACAAAAAGCGATTGTCATAATCATAATTCAATTGTCCGAAAACAGATGCTATCGCATATTCCGTTCTTGAAGAACTTGGTTTTCCTTGTGCCTCAGCCCCTACATTTAAAGTATGGATTAAATCGGTAGGAGATTTACGAGTTGCCCCTGAAAGCCCAAATCTTTTCTCTCTAAAATATTCAGTTCCTAGCAATGCATTTACATTATGTTTTTCTAAAAAAGTATTATTATAGCTTAAAACAGAAGTATATTGGTGTCGTAATGTTCTTCCATAACCTGCATATGCGATACGCTCTGTATTTAAATTTCCGCTATTCAGAAAAGCTTTGTTAAATGATTCATCAACATCATTAATTGAAAAATAACTTCCTCTTGCCATTAAGTTGAAATTTTTAGCAAACTGCCAATCAAATTGCCCTGAAGCTGTTAAACGTTGTTCTAAATTGTCATTAACAAATTTATCTCTGTAATAGAGAGGATTACCAAAACCACGATACGTTCCAGGTTGTAATTCATTGGACAAACTTCCATCAGGATTGTTGTTATAGACACGTGATGTAGGTGCTAAACCTGTTGCTCTTTGGAAAATATCATATATACTATCGAAAGAATCTATTTTACTTGAATGAGTATAAATTACGTTCCCAGATACTTTAAAATTGTCAAATATCTTGTACGAAGCATTAAAAGTTCCTGAGTAACGTTTAAACCCTGTATTATAAACAAGCCCCTTATCATCCAAAATTCCTAAACTGAAATAGTAAGTGCTTTTATCGTTTCCTCCATCGAATGACAAAGTATAATCATTTGAAAAACTGGTTTGGTAATATTGGTCTTTTAAATAGCTATTATCCATAAAGATGAGTTGTCTACCTGGTGTTACAGGGTCCTCAATAGTTTGCCAACCCTGATAATTAAGCAAATGACGATTGGTATCATCCAAAAACATTGTTGTATAGATGGAATTCAAAGGATTATTTCCTGTGGCAGCACTATGTTGTCCAGTTAAAAAAGCATCAAACCCCTGATCCCCTTGAACCATTTGAGTGTTTTTCACAGCCATACGATTAAATCTAACATAATCGGCTGCATTTAGGTATTCCATTCTGTCCTTCAAACGTCCGTTAAAACTCAATTTACTTTTGAAATTTATGCTAGAACGACCTGCTTTTCCTTTCTTTGTTGTTACCAAAATCACTCCATTAGCCGCCCTTGCACCATAAATAGCAGTGGAAGCTGCATCTTTTAACATTTCCATTGATTCAATATCATCGGAATTTAAAGCATAAAAAGAACTTGGCACACCATCTACCAAAACCAAAGGAGTTCCTGAACCATCAAAAGAAGTACCTCCACGAAGAATAATATCAGGAGTTGTTCCTGGTTGCCCCGAATGTTGAGTTACTTTAAGACCTGAAACAGTTCCTTGTAAAGCTGTTCCTGCATTAGAGCGAGAAGCACTCTCCAGAACCTTAGTATCTAGTTTTGAGATGGAAGTTGCTAAGGTTTTACGCGTTTGTGTAGCATACCCTGTAACAACTACCTCATCAAGTTGACTAGCTTCTTCTTCAAGAGCTACATTCATTACCGACCCCGTAACCTTGCGCTCCAAAGTCTTAAAACCAATAGAAGTAAATTGAAGAATCTCACCATCTTTAGCTTGGATAGTAAAATTTCCATCAAAATCAGTAGCTACTCCACGAGTCGTTCCCTTAACAACTACCGAAACTCCTATTAACGGCATTCCGTCACTTGAAGAGGTTACCGTTCCACTAACTTGCTTTTCCTGAGCTATCACTCCCTGAAGAAGAAACGCTAAGAAAAAAAACAAAATACATTTTAACAATTTTTCTTTCATTGCAATAACAGTTTAATACTTTACTCTTATATGTTGTACATAAGGCAAATATAATCCTTTTACGATGAAAAGCAAATAAAATAATACTTTATTTTAAATTTCCATCAACAAAAAAGCAATTTCTTTTTTACTATTACAATAAAGAAGAAATCATTTTTATAAATAATTAAAAAATTAAGTGTTAAATATCAGATTTTTTTCACACATTATGTGTTGAAATATTTTCTTTTTCATATTTCGAATATTTTCTTTTTCATCACATAAAACCCTATTCAAAAAAAACAAAAACAAAATTCGAAAAAAAAGAAAACCATAAATTCTACCTCTTATTCATATAATTTTGCAGAATCAATGTTGCACTTATTTCATCAATCAAGGCTTTATTTTGGCGTTGTTTTTTTCCTAGCCTACTGTCAATCATTGATTGAAATGCCATTTTAGAAGTAAATCGCTCATCTTCACGAACGATTATTATTTCAGGGAATTCCTTCTCAAGAAGTTCTACTTTTTTCTGGATTTCCTTTTCAATATCAGAAAATTCATTATTCATTCGTTTGGGTTGCCCCACAACTATTTCTGTTACTTTTTCTTCAGAAATATATTTCTTTAAAAACGTAATCAACTCATCTGTAGCAACTGTGGTTAAACCTGAAGCAATAATACGCAGAGGGTCTGTAACAGCAATACCACAACGTTTACTACCATAATCTATAGCTAAAATTCGAGACATAACAACTTTATTTAAACAGAAAACAAACTGACAATCAGTACCCTACTTCAATTCTTTTATTTCGTAAACACTTATCCGATTTTTAGTTGTTGCCAAAACAATCCAAATGGCTTTATCCAAATCCACATCTATATCTATTGGCGAAATTCCTTCCATCGGAAAGTCTTGCACAAGTTTACCCTGTTCGTTCCATAAATAAACCTTTTCATTTTCAATATCGTTTGCAGAAACATAGTTCACACCTCGCACCCGAAAAAGTTTTTGCTTTTCGTATTTCGCTTCAGGAATTTGAATTTTTGTATTTCCGATAGATAAAGTACTTCCAGAAAGAAACGAAGTTGTATATTGATTACCAATCAAATAATGATTTCTATCCCAATTTCTTTCCGCTTTAACTATATTTCCGTTTAAGTCTATTCGGGTAAGATTTCCATCTCGGGTTGAAAACAAAAACCGATTATCAAAAAACAGCGGCGGATTATTCGAAAATTCATATTTCCCTTGAATGGGTATGCGAATCTCACCATTGCGATGCAACACGTTAAACTTGCCATTATCAGACAAATAAACCAAAAAATCTTTATCTCCTGCTCGATAATGCTTCGGAGTGAATAATGGAACTGCATCTGTATTTTTTCTTAAAAATCCACCTACAACATCACCTTTTTTATCCAACATATGTAACGTTTTCCCTTCTGCAAACAGAAATCTATACTCTCTATTTTTATCATAATCAAATACTTCCAAAGGAGTTATTTTCCCCTTATATTTCTTAGGGAATGGAGCTACATTGTTTCCATTTCTGTCCACAACCCAAATGGAATGTTCCGTTGTAAAAGCCATCTGCAAAAAACCATTTTTAAACAAATCTACCTGATAAACAGAACTTTGTATTTTTCCATCTAACCTTTTCTTCCATAATAAACTACCATTATTCCCGATTAGATAGAGGTCATAATTTTCATCTTGAACAACAATTTCTCTACGTTTTGTTCTGTGATTCAGCAATATAGCAGGAGGTGTAATAATTTTAGCATCTAACACAAATTGAAAACGTTCTTTAATTTTATCCGTCACAGAATTTTTCGTCTGTTTTTTACTCATAAAATTAAACATATAGTACTCATTTTGAGAAGTTTGCTGAAATACCGCCCAACGATAATTCTGGGCTATCTGGGGATATCTCTCACGAAATTCACCACTATTATACAGATTAGCAACACGCGTCAAACTCATATTGGAGGCTGTATTTTTTTCCAGCAATTCATAGGATTTATTTTCTGAAAGAGTATTTTTTCTCCCAATATCGTTCATAACCGAACTGAGAACTTCTTTTGTTTTTGAAAAAATTAAATAATCATTATGTACAGAAACATATTTTGGTTTGAAATTAGGTTCAAAAGCAGAGAAAAAATCCAACGAAGAATCTTTATTCAACTCATAAACAGGAAATTCTCCTTGTGGTTCTTCAGACAAAATTGGTAACTGCAATAACGTTTCGTCCACATCAAAAGACGAAGCAACGGCAAATTTTCCGTCGATAGTTTGTGCAAAAACTAACCCGTTAAGTGTTTTTTGGAAAGAAGCCGTAACCGAGTCAGGAAGTGATATTTTTTCTGAATCCTCAAAAGAAAAAGAAGTCATTCGCAGAATATGTGAAGGAACTACCTCAGCTAGATTGTTTTCATAAGGCTTCACTTTCAGCAATATATCTTCCTTGTAATCGTTTTTAGCCACTGCCATTCCACTAAACCTCACGTCATTCTCTTCCAAAAATAAATCCAACGCAAGCCAATGATTGAAAGGCTTTGTGACATCTGTTTTAAAAAAAGAGGAAAAAAACTGATTTGCTTGTTCTTTTTGCATAAATAAATTGGCACTACAATCGGTTGTGGCAATCTTTTGAAGTTGTTCCAGAATAGCTTGTTTTTCAGATTTTTCCTGTGCTTCAGTTTCAGTTTTAAAAAAAGAATCAATCTCAGAAGAATTACTAATTATCAGTCTGTTATCTACAACCGTGTAATACCATTCTTTTCCAAATTGTGATTGTTTTTGAATTGTCGTATTAGCGTTCTTCCAAATACTTAACGTATCTGATTCCTCCTTCTTGGTAATCGCAAAAAAGTTTTTATAGGCTGTGAAGGCTACCCATATATTATGGTCTGTAGGAAGGCTTCTAAGCAATTTCGTTTCATAATTGCGTAATGGTTTTGGATTGTTTTCTTTCCAAAACTCATTGTTTTCGATAGCACTCAAAAAATTATTCTTATGATTAACCCGATAAATAACTTGCGTATTTTCAGGAAATAACAAAATGTCACCTTTAACAGAATTTCCTTTTTTGTTACAGGCAACCAGTCCTAAGACTAAAAATAATATTTTTATAAAAATACGGCTCACTTACCCAATCTCATCGCAAAAATATGCTTTTTTTTAAAACTTTGCAATTCAAAACCCAATAAGCTTTTCAAATATGTAACATTCTCAATTAAAATTCTTTTCTCTTATTTTAAAGATTAAAAATCACAAGTCTCTTTTGAAAAAATAGTATTATTTTTTAATTTTGCTCTGAATTTTAAATACAATCAGGCTTATGAAAACTTATTTTTACTTATTAATAGCATTTTTTCCTTTTTTAGTATTCGGACAAAATAGTGATATTTATGTAATGCTCCCCAATAAATTCGATTTTCAAAAAAAAGACAATGACTATCAACTAAATAGCTTAGCAAAATTTCTTCTTGAAAAAGAAAATTTTAAAGTTTTCTTTGAAAATGAAGCTCCAGATAATATCATTGAAAATCCTTGTAATTACCTAAAAGCAAACATTTTAAACACTTCAGGAATGTTCTTTACAAGGCTTCAGTTAGTTTTCACAGATTGTAAAGGGAAACAAGTTTTTACCTCCGAAGTGGGAAAAAGTAGAGAAAAAGAATTCAAAAAAGCTTATCACGAAGCGCTTCGAAGTGCTTTCTTGGCAGGAAATAAATTGACTATTTTTAAACAAAACTACAAAGATGAAAATCCTAACCCACTGGTTATAAATCAAAAACCTATCGCTGAGAATGAAATAAGATCTAAGGATAACAATATCTCAACGTTATACGCTCAACCTAATAATTTAGGATTTCAACTGATTGATAATACACCAAAAATAGTTCTAAAAATAAAGCAAACTTCTTTGTTAAATGTTTACATTGCAGAAGATGAACACGGCAATCAAGGCATATTATACAAAACTGAAAATCAATATGTTTTTGAATTCATCAAAGACGAAAAATTACAACAAAAAGTATTTAATGTTAAATTCTAAAACGTAAAAACATTTTTCAATTTTTATGTACAGCAAAGCAGAAGCTAAAAAATTACGTGAAGAATTTTGGACTTCTTTCGGAAAATCCTTTCCTCGAAAATGGGTGTTATATGATACCAAAATCAAAGATTTCAGCTTTAAATTCTATTTTGACACAAAAAAGGCTATTGTATCTTTAGATATCGAAGATAATGTTTTGATTAACAGGATATTATACTACGAAAAATTAGTTTCCTTGAAAGGCATTTTGCTTGAAGAATATCTACCAGATGCCATTTTTGAGGACTGTTATGTCTTAGATAACGATAAAGAAATCAGCCGTATTTACGTCCAAAAAGAGAATGTAAACATTCATAATAAAAATACTTGGCGAGAAACTATGGAATTTTTGTTTGAAAAAATGCTGAAATTTGAAGAGTTTTGGTATGAATACGAAGATGTTATAAAAGAAAATTTCTAACCACCTAAATTACAATTCTTTTCTGTCTTTACTCACGAAAAACAATAAATTATTGGCATATAAAGACTCTAAAAATAAAAATTCTTTTAGAAATTACGTACCTTTGTGGGCTATAATTGAAAAAATCAAATATGCAGAATTTACAAGAAATACTAAAACAACATACACAAAAAGCAGGTGAACAAATTTTTGGAGTTTCACTCGAAAACATTGAACTTCAACAGACTAAGAAAGAGTTTGAGGGCGACATTACTATTGTAATTTTCCCGATGTTGCGTCAGATTAAAGGAAATCCTGAACAAATTGGGCAACAAATTGGAACTTTTTTACAAGAAAATGTAAAAGAGGTAGAGAGCTTCAATGTAATCAAAGGATTTTTGAATTTAGTAATTTCGGATTCTTATTACATTGATTTTCTGAAAAGTATAGAAAACGAAACCCATTTTGGTTTGGCTCAGCCCAATTCCAAAAAGACCATAATGGTTGAATATTCGTCGCCTAACACCAACAAACCCTTGCACTTAGGGCATATTCGCAACAACTTGTTAGGATATTCGGTTGCCGAAATTCTGAAAGCAGCCGGACATAAAGTATATAAAACTCAGATAATCAACGACAGAGGGATACACATCTGTAAATCAATGATTGCTTGGCAACGTTTTGGCAATGGCGAAACGCCTGAAAATTCAGGACTTAAAGGCGATAAACTTGTCGGGAATTACTATGTAGCTTTCGACAAAGCGTATAAATCTGAAATTGAGCAACTTATTTCAGAGGGAAGAACCAAAGAAGAAGCTGAAAAACAAGCTCCTATATTTTTGGAAGCACAAGAAATGCTTCGAAAATGGGAAGCCGGAGACGAGCAAGTTATCTCGCTTTGGAAAGAAATGAATCAGTGGGTTTACAACGGATTTTCAACTACTTACAAAAATTTAGGCGTCGATTTCGATTCGTACTACTACGAAAGTGACACATATTTATTAGGAAAAGACATCATCGAAGAAGGGTTACAAAAAGGCGTTTTCTTCAAGAAAGAAGACGACTCGGTTTGGTGTGACTTAACCGCTGATGGTTTGGACGAAAAATTAGTACTTCGCTCCGACGGGACTTCCGTGTACATCACCCAAGATATTGGTACCGCAACCCAACGCGTAAAAGATTATCCTGATGTAAAAGGAATGGTTTATACCGTTGGAAATGAGCAAGATTATCATTTCAAGGTTTTGTTTTTAATTCTGAAAAAATTAGGCTTTGATTGGGCTGAAAATCTATATCATTTGAGCTACGGAATGGTAGATTTACCAAGTGGAAAGATGAAAAGTCGTGAAGGAACTGTGGTCGATGCCGACGATTTAATTGCCGAAATGGAGCAAACAGCCGAAGAAATTTCGCAAGAATTAGGCAAATTAGACGGATACGATGATAATCAGAAAAAGGAATTGTATCACACCATCGGTTTGGGAGCTTTGAAATACTATATTTTGAAAGTTGACCCCAAAAAACGTATTCTTTTTGACCCGAAAGAATCTATTGACTTCCAAGGGAATACAGGTCCTTTTGTACAATACACTTATGCACGAATTAAATCTATCTTACGAAAATACAACGAAATAGAAGTTTCAAAATCAGAAAGTCTTTCAATTTCAGAATTACACCCTAAGGAGAAAACGCTTCTTAAAAATATGGCACTTTTCCCCGAAGTGGTTCAAAACGCAGCAGATTCGTACAGCCCTGCGGTCATTGCCAATTATGTGTATGATTTGGTAAAAGATTTCAATTCTTTCTATCAGAATGTATCCATTTTGGGAGAGGAAAATTCGGCTAAAAGAGAATTTCGAGTGTCTCTTTGTAAAAAAATAAGCGAGATTATTGCATCGTCTTTTGCAATGCTTGGGATACAAGTTCCTGAGAGAATGTAAAATGCTTTTCAGACAGAAAAATATTTTTCAAAAAAAAGAGAAAATATTTGCCAAGTAAAAAAATGTTGTTATCTTTGCACTCGCAATCAGTCAGGGGTTGCTTTTGAAAAATATTGTTCTTGCGAAAATAGCTCAGTTGGTAGAGCGCAACCTTGCCAAGGTTGAGGTCGCGGGTTCGAACCCCGTTTTTCGCTCTTTTATTGCCTTAATAAAGGGCTCGGATGGTGGAATCGGTAGACACGCTGGACTTAAAATCCAGTGGGCAGCAATGCCTGTGCGGGTTCAAGTCCCGCTCCGAGTACAACAAAAAATCGTAATACTTTTATAATGAAAGTGTTGCGATTTTTTTATTTCGATTTTTCCCTACATTTTCCCAACAATTCAAAAAATGCTATTTTGTCAGGTGGTTTTTTTTGAAGTCGTTTTTGCTTTAATTGGCTTTTGCATAACCACAACAACAAGCCACAAAAAAAGCCCTCGATGATTTTAACCAAAGAGGGCGAGAAAACAAAGTCAAAAAACAAAAAATTATTATCTTCAAACACAACCTTTTTTATGCAATTTTTATGCAATTCGTGCATTTATTACAAAAACTAAACGTGGCTTATTGAACCACGTTTAAAGTTGATTGTTTAACCAAGGGTCCTTCACTTGTTCTCTTTTGTCGATTACCTCAATTTGTATCAAAGGAAGTTCTATTTTTTGGGTCAATTCTTTCAATTGTTCAGGTGTAATATATCCTTGTTTAAGAATTTTCAAAAGTAATACTTTTGCTTCCTTATCTAATGGTTTTGCTTCACTATTTTCCATCTTTTATTTCTGCATTATATGTATTTATCCATTTCAGGGGTTGAGGTTCTTTACTTTTGGTTACGTTTTTTGGCTTCTTAACCTTTTGTATTCCATTTGTTATCCGTACCCCTTTGATTACTTTAACAACTTTCTTCATTCTTTTAAAATATTCTCGGTTAAGTTTTCGATGATTGTATTTAGATTGTCTTCTGAAAGGGCTTCTAATTCAATATTAGCCCCCAACGTTTGCATTTTTGGCAAGGTGTATTGTAAAAGCCTTTCAAATGCCTGTATGCGTTCTTTCGGTTCAAGTGCCTTAAAATCTTTTTCAATCTGCTCCTGATTTTGGTCTAAAAAAGACTTTAACCACTTTCGCATATCGTTTGTGGCTTTATTAGGAGTTCCCTTTTTTCTTCCTCCAGTCTTTGCAGTTCCTTTAACTCGAGGCATATTATCTGTTTTGTGAAGTTTCCATTAATGCTTCCTTAAATGCTTTTTTCATCATATCGAATTGCTTTTGTTCCTGTTTCTGTTTTTCTAAATCCTCATTTAACTTATTCTTACTTTCAGCATATTCATTGATATTTACAAAACCGTGCATATTTGCAAAGGTTGTGAATATATTGAAATTGTTTTCTCGAAGTTTATCATTTACTTGACCAGCATTAAAATGCAATATCAAGTTTTCATATACTTTGCGTTCCGTTTCATCTGTTAATCTCTCTTTCAATATATCTTGAAATTCCAACTCTTCATTAATAACGTTTATAACGTGGTTGGTCGCAAAGTCTCGGTTTAATTCCCTTGCCACACTTTCCAACGTTCTTTCAAAATCTTCTATGAAAGTTTCTTTGTGGAGTGTTGAAAAATTATCCGCTTGGATAATCAAATACATCTACCTCAAATCTTGTATTTTATGTTGTTAGTGTACATTCTTACCTACTGCCTTCCTTTGTTTGATTAATTCTTTGATTTTTTCTTTGTTTTGCTCTATACTATTCATAATTTCAGTTATTATAAAATTCAGTACAAAAATAACACTTTTATTTCTATTTCAATCTATTATAGATATAAAATTAAAGTATTAGTTTAATATTTTAATTATTATACATTGATAATCAATTTATTTTAAGTTTATTAAGGTTTTCAATCCGAACACTTAAGGCGGTTAATTTTTTAATTAAATCCTTTGTTTGCTCCAAAGTCAAGAAAGTAGCCATTTCTGCGGTATTTTCACCCAAAAGGCCTGTTAATACCAAACCTAAAGAATAATGCGAAAAAACGCCGTTTGTGTGCGTCCTACACACTTGTAACGATATTTGCGTATTTGCATCAGTGGCAACTTCGATGATTTCGGAGTTTTTAAATTCTTTGATTGTGGGTGTGTGATTTTTTTTCATCGGTTTATTTTTTTTGAGTTAATTTTTTTAAAACAATTCCAGTTGATTTTTGAAATACTTTTGCAAAGGCGGTTTGTTGGGTTGATTGTTTAACTTGCGATACAAATTCCGTACTTGTTTGCATAAGTGCATTATGATATTTTTTTCTCTTACGGGTTTGTAACCTGTACTTGGCAAAAGGTACGAACAAAGCAAAATATATCTTTCAGGGTCGTGTTCTCGCAAATATAAAAAAGTTGCCGTTCTGATGTACCTCGCACCCTCTTTTTCGTGGGTTAATTCAACCCCCGTAATCGGACACGATTTTTTAATTTTTTCGACCCCATTTTTTAACGAATTTTCGACCTCGTTTTTTTCTACTTTTTTAACCTCAAAATTTGATGTTTTTTTGTCCCTTTTTTCTTCATCTTCTAAACTCATATTTTCAGAACTTAAAACAACCTTTTTTTCAAGGTCTGTTTTTTTGATGTTACAATCTTCCCGTTTACTTAAAGGGTAATTTTGTAACATAACCCTATTTTTACTTGTATTTTCAGGGTCGGTAATTTTGTAACATTTTTCACTTTTTGAGGGCGAAAAATTGATATTATTTTGGTCGTTTTCAGGGTCGGTAATTTTGTAACATTTTGGGGTAATTTCATTGTTAAAAATCGCCTCTTTTTCGTGGTGCATTTTTCGTATAATTTGCCCCTTTTGATTGTCTGAAAAAGTGGTGTTTAATTCCTCTAAAAACTCCTTTGCTCGTTGTACTTGCATACGGGTCATATTTTGCCAAAATGCGGGGTTTCGCAGTTCGTTTAATCGTATCAAATCTTTTTCCGTAAGTTCGTTTGCTCGTAGTGAATTATCAATATTAACCACTTTTTCAAATTCCGATGTAACTACTTCAAAGGCTTTTTGTAGGTTATCGGTGCTGAGGTCGGCAAGTGTGTGTATAGGTACTCCTGCATTATGCAGTTTTTGCATTTTTATTACTTTAACCTCAACCCTTACCACTTCATCATATAACCCATATTGTTTGCCTTTGTTGTATAGTTTCAAGTAGTATTGACTATATCCAAACTCAAAGTAATTACGTCCGTGTTTGATAGTCGGGGCAAAGTTATTGCGGTGTGCCTGAATACCTTGCAAAAAATCAAAGGCACTAAACGGAATAACATTGTTCAACCCTATTTCAATATTTTGAAGTACGCACCCACCCGCCTGAACGTCCAACAACTTACAAAGATGTTTTATAACATTTTCTACTTCTGAAAGTGTAAATCGGTCGCCATTAAATCCGTTGTATTTTGCCGTCCATTCGGGGCGTGTGTTTCCGATAAGTTCGTTATGTAGTTTGTGTATGCTACCTTTAAGGATAAAACCACCATTATAGGGCTTTAATCGCATATTGTGGTACTTGTACACTTCTTTCACTACTTCGCCCGTGTAAGGGTCGGTTTCCTGTTCTACGTACAGAAATGCCCCACTTGTCAAAATCTGATGTAGTTTGTCGTTATCGGGGTATGATACGGATATTTTTATAAAATCTACCATATTTTCAAGGTTTTATGTTTTATGCCTTATGCTTATGGTTTACAACCTATTGCAATCCAAAATATCTTTTTATTTGAACTGAAATCATAGTTATTGCTAATGGCACGTCCATAGGGTAATAATTCGGATACTCCAAAATTGCTAATTTGGTGCGGTCGGTATTGAATACGAAAAATAACAAGGTATGTTTTTTGTAACGCCCGTAATAGTCTTTGCTCGATATATCGCCGTAATAGATTTGCGGGTGTGCGGTTCTGAAAAGCCCCGTGAGTACTTCGCCCCACTTGGCACGTGTGCCGTCTGCTTTACGTGGTGCGGGTTTGTACCAAAAGGCGACGTTTTCCGAACGATTGAAGTTGCGTTGTACAGATATATTGGCAAAGTCCAAAATATGCCGACTATTTGCGGTTTGGTGTATCTTTTCAAAGTGCGTAACTTCTTTGTATTTGTCTGATGTTTCTATTTTGGCAAACTGATGTATGTTTGCTCCGTTTAGGTTATTCATATTTATTTAATGATTAAAAGATTAAATGATTAAAAAAATTACTTGGATTTTGTTACTTGTTACTTGGTTCTTTGAACTTTATACTTTATCCTTGTTCCTTTTTTTTAAGACAAAAGCCCCCCTACGCCCCTATTTTGGGGGCTTTACCTACTTGTTATTTTTTGAATGATTATTTAACGAATTAGGGGCGGTAATTTTGTAACATTTTGCCCCTTGTGGTTACTTGGTGGGGTGCTGTTCTTTGAACTTTTGGATAAACTCGGTATAGGTTATTTCATCGTTCATAAATGAATAGTTGAGGTTTGCGTATTCGTCTGTAGGGTCTTTAAACCAACCTAATACATAGCAATCTAATTCATAATCAGGCGTGAAGTACAAATCGTTATGTACGTAATAAAACTTATCCGAAAATTTGTACAATTGCTTAGCCACTTCAAAATATTGCTTTTGGTCGTCTTCTGTAAAGTCTTTACCCCTTTCCAATATCGAAGCCAAAAGGCGGTAAAAAATGCCTGTATCGATTGGCTTTTTATCAAACTCTTTCAGGAAAAGGTTAAGGCGGTTCGTGACTTCGATAGCATCTAATGCCAATAACGAATATTTGAGGGCGTCTTTTTGGGTGTGCATTCCAAAATCATTCACAGGTATAAACGTACCGAATTCCTCATTTGTTTTGCCGTTGCGGTCTTTGATTGTCAAGGTTTGTCTTTCTAAAACTCTCATATTATTATTTTTAAATAGTTACTTAATTACTTTGGTTCTGAAACTTTGCGTAATCGAAAATATTATAACTTATGTTTTATTTTACAATGCAAAAATATAACCTTTAATTTATACAAACAAGTTATTTTATAACTTTTTATTTATTTTATTTCTCTTTTAATATATTATACGTTATATTTGCAGTCAAAATAATAACGTTATGTTACGGATTAAAGATATTTTAAAAGAAAAAGCATTGACGCAAAATGAACTTGCCGAAAAATTAGGGGTGTCTCAAGTGGCTTTAAATAAAGTAATTAACGGAAACCCTACGATTGAAACCCTTTTAAAAATCGCCAATGTTTTAGAAGTTGATGTAAGGGACTTAATCGAACCCACGACCTCAACGGCAACCACGCCTCTATATATCAAAGACGATAACGGCAACTTAGTTGAGGTGGGCAGTCTTAACAAGGATAAAGAGTAAAGGATAAAGTAACAAGTAATCAAAATCCAAGTAACAAGAACTTGAAACCTTGAACCTTGTAACTTTGAACTTTATACTTTTTTCCGTATCTTTGTCACGTTCGTACGCACAAAACTTTTCTAAAACACTTGGGGGCTTTTGCCCTCTTTTTTATGCTTTATTGTAGTTTTCAATCACTTTTAACAACTGACTTTCAGAGGTAATCAATTTTTGTTCAATCACTTGGGTTACAAACTTTTCAATATCTGAAATGCGTTGTAGTTGTCCACGTGTGGCAGTGTCTCTAATACCTTTTTCGTGTCTTCCAAATACTTTATTATTGATTTCACGGCTGTACAAGGCATAATTAGGCTCTTCGATAATAGTTGCGATGGCTCTATTCATAGGGGCAAACTCCGACCCCGCCAATATGCGGTTAAAAATAAGGCTGTCGGTTAGCCAAATTACCACCTTTGCGTAAATCAACGGGTTTAATTCCATTGCTAAAAGTACCCATATATAAGGGTCGGCATAGGTAGATTTATTTTCGCCCCTGCCTGTAGTTTTCCAAACTTTAAGACCTTTAAGGGTTTTTATAACACCCTCTTTTTCAACAAACTGCATAAAACTGATTATATTCATTTTTATGATACCTCTCTCATTTAAAAGATGATATACTCTTTCTTGAAAAGGTTTGGTTTTTACTATATCTTCTACTTGTCTATTAGACCACCCGTACTCAAATCTTGCAGTTTGATAGGCTTTCATCAGGTCGGTAACCGACAGGCTTTGTCCGTTCTTTGTATTTTGTTTGATAATCACGCCGAATAAATTGCGGTCAGCACTTTTCATTATTACGTTTGTTTTCATAATTCATTAGTTTTTTAGTTCAATAACGGCACTTTCTACCTCGTGGCGTTTGTAGTACACACGTCCGCCAATTCCGTATGATTTTAGTATGCCTTTGCGTGTCCAATTGTTTAGGGTCGTAAGGTTCACGCCTAACAAGTTAGCCACTTCACGGCGGGTTAAATACTCGGTGGGGGCTTTAGGCTGAAAATGTTTTTTGAGTTCGTTAATTTGGGACTGCACCACTTCCGAAAATTGTTCTTTGAGTTGCTCGGGGGTAATTTGAATAAATTGGATTGCTTCCATCGTTGAATAATTTTTTATGTTTTTCGATGGTGCAAAGGTCTATCATATGCAACCAAAAAAAAGGACACGTTACCCCCGCAGAAAGGTAACGTATCCTACAAATTGAATGAAATAAACTGAAAAGGTTATTTTTCCTCTTTCATTATACTTTTGAAGTCATTTTTTAGTTTTGTTAATAGTTTTGGTGGTGTAGGTTGCTCAAAGTTTTTTATTAGTTTATTTAGGAATTTCGGTTGTTTCTTGCGTTCGGGTGCGGTTGTTTTCGATATGATAACGCTGTAATTTTCCTTTGTTAGTTTGCTGTTTTTGTTGTTTACCACCTCAAAAACGGAATTAAAAACCTCAACAATATCAATGATACTATCTTTCAAAGTTCCTGTAAGTGTAAGGGCTTTGATTAACTCCATTGCTTCTCTTGGTGTGCCGTGCCACTGAATTTTTTTGAATGGTTGCGGTTCGGGGGTTTTTGTTTGCTCCTTAAAATTGTGGAGTAATTGATGTTCCGAAACAACGGGGGCGGGTTGGGCTTCCCCAAAATTGGGGACGGGTTGGGGGTCTTGGGTTGGTTCTGTTCGTTGCGGTTTTGGTTCGGATACGGGCAAAGGTAACGTTTCCTTTTTCGGGGAATTGCTTTCTGAAAGTGGGTTGTTATCCGTGTACAACTCTTCTGAAAGTAAAAACCTTACTATTTTTTCGATGTTTTTAGTGAAGTTTCTGTATTGATTTTTTTTAAAGATAATTGTTTTGGCTTCCTCGTTCCAAACAAAGAAAGTGTTTAGCACCCGACGAACTTCATAACTGAAATAGAAATCGCCTTTTTGATTGTTGGGATAATATACTTCCTTTTCCTTTTCGTATTCAAGGGATAATATTTGTGCAGGAGAGTCTTTGCTTATCAGTAGGTAATTTGTTTTGTTTGTTAAAAAATCGTGATATAATGAAATATCAAAAAAATTAGTTTGGTAACTTGTTGGTTCAAAAGGTTCAAAAACTTCATATTTTACCCAAAAACCTTTAAAATCAAGCCCGTTTATTCCATAATCAGCAAAAAAAGGGTAGTATATTTGTAAATATTCCTCTTTAAAATCTTTTTCTTCTCCGTACGGGCTTTGTAGTTCCAACCACTTTTTTAAATGGTTAGGGTAGTTGTCCATAAATTCTTTGTATGTTAAATAAAATTTTATTTCACTACTCGCAAGTAGTAAATTTGTGCTTTCTGTATTATGTATATCCATACCTCAACTTTTCTAAAACATTATTATTTTTTAATCGGCTCAAAATTCAGCCAATCGCAAGGGGTTGCCCTTAAATTATTGGTTTTTACGCCCTAAAATCATCGGAGGGCGGTTTTTTAAGGAGTTTCCGTAACAGAACCCCCATTAATATTGCATTTATGTAGTCATTTACTCTTTCATTTATACGAAATGCCGTTTTTGTATAAACGTGGTTACGCAATACCTCAACCCTCAACAATCTTTATAATACGTTCAATGGTTTGGCGTATGTTATCCGCAATTAGGTCAATAAAGGGGCGTTTGTCATTATCTATTTGGGCGGTTTCCAAAGTCCCGTAATATTTCAAACGGCTTTCCGTATCGCCTTTGAGTATCGCAATAGGGTAACCCCACCGCAACAATATCAAATTCATTAAAAGCCTCGAAGTACGCCCGTTGCCGTCTATAAAGGGGTGTATGGTTACTAATCGTTCGTGCATTTCGGAGGCTAACTCAATAGGGTGTAACGTATCTTTATTGTCATTGTACCACTGCATCAGTTTTTCCATTTCCAAAGGCACGGCGTAAGGTTGCGGGGGTACGTGCTTTGCTCCTGAAATCAATACGGGTACATTGCGATAACGCCCCGCATTGCTGTTGTCAATGCCTTTCAATATCAGGGCGTGTATTTCGGTTATTAGGCGTTCGGTTATCGGTTCGTTACCCTTTGCTATTTCTTTGATAAAGTCTATTGCGTGGGTGTGGTTCACGGCTTCCAAATGTTCGTTTAGGGTTTTGCCTCCAATGGTCAAGCCTTTTTCAATGACAAGGGCGGTTTCTTGGAGGGTTAAAGTGTTGCCCTCAATCTTGTTGCTTTCATAGGTGTACTCTATTTCAAGGGCTTTAACCACCTTTTCACTTTGTAAGGCTCTTAACTCATTGAGGCGGTTTTTAAGGTTATCTATTTCAGTGTATCTATTCATAACTATTTTATATTTAAGTCGTTCAATTGGTTTAGTTCTTGGATTAGTTCGGGTTTGGAAGTTAAGAAATCGACCATTTGTAAGGCAGTTTCGGCTTCATTTTTACCGATGTATTTTAGTAACATTGCTTCGGTAGAATGTCCCGTAACGTTCTTAATTATCGTAGTGGGTAACTTTCCGTATAGGTTGGTCGCAAACGACCGCCTACATACGTGCGAGGTTATAAACTCGTATTTTGGTAGGGTTACTTTTATGGTCCGTTTGTTACCTTTGCCCTCGTAATTACCTTTATCGTCTTTCTCTATGGCGTTGCCGTTGCGGTCAATCAGTACCGACCTTGTGTGTGTTATTGGAATATCAATACCCGCCAACTTACATACTTCTTTAATGTATTCGTTAAGACGTTGGATACTGATAGGATAAGGAAGCCCCGCATTTTTTATTTCTAATATTTCAGAATTAAGCCCCTCGATGATAGGAACGATAACTATTTTGCCTGTTTTTTGTTGTCTTATCCTAACTGCTGGAGTACCATTGTCCAAATAAGCATAGTTGGAATGGTCTATTTTTAAAAGGTCGCCCCCACGTTGTCCCAAATGACAACCCAACAAAAGCCACTTACGGGCGTTGTGTAGTTGTAAGTTTGTTATTTTGCAGTCTCTTATCTGTTGGAGTTCCTGAGGATTGAGGTATATAGGTAACTCTTTTTCGGGTGTACCTTTGGCTAATTTAGGCAGTTGGGGGCTTGTCTCAATGCCTAATGTATTTGCTTCGTTGCATACGGCTTTGAGGTTGTCCATTAGTTTGAGGGCGTAACTATCTTTATGCTGTCTTGTATTTATTAGCCAATCCAGAAAAAGGCGTTCAAACTTTAAATCTATATCCTTTGCCTTGTAATGCTTTCGGGTTTTGGATTGATAGGCGTTGAAAATGGTTTTTAATGTTTGATAGGATTTTACCCTACTTTGAGAAAGTCCCAATGTACCCCGTCCGTTTTTGCGTGTGTGGGCGGTTTGTATGATGTAATCGATAAGGTCAAGGATAAATGCACTTTGTCCCGTGTTGGGGTCGTCTATTCGTTTGAAAAAAATATCAATTTGAGTTTGTAGCCAATCGGCATTAACGGGGTCGCCTTGCTGTTGGGCTTGGTTTAGGCTGTTTTCAATGAATAGTTTTAAAGTGCTGAGGTCAGTTGCGAGGTTTTTATTTTCGGGACTTGTGGGCTTAGGTTCTTTCTTTTTGGCACTCCATTGGTCGGGGTCGATGAGTAAGCCCGTTTTTTTGATATAGTCTTTCCCACGTTGTAGGTTCAAACGTACGTATATGGTTGCGGGGTTGGTCTTACTTTTGACCAAAAATGTAACGGACGGCATAATATTACTTTTCTAAAACGATACAAAAGTAATAGTTCTTGTTGGACTTGTCAAGTCATCAAAAATCTTTCCCTACATTTTCCCTACATTTTCTGTTTTGCTTTCAACTTTATTGTATTATTTTGTATTATTTGTAACAATGTTTTTCAAGTTAGTTAATTGAATTACAAAACAATAACACTGATTTTAAAGAGAATACGAAAAGGGTAAAAATATAGGTGTCTTGTCCCGCTCCGAGTACAACAAAAAATCGTAATACTTTTATAATGAAAGTGTTGCGATTTTTTTATTCCAAGTCTTATAAAAAATACAATATCAGTAGTTTTTTATCACAAAAGCTATCAAAACAGAACATAAAAAATCACAGCAATTGAACTGTGATTTCCCACTTGATTTCTAGTAAAAAAAGGAATTATCTACATATTAGCCTATTTCTTTCTTTTCTTTTCATAATCAAAATACTTTTCTTTCTCTTTTCTAATTTGCACCAAGCGATAATTTTCAGTTGCAATAACAAAGCTAGTAAACTTATGATTTGTTTGGATTTCTTGCAATTTCTCAATGATACTTTCTGCTGTATTTCGGTTTTGAAGTCCGTGAACAACAAGCCAAGTTTCATCAGGGTTGTAAACATCTTCTGACACAGAAATTTTATCCGAAATAGTAGCCAACTTCTCAATAAGTTGCAATTTAACTTCTTCCCTATTTTCCGTAGAAACATCAGCAAGAACTACTTTCCAAGACCTCGTCTTTTCATCGGAAACAAACTCTTCTTTCTCAATATTATTCAATTCTTCCAATAATTCAGCAGCAAGTTTACTTTCATCTGTTTCAGGATAATTAACCTTAACTTGTTCAAGAGCTTCACGATAAGATACAACGCCATACAAACGAGCAATCGCATCAGCCTTTAACATTTCCAATTTGGGAGCTACCGCTGTTTCACGGAAAGAAAGTCTATTTTCGTCCAAATTTTGCAGAATTTCTAAAATTTTTCCTTTCTGAAAATCAGCTGTAAGCGTATCCAAAAGTTCTTGAGCTTTCTGGTCTTTCTGCTGTTGAGAAGATATATTTCCTTTCAAAATACTAACATAATCTGACTCTGGGAATTTGTTAAATAATTGATTTTTAAAATCTTCAGATTTTGAACTATTCAAATCGAGATAATTTTTATACAACTCATAGAGGGCTCCAACTTCTAAGTTAGCATCTGGATTGGCATTTAGCAAACTCTCCAAACGACTGATAGATAATTCATTGTCTCCAAATTTTGCTCTATATAAAACTCCTAATTGATATAAAGCCTGATTTCTATCTTTTTCTAATTGTATTATTTCAATTTCCGATTTTGGTAATTTTTCAACAAAAGATTCTGCTGTTACAAAATCATGCTCAATAGCAACTAACTCACTATCAAATTCTTCCAAAGATTGTGTAGTTGCTTTTTTTACCTTTGACGACCAGCGCCAATTATCTTCCAATGCACGATTTCCCCAATACTGCTGAAATTGTTGCTTCCCGTAGGCAATAGCCATCGGATTGTAAAAATAAAACTTCCCTCCTTGTTGCTCAGGAAGATTTTGAACATAAAATCCTGAACCTAAATCTTCTGCAGAAGTCATATTTTTTTGCTTCTGTTCTACAACCTTTTGCACGGAATCAATGTGCTTTTGGAAAAAACTTAATTGCTCCTCTTTGGATAATCTTGCTATTTTTATAATGCTATCATTCTGTTTTACAACATACTCAAGTTCCGTAATTTTAGCTAAATTTTCCTTTTTTCGCTCGATGTAAAGACGCTCAAAAGTATGTTCTGGAATATAAGCCAACGTACTATCCAAATGGTGGTATGCTCCTGTATAATCTTTTTGTTCAAACAGAATTTCTGCAAGTTGTTCGTGTGTTTTTGCTTTAAGAGAATTATTTTCTTTATTGTTTTTCAACGACTTACGATAGAAACTCGTAGCAATTACTTTGTTGTTTTCTTGAGTTAATGACCCGTGCATAAAATAAAGAACATCTAACAAATCCTTATGCTCATAACGTTTTTCTAATTTTGTTAAATATTCCAAGAATTCTTGTTTCTGCTCAGGAGAAAAATCTTTATTTCGAGCTTTTCCTGCTTGAGCTTCTACCCACAATTTCCGTGAAATTTTCCAGTTCAAATCAATAACTTTTTCATAGGCAACAACGGCGGAATCTCTCTGTTTTTGCTTCTCATAAAGCTGAGCAGCAATAAAATAATATCTTCCTCTGAGTAACTTATTTTTAGTAAACTTTCCTGCCAAGTAAAGGGCTTCAGCTGCGTTGGGATACATTTCTTGATTGATATACGCCTGACCTAACGTTGCATAAGCTTCTGCTTTATCATTTCTACGTAATTTTTCAGTCTCCAACAATTCGTGAAGTTTTTCTATAGCAATTTTATCTTTTCCCAACCGAAGATTTGTTTTCTGTGCCCAAATAGCCGCTTCGGGAATACGCTCACTTTTTCCGTAGTTTGTAAGTAAATGGTTAAAAGCCTCTAAAGCAGGAAGAAAACGTTCGTTGTAATAACGTGATTTTCCTAACAGAACGTATGCGTCATCAATTTTATAATTCCGTTGGACACCCTTGAAAACCATTGAATGCAGCTGAATTGTTTTGATAGCTTTTTCCTCCGCTCGTTCAAAATTTGGATTTTCAATACCATCTAATTGTATTTTTCCTGACATTTTGATAGGTTCCACAGGTAAAACCTCGCTAAAATTATCTTGGTATTGCTCTTGAAGTTCCTTTAATCCCAAATCAAAAGCCTCTTCACCATTGAAAAGAACATTATACTTGGTAACGATGGGTTGCATTTGCCGATTGTAGTACGTGTTTGCATTAGGAGTACACCCAAACACAAGCAACTGAATCACAGCAAAAAAAGAAAAATATTGAATACGTTTTTTCATTTTTTGTTTTATGAAAATCTTAATTGAACCACGAAGTTACTGCTTTTATTTCGAAAAAAAAAGACTTTTAATTTTTTATTAGGAAAAGATTTTATTCGCATTCCCATACAAAATCTTCTACTTTTGAATTAATTTCAGGACGAAATTCATAATGCCACCATTCGGAGTAAATCGACTTAAAATTGTGTTTATGCAAAATTTCTTTCAAAAGTTTTCGATTTTTCAACACTTCTTCAGGCAAATTTGTGTAAGTATGATGTGCTTCCTTTCCAAAAAAATCAAAAGGAGTTCCCATATCAAGCTCTTTTTCATTCATATCAACCAGAGTCAAATCCACTGCAGCTCCTCGATTGTGTTTTGAACCTTTGGCAGGATTTGCTACGTAATGCGTTCCTGGCAAAATTGCCCACATTTTTTTCTGCACTGAAAGAGGACGATAACAATCAAATAATTTAATACGAAAACCTAATTTTTTAAACTCTTCATTAGCAGCCAACAAAGCCTTTGCTGTAGCTTTACGCAAATAGCATTCAGGACAATCATATACCGCTTGTTTCAAAAAATTATCTTCAGTAGCATACTTGATATCCAAAATAAAATCATCTGATAAACTCTTGATATTCACAAAGTCGGTATGAGGTGATATTTTTTCTTCTTTTTTAGAAACATCAATCTCGTCATCTTCATTTTCTGTAATAAGTACATTATCAGCCTTATATATATTTTCTACTTTAACTATATCTATTTCCATTTTAGCAGAACGACTTTCCTTATTATTATTTTTACAAGAAAAAAATAACACAGAGAGGAAAAGAAGAAAAAGTACGTTTTTCATTTTCTGAATTTGATTTGTATTTTTCGCATTATTGTAACATCATTTGTGCTTTTTTGAGACTTTCGATGAGAAAATCTATTTCCTCAAAGGTATTATAAACTGCGAAACTTACCCGAATAGTCCCCGAAATGCCATAAAACTGCATTATGGGTTGAGCACAATGATGTCCTGTTCTGACGGCAATTCCCAACTTATCCAATATAGTACCTACATCATATGGATGTATTCCCTTCAAATTGAATGAAATAACAGATGTTCGCTTAGAAAGATTATCGTCTCCGTAAATTTCAATTCCATCAATAGTTTTGAGTTTTTGGGTAGCGTACTCTAACAACTTGTGCTCGTAATTTGCTATATTTTCAATTCCAAGTTCGTGAATATAATCTATTGCACTGCCAAAAGCGATTCCTCCACAAATATTGGGAGTTCCTGCTTCAAATTTATGTGGTAAATCGGCATAAGTAGAAGCTTCAAACCGAACTTCTTTAATCATTTCTCCCCCACCTTGATACGGAGGAAGTTTATTTAATAATTCTTCTTTGCCATAAAGTATTCCCACACCCGTAGGACCATACATTTTATGAGCAGATACAGCATAAAAATCAACATCAAGAGCCTGAACATCAGCTTGAATATGTGGAGAGGATTGAGCACCATCTACCAAAACCACAGCTCCTCTTTCGTGAGCCTTTTCAATGATAATTTCAATAGGGTGTATGTTACCTAACGCATTGGAAACGTGCTGCACACATACTAATTTTGTTCGATTGGTTAACAATTTATCAAATGCATTGAGGTCTAAAATTCCCTTTTTATCCATTGGAATGACTTTCAAAATTGCACCACTTCGCTCACAGGCAAATTGCCAAGGAACTATATTACTATGGTGCTCTGATGCAGAAATGATAATTTCATCTCCCTCAGTCAAAATTGAAGCATATCCATTGGCTACCAAATTAATGGCTTCTGTAGTTCCAGAAGTAAAAATAATTTCAGATGACTTTTTTGCATTAAAATGACGTTGTAACTCCACACGAGCCTTCTCATAAGCATCTGTAGCTTCTTGACTGAGCGTGTGTACACCTCGATGAATATTCGCATTCAAAAAAGAATAGTAATGTACGATACTATTTATCACTTGAACAGGCGTTTGTGATGTAGCTGCATTATCAAAATATATCAGAGGCTTACCATTTATTTTTCGTTCCAGTATAGGAAAATCTTTTCGGATTTCTTCAATAGGTTTCATCAGTGATTGATTTAAATTCTACAGAAGCAAAAGTATTTATTTTTTTATGATATTTATAACGAATTGAAAATAAAATGTAACTTTGTGGCTCAGGCGTGGCTGAAGGTAAATCATATTTTTGATACTTTTATCCACAATTGTAAGATTTCATTCATATATAGTTGATAACTAATTTTTAATACATAAAATGCCTTTATTTTATTTACAACCTATTTCAAATTCAATCACTTCGCAAGAATACAAACAGCAACAAATTGGTTTTCAAATTAAAAGACATATTTTGGAAGACGGATTACCTGATTTGGAAGGAGTTAAAATTGCATTTATCTGTATTGAAAATTCAGCTCAAAAAATGACCAATTTTCGGAAGAAATTATATTCCCTTTATGTAGGAAATTGGAATTTCACGATAGCAGATTTAGGAAATTTGATAGAAAGTCCTTCGGTAAAGGACACTTACTTTGCTATCAGAGAAATGGTCAGCTATCTTGCAAAAAAAGGAATTACTTTAATCGTGGTTGGTGGCGAACAGCATTTAACATACGCCTTGTACCGAAGTTTTGATGAGTTAGAACAAATGGTAAATTTGGTAAGCGTTGATGCAAAATTCGACTTTAATGATGAGGAAGAACTATTTTCAGAAAACTCTTATTTTAGTAAAATCCTGACAGAAAGCCCCAATAACTTATTCGACTTCACCAACTTAGGTTATCAATCTTATTATGTGGCACAAGAAGAGTTAGATTTGCTCGACAAAATGTGCTTCGATGCCTACCGATTAGGAAATGTGGTAAATGACTTACCTTCAATCGAACCAGCGATGCGTGATGCAGACCTTGTAAGTGTGGATATGACAAGCGTTCAAGCTCGTGATGTAAATAGCGAAACGGGCTACGTGAATGGATTTTCGAATCGAGAAATTTGTACTATTTCTCGTTATGCAGGTATCAGCAATAATGTACAAGTTTACGGAATTTTTAATATCCCACAAACGGAATTGGCTTCGGAATTAGTAGCTGAAATGATTTGGTATTTCTATGAGGGATATAATTTCAGAATCAAAGAATTACCTATTGTTAATGATGACAACTATACAAAATATATCGTTCCAATTGATGATGTTCAAATCGAATTTTTTAAAAGCAATGCCACAGGTCGTTGGTGGATGAAACCAGGAAGTGATAAATTTTCAGGACACCAAAATCACTTACCTTTAGGCTTGATGCCTTGCAATCAAAAGGAATATATCGAAGCAACTCAAGGAATTATACCTGAAAGATGGTGGAAATCTTACAGAAAATCAATGCAATAAATGGAATTAGCAAACAATGGTTTACTGCTGTTTCTCACTTTTTAGCCGAACGACAAATGTGCTCCCCTTACCTTCTTCGGAAGTCAGAGAGATTGTTCCGTTGTAAGATGAAACAATACTTTTCACCATCGCAAGTCCCAAACCACTTCCTGTAGATTTAGTAGTAAATTTTGGCTCAAAAATCTTATCCATATTTTCTGAGGAAATGCCTATACCATTGTCACTTACAGATAGTTCAACAAAATCATCTGATTCTTCCAAAGAAACGATAATATTTCTATCAACCTGACCTTCAGTTGCTTGTAAGGCATTTTTCACTAAATTAGTTACAACACGTCCCATTTGGTCTTTATCAAATAAAACCACAATTTCCTTTTCTGGGCAGGCAAATGTAATATGCTTAGAATCGAAAATATCCAACGTTCTTTTAACTATCGGAACGATATTAAAGTATTCATCATTTTTATCGGGCATATTGGTCAAAGCAGAAAAAGCTGTTGATATATTACTCAGAATATCAATCTGTTGAATCATTGATTCACAAAATTCATTTACTTCCTCACTATTTTCAGGCTGCTTTCCGAACTTTCGTTGAAAACTTTGTACCGAAAGCCGCATCGGGGTAAGAGGATTTTTTATTTCGTGAGCCACTTGTTTAGCCATTTCTCTCCAGGCTTGTTCTCTTTCGGACTTGGCTAACAGCACTTTACTATTCTCAATTTCATCAATCATACTATTATAAGCTCCTACTAACTGACCTATTTCAGTACTTGGCGATTTAAGTATAATTTTTTCATTCCGTTCCAAAAGACGAGTTCTTTCAAGTCTATTTTCAATGGTTTTCAAGGACTTAGTTATATAAGATGAGATAAAATACGCCAAAATCAGTGCTAAAACCAACAATGAAAAATACACCATTGAAAGATTGTACAAAGACCCTTCTAAAGCTCTTTCATTGAACGTATCGTTTTCAAAATAAGGAATATTTAAAACGGCAATTGGTTTAAACTGCAAGTCATTTACGTAGCCATACGAAGTCTGATAACCTCTGCCTTCCAGCTCTTTATGCTCAGAAAAACGTTTATCAATATTTGTTGAAAGTTGTTGTAAAATTTCCTTTGAAATTTTCAAAGTATCCTTTTTATTACCAATTACGGCTCGTGAACTTTTTAGGAGATTTCCATTAAAATCATATAAATCAAAGTTTACGTTTAAAATATTAGCAATATTATATATTGACTCCCTGAAAATCAAAGGAATATACGATGTTTCAACTGGATATGTAGTTTGTGAAAGAACATACTGAATTTGGGTTTTGATTTGGCTTTCCTTGTCTATCAATCGCTCATCGTGATATTCCACAGCTTGTTTTTGATATTGAAGAATCATCACCACTGCAATAGTAGCAAAGGCAATCAACACCAAAAAAGTCATACTCAGAAAGATACGCAACCGAAGTGAATTTTTCTTAAACATACCAAAACCCCTCACTTTTCTGAAAAAATTATTTTTTAGGAGCCATTACAAAAGCTGCTGGATATACTTTTTTCACTTCAATCAAATGTTTTTCAGCTTCAAGCCGAGTTCTAAAACTTCCAACTCGGATTTTATAGTTTGGAGTTTCAAAAATCAACTGAGAAGGATATTGTTTGAGTTGCTCCTTAACCTTTGCCAAAGCTTCATTAGCTCCTGCAATATTTCCGTTATAAATTTGTATTTGATAAGCACTCTCGTTTTTTGCTACTTCTTTTTTCAATTCCATTAATTCAGAAATATTATTTTCCTGATTAATAGTCACTTGAGAAAATAAAGAAGAAGTTATAAGTGTAAAAATAAATCCCAAAACAATTTGTAAACGAACCATAAATTTTCTTTCTTTTGATGAATAGAAGGCAAAAATAATGATTTTAGCCCAAAAGACAAATTATTTTTGGATTTACACAATTAGTTATGCAAGAGAATATTAGAAAAATTATATTTTTTTTCAGAAAACAAAAAATCTCTATAGAATTTTCTTCCATAGAGATTTATTACAATAAAAAACAATTAAAAGTATTATGAGCCTAATTTTTTGCTATTGTGCACTCGAAATCCGTAAATACCTATAATTAAGAAACATAGTAACGGAAGTACAAAAGAAACATTAACAGCTGCAAGATTGCCAACTTTTTGCAAATCAATAATACTTCCTTGTAAAGGAGGCATCAATGCACCACCCACAATAGCCATAACTAATCCTGCTGCTCCCAACCCTGTATCTTTTCCTGTATTTTCGAGTGCTAAGCCATAAATTGTAGGAAACATCAATGACATAAAACCTGATGTGAGAATCAAGCAATATAAACCTAACATTCCTTCGATAAAAATGACTCCTAAAATAGAAATAAATCCACCAATGGCGAAAATCGTGAGCATAAGTGATGCCTTTACGTATTTCATCAAAAAAGTACTTACAAATCGTGAAGAAAGAAAAATAGCCATTGCTAAAATATTGTATCTCTGAGCAGTAGCTTTATCCAAACCGATATTCTCAGCATACTGAATAATAAACGTCCAACACATAATCTGAGCAGCTACGTAAAAAACTTGAGCTATAACTCCTTCACGATATATCTTGTTTACAGACAATCTTTTAAGGCTTCCTAAAAAATCTATTTTTTCATTGATTTTTTGTTGTGTTTCAGGCATTTTAACAAGAGAAATCACAATCAACATCAGTAAAACAAAAAAACCAAGAAGAATGTAAGGTTGACTAATAATTCCCAAATCGTGAGTTCGGATTGATATCTTTTCTGCCTCAGGTAAGGTTTGAAATATCAGATTTCCAGCACCATCACGTTTATCTGATTCTAAATTAGAAAGAACGAAGTTCGAAGCAACGAACATTCCTAAAAGCGAACCCATTGGATTGAAAGCCTGTGCCAGATTCAGCCTACGAGTAGCAGTAACTTCACTTCCCATTGAAAGAATGTAAGGATTAGCCGTAGTTTCCAGAAAAGCCAATCCAAAAGTTAAGATATAAAGTGAAATTAGGAAGAAAGAAAACTCTTGCCATTGTGCAGCTGGATAAAACAATAAAGCCCCAACGGAATACAACAATAATCCTAATAAAATTCCTTTCTTGTAGCTATATTTCTGTGCAAAAATTGCAGCAGGAATTGCCATAGTTCCGTAACCTCCATAAAAAGCAAACTGGACTAAGGCAGCTTTACTCACAGGAATTTCCATCACAGTCTGAAATGCAGCTACCATAGGGTTTGTAATATCATTGGCAAAGCCCCAAAGAGCAAACAAACTGGTTATAAGCACAAAAGGAATAATGTACTTTTTTTCTACTATTTTTGGTTTCATATGGTTGGTTTTGATTTATATGGCGTAAAGTTATGCTTTTTAAAGATATTTTCAAAAGAAACTAACAAAATAAATAGAAATTCAATTAATGAAAAATAGTAATAATAATTCTTAATTTTTATGATATTTATTGGTACTAAGTGATTTCAAGTTTAACGTTTTTCATCAATTATACAACGGACATATATAATTCAAGGTTTTAAAAACGATTACAAACGGAAAAAATTTAAATTTATTTTATATCCTAATTAATAGCTCTAAACTTTACACATTTAGCAAAATTAATATTCTATTGAATAATGAAAATCTATAAAATAAAAAAAGAGACCAACTTAAAGTTAGTCTCTTTTTATTATTAATTCATAGATGATATGTTCCTAAATTATAAATTACCAGCCTGGATTTTGTTTATATCCAACTAATTTAAGCTCATCAATTGGGAGCGGATATAAGTACATTTTATCATCCCAAGTACGACCATCTGGAAATGCAGGATAAATAATTAGGTATTTATCATTATCTACAGGAAGGTTGGTAACAGCATCCTTGTTATATTCAGCTTTCAAAGCATCTGTTAGTTTCATACCTCTTATTGTTTTCGGGTTATTGATTAATTTTCCCGCTTTCCAACGGAGTATGTCATTAAAACGAAAACCTTCCCCAACCAGTTCTATACGACGTTCTCTACGTATTTCATAAAGAATAGGAGTAACTGGATAACCATAATCACTTGCATTAGTATCTGCTGCCACAGACATCGTTAAGTGTGGCATCGCAACTCTATCTCTTATCTTATTTATGGTTTTGTCTAAATCCGCTTGAGATAATGTTCCTAACTCATATTTTGCTTCAGCATAATTTAATAAAACCTCTGCATATCTGAAAATAAACATATCTGTATCACTACTGTATGCTTCCTCTTGTTTTGGGTCACTTGACATACCCTTGATGAACCAATATCCAGTAGTAGTCACAGGGGTTGATATCTCGGGAAGATTAACTATTACAGGAGGAGTAGAACTTGTTTTCACAAACCCAGGAGTAGCAACCGTTTGAGCATATCGAGGATCTCTATTTTCAGCTTCCTTAGCAGGGGTACTATCATCATATGCATATGAGGTTGTACTTATAGGCTTACCATCTTTAAAAAGATAGTATTCCATAAAATCTTTACTACAGCCATTGTTAGAACCTTTGGCAAAGCGACTATATTCGTGTCTTCCAGTTTCAACGGAACGCAAATAATGTCTGTGAAAAATAGCTTCTTTGTTACCCGCCAAATTATCTTTTATAAATAAATCTCGATAATCTTGATCTGGTTTTCCTGTTGAATAAATTTCATATCCTTTTGCCATTAACTTTTCAGACGCATCAACAGCTGCTTCTAGAAATACTCGTTCATCTCCCAAATTATGATATTTACGGAAAGTTCCTTCCCAAAGTGCAATTCTTGATTTGAGAGCTAACGCAGCGTCTTTATGTAATCTTCCTGTTTCTGCACTTGATTTTTCTGGTAAATGTTCAATAGCAAAATCAAGATCTACTAAAACCTGATCCATAACCTTTTTGTGAGGTTCTCTTGGTCCAAATATTTCTGAAGAGGAGTCTCCTACTTTTTTTAAGATTAAAGGAACATCTCCAAAACGAACCACTTTCTCCCAATAATATAAAGCTCTAAAAAATCTAACTTCAGCAGCATACTTTTCTTTTGTAGTTCCTGGTACTCTTTGATAATTATCTAAGAAGAAATTACAATTCCGTATACCATTCCAAGCTCCTTCATCCCATCCACCTCCTTCTGAGGGAACAGTATATGTTCCAAACAGAAAATTATCAGGAGTATTAGGAACCATATTATCGGATTGTACATCTCTATGCCCTAGAATACTCAAAGGTAGACTTCCATAAAAACGATTTGCAAAAAAACTTAATTCTTGTTCTGTTTTAAAATAAGAAGGTTCAGTAAAAGCATCAGGAGGGTACTTATCCAAAAAATCATCATTTTTACACGAAACTGCTGTCAATACTGCAAATGTTGAAAGCCCCAATGCTATATTTTTTAATTTATTTTTCATCTTCAAATTCTTTTATGTTTATTAAAATCGTGCTTGTACACCAAATGTAAGGACTCTGTTAAGAGGATAAATCTGATTAAGCAACTCAGGATCATATGATTTTATCAGTTTGGTAAATTCCATCACATTTTCTCCTGTCAAATAAATTCTTAGGTTATCCATACCAATAGATTTCATAACATCTTTTGGCAGTGTATATCCCAACGTGATTTGTTTCACGCGTATGTAAGAGGCATCTTGCAAATATCTGGTAGAGGTTTGGAAGTTTCCTCCTCCGAAACGTTGTCTTGGAAAATAAGCATTTGGGTTTTCAGGTGTCCAATAATCCAATTGTTCGGTAGTAGGTACAGCCCATTGATTGGTAAAACCCCAGAAGTAAGTACCTCCTAAAGCATAATCTCTTTTTGCTACACCTTGTAAGAATAATGAAAAATCGAATCCTTTGTAATTAGCACCCATATTTAAACCAAAAGTATAACGTGAACTATTATTCCCTATAATACTTAAATCCCCAGGATTTTCCAAAGTGTTATCTCCGTTATCAATTTTTTTGTCTCCATTTAGGTCTTCAAACTTCACGTCACCAGCTAACCACTTATATCCTGCTAATCTTTTCTTGTCAGTAACAGCTGCATCTGCATCAGTTTGATATAATCCATTGGAAGTGTAACCCCAAATTTCACCAATTTCTCTACCAACATAATATTGACCTAAATTGCCCGTTGGATTCAAATCAAATTTGGTGATAAATGAACGGCTATCTGCTAAATTAAAGTTTATGTTATAGCTGAAATCATCAGATACTTGATCTTTCCAACCAATACTAAACTCGAAACCTTTAGTCTCCAAATCAGCCGCATTTCTCCGTGGTGACCCCGTACCTAATACTTTTGGTAAAGGAAGTCCTCCTACTAACATACCTTGGGTATTTCTAATATAGTAGTCAAATGAACCTGATAAACGATTTTTAAAAAATCCGTAATCTACTCCTATATTACGAGTTTCAACAGTTTCCCAAGTAAAATTATCACTAACTAAACCAGAAGCATTTACGTAAGGAAGCCCTGCATTACCAAAAAGATAACCTGTTTGTGCTCCATAGCCCATTGTTGCCAAGTAAGGATAATATTCGTCCTTCAATAGTTGATTAGGTAACTCTCCATAAGAAACTCTTAACTTCAAATCACTCACTACTTTTTCTAATGGAGTAAAGAATTTCTCTTTCGAAATACGCCATCCTAATGAAGCTGAAGGACTAAACACATATCTGTTATTTTTACTAAACTTAGAAGAGCCATCATAACGACCATTTATTTCTAAAAGATATTTTTCTGCATATACGTAATTCAGACGGAAGAAAGACCCTATCAATGCCCAGTCAGAAATTCTGCTCCCTACGTGAGGTTTTTCATCATTATTCAGTTTCAGATATGGATAATCTTGATTTATAAGGTTTTTTACACTCGCCCAAAAAGATTCGTTGTGTTTTTCTTCTTGGTTATATCCTACCATTGCCTTAAAGTAGTGTTTATCGGCAAAGGTATTTTCATACTGAGCGTAAATATTAGCAGCTTTATAAATATCCTGACTACTACTCTCATCAACCCTAGAAGTATTAGTGTGAGGAAAGAAACCTAAATCAGTCGCTTTAATTGGGTCAAAAATACTAACGCCATCGGATGGTGCCCCATATTCTTTAAACCGTTTGACATTTGTTTTGCTGTTGTATCTGTAAGAGTTCCACGTATAATCACCCACTATTTTTACATTTTTAATAGGGGTAAGCGTAAAACTCCCTGTAACCCATATATCATCAGACGTATATTTATCCCTTGCTCCTGTAGCTATCATAGCAAATGGATTAGTATAACTTCCTTGTCCTGAGAAATTGCCATCTGGGTGACGAATAGGCATTAAAGGTTTTAGATCACTTGCAAATCGCTCTGTCTCAATTCCGTTACGACCATTAGAAGGCTGGTCATTGTCTTTGCGATTAAGTGCTGTTTTTACGCCAATGGTCAGCCATTTAGTAACATCAGTATTCAAACCAAGACTTAAATTATATCTATTAAATTTTTGGTTAGAAACTTTGAAAAGCCCTTGTTGTTCAAACATACCAGCAGAAGCAATATAAGTAGTTTTTTCTGTCCCTCCTGAGAGAGATATGTTATGCTGTGATTGTGGAGCCCAACTTGGATACATCTCCTCAATCCAGTCAGTATTACCAACATAACGATACTTTCTTGGGTCGGTAGGATCAATGTAAACAGAATTTTCAGGACGTGGATCCGCCATATATTTTTTCACCCTATCAATATCTTCTTGTCCAAAGCCTTGACTTCCCCTGTTTCCTCCTGATATTCCTCCTGTCTCATCCGCTAATAAGTACATCTCTAAATATTCTAAAGAATTTACCAGCTTAGGTAATCGAGTAGGTCGTGTGATAGAGTAACTTGTGGAGATATTTACCTGAAGAGGAGTCTCTCTTTTACCTTGTTTAGTAGTGATAAGAACCACTCCAAAAGCTGCTCGTCCACCATAGATAGCTGCAGAAGCAGCATCCTTAAGTATTGTAACGTTTTCTACATCGTTAGGGTTAATTTGGTTAGGGTCCATTTGTACTCCATCAACAAGAACTAGTGGAGAACCTCCATTGATAGATGTAAAACCCCTAATATTAAACCCTGTACCTGTACCTGGACGACCATTCCCCATTGAAATATTTAAATTAGGAACCAAGCCTTGTAAACCTTGCCCTATGTTTGTCAATGGTCGGCTTTCAAGTACTTTTGCATCAACAGTTGCTACAGCACCAGTTAAATTCTCTTTCTTTTGGGTACCATATCCAACAACTACCACATCGCTAAGTTGTTGTGCATCTTCTTTTAACACTACGTTGATAGTTTGTTTACCACTACCTGTTACCTTTTTAGTTTGAGTCTGGAACCCGATAAAGGAGATTTCCAACACATCACCTTGCTTTGCTTCAATTGCATAGTTTCCGTCAAAATCGGAGCTAACTCCGTGCGTAGTCCCCTTTACCAAGACACTAGCACCTGGTAACGGACTATTACTCTCATCGGTAACCTTTCCAGTTACTTTAACTTGTGCTGACAATGGTGACGCCAACAATATCAGCACAAATACTGCAAATAATTGTCTAAACATATTTTGATTGTTTTAAAAAATGATTACTATTTTTTTGCTATTTATATAGAGCCCCATAAGTTTGACAGGCACGATAATCGGAACCTTCTTTATCCATTCCAAAGCCACTCCACGCTGACGGACGGAAAACATCCTTATCAGCAATGTTGTGCATCTGAATTGGAATACGAAGCATTGACGCTAACGTAATTAAATCAGCTCCTATGTGACCATAACAAATTGCTCCGTGATTCGCTCCCCAATAAGCCATAACTGAGTACACATCTTTGAAATTATCCTTAGTTGAATCCAAACGTGGAACAAACCAAGTAGTAGGCCACGTTTGATTAGTACGTTCGTCTAACACTTTATGGATTTCATCAGGGATATCCACTGTCCAACCTTCAGCTATCTGTAACACAGGTCCAATACCCTTTATCAAATTGAGTCGGCACATTGTTACTGGCATTTCCCCAACAGTTTTAAACTGTGAAGAATAGCCTCCTCCACGGAAGTACTCGTGGTCAGCCTGTGGCCAGAGTGTATTTTCTAAACACGCTTGAACATCTTTTTCAGTTACTTCCCAGTAAGGCTTCATAACGTGCTCTCCTTTATCGTTTAGCATTCGTCCTGTAGCATCAAGGGTTGTAGAACCTGAGTTGATTAAATGAATAATCCCATCTTTTGCTCTGCCAGTCAGTTTTTTACCTGTAACACGCTCTACCGACTCAGGACTCCAATAAGTACGAACATCTGAGAATATTTGGGCTGTTCCTGTTAGTAAATGTCCAAAAAGCATTGAAATTCCGTTGAGGCAGTCGTTCTCTGTAGCCACTACAAAAGCCTGACGGATACCGTTCCAATCAAAAGAAGAATTCAAAATAGCTTCAGCAAAATCACCATTTGGTAAATAGTCCGTCCATTGACGTTGTCCTTGGAAACCTGAAACGATGGCATTTCGTCCGTGTGACTCTTCTCCAAAGCCCATTTCTTTAAGTTTAGGATTTCCTACCATCATATCTCGAATGATAATAGTCATTTTTACAACCATTTCCCATTCGTATTCTTTACGTTTATCGTCTATTTTATTATGAGGTTTATTGATGTCGATACCTTCTTTGCAATGTTTTTTCGTCCATTCCATTGCTTTTTTATATTCCTCTTGGTCGAAAATACCTTCATCTATCCTGCGTAGAATTTCTATCATATCAACAAACTCAGTACGTATACCAAAGTAATCTTGCAGAAAATGAATATCTACCATTGAACCTGCAATTCCCATTGAAGAATAACCAAGTGATAGATAGGATTTTCCTTTCATATAAGCCACCGCTATCCCAGCTTTAGCAAAACGAAGAATTTTCTCCTGTACATCTTTTGGAATAGAAGTATCGTTAGCATCTTGTACTTCGTGACCATAAATACCAAAAGCTGGTAATCCTTTTTGTGAGTAACCTGCCAAAGCCGCAGCAAGATACACAGCTCCAGGACGTTCCGTTCCATTGAAACCCCAAACAGCTTTCGGGATAAGCGGGTCAGTATCCATAACCTCCGTTCCGTAACACCAACAAGGCGTTACAGTTAGCGATACGCCAACTCCCTCACGTTGAAATTTATCGGCACACATTGCAGCTTCGGCAACACCACCAATAGTTGTATCAGCAATAACACATTCCACTTTTTGTCCGTTCGGGAAACGTAAATTCTCTTCAATAAGTTTGGCAGCAGCTTGTGCCATTTTCATTGTTTGTACTTCGAGCGACTCACGAACGCCTCGTTCACGCCCATCAATTACGGGTCGGATACCTATTTTAGGCAAACGCCCTATTAATCTTTCCTTCATATTCTTAACTTTTAATTGATGTAGTTTTTGTTTTGGGATAGAAAATACTGCTTTGTTTTACAATTTTCTGAGCTTCTTTTATTGAGCTAAAAACACCTGCGGATGTAAAAACATAGAACGAAGCACCAAGTACAGTTGTTTCTTTCTGTTCGATAACTTTTATAGGAATGCCACAAACATCAGCACGAATTTGGTTCCACAATGCATTTTTGGAACCTCCTCCTACACAAATGATAGATTCAGCTTTAAATTTACCTGCTTTCTCAATTGAAACAAGGGCTTCTTTGAGCCTGTTAGCCAATGCTTCTAATCCTGCACGATAAATATGACCTCTGGTTGTGTTAAGTGTAAGCCCTTCGATACTTCCTCCCGAAACACCTTGTGTAGCATAAAAATTAGGATTCAGACGCACACCTTCAGCTCCTTGCAGGATTTGCTCCGCTTCACGAATCATTGTTTCGTAACATTCTGAACCAGACAAATTTCCGTAGAAATTGTTTTTTATCCACTCAAGAATTCCTGAAGCAACATAGTTTACACCAATGTTGTATTTTCCTTTTTCGGCATCAAATTCAGTTGTAATTCCTAAATCCATTTCTTGAGAAGAGGTTGTAGTTTTTTCACTTCGGGTCATCAAAATTTCCCAAGTTCCTGAACTTAGCACAGGCTGATTGACGTCCGCTCCTGAACCAATGATGGCAAATTGAGTATCGTGACCAGCGAGATAAACAGGTACACCTTCGGGAAGACCTGTTTGTTGTGAAGCAGAAGCAGTTACTTTTCCAGCAACATCTCCTGAGTTACCTATTCTTCCAAAAATATCTGGTGATAATTGTAGTTTTTCGAATATTTTTTTAGATAAATTTTGGCTACTTTGATTGGCTAACATTGAAGTTCCAATCATTGTGTTGTCATTGCACTTCAATCCTGTTAATTTCATATTCAGAAGAGAAGGCATAAATAGAAAGGTTTCAGCCTTATTGATAATTTCAGGATGATTTTCTTTGAACCAAATTAGCTTGTTTATTGTATTGAAGTTATAAGGATAAACCCCTGACTCAGAATATAATTCACTCTTAGACAAATATTTATCTATATTTTCTAAAACGGGAACAGTTCTTGAACATTGCCACGAAATGATAGGATACAACAAGTTACCTTGTGCATCAACAAAAGTGCCATCTACACCAAATGTTGTAGTAGTTACACCAACAATGCGTTGAGGGTCTATCTGGCTTGTTACTGCTTTACAAGCTCTTACAAGTTTGTTCCAAATTACATCAAGGTTCCAAATGCGTCCTTCTGGGAAATTAGGATCTATATCCGTCTGATTCGGGTAGGACTGTTGGGCTTCTATCTTACCCTGTGCATCAATAGCCACTACCCGAACATTGGTAGCTCCACAATCAAAAATGATAGCCAACGGATTCATAGGTAATAATTTTAAATTTGGTTGATAATGATGGTTATGGTTTGGTAATGAAAAAGTTAGTTTTATATCTTTTCTATATCTAATTTATAACAAACCTAGTAGGAATAATTATTTACCTAAAAAGTTTCTTTCCAATTCATTAAGTTGCTCGTCGCTCATTCCTTGTGGTTCAAACCCTGCAGCCCACGCCATAAGTAACATTTTGGCTCCTTTGTTAGCTACATCTAAAAAATCGAATGCTTTAACAACATCTTCACCAGTAGCTAAAGCTCCGTGCTTTTCCCACAAAATAACGTCGTGATTTTTAAGGCCTTCTATAGTAATATCTGCCAAAGCCTCAGTTCCTGATAAAGCATACGGACAGCAGTGAACACCATTAGGCACAAAGACACGAATTTCAGGACAAAGTTTCCAAAGAGAATGATTAAATTTAGCCTCATCATAGAAGATATCGTGATGACTTAATACAATCAACTCAATGGTATGTGTATGGAGAACAGCTTTGTATGTAGGTTTATACTTTTGATTAAAGCAATGTATTTTGATATGTGAAATCAATTCGCTTGTTGGAGCAAAAGGTTTACTCTTCCCTCCCCAAACAATTGCATACCCTGAAGCAGAATTATTAATATGAATAATACAAGAAGCTTCTTCTATGTTATTGATAAGTGAACGTAAATAGCAGCCTGTACCAGTAATGAAGTATGTTTGATTCGCGGCTTCTAAAGGAAGTTGTCGGGAAGCAACATAGCTTGTAAGGTAATCAAAGTCAGATGGAGAGAAATGCTCTGTCAAATTTATTGAGATGTTACCAGCATTACGCTCAGCCCACTCACGCTCCCACAAATATTTTGCTACTTCACTTACTTTAAGTATTTCTTTTTGTACTGAACTAGGTAGTTGATGTGTCTCCATTAAATATAGTATTTTGAATTACGAGACAAAATTATTCAAAACTAACAGATTGAAAAATGAATAATTTTTGTATTTTTGTATCTGTTTTAAACATTTTTAAGATGAGGAAAGAAAGTTTAGCACAAAAGGGCGACCCTTCCAAAGTAGAACAAATCTTCACTTCTGTCAGACTGAAGTTATGGTGCTGTAGATATTGGCAGTTGCAAAAATGGGATACAACAGATATGGCTTTCCCTTATTGGAGAATTTATTGGAACAAAAACTATGGCGGAATTATTGGCTACAACCAAAAAGAATATGCGATGTCACCAGACACTTTGTACATCATTCCGCCCAACACACCCTATTTTTCGTGCTTTCTTTCATCAAAAAATGATAATTCACAAAACGATGAAGTAAGAGGCAAACGAGTAGATGAAGACGAAGATGAACAAATTATAGGTAAAAATTCACTATTACATTTGTATATCCACTTCAATCTTGGGATTCCGTTCGACTATGTAAAAGAAGGTATTTACACGATTGATTTAAGTCCTTTTCAGAAACAGAAACTCGAAAATCTTACTCAATACCTAAAAAAAGGAAACGTTTTTGATTTTTCCACCACAATGTATTTACAATCACTCATTTTTGAGTTTATATCACAACTAAACAGCACCTTATGGGATTCTGCAAGAATGGATAAACGTGTACTTACCGTTATTCGATATATTGACAGAAATATTTCCCAGAATTACACGAATGATGAGTTAGCGTCATTGGTTCATATGGCAACCAACTCGTTTTCAAGACTTTTCCATAACGTAATGGAAACCCCATTACAGCTTTTTATAAAAGAAAGAAAAATCAACAATGCTTGTGGACTTTTTGACCATAGCGAACTTTCTATTGAAGAAGTTGCACATCAATTGGGCTTTGCCGATCGTTACCATTTTTCTCGAATTTTTAAGCAAATACGAGGCGTCTCTCCTGGTGAATATTGCAAAATCAGAAAGTTAATCTCTTAAAAAACGACTATCAAATCACCAACTTATAATTTCAAACAGAAATTCTTCATTTCAACTCTTAAGATAATGTAAAAATATTATATTTGCCAAAAAATAATAGAAGTATGCAATGGATTTTAGCTGTATTGGGATTTATTTTTTTTAAATTACCAGGAGCAATTTTAGGTTTTATCATAGGATATTTGTTTAAGAATACAACAATAAAAACAGGGGGAAGCTTTGGAAATATTTTTCAAAACAATCAGCAACAAACTGTAAGCCCTGCTGATTTTGAGGTAAATTTGTTATCCTTATGCTCTTTGGTAATAAAAGCAAATAGGCAAGTAAGCCAATCGGAACTAGACTTTGTGCGTATGCGATTTGTGGAAATGTACGGAAAAGAAAGAGCAAACGCAGTTTTTCGTACATTTAACGAACTTGTTAAAGGGCGAGAGATTTCAGCATACCGAGTGAGTACATATTTGAAAATCAGGACACCTTACGAAACTCGTTTGCAAATTATCCATTTTTTATTTGGGATTGCAAAAGCAGACGGAATTGTTAGTGATTCAGAAGTTAAGCAAATACAAGAAATATCAGGTTACTTCGGAATTTCGTCAAACGATTTTGAAAGTATTAAAGCAATGTTCGTTCATAGCCAAACCGAAAGTATTCGTGACGCTTATACCATTTTGGAAATCAATAAAAACGCAACAGATGCTGAAGTAAAAAAAGCATATCGTGAAATGGCAAAAAAATACCACCCTGATAGAGTAATTACACAAGATGAAGCTATAAAGAAAGGAGCTGAAGAAAAGTTCAAACAAGTGCAAAAAGCATATGAGCAGATACAAAAAGAAAGAGGGCTATAAAGCCCAATAAAAAAAAGGCAAGCTACCTACATCGCACCGCTACAACCACATACCTTTGCTGTGTTCCCACCCTGGAGGATTCTGCAGGAGCTGGTCGTGTAGGACTTGCCGGTGCAAATATACATACTTTTATCTACTTAACAAGTTTTTTTACAAAAAAAGTGTATATTTGTAGGTCAAATGTTTCCTTTTCAAAAAAGAAAATCTACAATAAGAGTTGATATATAACATTTTGGCATAAAAAAAATAATCACGAATTTTATAACGTTTATCTTATGGCAACAAACAGAACACTTACAATGATTAAGCCCGACGCTGTTGAAAACGGACATATAGGGGCAATTTTAAACCAAATCGTTGAGGCTGGATTTAAAATTAAAGCAATGAAATTCACTCAACTAACAAAACGTGACGCTGAAGCTTTTTACGCAATTCATAAAGAACGTCCGTTTTTTGACACTTTAGTTACTTTTATGACAAGAGGACCTATCGTAGCTGCGGTTCTTGAAAAAGAAAATGCCGTGCAAGACTTCAGAAAATTAATCGGAGCTACTAATCCCGCTGATGCCGCAGAAGGAACTATTCGCAAAAAATATGCAAAATCTGTTACTGAAAATGCAGTCCACGGCTCAGATAGTGACGAAAATGCAGAATTAGAAAGTAATTTTCACTTTTCAGGAAGAGAAATTTTTTAAAAAAGTCAATTTTAGGCTTCAAATCACAACATTAAATGAACGAAATAGATTATTTAAAAAATAAGATTAGAGACATACAAGATTTCCCAAAAGAGGGTGTGGTATTTAAAGATATTACACCAATTCTTTCAGAACCAGATGCTATGAATAAGGCTTTGAACTTATTTCTAAAGCAACTCAAAGATGTAAAAATCGACAAAGTTGTAGGAATGGAAAGTCGAGGTTTCTTTTTCGGAACATTATTAGCACAACGGCTTAACGCTGGATTTGTACCCGTTCGAAAACCAGGAAAACTTCCGTTTACGACACTTGCCCAAACCTATGATTTAGAATATGGACAAGATAAACTTGAGATACATTCCGATTCCATCAAAAAAGGAGAAAATGTATTAATCCACGATGATGTTTTAGCAACTGGAGGCACAGCCGAAGCTGCTGTAAAATTGGTTGAAGCTCTCGGAGGAAATATTATTCAGCTAAACTTCTTGATAGAATTAACCTTTCTTAATGGTATAAAAAAACTGGAGAATCACGACGTTTTTAGTATTTTGAAATACTAAAATGAATCATTTTGAATATCAATCATTAATTATTTATGACAGAATTACGCAAAAAAATAGAAAACGCTTGGGAAAATCGTGAACTTTTACAAGAAGATAGCACACAAATAGCCATTAGAGAAGTTATTAACTTACTAGATAGTGGAAAATTACGTGTTGCTGAACCTACCGAAAAGGGTTGGCAAGTAAACGAATGGGTGAAAAAAGCAGTTGTGCTTTATTTTCCCATTCAGAAAATGGAAACACTCGAAGCAGGAATCTTTGAGTATCACGATAAAATTCCGTTGAAGAAAGACTACGAATCAAAAGGAATTCGGGTGGTACCCAATGCAGTTGCTCGTCACGGAGCTTTCATTTCAAAGGGAGTTATTCTGATGCCAAGTTATGTAAATATCGGTTCGTACGTTGATGAAGGAACAATGGTAGACACTTGGGCTACGGTTGGAAGTTGTGCTCAAATAGGAAAAAACGTACATCTCAGTGGTGGCGTTGGCATAGGAGGAGTTCTTGAACCATTACAAGCATCACCAGTAATTGTTGAAGATGGAGCATTCATAGGTTCCCGATGTATCATTGTGGAGGGGATCCGTGTTGAAAAAGAAGCTGTTCTGGGAGCCAATGTAGTACTTACCGCATCAACTAAAATCATTGATGTTACAGGAGAAACTCCAGTTGAGTTAAAAGGTTACGTACCTGAACGCTCGGTAGTTATCCCAGGAAGTTACACAAAAAAATTCCCTGCAGGTGATTTTCAGGTGCCTTGTGCGTTAATTATAGGCAAAAGAAAAGAATCTACCGATAAAAAAACATCACTAAATGATGCTTTGAGAGAATACAACGTATCTGTATAAAAGAAAACCTCCCCAAAAGGGAGGTTTTTTTGTATTCTAAATTCTTCTTATTTTTTGAATTTTGCATATTTGTTTTTGAACTTGTCAATACGCCCTGCCGTATCAATAAGTTTTGACTTACCTGTGTAGTAAGGATGTGAAGTTCTTGAAATCTCCAATTTTACCAATGGATACTCAACACCTTCAACCACAATAGTTTCTTTTGTATCAACAGTAGACTTTGTAATAAAGATATCCTCATTTGACATATCTTTGAAAGCTACCAATCTGTAAGACTCTGGATGTATTCCTTTTTTCATTGCAATGTATATTTTTTATCTTCTTAAATTTTTCAAGGGGCAAAGGTAGTGATATTTATTTAATTAACAACACTTTTTTCAAAAAAATCAAATTAATTTTATAACTTCGAACTAAACAACAAGTTATTTGTCACTACATTTTTCAAATCATCTTGAAATTTCTTATAAAATCATCAGAATTTTATCCAGAATACCATATAGATAAATTTCTTAAATTTACATTAGAGTCAATCGTATTTTTGTGTACCTTTGCAATCCTTTTCTAAAGTTTTTTCTACAAACTAAAAACAGTGTTAAATATTTTGGATTTAGGAGCCTTTTGGTTTAACTTTGTGGGGTCGCGTACTCCTAATTAAAATGATTAAATACTTAAAAATCTATTTAATATGTATCGAATACTCTATTTTTGTTTAATGATGTTTTTGTCTGTTCCTATATTCTCACAATCTATTGTTGAGGGAACACTTATTGATTTTCGAACAAAAACGGCTCTACAAAATGTCAAAATTATCGTAGAAGAAACTTCAAACGAAATTTATACAGATAACAACGGACATTTTTCCATACAACTTGCGGAAGGTAATTACACTTTCCATTTTTCACTCAATGGATACAACGAAGTGCGAATGCCTGTAGATGCTTTTGGTCCTAAAATATCTCTTTCAGAAATTTATTTAGAGCCCGATTTAACGCAAGAAGCTGAACAACTTGTTGTTATCTCCGAAAGTGAACTGGAAGATGATGAAAGTGGAGCTGATATGATTTCTGGGTTGTTACATAGTTCTCAAGACATTTTTACCAGACGTGCTGCTTACGATTTCAGTTCTGTCTTCTTCAAACCTCGAGGGTATGATTCTAAAGATGTTACGTTACTCATCAACGGCATTCCAATGAACCGAATTGAAAATGGAAGAGCTCAATGGGCTAATTGGGGCGGACTGAATGATGTTACCAGAAATCAGGAACTTAGCCAAGGAATTAACAAATCGGATTATACCTTTGGAGGAATGTCAGGTTCAAACTATATCAATATTCGTCCGTCACTCAACCGAACAGGTCTTCGTTTTTCCACCTCAGCAGGAAACCGAAGTTATACAGGAAGAATAATGGCTACTTACAACTCTGGAATTCTGTCTAACAAATTGGCTTATAGCTTATCTGCATCACGTCGTTGGGCAGCTAACGGAAGTTGGGTTGATGGAACGCTTTATAACGCGTATTCTTTCTTCGGAGCCTTAGAATATCAACTTAACAATCATCATAGCTTAAATGCTATTGCTATGTTTTCGCCCATTCGCAGAGGAAAAACTTCTCCACTAACACAAGAAGTAATTGATTTGAAAGGATATAGATACAATCCTTATTGGGGAAAACAGGGTGGTGATATCCGAAACTCAAGAAACAGAATTGTCTCCGAACCTATTTTTATTCTATCCTATAACTATAACAAAGAAAATACCCGTCTGAATATTGACTTGGGTTATCAATTTGGAGAGATTGGAAATACACGAATTAGCTATGCAAATGCCCAAAATCCTGAACCAAATTATTATAAAAATTTACCAAGTTATTATATCAATCAAGAGTCGGGAGCAAACTGGGATTTAGCAAACTTACAAAAAGACTATTTCTTAAACAATTCACAACTGGACTGGAGTTCACTCTATTATGCAAATAATAATACAACTAATGGAAGAAGTGCTTTCATTATAAGCAATGATGTGAATGACGAACGTACTTTTACTGGAAATATTAATTTTTCAACACTAATTCACGAGAAAATAAAACTAACCTCAGGTATCGTTTACAGAAACATTTCTTCTGAAAACTATGCTGAAATTAATGATTTATTGGGAGGTTCACATTTTATGAATTATGACTATTTTGCCAACAAACCTTATAATGCAAATGACATTGATTTACAGAAGAAAGTAGGCGACAAATGGAATTATTTTTATGGGTTAAAAAGCAATGTAGGCGAATTCTTCACACAACTGGAATTTAACTTCAAGAAACTGGAATTATTTGTTGCTGGTCGTTATCATTACACAGATTATCAACGAGATGGAAAATTCAACTACCTTCTCTTTTCTGATTCATACGGAAAAAGTGCCAAACAAACTTTCAATGGGGTGAGTACCAAAGCTGGTCTTACCTATGCTGTTACAGGTCGTCACGTATTTCAACTGAACACAGGATTCTTTAACACACCACAATCAGTACGTAATACATTTGCTAACATACGAAATTCCAACAGATTGCTTCCAAATTTAAAAAATGAAACTGCTTATACTGCTGATGGAAGTTACATACTGAGAATGCCCTACTTTAAATCACGGCTAACAGGTTATTTCACTCATATTGAAAACACTTCTGAAACGAATTTCTTTTTTACCGAAACCACACTAACTGATGAAATATCAAGTGATTTTGTTTCTCAAACAGTTGATAACATCAAAAAACAACATTTTGGTTTAGAATTTGGAGCAGAAGCTCAAATCATTCCTACATTAAAATTAACCGCAGTTGCAGCCATCGGACAGCACACTTACATAAACAATCCGAAAATGTATGTTTCTTCGGGAGAAATTGGAGTAATTGAAATCGACCAAGTGCATTTGAAAAACTACCGCGTACCAAGTGGCCCACAACAAGCGTACTCTTTAGGGTTGGAATATCGCAATCCAAAATATTGGTGGATAGGAGCAACAGCTAATTTGTTAGCTCGAAACTACATCTCCATTTCTGCAATAAATCGTACTAGAAACTTTTTCATCGACCCTGATACGAAAAATTACTTCACTAATATTGATGAAACACTTGCTCGCAAATTATTAAAACAAGAGCGTTTGGACGACGTATTCTTGTTAAACCTTGTAGGTGGAAAATCGTGGCGAGTGAAGAAAACTTATATCAACTTGATTGCTAGTATAAACAATGTTCTTGGAAGAGAATTTGTTTCAGGTGGCTTTGAACAATCTCGTACTGCCAACTATGGTGATATGGTTCGGGATAATGCCAATGGTGTACCTTCATTTGGTCCTCGTTACTTTGTAGGTTACGGACGAACATATATGGTCAATTTGGCAGTAAGTATGTAATAACTATAAAATATTTTTGAATTATTGAGTAAATTTAATCAATTGAGATTATGAAACTGAAAAATCTAACTTTAATGTATGGTGTACTTTTACTTTCAGCTATCGGATTTATTTCGTGCGTAAAAGACACTGATTATGAACTTCCTAACTTAGAAGACTTAAAAAAGAATATCCCTGCTTTTGACGGAAAAATAGTAACGTTCGCTCAAGCAACAGCTTCTGCAACTACAGATGTTACTCCTTATACGAGCAACGATGCCATCGAAGGATATGTTGTTTCAAGTGATGAAGGTGGAAATTTCTATAAGAAAATCTATATCCAAAATGCGGATAAAACGGCTGGAGTTTCTGTGTCCATCAACAAAAGTGGATTGTACACAGAATTTCCTGTCGGAGCTAAAGTTCAAATTCGTTTGAAAGGACTTACTACTCAAATTAACAACGGAGGACTGGAGATAGGATATGATATCTACACAAGCGGAAGTGGTAGAAAAAGCGTAGGGCAAATGGCTGAAGCTATCTACAAAAAACACGTCTATAATATGCAAGAACCTCTGAAAAAAAGAGCTGAACTTACAAAGGCAGATGCTTCGATTGATGTTCTAAAAACAAATGAAAATGTAAACCAATTAATTACGCTGAAGAATGTTTCTTTTGAAAGTAGTGCTTCTGGAAAAACGTATCACATTGCTAAAAATGACCCACAAAACGGAACTAATTATAACCTGATTGATTCCAACGGAAAAACCATTACTTTCAGAACCAGCAAGTATGCAAAATTTATCAACGAACCTGTTGCATCAGGTCTTTTGGAAGTTACGGGAGTTTTAACAAAATATGGTTCCACATATCAATTTATGATAAATAATCCTCAGGAAGATATCTTCGTTGTTGGTAGTGGTGGAAATTCTGGAACAATTACTGAATTAGAGGACTCAAAAGCAACTGCATCTGACTATGTTGTTGGAAAAAAAGTAAAACTTCACGGAAAAATTGTC